>NZ_AQRC01000009.1 GCF_000737065.1 Thioclava atlantica | reverse complement strand
CAGACGTCGGTGCCAAGGTGCGGAAGCTGATCGACGACCACGTCATTTCTCTCGGTATCGATCCGAAGATTCCGCCCGTGCAACTGACGGATGCAGAATTCGACACTCAAGTCGGGCAAGCTGCTGGTGGCCGAGCCAAGGCGTCGGAGATGGAGCATGCGATCCGCTCTCACATTCGCAAGAACCTCGAAACCGATCCGGTCCGTTTCAGGAAAATGTCGGAACGACTGAACGATATCCTGAAAGGCTTTGGCGCGCAGTGGGACCAGATCATCGAGCAACTGCAAGCCATTATCGACGAGCTACGTGGCGAAGCCAGCGATCGCGATGAAAGCACGCCGGATATTCCCGAGGTTTATTTACCGTTCCTTCGCACGGTTTTGGCAGCGACTTCAGCCGATCAGAATACCTCCGCCGATCAGCTTTGCGCATTGCACGAAGTGACACGGACTGTGGTGGATCGCATCATCGAGGAAATCGGAGCAAATCGCTCATTGTGGAGCAGTTTCAAGATGGCGGACCAAGAAAACCTCAGATCAGAAATCTTTGAAATTATTTCCCAATTATCCACGAAACAAAGCGTATCCGATTTCATGGCATTGAAAATCATATAGAAAACACACTTGCTCCCCTAATTCGCGCGATTTGAAGCGTGTCTCTTTGGAATTCGCGGTTTCGGCCAATATTGCCGATCCCCGGAGTTGGAGGCAAGTATGATCACAGAATTGAAGTCGGTGCGAGATATCTGGAAGAAGATGCCCAGAGAGCGCCACGCACGCATTTTCCTTGAAGAAATGATCTGGCCATCTGGTCGCCATTGCCCACATTGTGGCAGCCTTTGCTCAACCCCAATCCAAGGGCGCACTGCTCGCCCTGGCCTCTACCAATGCGCCGAACGTGAATGCCGCCTCCAATTCACGGTCACCACAAAGACCCCGATGCATGCCACGAAACTGGACCTTCGGATCTGGATAGCAGCAATCTTTCTGGTGCTGACGTCCAGCAAGGGAATCTCGTCTGTGGTGATGGCGCGGATCCTGGGTGTGAATCAGAAAACGGCCTGGAAGCTGGGGCATGCGATCCGGGAACTGATGGATGACCGTGAGGCTGTTTCCGCAAGGTTGGCCGGCGTTGTCGAAGTTGATGAGGCATATGTTGGTGGCGCGCCAAAGTTCAAGAAAGGTGTGAAGAACAAGCGGGGTAGAGGCACAGGCAAGCCCATGGTTCTGGTCGCGGCGGATCGCACTGGGCGGGCAAAGGCGACTCTGATCCCGAATGCGCAGGGTGCGACACTCGGGCCGATCATGAATGAGTGGATTGATCCTTCATCGGCCCTCATGACCGACAGCAACACCGCTTATCGGAAGATCGGTCGGAGCTTTGCATCACACCACACTGTCAACCATGGCAAACGACAGTATTCGCGGCCTTCCAAGGGAGCGCATATCAACACCGTGGAGGCTGTGAACTCCCAAGTGCAGCGCGCCCTGATTGGCGTTTACCATCGCTTGGGCCGACAACATCTTCAGAGATATCTGGACGAAATTCTGTGGCGCTGGAACCATCGCCAGCAGGAGGTGAGGATCAGGAACCAGAAAACATCATCTGGAACAAAGACGATTGCCACGACGGTCTGGAAACCGATCCCAGTCGTCGATCAGATGCGAGGATTGCTCTGTTGTGCAGTTGGTCGCCAAGTTCGCAGAACACCCCAGTGGGGGCTGTGCTGGCCTTAATCTCGTGGAACGCCAGATGTGTAATCTCCGACTGAATTGCCCAATGTGAAGTCGGCACTATGGCTTTGGGCACCCGCCTCCCATGAAGTAGTTCGTGGAAATCCCGAGGCGACCCGCGGTGCTGCTCAGCTGCACATTCACTTTGTGCCCGCCTAACTCCTCAAACCTCACATCGACATTCGAAATCTGGGTCGCACCTGATGCAAATGTCACGACTTGGATGTTCGGTTCCATCTGGCGGCGCGCAATCCGAAGTTCAGTGACAATTCTGGCGAACTCATCCAAATCGCCGGGTTTGTATTGATGAACACTGGTAACTGTATCATCGCAAACGAAAAGACCGACTTCAGCTCCCGTGTTACCTTCCACTTCCCACTGGCCTAGTAGTTCTGGTGAAAGTCGAACAAGTTCCCAACCTCGGGAAGTGGCGTGCCGCTGTGCTTCTTCGAGCGAGCTTCCAAGTTTGAAACCGCCCGGGAACTCTGCTGATTCCGATCTCGCTTCCGTATTGCTGGCAAGCAGACCAGCCACGACGCTCAAAGTAAGCGTGAATCGGGTTAGATAATTATTTGTTCGTTTCATTCTCGATTGGTATCCGAATGTGGCCCCGTTGGAAACTACATCCCGTCAATACGCAGGTCACCACGCGCCAGCTTTTTCTCGTGGATAATTGGGTAAGTTTTTTGCGCAGCAGGCAGATATAAGCATCGATATTGCTCAGCGGGTGCTGATCTGCCTCGTCGCCATAGAGGTGTCGGTTGATCATGTCCCCGGTCAGGGTCTTGCCGAACTGTTCGGCAAGTATGCAGAGCGTCTCATGTTCGCGTTTTGCGAGATTCAGGGTCTTGCCATCGGCGATGGCCGTGCAGGTGTCGAGATCGATCGTGAGGGCGCCGACCTTGATTGCGTTCGACCTGGTGCGGCGCAGATGTAGGGCGGCGCGAAGCATTGCACGCCGAACATTGATTTTCTTCGAAGAAATCAGCGCTCGGCGCCCATAAGTTTGCGCACTATTCGCGCAATAGTTTGCGCGCTTTTCCTATAACGTTGCGCTTGCAAAATCAGCGCTCAGTAGAGATTTCTCTCAAAAAAACTTTAGCGGATTTCCGTTTCTCGAGAAAGAAAAATGAACCCATATTGTCCAATTTTCCATTCCGGTCGTTCGGCGCTCACCAGGGCGGGGAGCGGTCATTCGCAGCGCAGGGATCAAGGCCCGCAATGTGCAGAAAGAAAGCTTCTGCATAGCCAGGGCCGTCAGCAATAGAATAGGGGTGCGGCCGGTCCCTGGCTGTCATTCTTTCTTTTCGATGCAGTCAAGCCGTGGCATAAAATACCGCAATGGAATACCGAGGCCTCCGCCTCGTCCTCCACGTATTGGACTGCATAGAAGCGTCCGGGCAATTCACCGCGATCGGAACGGGATGATCGGAGGGGCACCAAATTGAACAAGGAGTTCGAAGAGGTCAAAGCCGACATCGGCGAAGGAAAGGAAGCTTCGACGACGGTCCGAGAGTTGCTTCGCTGGTTCGGTGCCCGCAGGCGCCGCACCGGGGTCGTCAAGAGAATACAAACCGAGTTGGATAATGCGGGTATCATAACCAGCCCAGATTTCACTAAGGTCTGGATTGACGCAGAAATAACGTTCAAGAAAGCGCCGGTTGCAGCGGCTGCTACCAAATCTTCCGGTAGCGACCAAGGCGAGGATGGTGCAGCCTATGCCCCAAAAGAGGCAAACTTCCTCATCAGCATGCTCAAGGCTGCCAACTGCGGTGTGGTTTCGGTCAACCCGCAGGATACCGTCGAGAAGGCGATTACCCTGATGCTGGCGCACGATTTCTCGCAGCTGGCGGTCATGTCGAACGAGCGCACCCTCAACGGTGCGATTAGCTGGAAGACGATCGGCAAGCGCTTGAGCCACGAGAATAATCTCGTCGAAGTGAGAGACGCCATGGAGACGGCCGTCGCTCTGGAAGAAAGCGAAGCGCTGTTCAAAGCTACGAAATTGATCATCGAGCACGAATTCGTCTTCGTCCGATCCTCAACCGACAAGAAGGTTACTGGTATCGTCACTGCGACAGATCTGAGCGAGCAATTTCAGTTTCTATCAGAGCCATTTCTCCTCATCGGACAGATTGAGAACCAGATCCGAAAGCTGATGAATGGAAAGTTCACTACCCAGACTTTGCAGGAGGTCTGTGGCGACACGGACTCGGAGAGAAGGGAGCGAATTCAATCTGTCGTCGACCTAACGTTTGGTGAGTATCTTCGGATAATTCAGAAGCCAGAGAACTGGAAACTGCTCGACCTTCGCGTAGACAGGGGCGTATTTTGCGCTGAGCTGGATAAGGTCCGCGAAATCCGAAACGACGTGATGCACTTCGATCCGGACGGGATCGACGAAGAGCAATACGATCAGTTGAGACGATTCTCAGGGCTGATGGACGAACTGGATGCCTTAGCGCAATAGATATAGGCATCCACCCGGATGGGCGCGGAACTGACCGACAGCGCATCGCCAGGGCCGATGGACGATCTGTGCCAGCGCTGCGGTGGCCTGCGAGCATCTGGAAAGAGCTGGTCGGCGCCTTCGACGCGCCCTGTTCGAATGGCAGCTTCGGGCCGTTCGCGACGGGTCCGTAGGTCTGGGCGGAGAGCAGCCATTCGCTGCGCAAGCCACTAACGTCGGCAATGCGAAGATCGCGCACAGTCCGGTCTTGTCAGCAAAAGCGTCGCATCCGCTTTTGCTCCAGACTGCGCGATCAGGCTTTGTCGTCGCCTTCAGCCGATTTCGTTTCCGGCTTGGCGGCTGTCGGCAGCGTCGGCGGGCGCCGATATCCAAAGCCTTTCCGGGATTGCTTCTTCGCCGGCTGGCTCAGGAATTCGTTCAGGTCCAGTGGCTTCTTTTGAGGTGAATAGCCCAAGTTCGATCTCCGTTTCTACAGGTGACATGTGAACGCGCCGAAACATCCCGACACAGGGCGCGAGAAGCCGTTTGTGGTCTCTCGAAGCATATGCGGCGCCCGGACGGCGTTCTTCGTTCTGGGCGGCGCGCCGCAGGCGCGCTTTCGCGGGCCGGAAGGAACCGGCCCGCGAAGGACTGTATCAGACGAGTTCGAGATCCTTGGCGGATTCCCGACCATCGCGGCCGGTCTCGATCTCGAAGGTCACTTTCTGACCGTCAGCGACATGCGAGATCCCCGAACGCTCGAGCGCGGAGATATGCAGGAACACGTCCTTGCTGCCCGTCTCGGGTTCGATGAAGCCGAAGCCTTTGCTGGAGTTGAACCATTTCACGGTGCCATTGGCCATCGTGCTGTTTCCTTCTTTTGAATTCTGCCCGCAGGATGCGACAGGTCGGCCGGTCAGATCGAAAAGCAAACTGAGGCCGATGAAGGAGACAGGGTGCGGTCGGTATAACGAAGCTCTTTATACATGGGGTCTGACGGGCAGAAAACAAGGACGAACCGAAGATCGAGCCCCGGAAATCGCGATCCGTCGAGCGCTTGCGATCACGACATGGCCGGGGCCAGGCGATCTTTCTCGACATTGAGAAGGGCCTCGACCTGCGCAATCGCCTCGGCAGCCGGACGCCCCGGTGGGATCGCGGGGAAATAGGCCACCGTGATCGTTCCCTCGGTTTTGACACCCTTGCGCCAGACGTGACCGGCATTGTGCGCCACCGGCACGATCGGCAGGCCGAGTTTGCGGTAAAGCGCGATCAGGCCCGGCTGGAATGCGCATCTGTCGTCGACGCCGACACGCGTGCCTTCCGGGAAGATCAGGATCGAGCGCCCTTTCGCGGCCTCTTCGCGTGCCTGCGTGATCATTCCCGCCAGAGCACGCCCGCCACCGCCCCGGTCGATCAGGATCATCGGCGCATGTGCGAGGAACCACCCGAAGATCGGGATGCGCCGCAACTCGTGTTTTGCGATGATGCAGATATCGGGCACCAGCCGGTTGAAGGCCAGTGTCTCCCATGTGGACTGGTGGTTGCAGACATAGATGCAGGGGCGGTCGAGATGTTTGTTCTCGAGTCCCACTTCGCGCACGCGTTGCCGCAAGATCCCGCGCGACAGCAGGGAGAACCCGGCTGTCCAGAACCGAATGGCCGCCCGAACGAAGCTCGGTCGGTGCGCCAGCGCAAGGCACGGGATCAGCGGCGCCTGCAGCAGCGTCCAGAAACCGAACAACCCGTCGAAAAGCTTCGAGCGGGCTGCTTGCGGCCTCGACGTCGCAAAACCGCGTGCCTCCCGCAGCTGGGAAGCCTTTTGGGGGATGCGCTCAGGCCGCAAGGGGGCGAACACTCGCGTCGAACGGCATGAAACCAGCGGTATTGGCGGCACCGAGGAAAGCAGCGCGTGCGTCACCAACGGTGCCCATGCAGTCCATGGCCGCCTCGACACGCTCGATGGCGTGATCCAGCGCCGCATCGGCGACGGGCCATTTCCGGCGTAGCCAGTAGTGCGCTTGTTCGATTGTGCTGAAGTTTTTCACGTCGCCTTCCGGCGACACGACGAGCGAGATGGGTTGGCCCCAGTAAATTTCTATCAAGGTTCTTGTCTTTCTTGGTGTCCGTGATGGCTCCGATTTGAACGGTCGCGCGATCACGAAGGCACAGTAGGGGATTTCTCCGAAACCGTGCGGTTGATTGGTTGGCGCGCGATCACGCGCGCAGGTCTTTTTCCCGAACGGATCGTGCAAAGCTCAGCGCCGAAGCGCGCGCTTCTCGATCGTCAATCTCTGGCAAGCGAACGTCGCCAGGATATCGAGAGGGCAGCTTTCGCGGTCTCGGCCCGACAGAGCGCGGCTTGCTTGCCACGATCCTTGGTCTGCTCGAACGGCTTGGCGGCGCCATGCACCACCGAAAGGTTCCTTTTCCAAATGCCGCCTGCAAAGGGCAGCGGCCCGACAAAGCTCAAGATCGTCGCTGAGCCGGGAGGAACAGGGTCCGAGAATTAAGAGATGCAGGGAAGATGTAGGCGCTTTGTCCCGCGATTGCGAGAGAATTGATCCATTCGAGCGAAGTTTCCACGCAAGGCGTTGATAGCGTGATAAATAAATCCGCCTCGATAGGGGGAACACGCTGTCACGCAGAGCTTTGACGGCACGCAAAACCCGGCATCGGGACACATGAGCCTCGCATTCACACGCGACAAGCCCATATCGTGGGAATGGCCCTCCCGCGTGTTCGGCTGTCCCTTGGTGACGGTTCGCCTTGCCGGGACAGTCCTGCCGAAATCTTGCAGGGGCGCCATGCCACGCAGGAACGATCATTTCGATCACGCCGCGCCCTCGCGTGGCTATTGCATAGATATAAAGGACGCCGCCCGATGGCATTTCCGCCTCCTTCCGACATATCAGCCGCCGCAGGCGAGCGCGCCGATCTGCGCATCAAGATCGGCTGCCGGTTTGATCTCCGCCTGACGCAGCCGACGCCGATGATCGCGCTGCTCAATGTGCATTTCTCCCGCGCCGGAGATCTCGAATTCCCCGATCATCTGAAAACCACGCCGAATGTGCCGCTGAGCGCCTATCGCGACGGGTTCGGCAACTGGTGCACGCGCCTTGTCGCGCCCGAGGGCCTGTTCAGCATCGGCACAGAAGCGATCATCACCGATAGCGGCCAGCCTGACCCGCAGCCGCCCGAGGCCGGGTCCGACCGGGTGGAGGCATTGCCGGCCGAGGTTCTCGTCTACCTCCTTGGCAGTCGATATTGCGAGACCGACACCCTGTCCGAAACCGCCTGGCGCCTGTTCGAGCATACCCCGCCCGGGCGCGCCCGGGTGCAGGCGATCTGCGATTTCGTGCATGCGCATATCCAGTTCGACTATCTCGCCGCCCGGGCCACGCGCAGTGCCGCCCAGGCCTATGCCGAGGCGCAGGGCGTTTGCCGCGACTATGCCCATCTGGCGATCGCCTTCTGCCGATGCATGAACATCCCCGCCCGCTATTGCACAGGCTACCTTGGCGATATCGGTGAACCGCCGCCCTATCCGCCAGGGGACTTCGCGGCCTGGATCGAGGTCTGGCTGGAGGGGCGCTGGTGGGTCTTCGATCCGCGCAACAACACCCCGCGCATCGGGCGCATTCTCGTGGCTCAGGGCCGCGATGCGGCCGACGTTCCCCTGATCCATTCCTTCGGAACGAATGTCCTCGAGGGGTTCGAAGTCTGGTCGGATCAGATCCTCTGAACCCCCTCAGCCGAAATCGCGCAAAACCGGACGCTACTTATTTCCTTTGCTATTTTCGCCGAACCGGCGTAGTGAGAGCGGGCAACGTAATTCCCTTCTGCAACCTGTCTCCTTTGTCGGCTTCAGTCTGCCTTTTCGAATTGACTGAGCCGGGCTGTCGCGTTTTGCGGGCAGCATTTATCATAGGAGACATCACGATGGCCAATGGCACCGTGAAATGGTTCAACCAGACCAAAGGCTTCGGCTTCATCGAGGCGAAGACCGGCGGACGGGATATCTTCGTCCATATTTCGGCCCTTGAGCGCGCGGGCCTCTCGCAGCTCAATGACGGGCAGGCCGTGACTTACGAGATCGAGACCGGCCGCGACGGACGCGAGTCCGCCTGCGATCTGGCACTCGCCTGATCGGATCGGTTCCGGATCCGGTCCATCGGGCCGGATCCCGCGAACAGGGAGGGCACATGCCCCGCAAAGACAAGTTGAACGGCTTCTTCCGCGAACTTGCCCCGAAACCGGGGACGGCTCAGGACAAGACGGATGCCGCAGTGCGCATCATCCGAGAGGCGGAAGCTGAAAAAAGAGCGGATCTGACCGCGACTTTGCGCGCGGCGCGACTGGAGCGGGATGAGGGCGATCACGACCTGAAGCCACCGTCTCGCAGGACGAAACCGCGAAGTTGACCGGAAAATTCGGTCATCCAACAGAATTTCCCGGGCGTCTCCCGGGAATAACATGGAGGGCCGAAGATGGCTTTTGAAAAAGTGCCTTCGGGCAAAACGCCCCAGACGAATGACCTTGCGACCCATAAGGGCCATGCCGCCCTCGCTTGGCACCACTTCTTCCGCAGTCTGTCCGACGACAAGATATCGGACGAGCGTGGCCCCTTGGTGCGCGGCGTTCAGGAATAATCGTTCTCTAAAATCAGGGGTGTGGGGGTCCCGGCAAGAAGGCTGAGCGGCGCGAGGTTCCAAGCGAACCGGCTGACGCTCGCCACACGACTTGCCGGGAGGTGGAGCGGCAGGAGGAAACTCCTGCCGCTTCGCTTTTGAAAGGGCGGCCCTGCCCAATGATGGGACAGGCGACTATTTCCGTTCTCGGCAGCGATAATGTCATGTCCACGGAGCAGTGGTTTAGAGAACTCCGTCCCTTAGCCCGAGATGTCCGTCGTCAGATGGTTTGGGACACGAGGGGCTGATCTGGAACGGAGGGCTTGGCTCGTTTCCCAGGGCACCGGGAAGGTAGGAGTTCTCGAACAGGGGGCGGTTCTTCAGGGTCAGCTGCCGACGCTCGATCTTGCGTTGTGCCTGGAGGCTGCGACCGGCCATTCGCAGCGTCTCTTGCGAATGACCGCAATGGGCCGATAGCGTCAAACTTCCGGGCAACACAAGTTCGCGGCGTCTCTATCAGGCTTGATGAACGACCGGAATCGACGCGAGTTCTGCCGCGTGAGCTTTGGGCCATGCGGGCTGGAAAAACTCCCCGACCGCTAACCGTAAAAATCGAAAAAATTTCGACTGACGACTCACAGCAATTTTTCCGGCTACGCAAACTTATGCGCAAATCGCGCAAACTTATGCGTAGAACGCAAAGCTTTGCGCAAACCTACACCGCCTGTAGGGCGGCGCGAAGCGCTGCGCACTGAAAATTGGTTTTCTTCGAAAAAACCAGCACTCGGTGCCCATAAGATTGCGCACTGTTTGCGCAATAGTTTGCGCGCTTTTCCCATGACTTTGCGCTTTCAAAATGAGCGCTCAGTAGAGATTTCTGTTAAAAAGACTTTAGCGAATTTTTATTTCTGGAGAAAGAAAAATGACCCGCATTTCAGCCGAGATCGTGGATTTGACCGAGCAGCGGCGTCAATGAGGCTGATTGAATGAAGTCAGGACGCGGATTCCTCTATTGTTCGAATGTCGGGTGAGGTTGCCTCGACCCGCACGGCTCAGAGCTTCTCTTTGAAGTCTGCTTTCCCTAAAATGGTTTCCGCTATGCGGAGACGTTGCTCAGAACCGAGTACAGCATTGCCAAATCGCAGGTTTCGGTAGCTGCTCACATTGGTCTGCCGAGAGGTCATTTTTCACCTTCGACCGTGCGAAATAAAGTCTCGGCTGTGAACAGGCATGCAATTTTGGCTCTGGCGCACATTGTGTAATGTTTGACGGCTCCATTCCTAAATTTGGCGCAGATGCTGAAGATCATCTGTAGACGAAAAACTCAGGTGTTCTATCCCGACCGCCTGATCATGAGGCTACCGACCACAATGCTCGCACCAATCGCGAGCAGGAGAGGGCCGGCGAATTCCTCCGCCACAATGCCCGACGCGGAGGAAACCGACAGCAGCATCAGGCTGAACTCTCCTCCGTGGGCCAAGATGATCGCGGCCCGCCATGAGGTCTGAAGCGACTCGCCGAATAGTCGGGCGAGGAGTAAAACGATCAGCGTCTTTCCCAGAACCAGAATGGCGAGCCAGAACAGGACGCTCTGCCAAGACGAAGGCAAGATCCCAAGCGGCAGTTGCGTTCCGATGCCGATGAAGAAAATCCCCACAAATAAATCGCGAAAAGGCCGGATTTCCTTTTCGACCGCCTGGCGCGCGTCTCCCTCGCCGATAATCATGCCGGCCGCAAATGCGGCGAGTGCTGGAGAAAGGCCGGCGTAGGTCGCCACGATCGCAGACCCGAGCGCAATGGTGAGCGCGAGGAGTTGGGCAAGTTCCGGATCGCCACGCGACGCCACCCAGCGGGCAAGCACCTGCAACGGACCACGGGCAATGAACAGCGCGGCAACCAAAGCTGCCGCGCTGGCGATGACCGTTATCGCGGCATGCCCTTCAGCGGCCCCGCTCGTTGCATCGTGAAGAAGCAGGAATGCGACGGCTGCCAAATCCTGAAACAGAAGCACCGCGATGGCCAGGCGCCCCTGAGACGACGCCAGAGCGTCCAGGCTTGCGAGCACTTTCAGGCACATGGCCGTGGATGACATCGCAACGGCCCCGCCAACAAGAATCGCGGCGACGGGCGCGAAGCCGAATGCCAGACTTCCCAAGACCGCAGAGAGTACTGTCGTGATCGCGACCTGCGCGCCGCCGACACCGAAAACGTGATGCCTGAGCGTCACAAGCTTCTCAAACGAGAATTCGAGGCCGAGCGCGAACAGCAGGAGTATCACGCCAATCTCGCCGATGTTGGTGAGGGCCGTGCTCTGAGCAAGCAGTCCGAAACCGGCCGGCCCGATCAACAGACCCGCCAAGATGTACCCCACGATGCTGGGCACGCCGATCCGTGAGCATATCGTGACCAGCACGAACGCCACAGCCACCAGCAGGGCCGCACTTTCGAGAAATCCGGTCACGCCGTGCATTTGACTTATCCAAATCGCATGGCGCAGGGAAGGCCAGGAGCCAAAATCATCAGAGCCGCGATTGCGCCCATTGCGCGATCTGGGCGGCAGACATCGCGCCGCTCTGGCGCGCGATTTCCTTGCCGCCTTTGAAGAGGATCATGGTGGGAATGCCGCGGATCTCGTAGCGGCCGGCGATCTGCTGTTCGGCTTCCGTATCGAGCTTGCCCAGGCGGACACGGGGTTCGAGCGAGCGCGCCGCCGCTTCGAATTGGGGCGCCATCATCTTGCATGGTCCGCACCACTCGGCCCAGAAATCGACGAGCAACGGCAGGTCGGCATTTGCGTGGCGGTCGAAATTCGCCGCCGTTAGCGTAACCGGATGGCCCTGAAAGAGGGCGCCGCCGCAGCGTCCGCAATTGGGATTGTCGCCCAGGCGCTCTTGCGGCACCCGGTTGGTGGAATTGCAGTTCGGGCAGATAACGGTCGTCATTTGGTTTCCTTTGCTGAGCAGGCCCGGTCCTCCGGGCGGTGGATGGTTCTCTCGACGTCAGTGGCCAGACAGGCCGCGGCGCGCCTCGCGTTCTCGCGGCACGGGCAGATATTCGACGCCGCCGCCCTGCCGCCGCACAGGCTGCGGGTAAAGCGTCATCAGTTCCAGGACTTCCTTGGGCATGTCCGTTCCGACGGGCAGGCCCAGCTCGCGTGCCTCATCGGCGGAGATCGGATAATCATGGGTCCAGGTGCCGGTCGCCAGTTTCGCCGCCACATCCGCCGCCCGGGCCTCATCCATTTTGTCCGAGAGAAGCCGCTTCGCGAAGGCCTCGATCTGCGCGATGGCCTTGCGACCGACATCGGCCATGATCAGCGTCTGGTCGTCGATCTCGGCGATGGGTTTTTCCTCGACGACCTTGATCAGCGAGGCGGCGGGCATCTGGCCGAGCTGCGGATCGACGGGGCCCAGCACGGAATGCTCGCACATCACGATCTCGTCGGCGGCAAGCGCGATCAAGGTGCCGCCCGACATCGCGTAATGCGGCACGAACACGGTGACCTTTCCCTTATGGCCCTGAATGGCCCGCGCGATCTGGGTTGCTGCCAGCACCAGCCCACCCGGCGTGTGCAGCACGATATCGAGCGGCACCTCGTCGTCGGTCATCTGGATCGCACGCAGGACTTCCTCGGAATCGTTGACGTCGATGTAGCGCATCAGGGGAAAGCCCAGCAGGTTCATGGTCTCCTGCCGGTGGATCAGCGAGATGACGCGGCTCGCGCGTTTCTTCTCGATCTGGGCAATCTTGCGGGTGCGCATCGCCTCCAGATATCTGCGCTGAAGCACCGGTTGCAGCGCAGAGAAGATGAAGAAGAGCCAGAAAAGCTGCGTTATGTCCATGGACCTTGTCCTCCTTGCCGTCGGCCGTCGGGCAAAAAGCCGGAGATGCCTTCGTCGCGGTAATAGTTGCGATAGCCGTCGGCGCGCCTTCGAAGGAATGGCGTGACGAGCCAACCGGCGACGAACCCGCCGATATGCGCCCACCAGGCGACGCCGCCCATGGCCTGATCGCCCAGCGACAGGATGCCGGGGATCACCTGCAGGCCGAGCCAGATCATCGCGAAGCCAAGGGCCGGGACCTCGAAGAACAGCGGCAGGAAGAGAACCGGCACCATCACCACCAGCTTCGCCGCCGGAAACATGCGCGCATAAGCGCCGATCACGCCCGCGATCGCGCCGGATGCGCCGAGCGCGGGAATGACGGAATCGGGGTTGGCCAGGGCATGCGCCAGGCTGGCCGCGATACCGCAGAACAGATAGAACAGCGTGAACCGGCCCGGCCCAAGCCGGTCCTCGACCGCGGGGCCGAAAATCCAGAGCGTCCACATGTTCAAGATGAGGTGAAGCCAGCCCCCGTGCAGGAAGATATTGGTCAGGAATGGGGTCCAGCCGGACGGGGCGATGAGGCTTAGCTGTCCGAAGAAGCGCGAAGGCACCAGCGCGAACTCGAAAAGGAACCTGTCTACCACGCGCGGCGGCAGGCTTGTCTGATAGAGAAACGCGAGGACGTTCGCAGCAATGAGCGCCCATATGATGACGGGCGGGTAACGGCGTGCGACGCTGTCAAGATAGGGAAACAGTGGCAGTCTCCGCGTTCATCGGGGTGTCTGGCGGTCGTGGCGGAGCAAGGCGCGCGCGCGCGCCCGCCTTGCCCCTCGCCGTCACGCTTCGGCCTTGGTCTCATCGAGGAAGCGCAGGCTGTAACTGGCCTCGCCCAGCCTTTCGATGAGCTCGAGCTGCAACTCCAGCCAGGCCTTGTGCCCTTCCTCGTCGAGCACGATTTCCTCGAACAGCATTCGCGATCCGATGTCGTTTTCCTCTGCCGCGGCGCGTGCCGCCTGGCTGTAGAAGGCAATCGCCTCTTCCTCGTCCTTGAGGTCGGCTTCAAACATCTCGCGCAGGGTCTTTGCCCGAACCGGCGGCTTGTCGAAAGCCACCTCGGGCTCACCCTTGAGAAACAGGATCCGCTCCAGAAAGCGGTCGGAATGGCCGGTTTCCTCGGTCTGTTCCTCGCGCATCTGCGCGGCGAGACCGACAAGGCCCCAGTCCTCCAGGACATGGGCATGAAGCTGATACTGGTGTGCGGCGCTGATCTCCATCCTGAGCGCCTTGTTCAGGTTCTCAATTGTCTTGGCATTGGACATTTCGTCTCTCCTCGGTTGGGGTGTGGCAAAGTCTCAACTCTTTAGGCGGGGCGTCACGTCTTGCGCCGCCCCGCCGCGACGGTCACGCCCGTCCAGGCCGGCGGATCAGAAGCGGGGAAGGATTCGAGATCGGCCTCAAGCACCGGATCGAGCGGGCGATCATCGGTCCCGGACAGATCCCGCGCGCCATCTTGATCGACCGCCCTTCGCAGGCGGTGGTCCGAATGCCCCTGACCCGTGCCGGAGGAGACCCGAAAGGCCCCCGGCGCATCGGCCCCCTTGTAGAGTCGGTGCCTTTCCTGCCCCCGCCAGGGGTTGGGCGCGGTGCGGTGCGGGGCGTCCTCGCGCACGACATAATGCCAGTCCTGCCGCTCGGCGAAGTCCACGGCGCTGTCGCGGTCGGGGAATTTCAGCCGGATCGGGCGATAGGCGTCGTCGCTGGAGGTGTAGCCCATCAGCGGGTCGATCTGAAGCGGCCGGGACGGCTCGAACTCCAGGACCCAGTAGTTGGGCCGAGGCGCCGATGTCATCGCGGAACGGGCAGGACGGTAGATGATTGCCGTCGGCACGTCCCAGGATGGCAGATCGGTTCCGGGAATTTTCGGCGGGAATGGTGGACGATTATGGCCGCGCATATCAGTTCTCCCGGGTGTCGGTGGATACGAGAAGGTGACGTTCGAGATCGTCGAGTTTTTCCATTCGCCTCGAATTCAGGCGAACGGCGCGTTCGGTGTTCTGCGAAGGAAAGGCAGCAGCGTGCAGGACGTCCGACCGCATCGCTATCGTGAGATCGGCGACGGCATTCATCACGCCCTCTCCGTCCCCGTCCGAGAGCGTGCCGTCAGCAAAACCGGACTGCAAGCTCTCCAGTACCTGCTCGAAGCTGGACACGACCCCTGCACTCGCGACCACAGCCAGCTTGTGGCTGAGAACACGCAGTTCATCGATCAGCTTCGCATCGTGCCTTGCGGTTTCCACGATCTCTGCGACCTTCTCGATACAGGCCATGTAAATGTCGCATTGCTGCTGGAGGATGATGACCCTTCCTTCCTTGCGAAGCTCGAGATCGGTCTGGCGATTGAGAAGCGCCGCGGTCAGAATGATCGTCACGACAGCGCCGAGGAAGATGAGCGTCATCTCCTGCGCGAAAGGCAGTATGTCTTCGGCAAGATACATCGAACGAAAAACGAAAAGGATTCCGATGCCCAAGGCAGCGGCCGCACCAGCAAATACCAAGTCAGGCAGGCGGTTCGACATCAGCACCTCGCATTTTCGGTGTCAGGTGGCATGCACGGCTTTGCATCGGCGTCCGGCGCCTCTGCGTCCCGGTGCCGCAGGAAGATTGGCGTCGGACCGCTGCCGAACGGATTGAAGCCGGTGCTCAGGCAACGGTCGAAGATCGTTTCGTCCCATCGGGTGAAATCGTGCTCCTCGCCGGCAAGTCGCCCGTCATGCATCACAGGGCACCTCACGCCTTTGCCGATGGGGGAGCGTCATCGAAGGCCGCACCGTCCGAACGATCCGCCTTGCGAAGCCGTAACCCGAGGAGGATCATCATCACCCCGAAGAACGCGGCGTAGAAGCCGATCAGCCAGCCGAGCGCGAGGAAGCTTTCGACCGGGCGCGTCAGCAGCATCCAGGTCACGACGACACCGAGAACGACCGAGAGAAGGCCGCTTAGGATCAGCCAGATTTCGCCGTCGATTTCCTTTCGCAGGCGGATCGCTGCCGCGATCTCGAGGGCACCCGAGAACACGGACCAGAAGGCGATGCTGGCCCAGAGGAATGTCGCAAGCACAAGCGTCGCGACAAAAGGCGAGACAACCACGACGACGCCCGTGGCGATGCCCAGAATGCCGCTGAACATCAGCCAGCCCCAGCGTTCGCCCTTGCGGATGTTACGTATCGCGGCGACGAGGCCGAACACGCCGTCGGCAAAGGCGAACGCGCCGAAGACCAGCGTGAGCGCCAGAAGCGATTCCGCAGGCATGACGAAGGCTAACACTGCGATGATCAATGCGAGCACGCCGCGTAACACGAATGCCCACCAATTCCGGGACAGGCTGCACAGCATGTCCTGCATCTTGTCGGTCGGGTTTTCAGAGGCTGTGGTCATTGGTCGATCTCCTATTCAGTTCCATGTAAGGTGTCGGAGCCGACCTCCTCGCCGGTTAGGGCGGCGGCCAAGCGGCGGCGATCCTCGATCGGCTGAGGCAGACGCTGCGTGTGAGCGATTTCCCGTTGGACGGGCGCGCGGCCTGATGGTTCTCTGACAAACCCGGCTTCGGCAAGCCTCGCGCGTAGTGTCGCGCCCGCATTTTCTGCGATCTCCGCGACCTCTGTCTCGGTCAGGCCGAAAAGGTCTGCCGTCTCCGCGATCGTAGCGTTGTCGAGGTGGAGCCGATAGAGAACGCGGCGTTCGACCGACGGAAGATCGGCGATTGCCCGGTGCAGCACCATGGCGATCTTATGCCGATCCGCTTGGCTCTCGGGGTCTGTGCCGCCGTCGTCGGCGATGAGGTCCTCCAGCATCAGCACTTCGTCGGGCTGGTAGAACTCGAACATCGCCTGATCCGCCTCGGTCGGATCCTCCGCCGGGGCCTCGGGTTCCGCCTCGATGGAGGCGGCATCCTCAGGCACGGCGCGGGATTCTTCCTCGATGGTCTGAAAAGCCAGCCGTTTCAGCCAGTCGCCGACGGAAAACTCCGAAGGCCGATCCTCGAAGCGGGCCAGCCCCTTGAGGATCGTCGCATCGACGATATCGCGAACGCTCAGGTAGCCAGCCGGCACAGACCCGCTACACTCCAGATAGGTCAACTCGCGCCTGACGGTATCGTAAACCGTATCGAGATGATCCTCGATCAGGTCAAAGAAGAGCTGGCGCCGGTCCGCTTCCGCCGCATCCCGCGCGGGCGGCAGCGGGGCGCCGATCCGGCGCCGGCGGGCGGGGCGCTTGTATTCAGGCTCGTGCTTGAGGCGCGCCACATGCCGATCGACCTGGTGGCGCAGGTCGGCAAAGGTCTTGCGCAGGACAGGCTCGATCTCGAATCCCTCTTCCCGCGCCACGATCACGCCCGACGGCAGTTGCAGGCGCAGGCTGATTTTGATGCGCTTCTTGCCCCTCGTCTGCGAGGCAACGACTTCGAGCCGGACCAGATCCTCGCGAAAGCGCGCAAGGTGCGGTTCAAGTTGCCGCACCTCTTCCTCGATGACCTCAGGCGCGCGCTGTTGGCCGTGCCGGTCGAGATTGCGGAATGATCTAATGACGTTCATGCCGTGGACCTTCCTATAACTCTCCGAAGAGATGGTCCGGCGCGACCGATATCGCGCCGGGCCAGTCTTTTGCGCTGTCACTCGGCGGACTTGTCGTCCTTGGACTGCACCTCATCCCCAACGCTGGGCTTCGGAACGTCCGTCTTGTTTTCGGCAACTTCGCTGGACTCGCCGATCCCGGCTTGGGCCGGATCGTCCGGGCTGTCGTCACCGGTGTCCTTTACGATCTTTTCGAACACGACCCTCTGTTCGTCCTCCGACCAGGCGACGCGGACCTTGTCACCATCCTCGATCCGCCCGGAGAGCATCTCGCGGGCCAACTCGGTCTCCAGCTCCGACCGGATCAGCCGGCGCAGCTCGCGGGCGCCGAATTCGGGGCGGAAGCCGACGGCACCGAAATGATCGACCACGCTGGTGTCGAATTCGAGTTCGACGCCCTGGGTCATCGCGGTGCGCTTCACCCGGTTCAACTGCAATTCGACGATCTGGCGGATCTCCGACTGGTTCAGCGAGTGGAAGACGATGATCTCGTCGATCCGGTTGATGAATTCGGGCCGGAAATGACCGCGCAGCACGTCCATCAGTTCGGATTTCTGCTTTGCCTCGTCGAACTCCTTCGTGCCGCGCTTCTGTAGGTTGCGCTGGATGATGTCGGAACCGAGGTTCGAGGTGGCGATGATGATGGTGTTGGTGAAGTCTACGACGCGCCCCTTGCCGTCGGTCAGACGCCCGTCGTCGAACACCTGAAGCAGGATGTTGTAGACATCCGGATGCGCCTTCTCGATCTCGTCGAGCAGCACCACCGAATAGGGCCGGCGGCGGACCTTTTCGGTCAGCTGGCCCCCCTCGTCATAGCCGACATAGCCCGGAGGCGCACCGACCAACCGTGCCACCGCGTGACGCTCGCCATATTCCGACATGTCGATCCTGAGAAGCGCATCCTGATCACCGAAGATCACCTCGGCCAGCGTCTTGGCCAGTTCCGTCTTGCCGACGCCGGTCGGCCCGAGGAAGAGGAAGGTCGCAGTCGGACCGGAGCCTTCGCGCAGACCCGCGCGCGCGAGACGCACCGCATCGGCCACGGCGTGGATCGCTTCTTCCTGGCCGATGACGCGCTCGTGCAGCTTGTCTTCGAGCTTGAGGAGCTTGTCCTTCTCCTCGGTGGTCAGTTCGGTGACCGGAACCCCGGTGATCTTCGAGACGATCTGGGCGACGTGATCGGCGCGCACCTCGGCTGTCGCCGAAGCCTGATCGCGTTTCCATACCTCCAGCAGCTCGTCGAGCTCCGTCTGCCTGGCCTCCAGTTCCTTCTTCAGCTCGGCCGCCCGGTCGAATTGCTTGCGCGCGGCGGCATAGTCCTGTTCACGCCTGATCTGCGCGACCTCGGCTTCGAGCTCCTGCACGTCCACGGGCCGCGCAGTGGCCGAGATCTTCACCCGCGCCGCGGCCTGGTCGATCAGGTCGATCGCCTTGTCGGGCATGAAGCGACCGGTGATATAGCGATCCGAAAGCTCTGCGGCGGCGATGATCGCCTCGTCGGTGATCGTCACCTTGTGGTGGCTTTCGAGCGTGTCGCGCAGCCCGCGCAGAATCATGATCGTCTGTGCGACCGTGGGCTCGTCCACATAGACCGGCTGGAAGCGGCGTTCGAGTGCGGCGTCCTTCTCGATGTATTTCTGGTATTCGTTGAGCGTTGTCGCGCCAATCAGGTTCAACTCGCCGCGCGCCAACGCCGGCTTGAATGTGTTGGCGATGTCAAGTCCGCCCTCGCCGCCGCCCTGGCCGGCGCCGACGATGGTGTGGATCTCGTCGATGAAGAGAATGAGGTTGTCTTTCTCCTCGGTTATCTCCTTGAGGATCTTCTGCACGCGCTCCTCGAACTCGCCGCGATACTTGGACCCTGCGACCATCGAGTTGATGTTCAGTTCAACCAGCCGCTTGTCGCGCAGGGCCTCGGGCACCTCGCCGGCCACGATCCGCTGGGCGAGCCCCTCGATGATGGCGGTCTTGCCGACGCCGGGCTCGCCGATCAGCACGGGGTTGTTCTTCTTGCGCCGCGCAAGAACCTCGATCGTCGTCTCGATCTCGCGGGCGCGACCGATCACCGGATCGAGCTTGCCCTCGCGCGCGGCCTTGGTGAGGTCGCGGCTGAACTGGTCGAGATCGGGGGTGTTCGACGGAGTCTCGACGCGGCCTTCCTCGGCACCCTTGCCGACCACCTTCGTCACCTGCTGGCGCAGCGCCTGCGGCGTCAGCCCCAGCTTGCGCAGCATCGCCGCCGCGAGGCCTTCGCCCTCTTCGGCGAGCCCGATCAGCAAATGTTCCGGCCCGACATAGGAATGGCCAAGCTCGTTCGAGGCGATGAAGGCGCGGTTCAGCGCGTCCTTGAGACGCGGGCTGACACCGATCTCGCTCTCGGTCTTGCCCTCGCCGTGTTTGGCCTCTTTCTCGATCTGGCGGGCAAGATCATCCGCATCGATCTTGAACTGCTCAAGGATCGTGCGCACGACATCCGACGTTGTCAGCGCCAGCAGCAGATGTTCGGTATCCACCTCGTTGCGACCGAACTCGCCCGCCTTCTGCGCCGCCGCCTGCAACAGCTTGTTGCCCTGTTCGCTCAACCGGTCGGCGATCGTCTGCCCGCCGCCGCCCCGGCGGGCTCCGCGGCGCGGCGCTTCGCCGCCGAAGGTCGCGTCCACCACATCGTCATCCCCGACGTCGCCACCGGTATCCGTCGCGCCCACAGAGCGGCCCCGCATCGGGCTGTCCCCGAAGATGCTGCCAAAGCCGCTGTCGCCAAAGAAGTCGTCGAACAGCGAAGACCGCCCGAACAGCGATTCGAGCGGCGAGGCGCTGCGGCCCGACCGGCGCACCATCTCGCGGTAATGCTGGTCGCAAAGCTCCATGTCCTGCGTCTTGCCGTTGATCGAGGCCCGCACGCGCGCCGTCGCCGGGCGGCCGCAGATATCGCATTTTCCGTTCGCCATTTTGACCTCCTTCAGGTTGAAAATTGATGCGATCACACATTGAAATGAGTGCCGCGGATAAGACCTGGATCAAGTCGCCTTGCCCCGGGGCGGGTGGACCTTGCCCTGAACCTCCGCAAGGTCGGTCTCGTCCAGCGTCTCCTTCTCCAGCAGTCGCTGCGCGGTCTCGTCCAGCAGGGCGCGGTTCGCCGTCAGCAACGCCACCGTGCGCTCGAAGACCCCATCGACGATGTCGCGCACCTTCGCGTCCATCCGCTCGGCAGTGGCGTCGCTGTAGCGGCGGTTGAGCCAGGACGACTGATCGCCGGTGCCAAGAAAGCCCGGTCGCTCGCTGTCGTAACTCACATGGCCCAGATCGGGGTCCATCCCGTAGCGCGCCACCATAGCGCGGGCGATGTCGGTGGCCTTCACCAGATCGTCCGCAGCCCCGGTCGAGAGATGATCGTAGATCACCTTCTCGGCCGCGCGCCCGCCCAGAAGCACGGCGATCTTGTTCTCCAGCTCCTCGCGGGTCATCAGGAAGCGGTCCTCGGTCGGGCGCTGGATCGTGTAACCGAGCGCGCCGATCCCGCGCGGGATGATCGAGACCTTGTGCACCGGATCCACCCCCGGCAGCGCCATCGCCACCAGTGCGTGGCCCATCTCGTGATGGGCCACGATCTCGCGTTCGCGTGCGTTCAGAACACGATTGCGCTTTTCCAGCCCGGCGACGATACGCTCTACCGCGTTGTTGAAGTCTTCCATGGTCACCGCATCGGCCTTTCGGCGGGTTGCCAATAGCGCCGCCTCATTGACCAGATTTGCCAGGTCCGCTCCGGAAAAGCCCGGGGTCAGCGCGGCGACCTTCTCGGCATCCACGTCCGGTGCGAGCGTCACCTTCTTCATGTGTACCCCGAGGATCTGGATGCGGCCCTTCTTGTCGGGCTTGTCCACCAGCACCTGCCGGTCGAAGCGCCCCGCGCGCAGGAGGGCGGGGTCGAGGATTTCGGGCCGGTTGGTGGCCGCCAGCAGCACGATGCCTGCCGACGGGTCGAACCCGTCGAGCTCGGTCAGAAGCTGGTTCAGCGTCTGCTCGCGCTCGTCATGACCACCGGCGACCTGCCCGGCCGCGCGGGCGCGCCCGAGCGCGTCGAGCTCGTCGATGAAGATGATCGCCGGGGCGGATTTCCGGGCCTGTTCGAACAGGTCGCGCACCCGCGCGGCGCCCACGCCCACGAACATCTCGACGAATTCCGACCCCGAGATCGAGAAGAAGGTCACGCCCGCCTCACCCGCCACGGCGCGCGCGAGCAGCGTCTTGCCGGTGCCGGGCGGGCCGACCAGCAGGATGCCCTTGGGGATGCGCGCACCGAGCTTGCCGTAGTCGGCCGGGTTCCTGAGAAACTGCACCACCTCTTCCAGCTCGGCCTTGGCCTCATCCACGCCGGCGACATCGGCGAAGCTGACGCCAGTTTCCTTTTCCATATAGACCTTGGCCTTCGACTTGCCGACCTGCATGAAGCCGCCGAAACCCTGCCTGTCGGCGAACTTGCGAAACAGCAGCATCCAGATGCCGAAGAAGACGAGCGCCGGCGCCACCCAGGAAATCAGCGTGCCGAGGAACGTGTTCTGCGGCACGCCGGTGATTTCGACCCCCTTCTTGTCGATCAGTTGCAGGATCGAGGGATCGACGATGGTGGTCACGAAGTCGTTCTTGCCTTCCACTGGAACCGTAAACCGGCCCGAAATCGTATCGCGCCCCACGGTGACCGATTCGATCTTGCCGTCCTCGAGATAGGTCTGGAACTGGCTGAAGTTGATCGGTGCGACGGATCGCCAGCCCGCGATCGCGTTTTGGAGGAATAGAACGGCCACAAAAGCCACCACCCAATACCAGATGTTGTATTCGGTCTTCTTTTCCATTTCTCACCTGTTAGGTTCCAACCCGCGAACAGCTTAATGCGTTGTCGGCGCACCGCCAGACCAAAGTCGCGCCCCACCTCGTTTTTCGGGGGCGGGATCATTCCAGGGGTCGAAACCGTCCGGCCCTTCGGCTATCTACGGACGACTGACCCCGATGAAAGGCCCGGCCGAGATGACGTTCAATCCCCGCCACCGGTTCATCAACCTTGCCCAGTCTGTCCTGCTGCTGGCGGGAATGGGCGCCATCGGCTGGGTCGCCCTCAATGCCATCGTCGGCCCCGATCTGGCGCTGGCCATCGTTCTGGGCTCGCTGGGTGGGCTCCTGCTGGCGCCGGGGATGTCGAAACAGATCCTGATCCGCGCCTATCGCGCCCGCCGCCTGACCGGGCGCGACTTTCCCGAGGGGCTGGCGATCCTGGGCGAGCTGGCGCGCCGGGCGGGGCTGCCGCGGGTACCGGAACTTTACTACATCCCCAGCGAATTGCCGAATGCCTTCGCCATCGGCAAGCCGGAAGACAGTGTGGTCTGCATCAGCGACGGGCTCTTGCGGCTGCTCGATCGCCGCGAGCTGGCCGGCGTGCTGGCCCATGAGGTCGCCCATGTCGCCCATCGCGACCTGTGGATCATGGGGCTGGCCGATGCGTTGTCACGGGCGGTGTCGCTGGCATCCTGGTTCGGCCAGGTTATCCTGCTTGTGAACCTGCCGCTGATCCTCATGGGTGCGGCCTATGTGCCCTGGGAGGTGCCGCTTCTCCTGATCTTCTCGCCCACAATCATGGCGCTGCTGCAGCTTGCCCTATCGCGGACGCGGGAATATGAGGCCGATCTGGGCGGTGCGCGGCTGAGCGGCGACCCGGAGGGGCTGGCCTCGGCGCTTCTCAAGCTCGAACGCAGCGCGGGGCGGTTGTGGGAAGAGATGTTCCTGCCAGGCCGCCGCATCCCGGTGCCCTCGCTTTTGCGCACCCATCCGCCGACCGAGGAGCGGGTGCAGCGGCTGCGCGCGCTGGCGGGGCCGCTTCGGCCGACGCATCCCGAGGCGCCGTTGCGCCTGCCGCAGGTCGGCCGGATCGCGCCGCCGCGCTTCGGGCCCTGGGGTGTCTGGCGCTGAGCGAAAATTTCGTCGTGCCTCTCTTGAAACGAGCGTGACACATTCCTTGATTACAATCGAGACGCCCAATTGGGGTTTCAAGGACACGCAGAAAGGTTCGGCTGCAAGAGCGGACCACCGATGGCTCGCCAGTTCGGGAGTTTATCGGAAACGCGACGACACTCGAACGCCGATCGTCCGGCGGACCTTTCAACCTGTCCGGCTCCTCGGGCACCCTGGCTGACACGAGACCTTTCGTGTCATGGATTGGCAATGAAGGAGGCGAGACATGCTTTATCCCACATACATGCGCCGAAGCGACCCGTTCGCGCTGATGCGCTCCTTGCTGCGCGATGCAGACCGCTTCACGCCGTCGTTCGCGGCCCGGCCCGCCTTTCCGGCGGTGAACGTCTGGCAGAGCGACGAGGCCGTGGCGATCACCGCCGAACTGCCCGGCGTCGATCCGGCCGATATCGACATCCATGTGAAAGACGACGTGCTGACGATTTCGGGCGAGCGCAAGGCACCGGAATTGCCCGAGAACGCCCGCTGGCACCGCAACGAACGCGGCTATGGCAAGTTCAGCCGTGCCGTCCGTCTGCCCTTCGCCGCCTCCGATGACAAGGTCGAGGCGCGGATGACGGATGGCGTTCTGCGCATCGTCGTCGGCCGTCCGGAAGAGGACAAGCCGAAAAAGATCGCGATCAAGGCCGCCTGAGAGGAGGAGTTCGACATGACCACCGAAGTCACTAAAACTGCCGAGAAGACCCCGGCCGAGACGCCCGAGACCACCACCGGCGGGCGCGTCTATCAGCCGCTGGCCGATATCGTCGAGACAGACGAGGGCGTGACGCTGATGCTCGAGATGCCGGGTGTTGTCCCCGATGACGTGGATGTCACGCTGGAAAAGCGCGTGCTGACGATCCGCGGCAAGGTGCGGCCCACCAGCACCGAAAAGCTGCAACTGGCCTATGCCGAATATGGCGAGGGCGATTACGAGCGATCCTTCACCCTGTCGGAGGATTTCGACCCCGAAAGGATCGAGGCATCGGTCTCGCACGGCGTGCTGACGCTCTCGCTGCCGCGCGCGGCCGAAACTAAGCCGAAGAAGATCGCCGTCAAAGCGTCCTGAACAGAAGGAGGAATGGATATGCAGATCAAGGACCTGATCCCCTGGGCGCACAAAGATCACGCGCCCGAACCGAAAGCTGGTGACCAGAATCCCATCGCTACGCTTCAGCGAGATATGAACCGCCTGTTCGAAGGCTTCTGGAACCGCGTCGGCGATCTCGACTGGCCCTGGGGCAGCGGAGAGGCCCGCTCGGACGTGGTCGAGACCGACAACGCGGTCGAGGTGTCGATCGAGCTCCCCGGCATGGAGATGAAGGACATTGAGGTGTCCGTCAGCGACGACATGCTGACCGTCAAGGGCGAGAAGAAGATCGAGCGGCAGGACGAGAAGAAGGGCTACTACCTCTCCGAGCGCAGCTATGGCGCGATCTACCGCACGATTCCGCTGCCGCCCGGCGTCGATGGCGAGAAGGCCGAGGCGAGTTTCAAGGACGGCGTGCTGACGATCCGTCTGCCGCAGACACCCGAAGCCCAGGCCAAGGTCAAGCGCATCGAGGTCAAGGGCGCCTGAGGGCGTGTCACGGCGCCGCCGCGGGATAACCCGGCGGCGCCTTTTCCCCGAAAAAGAGATGACATGCTGGCAAGACTCGCCCTAATATTTATTCCCTATTATCCACGAGAAAAAGCAAGGCTTTCGGAAATGCTCAGCCTGCTTGCCTCGCGAAGGCCCCGGCTACGCCATAACGTCGTCGCTTCCGGTTAGGAGAAATCGGCCAATCTTCTGGGTTTCCCCCGAAGCGAGGCCACTCCATGATCACCGAACTGAAGTCCGTCCGCGATGTCTGGAAGAAGATGCCGACCGAACGTCACGCGCGGCTCTTCCTCGAGAACGCCATCTGGGGCGATGACCGGTTCTGTCCACATTGCGGCAGCTTGAGTTCGCGCCCGCTGCGCGGTGAATCCGTGCGCCCTGGCCTGTATCAGTGCATCGAGAGTGAATGCCGCCGCCAGTTCACCGTCACCACGAGGACGCCGCTCCACGCGACAAAGCTGGATCTCCGGACCTGGATCGCCGCGATGTTCCTCGTGCTGACGTCTTCCAAGGGCATCTCGTCGGTCGTGATGTCGCGCATCTTGGGGGTGAACCAGAAGACCGCGTGGAAGCTTGGCCACGCCATACGCGAGATGATGGATGATCGGCAGGGCATTGCCGGCCGACTGTCGGGTGTGGTCGAGGTCGATGAGGCCTTCGTCGGCGGCAAGCCAAAGTTCCGCCATGGCGTCAAGAACAAGCGGGGTCGAGGAACAGGCAAGCCGATCGCGCTCGTTGCTGCGGCGCGGAACGGTCAGGCTCGAGCTATTCTCATCCCGAATGCTCAAGCGCGCACGATGAAGCCCATCATCGAGGGCTGGATCGACCCGACCTCGGCGCTCGTCACCGACAAGAACCCGAGTTACGGAAAGATCGGGGCATCTTTTGCCAGCCACCATACGATCCAGCACAACAAGCGCCAGTATGCGAATACGAAGACCGGGGCGCATATCAACACCGTCGAGGCCGTGAACGCGGTCGTCCAGCGCGCTCTGATCGGCGTGTATCACCGTCTCGGACGGAAGCACCTACAGCGATACCTGGACGAGATCATCTGGAGGTGGAACCACAGGACCCCGGAGAGCAAAGTGCGGAAGCGGAAGTCTTCATCGGGCCTCTCAACCGCCGAGACCACGTCAGTATGGAGGCCGATCCCGGTTGTGGATCAGATGCGTGGCCTGCTCTGCGGAGCCGTCGGCCGCCAGATGAGACGCACACCGTCGTGGGGTCTTCGGTGGCCATGACCCCGTCGCAGCGAAGGTCCACTGAGAGCCCATTGCGGTCATAGGCATTCAAATGCGATGTTCCCAACCATGCCCAAGATGAACTTGCATATGATCAACGCGCGCCATCAGCTTACCGGCATAGCTAAATGGCTTTCAGAGCGGCTGGACGATGCTTTTGCGGTGTCTGCCAAGCATTTGCCGCTGCTCGATACGGATGTGATCATGAGGGCCGGTAAAGCCGTCATTCCTGAGAAGGGGCATCTGGGATATGCGCCCGAAAGGGGGCTGATCTACGTTACCGTAGACCCGGAAAATCCAGTCTTGCGGACGAACCCATCACAGTCTTTGGAACGTATGCTGGCGCATGAACTGCACCATTCCTCACGCTGGGACGGTCCAGGTTATGGCAAAACACTCGGTGAGGCGCTTGTTTCGGAGGGGTTGGCTGGGCATTTCGCACAGGAAGTTTATGGCGGCGAGCGTGAGCCTTGGGAGCAAGTGCCAGTCAGCACCTTGCGTCCCTACCTTTTCAAAGCTCAAGCTGATTGGCAAAGCGCCGATTACAATCATGCTGAATGGTTCTTCGGATCACACGAATTCCCGGCATGGGTGGGCTACTCCCTCGGGTATGAGATGGTAGGGCGTTATCTGGCTGCGCATGGTGATGCGCGTGCCGCGAAACTGGTCCACGCGGATGCTGCCGATTTTCGCGTATTTCTTGACGCTGTTTGAGGGGCCAGTTCGTCCGAGAAGCTGTCGAACGCGAACTTGGCGAGCCTCCTGCTTTTTCTCGTGGATAATAGGGAATTATTTTCGACGCGCAAATCCAAGGTTTCGGTGTCGACGAGGCAGAAGCCCTTGCTGACCAGCTGATGCAGCAGGCAAAAGCCAATGATGACAAACTGCGAGCGGCCTGATGTCCAAGCTTCCCATGTCTCCAATCCGAACCGGCGGAAAGCCCGCTCGAGTGAGCGAGCATCAACTGGAGATTGATGGTCTTTCCTTCGATGTTCATCGCAGTGATCGCCGCAAGACCATGCAGATCACGGTGGAACGTTCTGGTGAGCTGTCAATCGTTGCGCCTTCGACTGTTCCCGCTGATCAACTGGTCAGTTTCGTTGAAGAGAAGTTAATCTGGATTCACACCAAGGTCGAAGAGAAGGCAAGGCTTCAACAATGTGCCCCGAGAAAGGAATTCGTGGAGGGTGAAGGTTTCTTGTACCTTGGCCGGAGCCACCGCCTGCGTCTTATTGACAATCAACTGGTAGACCTCAGCCTGAAAAACGGCCGGTTCTGCCTGAGACGCGGCTCTATTCATCGAGGGCGGGACATCTTTGTCTCATGGTATACGCGGAGAGCCCAACAATGGTTCGAGAAGCAGGTCGCCGGGCTTTCCAACCGCATGGGTGTGACAGTGCAGGAGGTCAAAGTTCAAGATCTTGGCTTCAGATGGGGGTCTTTCGGCGCCGACGGCCGCGTTTCATTTCACTGGAAAGCTATCCTCCTGCCTCCCCGCATAGCCCAGTACGTTGCAGTGCATGAATTGGCACATGCTCATTACCCAGACCATTCCGCAAATTTCTGGATCAAGGTGGAGCAGCATTTGCCAGACTGGCGTTGGAGAAAGACTTGGCTGGCAGAGAATGGAATTCAGGCAGAGGGCCTATAGAACTAAGCCGCTCACCACACCGGTTGAGAAGTTCCGCAATGTGCCAAGATCGCCGCTGCGGTCGAAAGGGTGAGAAGCGGTCGTTCACTGCTCGCTCATGAAATGTCCGGTTTAGGCACCGACTTCTCGCCGCTCCATGAACCACTTTATTTGCTTTGCGGACGCGCAGTTGCTGGAACTGGATGTGGTGATTTGCTAGCTTGCGACCATGGCGACAGAAACGATTATCACCGACGCGCAACGCATGACCGAAGAGGGGACCTCGTTCGGGACGCCCAGCGGTATTGAACGGGAACTGCCGAGTGAGACTGTCGACGACCTACAGATCGCCGAACCGTTTAATCCTGATGATATCGACGTCACAACGCGCTCGATGACTATTGATCTTCTCCTATCGCGGATCCGTAGCAAGGCGATCGATCTCGAACCCGATTTTCAGCGACGCCGCGGCATCTGGACTGATCGCCAGCAGAGCCGGTTGATCGAGTCGCTGCTTCTCCGCATTCCGTTACCTACGCTCTATGCCGCCGAAGACGAGGAAGAGGATTGGGCGATCGTCGATGGGATCCAGCGCTTGACGACGATAACGCGCTTCATCGAACCAGAAGCAATCGGGGAAACCCCACTAAGCCTGACCGGGATGGAATATCTCGGTGAATCCTTCAATGGCAAGTTCTTCGCCGATCTCCCTGCGCGGCTGAAGCGCCGTTTGCGCGAGACCGAGCTCGTCGTTCACGTGATTCGTCACGGTACTCCGCAGGAAGTGAAGTTCAATATCTTCGCGCGGATCAACACCGGCGGCATGCCGCTCTCGGCGCAGGAACTGCGCCATGCCCTGATTCCGGGCAAGTCGCGGCATTTTCTTGGCCGGCTGGCTGGGCTCGAGGCGTTCAAGCAGGCTACCACCTATAGCATTCGCGACGAACGAATGGCCGATCGTGAGATGGTTTTGCGGTTCGTCGCCTTCAGCATGACCCGGCCTGAAGACTTCCGCGCCTATGATTTCGACCGCTTCCTTGGCGACGCGATGCGCGAGATAAATCGTCTCGACGATGCCGGTCTGCAAAGGCTCGAACACAGTTTCATTCGGGCGATGGATAGCGCGCGCGAAATCTTCGGCCAAGATGCGTTCCGCAAACGCTATCGCGAAACCGATGCGCGCTTCCCGATCAACAAAGCGCTGTTCGAGACCATTGCCGTGTCGCTCGCCAACCTCTCGGACAGCGAACTCGAGCGCTGCATATTACGGCAAGACGAGGTCCGTCGTCGGATGATGGAGGCGATGCAGGACCGAGAATTCGAGTCCGCCATTTCTCAGGGTACTGGCGGTATCGGCAAGGTGCGCAAGAGGTTCGAGACGGTGTCAAAGATGCTCAAGGACGTCGCCAATGTATAACGCCCTCACCTTGCATAATTTCAAGGCCTTCCGCGATATCCATATCCCCCTGAAGCCGTTGACCTTGCTGGCTGGTCTGAACGGTTCAGGGAAGAGTACCACGCTACAAGCGTTGGCTTTGCTCCGCCAATCATGGGATACTGGCTTCCTCTCGAGCCAGGGTTTTCTTCTGAACGGTGACTTACTCGAGCTCGGCACCGGTGTCGATGTGCTCAACGATGAGCATGATGACGAAGAAATCGGCATCACGCTGCATGGTCCCAAAGAGCGGGCCTTTGCGTATCGCGTCGCTTATGATCCTCGAGGCGATTTGCTGCATTTTGCCGTCAAACCCGAGTCTGGCTTTTACTCGGGGCTGGAGCATCAACGCGGCCTGTTCGGACATTGTTTTCAATATCTGCGCGCCGATCGCGCCGGGCCCGAGGTGAGCTTTCCGAAGGCCTATCACCTTGTCAACGAGCGCCGATTTCTTGGAAGCCGCGGTCAGTATACTGCGCATTTCCTGAGCCTGTTCGGCGACGATGAGGTCAATCCAAAACTTCGACATTCCAATGAGGCGGCCCCTGGGCTGCTCTCGCAAGTCAACGCCTGGCTGAAGGAGTTCAGCCCCGGCGTAGGGCTCGCTGTCGAGGACATCCCACGCACCGATGCCGTGCGCCTCGATTATTTCTACGGCGGGAGTGCCGGAATCAGTGGGTCCAATCCCTATCGCTCGACCAATGTCGGCTTCGGGCTGACTTATGTCCTTCCAATTCTCGTTGCGTGCCTGGCATCACCGCCTGACAGCTGGCTCCTGATCGAGAACCCGGAAGCGCACCTCCATCCGCAAGGCCAGGCTGCAATGGGGCAATTGATGGCGCGATCCGCCGCGACTGGTACAAGGATCGTGGTCGAAAGCCATAGCGATCATTTCCTCAATGGCATTCGCCTCGCCGTGAAGAACGGCGAAATTCTCGCCGGGGACGTCGGTCTCAATTTCTTCCGCCGGCCGTCCGGTATCAGCCAACCCGAGCGCGTTCATCCGGTCGTCACCCCCGAGGGTCGGCTCACAGACTGGCCCGATGGTTTCTTCGATCAATGGGACAAATCGCTCGATCAGCTGTTGAGTTGATATGACATTCATCGCTTTCTTAAACGAACTGTCCTTTCCAAGCGGCGCCGTTGAAGAGGAAGCCGCGGAAGCGGCGGTCTTGGGGCTGGCCAAGACGCTGCAGTCTTTGCGGCGGATCCATTCGAGCGCGGCGCTCCACTCCTCCGTGCCGCTGGCGTCGATTCCGCTCGGCGATGAGCAGTGGCTTGGCACGGTTATGGCAAAGGGACGCAGTCGCGACGAATGGCGGCTATTGCGCGGATTTGAGAACCGCGCGCCTTTCCGTGTCGAGTTGGGTGAAGCATTCGGCCTCGAAGCGGAATATCGTCACAATGACGTTCTGGCCGACGGTCTGGGCCTGAGCCACACCGTCGGTACACTCGGCGTCAGCTTTGCAACCGAGCCTTGGCTGGTCCCTACCGTGCCGCTCCATCGCATTTCGCTCGATAAAGACGGTGAGTGCGACGAACAGATCGTTCGCGTCCATCACGCCGCCACGCCCGCGCATGTCAGCGGCCATGACGAATGGCTGCGGCGGATGCCCGGAGAGCACGTGCGCGACGGCGAAGAGCTGTGGGCCCGCCGCGCCGAGATATTCCCGCATTTACTCTTCCTCCCGCGCACTGAGGCGCATCTACGCGCGTTAAAGGCTGGCGAGATCCACTTGGCATCTGCACAGCACGCGCTGATGGACCTCGAGATCGCCGCGGCGCGCTGGAAGATAAAGGATGCCGCGATGCCGACTTTCCTAACCAAAACCACACCGGAGGGGGAACAGCGGAGCAAGCTGTTCTACTTTGATGATCTGTCGGGCGTCCAACGCTGCTTCGACTGGCATTCGCGCTACACGCCCGGTGCCGGCAGGATTCACTTCTGGTGCGACCGTTCGTCGGGCCGACTTACGATCGCCCATGTCGGCGAAAAAGTACCGAGTTGATTGGGGCAAACGTAAGAGCCTTTCTGTGAGCACCCAATAAGAGCCGACGGAAGCTCATCCATGGGCTTGGTAGAACGCATGGGCCTGCAAAATGTGCTGCGGTGCCGCACTTGTTCAGATGTTTAATTCACTTTGAAATTCAATTCCGTCCCGCATCACTACCTTCATCGCCGAGTGCTGCTTCGGCACTCGTCGAACAGCGGCTTTGGGAAAGCAGAGAAGCGATATCCGTACCGTGTGACCGTCCGCAAAAGGGCCGAGCGCAGCACGATGCTGTGGCCTCAGCTATGCGGCGGCGCGGGGTTTTCTGCTACACGCCCAGTTTGACTGCCAGTGCAATAGGCACGAATGTTGTTTTTTTGGTGGGAAGCTGAAAACATGCAGGAATTAACGGATCTGGTGCCAGTCGGTTACGACATCGGCAACATGCTGCGAATTCACTGTGACTTTTTAGATCGCCACTTAAAGTCCAACCCGCATTGTGCAGTCTGAGTTTCTCCTGTTTCCTTATGAAGTCGTCTGCCAAATAACAGTCAAACTAGGCCCCCTGCCCCCACCTCAAGATACACCATCCGGATCAGACCCCGAGATTGAGCGCCTTGGCCTTGCGGTAGAAGGTCGCCCGCCCGATCCCGAGATCGCGCGCGGCGGCCGAGACATTGCCGCCATTGCGCGCGAGCGCCCGGGCCATCGCGGCGCGCTGCGCCTCTTCGAGCCCGTTGCGCATCCCCTGCTCGAGCAGGTCGGTCGCCGGGAGCTGCCCGATCTGGCCGGTCTCGAGCCCGAGATGGCGGCGCGCGGCGCGGGTCGCGCCGACCACGAGATCGTCGCGATCGAGCGCGAGCAGCATCACGCCCTGCGCCCCCGCCTCCCCGGTGCCGATCGAGAGGATCCGTGCGCCTTCATAGGAGGCGCGGAACAGATCGGCCTCGATCCGGTAGGCCGCATCCTGGACGGTGAGCGCCACGAGGCGCGCGTAGCCTTCGGTCATGTCCGCGCGCGCGGAACTCACATCGATCACCCCCGCCAGATCGCCCTGCGCCCCGAAGATCGGCGCGCCCATGCAGGTCAGCGCGGTGTTGCGGGTGCGGAAATGCTGGTCGCGCCAGACGGTGACGGGACGGGCTTCGGCCAGACAGGTGCCGATCCCGTTCGTGCCCTCCCGCCCCTCGGACCAGTCCGATCCGGGAGCGAGGTTCGAGGCGTGGAAATCCTCGGCATCGCCATCGCGCACCCGCTCGTCGAGCACGAGACCGCCGGCATCGGAGAGCAGCACCGAACAGCCCGCATCGCCCGCGGCGCGCGAAAGCCGATCTAGCACCGGCGAGGCGATCCGCATCATCAGCTCGGCCCTCTCGCGACGCGCGCGCATCTCGGTCTCGCTCAGGCGATCCTTGGGGCCGGCCTCGCCGGGGTCGATATGGTGATGGAGCAGCGAGCGGCGCCAGCTCGCGGCAAAGCCCGAGCGCACCGCGGAATGCGGCGAAGACACCACCTCGCGCACGATATCGGCATGATGGCGTTGCGTGGTCCGGATCTGCGACGGCATGCGAAAGCCTCCCCTCTTGCGCTGCGTCAGAGCAGGGAGGCTAGATCGATTCGGAGCGTTCACCACGAAAATTCGCTGCTGCAGCTGCTAAAACTGTCTCGAAAGTGAGACAGTCGGAGGTCACTCTTCCTCGTGGCGGCGGCCCCGGAACCCCTGGGCGACCACGAATTTCTCGGAACTGTCGGAACGCGAGGCGGGGGGTTTCACGTTCGCGACCTTCTCGAAATTCTTCTTCAGCGTCGTCAGGAGGCTCTGCTCCGCCCCGCCCGCGAGGACCTTGGCGACGAAGGTGCCGCCCTCCTCGAGCACGTCGAAGGCAAACTCGGCCGCCGCCTCGCACAGCGCGATGATGCGCAGGTGGTCGGTGTTCTGGTGGCCCGAGGACGCCGCGGCCATGTCCGACATCACCACGTCGGCCGGGCCGCCGAGCCACTCCTTCACCTTGTCATCCGCGCCTTCTTCGAGGAAGTCGAGCTGGTGGATCTCGGCGCCGGGGATCGCGTCGACCTCTTGCAGGTCGACGCCCAGAACCGTGCCGACCTTCTTGCCCGATTTCTCGCCGAGCGCATTGACCCGCTTCACCGCGACCTGACACCAGCCGCCTGGCGCGCAGCCCAGATCCACCACCCGCGCGCCGGGCACGAGGAAGCGGTACTTGTCGTCGAGCTCCATGATCTTGTAGGCCGCGCGGCCCCGGTAGCCCTCTTTCTTCGCGCGCTGCACGTAAGGGTCGTTGAGCTGGCGCTCGAGCCAGAGCGTCGAGGAGAGCTTGCGCCCCTTGGCGCTTTTCACGCGCACCCGCAGATCGCGCTGGCCGCGCCCGGAGGTGTTCTTTCCAGTCGGTGTCTTCGCCATCATTCCATCTCTTCGAGTACGCCGTCGGCGGCCATCTGCGCGTAAAGGAGCCCCTCGCGCAACCCCCGGTCCGCCACCGAGAGCTGATCGGTCGGCCAGACCCGCATCAGGGCCTGCAGGATCGCCGCCCCCGACATGATGAGGGTATGCCGGTCGCGCCCGATGCGCGGATCGGAGCGCCGCCCCTCGGGGCCGAGTTGCAGGAAGGAGCGGATCACCGCGTCGATCTGCGCGGAACTCATCGTCAGCCCGTCCACCCGGTTGCGGTCATAGCGCTTGAGACCGAGGTGACAGGCCGCCACCGTCGTCACCGTGCCGGACGTGCCGATCACCTGGAAGCCCTCTTGCGGGCTGCCCGAGGCATAGGGCGTGAAATCGGCCAGTTTCTCTTCGAAGAACCAGCTCATCAGCGCGAAGCGCGCGGCATCGTCCTCGACATCGGCGAACTGGTCCTTGAGCGTCGCCACGCCAAGGGGAACCGAGATCCAGTCCACCACCCGCGCGGCGGGCTCCGGCCCATCGGGCTGGTTGAACCCCTGCGACAGGCGCATGATCGCCCGGGCGCGGTCGCCGGGGGGAACGTCCTCGAGGTCGATCCAGACCAGTTCGGTCGAGCCGCCGCCGATATCGACCACCAGCACCTGTTCGGATTTCGGAGAGACCAGCGAGGCGCAGGAGATCACCGCGAGACGCGCTTCCTCCTCGGGCGGGATGATCTCGAGCGGCAAGCCCGTCTCGCGCCGCACATAGCGGATGAAATCGCGCGCGTTCTTCGCCCGGCGGCAGGCCTCGGTGGCCACCAGCCGCATCTGCAACACGCCATGGGCTTCGATCTTGCGCCGGCAGATCTGCAACGCCTGCACCGTGCGCGACATCGAGCTGCGCGAAAGCCGGCCATAGGTCTCGAGACCCTGGCCGAGCTGGACCGCCTTCGAGAAGCTGTCCACTACCTGGAACTGCGACCCGCTGGGGCGGGCGATCAGCATCCGGCAACTGTTCGTGCCAAGATCGAGAGCGGCATAAAGCCCCTCACCGGCCTTGGCGGTCTGGGTCGCGGGTGGCTCGACCTGAGCCGGTTTCACCGCTTTCGCGGGGTTCGCAGCTTTCGGGAGCGCGCCCGCCGACCGGCGACGCCTGGGCGCCATCTTAACGCCCTCCGATTTCAAGTTGTCACAAAACTATCGACTCGGAGGGGCCGGTTCAAGGGAGCGTGTCAGAGAAGTGATGGTTTGCAAGCGGCGCGCGGGGCCTCCCCCGCGCGCCGGGCTCTCAAAGAGAGGAGATCCGCAGCAGGCGGGCGATCTCGCCCACGATCCCGCGGCGGAACAAGAGCACGCAGGCGATGAAGGTGGCCCCGATCACCACCTGAACCCAGCTGCCGATCCCGCTCAGGACGTGCTGGAGCGTGACCACGATGAACGCGCCGACCACCGGGCCGAAGATCGTGCCCATGCCGCCCAGCAGCGTCATCAGGATCACCTCGCCCGACATCTGCCAATGCGCGTCCGTGAGCGAGGCGAACTGGAACACCATCGCCTTGGTCGAGCCCGCAAGCCCCGCCAGCGCCGCCGACAGCACGAAGGCGAGCAGCTTGAAGCGGTCGACGTTATAGCCCAGCGACAGCGCCCGCGGTTCGTTCTCGCGGATCGCCTGCAGCACCTGCCCGAAGGGCGAATGGATGATGCGGTAGATCGCGAGGAAGCCCACGAGGAAGATCGCCGCCACGAAATAGTACATCGCGAAGGGGTCGTTGAGATCGAAGATCCCCAGCAGATGCCCGCGCGGGATCCCCTGCAACCCGTCCTCGCCGCCGGTGAAGGGCATCTGCAGCGCGAAGAAATACACGATCTGCGCGAGCGCGAGCGTGATCATCGCGAAATAGATCCCCTGCCTGCGGATCGCGAGCGCCCCCACGACCCAGCCGAGCGCGGCGGCAAACAGCATCCCCGAGACGATGCCGAGGATCGGCGGGAAGCCCCAGACCTTGAGCACATGACCCGCGATATAGGCGGCGCCGCCGAAGAAGGCCGCATGGCCGAAGGAAAGCAGGCCGGTGAAGCCGATCAGCAGGTTGAAGGCCGCCGCGAAGAGCGCAAAGCACAGAAGCTGCATCACGAAGACCGGGTAGAGGAAGAAAGGCGCCGCGGCCAGGAAGGCCAGCAGGAGCCCCCAGAACACGAACTGCGCCGCGCGCGAGCGGGTCTTCTGCTCGGGGCTGGTCGCTTCGGCGTCGAATTCGCCGATTTCACTCGTCGTATTGCTCATGCTCTCACCCTCACCCTTGACGCCCGAAGAGACCCGACGGCCGCACCAAAAGCACGATCACCATCAGCAGGAAGATCACCGTGTTCGCAGCGGGCGCGTAGAACACCTTGGTCACCCCCTCGACGAGGCCGAGCGCGAAGCCGGTGACGACGGCGCCCATGATCGAGCCCATGCCGCCGATCACTACGACCGCGAAGATCACGATGATCAGGTTCGCGCCCATCAGCGGGCTCACCGAGTAGATCGGCGCGGCCAGCACGCCCGCCAGCCCCGCAAGCCCGGTGCCGAAGCCGAAGGTTAGCATCACCATCAGCGGCACGTTGATCCCGAAGGCCTTCACCAGCTCGGGGTTCTCGGTGCCCGCCCGCAGCCGCGCGCCGATCCGGGTGCGCTCGATCATGAACCAGACCGCCAGGCAGACGATGATCGAGAAGACGATCACGAAGAGACGGTATTTCGGGAACATCATGAAGCCGAGATTGGTCACGCCCTTGAGGCTTTCGGGCATGCCCGGATAGGGGGTGCCCGAGGCGTTGAAGAAGTTGATGAAGACGCCCTGCAGGACCAGGGTGACACCGAAGGTCAGCAGCAGCGAATAGATCGGGTCCAGCTTGTAGAGGCGGCGCAGCAGGAAGCGCTCGATCAGCATCCCGAAGCACGCCACCAGGATCGGTGCGAGGATCAGCGTCGGCCAGAAGCCGATATGCAGATCCGCCATCCCGATCCAGGTCCCGAGATAGGAATAGAGGATCAGCGCGAGGAACGCGCCCAGCATGTAGAGCGCGCCATGCGCGAAATTGACCACGTTGAGAAGGCCGAAGATCACCGCGAGCCCGAGGCTCAGCATCGCGTAGAACACGCCGTTATTGAGGCCCAGCATCCCCTGGGCGAGTATCAGTCGGATCATTGGATCCATAGGGTTATCCTCCCTGTCGGGTCCGGTTGCCCGGCCCGGTTTTCTCGTTACACGCTCAGATAGTGGTTGAGCCGGTCCATGCTGGTCTCGACCTGGTCGTGCTCGATCACGTCGACCACCTTGCCATGCTCGATGACGTAGTGACGGTCGGCCAGCGGCGCCGCGAAACGGAAATTCTGCTCCACCAGGACGATCGTGTAGCCGCGCGACTTGAGATCGCGAATCACCCGTCCCAGCGTCTTGACGATCACCGGCGCGAGGCCTTCGGTGATCTCGTCGAGCAGCAACAGCCGCGAGCCGGTGCGCAGGATCCGCGCGATCGCGAGCATCTGCTGCTCGCCGCCCGAAAGCCGCGTGCCCATCCGCTTGCGCACATTCGCGAGGTTGGGGAACATCTCGAAGAGCTCCTCGACCGACATGCCGCCCTCGCCCACATCGGGCGGCAGCATCAGGTTCTCCTCGACATTGAGCGAGGCGAAGATGCCGCGCTCCTCCGGGCAATAGCCGATGCGCCCCTCGGGCGAGATCCGGTGCGGCGGCTTGGTCAGGAACTCCTCGCCATTGATCCGGATCGAGCCTTCGCGGCGGTCCACCATGCCCATGATCGCGCGCAGCGTCGTGGACCGGCCCGCGCCGTTGCGGCCCAGAAGCGTGATCAGCTGCCCCTCGCCCAGTTCGAGGTCGATCCCATGCAGGACGTGGCTCTCGCCATACCAGGCGTGCAGGTTCTCGATCTTGAGCATCGGTTTGGTCATCGTCGCGGTGCTCATGCCATCTCCTCCTCGTCGGCGGAGACGCCCATATAGGCCTCCATCACCTGCGGGTTCTTCGACACTTCGGAATAGGGCCCCTCGGCAAGCACCTCGCCACGCGCGAGCACCGTGATCGTGTCGGCCAGTTCGGCCACGACGCCGAGATTGTGTTCCACCATGACGATCGTGCGGCCCTCGCGGACGCGCCCGATCAGTTCCGTCACCGCGCCCACATCCTCGGTGCCCATGCCCTGCGTCGGCTCGTCGAGCAGCATCAGCTCGGGCTCGAGCCCCAGCGTCGTCGCGATCTCGAGCGCACGCTTGCGGCCATAGGGAAGCTCCACCGCGCGCAGATGCGCGAACTCCCTGAGGCCGACCTGGTCGAGCTGGTCGAGCGCCTTCGCGTCGAGATCGTGCAGGACCGATTTCGACCGCCAGAACTGATAGCTGACCCCGAGGCTGCGCTGCAGCGCGAGGCGCACATTCTCGAGCGCGGTCAGATGCGGGAAGACGGCCGAGATCTGGAACGACCGGACGACGCCCATATTCGCGATCTCGGCGGGTTTCTTGTTGGTGATGTCGCCGCCATTGAACAGGATCTGACCCGAGGTCGGCGTGATGAATTTCGTGAGCAGGTTGAACATCGTGGTCTTGCCCGCGCCGTTGGGCCCGATGATCGCGTGGATCGCTCCGCGCTTGATGCGCAGGTCCACGTCGTTCACCGCCACGAAGCCGCCGAAGCTCTTGGTCAGCTTGCGCGCTTCGAGAATGATCTCGTCACTCATGATCTCTCTTTCGGACTGATACGTCAGCGGGGGCGGCCAGAGACCGCCCCCGTTCCAAACTGCGTTCAGGTCACTTCTGGACCAGCGGGCAGCCGCCCTCTTCGAGCGAGGCGTAGGCCTCGTTGCCCGGAATGGTGCGAACGACGTCGGCCACGTCCCAAGGATCGGTGCCGTCCTGCTTCACCTTCAGCAGGTACATGTCATGCTCGAGCAGACCGTCGGCGCGGATATGGCCGCCCTTGGCGAAGAAGTCGTCGATCTTCATCTTGCCGAGCTCGGCGCGCACCTTGTCGGGATCGTCGGTGCCCGCGGCCTTGACCGCGTTCAGATAGGCCATGGTGAGCGAGTAGTCGGCCGCATGCGGGAAGGTCGGCGCTTCGCCGCCCGAGAACTTCTCGTATTCCGCTTCCCACTTGCGCGACTCGTCGTCCTGGTTCCAGTACCAGCCGGTGGTGAACTGCAGGCCGTTCGCGACATCGGTGCCGAGCGATTTCACGTCGGAGATCAGCACCAGCATTCCGGCGAGCTGCTGACCGCCCGCGACGATGCCGAATTCATGCGCCTGCTTGATCGCGTTCACGGTGTCCTGACCGGCATTGGCCAGACCGATCACCTTCGCGCCCGAGCTTTGCGCCTGCAGCAGGTAGGAGGAGAAATCGGTCGTCGCCAGCGGCACGTCCGAAGAGCCCACCACCTTGCCGCCGAGACCCTCGACCACTTCCGCGGTGTTGTTCTGAAGCGCATGGCCGAAAGCGTAATCGGCGGTGATGAAATACCAGCTGTCGCCGCCATTCTTCACGACCGCGCTCGCGGTGCCGACCGGCAGCGCATGGGTGTCGTAGCCGTAATGGATGCCGTATTGGGTGCAGGCCTTGCCGGTCAGATCGGCGGTCGCGGCACCGGTGGCCATGGTGATCGTCTTCTTCTCGGACGCGAGCTGCTGCACCGCGAGCGCCACGGCCGAGTTGGTCAGGTCGGTGATCATGTCGACATGATCCTGGTCGATCCACTGACGCGCGGTGGCCGAGGCCACGTCCGCCTTGTTCTGGTGGTCGGCCGAGATCACCTCGATCGGCTTGCCGAGCACGGTGCCGCCGAAGTCGCGCACCGCCATCTTGACCGCGTCGACCGCGCCCTTGCCCGAGAAGCCGGTCGAATAAACGCCCGACATATCGCCCAGGACGCCGATCTTGACGACACCGTCCGAGACCGCGTCCTGCGCCAGGGCGCCATGGGCCCCCAGAGCCAGCGCGGCAGCGCTTACGCCCGCATAGATCGCTGATTTCATGTATAGTCCTCCCGTTTTTGGTTTCGCACGCCACATGCCCGGCCGACGGCCGATGCGCATGGCGCACAGCTTCAGGCAGCGCCTCCGCGCTCCCGAAAAGGCCTTGAGACTGGCTCACTCCTCCAGACACGGCCCGAACTCCTCCAGAGGGCCGTCTACAGGGAAACAGCTAGCCCGCATCCGGAGCTTTCAAGCCATCCTCCCCGTCGGTTCCCCCCAAGCCAGTAAAAATTCCGTCATCCTCTCCATGACGGGCAATTTCCGACTCTGGCCAAAAGGTTAGGTGGGAAAAAGCCCGTGACCATGCCACGTTTCGCCAACCCGATGTGCAGGAATACTCATACGAGCGAGAGATCATGAGCTTCGACTGGAACGACTTGCGATTCTTCCTCGCCGTGGCCCGGACCGGGCGGCTCACCGTAGCGGCGCGGATGATGGGCACCGATCACGCGACGGTCTCGCGGCGCGTGCGCGCACTCGAACTCCAGCTCGGCACGCAGCTCTTCGAACGCTCGCCGCGCGGCTACGCGCTCAGCGAACATGGCGAACGGTTGCTCGCGCATGCCGAGAAGATCGAGAATGCGGCCGCAAAAGTACAGGACGATCTTTCGGGAACGCTCTACGCGCTCTCGGGCACGGTCCGGATCGGCGCGCCGGACGGGTTCGGCGCCTTCTTCCTCGCGCCCCGCCTGGCCGATTTCGCCGTCGCCAATCCCGAGCTCGAAGTGCAGCTCGTCGCGACGCCGCGCCAGTTCAGCCTCTCCAAGCGCGAGGCCGATCTCGTGATCAGCCTCGACCGGCCCGAGAAGGGACGTCTGGTCACGCGAAAGCTCACTGATTACACGCTCCACCTCTATGCCACCCAGGACTATCTCGATCGCTCGCCGCCGCTCCGGCGCAAGGAGGATCTCTCCGAGCACCTGTTGATCGGCTACATCTCGGAGCTGATCTTCACACCCGAACTCGACTACCTGCCCGCCGTGGCCGAGAACGATCAGCACCGTTTCTCCTCGACCAACCTGTTCGCGCAGATGCGCGCGGCCGAGGCCGGGAAAGGCGTCTGCGTGCTGCCCGATTTCATGGCCTGCCACAGCCCCGCGCTGGTCCCCGTGCTGCCGCGGGACGTCGAGTTGAAGCGCTCCTACTGGCTGCTCACCCATCAGGATCAGCGCGAGATCGCCCGGGTGCGCGCCGCGATGAGCTTCGTCGCCGAGCAGGTGGGCCGCGCGCGGGCCGAATTCCTCCCCGAGATCGCGCCCCCCGCCCAGCCCGGCGCTTGAGGCGCGCTCATCATCTTGTCGCGGATTTTTCCGATCCGGCAGGCTGGCCGCGGCCCCTGCCCGGCTGCTAAGACCTGTCAGCGTCGCTCACCCGCGACGGAATGTCGAAAAACCACCGCGGCAGATGTCGCATTCGCCATACATCTTGGACACGAGGAGAGATTCGCATGGCACAGATCACCCTGGTCTACTGGCGCGATATCCCGGCCCAGATCATCGCGGGCAAGGGTCGGCGCGGGGTGAAGAAACCCCTGCCCGAGCGTTTCGAGCAGGCGATCGACCGGGCCGCGATGAAGATCGGCGCGAAGGATAGCGACGCCTATCTGGCCGAGTGGCGCAAGGTAGCCGCGGGCGAAGAGCCGGGCGACGATGCCGAGGCCGCCGAAGCGGTGCTGGCGCGGATCCTCTCCGACTACGACACGGCGCGCCTGCGCGCGCTGATCGCCAATGACGGGTGGGAGCCCCCGTCTTCGTAAGGGAGAGACGCGAATGGCACTTGTGAATTTCCGCCGCGAGGCCCTGAAACCGGCGGCGCGCCCGCCGGTGAATGCCCGGATCGCCGCGCTGCTCGACGGCGCCTCGGTCGAGGTGATGCCGCGCACCGCCGCCAAGGTGGAAAGCTTCCGCGAGTTGCTCGCGCCGGGCAGCCGCGTCTATATCGCCCATATCGACGGCACCCCCTTCGAGGAGATGCTCGCCACCGCGCGCCGCCTGCGCGCGGAAGGCTTCGAGCCGATGCCGCATTTCCCCGCGCGCATCATCCGCGACGCGGCCCAGCTCCACGACTGGGTGCAGCGCTACAAGGGCGAGGCCGGCGTGCGCCAGGCGCTGCTCCTGGGCGGTGGCGTGAAGGAGCCCGCGGGCGAATTCCACTGCGCGATGCAGATGATCGAGACCGGCGCCTTCGACGGCTTCGCGCGGCTCCATGTCGCGGGCCATCCCGAGGGCAATCGCGACATCGACCCGAACGGCGGCGAGGCCGAGGCGATGGCCGCGCTCAAGCTGAAACAGGATTTCGCCAACCGCACCGATGCCGATATGGCGATCGCCACGCAATTCGCCTTCGAGGCCGGACCGATCCGCGACTGGGCCGAACGGCTCGAGGCCAACGGCATCGAGATGCCGGTGCATCTGGGCGTGGCGGGCCCCGCCAAGCTGCAGACGCTCCTGAAATTCGCCATCGCCTGCGGCGTCGGCCCCTCGCTGAAGGTGCTGCAAAAGCGCGCCCGCGACGTGACCAAGCTGCTCCTGCCCTTCGAACCGACCGTGCTTCTGGCCGATCTCGCCGCTGATCGCCCCGGTAATATCGAAGCCATACATTTCTTCCCGCTGGGCGGCATCGCCGCCACGGCAAACTGGATCGACGAACAGAGAGGCCACTGAATGACCCGTACCGTCCTTGAATCGAAATCCAAGACCGTCGTGATCGGCTTCGACGAGCCCTTCTGCGTCATCGGCGAACGGATCAACCCGACCGGGCGCAAGAAACTCGCAGCCGAGCTCGAAATGGGCGATTTCTCGACGGTCGAGAGGGATGCGCTCGAGCAGGTCGCCTGTGGCGCCGGCGTGCTCGACATCAATTCGGGGGCGGTCTTCTCGAACAAGATGGCCGAGGACCCGCGCTATGCCGACAACAACTTTGTCGAACCGCCGCTGATGCGCGACCTGATCGCGAAGGTGCAGGCGGTGGTCGATGTGCCGCTGTGCATCGACAGCTCGGTGCCGGCCGCGCTCGAGGCGGGGCTCGCGGTGGCCGAGGGGCGTCCGCTGGTGAACTCGGTCACCGGCGAGGAGGAGAGGCTCGAACTCGTGCTCCCGCTGGTGAAGAAATACAACGTGCCGGTCGTCGCGATCTCGAATGACGACACGGGCATTTCCGAAGACCCCGACGTGCGCTTCGCGGTCGCCAAGAAGATCGTCGAGCGCGCCGCCGATTTCGGCATTCCCGCGCATGACATCGTGGTCGATCCGCTGGTAATGCCGGTGGGTGCGATGGCCACCGCGGGGCGTCAGGTCTTCACCCTCGTGCATCGCCTGCGCACGGAGCTGGGCGTCAACACCACCTGCGGCGCCTCGAACGTCTCCTTCGGCCTGCCCAATCGCCACGGCATCAACGGGGCCTTCCTGCCGATGGCGATCGGTGCGGGCATGACCTCGGCGATCATGAACCCGGTGCGCAACCAGGAGATGGAGGCGATCCGCGCCGCCAACCTGCTGATGAATCACGACCCGAACGGGATGGAGTGGATCAAGCTGTCGAAGACGCTCGACGCGATGCGCGAGGCCGGCCAGAGCTTCGCCGAAGCCTCGGCCGCCGCGGTGACCAGCGGCGGTGGACGCCGCGGAGGACGTCGCCGCACCCGCGGCTGAGCCGATCCCGCGAGACGACAGGAGGCCCGGGCCGGTCCCGGGCGTCATTGACGTTGCGCAAGGGGGCGATCCACCCGCCTGCCGCAGGGTTGGTTTTCCCTTTCTCGACAATCTCCGACCTGCCATCGCTTCTGCGCTGATTTTTGTTTCCGTTATCTCAACAATCCTATTCCAGGCAGAGAATCCGACACGAAAACCCCTCGGCACAGCGGCAACAGCCGGAGAAATCCGGCCAGGTCGGAAAATTCGCGATTGCCGGAAACCCGAGGCCCGGACCAAGCTGCTTGAGGGATGCCCGGGGCACCGGGCGGGAGGAGAACGAGCAGCGCATGTGCCTTTCACAGTCACGGCCCGAGGCGACCGATCCAACGGTGGCAACGCCCGCCTCGCCTGCGCGCCGTTATCTTCACGCTCTCGGCGCGGGGCTGGTCGCATTGGCGCTCGCGGGCTGCCTGCCCGCCCCGCCGCAGGCGGATGCCTCGCGCGCCGCGTCGAGCACGCTCGCCCTGCCGCCGGCGACGCTTGCGCCTTCCCCGCACATCTCGCCCGCCGCCCTCCCCGACAATGGCCGCCTCGGGCGCGATTTCCTCGAACTGAGCTTCTATCTCGAGACCGGCCGACCCCTGGCGCAGTTCACCCGCTTCGAGGGCCCGGTCTCGATCGCGCTCGCAGGCCCCGCCCCGCCCGTCGCCCGGCGCGAGCTCGACCGGCTCGTCGCACGGTTGCGCGAAGAGGCGGGGCTCCCCGTCTCGGCCCGGCCGGGGGCGGCGAACACGATCACGGTGCAATTCGTCCCGAAAGCGGTGATGCGCCGTTCCGTGCCCAATGTCGCCTGTTTCGTGGTGCCCGACACGCGCGACTGGGTCGATTACAAAAGCGCGCGCGGCACGGGACGGACCGACTGGTCGCGGCTCACGCAGCGCCGCCACGCGACCGTCTTCATCCCCGACCCCGCCACGCCGCAGGAAATCCGCGACTGCCTGCACGAGGAGATCAGCCAGGCGCTCGGGCCGGTCAACGATCTCTACCGCCTGCCCGATACGGTCTGGAACGACGATAATTTCCACACCGTCCTGACCCGCTTCGACATGACGATCCTGCGGGCCTATTACGATCCGGCGCTGCGCTCGGGCATGAGCCGCGAGGAGGTCGCCGCGCGCCTGCCCGAGATCCTCGCGCGGGTCAATCCGGGCGGCGGGCTGCGCGCGCCGCTTCCCGAGGACCCGACACCGCAAGCCTATGTCCGCGCGATCACCACCGCGCTCGGCTCGGGCGCAAGCGATGCCCGTCGCCGCGCCGCCGCGCGCACCGCCACCGAGATCGCGACCCGCTGGGGCTGGACCGACAGCCGCGCCGGCTTCGCCTGGTTCGCGCTCGGGCGGCTCGTCATGAAGACAGATCCCGACGCCGCGATCGCGGCCTATCGCAATGCGGGCGCGATCTATCGCGCGCTCCCCGGTGCCGCGATCCAGTCCGCCCATATCGACATGCAGCTCGCAGCCTTTGCGCTCGGCACCGGGCGTCCGCGCGACGCGATCGAGCTCGTGAACCGGGCGCTTGTGCTCGCGCAGGCGGGCGAGAACGCCTCTCTCATGGCCACGCTCTACATGATCCGCGCCGAGGCCTATGGACGGCTCGGAGATCCCGACCAGGCGCAGCGGGCCCGTCTCGACATGCAGCAATGGGCGCGCTATGGCTTTGGATCGGACGCGGCGGTCAAGCGCCGCACAAGCGAGGTGGCCGCGCTGGCCGTTGCAGGCGCGCGGGCGAACTAGCCGGGGCGTCCCGGCAGCAGGACCGGGAGGGGCGCGGATGTATGTTCTTGCAGGGATCGTGATCGGGATCATCTGGGGCGACCGGCGCGCCCGCAAGCGCGGCGGCAACACGCTCGACCGGGTCCAATACGCGGCCGTTCATGCGATCGGGCTGGCGCTGGTGGGGCTGTTCATCACCCTCGCGATCAACCGCATCTGGGCCTGAGGGAGGCCGGGGCGCGATGTTCCTGCCCTTCTATCAAAGCCTCAAACGCGGTGGAGTGCCCGTTTCCCTGCGCGAATACCTGAGCTTTCTCGAAGGGCTCGCGGCGGGGCTGTGCACCTACGATATCGACGGGTTCTACTATTTCGCCCGCGCCGCGATGGTGAAGGACGAGCGTTTCCTCGACCGGTTCGACCGCGCGTTTTCCGAGGCCTTTTCGGGGCTCGAGGCGATCACCCCCGAGGATGTGCTCGAGGCGGTCGATCTGCCCGAGGACTGGCTGCGCCGCGAGCTCGAGAAGCACCTCAGCGAGGAGGAGAAAGCCCGGATCGAGGCGCTTGGCGGTTTCGAGGCGCTGATGGAGACGCTGAAAAAGCGGCTCGAGGACCAGAAAGGCCGCCATCAGGGGGGCAGCAAATGGATCGGCACGGGCGGAACCTCGCCCTTCGGCGCCTATGGCTACAATCCCGAAGGCGTGCGCATCGGCCAGAGCGAAAGCCGCCACCAGCGCGCGGCGAAGGTCTGGGACAAGCGCGAGTTCCGCGATTTCGACGACACGGTCGAACTGGGCACGCGCAACATCAAGGTGGCGCTCAAACGCCTGCGCCAATGGGCGCGCCACGGCGCGCATGAAGAGCTCGACCTGCCCGGCACGATCCGCGCCAGCGCCGAGGCCGGCTATATCGACGTCAAGACCCGCCCCGAGCGGCACAACGCGGTGAAGGTGGTGCTTTTCCTCGATGTGGGCGGCTCGATGGATGCCCATGTGAAACTGGTCGAGGAACTGTTCTCGGCCGCGAAATCCGAGTTCAAGCATCTCGAACACTGGTATTTCCACAACTGCCTCTATGAAGGCGTGTGGAAATCGAACCAGCGGCGCTGGAACGAGGCCACGCCGACCTGGGACGTGCTGCATCGCTACGGGCCCGATTACAAATGCATCTTCGTGGGCGACGCCTCGATGTCGCCTTACGAGATCACCCATCGCGGCGGCGCGAACGAGCACTGGAACGACGAGGCGGGCCATGTCTGGCTGACCCGCGCGCGTGAGCAATGGCCCGATCACACCTGGCTCAACCCGATCCCCGAACGGCACTGGCCCTATACCCAGTCGATCCAGATCATCCGCGAGATCTTCGAGGACCGGATGCACCCGTTGACGCTCGAGGGGATCACCGCGGCGATGAAGGAGCTCGGATGAGCAAGCTGCGCTATCTCTGGGCCCATCACCGGGTCGCGGCGATCGGCTTCGCGCTGGCACTGCTGCTGGCGCTCTTCTTCACCGGCCGGCTGATGAACCGCGCGGTCTACTGGTCGGATCCCGCCCATCGCGACCAGATGCCCGAGGCCTGGATGACGCCGCGCTATCTCGCGCGCAGCTGGGATCTTCCGGTCGAGACCGTAACCGCGCTCCTCGCGCCCCCCGACGCGCGCGATCTCGTCACCGAGGGGCGCCCGACGCTCGAGCGGATCGCGAAGGCCAAGGGCCGCCCGGTCGCGGATTTGATCGCCGATCTCGCGGCCGCCCTGCCCGCCGCGCGCCAGGCGACGCCAGCCGGTGACGGGCAATGAGCTTTTCCGATCTCACCGACTGGCTGATGCTGCAGATCCCGTTCTACGGGCCGTGGCTGCTGGGGGTGACCACCTTCCTCAGTTGCCTCGCCATACCCGTGCCCTCCTCGCTGATGATGATCACCAGCGGCGCCTTCGTGGCCTCGGGGGATCTGTCGCTGGTGACCGTGGCGGGCGCGGCCTATGGCGGCGCGGTTCTGGGCGACCAGATCGGCTTCTCGCTCGGACGCCGGGCCGAGCGGTTCCTGCCCGCCCCCGGCACGAGACGCGGCGCCCTGGTCGCCCGGGCGATGGCGGCGCTGCGCAAGCGCGGGGCGCTCACCGTGTTCTTCTCGCGCTGGATGTTCTCGGCGCTCGGTCCCTGGGTGAACTTCGCGGCCGGCGCCTCGGGTTACCGGCGGCACCATTTCACCCTCGCCGATCTGGCCGGAGAAGCGGTCTGGGTCACGGCCTATGTCGGCCTCGGGATCGTCTTCGGCGCCAATCTCGACGCCGCCGCCGATCTCGCGGGCAACGCGCTCGGGCTGATGGGTGCGGGCGCGGCGGCGCTCGCGTTCGGCTGGTGGCTCTGGCACGCGGCGAAGGCGGCGCCGAAAGCTTGATCACGCCCGCGCGAGCCGCCATATCCATCCCATGATCCGTTTTCTCCCTTTCGTGCTCCTGCTGCTCTACGGGCTTGTCATGTGGCATTTCTCGTCCTGGCAGCTCAAACGCCAGTTCGACGGCAATTCGCGTCGGTTGCGCGACACCCGGCTCGAGCCGCTTCTCGACCGGCTCGCCGCAGCGCTCGAGGTTCCCGAAGTCCCGGTCCATGTCTACCAGATCGCACCGGTGAACGGGCTCGCCGCGCCCGATGGCCGCGTCTTCATCACCGAGGGGTTCATGGAGAAGTACCGCGCCGGCGAGGTCAGCCCCGAGGAACTGACCTCGGTGATCGCGCACGAGCTTGGCCATGTCGCGCTCGGCCATTCGCGCCGCCGGATGATCGACTTCTCCGGCCAGAACGCCCTGCGCGCGGTGCTGATGACGGTGCTCGGCCGCTTCATCCCGTTTCTCGGCGCCTGGATCGCCAACCTGATCACCACCGCGCTCGCCGCCCGGCTCAGCCAGCGCGACGAGTTCGAGGCGGACGAATTCGCCTCGGCCCTGCTGATCAAGGCCGGGATCGGCACCGCGCCCCAGGTTTCGCTCTTTCGCAAGCTCGACGCGCTCACCAGGAATGCGGGCCAGGGCGTCCCGGCCTGGCTGCTCACCCATCCCAAGACGCCGAAACGGATCGCCGCGATCGAGGCGAATGCGACGCGCTGGTCACGCGCAGAGCGCTGAATCTCCTTACTTTTGCCCCGCGCGCAGTCTAGTGTGCCCGCAACGGAGAGGCAGCGGATGCGCGACGACGGATCAGGGCAGGTGCGCAAACGCCGGGTGTTCTACATCCCCGGCTACGATCCCGTTCACCCCCGCCGCTACCGCGAAATCTACCGCAAGGAGGGCGCGGATCAGGCCGCGATCTCCGGCTATGACATCGCGCTCGAACCCAGGCGCGCGGGCAGCCGCTATGGCTGGCATGTCCGTTCCGCGCAGGAGGGCGCCCGGGTCGAGGCCGATATCGAGGTGCTGGTCTGGTCCGATATCGTGCGCGCCTCGATGGGGGTGTCGATCCCCGCGACCTATGCCCAGCTGATCGGCACGGCTGCGCGCTATATCGTCTCGGGCGCGCTCTTCCGGCTGATGCGGCTGAGGAAAGGCCCGGTCGTCGCGGCACTCTATCCGATCCTCGCGCTGATCGTGCAGGCGCTGATCGGGGTCGCGATCGGGGCCCTCGGCGCCGCCCTCCTGCTGGTTGCCCTGCCCGAATTCGCCTTCGACCGTCTCGTCGCGCTCATCCTCGCGGCCACCCTGCTCACGCTCAGCTTACGCTGGTTTCGCCGCCATGACCGCAAATACCTCGCCTATTACCTGATGCATGACTACGCCTTCACCGCCCGCTGGGGCGGCGCGAACCCGCCCGAGCTCGAGGCGCGCATGGCCGAATTCGGCGACCGGATCGCGCAGGCGATGGAGGAGGACTGGGACGAGGTGCTCGTCATCGGCCACAGCTCGGGCGCCCATCTCGCGATCTCGATCCTCGCCGATCTCCTCCGCGCCGGCCGAACCCCCTCTTCCTCTTGGCAAAAATATCCTCGGGGGTCCGGGGGCAGACAGCCCCCGGCACTGTCCTTCCTCTCGCTCGGCCATGTCGTCCCGATGGTGAGCTTCCTGCCCCGCGCGACGCGTCTGCGCGCCGATCTCGCCTATCTCTCGACGCGGCCCGAACTGTTCTGGCTCGACGTCACCGCGCCCGGCGATGGCTGCGCCTTCGCGCTATGCGATCCGGTCGCGGTCAGTGGTGTCGCGCCCGAGGGCCAGATCCATCCGCTGATCGTCTCGGCCGCCTTCACCCAGACGCTGAGCCCCGCGCGCTGGAAGGAACTGCGCTGGCGCTTCTTCCGGCTCCATTTCCAGTATCTGTGCGCCTTCGACCGGGTCGGCGATTACGATTATTTCCGCATCACCGCCGGTCCGCTGACGCTCGCGCAGCGCTTCGCAGGCCGCCCGCCCTCGAAAAGCCGCATCACCACCCCCGTCAACCGCTTCACCTCGACCGCCGCATGAGCCAGCCCCCCAGACCCACGCCCCGGCCCGACCGCGTCTCGCTCTGGCGCTATTTCCGGCTGTTTCGCGCCGATATCCTCTCGGCCCAGCCGGGGCGGCTCTACCGGGCCTGGATGGCCGAGTTCCGCACGCCCTTCTTCCATTCCTTCCTGTGCAACGATCCCGAACTGGTCGATCTGGTCCTGAACCGCCGCCCGCTCGATTTCCCGAAATCCGACCGCATCCGCGAAGGGCTCAAACCGCTTCTGCGCGAAAGCGTCTTCGTGACAAACGGCCCTCAATGGCAGCGTCAGCGCCGCATCATCGACCCCGCCTTCGAGGGCGGACGGCTGCGCGAGACCTTCCCCGCGATGTGGGCGGCAGGGCGCGCCTGCGTCGAGCGGCTGCGGATGAAGATCGCCGCCGATCCGATCGAGATCGAAGGGGAAACCTCGCATGCGGCGGCCGACATCATCTTCCGGACCCTGTTTTCGCTCCCGATCGAGGACCGGGCGGCCTCGGAGGTCTTCGCCGCCTTCAAGGCCCATCAGCGCACCGCGCCGGTGGTCAATCTCGGTGCGCTCCTGCCGCTGCCGCGCTGGTTTCCGCGCTTCCGTGCCCGCGAGACCCGCGCGAGCGCACGCCGCATCCGGGCGCTGATCGAGCAGTTGACCGAGGCCCGCGCCCGCGAGATCGCCGCCGGCACCGCGCCCGACGATCTCGCGACCAAGATCATGACCTTCCCCGATCCCGAAACCGGCGCCTGTTTCGCGACCGGGGAAATGGTCGATCAGGTCGCGGTCTTCTTCCTCGCGGGGCATGAAACCTCCGCCTCGGCGCTCGCCTGGTCGCTCTATCTTCTGGCCACACATCCCGACTGGCAGGCGCGCGTCGCGGCCGAGGCGCAGGAGGTCCTGAACACGGAAACCCCCGATTTTTCAACGCTCAACCGATTGAAGCTCAGTCGCGCAGTCTTCCGCGAAGCGATGCGCCTCTATCCGCCCGTGCCGATGTTCGTGCGTGAGGCGCGTGGCAAGGAGAATTTCCGGAGCCGCGAGGTTGCGCCCGGCGCTCAGGTGGTGATCAGCCCCTGGCACCTGCACCGCCACGAGCGGCTCTGGGACGACCCACACGGCTTCGACCCGGCCCGCTGGGAGAGCGAGAACGGCAAGGCCTGCCAGCGCCGCGCCTATATCCCCTTCTCGACCGGCCCGCGCGCCTGCCCCGGTGCGGGTTTCGCGATGGCCGAGGGGCCGCTACTGCTGGCGATGCTGACCCGCGCCTTCCGTTTCGAGGCGGTCGAGGGGCGCGAGCCGGTGCCGGTCGCCCATCTCACCGTGCGCGGGCGCGACGGGATCTGGTTGCGGGTGAGCGAACGCTGACGGGGCGCGGTCCCGGCGTGAGGGACGCGCGCTTCAGGAATTCTGGCCTGGAGGACGCGATCAGTCGCGGATCACCAGATCGGCGGCGCGGCTTTCGCGGCCGATCACGCGGCCATTGGGCAGATCGTTTTCCTCGACCCGGCGGCGGATCTCGGCAAGGTCGAGCCCCTGCTCGCGCCAGCGCCCGTTGAGCCGTGCGCGCAACTCCTCCTCGGGCACGTCGATCCGAACCGAGAGGTCGAAGAGCGGGTAGAGCTCGCGCCAGCCCGGACGGGTGAGCAGCAGGTAATTGCCCTCCACGATCAGATAGCGCGCTTGGCCCGGAACGGTGACGGCGCCCGGCACGACCGCATCCGCGTCGCGGTCGAACCCCGGGACAGGCATGTCCTCGCGGGTCGATTTCAGCGCGGCGAGAAGGTCATGAAACCCTTGCGTATCAAAGGTTTCCGGCGCGCCCTTCACATGGCGCAGCCCCTGCGCGTCGAGCCAGTCATTGTCGCGGTGAAACCCGTCCATCGCGACGATCGCCGCTTCGGCGCCGAGCCCGGCCGCCAGTTCGCGCGCGAGATGCGACTTGCCCGAACCGGGCGCGCCCACCAGCGCGATCACCACCCGCTCGCCCTCGATCTGGCGAACATGGGATGCGAGATCCGCACGCGGAACCTGCAATTCGGGATGCATGAACGCGCCGTGGTCGCCCATCGGGCCGTCGCTATCGCCGAGCCAGTCCGTCATCAGCCCATCGCCTTGACATAGCGCCCCAGAGCGGCGGCCGGATCGTCCTCGCGCCAGATCTCCTCGCCAAGCGCGAACCAGTCGGTGACGGGGGCGAAATCGGCGATCAGCGCCTCGGTCAGTGCGCCCTCGGCCACCACCGGCACCTCGATCACCTCCGACCACCACTCGAACAGATCGCGCTCGGCGCGCGGGCCGGTCCCCAGGGAGGTCTCGCCCACCGGGCCGAAGCAGACATAGTCGGCCCCCGCCTCGCCCGAGCTCATCCCGTCATGGCGCGAGGCACCGCAGAAGCTTCCGACGATCGCCTCCTGCCCCAGCTCCTTGCGCGCGGCGCGGATCTGGCGCGGGCCGTCGGTGAAATGCACCCCGTCGAGCCCGTGCCGCTCGACGAGACCCAGATGCGTCTCGATCACGAGGGCGACGTCGCGGGCATGGGCCACTTCGCGCAGCGCATCCGCCGCGCGGCCGATCTCGAACTCGTCGCGGCTTGCGAGCGCGAGACGGATGCAGGCCACCTCATGCGCATCGAGCACCCCCGCGAGACGGGGCGCGAATTCCTCCGCATCGAAGGCGGGCGGCGTGATGAGATAGATCTGCGGGCGATCCTCGGCCATGAGCGGGCTCCTTTGCTTTCTCGCCGCGTCTTAGCGCAAGGCGCGCGCCCTTGCCAGAGGGACGAGGCCCGACTAAAGGCGGGGATCGAAAAGGAGCGCCCATGACCGACCTTCCCGATCCCGCCCAACCCGCCTTCATCCTCGTACGTCCGCAGATGGGCGAGAATATCGGGGCGGCGGCGCGCGCGATGCTCAATTTCGGCCTGCGCCGGATGCGGCTCGTCGATCCGCGCGACGGCTGGCCCAATCCGAAGGCGGTGGCGATGGCCTCGGGGGCGGCGGGCCAGGTGCTCGATTTCGCGGGCGTCTACGAGGACGTGGCGGGCGCCGTGGCCGATTGCGATTTCACCTTTGCCACGACCGCGCGCGGGCGCGAATTGCCCAAACCGATCTACACCCCCGAAGCCGCGATGGTCGAGGCACGCCAGCGCATCCTCGAGGGCCAGAAGGTCGGCATCCTCTTCGGCCCCGAGCGCACGGGGCTGGAAAACGACGACATCACCCGCGCCAATGCGATCATCACCGTGCCGGTGAACCCGGAATTCTTCTCGCTCAACCTTGCGCAGGCGGTGCTGCTGACCGCTTATGAATATTCGCGCCACACGCTCGAGGCGACGCCGCGCGATCCCGGGCTTGCGGGCCATGACCCGGCCTCCGCCATCGAGGTCGAGAAGCTGGGCGATCACTTCGAGGAGCGGCTCGAGGAGGCCGGGTTCTTCCACCCGCCCGAGAAGGCGCCGATGATGAAACGCAACCTGCGCAACATGTGGAGCCGCTTCGGAATGACCCGCTCGGAGGTCCAGACGCTGCACGGCGCGCTGCGGCAAATTCTGCGCAAACGCGACTAAACGCTTCCCCAAATCGCCATTCTGTCCCATCTTGCCGCAATGTTGCGTGTGTTATGGATCTTTTTTCTGGCGATTTCGGCGGGCTCGGTCCTCGGCCTTGCGGCCCTGCTCTGGTTCTACCCGGTCCTGGGCGCGGGGGTGTGCCCACGCTGTTTCGGGCTCCAGCGCGCAGCGCCCGGTCTCTATGTCGAACCGGGCATGACGGGCTCGGCGCGCCGTCACGTCCTCGTCTCGATGGATACCGCGCGCGATCGCATCGTCGACTTCTATTCCGAGCGGCGCGCCCATGTCCGGATCGTCGCCTGCCACTCGGAGCGCTGTGATCGCAGGTTCGGCGGGCGCGGCGCCGCGGCGGTGACCTATTCGCTGGGGCCCTTCGCGGTGGTGCGGGTCTCCCCGCGCGGCCTCGACGCGACGGTCCTCGCCCATGAGATCGCCCATACCGAGGCCCATGCGCGGCTGGGCTTCGTGGGCCATGTCACACGCAAGATGCCCGCCTGGTTCGACGAGGGGCTCTCGGTGGTCGTGTCCGACGATCCGCGCTATCTCGCGCCCGGCACCGGCTCCGAGCGCTGCAAGGTGACGCCCGCCGCGGACCTGCCCGCCTCGCCCTTCGACTGGGCCCCGCGCGCGGCGCGCGATCCCAGCCTTTATGCGCAGGCGGCCTGCGCGGTGCTGCTCTGGGCCGAGGCGCAGGGCGAGGCGGGGGCGGTCCACACCCGGCTCGCGGCCGGAGCACGCTTTCCCTGAGCCCCCACGCGATTGCACTTGACCTCCGCGCGCGCGCGCAGAAAAAGGAGCCATGGCACAGGCATCTCTGAATATCGACCTCGACGCGGTGGTCGCGAACTGGCTCGCACTCGACGCGCGTTCGGGCGAGGCCACGCGCACCGCCGCCGTGGTCAAGGCCGACAGCTACGGGCTCGGCGCCGAGCGGGTCGCGCCCGCGCTTTACCGCGCCGGAGCGCGCGATTTCTTCGTCGCGCTGGCCGAGGAAGGCGCACGGCTGCGCCCGCATCTGGGCGAGGAGGCGCGGATCTTCGTGCTGGGCGGCCATATGGCGGGCGATGCCGCGCTGATCCGCGACGCGGGCCTTATTCCGATGCTGAACTCCCCCGAACAGGTGGCGCGCCATCTCGAGGCGCTCCCCGATGCGACATGCGGCGTGCAGCTCGATACCGGGATGAACCGGCTCGGGATGGAGGCGGAGGACTGGGAGGCGGCGGCGCCGATGCTGCGCGACAAGGGGCTCGCGCTGGTGATGAGCCACCTCGCCTGCGCCGACGAGCCCGAACACGAGATGAACCCCCGCCAGCTTGCCGAGTTTCACCGCATGACCGACGGCATCGGCGTGCCGCGCTCGCTCGCGGCGACGGGCGGCATCCTGCTGGGCCCCGATTACCATTTCGACCTGACCCGCCCCGGCATCGGCCTCTATGGCGGACGCCCCTTCGACGCGGCGCTCGGCGTGGCGCGCCTGTCGCTGCCGGTGATCCAGACCCGCGTGGTCCAGCCCGGTGAGACGGTGGGCTATGGCAATACCTGGGAGGCCGAGCGGGTCACGACGATCGCGACGCTCGCCGCGGGCTATGCCGACGGGATCCACCGGGTGCTGTCGAACGTCACCGATCTCTATGCGGGCGACATCCCCTGCCCGCTGCGGGGTCGCGTCTCGATGGATCTGCTGACGGTCGACGTGACCGATCTCGGCGAGGTGCCCGACACGCTCGATCTGATCGGTCCCTATCAGGGCGTGGATGCGCTGGCCGATCTGGCCGGCACGATCGGCTACGAGATCCTGACCGCGCTCGGGCCGCGCTATGCGCGCCGCTACTCGGAGCAGAAGACGTGAGCGCCGGGGCGATCACCGCCCCGCTCGCCCTGCTCGGCCGGGCCACGCTCGGTCTTCTGGCCGCCACGGGCCGGCGCGCGCTGTTTGCGGGCGAGACCATCGGCCACCTGCTGCGCCCGCCCTTCTATGCGCGTGAATTCTGGCTCGCCTGTCTCAATATCGGCTGGCTCTCGCTACCCGTCGTGGGGATGACCGCGCTCTTCACCGGGGCGGCGCTCGCGCTGCAGATCTTCGCGGGCAGCACGCGTTTCTCGGCCGAACAGGTGGTGCCCTCGATCACCGCGATCGGGATGGTGCGCGAGCTCGGCCCCGTTCTGGGCGGGTTGATGGTCGCCGCGCGGGTGGCCTCCTCCATCGCCGCCGAGATCGGCACGATGAAGGTGACCGAGCAGATCGACGCCCTCACCACCCTCTCGACCCATCCGATGAAATATCTCACCGTCCCGCGCGTGCTGGCCGCGACGCTCTGCGTGCCGGTCCTCGTGGGCGTGGGCGATGTCATCGGGATCATGGGCGGCTGGATGGTCGGCACGACCCGTCTCGGGTTCAACTCCGCGACCTATCTCAAGAATACCTGGGATTTTCTCGAATTCTGGGATGTCGGCTCGGGCCTCGTGAAAGGCGCCGCCTTCGGCTTCATCGTCGCGATCATGGGCTGCTATCACGGCATGCATTCGGGCCGCGGCGCGCAGGGCGTGGGCGGGGCCACGAAATCCGCGGTGGTCGCCGCTTCGGTGGCGATCCTCGCCGCGAACTACCTGCTCACGGAGGCGTTCTTCTCGGCATGATCGACCTCAGGGCCCTGACCAAGAGCTTCGGCTCCAACCATGTGCTGCGCGGGGTCGACCTCGTGGTGCCGACGGGGCAGTCCACAGTCATCATCGGCGGGTCCGGCACCGGCAAATCGGTCTTGCTGAAATGCATCCTCGGGCTCGTCGAGCCCGATGGCGGCACGATCACGCTCGACGGGCAGGACGTGCGCGAGGGCGACCGCGACGCCTTCCTCGCCCGGTTCGGGATGCTGTTTCAGGGCGGCGCGCTCTTCGACAGCCTCTCGGTGTGGCAAAACGTGGCGTTCCGGCTGCTGCGCGGCTCGCTGCAACGCCCCAAGGACGAAGCCCGCGAGGTCGCCATCGAGAAGCTGCGCCGGGTCGGGCTTTCGCCCGATGTCGCCGATCTCTACCCGGCCGAGCTTTCGGGCGGGATGCAGAAACGCGTGGGGCTCGCCCGCGCCATCGCCGCCGAGCCCGAGATCATCTTCTTCGACGAACCCACGACCGGGCTCGACCCGATCATGGCCGGCGTCATCAACGAGCTGATCCGCGAGATCGTCACCGAGATGGGCGCAACCGCGATGACGATCACCCATGACATGACCTCGGTGCGCGCGATCGCCGACCGGGTGGCGATGCTCCATGCGGGCAAGATCCGCTGGGAAGGTCCGATCGCCGAAATGGACGAAACGTCAGACCCTTACGTCCAGCAATTCATCCACGGCCGCGCCGAGGGGCCGATCGAGACGCTGCGCTGAACCGGCTCACCTGCTGCATGAATACCGCGCCTTAATCATCTGAATTATATATGTTTTGTTATTTCTTTATCGCAACACGAACGCCGCTCCCTCGCCTCGCCGCGTGACTTTCCGGGGAATTGGCTCTAGGGCTTTGAAATCCCGCGCCGCTGGCGCCAGACAGGGAACATGCGCCGGACATGCTGCTCAAACTTGCCAATCTGGCGCTCCTGATACTCTTTCCGATCGCCTGGACCGCGCCGCTTCTGCGCGCGGGTCTCCTGCCGTTTTTCGACCTCGACGCGATCTCGGTGCTCAGCGGCTTGCAGACATTGTGGGAAAAGGACGTGGCGCTCGCCCTCGTCGTCACCTTCCTCGCGCTCTTCGCCCCTTATCTGAAAGTGATCGGGCTCGCGCTGGTGCAGTTCGGCCTCGCCTCCGAGCGGCTCAAGCCCGCGCTGAGACTGCTGGGCAAGCTCGCGATGGCGGATATCTTCCTCATCGCGCTCTATATCGTGGTGGCGAAAGGCGTGGGCGTGGGGCGGATCGAGACCGCCTGGGGCCTCTATCTCTTCACCGGATGCGTGATCGCCTCTTTCGCGATCTCGCTGGCGGAGGGACGGAAGGCGCCGCAGCGCTGAGCGCGGCGCCTTCGCGAAATCAGTGCACCGAGACCGGCGCCAGATCGTTCTGGCGCGCCAGTGCGAAGGCCAGCTTGCGATCCTTCACCAAAGCGAGGCGCTCGCCGCTCGAATCGTGGACGGCATAGAGATGATCGAGGCCGCCCAGTTCCGCCTGCAGCTCCTCGGGGAGATCCTGCACCGCAACAGAACGGACATAGACGATCCGCTCGAGGCCCTCTTCGCCGAAATCGAATTTCGTATTCATGCGCGTTTCCTCCTTACCTCATTTCCGCTCGATCGGGATGGTCTGGACGACCGTCTCGGGCTGCGCCCGGCTGAGATCCACATGCAACAGCCCGTTCTCGATCGTGGCGCCCGCCACCTCGACGCCCTCGGCCAGCACGAAGCTGCGCTGGAAGGCGCGCGCGGCGATCCCGCGATGGAGGTAGAGCCGCTCGCCCTCCTCTTCGGATTGGCGCCCGCGGATCACCAGCGCCCGGTCCTCGAGCGTGATCGCGAGGTCTTCCTCGCGAAAACCGGCCACGGCCAGCGTGATGCGGAACGCATCCTCGCCACGTTGTTCGATATTGTAAGGCGGATAGGCGTCAGATCCCTTCGCGGTCCGCTCCACCAGCCTCTCAAGCTGATCGAAGCCCAGAAGATAGGGATGTGCGCCAAAGCTCAGTTTCGTCATCAGGCAAGCCCTTGTTCAAGCGACATTGCGAATGCGGATCCCGGTCAGCGGCAATCCGTCTAGGTGGAATATGGGCAGGGCGCGGGGCATCGGCAAGAGGCGCGCACGCGCCGAGGCGAAGGATTTTTTCTCCTAAGTGTCTCACAAACTGCTATATTGTACCTTCCGCCCGACCGCCCTGAACGAGTCGGGCGCTTGTACTTTGTCGCGTCAGAACCGGAAGCCGGATATGAATGCCCATATCGAGATGAACCCCGAAGAGGTGCTCCGCATGAAGCTCGAGGTGCTCAAGCGCGAGCACCGCGACCTCGACGAAGCGATCCACGCGCTGAGCAGCGCGGGCCATTCCGACCAACTGCGCCTCGTGCGGCTGAAGAAGCAGAAACTACAGCTCAAGGACGAGATCGCGCGGATCGAGGACCAGCTCACCCCCGACATCATCGCCTGATCGCGCCCGACAGGCACGGCTTGCCGCAGGGCTTGCCGCCACGGCACAGATTTCTATAGTGCGCGCTCCATCTGCGAGAGGGGATTGCATGGGCGTGAAAGTGGGAATCATCATGGGCAGCCAGTCGGACTGGTCCACGATGAAAGAAGCGGCGAACATTCTCGACGAACTCGGCGTGGCCTATGAGACGAAGATCGTCTCGGCCCATCGCACACCCGACCGGCTCTGGGATTACGGCAAGACCGCCGCGGAGCGTGGGCTGCATGTGATCATCGCAGGCGCCGGTGGTGCCGCCCATCTGCCGGGGATGATGGCCTCGAAGACCCGCGTGCCGGTGATCGGCGTGCCGGTGCAGACCCGTGCGCTCTCGGGCGTGGACAGCCTCTATTCCATCGTGCAGATGCCCAAGGGCTTCCCCGTCGCCACCATGGCGATCGGCGCCGCGGGAGCCGCCAATGCGGGTCTGATGGCCGCCGGCATCCTCGCGATCTCCGACCCTTCGCTGGCCGAACGCCTCGATGCCTGGCGCGCGGCGCTCTCGGCCTCGATCCCCGAGGAGCCCAGCGATGAGTGACGTTCTGCCCCAGGGATCGGTGATCGGCATTCTCGGCGGCGGCCAGCTCGGCCGGATGCTCTCGGTCGCGGCCTCGCGGCTCGGCTACAAGACCCATATCTACGAGCCGGGCGCCAACCCGCCCGCCGCCGATGTCGCCCATGCGGTGACGACCGCGCCTTACGAGGACGCGGCCGCCTTGCGCGCCTTTGCCGGGGCCGTCGATGTCATCACCTACGAATTCGAGAACATCCCCACCTCGGCGCTCGATCTTCTCGAGAGCCTCAAGCCGATCCGCCCCAACCGCCGCGCCCTCGCCGCGAGCCAGGACCGGCTGGTGGAGAAGGCCTTCCTCAACGATCTGGGGCTCGCGACCGCGCCCTTCGCGGCGGTCGACGATCTCGAGGATCTGCGCGAGGCGCTCGCCGAGATCGGCACCCCCGCGATCCTCAAGACCCGCCGCTTCGGCTATGACGGCAAGGGTCAGGTGCTGATCGAGAGCACCGATCAAGCCGAAGCCGCGCTGGCCGAGCTGAACGGCGCGCCCGCGATCCTCGAAGGCTTCGTCGATTTCTTCAAGGAGATCTCGGTGATCGGCGCGCGCGGGCTCGACGGCTCGATTTCCTGCTACGATCCCGGCCAGAACAAGCACGAGGGCGGCATCCTGCGCACCACCACCGTGCCCGCCGCGATCACCGACATGCAGCGCACCGACGCGGTGCTGCTGGCGGCCAAGATCCTCACCAAACTCGATTATGTCGGCGTGATGGGGGTGGAGCTCTTCGTCACCCGCGACCAGCTGATCGTCAACGAGATCGCCCCGCGCGTCCACAATACCGGGCACTGGACCCAGGCGGGTTGCACGGTGGACCAGTTCGAGCAGCATATCCGCGCAATCACCGGCTGGACGCTCGGAGACGGTGCACGCTATGCCGATGTCGAGATGACCAACCTGATCGGCGAGGATGTCGAGCGCGTGCCGCAGCTTGCCCGTGAATCTCGGAACCAGATCCATCTCTACGGCAAGGCCGAGGTCAAGCCGGGCCGCAAGATGGGCCATGTGAACCACGTCTTCTGAAGCCGGCGGGGCCGCGGCCCTGCGGCTTGGCGTCACTGCGCCGCCTTCACCCCGGCATCGTCGGGTTTGGAGGCGGTTTTCGCCGCGGGCAGGAAGCGGTCATCGATCAGGTCGTCGACGAAGACCGACAGAAGCGCGCCCCGCCCGTTCACCCCCGCCTTGCGGTAGATCGCGGCGCTCTGCGCCTTCACGGTGCCTTCCGAGGTGTCGCGCAGGCTCGCGATCTCGGCGATCGAAAGCCCCTTGATGGCGAACAGCGCGACCTCGCGCTCGGCCGCGGTAAGCCCCCATTGGGCGAAGCGTTCCTCGATCAGGTCGTGGAAGGCCGAGGTCGCCCGGCGCAGCCGCGCCTTCGTCCGCGCGCCCTCATGCAGGGCGTTGGCCAGCGCGATCGCGCCCAGAACAAGCCCCAGCAAAAGACCGAGCGCCGCGCCGATCTCGAGGATCTCGCGGCTGCGCCAGCTGATCGGCGCCACATAGAGGCCGAAGACGGATAGCAGGATATCGGAGATGAAGAACAGCGCGCAGACCGCCTGAAACAGGAAGATCGCCCCGACGAAGATCGCGCGCCGCATCCGCGTGGTCATCGGCGCCTCCCGGGGCGATGCGACGGCTCAATCATGCTCACCGTCGCTGCCGTCATCGCTGCTGTCGCTGCCCGAATCCGAGTCGTGATCCGAGCTGTCATCCGACCCACTGTCCGAGCTGTCATCGGAGCTGTCGTGGGCCCCGTCATCCGAGCCGTCATCTCCGCCCGAGGCGTTCGACAACCCCGAACCGCCCGAACCGCCCGAGCCTCTGCCCGTCCCGCCGCCCGGCCCGTTCAGGATCGGTGTGTGGCCCGAGCGCGAGAGATCGCGCAGCACCTCGCCGGTGCGCGGGTCGATCACGATCTCACGCGACACCGCGCCGCGCGCTGCGGTGATCCGGACCCGGCCCAGAAGCGTGCGGTTCACGTCGATATCGCCATAGCCGAAGGATTTGAGCTGGCGCACCACGGCCTCGGCCGCGGTCTCGGCTTGCGCCGCCCCTGCCCCGAGCGCCATCAGCGCCGAGGTCACGATCAGAAACCTGCGCCTGTTCATGCAGGGTCCTCCGATACTCTTGCGCCCCCGTTATGCCCGGCGCGACAGGCGCCGGGCAAGGGGGCAGATGCGTCAGTCGTCGCTGCCGCTGTCGTCATGGCCGGAATCGCTGCTGTCATCCGAGCTGTCATGCGAATCGTGATCGTCCGAGCTGTCGTGATCGGGGCCGTCATCGCTCGACATGCCGTGATCGTCGCCATGGTCGTCGGAACTGTCATCGCCCATGTGGTCGTGATCGTCCGAGCTGTCATCGGTGAAATCCTCGGAGCCGTTCTTCATCTCGACGCCCTGCGGAATGCTCTCGCCCGAACGGACGCGGTGCATTTCCTGCTTCTGGATCTTGCCCGTGGAGCGGTCATAGACCACCTCGATCTTCGTGCCGTCGGGATTGTATCCCTCGGCCTTGACCTGGCCGGGGCCGACGGTGACCTCGATCCCGGTAAAGCCATTCGCCTGCAGATTGTCGACGATGCCCTGGGTCGACACCTCGGCGGCGGCGAAATGGGTGCCCGCCGCGAGGACGGCCAGGATCGCAAGAGGGGTTTTCATGTTCATGTCTCGATCTCCTCCGTGACTGGAACGCCGCAGAAACGCGGCCGGTGGAGCGAGATTGGCGCCCCGCGCCGCCACCGTCCATTTGCCCGAGGGTTATATCGGGCCCCGCAATCCCCGGTTGATCGCCATAAACCTGAGTTTATGCGCCTCACGTCGCGATATCGACGCCCAGATGCTTCGCCACCGTGAAGATGTCCTTGTCGCCTCGGCCGCACATGTTCATCACGATGATATGCTCGCGCGGCAGCTCCGGCGCGATCTTCATCACATGCGCCAGCGCATGGGAGGGCTCGAGCGCCGGGATGATCCCCTCGAGCCGGCACGAGACCTTGAACGCCTCGAGCGCCTCCTTGTCGGTGATCGAGACATATTCGGCGCGCCCGATATCGTGCAGCCAGGAATGCTCGGGCCCGATGCCGGGATAGTCGAGCCCGGCCGAGATCGAATGCCCTTCGAGAATCTGCCCGTCATCGTCCTGCAGCAGATAGGTCCGGTTGCCATGCAGCACGCCCGGACGCCCGCCGGTGAGCGAGGCGCAGTGCTCCATCTTCTCGTCGACGCCGTGGCCGCCCGCCTCGACCCCGATGATCCGCACGGAAGGGTCGTCGAGGAAGGGATAGAACAGCCCCATCGCGTTCGACCCGCCGCCGATCGCGGCGATCACCGTATCGGGAAGACGCCCCTCGCCTTCCTGCTCGGCGAGTTGCCAGCGCACTTCCTTGCCGATCACCGACTGGAAATCGCGCACCATCGCCGGATAGGGGTGCGGGCCCGCGACCGTACCGATGCAATAGAAGGTGTCGCGCACATTGGTGACCCAGTCACGCAGCGCATCGTTCATCGCGTCCTTGAGCGTGCCGCGGCCCGATTTCACCGGCACCACCTCGGCGCCCAGAAGCCGCATCCGGAACACGTTGGGCGCCTGCCGCTCGACATCGGTCGCGCCCATGTAGACCACGCATTTCAGCCCGAACTTGGCGCAGACCGTGGCCGTCGCCACCCCGTGCTGCCCGGCGCCGGTTTCGGCGATGATCCGGGTCTTGCCCATGCGCCGCGCCAGCAGGATCTGCCCCAGCACGTTGTTGATCTTGTGCGCGCCGGTATGGTTGAGCTCGTCGCGCTTGAGATAGATCTTCGCGCCGCCCAGCTCCTCGGTCAGCCGGGGCGCGAAATAGAGCGGCGAGGGCCGGCCGACATAATGGGTCCACAGATCGTCCATCTGGGCCCAGAAACTCGCATCGGTCTTGGCCTTCTCGTATTCCTTCTCGAGCGCGAGGATCAGCGGCATCAGCGTCTCCGAGACGAAACGCCCGCCGAAAATGCCGAAACGCCCGTTCTCGTCGGGTCCGGTCATGAAGGAGTTGATCAGATCGTCGGCCATGGCTCACCTCGCGCGATTGTCTCGAAAAGGGGTGTATCGCCAAAGCGCGACGAGATAAATCCCCCGCCCCCTTCATCTAGACGAAAATACCCCGGGGTGAATGGCCGACGGTCAGAGGGGCAGCGCCCCTCGCCCCCGGTTCAGGCCTGCGCGGCCGCCAGAAAGGCGCGGATCCTGCCCGCATCCTTCTGCCCCGGCGCGCTTTCCACGCCCGAGGAGACATCGACCTGCCGCGCGCCGGTCAGCTCGATCGCCGCGCCCACATTCTCCGGCGTCAGCCCGCCCGCGAGCATCCAGGGCTTGTCCCATTCGCGGCCCGCGATCAGCCGCCAGTCGAAGGCCAGCCCGTTGCCGCCCGGCAGCTCGGCCCCCTTCGGGGGTTTGGCATCGACGAGGATCTGGTCGGCCACCGCCTCGTATTCGGCGATCTTCGGCAGGTCCGCGGCCTCGGCCACGCCCACCGCCTTCATCACCGGCAGCCCGAAGCGGTCGCGGATCTCGGCCACGCGCGCGGGGGTTTCGGTGCCGTGAAGCTGCAACATGTCGAGCGGAACCGCATCGCAGATCGCGGCCAGGTCTGCATCCGTCGCATTCACCGTCAGAGCCACCTTGGCGACGCCCGGCGGCACCTCGAGCGCGAGTTCGCGCGCCGCGGCGATCTCGAGATGGCGCGGCGATTTCGGGAAGAAGACGAAGCCGAGATAGCGGGCGCCCGCCGCGACCGCGGCCGCCACATCCTCGGGCGTGCGCAGGCCGCAGATCTTCACGCGCACCGGACCCGATGCGCCCCTGTCGATCGCGACGGTCGGCATCTCAGCGCCCGGGCCGATCGAGGAGCGCGAGCACCTCGTCCTCGGGCCCGTCCTTGTCCTTGCGCAGGGTCTTCACCTCGGCTTCGAGCTTGCTGGCCTTGCGGCTCGCGCGCGCGCCCTCGCGGCGCAGACGCGCCTCCCGCAGCCATTCCCAGACGAAGCCGATCAGGAGCCCGATCAGCGCGCCTGCCAGAATCACGAGGAAAAGCGGCACCGGAATCGCCCAGTCCACGCCGAGGAACTGCCCCAGTTCGGGCGGCAGCAGGCGCAGCGTGACGATCTGCCGGTTGGCAAGCGCCAGAACGATCAGGATCACGGCCAGAAGGCCAAGAAACAGCAGCCGAAGCATGCGGATCATGGGGTCTTATTCCTCTTTCCCGTTCAGCCGGTCGCGCAGCAGCTTGCCGGTCTTGAAGAAGGGAACGTGTTTCTCATCGACATCGACGGCCTCGCCGGTGCGCGGGTTGCGCCCGGTGCGCGCGTCGCGTTTCTTCACCGAGAAGGCGCCAAAGCCGCGGAGCTCGACGCGGTCGCCGTTGGCCAAGGCTTCGGTGATCTCCTCGAAGATCGTGTTGACGATCTTCTCCACGTCCCGCTGGAACAGGTGCGGGTTCTCTTCGGCAATCTTCGCGATCAACTCAGAGCGGATCATGTCAGGTTCCCCCCACGGGCTTTTTCCGGGTGTAACCCCCCGGATTCTCACGCGCGAATGGGCACGACTATAGGAGCATTCCTGCGAACGCGGAACAGCAAAGGATTGGAAAAACCGCATTTTTTGGCCGCGCGGCGCGGCACCGGCCGAAATTTGCCTCTTCGCATCTGCAGAAAACCGCCGCTGTTCGGCGGCCCGCAGCCCCGCGGCTTCGCATCGCGCGAATCGAAATGAAAAGGCCCCGCCATACGGCGGGGCCTTCCGTCGGGGCCGTGAGGCCCGCGTCTCTTACTGGTCGCCGCGCAGGGCCGCGCCGAGAATGTCGCCTAGGCTCGCACCCGAGTCCGACGAACCGTACTGTTCCACGGCCTCTTTCTCTTCGGCGATCTCGCGTGCCTTGATCGACACGCCGAGCTTGCGGGTCTTGCTGTCCACGTTGGTGACGCGCACATCGACCTTGTCGCCGACCTGGAAGCGCTCGGGGCGCTGGTCGGCACGGTCGCGGGCCAGATCCGAGCGGCGGATGAACGACTTCATGCCGTTATATTCCACCTCGATCCCGCCATCCTCGATCGCGGTCACTTCGACGGTGACGATCGAGCCGCGCTTCACGCCGTCAACGGCATCCGAGAAGGTGTCGGCGTCGAGCGCCTTGATCGAGAGCGAGATACGCTCTTTCTCGATATCCACCTCGGTGACCGCGGCCTTGACCACGTCGCCCTTGCGGTAGTTCTGGATCGCATCTTCGCCACGCTGGTCCCAGCTCAGGTCGCTGAGGTGCACCATGCCGTCGATATCGTTCTCGAGACCGATGAACAGACCGAATTCGGTGATGTTCTTGACTTCGCCCTCGATGACGGTGCCGACCGGGTGGGTCTCGGCGAAGACTTCCCACGGGTTGCGCATGGTCTGCTTGAGGCCAAGCGAGACGCGGCGCTTCGCGGTGTCGATCTCGAGCACCATGACTTCGACTTCCTGGCTGGTCGAGACGATCTTGCCGGGATGGACGTTCTTCTTGGTCCAGCTCATTTCCGAGACGTGCACGAGGCCCTCGACGCCCGGCTCCAGCTCGACGAACGCACCGTAATCGGTGATGTTGGTCACGCGGCCGGTATGAACCGAATTCAGCGGGAACTTGGCTTCGACCGAATCCCACGGATCCGACTGCAGCTGCTTCATGCCGAGCGAGATGCGGTGGGTTTCCTTGTTGATCTTGACGACCTGGACCTTCACGGTCTCGCCGATCGACAGGATCTCCGAGGGATGGTTCACGCGGCGCCACGCCATGTCGGTGACGTGCAGCAGGCCGTCGACACCGCCCAGATCCACGAAGGCACCGTATTCGGTGATGTTCTTGACCACACCGTCCACGACCTGACCTTCGGAGAGGTTCGCGATGACCTCGGCGCGCTGTTCGGCACGGCTTTCCTCGAGGATCGCACGGCGCGAGACAACGATGTTGCCGCGGCGACGGTCCATCTTGAGGATCTGGAAGGGCTGCTTGAGACCCATGAGCGGGCCGGCATCGCGCACGGGGCGCACGTCGACCTGCGAGCCCGGAAGGAACGCAACCGCACCCCCGAGATCGACGGTGAAGCCACCCTTGACGCGACCGAAGATGGCGCCTTCGACGCGCTCTTCCTTGGCGTAGGCTGCCTCGAGACGATCCCATGCCTCTTCACGGCGGGCTTTCTCACGCGAGATCACGGCTTCGCCGCGGGCGTTTTCCACGCGGTCGAGATACACCTCGACCTCGTCGCCGATCTCGATCTGCGGAGCCTCGCCGGGATTGGCGAATTCTTTCAGCTCGACGCGGCCTTCCATCTTGTAGCCGACATCGATGATGGCCTGGCCCGCCTCGACGGCGATGACCTTGCCTTTGACGACCGAACCCTCTTGGGGGGTGTCGATCTCGAGGCTTTCATTCAGAAGCGCCTCGAATTCTTCCATGCTTGCATTTTGCGACATGCGTTTACGAGTTCCTTTTCATATTCAGTTTTCTGGCCATGCGGTTGGCTCCGCCGGTCTTTCGTTGAACTGTCCGAATGCACGAAGGCGAGCGCCGGGCAAGACCCGACCCTCTCAGACCGCGCCGATATAGGCGCGATTTGCCTGTACAGCAAGATAAATCTGGCTTCGAGCGCGCTTTGGTCGCGCCCGCGCGCGAGGGAGCGCCTTCTCAGCCGTGCGCCGGTGCCGCCAGCGCAGCCTCGATCGCGCGTTCCATCGCATCGGAGAGCGGCTTGGTCGGAGCGCGGTAGGTCGCCGCGACATTGCCGTCGCGATCCAGCAGCACCTTGTTGAAATTCCAGCTCGGCTCGAAGCCCCGGCTCTCGCGCAGCCAGCTGTAGAACGGATGCGCCTGCGCGCCGGTCACTTTGGTGATCCGCGCCATCGGCAGATCCGCCCCGAAGGTCATCGCGCAATAGCGCTTGGCCTCCTCGGCGCTCGACAGCTCCTGCTTGAAATCGTTCGAGGGCACGGTGAGGACCACCAGCCCCTTCTCGGCATAGCGCTCGGCCAGATCCTGCAATTGGGTGAACTGGGGCGCGTAGCCGCATTTCGAGGCGGTGTTGACCACCAGGACGACCTTGCCGCGGTAATCGGCAAGGCGCACCTTCTCCCCTTCGACGAGATCGAACTGCAGATCGGCCGGGGCCGCCATCTCGGCCTGCGCCATCGTCACGCAAAGACAAAGCGACAGAATTGCGGCGGCAAGACGGGTCATCATCGCGGTCATCCCGGGGTGGCTTCGGTCTCAATACGCCGTCACGAGGCATCGGGCTCACATTTCCGTGATACCCTATCCGCAAACCGCCCCCCATTCAATCGCAGATCCGGCTCACCGAACGATATTTCGGCACCTTGGGATCGCGGATCTCGTTGGGATCCCGAGGGCTTACACCGGGCATCGGAGTGTCCGGCTCCACGCTCACGCTCTCGGGATCGAGGAGGAGATCCTGACAGATCCCGAGCGGGCTTTGCGTGATCTGGCCCAGATCGCGCAGGTCGATCAGATGCCCGCTCTTGCGCGCATATCCCGTGACCCCGAAAACGAGAGGAGGCGTGACCCGCAATCGCAGCGTGCCGGGCCCGAAGAGATCGCGGAGCCCCTGCCAGTCTTCGGGCGCCCCGAGCGCGAGCTGAAGCTCGAAGCGACCCGGCGGCACGAGCAGACGGAAGAACGCGCCGCCCCGCGCATAGCCGCCCATGACATCCTGCCCCGTCGCCACGTCCCGCAGCACGAGATAGATATCGCGCCCGGGCGCGGATTTGATCTGCAACGGCAAGGTGCGCGGCAGGCCCGTCTCGGCCCAGAGGAGCCCCTGCGGCCGGGGTTCGGCCGACACGGGCAGTGCCAGAAGAAGCAGGATCAGAAATGCTCGTAACATGGCCCAGACTAGCCCGGATCATGCCCGCCCGCCAGTCAGGCAAGCCGCGCCGCAACCGCCGCGCAGGCCGCGGCCACCGCCTCCTCGATGCTCAGATCGGAGGTGTCGATCACCAAGGCATCCTCGGCGGGCCGGAGCGGCGCATCGGCGCGGTTCATGTCGCGCGCGTCACGCTCGCGCACCTCGGCCAGAACCTGCACCTCGTCGCCTCCGACCTCGAGCCAGCGCCGATGCGCGCGCACCTCGGGCGAGGCGGTCACGAAGAGTTTCACCTCCGCCCCGGGGCAGATCACCGTGCCGATATCGCGCCCGTCGAGCACCGCGCCCCCCTCGCGCCGCGCGAACTCGCGCTGGAAATCGACCAGGGCCGCGCGCACCTCGGGAAGTGCTGCGACCTTCGAGGCCGCCTGCCCCGCCGCGAGCGTGCGCAGATCGTCGCGCTCGAGATCGGCCGGCGAGAGTGACCTTGCCGTGTCGACCGGATCGCGCCCGGTGGCCTGCGCCTTCACGCCCACCGCGCGGTAAAGCGCACCGGTATCGAGATGGGCAAAGCCGAACCGCTCGGCGACCGCGCGGCTGATCGTGCCCTTGCCCGCGGCGGCGGGTCCATCGATGGCAATGGTGAAGCGCATTCTCGCTCCTCTTTCTTCCTGGCGACCGGCGGATGCCTCCGGCGGGGGTATTTATCTCCAGGTGAAGAGGAAGCCTCTCCCGCCTTCACCTGGGTCAAATACCCCCCGCGGAGCGTCCCGTCCTAGCCGTTTTCCCTGACGATCCGGGCCCCGAGCCCCGCCATCAAATCCTCGAAGACCGGGAAGGAGGTGGCAATCGGCGATCCGTCATCGACCGAGACCGGCTCCTGCGCGGCCATGCCGAGCACCATGAAACTCATCGCGATGCGGTGGTCGAGATGGGAGGCGGCGATCGCGCCGCCCGGCACGCCCTGCGGCCCGCAGCCATGCACGATCAGCGTGTCCTCGTCTTCCTCGATCTTTACGCCATTGGCCTCGAGCCCGCGCGCCATCGCGTCGATCCGGTCGCTTTCCTTCACCCGCAGCTCATGCACGCCGGGCATCCGCGTCACGCCCGTCGCGAAGGCCGCGACGACCGAAAGGATCGGGTATTCGTCGATCTGGGCCGAGGCGCGCGCGGCGGGCACCTCGAGCCCGTGCAGCTCCGAATAGCGCACGCGCAGATCGGCCACCGGCTCGCCGCCCTCCTCTCGCTCGTTCTCGAACGTGATGTCGGCGCCCATTTCCTTGAGCGTGATGAAAAGCCCGTTGCGGGTCGGGTTCTGGCTGACGCCGGGCACCACGATCTCCGAGCCGGGCACGATCAGCGCGGCGCAGACCGGGAAGGCCGCCGAGGACGGATCGCGCGGCACCGCGACCTCCTGCGCGACCAGCTCGGGGCGGCCCTGAAGGGTGATGACATGGCCTTCGGCGGTTTCCTCGGTCGAGATCTCGGCACCGAAGCCGCGCAGCATCCGCTCTGTATGGTCGCGGGTCGGGGTCTTCTCGATCACCACGGTCTGGCCCGGCGCGTTCAGCCCTGCCAGCAACACCGCCGATTTCACCTGCGCCGAGGCCATCGGCGTCGCGTAGCGCACCGGCACCGGGTCGGCCGCGCCCAGGATGGTCATCGGCAGTTTGCCGCCCTGTCGGCCATAGGCCTGCGCGCCGAACATAGCGATCGGGTCGGTGACGCGGCCCATCGGGCGTTTGCGCAGGCTCGCATCGCCGGTGAAGGTCGCGGCGATCGGCGAGGTCGCCATCGCCCCCATGATCAGCCGCACGCCGGTGCCCGAATTGCCGCAATCGATGACTTGATCGGGTTCCGCGAAGCCGCCCACGCCCACGCCGTGCACCGACCATTCTCCGGGGCCGTGCTGCGTCACCTCGGCGCCGAAGGCCCGCATCGCCTTGGCGGTGTCGAGCACGTCCTCGCCCTCGAGCAGACCGGAGATCCTGGTCTCGCCCACCGAGAGCGCGCCGAGGATCAGCGCGCGGTGGCTGATCGACTTGTCGCCGGGAACCTCTGCGATGCCCGTAAGGGGCCCGCATTTGCGCGAGGTCATCTTGATCGGGGTGCCGTGGCCGGACATGTCGCCTCCCTCATTTCGTCGCGCCCGTGTTAGCGCGATCCGGCGGGAGGCGGAAGGGCTCAGATTCGGCGATAGGTCAGGTAATGCGGCTTGCGGCCCTCGCGCAGCGCCTTTTGCTCGTAGCGCGTGGAGAGCCAGTCCTCCCAGGGCGTGTCCCAATCGCCGGAAACCGGCTGCGGATCGTCGAAATCGAAAGCCGCGGGGACCTCGAAAAGCGGCTCGAACCCGGCCTTGGGAACCTCCTCCACCGTCTGGCGGACATAATCAGGAATGTCGGTCGCCACGCGGAACTCCGCGCCGGGCTTGAGCGCACGGTGCAGCGGTTCGAGATGCTCGTCGGTAACGAAGCGCCGACGGTGGTGCTTCGATTTCGGCCAGGGGTCGGGATAGAGCAGGAAGGCCTTCTCGATCGAGCCCTCGGGCAGCACGTCCATCAGGTCGCGCGCATCGCCCGGATGCACCGCGACATTGGTGATCCCCTCGCGGCGCAGCTTGCCCAGCAGCATCGCGACCCCGTTGATGAAGGGCTCGCAGCCGATGATCTCGACGCCCGGATAGGTCTTGGCCATATGCGCCAGATGCTCGCCGCCGCCGAACCCGACCTCGAGCCAGACCGGCTTGCCGAGGAACCGCGCCGCCATGTCGAGAGGCGCGCGCTCGGGGTTCACATCCCAGCCGACCGGACCGGGCGAGAGCCGGTCCAGATCCTCGCGCAGATAGTCCTTCTGCGCCTTGTTCAGCGTCTTGCCGTGGCGGCGTCCGTAGAAATTGCGCCAGGGCTGTTCCGGGGGCGTGCCGCTCGGGGCGGTGTCATCATGCTCACTCATGGCCGCGCCTCTAGCCGCATGCGGGGCGGAACTCAAGCCTTCTGGATCAGGAAGAGCCCCAGGCACATGAAGCCGATCCCCGCGCCGCGCATCAGCGTCAGTGGGCGTATCGCCGCGCCAAAGAGCCCGAACTGGTCGATCGCGGCGGCCGAGATCATCTGGCCGAGCAGGACGAAGAAGATCGCGTTGCCGACCCCGAAGCGCGGCGCGATGAAGGTGACCGAGAGCACGTAGAAGGCGACGAAGAGACCGGCGAGAAACAGATACCAGGGCTGGCCCGGCAGGCGCGCGATGGGCGACGGGCCGGTGGTCACCATCATCGCCGCCACCGCACCGCCGAGCGCCACGCAAAACAGCACGACCGCCGCCACCGCGGGCGATCCGATCCGTCCGCCGAGCTGGGCGTTGAGCGCGGCGAGCACCGGGATCCCGATCCCGGCGGCGAGCATGATGGCGGCATAGCGCAGGGCGTCGGGCATCGGGGCCTCCTTCGGGCTCGTTCGGCTGCGCGCGCAGGCTGGCGCGAAAGGCGGCGCGGCGCAAGCGGGATCGGCGCCCCGGGAGATCTGTTCGTTTTTGCGCATATTATCTGCCCCCATCGGCATTCTCTAAATTTTCGCACAGGGTAGAAGTCAGGGCATCGCCTTCGGGCAAGACAGATGACCAGATGAAGGACCAGCTCATGACGAAACTCTCCGACCTCGCGGCCCCGCTCGGCCGCCTCCTCCTCGCCCAGATCTTCGTGATCGCGGGCTTCCAGAAGATCACCGGCTATGCCGGCACGCAGGGTTACATGGAGGCGATGGGCGTGCCCGGCGCGCTGCTGCCGCTCGTGATCCTGACCGAGATCGGCGGCGGGCTCGCGCTGGTTCTGGGCTGGAAGACCCGGATCGTGGCCTTCCTGCTGGCGGGCTTCACCCTGCTCTCGGGCTTCCTGTTCCACTACCTGCCGGGGCTCGACGCGACCGGAATGGAGGCGCAGGGCCAGATGATCAACTTCATGAAGAACGTCTCGATCGCGGGCGGGATGCTGATGATCGTGTCGATGGGCGCAGGCGCGTTCTCGCTCGACCGGCGCGGCGCGGCGTCGCGCGGCTGATCCCCCGGCCATCGCATAATGCAAAAGGCCCCGCGAATGGGGGGCCTTTTCTTCCTGAATGTGTCGCGGTCAGCTGCGCTCAGCCGCGCCCGCGATAGGGCGGCACGCCCTGATCGGGGATCCACATATCGGCGGGTTGCGGCCCGGTCTGCCAGAACACGTCTATCGGGATGCCGCCGCGCGGATACCAATAGGCGCCGATGCGCAGCCATTCGGGCTCGAGCAGATCGCGCAGCCGCTGGCCGATCATCACCGAGCAATCCTCGTGGAAAGCCCCGTGATTACGGAAGCTGCCGAGGAAGAGCTTGAGCGACTTGCTCTCGACGAGCCAGTCCTTCGGCACGTAGTCGATCATGATATGCGCGAAATCGGGCTGTCCGGTCAGCGGGCAGAGCGAGGTGAATTCGGGCGCGGTGAAGCGCACGAGGTACCGCTCGCCCTCGCGCGGCTGCGGAACCCGCTCGAGAACCGCGTCCTCGGGCGCGTTCGGCAGGTCGGTCGCCTGGCCCAGCTGGGTCAGGCCGGTCACATCGGTGCTCATCTCACACGGCCTTCTTCAATGCGTCGATCAGGTCGGCCTTCTCCCAGGAGAAGCCGCCATCGGGTTCGGGCGCGCGCCCGAAATGCCCGTAGGCCGCGGTGCGCTCGTAGATCGGCTTGCACAGGTCGAGCGTCTCGCGGATGCCCCGGGGGGTGAGGTCCATCACCTGCCCCACGGCGCGTTCGATCGCCTCGTCATCGACCTCGCCGGTCCCGAAAGTGTCGACATAGATCGAGAGCGGCTTGGCGACCCCGATCGCATAGCTCACCTGGATGACGCATTTCTTCGCCATGCCCGCGGCGACCACGTTCTTCGCCAGGTAGCGCGCGGCATAGGCGGCCGAGCGGTCCACCTTGGTCGGGTCCTTGCCCGAGAACGCGCCGCCGCCATGCGGGGCAGCGCCTCCATAGGTGTCGACGATGATCTTGCGCCCGGTGAGGCCTGCGTCGCCATCCGGCCCGCCGATCACGAAAGTCCCGGTCGGGTTCACCCACCATTCGGTCTCGGGCGTGATCCAGCCCTCGGGCAGGGTCTCGCGGATATAGGGCTCGACGATGGCGCGGATATCGTCCGAGGTCTGGTGTTCATGCGCGTGCTGGGTCGAGAGCACGATCTGGGTGACGCCCACGGGGCGGCCGTTCTCGTAGCGCACCGAGAGCTGCGATTTCGCATCGGGGCGCAGTTCGGGCTCGGCGCCCGATTTGCGCGCCTCGGCCAGACGACGCAGGATCGCATGGGCATAATGGATCGGCGCGGGCATCAGTTCGGGCGTCTCGTCGGTCGCGTAGCCGAACATGATCCCCTGATCCCCGGCCCCGTCCTTGTCGACGCCTTGCGAGATATGGGCCGATTGCGGGTGCAGGAAATTCGCGACCTTCAGCGTCGCCCAGTGAAACTCGTCCTGCTCGTAGCCGATATCCTTGACGCAATCGCGCACGATCTTGTCGATGCCTTCGAGATATTCGGCCAGCTTGGTCTTGTCCGACAGCCCCACCTCGCCGCCGACGACGACCTGATTGGTGGTGGCGAAGGTCTCGCATGCGACGCGCGCGTTGGGCTCCTCCGCGAGGAAAGCATCGAGGACCGCATCCGAGATCCGGTCACAGACCTTGTCGGGATGCCCCTCCGAAACGGATTCGGAGGTGAAGACGTAATTCGCGCGTGCCATGAGAAGTGCTCCGTTGATTGAAATCCCCACTCCGTCAGGAAGCCGTTGGAGCGGTTCGAGATTTGTAGCTAGACCTCGCGTCTCGTGCGGTCAACGCCAATACGCGAAAAGATTGAGACAAGAGCGAGAAACGCAACGATCGCGGCAATGACGGGCAGATCCCCGATCTGCGAATAGAGCGTGGGCTCCAGCGCGGGCGGCAGCGCCACGTCGAGCTTGCCGGTCCGGTCCATCCCGAGGCTCGCCACGATCCGCCCCTTCGCGTCGATCATCGCCGAGACCCCGGTATTGGCGTCGCGCGCCAGCGGCAGCCCCTGCTCGATCGCGCGCAGCCGGGCTTGCGCGAGGTGCTGATAGGGCCCGGACAGCGTGCCGAACCAGGCGTCATTGGTGACCTGCAAGATCCAGTCGGGCCGCTGCGGGAAATCCATCAGATCCTGCGGGAAGATCGCCTCGTAGCAGATCAGCGGCGCGACATGGCCGAGCTTGCCGAGGTTCAGAAGCCGCTCGCCCGGCCCCGCCGAATAGCCATTGCCCACCTGGGCTGCGAAAGCGGTGATCCCGAATTTCGCCATCTCGTCGCCGAAGGGGATGTATTCGCCGAAGGGCACGAGATGGGACTTGTCGTAAAGCGCCTCGACCTTGGCATCGGGCGTGATCACCGCGAGCGAATTGAAATAGCGGCTGCCCTCGCCGCGCTGGATGCCCATCGCGATCGGGATGCCATTGGCCGCCTCGGCCGACACCTCCAAACCTCCCTGCGGGCGGTCGAGCAGGAACGGCACCGCCGTTTCCGGCCAGACGATCAGGTCGGGCTCGGGCTGGCCCTGCGCGGGCGGCTCATGCGAGAGATCGAGAAGCCGCTGGAAATATTTCATCCGGTATTCGGGCAGCCATTTGAGCGCCTGCGGCGCGTTGGGCTGCACCAGCCGCAAAGTGATCGGCTGGGCGCGCGGGCTGACCGGCGCGTCGAGTCGCGCGGCGCCGCCGAGCCAGAGCGCCACCAGCCCCGCGAGCGCCCCGCCCGTGACCCCGAGCGCCGGCGCGATCCGCATCCCGCGCGTCATCGCGGGGGCGGCAGCCACCAGCATCGTGATCAGGCTCAGCCCCAGCGGCCCGATATAGGCCGCCGCCTGAGCCACGGGCGTGCCGATCCAGACATGTCCGACCAGCACCCAGGGAAAGCCGGTGAAGACATAGGAGCGCAGCGCGTCCGAAGCTGCCATGCCAAGCGCGATCCCGAGCGCGCGGCTGCGCGGCCCCTGCCCCGCAAGCGCGCCGAGCCCGAAGCCCACCGCCCAGAACACGCCCATGCCCGCCGCCATCAGCACCAGCGCGAAGGGCGCCATCCAGCCATAGATCTCGGGCTCGACCATGAAGGGCTCGACGATCCAGAACATCGCCGCGAGCGCATAGCCGAAGCCCGTCGCGAAACCGGTCCAGGCCATCGAGGCCCGCCAGCGCTGAGCGGTAGCCAGCCACACCGCCGCAGCCAGCGCAGGCAACGCGATCCACCACAAACCGAAGGGCGCCTGCCCCGCAGCCACCAGAGCACCCAGCACAGCGGCCTGCGCCAGCACCTGCCAGCGCGGCCTCAGCGGGGCGCGCAAACCATCTCGGAGAATCTCGATCATGGGCCCGTCATAGAGCGCTTATTCGGCCGGCGCCACACCGGGCAGCCGCACGCGCAGCCTCTTGATCCGGCGCGGATCAGCATCGACCACCTCGTATTCGACACCGTTCTCGGCCACCACGACCTCACCGCGCGCCGGCACACGGCCCAGCTGCATGAAGACGAGCCCGCCCATCGAGTCGATCTCGTCCTCGGCCTCGGCATCGGCGAGGCGCATCCCCGTCACGGCCTCGAAATCGCATACCGGGGCGCGGGCCTGGACGATCCACTGACCGGGTTTCTCCTCGCGCCAATAGGCGTCGTCGGCCTCATCGTGTTCGTCCTCGATTTCGCCGATCACCTGTTCGATCAGGTCCTCGAGCGTCAAGAGGCCGTCCACTCCGCCATATTCGTCGATCACCAGCGCCATGTGGATGCGCTGGACCTGCATCTTCTGTAACAGGACGCCGATCGGCATCGAGGGCGGCACATAGAGAAGAGGCCGGATCAGCTTGCGCAGCGAGAACCGCCCGTTGCCCGAGCCGAACCCGTATTCCAGCGCGAGATCCTTGAGGTGCACGAGCCCCAGCGGCGTGTCGAGCGTCTCCTTGAAGACCGGCAGGCGCGAATAGCCATGCTCGCGGAATTTCTCGACCAGCTCGTCGCGGGTGATGGTGACAGGAACGGCCTCGATCTCGACTTTCGGGATCGCCACGTCACCCACGCGCATCCGGCGCAGGTTGCCAAGACCCGGCGGCGGGGCCGGCAGCGGGGCTTTGGGCTGTTCTGCCTGAATTTCGGTTTCGGGCGCACGCGCACCGAAGAACCGGCTGAGCAACCCGCGCGAGGCGGGCTCCGAAGACTGCCCGGGTTCGGAATTCTCCGAGGCTTCGGCAATGGCGGGGGAACCCCCGTCAGCGACCTGTCCCATATTTCCTTTCCAAAAACGACGCGTCCGCGATCCGATGATTACACATATGGGTTGCGGATTCCTACGCTTTCAAGAAGCCGGATTTCGATTTGTTCCATAAGTCGCGCATCTTCGTCGCGGACATGGTCGTATCCGAGCAGGTGGAGCACCGCGTGCACGAGCAGATGAAGCGCGTGATCGGCCAGGCTCTTGTCCTGCTCGCCGGCCTCGCGCGCGCAGGTTTCATAGGCGATCGCGAGGTCGCCGAGCTCGATCTCGCCGAAGATGTCGGGTTCGGGAGCGATGGGCTCGGCCCCGGCCTCCTCGGCGCCGCGCTCCTCGGCGGGCCAGCTCAGCACATTCGTCGCCTTCGGCTTGTCGCGGAACTCGGCATTGAGCTCGGCGATGCGCGCGTCGTCGCAGGCCAGCACCGAGAGCCTGCACAGCGCCGGATCGATTCCCCGATCCTCCAGCACCATCCGCGCGGCGCGTTCGGCCAGCTCTTCCAGCCCGAGCGCCTCCCAGCGGGGATCCTCGATCTCGATCTCAATTTCCATCCGCGCCCCCGATCGGCACCTGCCCGACCTGCTTGCCCGCCTTGTCGAAGACCAGCACCTCGCCCTGATTAGTCACCACGACCGTGTAGCTGCGCGCGAAGGTCACCGCCTCGGCCTGCGCGCCCGCGGGCAGCGTGATCGCAGGGGGAAGCTGCGGCAACGGAGAAGGTGCGCGCAAGCGGATGACAAGCAGCGCCACAATCGCTACAAGCCCCACGATCATCACGCCTGCCAGCACCGTCACCAAGAGCTTGAGAAAGCGCAGATCGGGTGGCAGCGTCGTTGGCAGGTCGTCATCAGGCAGGTCGGACATGGACAAGCAGATCCTCAGCGTAGAGATCGGGCCCGGGATGGGTCCCCGCCTTGATAAGGCCTTGGCGGCGGCTGTGCCAGAGGAAGCGTCGCTCTCGCGCTCGCGGCTGGCCAGACTGATCGCGGAGGGCTCGGTCAGCCGCGACGGCGCGGCGATCACCGACCAGAAGGCCAAGGTCGAGGAAGGCGAGATCTACCAGATCGCGCTCGAACCGCCCCGGCCGGTCGAGACCGTCGCCCAGGAGATCCCGCTCGAGGTGCTCTGGGAGGACGAGGACCTGATCGTGGTGAACAAGCCCGCGGGCATGGTCACCCACCCCGCCCCCGGATCGCCCGAGGGCACGCTGGTGAACGCGCTGCTGCATCATTTCGGCGGCAATCTCTCGGGCGTGGGCGGCGAGGCGCGGCCCGGCATCGTGCACCGGATCGACAAGGACACCTCGGGCCTGCTGGTGGTGGCGAAATCGGATCGCGCGCATCACGGGCTCGCCGCGCAATTCGAGGCGCATAGCGTGCATCGCCATTACCTCGCGGTCTGCCACGGCGTGCCTGACCCGGCCGATCCGCGTCTGCGCGGGCTCGACGGCGTGAGCTTCGAGCAGGGCGGCGTGCTCAAGATCGCGACCCAGCTCGCGCGCCACAAGACCGACCGCCAGAAACAGGCCGTCGTCGCGCATGGCGGACGTCACGCGGTCACCCGCGCCCGCGTCGTCGAGGCGTTCCAGGGCACCGCCGCGCTGATCGACTGCTGGCTCGAGACCGGCCGCACCCACCAGATCCGCGTCCACATGGCCTATGCGGGTCACGGGCTGATCGGCGATCCGGTCTATGGCGGTCGGCGCAAGATCTCGGAAAAGGCGATCGGCCCGGCGGCGGCCGAGGCCGCGCGCACCTTTCCGCGCCAGGCGCTCCATGCCGCGACGCTCGGCTTCGAGCATCCGGTGACCGGCGAGAACCTGTCCTTCGCCGCACCCCTGCCCGAGGATATGGAGGCGCTCGTGACCTGCCTGCGCGACGCTTCGTGACCTGGGCAGAGCTGGTCACGCTTCTCGTCCACTTCCTCGGCCAGATCGCGGCGCTGCTGCGCGTGCTCACCCGTCCCGACAAGCCGCCCGCGGTGCGTGCGAGCTGGGCGATCCTGATCCTCTCGGTCCCCTTCGTGGGGGTGCTCCTTTACGTCCTCATCGGCGAGACGCGGCTCAACCAGCGCATCGCGCGGCGGCTGAAGGCCACCGTCGCGGCCCTCCCCGCCCCCGCCGCGACCACGCCCGAGGCGATCGAGGCGGTCTCACCGGCCTATCGTCCCGCCTTCGCCCGCGCCGCCGCGGTGAACGGCTACGCGCCGGGTTATGCGGGAGCGACGCGCTTCCTGCCCGATACCGGCGAGCAGATCGACGCCCTGCTGGACGATATCGGCTCCGCGCGCGAGACGATCCACCTGACCACCTATATCTGGCTTGCCGACAGCACCGGGATCGCGGTCGCCGAAGCGCTGGCATCGGCGGCGCGCCGCGGCGTGACGGTGCGGGTTCTCGTCGACGGGCTGGGGGCGCGGCAATTCATGCGCTCGCCACATTGGCGCGAGATGCGCCGGGCGGGCGTGCGCACCGGCGTCGCCTTCTCCTTCCGCTGGCCGCTCTTCAAGCTCGCGACGATGCGCATCGACCTGCGCAATCACCGCAAGCTCCTCGTGGTGGACGGCCACATCGCCTATTGGGGCAGCCGCAACGTCGCCGACCCCGAATTCCGCATCAAGGCGAAATTCGCGCCCTGGCGCGACGTGCTGCTGCGCCTCGAAGGGCCGCTCGCGACCCAGGCCCAGCACATCTTCGCGACCGACTGGATCACCCATACGAGCGAGGACATCTCGGGCCTGCTCTCCGAGGCGCCGCCCTTCACGGGCCCCGCCGCGGGCGGTCTCGCGGTGAGTTTCGCGACCGGGCCGCTTCTCGATCCGCGCGGAGTGCCCGACGTGTTTCTCGCGGTGATCGGGGCCGCGCGCGAGAGCGTCTCCCTCACCACCCCCTATTTCGTGCCCGGCGAGGAGATCGCCTCCGCCCTGCGCGCCGCGGTCCGGCGCGGCGTGCGGGTCCGGGTGATCGTGCCGCGGCGCAACGACTCGCGCTTTGTCGCCCATGCCGCGCGCAGCTTCTATCCGTTGCTGGTCGAGGCCGGCGTCGAAATCCACGAACACGCGCCGGGCCTGCTTCACGCCAAGACGCTTCTCGCCGACGAGCGGGTCGCGATCATCGGCTCGGCCAATCTCGACCGGCGCAGCTTCGAGCTCAATTACGAGAACTCGCTGCTGATCGAGGACGCCGCCCTCGGCACGCAGATCGCGCAGCAACACGACCGCTGGATCGCGGATTCGCGCCTGCTGACGCATGAGCTCATCTCGGACTGGCCGCTGCATTGGCGGATCGTGAACAACGCGATGTCGATCCTCTCGCCGGTACTCTGATCCGCCCCGCCCGAACCTTACAAAAAATTAAGAATTTCGAGACGGAAAACTCTTAATGTTGCGTTAATATCAATATGCGACAGCCCGAGAGTGAACCGCGCGGACGACTCGCGCGTTACTTGAAAGACGAAACCGCGCTCCCCATATCGAGCGGTTGCCACAACGGAGTATTGGGAGACAGATGACGAGTTACAGCAATCTTCCGGCCCCCAGCCCGGAACAGGGGCTCAACCGGTATCTGCAGGAGATCCGGAAGTTTCCTCTTCTCGAACCGGAGCAGGAATACATGCTGGCCAAGCGGTGGGCCGATCATCAGGACACCGAGGCCGCGCATCAGCTGGTGACGTCGCATCTGCGGCTCGCGGCCAAGATCGCCATGGGCTATCGCGGCTACGGCCTGCCGCAGGCCGAGGTCATCTCGGAGGCGAATGTCGGCCTGATGCAGGCGGTCAAGCGTTTCGATCCCGAGAAGGGGTTCCGGCTTGCCACCTACGCGATGTGGTGGATCCGCGCCGCCATCCAGGAATACATCCTGCGCTCGTGGAGTCTCGTGAAGCTGGGCACCACCTCGGCGCAGAAGAAGCTCTTCTTCAACCTGCGCAAGGCGAAAGCCAAGATCGGCGCCTACGAAGAAGGCGACATGCGCCCCGAGAACGTGGCCCAGATCGCCCATGACCTGAACGTGACCGAGCAGGAAGTGATCTCGATGAACCGGCGCCTGTCGGGCTCGGATGCCTCGCTCAACGCGCAGATCGGCGCCGGCGACGAAGGCACCGCGCAATGGCAGGACTGGCTCGAGGACGAGGATGCCGACCAGGCCGAGGCCTATGCCGAAACCGAGGAGCTCGAGGCGCGCCGCGAGATGCTGATGGAATCGATGGATGTCCTGAACGAGCGCGAGAAGGATATCCTGATGCAGCGCCGCCTGCGCGACGCCCCGGTGACGCTCGAGGAGCTTTCGGGCCAGTACGGCGTGAGCCGCGAGCGGATCCGCCAGATCGAGGTCCGCGCCTTCGAGAAGCTGCAAAAGCGGATGACCGACCTTGCCCGGGAAAAGGGCATGTCGGTGCCCGCCTGACCGGATCTGTAGCCAGTGACGAGTACCCGCCGCTCCCGAAAGGGGGCGGCTTTTTCGTTTCCGGCCCTCCGAACGCGGGCGCACGGGACATATAGGCCGGGCGCCCGGTAGAAACCGTTGACCGGATCGACATTCGTGGTCAGCGTAGCGGCGTGTTCTCCCTGCAGGCCGGAAACCATGATCCCGCACAGTCTCCATCATCTGCTGCTCGTCTATCTGGCCTATCTGGTCGCAGTCGCCAGCCCCGGCCCCAGCACCCTGTCGATCATGGGCGTCGCGATGAACCGGGGGCGCATCCCCGCGATCGCGCTGGCCCTGGGCGTGGTGACCGGGATCATGGTCTGGGCGACCCTCGCCGCGACCGGGATTTCCGCGGTCCTGAGCGCCTACGCCCAAGCCATCTTCGCCATCAAGATCGCCGGCGGTGCCTACCTGCTCTTTCTCTCGTGGAAATCCCTGCGCGCGGCATGTGCCGCGGAGGCGCCGCGGGGGAAGACGATCTCGGGCGCGACGAACAGGACCTTTTACCGCCAGGGCGTGCTCATTCACCTGACCAATCCCAAAGCGGTGCTGGGTTGGATCGCGATGATGTCGCTCGGGATCGAGCCGGGCGCGCCCGCCTATACCCTGCCCGCCATCGTGATCGGCTGCGTCTGCCTCGGGCTCGTGGTCAATGTCGGCTATGCCTTCGTTTTCTCCACCGCGGCGATGGGCCGCGCCTATCGCGCCTCGCGGCGCTGGATCGAGGGCACCCTCGCCGCCGTCTTCGGCTATGCGGGCTTGCGTCTGCTGCTTTCGAGACCCTGACCCGTCCCGCAACTCCGATTGCACAGTCGCGCCGCCGCGCCATTGCGCCCCCCGCCGATCGCGCTAACATCGCGCCCGATTCACAGGAGGATGTAAGCATGGACGCAATGAACTGGGGTATCTTGGGCGCGGCGAAATTCGCGCGTGAGCACATGGGGCCGGCGATCCATGCCGCGAGGGGCGCACGGCTTGCCGCGCTTGCCACCTCGAGCGCCGAAAAGGCGCAGCCTTTCAAGGATTTCGCGCCCGATCTCAAGGTGCATGACAGCTATGACGCGCTGCTGGCCGATCCCGAGATCGAGGCGGTCTATATCCCGCTGCCCAACACGCTTCACGTCGAATGGACCAAGAAGGCGCTCGCCGCGGGCAAGCATGTGCTGTGCGAGAAGCCGATCGCGATGGAAGCCTCGGAGATCGACGGGCTGATCGCGGCGCGCGACGCCTCGGGCAAGTTCGCGACGGAAGCCTACATGATCGTGCATCACCCGCAATGGGAGCTCGCGCGGCAATGGCTCGACGAGGGGCTGATCGGCGAGCTGCGCCATGCCGATGTGGTGTTTTCCTTCAACAACCCCGATCCGACGAATATCCGCAACAAGCCCGAGACGGGTGGCGGCTCGATCCCCGATATCGGCGTCTATGCCTATTCCTCGGTCCGCTTCGCCGCGCGCGCCGAGCCGGGCGAGCTGCGTTCGGTGATCCAGCGCGAGAACGGCGTGGACACCTATACCCATGTGACCGGCGAGATGCTCGGCGCGAAGGGTGGCTTCACCTATTCGGCGATCACCTCGACCCGGCTGCATCCGCGCCAGGAAGTGACCTTCCAGGGCGACGCGGGGCTCATTCGCCTGAGTTGCCCGTTCAACGCCAATGTCTTCGATCAGGCCGAGGTCACGCTGAGCCGCACGGGCGAGCCGGACCGGGTCCAGCGCTTCCCGGGCGTGAACCAATACGTGATCCAGGTCGAGAACTACGTCCGCCATATCCGCGAGGGCGCGCCCTATCCGTGGACGCTGGAGGACGCGCGCGGCACCCAGGCGATGATCGACAAGGTGCGCGCGAGCGAGCTCTGAACACCATCAGCGACGCGCCCTGCTTTCGGGCGGGGCGCGTCGCTGATGATCTGGATGTTTGAGGCGAGCGCCCGCCTGTCACCTCAGCCCCCGATGCCAGCGCCGATGCGGCGATCCGGAAGGATCGACGTCGCCAGACGCCCCGCGCCAAGGACGAACCTCGATCGAGGCCCACGATCAGAAATACTGATCTCGATCGCCCGCGAATAAGCGCAGCTTATCTCAGCGCAGTTTCGGCGGCTTGGTCGGGTCCATGCCCGGAGCGGCGCCGGGGATGATCTCCTGGACCTCCTCTTCCTCGCGCTCGGGCACATGCAGAACCAGCCCCTGTGCGAGGAGGATCCCGGCCGCGGGTTCGTCCGCTCCGAGGAAGGTCACGTCGAGCTCGCCCGCGTCGAGGCCGGAGAAGGTCAGCGCCTCGCCCATCGCCTTGGCGATCCCGGCGCGGAACCGCTCCTCGGCGCCGATGATCGCGAGCACATGGCCGCGCCGGCCGCCCTCATAGGTCACCCCGCCCAGAACCGCCGATTGCGCGAGCCCCGCGAGCTGTTCGAACTTCGCCTCGAAAGCGGGCAGCAACAGCCCCAGCACCGCCGGCGAGAGCGCGGGCGCGGTGAACTCCACCGGACGGCCCTCTGCCGCCTGCGGCGCATGGGCCAGCGTCTCGCTCAGCCATTCGAGCGCCTCGGGCGGCAGCAGCATCGCGCTCTCGGCCACGCCCAGATTTATCCCGAGCCCGATCCCCTCGCCCACCAGATGCTGCGCGATCACGCGCCCGGGCAGCGCCGCATAGGGCTGGGGCCCGTCGGCAAACTCTCCCAGACGCTCCTCGGTGTCGAAGACCAGAACGAAATCGCCCTCCTCGGTCGAGAAGACCTGCGGGCGGATATTCTCGTCCTCGGGCTCTTCCTCGAGGAGCAGGAACAGCTCGGCATCGGCCAGACGGTCATAGACGGCGAGACGTTTCGCCTCGTTCTCGGGGTCGGTTTCCATCGCGGTATGGGCGCGGTCATAGGGGGTCATGTCAGCTCCTTCACCCGGGCGCGCAGAACCGGCAGCAATTCCGCTTCGAACCAGGGGTTTTTCTTCAGCCATCCCGTATTGCGCCAGGACGGATGAGGCAAGGGAAAGAGGCCCGGCGCATGCGCGCGCCAGCCGCGCACGGTCTCGGTGACGCTGCGGGTGCCCAGATACCAGCGCTGCGCCGCACCCCCCACGAGAAGCGTCAGATCGACCGGGCCGATCTCGGCATTGACCCGGTCGCGCCAGGTCTCGGCGCAGATCGCGGGCGGCGGAAGATCCGCGCCCTTCGCGTCATAGCCGGGAAAGCAGAAGGCCATCGGTGCGATCGCGAGGCGCGTGCGATCGTAAAAGGTCTCGCGGTCCACGCCCATCCAGTCGCGCAGGCGATCTCCCGAGCGGTCGTTGAAGGGCCGACCCGTCTCATGGACGCGGATCCCCGGCGCCTGCCCCACGACGAGGATTCGCGCGCCGCGCGCGAACCAGACGACGGGGCGCGGCTCATGGGCGGTCGCGGTGGCCCGGAAACGCGCACGACACAGCCGGCATGCCTCGATTTGCGCCTGCAGGCTCGGGCTCATGGTTCCTGACGCAACGACAATTTCCGTTTCATGCGAAAACTCTCCCGCAAATCGACATAATGCTGCCCACCTCGACAAATAACCAACTTTATTAACCAATGCAGAGCATGGTTTGGTGGGTTCCGACAGTTTCGGCAGATAGTGACGATGATCGAATTTGAAAACGTCTCCAAGTCCTTCTGGACCGGCAAGCAGCGCAAGGTGATCCTTGACCGCGCCAGCTTCCGCGTCGGGCTCGGAAATTCGCTTGGCATCCTCGCACCCAACGGCACGGGTAAGACGACGCTCATCAACATGATGGCGGGGCTCGAGAAGCCCGACGAGGGCGAGATCCGCAAGACCTGCCGGGTCTCCTTTCCGCTGGGCTTCATGGGCGGCGTCGTCTCGAAACATACCGCGCGCGAGAATGCGCGTTTCATCGCGCGGCTCTACGGGCTCGATCCCGATTACGTCGAGGCGTTCTGCCGCTGGCTCACCGGGATTGCCGAATATTTCGACATGCCGGTGGGAACTTACAGCTCGGGAATGCGCTCGCGCTTTACGTTTTCCTTGCTCCTCGCACTGGAATTCGACATCTATCTGATCGACGAGGGGATGCCGTCAACCACCGACGTTGAATTCAATCGCAAGGCAGGCTCGATCCTGCGCGACCGGCTGCGCGACAGCACGGTGGTGGTGGTCTCGCACAAACCCTCCACGATCGAGAAATTCTGCCGCCAGGCGGCGGTTCTGCGTGACGGGCAGCTCTACATGTTCGACAACCTGGAAGAAGCGAAGCGGATGTATGACTATCAGTCCTAAGGCACTCAAGTATCGCATCCGCCGCACCGGTCCCGTCCTCGCGGAGACCGAGCCCCGGACACCCGCGTCAGCCGCGGCGCCGCAACCGCGCGAGCCCGCCCCGCGCCGTGCCGTGGCCCTGCCCCGGCCGCAGCCGCAACCCGCCAAGCCCGCGCCGCAAACGGACGATCCCGCAGAGCTTTTCGAAGCGGATGAGGACGGGTTCGGCGATCAGAAATTCCCGACCGCGCAGGGCGGCACCGATGTGCTTGCCGCGGGCGAGAAGACGCCCGAGGAAGAGATCGCGGCGATCCGCGCCGAGGGGCTGACCGGGCGTCAGCTTCGCCTCGCGCGGCGGATGGCGCAGAAACAGGGGATCCGGGCGAGTTCGGATTTCGAGGCGGTGCTGATGCTGCGCCGGGCGGGCATCGACCCGTTCGACCGCTCGAACATCGTGGCGCTGGTCAAGGGCAAGGGCGATGCGACCTCGCGCGCGCTCGCGCGCACCGACGGGCCGGGCGCGGATACGCGGGTGCAGCTGCCCCAGACGGTCAAGCCGGGCCAGCCGCCCTCGACCGAGGTGATGTCCGGGGACCGCCGCGCCGCCGAGATCCTCAAGATCCAGCGCGACATCGCACGCCGCCGCCGCCGCAAGCTGACCCTGCTGGCCGCGCGGCTCGCCTTCTTCGTGTTCCTGCCGACGCTGATCGCGGGATATTACTATTTCGCGATGGCGACGCCGATGTACGCGACCCATACCGCCTTCGTGATCCAGAAGGCCGAGGGGCTGGGGCAGTCGGGGCTGAGCGGCCTGTTCTCGGGCACGCAGCTCGCCACGAACCAGGACTCGGTCACGGTGCAGTCCTACCTGCAATCGCGCGACGCGATGCAGCGGCTCGAACGCGATCAGGGCTTCAAGACGGTGTTCGAGAACCCTTCGATCGACCCGCTCCAGCGCCTGCCCGAACACGCCTCGGACGAGCAGGCCTACCGGCTCTACCAGCGGATGGTGAAGATCGGCTACGATCCGTCCGAAGGGATCGTGAAAATGGAGGTGATCGCCCCCGATCCGAAGGAATCGCAGAAATTTTCGGAGGCGCTGATCTCCTATGCCGAGGAACAGGTCGACCAGCTCACCTCGCGGCTGCGCGGCGACCAGATGAAGGGTGCGCGCGAGAGCTATCAGGATGCCGAGGCGAAGGTCTTCGCGGCCCAGGCCAAGGTGCAGAACCTGCAGGAGAAGGTCGGCATCCTCGACCCGGTGAGTGAGAACTCGCTGGTGATGGGCCAGGTCTCGAGCTTCGAGACCCAGCTTCAGCACAAGCGGCTCGAGCTTGGCCAGCTTCTCGACAACCCCAATCCGAACCAGGCGCGGGTCTCGGGCGTGCAGGGCGATATCGACCGGCTGCAGGGCATGATCGCGGGGCTGCGCGGCAAGCTGACCACGGCAAAGGGCTCGGGCGAGTCGCTCGCCGCCGTCACCGGCCAGCTCCAGATCGCGCAGGCGGAGTTGCAGACCCGGCAGATGTTGCTCTCGGCGGCCGCCCAGCAGATGGAGACAGCGCGGATCGAGGCCAACAAGCAGGTGCGTTATCTCGAGATGGGCGTGCGCCCGGTCGCGCCCGACGAGGCGACCTATCCGCGCAGTTTCGAGAACACGCTGTTGGCTTTCCTGATCTTCTCGGGCATCTATCTGATGCTGTCGCTCACCGCCTCGGTCCTGCGCGAACAGGTCTCGAGCTGATCTGAGCGGCCCCTGCAAAGGCTGCGGAGAGCATTATGAAAGACGTGAAAATCGGCGGGCTGACCGTCTCGAACGATCGCCCCCTGACGGTGATCGCCGGCCCCTGCCAGCTGGAAAGCCGCGACCATGCTCTGATGATCGCGCGCGAGATGGCGAAAGCCTGCGATCAGGCGGGTGCGCAATTCATCTTCAAGGCCAGCTACGACAAGGCGAACCGCACCAGCCTCAAGGGCAAGCGCGGCCTCGGGATCGAGGCGGGGCTGAAGATCCTCGAAGAGGTGCGCGCCGAGATCGGCTGCCCGGTGCTGACCGATATCCACGATGCCGAGCAGGCGCGGGTCGCGGGCGCCGTGGTCGACGTGATCCAGATCCCGGCCTTCCTGTGCCGCCAGACCGATCTGTTGCTGGCCGCGGGGGAAACGGGCTGTGTCGTCAATATCAAGAAGGGCCAGTTCTTGGCCCCCTGGGACATGCCCAATGTCGCCGAGAAGGTCGCCTCGACCGGGAACGAGAAGATCCTGCTGACCGAGCGCGGCACCTCCTTTGGCTACAATACGCTGGTGGCCGACATGCGCGGCCTGCCCGAGATGATGAAGACCGGCTATCCGGTGATCATGGACGCGACCCATTCGGTCCAGCAGCCGGGCGGTCAGGGCGGCTCCTCCGGCGGCCAGCGCGAATTCGCGCCGGTGATGGCGCGCGCGGCGGTCAGTCTCGGGATCGCGGGGGTGTTCATCGAAACCCACGAGGCGCCCGATACGGCGCCCTCGGACGGGCCCAACATGATCCCGCTGCGCGAGATGCCGAAACTCGTTCAGGTGCTGATGGAGTTCGACCGGGTCGCCAAGGACAACCCGATCCGGCTGTAACGAAAGCGGGCGCGCCGTGACCGGCGCGCCCTGCCCCAACTCGTTCGGCCGGTTTCAGCTGTCGGCCACGACCTCGGCGCGCTGGCGGCCGAGACCCTCGATCTCGAGCTCCACCACGTCGCCGGGGCGCAGGAAGCGCGGGTTTTCCATCCCCATCGCGACGCCCGGAGGGGTGCCGGTCGAGATCACGTCGCCCGGATGCAGCGTCATGAATTGCGACAGGTAGCTGACCAGTTTCGCCACGCCGAACACCATCGTCTCGGTCGAGCCGTCCTGCATGACCTCGCCGTTCACGCTCAGCTTCATCGCGAGTTTCTGCGGATCGGCCACAGCGTCGCGGGTCACCAGGTAGGGCCCGAGCGGGCCGAAGCTGTCGCAGCTCTTGCCCTTGGTCCACTGCCCGGCGCGGTCCTTCTGGTAGCTGCGCTCGGAGACGTCATTGGCGAGCACGAAACCCGCGACATGGTTCATCGCGTCGTCTTCCGAGACGTATTTCGCCGCGGTGCCGATCACGATGCCCAGCTCGACCTCCCAGTCGGTCTGTTCCGAGCCGCGCGGGATCACAATCGGATCGTTCGGGCCCTGGATGGCCGAGGTGGCCTTCATGAAGATCAGCGGTTCGGCCGGGACCTGCGCGCCCGACTCGGCGGCGTGGTCGGCATAGTTGAGACCGATGCAGATCATCTTGCCGATCTCGGCGATCGGCGTGCCCAGACGGGTGTCCGCCGGAACCGCCGGCAGCTCGGTCAGATCGAGCGAGCCGAGGCTGGCGAGGCCCTCGTCGCTCAGCACCGCCCCGCCGATATCCTCGATCTGACCCGACAGGTCGCGGATCACGCCCTGATCGTCGAGCAGACCCGGTTTCTCGGCCCCCTTGGGCCCATGACGCAGCAATTTCATGATCACTCCTCCTTGGATTGGCGGCATGAAGTCAGGCCGGGCGGGCAGATGCAAGGGGGTCAGTCGACATGCAGGACGAATATGACCATCAGCACGCTGAGCGCGAAAACGAGCGCCATGAGCACCAGGTCGGGCCAGTTCGTACCGCCTTCGTCGAGCGCCTCCTCCGCGTCAATCCGCGCCCGCAGGAGCCGCATCCGGATGAAGGCGAGCGCGACCACCACGCCCCCTGCCCCGATCATCGCCACGTCCGACCAGGCGGGCATTTTCGCGCCCGTGAGCTTCGCCGCCGTCAGCCCCACCCCGACGATCGCGATCGCGGTGCGCAGCCAGGCGAGGAAGGTGCGCTCATTGGCGGCGTGGTCCTTGAAGTTGCGGATCATCGGCGCGTCTCCTTGCGGTCCGGGGCCTGTCGGCTGACCGGGGGAATCGATGCGCGGCCGCGCGGCCGGACGCCTTCCCGAAATGGCCCCTCGGATGGCCAACCAACAGCCTCCGGACCGCGTTCCCCGATCGCTCGGCGGAGGTGTGGCGGGCAGCGCGCGCGCCGCTCACGGGGAATGTGAAGCCGCTCTCACAATTTCGTCGGCGCATTGAAACATCCGTCATGTCTTTTGACATCGGCGCGAGCGGTCCGGGCTCCATGAAACAAGGCGCGGCACCCAAACACCGCTGAACTCAGGCCCCGCGCCCGTCGGAGTGCTCGCGACCGATCATCTCTGCGTGAGGAGGAGTGGTCGCGCCCATTTGATTGCTCCACCCTATGCGGAACCGAGCGGCGATCCGCCGAAACCGCGTGAAATCTGACCTTTCCCGGACGGAGCCCTCCGTCCCATTCATGTATTTGAATATGAGGAACAGATCACGCTGGCGTGCGTTGCTCGTGAAAAGCAGAAGAAATGTCAGACCTTTAGGGAGCCATGACCGTGACGTCCAAGACACCCGCCGGCCCGATGCGCCCGAACGCCCAGTGAAGAGCGGAGCCAGACCATGCAAATAACCCCCACGCTCGGACTTCTGCTCGCGCTGAGTTTCGTCATCTCGCTGATCGCGCTTTCGATCCTGATCTGGGCGATCGCGAACAGGCAGGTCCGCACCCCCGATCAAGACGACGCGCGCACGATCTTCGCGCCCGGCGAAGGCGCCGAGATCGACGAACACGACAAGCCGCACCATTTCGACCCCGTCCGTGCCGGTATCGACGCCTCCTCGGCCCGCCCCGTGCTGTGGCTGGTGGGCGCGGCGGTGTTCTGGCTGATCTACGGCTCGCTGCACGGGCTCGCCGCCTCGCTCGAGCTGCACCTGCCCGACATGATGACGGGCGCGGCGCAGATGACCTTCGGCCGGATGCGCACCGTGCATCTCAACTCGGTCGCCTATGGCTGGGCCAGCCAGGCGGGCCTCGCCTCGGTGTTCTGGATCATTCCGCGCATCTTCCACACCAGGCTGCGCCATGCGGGCATGGTCAAGACCGGGATCGTGCTGTGGAATATCGGTGTCGCCGCGGGCGTGGCCGCGATCGCCAGTGGCTGGACCGACGGGCTCGAATGGCTCGAGATCCCGTGGCAGATCGACATCATCCTCGCCGCGGGCGCGGCCTGTTTCGTGCTGCCGCTGATCCAGACCGCGCGGGCGCGCAAGGTGCACCACATCTACGTCTCGGGCTGGTATTTCCTCGCCGGCATCCTGTGGTTCCCGGTCCTGTTCGTGATCGCGAACATTCCGGGCCTCCACTGGGGGATCGAGCAGGCCACGGTGAACTGGTGGTTCGCCCATAACGTGCTCGGGCTCTGGCTCACCCCGCTCGGCGTCGGCACGGCCTATTACATGATCCCGAAGATCATCGGCAAACCCGTCTATTCCTACGCGGTCTCGCTGGTGGGCTTCTGGGCGCTGGCGCTGTTCTATTCGCAGGTTGGGATCCACCACCTGATCGGCGGCCCGGTGCCGACCTGGCTGGTGACGCTGTCGATCGTGCATTCGGTGATGATGTTCGTCCCGGTGATCGCGGTGGCGATCAACCAGCATGTGACGGTGGCGCGCAATCTCTGGGCGTTCAAGGAGAGCGTGCCGCTGCGCTTCATCTCGCTGGGCGCGCTGTGCTACACGCTCGCCTCCTTCCAGGGCTCGATCGAGGCGCTGCGCTCGGTCAACTCGATCACCCACTTCACCCATTACACGGTCGGCCACGCGCATCTGGGGGCCTATGCCTTCGTGAGCCTCGTCATGATGGGCGCGATCTACCAGATCGTGCCGCGCGCGACGGGCAAGCAATTCCCCTTCCCGCGCATGATCATGTGGCATTTCTGGCTCAACGTGATCGGCTTCGCGGTCTATTTCCTGTCGCTCACCATCGGCGGTGTGCTGCAGGGGCTCGCGATGCTCGACGCGACGAAGCCCTTCGCCGACAGCGTGACCCTGCTCAAGCCCTATCTCGAGGGCCGCTCGCTGGGCGGCGGGCTGATGACGCTCGGCCATGTGCTGCTGGCGATCAATCTCATCGCGCTGGCCTTCGCGAAGCGTGAGACGACCGAAACCGACAACATGGTGGCCGCAGAATGAACCGCTATCTTCCTCTCGCTATCACCACGCTGGCGATCCTCGCGATCGCGACGCTGTTTCTGGTCATCGCTCCGGGAATGCAGATCCGCGGCCAGGGCGCCGCGCCGGGTCTGCAACCCTATACCGAGGCGGAGGCGCGCGGCCGCGAGGTCTATATCTCGATGGGCTGCGTCTATTGCCACAGCCAGCAGCCGCGCGCGACCGCGCAGGCCCCCGATGCCGAACGCGGCTGGGGCCGGGCCTCGGTCGCGGGCGACTATGCCTATGACGCGCCGCATCTGCTGGGCACGATGCGCAGCGGCCCCGACCTGATGGATATCGGCGACCGCCTGCCCTCGCAGGGCTGGCAGCTGACCCATCTCTACCAGCCGCGCGCGATCTCGAGCTGGTCGATCATGCCCGCCTACCCCTTCCTCTTCGAGCACAAGGACAAGGCGGCGCAGGGCGATGTGGTGGTCAAGCTGCCGCCCGCCTATGCGCCCGAGACCGGCGTGATCGTGGCCAACCAGGAGGCGCTCGACCTCGTGGCCTACCTGCGCGGGATGCGCCACGACTATGCCCCGCCCGCAGACGGTCTGCGCGACGACGGCTATGCGCTGATGGCGGCGCAAGCCAAGTCCAAGACCGAAGCCGCGAAATCCGCTCAGTGAGCCGGAGGGAGACCTGATGACTGACAAGAACAAGCAAGACCCGCGGCTTCCCGACGAGACGTTCGAGCCGTACGAAGCGAACCGCCGGATCCCCCTGCCGGTCTACTGGATCGCGATCGCGCTGGCGATCTGGGGAGTGGTGATGCTGGTCCAGACGAGCCATTCCACCCTGCTCGCCGACAAGGAGCGCGCCGCGCTCGACAAGCAGGACGTGGCTGCCAACGCCCCGGTCGGGGCCGAGCCCGCCGCCTCGGGCAAGACCGTCTTCAACGCCAATTGCGCGACCTGCCACGGCGAGTTCGGGACCGGCTCGGTCGGCGCGGTGCCGCCGCTCGCGAATTCCGACATCGTCAAGGCCGGAGGCGCGAAGCTTATCGCGCAGATCGCGATGCGCGGCATCGACGGTCCGATCACGGTGAACGGGACGACCTATGACGGTCACATGCCGAATTTCGCCTCCGCTCTCGACGACAAGGAGATCGCCGCGGCGGCCAGCTATGTCGCGCGCACCTTCACCGGCGCGAAGGACGGCGTGAGCGCCGAGGCGGTGGCCGAGATCCGCAAGGCCTCCGCGGGTCAGGACCCGTGGGCCGGCGGTGCGGAACTCGCGGCTGCAACCCCGGGGCTGCCCGCGCAGCCGAGCGCTCCGCAGGCGGCGGCGGATATGGTGCAGAATGCCGATGTGGCGACGCTGGTGAGCCAGGGCGCGGGCAGCGTCTGGTCCTGCGCGAGCTGTCATGGCGATCAGGGCGAGGGCACCCAGACCGTGCCGCGCCTCGCGGGCCTTCCCGCCGCCTATATCGCCAAGCAGCTGCATGACTTCCAGCAGGGCACCCGCGAGAACGACTCGATGGCCTATGTCGCCAAGGCGCTGACCGATGCGCAGATCACCGCGCTGGCCGATCACTACGCGGTGATGCGCGCGCCCTCGGGCGCCCGGCCCTCGCTCGACGGCGATCTCGCGCGCGGTGAGCAGATCGCCCGCGAGGGCGACTGGTCAATCGGCGTTCCGGCCTGCTTCACCTGCCACGGCCCCTCGGGCTTCGGCGTCGCACCGGACTTCCCCGCGCTCGCGGCGCAGCAGCCCGCCTATGTCGCGCATCAGCTTGCCATGTGGGCGGGCGGATCGCGCCACAACTCGCCGCTCGGCCTGATGGCCGGGATCGGCAAAGCCCTCAACGACGCGGATCGCCGTGCGGTGGCCGATTACCTCGCTTCGCTGCCGCCCGTTCCCGCGACCCCGAAAGTGGAGTTGACCGCGATGCGCTCCGACGCGCAGCCGGCCAAGGAGACGACCAATGACCAGTAACCATCCCTCCGACACCCCGCCCCCCGGCCCCGACAAGCCCTCGCGCGGGCAGACCGCGAAACGGGTCATCTATGCGGTGAGCGGCGGCCTCGTCCTCGCCGTGCTCGGCTCGCTCGCGCTCGATTACGGGCTCGCGCCGGGCTGGCTCACCGGCCAGGGGAACACGCCCACGCCCGCCGCGAAAGGCGATCAGGCCAAGCTCTTCACCCCGCCCGATGTCAGCACGATCCCCGATGACGATTTCGGCCAGTCGGTGCGCCGCGGCATGGCGATCTTCAACGATACCGGGACCAACGCGCATGACTATGTCGGCAATGCGCTGAACTGTTCGAACTGCCACCTCGATGCGGGCCGTCAGGCCTATTCCGCGCCGATGTGGGCGGCCTACCCGGTCTATCCGAAATATCGTAGCAAGAACAAAATGGTGAACACCATGGAGGACCGCATCCGTGGCTGCTTCACCTATTCGATGAACGCGCAGGGCTCGCCCACGGGCGGCCCGCCGCCCTATGGCTCGGATGTCTATCGCGACCTGCAGGCCTATTTCTTCTGGATGTCGAAGGGCCTGCCCACGGGCGAGAAGCCCGAAGGCGCGGGCTTCGGCAAGATCGACAAGCCCGAGAAGGAACCCTCGCTCGACCGCGGCGCGGAGGTCTTCGCGGCCAATTGCGCGGTCTGTCACGGCAAGGACGGGCAAGGCCAGAAGGACATGAACGGCAAGCAGGTCTTCCCGCCGCTCTGGGGGCCGGAGAGCTACAACTGGGGCGCGGGCATGCACAAGGTCGATGCCGCGGCTGCCTTCATCAAGCACAACATGCCGCTCTCCGAGCCGGGCAAGCTGACCACGCAGGAGGCCTGGGACGTGGCCGCCTTCGTCGACAGCCATCCGCGCCCGAAGGACCCGCGCCAGGTGAACGGGATGACCGTCGAGGACGCGTTCAACAAGCTGCACCACAAGCATGACGGCTACTACGGCAAGACCGTCGACGGGCAGTTGTTGGGGGGCGGAGCAAGCCCGCAAAGCGCCGGCGCCCCACAGCAAGACGGAAATTCGGGCGGGTGAACTCCCTCCTCCTTCCTCGACCCGAATTCGGACCGGCGCCTCCCTCGCGCCGGTCCTTTTTCTTGGGCGGGCGCGGTGCTCACCGCGGATCACAGCCTGCGGAATGTTCTTGAAACCCGGCGCGGGCGATGCATTATGTCCACGCAAACATATCGCAAAGACGGATCGCCCATGTTCGCTCGCCTGACCGCCGCCGCCCTCGCCCTTTTCACCCTTGCCCTGCCCGCGCAGGCCGGCGAGGTGACGGTCTTCGCCGCCGCCTCGATGAAGACCGCGCTGGACGAGGTGGCGAAGAGCTGGGAGGAGAAGACCGGCGATAGCGCCCATATCTCCTATGCCGGGTCCGGGGCGCTGGCGCGCCAGATCGCCGCCGGTGCGCCCGCGGATATCTACATCTCGGCCAATCCGGGCTGGATGGAGACGGTCGCCAGGACAGGCCGCGTGCAGGCGCAGGAGGATCTGCTGGCCAACCGGCTGGTGCTGATCGCTCATGATCCGCAGGCGAGCCAGGTGACGATCGGGCCGGATCTCGATCTCGAGGCGCTCCTGAAGGGCGGCAAGCTCGCGATGTCGCTGGTCAATTCGGTGCCCGCCGGCCAATACGGCAAGGCCGCGCTCGCGCATTACGGGCTTTGGGACGCGATCGCGCCCGATGTCGCGCAGGCCGACAATGTGCGCGCGACGCTCGCGATGGTGGCGCTCGGGGCCGCGCCTTACGGGATCACCTACGCGACCGATGCGGTGGCAGAGCCGCGTGTGCATGTCGTGGCCACCTTCCCCGATGACAGCCACCCGCCGATCCGCTATCCCGCGGCACGGCTGACGGATACGGAGGCGGCGCAGAGCTTCTACGAGGCGCTCACCTCTCCCGCGGCCGCGAAAATCTTTGAGGCACAGGGGTTCCATACGCTGAAATGAACTGGCTGAGCGGGCAGGACTGGCAGGCGGTCGCGCTGTCGCTGAAGGTTGCGGGATGGGCGACGGCGCTGTCGCTGCCGCCCGGCATCTTCGTGGCCTATGCGCTGGCGCGCTGGCGCTTTGCCGGGCGCTCGATCGTCAACGGGCTGGTGCATCTGCCGCTGATCCTGCCGCCGGTGGTGACGGGCTATCTGCTGCTGATCGGTTTCGCGCCGAACGGACCGATCGGGGGCGCGCTGGCGAAGATCGGGCTCACGCTGGCCTTCACCTGGAAAGGGGCCGCCCTTGCCGCGGGCGTGATGGCGTTTCCCCTGATGGTGCGCGCGATCCGGCTCGCGATCGAGGCGGTGGACCCGAAGCTCGAGGAAGCGGCCGCCACGCTCGGGGCGTCGCGCGCCTGGGTCTTCGCCACCGTCACCCTGCCCCTCATCGCGCCCGGCGTTCTGGCCGGCGCGATCACGGCCTATGCCAAGGCGATGGGCGAATTCGGCGCGACGATCACCTTTGTCTCCAACATCCCCGGCCAGACCCAGACCCTGCCGCTCGCGATCTATTCGCAACTTCAGGTGCCCGGCGGCGAGGCCGATGCAGCGCGGCTCGTGGTGATCTCGGTCACGCTGGCGCTGGGGGCGCTGCTGGTCTCGGAATGGCTCGCGCGGCGGATTGCGGCCCGGATCGCGGGGCGCGGGTGATGCTGGAGATTTCGCTCAGGCACCGGCTGTCGGGCTTCACGCTCGATCTCGCCCTATCCGCGCCCTCCGGGGTGACCGCGCTGTTCGGGCCGTCGGGCGCGGGCAAGACGACGGTGGTCAACGCGGTGGCGGGCCTCCTGCGTCCCGAGCAGGGCCGGATCGCGGTCGGGGGCGAGGTGTTGCTCGATACCGGGGCGAATATCTGCCTGCCGCCGCACAAGCGCCGGATCGGCTACGTATTCCAGGATGCGCGGCTCTTTCCGCATCTGAGCGTGCGGGCGAACCTGCTTTACGGGCGCCGCTTCGCCCCCGTCTCGCGCGACGGGGCCGAGTTCGACCGGGTGGTTGCGATGCTGGGGCTCGAAGCGCTGCTCGAGCGGCGCCCCGCGGCGCTCTCGGGTGGCGAGAAGAGCCGGGTCGCGCTTGGCCGCGCGCTGCTCTGCGCGCCACGGATGCTGTTGATGGACGAGCCGCTGGCCGCACTCGACGCCGCGCGCAAGGAGGAAATCCTTCCCTATTTCGAGCGGTTACGCGACGAAGTTCAACTGCCGATCCTCTATGTCAGCCACGCGCCCGCCGAAGTTGCGCGGCTCGCCACCTCCGTCGCGCTGATCGAAGCGGGGCATCTGCGCGGCTTCGGCCCGGCCCGCGAGGTGCTCTCCGATCCGGGCCTCGCGCCCTCTCTGGGGATGCGCGAGGCAGGCGCGGTGATCAGCGGACAGGTCGCGGGGCAGGAGGCCGACGGGCTCGCCCGGATCGAGACCGCGGGCGGTCCGGTCCTGTTGCCCTACCCGACCGGTCAGCCGGGTCAGGCGCTGCGGCTGCGCATCCATGCCGGCGACGTGACGCTCGCGCGCGGCCGCCCCGAGGGGCTTTCCGCGCTCAACATCCTGCCCGCGCGGATCACCCAGATCCGGCCCGCCGAGGCGCCGAGCGTCTATGTCCAGCTCGCCCTCGGCCCCGAACGCCTGCTCGCGCGGCTCACCACCCGCTCGGTCGCGGCGCTTGGCCTGACCGAGGGAATGGAGTGCCACGCGATCATCAAGGCGATGTCGGTCGCCTCGGAAGACGTTCTCGGCCGCTGATCAGCCCGCCAGAAGCGCCGCGTTGCCGCCCGCCGCCGTCGTGTCGACGCAGAGGTGGCGCTCATGAACGACGTCGGTCAGCTGCGGCGCGCCGGTGACGAGCGCGAGGATCGGCCCCTTGCGGACGGCGAGCGCCTGCACGTAATCGCCCGCGTCCTCGCCCCACCAGATCACCCCCGCGATGCCCTCGAGCGTCTCGAGCAACTCCGCCGGGATCCGGCCCTCGGCCCCGACCGCGATACCGCCCAGGGCCTCGACCGCCGCGATCTGCGCGGCCTGCGCCTCCGCCCCCGGCCCGAGGCACAGGATCGGCCCGCGCGCATAACGGCGCAGCGTGTTGGCCTCGCCCGTCGGACCGGGCAACTCGATCCGATCGAGCGGCGGGGCCGCGCGGCAGGTCGATTGCGCCGCGACGAGGCGTTTGCGCAGGGCGTTGAGATCGGCCTCACCCTCCCAGGCCACCGCCGGGGCCGCAGCCTCCGGGCTTCGCGCGAAACGGGTAAGATAGAGCGGCCCGCCGGCTTTCGGCCCCGTTCCCGAGAGCCCCTCGCCGCCGAAGGGCTGCGAGCCCACGACCGCGCCGATCTGGTTGCGGTTCACGTAGAGATTGCCGACATGGAGCGCGTCGGAGACCTCCTGCACGCGGTTGTCGATCCGGCTGTGCAGCCCTGCGGTCAGCCCATATCCGGTCGCGTTGATCGCTGCGAAGACCTTCTCGAGATCCTCGCCGCGATAGGTCGCGACATGCAGGACCGGACCGAAGACCTCGCGTTCGAGATCCTCGATCCCGCCCACGCGGATCAGCGTGGGCGCGATGAAATGACCCTGCGCGGGTGCGTCGAGACGGTGCAGCACGCGCCCCTCCTGCTCGGCCTTCGCGATATAACCCGCGATATCGGCCTGCGCCTCGTCGTCGATCACCGGGCCGACATCGGTCGAGAGATGCCAGGGATCGCCCAGGCTGAGCTCATCCATCGCACCCTTGATCATCTCGATCAGGCCGGGGGCCACATCCTCCTGCACGTAAAGGCAGCGCAGCGCCGAGCAGCGCTGGCCCGCGGATTGGAAAGCCGAGGCGACGATATCGCGCGTGGCCTGTTCGTGCAGCGCCGTGCTGTCGACGATCATCGCGTTCAGACCACCGGTTTCGGCGATCAGCGGCGCGGAAGGGTCGAGATTCTCGGCCATCGCGCGGCGGATCATCAGCGCGGTGTCGGTCGAGCCGGTGAAGACCACGCCGGAGATGCGCGGATGCGAAGTGAGCGCCGCGCCCACGCTCTCGCCGCGGCCCGGCAGCAGCTGCAGCACCTCGCGCGGCACGCCCGCCTGATGCATCAGACGCACCGCCATCGCGGCCACGAGCGGGGTCTGCTCGGCCGGCTTGGCAAGCACCGCGTTCCCGGTCGCGAGCGCGGCCGAAATCTGCCCGGTGAAGATCGCGAGCGGGAAGTTCCACGGGCTGATCGCGGCGAAGATCCCGCGCGGGGCCGGATCGCTCGCCTCGGCCTGCGCGGCGTAGTAGCGCAGGAAATCGACTGCCTCGCGCAGCTCGCCCACCGCGTCGAGCTGGCTCTTGCCCGCCTCGCGCGCGAGCACCGCGAAGAACGGGCCGAAATGCTCCTCGTAGAGATCGGCCACGCGGCGCAGGGTGGCGGCGCGTTCGGCGACCGGAGCCTGCCAGACGCGGGCGGCCTCGATCGCGCGGGCCACGCAATCCGTATCCGCCTCGACGACCTGCGCGATCTGCGCGCCGGTGGCCGGGTTCACGACCGGCACGGCCCGACCCGAGACCTCGCCCGCAACGAGCGGTCCGGCATCGGGGATCGGGACGGCGCGGGCCGCCTCGATCCGCGCGAGCGTGCCTTCGTCGGTCAGATCGAAGCCTTCGGAATTGCGCCGGCCCTCGCCGAAGATCTTCGCCGGATGGCGCAGAAGATCGGTGGGTTTCACATGGGCGAGCGCCGCGAACGGGTCCTCGGCGATGGTCTCGGGGGCCACGTCCTCATCGACGATCTGGTGCACGAAGGAGGAGTTCGCGCCGTTCTCGAGCAGCCGCCGCACCAGATAGGCCAGCAGGTCGCGATGTGCGCCCACGGGCGCATAGATCCGGCAGCGCGTGCCCTCTTCGCGATGGACGATCTCGTGCAGCCGCTCGCCCATGCCGTGCAGGCGCTGAAACTCGAATTCGCGCCCCTCGGCCATCTCGAGGATCGCCGCGACCGAATGGGCGTTATGGGTCGCGAATTGCGGGTAGATCCGGTCGGAATAGCCGAACAGCTTGCGCGCATTGGCGAGGTAGCTGACATCGGTCGCGGGCTTCGTGGTGAAGAGCGGGAAATCGGGCAGGCCCTCGACCTGCGCGAGTTTCATCTCGGTATCCCAGTACGCGCCCTTCACCAGCCGCACCATGATCTTGCGGTCGAGCCGGGTCGCCAGCGCATGCAGCCAGTCGATCACCAGCCCCGCGCGCTTGCCATAGGCCTGCACGACGACGCCGAACCCGTCCCAGCCTTCAAGCTCGGGATCCGACAGCACGGCCTCGATCACCTTGAGCGAGAGCACCAGACGGTCCTGCTCCTCGGCGTCGATATTGAGCCCCATGCCGCCCGCTCTGGCCTGGCGCGCCAGATCGCGCAGCACCGGCACCAGCTCGGTCATCACGCGTTCTTCCTGCGCCACCTCGTAGCGCGGATGGAGCGCGGAGAGCTTGACCGAAATGCCGGGATTCTCGGCGACCGGGCCGGGTTTGCACGAGCCCGCGATGGCGCGGATCGCACCGGCATAGGCGCGGGCATAACGCGCCGCGTCGGCCGCGGTCATCGCCGCCTCGCCCAGCATGTCGTAGCTGTAGGTATAGCCGCGCTCCTCGAGCTTCTTCGCGCGCCCGAGCGCCCCTTCGATCGTCTCGCCGAGCACGAACTGGCGGCCCATCTCCTTCATCGCGCGCGAGACCGCGGCGCGGATCACCGGCTCGCCCAGACGCCGCACCGCGCCGCGCAGCACGCCCGCCATGCCGGGTTTTTCCTCTTCGAGCACGCGCCCCGTCAGCATCAGCGCCCAGGTCGAAGCATTGACCATCGAGGACGAGGCCGCCCCCAGATGCTTGCCCCAGTCCGAGGGCGCGATCTTGTCCTCGATCAGCGCGTCGATGGTGTCGGCATCGGGCACGCGCAGCATCGCCTCGGCCAGGCACATCAGCGCCACGCCCTCCCGGGTCGAGAGCCCGTATTCGGCGAGGAAATGCTCCATCAGCGTCGGCTTGGCCTCGGTCCGGATCCGCCGCACCAGCTCGGCCGCGCGGGCCGAGATGTCGCGTCGCGTCGTCTCGCTCAGTTCGGCCTGGCCGCGCAGGCGCGCCAGCAGCGCCGCCTCATCGGCAAATTTCGCCTCGGTGGTGAACTGATCGAACGTTTCGCGCATCGGCGACCTCCCTTTGTCCAGATCGTGGGATTCTAGGCGATTTCCGCTAGGCGTTCCGCACAAAGATTTGCTAGAGACTAGCCGGACTGAACTATTTTCGGAGGCCGAAAAGATCATGAGCCCGAAACTCGACCCGATCGACAGGCGAATCCTCGACGAGCTCGTCGCCGATGCCCGCCTGCCCATCGCCGAGCTCGCGCGCCGCGTCGGGCTGTCGAAAACCCCCGTCGCCGCGCGGATCAGGCAGATGGAGGAGATCGGGCTGATCACCGGCTACCGGGCGATGATCTCGCCGATCAAGCTGGGCCTGACCCATGTCACCTATGTCGAGCTGCGCCTGAGCGACACCCGCGAGGCCGCGCTCAAGGCCTTCAACACCGCGGTGCGCGCGATCCCCGAGGTCGAGGAATGCTACATGATCGCGGGCGGCTTCGATTATCTGGTGAAGATCCGCGCCCGCGACATGGCAGATTATCGACGGATCATGGCCGAGGAGCTCTCCGCCCTGCCCCATGTCCACTCTTCGTCGAGCTATGTCGCGATGGAGGCGGTGGTCGAGCATAGCGTGCTGCCGATCGAGTGAACCCGGGGGTCCCGATCGTCTCCTCGGTCGGGTCGGCCAGACCGGGCCGCGCCGGGCCCTTCCCGAACGAAAAGGGCGGCGAGTTTCCCCGCCGCCCCTTCTCTTCCTTCAGGCGCGATCACTCGCCCTGTTTCTTGATCCGTCCGTCGAGCTTGGGCGCGACCGTGCCCTTCGCCTCGATGTAGTTGATCACGTCATTGGCCATCAGGTTGCCGTTGCCGGCATTGACCAGAACCTTGCCGCCGCCGAGCGCGGTATAGCCGTCGCCGCCCGAGAGCATGTAGTCATTGGTCGCGACCTTGTAGAGCTTGTCCTTGTCGAGGGGCTCACCGCCGACGGTGACGGAGACCACGCGCGAGCCGGCCGGGGCGGAGGCGTCATAGACGACATCCATGCCCGAGATCTGCGGGAAGCGGCCCGCCCCCTTCTCGACCTGGCTGAAGCCGTTCTCGAGCGCCGAGAGCAGCTGCGAACCCGGGATCTCGGTCACGACGGTCTTGTTGCCGAAGGGCAGTTCGGTCAGCACGTCCTTGCGGGTCAGCTTGGTGCCCGCGTCATAGGTGCGGTCGCCGCGGATGCCGCCGCCATTGATCAGCGTGACATCGGCCTTGGTCGCGTCGCGCAGGGCGTCGGCGATCAGGTCGCCCATCGGGCTCTCTTCCGAGCGCACCACGTTGCGGCGCGAGTCGAGCGCGGTCTCGGAGGTGCCGATCACCTGCCCGAGATTCTCATCGAGCTTCGTCTTCAACCCGTCCACGAGCTTCATCGAGTCCGGGTCGGGCGTGACATTGGCGGTGTCGATCCAGCGGAAATCGGGCGTCCAGCTGATCTTGCGCTTGCCGTCCTTCTCCGAGATGTCGACGGTCAGGTCGAGCGGCTGCAGGAAGCGCGCGTCGATCGAGGTCTCAACATAGGCGGTGATGCCGTCATAGAAGGTCGCGTTGAGGTGATCGTCGCCCGAGACGACGACGTCGAAATCATGGCTCGCGATCAGTTCGCGGTCGTTTTCCTGATCGGTCTGAACGACGCCGATCACCAGATCCGCCCCGTCCTCGCGCGCCTTCTTGGCCGCCGCGATCGCGGCATCGACGGTGGACTGGAATTTCAGATCGCCGGAATTCGCGACCTCGGGAGTTGTGTCCTGCGCGACCGGGATCAGCGCGACTTTCAGCCCGCCGATCTCCTTGGTCATCACGCCGCCCAGATCCGGAACGGGTGAGCCGTCGGCCTGCGTCACGTTGATCGCCGCCCAAGGGTAGTTCGAGGCCTTCATCTTCTGCTCGAAATTCTCCGGGCCGAAATCGAATTCGTGGTTGCCCGGCACCGCGAGGTCGAAGGGCACGAGATTGGTCAGGTCGATGGTGTTCTGACCCTTGTCGATCCCCGACATCAGCGAGGGCGAGAGCATGTCGCCATCGAAGAGATAGAGCGTGTTGGGATTGTTGGCGCGCTCCTGCTTGGCGACGGCGTTGAGCCGCGCGAAGCCGCCGCGATGGCCGTCCCCGTCGAAATTGTAGATGTCGCCGACGCCCAGAATGGTCAGCTTCACGGTCTCGGCCTGAACCGGCGCGCCGGCCAGAAGGGCCGACGCCGCGGCCCCGAGCATCACCGCAGCGAGGCGGCGCTTGATATCGGACATGTCTGTCTCCCCGTGGTTGTTCGTCAAATCCATGTTTGCTTTAGAAATTTTCCGCGGCCCCGAGAGAGGCGGCAGCGGACCACGCGGGCGATGATGCGCCAAGGCCGGAAAGCTGGCAAACCCCTTTCACGAGGCTTTCCGTAATGTCACCGAAGTTTCACTTGGCAGAACGCATCTATTTCGTTATTTCTCGAACTATGGAAGAAATGATCGTCACTCGCCTCGCGACCCTCGGCCATCCCCAGCGGCTGGCGATTTTCCGGCTGTTGATGCGCCGCTATCCCGACGCCTTGCCCGCGGGCGAGATCGGTGCGGTGCTCGATCTCAAGCCCTCGACGCTCTCGGCCTATCTGGGCGCGCTGGCGCAGGCGGGGCTCGTCAGCCAGAGCCGCGCGGGCACCTCGCTTCTCTACCGGATCGAGATCGAGAGCGTGCGCGCCACCTTCGACTACCTGCTGCTCGAGTGCTGCCGCGGGCGTCCGGAGATCTGCTCTTCCCCGACCCTGCCCTCATCGCGGACCCCCGAGCCCATGACCGGCCGCAAGTTCAATGTCCTCTTCATCTGCTCGGGCAACTCCGCCCGTTCGATCCTCGCCGAGACGATCCTGCGCGATCTCGCGGGCGAGAGGTTCACCGCCTATTCCGCGGGCACGAAGCCGTTCTCGGAACTCAATCCCTTCGCGCTCAAGGTGCTGCGCGACAAGGAACATGACATCGCGCCGCTGCGCGCCAAGCACGTGTCCGAATTCACCGGCCCCGAGGCGCCGCGGATGGATTTCGTCTTCACCGTCTGCAACCAGGCCGCGAACGAGGAATGCCCCGCCTGGGAAGGCCAGCCGATCAGCGGCCATTGGGGCATGCCCGACCCGGTGAAGGTCGAAGGCACCGAGGCCGAGAAGGCACTGGCGTTCCAGCAGACCTATGGCGCGCTGCGCCGGCGCATCGAGGCCTTCGCCGCCCTTCCCCTCGCCGCCCTCGACCGCATCGCCCTGCAATCCGCCGTCGACGATATCGGCCGCAGCCAATGAAAGAGACCAAGATGACCACCTATGCCCTGAACGGCCTCGGCCGGATCGGAAAGCTCGCTCTGAAACCTCTTCTGGAGCGCGGAGCGAAAATCGCCTGGATCAACGACGCGGTGGGCGACCCCGAGATGCATGCGCATCTGCTTCAGTTCGACACCGTCCACGGCCGCTGGGACGCGGAATTCGCGCATGACGCCGAGAGCGTCACGATCGACGGCACCCGCCTGCCCTTCATCGGCACGAAGAAGATCGAGGAACTGCCGCTCGAGGGCGTCGATGTGGTGATCGACTGCACCGGCGTCTTCAAATCCGAGGCCAAGCTCGCCCCCTATTTCGCGGCCGGCGTGAAGAAGGTCGTGGTCTCGGCCCCGGTGAAGGACGGACCGACGGCGAATATCGTCTATGGCGTCAATCACGACATCTACGACCCCGCGCAGCACCGGATCGTGACCGCGGCGAGCTGCACCACGAACTGCCTCGCCCCGGTGGTGAAGGTGATCCACGAATCCCTCGGGATCAAGCACGGCTCGATCACCACGATCCATGACGTGACCAACACCCAGACCATCGTGGACCGGCCCGCAAAGGATCTGCGCCGGGCGCGCTCGGCGCTCAACTCGCTGATCCCGACCACGACCGGCTCGGCCACCGCGATCACGCTGATCTATCCCGAGTTGAAGGGCCGGTTGAACGGCCATGCGGTGCGGGTCCCGCTCCTGAACGCCTCGCTGACCGATTGCGTCTTCGAGGTGGAGCGTGAAACGACGCCCGAAGAGGTGAACGCGCTCTTCGAGGCGGCGGCGGCCGGCCCGCTCAAGGGCATCCTCGGCTACGAGACCCGCCCGCTGGTCTCGGCCGATTACACCAACGATATCCGCTCCTCGATTGTGGACGCGCCCTCGACGATGGTGATCAACGGCACGCAGGTGAAGGTCTATGCCTGGTATGACAACGAGATGGGCTATGCGAACCGGCTGGTGGACGTGGCGCTGATGGTGGGGGCTTCGCTGTGACGCACCGACCCGAGGGGCTTTCCGCCTATATCGCGGTGACGGCGGCCTATTGGGCCTTCATGCTCACCGACGGTGCGCTCAGGATGCTGGTGCTGCTGCATTTCGACCGGCTGGGCTTCTCGCCGGTGCAGCTTGCCTATCTCTTCATCCTCTACGAGGTGGCGGGAATGGTGACCAACCTCTCGGCGGGCTGGATCGCGGCGCGGTTCGGGCTGACCTCGACGCTCTATGCCGGGCTCGGGGTGCAGGTGGTGGCGCTGCTCGCGCTCTCGCAGCTCGACCCGGCCTGGAGCCTGGGCTTCTCGGTGATCTACGTGATGGCGGTGCAAGGGGCGAGCGGGGTCGCGAAGGACCTCGCCAAGATGTCCTCGAAATCGGCGGTGAAGCTGCTCGCGCCCTCGGGCAATGGCGGGCTGTTCAAATGGGTCGCGGTGCTGACCGGCTCGAAGAACGCGGTGAAGGGCTTCGGCTTCCTGCTCGGCGCGGCGCTGCTGGCGAGCCTCGGCTTCGTGGGCGCGGTGATCGCGATGGCGACGGTGCTCGCGCTGATCCTTGCCGCGATCATCGTGGCGATGCCGCCGGGCCTGCCCAGGGGGCGCAAGGGCGCGAAATTCTCGGAAGTCTTCTCGAAATCGGCCAATGTGAACTGGCTCTCGGCGGCGCGGGTGTTCCTGTTCGGCGCGCGCGACGTCTGGTTCGTCGTCGGCATCCCGATCTATTTCTACGCGGTGCTCTCGGACGGCTCGCCCGAGGGCGACCGCGCGGCCTTCTTCCTCGTCGGCTCCTTCATGGCGCTCTGGATCATCCTCTACGGCGCGGTTCAGGCCGCGGCTCCGCGCATCCTCAAGGCGCAGACCCGCCCCGAAGCCGCGCTGATCGGCGCCGCGCGGCACTGGGCGCTCGCGCTTCTGGTGGTGCCGGCCCTGCTGACGCTGGCGACGCTGCTCGCCCCCGCCCCGACGCTTTGGCTCACGCTGACGCTGGTCGCGGGGCTCCTGATCTTCGGCGCGATCTTCGCGGTGAATTCCTCGCTCCATTCCTACCTGATCCTCGCCTTCACCCAGGCCGAGCGGGTGACGATGGATGTGGGCTTCTACTACATGGCCAATGCGGGCGGGCGTCTGCTCGGCACGCTGATGTCGGGCCTGAGCTACCAGATCGGCGGGCTTCCCCTGATGATGGGGGCCGCGACGGTGATGGTGGGGCTCAGCGCGCTCGCCTCGGGCCGGTTGAGTTCGGCCGATCCCTCCCTTTCCGCCTCCCGGTGAGTGGACATTCCCGCGCGGGCAGGGTTTTCTTGCGCGCGAGGAAGGGGCGACCCGCGTGTCGCCGGGAGAAAGGGAGGTGCCCCGTGCTGTCACGAGGCAAGGATTACGCCGCCACGCGCGCGGCGTTTCGCTGGGATATACCCGAGCACTACAATATCGGCGTCGGTACATGCGACAAATGGGCCGAGGCCGATCCCGACCGGATCGCGCTGATCGAGGTCGAGGAGGATGGCTACGGGCCCTTGCGCGAGACCTCCTTTGCCGAGCTGCACGCCGCCTCGAACCGCTTTGCCAATGTGCTCGCGGCGAAGGGCCTGGGCGGAAACGGACGTGATGCGGGCGACCGGGTGGCGATCTTGCTGCCGCAACGGCGCGAGACCGCGATCGCCCATATCGCGGCCTTCAAGGCAGGCTGCGTCTCGCTGCCGCTCTTCACGCTGTTCGGGCCCGAAGCGCTGTTGCACCGGCTGCGGGATTCGGGCGCGCGGGTGCTGGTGACAGATCCCGCGAGTTTCGAGCTGATCCGCGAGATCCGCGCCGAGCTGCCCGCGCTCGAGGCCGTCTTCGTCACCGATGGAGGGGCCGAGGGTGCGGAGGATTTCGACGCGGCGCTTGACGGCGCCTCGCCCGAGTTCACCCCGGTGAAGACCCGTGCCGAGACCCCCGGCGTGTTGATCTACACCTCCGGCACGACGGGCAATCCGAAAGGCGCGCTGCATGCCCATCGGGTGCTTCTGGGCCACCTGCCCGGCGTAGAGATGAGCCATGATTTCCTGCCCCAGGAGGGCGACCGGATCTGGACGCCCGCCGACTGGGCCTGGATCGGGGGGCTGCTCGACGTGTTGCTGCCCGCGCTCCATCACGGGGTGCCTGTCGTGGCCTGCCGTTTCCGCAAGTTCTCGGCCCGGGCCGCGGCGGACCTGATCCGCCGGCTGAGGGTGCGCAACGCCTTCCTGCCGCCGACCGCGCTGAAGATGATGAAGGCCGATCCCGACAGCGTGGCCTGGGATCTGCAGATGCGCTCGGTCGCCTCGGGGGGCGAGCCCCTGGGCGCGCAGCTTCTCGACTGGGGCCGCAAGGCGCTCGGGGTCACGATCAACGAATTCTACGGCCAGACCGAATGCAACATGGTGGTGTCTTCGGCCGCCTCGCTCGACGCGCCCGAGCCCGGCGCGATGGGCTGGCCGGTGCCGGGCCACGAGGTCGCAATCATCGACAGCGCGTCCGGCGAACGCCTGCCCGAGGGCGCGGAAGGCGCGATCGCGGTGCGCGCGCCCGACCCGGTGATGTTCCTGGGCTATTTCAACCAGCCCGAGGCGACAGAGGCCAAATTCGTGACCGGGTCCGAGGGACGCTGGCTGCTCACCGGCGACCGGGGCGTCGCGGGCCGCGAGGGACGGTTGCGTTTCAAGGGCCGCGACGACGACATCATCTCGACCGGCGGCTACCGCGTCGGACCTGCCGAGATCGAGGATTGCCTGATCGCCCATCCGGCGGTGCAGATGGCGGGCGTGGTCGGCCAACCCGATCCGTTGCGCGGCGAGATCGTCGCGGCCTTCATCACGCTCTGCCCCGGATACGGGGACAGCGAGAGCCTGCGCGAGGATCTCGCCCAGCATGTCCGTGCGCGGCTTGCGAAATACGAATATCCCCGCGCGATCTACGTGATCGACGATATGCCGGTGACCACCACCGGCAAGATCATCCGCAACGCGCTGCGCGCGCGCCTGCCGCAGGAGACCGTCCAATGACCGACAGCCCCGTCCTGTTCGAGACCCGCGACAAGATCGCGATCATCACCCTCAACCGCCCCGAGCGGCGCAACGCGATCAATGCCGAGGCCGGTCAGGCGCTGGCGGAGGCGGTGGCCCGGCTGGAAGCCGATGACGCATTGCAGATCGGCATCCTGCGCGGCGAAGGATCGGCCTTCTGCGCGGGCATGGATCTCGCGGCCTTCTCCGAGGGCAAGGTCGAGGAGCTTCTTTTCGCGAAGGGCGGCTTCGGCGGCATCACCGAGGCGCATCGCACCAAGCCGTTGATCGCGGCCTGCCACGGCGCGGCCCTCGCGGGCGGGTTCGAACTCGCGCTCGGATGCGATCTGATCGTGGCCGAGGACGGCTGCCGGTTCGGCCTGCCCGAAGTGCTGCGCGGCCTGGTCGCCGGCGCAGGCGGCGCGCTCCGGCTCGCCAGCCTGATCCCGCCCGCTCGGGCCCGCGAGATCCTGCTCACCGGGCGCCTGTTCGACACCGCGGAAGCTTGGGATCTGGGCCTGCTCGCACGGCGCGCCAACCCGGGTCAGGGCTTCGAGGCGGCGCTTGCATTGGCCGGGGAGATCGCGCGCAACGCCCCGCTTGCGCTGCGCGAGACGCTGCGCCTGTCGCGCGAGATCGAACGCGCGGGGCTCGATCCTCTCTGGTCGGAAAACGCGCGCACGCTCAAGGCGATCATGGAGAGCGACGATGCGGCGGAGGGCGCGAAGGCGTTTCTGGAGAAACGCGCGCCGCAATGGTCGGGAAAATAGGCTGAGGGGAGAGGGGATCGGGTGCGGTTCGAGGGCGAGCGCGCCCCGGGGCCCGTGTCCGATCGAGCAGCGCCCAGCCGGGGGCCGGGCGCTGCGCTGTCGCTTACGCTTTCTCGAACAGCGCCTTGCGGCGCTCGACGCGTTCGCGGATCTTCTCGACATCCGCGATCGGGGTCGCGGCCAGCAGCGTGCGCGTATATTCGTGCTGCGGATTGGCGAAGATCGCATCGCGCGAGGCGTGCTCGACCACCTCGCCCGCATTCATCACCATCACCTCGTCGGCGAAATAGCGCACCACCGAGAGGTCGTGGCTGACGAAGACATAGGTCAGGTCGAACTCGTCCTGCAGGTCCTTGAGCAGGTTGAGCACCTGCGCCTGAACCGACAGGTCGAGCGCCGAGACCGGCTCGTCGAGCACGAGGATCTTGGGGTTGAGCATCAGCGCGCGCGCGATCGCGATCCGCTGGCGCTGGCCGCCCGAGAACATATGCGGGTAGCGATTGTAGTGCTGACGCTCCAGCCCCACCTTCTGCAGCATCGCCTCGGCACGTTCGCGCCGCTCGGCCGCCGGGACATCGGTGTTGATGATCAGCGGCTCGGTCAGCACGTCGCCCACTTTCTGGCGCGGGTTAAGCGAGCTGTAGGGGTTCTGGAACACGATCTGCACCTTCGCGCGCAGTTCGGGCGTCACCTTCTGCTCGCGAATGTCGATCGGCTTGCCCTCGATCAGCAGCTCGCCCGTATTGGCCGGGTCGATCAGCGTCAGGATGCGCGCCAGCGTGGACTTGCCGCAGCCGGATTCGCCCACGATCGCCAAGGTCTTGCCCTGCTCGAGCGCGAAGGAGATCCCGTGCAGCGCCCGCACGGTCTTCGCACCGCGCAGGAAGCCGCCCGAGACGACATAGTCGCGCGTCAGGTTGCGCCCTTCCAGGATCACGCTCATTGCACACCCTCCCAGCCATCGGCGACGGTCAGCAGACGGTCCCCGGTCGCGTTTTCCGGCAACGCGGCGAGAAGCGCGCGCGTATAGGGATGTTGCGGGTTCTCGAAGAGGCTCAGCACGTCGGCCTCCTCCATCTTCCGGCCCTTGTACTGGACGCTCACACGGTCCGCGGTCTCGGCGACCACGCCCATGTCATGGGTGATCATGATGAGGCCCATGCCGTATTCCTCCTGCAACTTCATCAGCAGATCGAGGATCTGCTTCTGGATCGTCACGTCGAGCGCGGTCGTGGGTTCGTCCGCGATCAGCAGGCGCGGCTTGCACGCGATCGCCATCGCGATCATCACCCGCTGGCATTGCCCGCCCGAGAGCTGGTGCGGGTAGCTTTTCAGCCGCCGCGCCGGATCGGGGATGCCCACCGACTCGAACAGTTCGAGCGCGCGTTTGCGCGCGGCCTTGCCCTTGAGACCGAGATGGCGCTCGAGCACCTCCTCGATCTGGTAGCCGCAGGTGAAGGACGGGTTGAGCGAGGAGATCGGCTCCTGGAAGATCATCGAGATCTCGCGGCCGATGATCTGGCGACGCTCGCGGCCCGACATCTTCAGCATGTCGCGCCCGTCATAGGTCATCTCGTCGGCGGTGATGGTCGCGGTGGGCGGCAAGAGCCCCATCACCGCGAGCATCGAGACCGATTTGCCCGAGCCGGATTCGCCCACGATGGCGAGCACTTCGCGCTCTTCCACCTCGACATCGATCCCGTCCACCGCCCGGAACGGGCCCTGGGCGGTGTCGAATTCGACGGTCAGATTGCGGATTTTCAACAACGCCATGGTCTCAGCTCCGCTTCAGTTTCGGGTCGAGCGCGTCGCGCAGGCCATCGCCCATCAGGTTGATCGCCAGCACCGAGATCAGGATCGCGAGACCGGGGAAGGTCACGACCCACCACGCGCGCAGGATGAATTCGCGCGCCTCCGAGAGCATCGTGCCCCATTCCGGGGTCGGCGGCTGCGCGCCGAGCCCGAGGAAGCCGAGCGCGGCCGCGTCGAGGATCGCGTTCGAGAAGGACAGCGTCGCCTGCACGATGAGCGGCGCGAGGCAGTTCGGCAGCACGGTGCGGAACATCAGGCGCATGTTGCCCGCCCCCGCGACCCGCGCGGCCATCACGTAATCCTTGTTCTTCTCCGACAGCACCGCCGCGCGCGTCAGGCGTGCGAAATGCGGCTGCATCACCAGCGCGATCGCGATCATCGCATTGGTCAGCCCCGGACCGAGGATCGCCACGAAGACGAGCGCCAGCAGGAGCGACGGGAAGGCGAGGATCACGTCCATCACCCGCATGATGATGGTGTCGACCCAGCCGCCGAACCAGCCCGCGAGCAGGCCGAGGATCACGCCGACGGAGAGCGAGAGCACCACCACCACGACGCCGATGAAGAGCGAATAGCGCGCGCCATAGAGCAGCCGCGAGAGCAGGTCGCGCCCGACCGCGTCGGTGCCGAGCCAGAAATGGCCATGCGCGCTGTCGGTCATCGGCGCCGCCAGCAGCGCGTCGCGATATTGGGCGTCGGGATCGAAGGGCGACAGGACGGGCGCGAGGACCGCCGCGATCACCACGAGCACGAAGACCGCGAGCCCGATCACCGCGCCACGGTTTTCCTTGAAATAGAACCAGAACTCCGCGAATTGCTCGCGCCGCGTTCCGGAGGGGATGTTGGTTTCGGTCACTTCGGACATGTCACTCACCTATGCCGGATACGCGGATTGATGAGACCGTAGAGCAGATCCACGATCAGGTTCACGACCATCACGATCACGGCGATCAGCAACAGACCGCCCTGCACCGCCGGATAGTCGCGGCGCGAGATGGAATCGACCATCCACTTGCCGATGCCCGGCCAGGAGAAGATCGTCTCGGTCAGGATCGCGCCGGCCATCAGCATGCCGACCTGCAGGCCGATCGTGGTGATGACGGGGATCATCGCGTTGCGCAGCGCATGGATGCCGATCACGCGGCGCGGCGGCATCCCCTTGGCGCGCGCGGTGCGCACGTAATCCTCGCCCAGCACTTCGAGCATCGCCGAGCGGGTCTGGCGCGCAATCACCGCGAGCGGGATGGTCGCCAGCACGATCGAGGGCAGGATCAGGTGGCTCAGCGCCGAGGAGAGCGCGCCCTTCTGCCCCGAGGCGATCGCGTCCCAGATCATGAAGCCGGTGCCGTTCGGGAAATAGTACATCAGCGAGATGCGCCCCGAGACCGGCGTCCAGTGCAGCACGCCTGAGAACAGGATGATGAGCAAAAGCCCCCACCAGAAGATCGGCATCGAGTAACCCACCAGCGCCGAGCCCATGGTGACCTGGTCGAACCAGGAGCCGCGCTTGATCGCGGCGAGCACGCCGACCGGCACGCCGATCGCGACCGCGAGGATCATCGCGCAGAGCCCGAGCTCGAGCGTGGCCGGGAAGAGGGTGAAGAATTCGTGGATGATCGGCTTGTGCGTCACCAGGCTCTCGCCCAGATCGCCGTGCAGCACACGCCAGAGGAACTCGCCATATTGCACCCAGATCGGGCGGTCGAAGCCGAGTTGATGCGTCAGCTCGGCGTGGCGTTCAGGGGACAGGCCCCGCTCGCCCGCCATCAGCAGCACGGGATCGCCGGGAAGCACCCGCACGAAACCGAACGCGACGATGGTGATCCCGATCAGCGTGGGGATCAGCCAGAGGATCTTGCCTATGAAAAATCGGATCATGTCAGCCCGCTTATGTCAGCGGGGCGCCCGGTCGCCCGGACGCCCCTTTTCGGTTGCAGGGGGGAGTTACAGGATCACTCCTGAATGTCCACCCCGTAGAAGTCGTGATGGCCGAGCGGGCTCATCACATAGCCCGAGACCTTCTTCGACATCGGCATGAACACGGTCGAGTGGGCGATCGTGTCCCACGGCGCCTGGTCCTTGAACACGACCTGGGCCTGCTCGTAGAGCTTCGTGCGCTCGGCCTGGTCGGTGGTCTTCGCGGCCTTGGTGATCAGGTCGTCGAAGTCCTTGTTGCACCAGAAGGCACGGTTCGAACCGCTTTCGGCCGCCGCGCAGCTCAGCAGCACCGCGAGGAAGTTGTCCGGGTCGCCATTGTCGCCGGTCCAGCCGAGGATGACCGCGCCGTCACGGGTCGGGTCCTTCGACTTCTTGAGGTACTCACCCCATTCGTAGGAGACGATGTTCGCCTTCACGCCGATCTTCGCCAGATCGGCCTGCATCAGCTCGGCGGTGCGGCGTGCGTTGGGCATGTAGGGCCGCTGCACGGGCATCGCCCAGATGTTCATCTCCAGATCCTTCACGCCCGCATCGGCGAGCATCTTCTTCGCCGCTTCCGGATCGAAGGCGTCGTCCTTGATGTCGTTGTTATACGACCACATGGTCGGCGGGATCGGGTTCTTGGCAACCTGGCCGGCGCCCTGGAACACGGCGTCGATGATCGCCTGCTTGTTGATCGCCATGTTCAGCGCCTTGCGGACTTCCGCCTTGTCGAAGGGCGCCTGCTTGGTGTTGTAGGCGAGATAGGCGACGTTCAGGCCCGGCTGCTCTTCGACCTTGATGTTCTCGTCGGACTTGAGCGCCTGCAGATCGGCCGGCGACGGGTAGGGCATGATCTGGCATTCGCCCGCCTGCAGCTTCTGCATGCGCACCGCCGGATCGGGGGTGATCGCGAAGATCAGGTCGTCGATCGGAGCCTTGCCCTTGAAGTAGTCCGGGTTCGCCTTGTAGCGGATCACGGCGTCCTTCTGGTAGGCGACGAATTCGAACGGGCCGGTGCCGACGGGGACGTTGTTGATGTCGGCCTTGCGGTCGTCGGCGGCGAGCTTGTCGGCATATTCCTTCGACAGGATCGAGGCGAAGTCCATCGCGAGATCGGACAGGAAGGGCGCGTTCGGCTCGTTGAGCGTGAACTTCACCGTCATGTCGTCGACCTTCTCGATCGACTTGACGATCTTCGGCATGTCCATGCCGTTGTAATATTCATAGGACACGCTCGGCGCGTAAGCGTAATAGGGGTTGTCCTTGTTCGCCTGGCGATCGAACGAGAAGAGCACGTCATCGGCGTTGAAATCGCGCGAGGGGGTGAAGCCGTCCACCGAATGGAACTTGACGCCGGGGCGCAGGTGGAAGGTGTAGGTCAGCCCGTCCTCCGAGATGTCCCAGCTTTCCGCGAGGCCCGGCTCGAGTTCGGTCGTGCCCTTCTTGAATTCGACGAGCTGGTCATAGACCGGGCGCGACGAGGCGTCGAAGGTCGTCCCCGAGGTGTAGGGCGCGGGATCGAAGCCCTCGGGCGAGGCCTCCGAGCAATAGACGAGCGTCTTGGCGCCGGCGCCGCCTGCGGTCATCAGAACCGCGGCAGCCCCTGCCAGAAGCATCGAGCGAATGGTCATGATCTGTCCTTCCTGTTGGTTGGTTCGAGCGTGCGTCGTCCGGCTCTCTGGCCGCCTCTCGGCGGCACGACGTGACCGGGTTTCGACACAAACTGGTGAGAGATAAACTCGATTTGATCGGGTGGTCAATGAATGCCGTGACGTCCGGGGTCACGAGGACTTGAATTCGCAAATCGCAATATAAGGGCGCGACGTGGCGCTCAGTCGAGCGCGATCACATCCACCGCCTGGGCGCTCTGATGCCCGCCCGCGCCGCGCATCGCGCCCCGCAGCGGGGGCACGTCGTCATAGTCGCGCCCATAGCCCACGGTGATGTAATCGTCGCCCGCGAACTGGTCGTTGGTCGGGTCGAACTCGATCCAGCCGGTCTCCGCCCCCGCCCAGGCGCGCACCCATGCATGCATCGCATCCGCTCCCTCGAGCCGCGGCTGTCCCGGTGGCGGATAGGTCCGCAGGAAACCCGAGACATAGGCCGCGGGCACGCCGATCCCGCGCAGGCAGGCGATCATGATATGGCTGAAATCCTGGCACACTCCATGGCGGTTCGCGAAGGCCTCGGAGGCGGGCGTGTCGACATCGGTGGCCTCGGCGTCGAAGCGCATCTCGCGATGGAGCGCGCGCCCCACCGCCTCGATCGCCTCATGCGCGGTCATGCCCGCGCGCAGCTGGTCGCGCGCGAAAGCGGTGGTCTCGGCCATCGGAGCGGCCCTGCGCGACTGGCCAAGGAAGTGATGGGGCGCATCCGGCGCAAGCCCGCGGCGCTGCGCGATCTCGAGGGGCAGTTCATGCAGCGGCGAGGAAAGATCGAGCCCCGGCTGCGAGGCGCGCCGGTCGACCCGTGCGACAAGCTCCACGCCGATCTCCGCCAGCGGCTCGTGCCAGACCACGGAGGTCATCGCATTGCCGAAGAAATCGAGCAGATCGCGGCGCTCGTCCGGCATCGGATCGCAGGTCAGAAGCCGCGCCTGCACGCTCTGCACCCCCGCGATATCGGCGGGCAGCACCCGCAGCAGGTTGCGGGCGTGATCGCTGGGCGCCTCATAGCTGTAGGTCAGCCTCAATTTCACCTCATAGCGCATTGATCTACCTCAGATATCGTTGCGTTATGAGATCGGAGAGATGGAACAGATCGGCCCGCACCCGACCCAGCATGTCCGGCGTCACCGCGTCGGGCTCGATGATCGACAGCTCGGTGCGCAACGGCATCAGGGCGCGCAGGATCTCCCCCGGTCGCCCGGCGATTTGCGCTTCAGGCAATTTCTCAAGAAGATCTTTCAAGCTATTGATAAGGAACAGGATTGCGCGCGGGTTGTCGGCGTCGAGCACAAGCAGATCCAGCACCGTGTCGCGATTGGTCTGGACACGGTAACGGCGCTGATGGGTGATCACGCTGTCGGCCACCTCGACCGCGAGATCGAGCGAACCCTCGGGGGCCGTCTCCTCGGTGAACTGCATCAGCAGCGTGGCGAGCGCATCGGCCCGCTCGAGCGCCCGCCCGATCGAGAGGAATCGCCAGCCCGAGAACCGGTACATGTTCTCGTGCACGAGGCCGGAAAACCCGGTGATCTTGCGCAACAGCACCCCCATCGCGCGCGCCGTGTCGTCGCCGGGGCGCGCCGTCGCGGTCATCTCATGCGCGGTCCGCGCGAGATCCCTCAGCGCGAGCCAGCCATCGGTCGAGAACCGGTCGCGCACCTTCGAGGCGCAGAGCCGTGCCGCATCGAGACGGGCCAGCAACGCGTCGGGAACGGGCTGCGTGACATCGATCCCGAGCCCGGCCAGGAACTCCGCGAGCCGCGCGAGGCGCGGGTCATCGGGGCTCCCGGTCGCGGCAAGACGCAAATGATAGGCGCGGATCAGGCGGACCGCGTCCTCGCAGCGCTCGACATAGCGGCCGAGCCAGAACAGGTTGTCGGCTGCGCGCGCGGGCAGCGTGCCGGGAATGGTGCGGCGGAACCCGCCCTCGGCACGCGGGGCAAGGCTCAGGGGCGGAACGGGAGTGTCCGAGACGATCCAGACATCGGCCACCGCCCCGCCACGCTGCATGGCGAGCGCCGTCGCATCGCCTTCCGGGCCGATCCGCGCATAACCGCCCTTCATGAAGCGCCAGCCCTGCGCCGTACGCGCGGCGAAGACGCGCACCGTCATCGGCGAGGGGCGCAGCGAGCCGCCCTGCCCGTCCGCATGCCAGACCGGCGTGGTCGAGAGCGTCACCGCCTCCTGACCGACGAGCGTCGCGCCCTCCGCCTCGAGCCAGTCCGCGATCGGGATCCGCGCACCGCCGCGCAGCTCCCCGCCAAGCGCCGTCGCGGCATCGATATCGAAGGGCAGGTTCACCGCCATCGCCGGGCCGATCATCATCTGCCCGGCATGCTCGCGCACATGGGCGCGCTCGGCCGCGCCCCCGCACCACCAGGTCGCGATATTGGGCAGCGCGAGCGGGGCGCCGGTGAGAATCTCGGAGATCTTCGGCAGGAAGGCCATCAGCGCGCGGGTTTCGAGCACCCCCGCCCCCAGCGCATTGACCATCGCCAGATTGCCCGCGCGCACCGCCTCCATCAGCCCCGGCGTGCCGATATGGCTGTCCGGGTCGAGCTCGAGCGGATCGACGAAACCCGCATCCATCCGCCGCCAAAGCGCGCCGAGCGGCTGCGGCCCCTCGATCGTGCGCACCATCGCCCGGCCGTTCTGCACCAGAAGGTCCTCGCCCTCGAGGAGCGACAGCCCGAGATAGCGCGCGATATAGGTATGTTCGTAATAGCTGTCATTGGCCGGGCCCGGCGTGAGGATCGCCGAACGGCCGCGCGGCGCGCCTCCTCCGGTCGCGAGATCCTCCAGCGCGGACCGGAAATCTCCGAAGAAGGCCGCGAGCCGGTGGATGTAATCGCGCGGGAAGCTCTCGGGGAAGATCCGCCCCGTCGCCATCCGGTTTTCCAGCGCGAAACCCGCCCCCGAGGGGGCCTGCGTCCGGTCGCCGAGCACGAACCACGAGCCGTCGGGCGAACGTCCGATCTCGAAGGCGAGGAAATGCAGGTAATGCCCGCCGCGCGGCCGCACCCCGACCATCGGGCGCAGCCAGTGGCGGTTGCCTGCGATCAACTCGGGCGGCAGATGCCCTTCCGAGACCAGCCGCCCGGACCCGTAGAGATCGGCCATCACCGCCTCGAGCAGCTCGGCGCGCTGCGCGAGCCCGTCGCAGATCCCGGCCCATTCGGCCTCGTGCAGGATCACCGGGATATGGCTGAGCGGCCATTCGCGCTCGGCCAGCACGTCGTTCGAGTATTGCCGGTAATAGACCCCGGCATCGCGCAGATACTGATCGCCGCGCTCGAAGCGTTGCGTGACATCCTCGGGCGGCAGATCGAGGAAACGTTCGACGAAGGGCCGCCAGACCGGGCGCATCACCCCTTCCGCCTCGAAAAGCTCGTCCGCCACCCCCGGCACGGGGCGATAGCCCGCCAGAAGCGGATGCTGCTCAAAGGGGCTCGCGGGGTTTTGCATCGGGTCTCCGATCAGGCGCGGATCAACTCAGCCCTACGGGACGTCGCAGGTCAAGCGTGAGGGGAAACTCCGGATGGGTGCTCTCGGGTTCCGGACGATAGGCGCCGGGGCTGTAGCCATGCCCCTCGAAGCGCGCCAGACGCCGGGCCTCGGCCTCGTTTCCGTTGACCGGGAAGGTCTCGTAATTGCGTCCGCCCGGATGGGCCACGTGATAGACGCACCCCGCAATCGCCCGCCCCGTCCAGTCGTCGAAGATGTCGAAGGTCAGGGGCGCGTTGACCGGCAGCGTGGGGTGCAGCGCCTCGGCGGGCTGCCACGCCTTGTAGCGCACCCCGGCGACCGAGACCCCCGAAACCTGCGTTCGCGCCAGCGGCACGGGACGGCGGTTGCACATCACCTTGTAGCGGTCCTGATGCAGCGTGGTCATTTTCACCTGCAAACGCTCGACGGAACTGTCGGTATAGCGCACCGTGCCGCCGATCGCGCCGGTCTCGCCCAGCACATGCCACGGCTCGAGCGCCTGCCGGATTTCGAGATGAACCCCCTCCGCCTCGATCTGGCCGCAGAAGGGAAAGCGGAACTCGGATTGCGCCTCGAACCATTGCGGGTCGAGGTCGAAGCCGTGCCGGCGCAGATCGGCCAGAAGATCGGTGAAATCCTCCCAAAGGTAATGGGGCAGCATGAAGCGGTCATGCAGCACCGTCCCCCAGCGCACCGGGCGGCCCTCGACGGGGCTGCTCCAGCAGCGTGCGATGATCGCGCGCAGCAGGAGTTGCTGGGCGAGCGACATGCGCGGATCGGGCGGCATCTCGAAGCCGCGGAACTCGACAAGGCCAAGCCGGCCGGTGGGCCCGTCGGGTGAGAACATCTTGTCGATGCAGATCTCGGCGCGGTGCGTGTTGCCGGTGACATCGGTGAGCATGTTGCGCAGGAGCCGGTCCACCAGCCAGGGCGGCGGGACGTTCCCGGCCTCGGGCGGTTGGATCTGGCTCAGCGCGATTTCCAGCTCGTAGAGCGTGTCATGGCGCGCCTCGTCGATGCGCGGGGCCTGCGAGGTCGGGCCGATGAAGAGCCCCGAGAAGAGGTAGCTTAGCGAGGGATGGCGCTGCCAGATCAGGATCAGCGATTTCAGCAGATCGGGCCGGCGCAGGAAGGGGCTGTCGAGCAGCGTTTCGCCGCCCACGACGACATGGTTGCCGCCGCCCGTGCCGGTATGGCGCCCGTCGATCATGAACTTGTCGGCGCCCAGTCGCGACCGGCGGGCCTCCTCGTAGATCGCCTCGGTGGTGGCGACGCAGTCCTCCCAGCTATGGGCGGGGTGGATATTCACCTCGATCACGCCGGGATCGGGCGCGACCCGGATCACGTTGAGGCGCGGGTCATGAGGCGGCGCATAGCCCTCGATATGGATCGGCAGGCCCATCTCCTTCGCCGTCTCCTCGGCCGCGGCGATCAGTTCGAGATAATCTTCGAGGTCTTCGGTCGGGGGCATGAAGACGCATAGCCGCCCGTCACGCGGCTCGACCGAGAGCGCGGTGCGCACGACGCCGTCGATCGTGTCGAGGTCCTGCTCGACGATGGTCTGTCCCGGTTCGGCCGTCTGCGCTTCGGAGACGGGCTGCCGGTGCTCGTCGCTCGGGGCCTCGACGAGCCCCTTCGCGACCGCTTTCTCCATCTCCGCGTGGAAATCCGGCAGGGCCTCTTTCGGCAGTGAGGTGTCGGTGACGTAATGATAGGGATATTGCGCGGGCGGCACATGCGGGAGCGCGCCGAGCGGCAGGCGGAAGCCCGCTGGGCTGTCTCCGGGGATCAGGAACAGCTTGCCGCGCCGGGTCTTCCACTTCTCCGAGCGCCAGCGATGGCCGGGCTGCGCCCTCGCCTGCCAACGCTGGATCGGCAGGATGTAACCCGTGGGGGTTTCGAGCCCGCGACTGAAGACGCGGGCGAACCGGGCGCGGTCCTCCGGGTTCTTGAGCTTGCTGTCCTCGGGCGTGACATTGGGCGGCAGGTTGCCTTCCTTGAGCATCCAGTCCGCCGGGTCCTCATAGGCGGGTTGCGCGTGATCGGGGTCGATCCCCAGCCGTTCCGCAATGCCACGCATCAGCGTCCCCGCCTCTTGCGGCCCCGCCCCGGTCTTGTCGCCCTCCTTCGCGATCAGGCTCTCGTCGCGCCAGACCGATTTTCCGTCGCGCCGCCAGTAGAGCGAGAAGGTCCAGCGCGGCAGGCTTTCCCCGGGATACCACTTGCCCTGCCCGTAATGCAGGAAGCCTCCCGGCGCGAAGCGGTCGCGCAATCTGCGGATCAGCGTATCGGCGAGCCCGCGCTTGGTGGGCCCCACCGCGGCGGTGTTCCACTCGTCGCTCTCGAAATCGTCGATCGATACGAAGGTGGGTTCGCCCCCCATCGTCAGGCGCACATCGCCCGCCTTCAGGCTCTCGTCGACCTTGCGACCGAGCGCATTGAGCCGCTCCCAGGCCTCGTCCGAAAACGGCTTGGTGATGCGCGGATGCTCGGCCACGCGGTCGACCTTCATGTCGAAGGCGAAATTCACCTCCGGATTGCCGCTCGCGGTGAACCCGCCCGAGATCGGCGCCGCGTTCTGGAAATGCGGTGTCGCGGCAAGCGGGATATGGCTTTCACCGGTCAGAAGCCCCGAGGTCGGATCGAGCCCGACCCATCCAGCGCCGGGCAGGAAGACCTCGGCCCAGGCATGCAGGTCGGTGAAGTCGTGCTTCGTGCCGGACGGGCCGTCGAGCGCCTCGAGATCGGGCTTGAGCTGGATCAGGTAGCCGGAGACGAAACGCGCCGCGAAACCCAGATGCCGCAGCACCTGCACCAGCAGCCACGAACTGTCCCGGCACGAGCCCGATTTCTTCTCGAGCGTCTCTTCGGGGGGCTGCACCCCCACCTCCATCCGGATCGTGTAATCGACCACCTCCGAGACCCGCCGGTTCAGCGCGACGAGGAAATCCACCGTCCCTGTGATCGAATAGTCGAGATCGCCCACGAACTGCGCCAGCAGCGGACCCTCGGGTTCGGGCCTGCGATAGATCGAGAGATCCTCGCGCAGCTCCTCGGGATAGTGGAGGGGCCAGGTCTCGGCGCGCTCCTCGACGAAGAAGTCGAACGGGTTGTAGACCGTCATGTCGGCGGTGAGATCAACCTCGATCTTCAGCTCCCGCACCGGTTCGGGAAAGACGAACCGCGCGAGCCAGTTGCCGTAAGGGTCCTGCTGATGGTTCACGAAATGCCCGCCGGGGCTGACCTTGAGCGAATGCGAGATCACGCGGGTCCGGCTATGCGGCGCGGGGCGCAGGCGGATGATCTGCGGGCCGAGCGTGACCGGGCGGTCGTATCGGTAATGCGTCACGTGGTAGATGCTTGCGTGAATCGCCATGAAATTTCGCTCCCCGAACCCGTCCTGAGACAGCTTACGCGGAAGCTCGAACGGGAAAACCCGCTATGGGTGAAAAACGCGGGAAATCCGCATGATGCGAGCAAGCCTGCCGCTTTCTTGAGCACCGCGCGAAAGCGGGTCGAAGCGAAGCGCTCGGGCACGAACACGAACTCGTGCTAAACGAAAATTAACGATTACGAGAATGGTCAAATAACTGTAACATTCGCGCACTAAAGCGCAGGGGCCGGCCAAATAAGGCCTCATTAACTCAGGGAGTTCCCATGACCATTTCGCGTCGTAACGCACTCAAGCTCGGTTCGGCCGCTCTCGCCGCACCGATGATTCTCCGTGCCACGGATGCGCTCGCCTCCTCGGGCAGCGTGAAAGTGTTCGCCTGGCAGGACTACGTCCAGCCCAACATCGTCGAGGCCTTCGAGAAAGAGACCGGCATCAAGCTGGAACTGACCACCTTCGGTTCGAACGACGAAGCTGAATCGACCATCAAGGCGAATGGCGGCAAGGGCTTCGACATCGTCTTCCCGTCGATCACCAATGCGGGCAACTACACCGATGCCGACGGCAAGACCTATTTCGCCGAGGTTCCCGCCGAGGTGAATACGGGCAACATCATCCCCTCCTTCCTGCGCGATTCCGCGTCGCTCGGCGGCGTTCAGGACGGCAAGCAGGTCGTGCTGCCCTTCGACTGGGGCACCGAGGGCGTGACGCTCAACCGTGCCAAGCTGAACATCGCGGATGCCGACATCTCCTACGGCTCGCTCTGGCTGCCCGAAGCCAAGGGCGCGGCGGCCTTCCGTCAGAAGTCGGTCCTGATGGGCACCGGCCTCTATCTCGACGCCACGGGCGAGGTTCCCTCGAACCGCATGCTCGACGTCTACAAGTCGGAAGAAGACGCGAACCGCGTGTGGAACGCCGTGACCGAGTGGATCCTGAAGCACAAGGAAAACTTCGGTGCCTTCTGGAACAACGCCACCGAAGCCACCGGCGCGTTCAAGGATGCGGGCTGCGTCGTCGGCCAGACCTGGGACACCACGGGCCTGCTGCTGAACCGCGAGAACGGCGATTACGTCTATCGCGCGCCGAAGGAAGGCATCATCACCTGGATGGACTCGATGGGCATGCTCAAGCTCGCCGAGAACAAGGAACAGGCGATCGCCTTCATGAACTTCATGCTCAAGCCGGAAACCGGCGGCATGTTCGCCAACAACACCGGCTACAACTCGGCGGTCAACGGCGCGGCCAACCACGCCAATGACGAGTTCAAGAAGCAGTTCAACGAGGTCTATACCCCGGACGTTCTGAACAACATGTGGTGGTGGCAGGCCGATACGCCCTACTTCGCGTCGGTTCGCAACAAGTATACCGAGATCCTGACCAACGCCTGATCTCAGTCACTTCGGGCGGGTGGCCATGCGCCGCCCGCCCTTTTCGCGGTGCGCCCCGGCGCGCCGCTTTCAGCTTTAGTTTCAGGAGCGCCTATGCACGGCAAGGACATCCGGCTCGAGGCCGTCGGCATCACCTATCCCAACGGATTTCGCGCTGTCGAACCCACCGATCTCGAAATCCGCGCGGGCGAGTTCTTCTCCATTCTCGGGCCTTCGGGCTGCGGCAAGACGACAATCCTGCGCACGATCTCGGGCTTCGTGAACCCCTCCGAGGGGCGCGTGCTGATCGGCGGCGAGGATATGGCCGGCCGCAACCCCGACCAGCGCCCGACCGCGCTGATCTTCCAGAACCTCGCGCTGTTCCCGCTGATGAGCGTGCGCGACAACGTGGCCTTCGGGCTCGAGGCGCGCGGCGTATCCCGGCGCGAACGCCACGCCCGGGCCGAGGAGCTGCTCGATCTGGTCGCGCTCGGCGATCAGGCGGCCAAGAAACCGACCGAGCTCTCGGGCGGCCAGCGTCAGCGCGTGGCGATCGCCCGCGCCCTCGCGGTGGAGCCCTCGGTTCTGCTGCTCGACGAGCCGCTCTCCGCGCTCGATCTCAAGCTGCGCCAGCACATGCGCGCCGAGCTGCGCGCGATCCAGGAAAAGACCGGGGTGACCTTCCTCTACATCACCCATGACCAGTCCGAGGCGCTGGCGATGTCGGACCGGATCGCGGTGATGAACAAGGGCCGGATCGAACAGGTCGGGCCCTGCGACGAGGTCTATTCAGACCCGCGCACCGCCTTCGCGGCCTCCTTCGTGGGCGAGGTGAACATGTTCCCCGGCACGATCAAGTCGGTGATCCCCGACATGGCGCTGGTCGAGACCGCGCTCGGCACCTTCACCGCACGCAACCCGCGCGGGCTCAAGGTGGGCGATGCGACCTATCTCTTCGTGCGCCCCGAGACGATGCGCCCCGCCCCGCAACCCGGCGACAATATCGTCCCCGTGCGCTTCGAGCGGCGCGATCTCGAGGGCGCTTTCGTGACCCTGCACATGCGTGCGGAGAACGGCATGGAGCTCGCCGCCCAGCTTTCCAATGACGGCGGCGCGCTGAACCCGGCCGCGATCACCCAGCTCGGCTTCACGCCGGAGGCGGCGATCGCCTTGCCCGAGGGGCAGCTGGCGCGCACCGGGCGCGAGGAGATGGCCGCGCAATGAGCCAGCTCCTTCGCACCTATGGCAAGCTCCTCACCTCGGTCTTTCTGGCCGCGGTGCTGTTCTGGGCGCTGATGCTGATCCTGCTGCCGCAGGCGACGATCCTCGAACGCGCCCTGATCGCCCCCAAGCGGACGCTCGACAGTTCGGCCGCGCAGACGCTCTCGCGCGATGCCGCGACCTGCATGGCCGTGCTCAAGACCCACGAGAAGGACGACACGAAGACCGCCGTCGACAATGGCGGGCTTGCGATCCCCTCGATGAACCCGGGCGGCGCCTCGGGCGGCTCGGCCGCCTCGAATGGCGGGCTCGCGGTGCCGTCGATGGGCGGAATGGCCGTGCCGTCGATGGGTGGCATGGCCGTGCCTTCGATGGGCGGCTCGGCGGGCGCCGTGCGCCCCTATATCCTGCAATGCGACCGGGCCAACACCCACAAGCAGCTCAGCCGCAGATCCGGTGAACCGGCCTTTCTCGACACCGCCTACGGGCTCGCCGCGATGAAGGTGGACGACAAGGCCCCGATCGCCGAGCAGATGAGACAGGCCGAGACGATCCGCGACGCGGCGCAGAAGCTCGCCGACAAGCTGCGCATCGACGAGGCGAGCCAGTCGCGCTTCTCGACGGACAATTTCCGCACCATGATCGCGGCGACCAAGATCCCGCTTTCGGAAAGCGCCAAGGCCGCCGAGGCGAACACGATCGAGAACAAACTCTACGGCCTGATGGGGCTGCGCTTCGAGAAGGATGGCGATGTCTATGAACGGCTGGGGCTGACGAACCTGACCCGGACGCTGTTCTTCGCGATCCTCGTCACCGCGCTCGCGCTGGTGATCTGCTACCCGATCGCCTTCAAGGCGGCGCTCGCCACCTCGGAGCGGCAACAGATCTGGCTGATGCTGGGGCTCATCATTCCCTATGCAATCGTGGAGCTGATGCGGATCTACGCCTGGACGACGATCATCGACAATCACGGGCTGATCAACTCGGCGCTGATGTGGCTCGGGATCACCGACAGTCCGATCGCCTTCAACCGCAGCCCCGGCACGGTCTTCGTGGTGATCGCCTATACCTATGTGCTGTTCATGGTCTTCCCGATGCTCAACGTGATGTCGACGCTCGATCGCAACCAGATCGAGGCGGCGCGCGACCTGGGCGCCTCGACGCCGCGGCTGCACTGGCGGGTGATCATCCCGCATGCCAAGCCGGGCATCGCCGTGGGCTGCATCTCGACCTTCATGCTCGCCGCGGGCGCCTTCTCGGTGCCGCGCATCATCTCGCGCGGGCTGCAGGCCGAGTGGTTCGCCCAGACCATCTACAACAAGTTCTTCGAGAGCCAGGCGTCGAATGTGGGGGCAGCCTATTCGCTCACCTACACGCTCGTCTGTTTCGTGCTGGTCGCGCTCTTCATGTGGGCGATGCGCACCCGGCTCAAGGATTTCGCGAGGGCGCAATGAAATCGGATCGTATCCTCTCTATTTACACGCTGGCCTTTCTGGCCTTCATGTTCGCGCCTCTGCTGCTGATGATCGTGGCAAGCTTCAACAACATCTCGCCGCCCTCGGTGACCGAATGGCATGGCTTCACGACGAAGTGGTATCGCTTCTTCTGGATGCCCGACAGCCAGCTCGCCGCCGATCCGGTCCTGCGCACGCTCGACCGGGGCCGTTTCATCGGCTGCTTCGGCAACTCCATGTTCGTCGCGGGGATAGTGGTGCCGCTGTCGCTCCTGCTGGGGCTGGCGGGCGCGATCATGCTCACCCGCTGGTCGTCGAAGGCGAACGGGTTGCTGTGGTGGGTGCTCCTGTCGCCGATCCTCGCCCCGGGCGTGGTGCTGGGTCTCTCGGCACTGGTGTTCTGGGCGCGGCTGGGCGTGGGCGCGGGCCTCTACACGATCATCATGGCGCAGGTGACCTTCATCGCGGGCTATCCGATGCTCGTCCTGATGGCGCGGCTGCAGCGCCAGCCGATCGAGCTGGAGGAAGCCGCGCGCGATCTCGGGGCCTCGCCGCTCCGCTCCTTCCTGCGCATCACCCTGCCCTTCCTCGCGCCCGCGCTTTTCTCGTCGGCGGTGGTGGCCTTCCTCGCCTCGATGGAGAACTATAACACCACCATGTTCGCCAAGGGCGGCTCGTGCACCTTCGCCACCGAGATCGGGGCGATGGCGCGCAATCCGAACGGTCATCCGCCGGTGATCAACGCGGTCGGCACCGCGATCATCGTGATCACCGTCGCTGCGGCCCTGGCCCATGCGCTGATGAAACGCCGGGAGGAAAAGGCCAAGTGAAGATCGTCGCGCGTTGCCATCCGGCACTCAAGGACCTGATCCCCGCGCCGATGCCGGCGGAGAAGGCCCTGCCGGACTGGCTGCGCACGATGCCCGGCGAGGTCGAGGCCGAGAGCATGGGCGGCGAGCGGCTGCGCACGCTCAAGCAATGCCCGCCGCTGCTCGACGCGCTCGGGCTGGGGGTCCTGATCCCGCTGCCCTGCGATATCCGGGTCGAGGGCGGCAGCTTCCACTGGGACTGGGCCTTTCCCGCCATCACCGATGCGCCGCTGACCCGCGCGCCTCTGGGCGCCCATCTGCCCGAACAGGCGATCGGCGCGCCGCTGCCGCTCGGGCCCGGCCAGCTCGCGATCAAGTTCACCAATTACTGGACGCTCGAGGCCCCCGAGGGCTGGCAGCTTCTGGTCACCCATCCGATGAACCGCGCCGAGCTGCCCTTCCTCACGCTCTCGGGCCTGGTGGGCGGCGATCGCTTCGGCCTGGGTTATGTGCATTTCCCCGCGCTCTGGACCGATCCGGATTTCGAGGGCGTCCTGCCGCGCGGAACGCCCGTCGCGCAGGTGATCCCGGTCCCGCGCGACCGGCCGGGTCTGGAGATCGCCACGATGACCGAGGCCGAGATCGCCCGGAGCCGCGCGATCCAGGAAGAGCTGCAAGCCGAACCCGGGGTCTATCGGAAGAAATTCCGGCGCTAGCACACGAGAATACCGACAGGTGAAAGACATGAAGGCCGGGCCGGATGCCCGGCCTTTCTCCATTTGGGCGCGGCTTCCGAAACGGTCCGCGCGGCCCGAACGCCCCGCTTCTCGACGGCTAAATTTTATTTCCGATTGTTTTGATCAACTATTGACGCGTTCGTGAACGGCCGTTACCTCTGGCCGCGAAATCGCGAATGGAGATCAACATGAAATCGACCCTGATTCTCGCCGCCACGACCGCGCTTGCCACCCCGGCATTCGCCGATGTGAACATCTATTCCCACCGCCAGCCCGAGCTGATCCAGCCCGTGCTCGACGCCTTCACCGCACAAAGCGGGATCGGTGTGAACATCGCCTATGTCGACAAGGGCATGGTCGAGCGTCTCAAGGCCGAGGGCGACCGCAGCCCCGCCGATCTCGTGCTCACCGTCGATATCGCGCGGCTCGACGAGGTGGTGAAGGCGGGCGTGACCCAGCCGGTCGAATCGGACACCCTGACCGACGCGATCCCCGCGGAATTCCGCGATCCGGAAAACCACTGGTTCGGCCTGACCTCGCGCGCCCGCATCGTCTATGCCAGCAAGGAGCGCGTGGCGGAGGACGAAGTGACGAGCTACGAGGATCTCGCCTCCGAAAAGTGGAAGGGCCGCATCTGCACCCGTCCCTTCACCTCCGATTACAACGTCGCGCTGACCTCGGCCTATCTCGCCCATCACGGCGCGGAAGCGACCGCGGAATGGCTCGACGGAATCAAGGCCAATCTCGCCAAGAAACCCGAGGGCAATGACCGCAGCCAGGTGAAATCGATCTGGGCGGGCGAATGCGACATCTCGATCGGCAACACCTATTACATGGGCCAGATGCTGGCCGATCCCGAGCAGCAGGACTGGGCGAATGCCGTGCGCATCGTCTTCCCCGTCTTCGAGGAGGGCGGCACGCATATGAACCTCTCGGGTGTCGCGATGACGAAATCGGCGCCGAACCGCGACGAGGCGCTCAAGCTGATGGAATTCCTGGTCTCCGACGAGGCGCAGCGGATCTATGCGCAGAGCAATCACGAATTCCCGATCAAGCCCGGCGTCGCGCGCTCGGAACTGGTCGAGAGCTGGGGCAGCTTCACCCCCGACACGGTCGCGCTCGACACGCTGGCGGAGAAGCGTCCCGACGCGCTCAAGCTGATCGACGCGGCCGATTTCGACGGCTGAGGCGGCTTACTGCGCCGCCACGGCGAGCGCTGGATCGGCCCCGATGCGGACCCGGTCCATCGCGACGAGGCGGCGCAGATCCTGCTGGAAGCGCCGACGCAGACGGGACGCGGTCAGCGGATCGAACTCGGCGATCGGCGCGCCTTGCGGCAGGCCCTCGTGAAAGCGGGCCAGCCGCTCCATCTGTTTCGGCCTGATCCGGATCTTCGAGCGGTGCAGCCGCTGCATCATCGCGATCGCGGTATCGGACTGGCGCTCCTGGCGGATGCTGCGCGCGATGACCCGCGCGCCCGGCACCAGCGCGGCGAGCGCCTCTTCCGCCAGCGCAGGCGCGGGCAGAAGAACGATCTCGCGCGGATCGAGGGCAGTCTTCAGTTCGGCCACCACTTCGAGCCAGCCGCGCCCGCGCCCCGCGAGCTGCTCCACCGCCCCCTCGAAAGGCTTGAGGGCGCGACGCTCGGCCAGGTGGCGCCAGAGCATCGGATAATAGGCGTCGTAGCAGGGAAGATGCAGCACGAGGCGCCCCACCGGCCCGCCAAGCGCCTCGGCAAAGCATTCCGCGCGCTCACCCGCACGGGCGAAGAAATGAAAGAGCCCCGCCGCGGCATCCCCGATCAGGGTCGTGTCGAGATGGATCTGCCCCTCGCGATGGGCACCGAGCACCGCCGGCCCGTAACCCGCCTGCGCCAGCGCCTTCTGCGCCCCGGAGAGCGAGCGCGCCATCTGCGCGCCGATCCCGCCCGAGGCCGGTGCGGCGATGAAGATATGATGGTGCCGGGTCATGGGTGCCTCTGCCTCCCTCGCAGTCGATGGCATGGGGATAGGCGGGGAATGTGACCAAAACGGGCCGGATCGGGGAAAGCTTCGGGGCGCGCGGAGCGAGGCGCGCGACCGGCTGGACTTCTGCGCGCCCGCGCAGCACTTTGGCCGCGACAACGGGGAGGCACGCATGGCACGCAAGATCATCATCGACACCGATCCGGGGCAGGACGACGCGGTCGCGATCCTGCTCGCCCTGGCGAGCCCCGAGCTGGAGGTTCTGGGGATCACCTGTGTGGCGGGCAATGTGCCGCTGCCGCTGACGTCAAAGAACGCGCGCGTGGTCTGCGAGCTTGCGGGCCGCCCCGACACACCGGTCTTCGCGGGCTGCGAGCGCCCGCTCGAACGCCCGCTCGTGACCGCCGAACATGTACATGGCAAGACCGGGCTCGACGGGATCACCCTGCCCGAGCCCGGGATGCCGCTGCAGGACACCCATGCCGTCGATTTCCTGATCGAGACGCTGCGCAGCCTGCCTCCGGGCAGTGTCACGCTCTGCCCGCTAGGCCCGCTCACCAATATCGCGACCGCGCTGACCCGCGCGCCCGACATCGCCGGGAAGATCGCCGAGATCGTGCTGATGGGCGGCGCCTATTTCGAGGTGGGAAACGTGACCCCCGCGGCCGAGTTCAACATCCATGTCGATCCGCAAGCCGCCGAGATCGTGTTCAGATCCGGGATCCCGCTGGTGGTGATGCCGCTCGACGTGACCCACAAGGCGCTCACCACCCGCGCCCGCGTCGAGGCCTTCCGCAATCTCGGCACGCCGGTCGGCCATGCGGTGGCGAGCTGGACCGATTTCTTCGAGCGTTTCGACATGGCGAAATACGGCTCGGAGGGCGCGCCGCTGCATGATCCCTGCGTGATCGCCTATCTGCTGAAACCCGATCTGTTTGCGGGCCGCCATATCAATGTCGAGATCGAGACCGTCTCGGAACTCACCATGGGCATGACCGTCGCGGATTGGTGGCGGGTGAGCGGGCGGGCGCCCAATGCGATGTTCATGGGCGATCTCGATGCGGACGGGTTCTATGCGCTTCTGACCGAGCGGATCGCGCGGCTGTGAGAGGCAGGAGGGGCGCTGCCCCGCTCGCGAATGCGAGCCCCCGGGATATTGCGATCAAGAGGAAGGGGGATTGGAACGCCCGCCGCGCGCCATACATGGGGGGCAAGGAGCGCCCATGACGATACCTTTCGACAACAGCTATGCCCGCCTGCCCGAGCGGTTCTTCGCCCGGCAGTCGCCCGAGCCCGTGAAGGCTCCGGAACTGATCGTGCTGAACCGCGACCTGGCCGGGCGGCTCGGGCTCGACCCGGATTGGCTGGCGGGGCCCGAGGGCGTGGCGATGCTGTCGGGGAACGCGATGCCCGAGGGCGCCGAGCCGATCGCCCAAGCCTATGCGGGCCACCAATTCGGCGGCTTCGTGCCGCGGCTGGGCGACGGGCGCGCGGTGCTCCTGGGCGAGGTCGTGGCGCCCGACGGGGCGCGGTTCGACCTTCAGCTCAAGGGCGCGGGCCGCACGGCCTTCTCGCGCGGGCGCTCCGACGGGCGCGCCTGGCTCGGGCCGGTCTTGCGCGAATATGTGCTGAGCGAGGCGATGGCCGCGCTCGGGCTGCCCACGACGCGCGCGCTCGCGGCGCTGCGCACGGGCGAGGTGGTGGCACGGGATGCGATGGGCCGGCCGGGTGCGATCCTCGCGCGCGTGGCCGCATCTCATATCCGCGTGGGCACCTTCCAGTATTTCGCCGCGCGCGATGACCTGGACGGATTAAGGACGCTCCTTAAAGAATTGAAAACGCGCCATTATCCGGAGTGCGAGACACCGCTCGACCTGCTCGAGGCCGTGGTGGCGGCGCAGGCGCGGCTCGTCGCCGGCTGGATGTCGGTGGGCTTCATCCACGGGGTGATGAATACCGACAACATGGCGCTTTCGGGCGAGACGATCGATTACGGCCCCTGCGCCTTCATGGACAGCTATCACCCGGGGCGGGTCTTTTCCTCGATCGACCAGTTCGGGCGCTATGCCTATGCGCGCCAGCCGCAGATCGCGGTCTGGAATCTCGCGCAATTCGCCACCTGCCTGCTGCCGCTGATGGGCGAGCGCGAGGCGGCGATCGAGGCCGCGAGCGCGGCGGTGGACGGGTTCATCGTGCAGTATCAGCGCGAATGGCTGCGCCGCATGGGGCGCAAGATCGGGATTGCGGAGGCCGGCGAGGACGACCTGCCGCTGATCGAGGACCTGCTGAACCGGATGGCGACGGAACAGGCCGATTTCACACGCGTCTTCAGTGCCTTGCGGCGTGATCCTCAGAGCGCGCGCGACGAATTCACCGAACCCCTGGCCTTCGATCTGTGGCACGGGGACTGGCAGGGCCGGATCGCGCGCGAGGCGGACCCGGCATCGGTGATGGCGCGCACCAATCCGCTGCGGATCGCGCGCAACCACCAGGTCGAGGCGATGATCGCGGCAGCGCTGGACGGCGATGACGCGCCTCTGCACCGCTTGCTCGAAGCCCTTGTGGACCCTTATGAGGAAGACGCGCGTTTCACCGCATACGAAGCCGCGCCCCGACCCGACGAACGGGTGATGCGCACCTTCTGCGGAACATGAGAAACGCCCTGTAACACATTGAGAATATGACACTCCGGATCGCCTCTTACAATCTGCACAAATGCGTGGGCAGCGACCGGCGCCACGATCCGGAGCGCATCGTCGCGGTGATCAAGGCGCTGCAGGCCGATGTCATCGCGTTGCAGGAGGTCGACCGGCGGATGGGCGCGCGTCCCGCCGCGCTGCCGCCCGGCCTGATCGAGGCCGAGACCGATTTCATCCATCACGACATGCCGCGCACCGGGCCCGACAGTCTGGGCTGGCACGGTCAGGTGGTGCTGGTGCGGCGCGGCACGCGGGTGCTGGGGGTCGATCCGATCACCCTGCCGGGGCTCGAGCCGCGCGGCGCGCTCGCGGTCGAGATCGCGCTCGACAGCGGCGATCCTTTCGTGCTCGTGGCCGCGCATCTGGGTCTGCGGCGCGGCGACCGGCGGGCGCAATGGGCGCGGATCGCGAAGACCTTGAAGGATGCGCGCCCCCATCCCGCCCTCGCGATCGGCGATTTCAACGAATGGCGCGCCCAGCACGGCTTCGAGGCGCTGACCGGGTTTCACATCCACGCGCCCGGCCCCACCTATCCGGCGCGCGCTCCCGTGGGCCGGCTCGACCGGATCGTGACCAGCCCGGGGCTGCGGGTGGTGCGTGCGGGCGTGCTCGACACGCCGGTCTCGCGCGTCGCCTCGGACCACCTGCCGATCTGGGCCGATGTCGGCGGCATCGTCACCCGCGCGCATCCCCGCCGCTGACCGGCTTGCCCCGCCCCGGCGGCACGGATAGACGGGGGTCTGACCGTCCGGTCAGGGAGCTTCGGGGGCGATGGATCTTACGCGCGAGAATTTGCACGGCAGCCTCCTGATGGTGGCCGCGATGGCGGGCTTCGCGCTCGAGGACATGTTCGTCAAGGCGATGGGTGAACGCCTGCCCGTGGGCGAGGTTCTCGCCCTGCTGGGCGCGGGCGGCGGGCTGATCTTCGGCGCGATCGCGAAGAGCCTCGGGCAAAGGCTCGTGTCGCGCGATCTGCTGGCCGGCTCGGTGCTGTTGCGCAATCTCGGCGAGCTCGTGGGCACGATCTGCTTCGTCTCGGCGGTGATCTTCACGCCGCTGGCGCAGGCTTCCGCGATCCTGCAGGCGACGCCGCTGGCGGTCACGCTTGGCGCCGCGGTGTTCCTGGGCGAGAAGGTCGGCTGGCGGCGCTGGTCGGCGATCCTGATCGGCTTTGTCGGCGTGCTGATCGTGCTGCGCCCAGGAACCGAGGGCTTCTCGGTGCTCTCGCTGCTCGCGGTGGTGGCGGTGGCGGGGCTGGCCACGCGCGATGTCGCGACGCGCCGGGTGCCGCGGGCGATCGCCTCGATGCAGCTCGCGACCTACGGTTTCGCGATTCTGGTGCCGGCGGGGCTGGTGATCTCGGCGCTCTCGCCCGAGCCGCCGGTGATGCCGAGCCTGGCCGAATGGGGGATGATCGCGGGCGCGCTGGTCGTCGGCCCTCTGGGCTATTACGCGCTGATCGCGGCGATGCGGATCGGTGAGGTCGCGGTCATCACCCCCTTCCGCTACACCCGCCTGATCTTCGCGATGGCGATCAGCTGGGCGGTGTTCTCCGAACCGCCGGACAACTGGACGCTGGTGGGCGGCACGGTGATCGTGGGCTCGGGGCTCTACACGCTCTGGCGGCAGGCGCGGCTGCGTCAGGCGCAACGACGCCGTTACCGCTAACAAATTCTCCGGAACGCCCGAAATCCGCTCTTTTCGCGGATGCAGCATGCGGCTATAGAGGCGCCACGCATCAACGGAGCCTGAGGAGAGCGCCATGAGCACCATCATCGACATCCACGCCCGAGAGATCCTCGACAGCCGCGGCAATCCCACCGTCGAGGTCGACGTGATCCTCGAAGACGGCACGATGGGCCGCGCGGCCGTTCCCTCGGGGGCCTCGACCGGCGCCCATGAGGCAGTGGAGCGCCGCGACGGCGACAAGGGCCGCTACCTGGGCAAGGGCGTCCTCGAGGCGGTGATGGCGGTCAATGGCGAGATCGCGGAGAACCTCGTGGGCGAGGATGTGACCGAGCAGGTCGAGATCGACCGCGCGATGATCGAGCTCGACGGGACCGAGAACAAGGGCCGGCTCGGCGCGAACGCGATCCTCGGCGTGTCGCTGGCCTGTGCGAAGGCCGCCGCGGATGCCTCGGCGCTGCCGCTCTACCGCTATGTGGGTGGCGCGGCCGCGCGGGTCCTGCCGGTGCCGATGATGAACATCATCAATGGCGGCGAGCATGCCGACAACCCGATCGACATCCAGGAATTCATGATCATGCCGGTGGGCGCCGCGAATATCCGCGACGCGATCCGCATGGGCTCGGAAGTGTTCCACACGCTCAAGAAGGAACTGACCGCGGCGGGCTACAATACGGGCCTCGGCGATGAGGGCGGTTTCGCGCCCGCGCTCTCCTCGACCCGCGACGCGCTCGATTTCATCCTCAAGTCGATCGAGAAGGCCGGCTACAAGCCCGGCGACGATATCTTCCTCGCGATGGACTGCGCCTCGACCGAATATTTCGAGGGCGGCAAATACGAGATGAAGGGCGAGGGGCTCAGCCTGAGCGCGGCCGAGAATGTCGATTATCTCGAGAAGCTGGTGGCCGATTACCCGATCATCTCGATCGAGGATGGCTGCGCCGAGGATGACTGGGAAGGCTGGAAGCTGCTGACCGAGCGTCTTGGCGACAAGGTCCAACTCGTGGGCGACGACCTGTTCGTCACCAATCCCAAGCGCCTCGCCGACGGCATCAAGCAGGGCGTCGCGAATTCGATGCTCGTGAAGGTCAACCAGATCGGCACCCTGACCGAGACCCTGCAGGCGGTCGATATGGCCCATCGCGCGGGCTATACCAACGTGATGAGCCACCGCTCGGGCGAGACCGAGGATGCGACCATCGCCGATCTGGCCGTGGCGACCAATTGCGGGCAGATCAAGACCGGGTCGCTGGCGCGCTCGGACCGTCTGGCGAAATACAACCAGCTGATCCGGATCGAGGAAATGCTGGGCGAGACCGCCGAATATGCGGGCCGCTCGATCCTGAAATAAGGGCGCGACCTCTGCGCCGATCCCCCCCGCCGGAGCGATGGTTCCGGCGGGGTTTTCTTTTGGGATCTCGCCTCCGGCGGGGATATTTGGAGCATTTGGAAGAAACGCGCGGCGTGCAGCCGCAGGACCGCGCGCGAAGGGGACGGCGCACTGCGCGTCGCGCTCAGTCGGGGCGGCTGATCTTGCCGCCGCCGACCAGCGCCGCGACGCCGGTCGTCAGGGGCCCCGAGGTCGGCAACCCCCGCGCGACCCGCACCGCGAGATAGGCGAAGGCCTGCGCCTCGAGCATGTCGCCATCAAGCCCGATATCCTCGATCGGCAGCACGGGACAGGGGATGCGCTCCTGCAGCGCCACCATCAGCGCCTCGTTCAGCCGCCCGCCCCCGGTCACATAGATCGCCTTCGGCGCGACCGGGTAATGCTCGCCGCCGCGCGCGACGGCCGCCGCCGCGCAGGCCGTGAGCGTCGCGGCCGCATCCGCATCGGAGAGCTCCGCGACCCGCGCGAGCATGTCGTGAAAGGCGTTCCGGTCGAGCGATTTGGGCGGCATCCGCAGAAAGAAGCGGTGTTCGAGGAATTCCGCGACGATCCGCTCGTCCACCCTTCCCGACATCGCGAGTTCCCCGCCCTCGTCGCGCGCCTGATCGCGGCGCTGCCGCATCAGATCGTCGATCGGGGCATTGGCGGGCCCGGTATCGAAGGCCAGAACCGCCCCGGGCATTTCCGGCCCGGGCTGGCGCGGATCGACCCAGGTCACGTTGCCGACGCCGCCCAGATTGAGAAAGACGCAAGGCTCGGTCAGGCCTGCATATTTCGCGCAGGCGAAATGGAAGAACGGCGCGAGCGGCGCGCCCTGCCCGCCCATCTCGACATCGACCGAGCGGAAATCCCACACCACCGGCTTGCCCAGCACCTCGGCGAGGATCTTGCCGTCGCCCGCCTGATGGGTGCGCCGCGCGCCCTGCAGGCCGTCGGGATCATGGGCGAGAGTCTGGCCGTGGAAACCGATCAGCTGGGCCTCGCCGAAGGTGCTCAGCAGCTCGGCATGGACGGTCTCGACGATCTCCGCCGCCTCCTCGACGCCCGGATCGCCCGGCCAGCGGGTCAGCGCGGCATGCAGCACCGCGCGCTCGGCCTCGGAATAGCGCCTGTAATCGGTGCGCCCGAAATCGAGAATGCGCTCGCCATCCGTCAGCACCAGCGCCGCGTCCACCCCGTCAAGCGAGGTGCCCGACATTGCGCCCACCGCCCAGACCGGACCGGGTTTCAACATGACTTCCCTCTTACCGCCTGCCCAGATATAGGCATGGCGAGAGGAAAGGAACAAGCACGATGACCTACCATCCGAAATCTGACTTCATGCGTGTGATGATCGAGCGCGGCTTTCTCGCCGACTGCACGGATTATCAGGGGCTTGACGAGGCTTTGGTCAAAGGTGTCGTGCCGGGCTATATCGGCTTCGACGCGACGGCCAAGTCGCTCCATGTCGGCTCGCTCATCCAGATCATGATGCTGCGCTGGCTGCAAAAGACCGGCCACCAGCCGATCACCCTGATGGGCGGCGGCACGACCAAGGTGGGCGACCCGTCCTTCCGCGCCGACGAGCGCCCGCTGCTGACGCCCGAGGCGATCGACGACAATATCGCGGGCATCAAGAAGGTCTTCGCGAAATACCTCGATTACGAGGGCGAGACGCCGGCGCTGATGCTCAACAACGCGGAATGGCTCGACGATCTGAACTACCTCGATTTCCTGCGCGATATCGGGCGGCATTTCTCGGTCAACCGGATGCTGAGCTTTGAATCGGTGAAGTCGCGGCTCGATCGGGAACAGTCGCTGTCCTTCCTCGAATTCAACTACATGATCCTGCAGGCCTACGACTTCCTCGAGCTGAACCGCCGCTATGGATGTCTGCTGCAGATGGGCGGTTCGGATCAGTGGGGCAATATCGTCAACGGGATCGACCTGACGCGCCGCGTGCTCGACCACGAGATCTACGGACTGACCTCGCCGCTGCTGACCACCTCGGACGGCAAGAAGATGGGCAAGTCGGCCACGGGCGCGATCTGGCTGAACGAGGACATGCTGTCGTCGTACGAGTTCTGGCAGTTCTGGCGCAACACGACCGATGCCGATGTCGGGCGTTTCCTCAAGCTCTATACCGAGCTGCCGGTCGAGGAATGCGACCGTCTGGGCGCGCTCGAGGGCTCGGAGATCAACGACGCCAAGATCATCCTCGCCAATGAGGTCACGACGCTGTGCCATGGCCGCGATGCGGCGCAGGCGGCCGAGGCCACCGCGCGCGAGGTCTTCGAGAAGGGCGGCGTGGGCGATGACCTGCCCACCCTTGCGCTTTCGGCCGAGGAACTGGGCGACGGGATCTCGCTCGCGCAGCTTGTCGTGCGCTCGGGGCTTGCGAAATCGGGCAAGGACGGCAAGCGGCTGATCGCGGAAGGTGCGTTGAAGGTCGATGACGAGACCTGCACCGATGCCGGCCGGATGTTCACCGCCGCCGATCTGGGCCAGCCGGTGAAGCTGTCGGCGGGCAAGAAGCGCCACGCGCTGGTGGAACTGGGCTGAGGCGACCTCTCCCGGCCTGCGCACCGAAGGTTGGGCGCGCATGCTGCCCTGCCGATCATCGTCGGATCATGTGACCTTGCACACGGCCCTGCCCGCCGGGCGGCGTCCGTGCGCGGCGTGGTGGGCACAAGGGCCGGGTCTCTCGCGAGGCCCGGCCCTTGTGCGGGGCGCGCAGCACGGGGCGCCCCGTTTTCACACCCGGTCGAGCTGGCTTGCACTCACACCCCGCGAGGTGGCGCTGCCCGCCCCCGCTTCCCGGCGCTTGGCGGGAGGCATGCCGATCAGCAAGGCGCTGGCCCGGTCGCGCGCGGCGACAAAATGTTCGTCGGACACCGCCACCATCTCGTAGGGCGCGGGCGCCTCGCCTGAGGGCAGCAGCAGCTTGGGGGCCTCCGGGGCGGTGATGTCCGGGCGCTCGTCGTGACGGCGCGCCGGATCGGGCACCGGCACCGCCGCGAGAAGACGTTGGGTATAGGGATGCTGCGGGTTGCGCAGGACCTCTTCCGTCGGGCCGGTCTCGACCACCTGCCCCGCCCACATCACCGCGATGCGGTGACAGACGCGCTCGACCACCGCAATGTCATGCGAGATGAACAGGAAGGACACACCGTCTTCCTTCTGCAGCCGCGCGATCAGATCGGTGATCTGGCGTGCGACCGACACGTCGAGCGCCGAGACCGCTTCGTCCGCGACGATCAGCGCCGGCCGCACGGAGAGCGCGCGGCAGATGCACAGGCGCTGGCGCTGACCGCCCGAGAACTGGTGCGGGAAGCGATCCATCGCCTCCGCCTCCAACCCGACGCGTTCGAGCAATTCGCCCGCCATCGCACGGCGTTCCGCGCGGCTCATCGGCGCGCGGATATGGGCGGGTTCGGTGATCAGATCCCAGACCGGCAGGCGCGGGTTGAGCGAGGCGAAAGGGTCCTGGAAGACCATCTGCATCCGCGAACGCAGCGGGCGCAGCTCGTGCGCGGTGAGCCGGGTGATCTCCTGGCCCTCGATCCGCACCCGGCCGCCGGCGGCATGTTCGAGCCCGAGAAGGGTCCGTGCGAGCGTCGATTTCCCGCAACCGGATTCGCCCACCAGCCCGAGGGTCTCGCCGGGGCGCAGGGTAAGCGACACGTTGTTGACCGCATGATAGTCGAGTCCCGGACGGCCCGGCATCGACCGGGTGACCGGGAAGCGCACGCTGAGCCGGTCCACCTCGAGAAGCGGTTTGGCCGTCCCCGGCAGCGGCCGCGGCGCGCCCGAGCCGAGCTTGGGCGTCGCCGCCATCAGGGTGCGGGTATAATCCGCCTGCGGATCGGCGAAGATCTGTTCCACCGGGCCGGTCTCGATCTGCTGGCCCTGGCGCAGTACCACGACCCGGTCGGCGATCTCCGCCACCACGCCCATGTCATGGGTGATGAACAGAACCGCCATCCCGCTTTCGGTCTGGAGCCGCTTGATCAGCGCCAGGATCTCGGCCTGCGTGGTCACGTCGAGCGCGGTCGTGGGCTCGTCCGCGATCAGCAGGTCGGGCTGACAGGCCAGCGCCATCGCGATCATCACGCGCTGGCGCAGCCCGCCCGAAAGCTCGTGCGGATATTGCGTCAGCCGCCGCGCCGGTTCGGGGATGTTCACCCGCTCGAAGGCGTCATGGGCCGCGCGCAGCGCCGTCAGTCGGTCGAGCCCCTGATGCAGGCGCAAGACCTCGGCCACCTGCTCGCCCAGCGTCATCACCGGGTTGAGCGCGGTCATCGGCTCCTGGAAGACCATCGAGATCCGATTGCCGCGCACCTGCTGCATCCGGCGCTGGTCGAGCGCGGTGATCTCGATCGGGTCCTCGCCCTCAAGATGGATGCGGCCTCCGGTCAGGCGCCCGCCCTCGCGTTCGATCAGGCGCATCAGCGCCAGCGCGGTGGCGGATTTGCCCGACCCGGATTCCCCCACCAGCGCGACGGTTTCGCCGCGCGCGATATCGAAGCTGAGCCCCGACAGCGCGGTGTGGGAGCCGAAGGCGAGGCTCAGGTTCTGGACCGAAAGAAGCGGTGCGCGGCTCATGGATCAACTCGCGGCTGCGGCGGCGCGACGGGCGCGTGCCTCGGGATGGTCGGCAAAGGACGGCAGCGGGGGCGTCCAGCGGCGGTGGCGGGGGGTGGTCTCGAAGGCGAAGGGATCGTCGCCCACCACTTCCCATTTGAAGCTGTCGCCCAGCTCGATCATCCCCATCGCGCCGGCAGGTTCGCCCTCGGTGGTGAAGCTTTCGGTCAGCGATTGCTGGGTCAGATGGGTGATGCCATCGACGGTGGTGACGGTGTTCCAGTGCACGTGGCCGGCGAGGCAGACGACCGGCACCTTGGCGCGGGCAAGGGCGGCGCGGGCGCGCTCGGCCATCGGGTAGGTCGAGCTGGCCGGGTTGTTCTCGAAATAGTAGTTGCCCACCTGCGAATGACCCGAGATCGGCACATGGCTGACCACCAGCGTCGGACGGTCGGTCGCCTGCATCGTGCGCGAGAGCCAGATCACGTCGGGCTCGGTCAGCACGAAGCCGGAATAGTCGGGCGTGCGGCGGATGCGGCTGTCGGCGCGCCACAGCACGATGCGCCAGCCACCGATATCGATCACGCCGTGATCGAGCGACTGGCCGAGGATTTCCTCGTTGTCCGAGATTTCCAGATGGTCGCGGTCATGGTTGCCGTTGAGATGCAGGATCGGGGCATCGACGGCACGGAAGGCCTCGGCCACCTCGGCCTCGAGCCGCAGGTCGGTGTCGCGGTTCTCGTCCGAGATCCGGTCCCCGAGATCGAGCACCAGATCGGCGCCGCCATCGCGGACATAGCGGGAGAATTCCTCCATCAGGGGCAGCGCCATGTCGCCGCGCTTGGCGGTCGAGGGCTTGCCGTGGTGGATGTCGGTGACGATGGCGATACGGGTGGACATGATGAGACTTTCCGGAGTGAACGTGGTGAAGGTGCCCGCCGCCACCCGAAAGCGGCGACGGGCGGGGAGTGTCAGTTGGACGCGAAGGCGATCGCGCCGGCGCGGAAGTCGAGCACATAGGGGATGTGGCCGGGCTTGGGCGCCCATTCGACATCCTTGCGCATCGCCCAGCTCTCATAGGGGCGATAGAGCGGCAGAACCGGCGGATCCTGCTTGATGCGGTACATCAGCTCGGCATAGGCGGCGCGGCGATCGGCGACATCCTTGGAGAAGCGGAACTTGTCCCAGGTCTTGCGATAGGCCTCGTCGGTGGTGAAACGGCCTTCCGATTCCGAGGCCGCATCCGGAGCCCACATCACGCCGAACGAGCCGAAGGGGTCCGCGAAGTACATCGGGTTCGACCAGTTGCGGGTCATCATGTCCTTGCTGTTACCGGTCCATTTCTCGGACACGTTCACCTTGCCCTTGATGCCGACCTGCGCCCACATCTCGGTGATGGCCTGCGCGGCCAGAAGGCCGTTGGTGTAGTAGACCGGGTCGGTGTCATAGGTGATCTCGAACCCGTCATAGCCGGCTTCCTTGAGCAGTTCGCGGGCCTTGTCGGGGTTGTATTCGAAGGTCTTCAGCTCCGGCATGTAGAGGTCGCCGTATTCCTTCATCGTGTGGGTCGAGGGCACGACGGCCTTGCCCATCCACAGCGCCTCGTTGAGCGCGTCGCGGTCGATCGCGAGGCTGAGCGCCTGACGGATCCGCGGATCGCGCAGCTTGGGATGGTTGGTGTTCATGATCATGACGTGGAACAGCGGCGTCACGCTGCCCGCGGCCTTGAGGTTCGGATCGGCCTCGATCAGCGACAGCTGGTCGGGCGCGACATTGGTGATCATGTCGACTTCGCCGGTCTTGAGCGCGGTGATGCGCGACGCGGTTTCCGGGATATGGATCACGGTGACCTTCTCGAGCGGCGCCTTGTCGCCCCAGAAATTGTCGAAGCGGGTATAGACCACGCGCTCGCCGGGGGTGAATTCGCTGATCGCATAGGGGCCGGTGCCGACCGGAGCCATCGAGAAGGCTTCGTAATCGCTGTCCTCGGCGACTTTCGGATCGCCGGTCAGGGCCTTGGTGTAGTCCTCGGGGATGATCATGACCTGCTGCAGGTTCACGAGCGTCTCCCAAAGCGGCTCTTCGCGCTTCACGGTGATGCGGACGGTGTAATCGTCGACCTTCTCGGCCTTCTCGAAGTTGTTCAGACGATCCTTCGAGCGCACCTGATAGGGCGGGAAAGTCGCCTGGTACATGCGGTTGAGCGAGAAGACCACGTCATCGGCGGTCATCGCCTCGCCGTTCTGGAAGGTCACGCCTTCGCGCAGCTTGAATTCCATGACCTTGGGCGACACGAGATGCCACTCGGTCGCCAGACCCGGGCGCCATTCGCCGCCGATCTTTTCGTGATCCTTGTCGATCAGCGTGTCGAAGCTGTTGTAGTAGAACTGCGAGCCGACATTCGAGTGGTCGCGGCCGGGATCGAGATATTTCGCGACGTTGGCAGCGCCGACCTTGAGTTCGCGGGCCTGGGCCCCCGTGACGCCGGCGGCGGCGAGGCCGGCGGCAAGAGCGGTGGAAATGAGCAGTCTGAGCATGGGTGTCTCCGTTGCAGGGTTTGGCGGGCGCTTTCGGCCTTCTGGTCTTGTTGCGGGGTTCAGCGTGCGCGCAGGCGCACGTCGACACTGTCGCGCAGCCAGTCACCGACCACCTGGACGGCGAAGGTCAGCAGCACGATCAGCAAGGCGGGGGCGATGACGATCCAGGGCGCGGTCGGCATGTAGTCGCGACCGATCCCCACCATCGAGCCAAGCGTCGCGGTCGGGGGCTGCACGCCGAGCCCGAGGAAGGACAGCGTGCTCTCGAGCAGGACGATATTGGACAGCGACAGGGTGAACTGGACCACCAGCGGCGAGACGATATTGGGCAGCAGGTGGGCGAAGGCGATCCGGCGGGGGCTGGCGCCCGCGGCGCGGGCGGCCTCGATGAAGGGCAGATGCATCAGGCGGCGCACATCGCCGCGCACGATGCGGGCATATTGCTCCCAGCCCGCAAGGCCCAGCACGATCACCATCACCTGCAGCGAGCTGCCGAAGATCGCCAGCGTGAACAGCGCGATCAGCGTGAAGGGCACCGCGATCTGGGTGTCGACCGCGGCCATGATCGTCGCATCGGTCCGACCGCCGACCACCCCGGACAACAGGCCCAGCAGTCCGCCCACGACAAGGCCCAGCAGCGCGCCGAGGATCGCCAGCGTCAGGGTCAGCCGCAGCCCGTGCAGGCTGCGCGAGAGGATATCGCGGCCCAGCTCGTCCGTGCCCAACGGATAGGCGGCCTTTGCACGGTCGAAGCCGATCGGCGGACGCAGCCGCGAGAGCAGGCTCTGCGCGTTCGGGTCATGCGGCGCGATCAGCGGCCCGAGGAAGGCCATGAGCAGCAGCGCAAGGCCGATCGCGAGCGCGAGCTTCTGGATCGCGTTGGTGCTCGTCCAGAGGCGGCGCAGCGCGGAGGGGGCGGGCATGTTGAGGGCCATGGTCATCGGATCACCCCTTGAGTTGATGGCGCAGACGCGGATCGGCCCAGGCATAGGCAAGGTCGATGGCGGCATTGATGAGGATGACGGCGACGGCGACGGTGATGACCCCGAACTGGAGCACCGGGTAGTCGCGCCGGATCGCCGAGGACACGAGCAGATCGCCGATCCCCGGCCAGGCGAAGATCGATTCCACGACCACCGAGCCCGACGCGGCGAGGCCTGCGACCTGAAGCCCGATCACCGAGAGCAGCGTGATCGCGGCGTTGCGCATCCCGTGCTGCACGATCACCTCGCGCTCGGGCAGGCCCTTGGCGCGGGCGGTGCGCATGAAATCCTGGCCCAGCACGTCGAGCATCGCGTTGCGGGTGAACCGGGTGAGCGCCGCGATCAGCACGCCCGCCATCGCCAGCGTCGGCATGATGAAATGCAGCGGCGTTCCGTTGCCCACCACAGGCAGCCAGTTGAGCCAGTAGGAAAACACCAGCACCATCACCACCGCGAGGATGAAATTGGGCACCGCATAGCCGAGGAAGGCCACGATCATCGCCGCGCTGCCCAGCCAGTGCTTGCGCCAGATCGCCGCGATCACGCCCAGCGGCAGCGACACCAGCAAGGTCACGCCGATCGCGGACAGCAGCAGCTGCGCCGAGGGCCAGAGCCGTTCGAAGACGATGTCGATCACCGGGCGGCGCTCGATGAAGGACAGGCCGAAATTCCCGTCGAGGAACGCGTGCAGGAAGGCCAGATACTGATCCAGGATCGGCCGGTCGAGCGCGTAGTAGCGGATCAGGATCTCGCGGTCGTGCTCGGTCATCCCCTCGCCCGCGAGATAGTCGATCGCATTGCCCGAGAGCCGGGTCGCGAAGAACACGAGCGTGACGATGACGAAGAAGGTCAGGAACATCCGCAGGGCGGTGCGCAGAAGGTAGTTCAGCATGCCGCGATCTCCTCTTCGGCCCGGGCGCGCGCGGGGCGTTCGAGCAACACGAAATCCACGCCCGCGGCGGCGGCGGCGCCGCCATCGGTTTCCGGCGTGTCGCCGATGAAGACGGCCTGCTCCGGGGCGACGCCGGCCTTCGCCAGAGCGATCGCCGCCAGATCGGCGGCGGGCTTTCCGAGGCTCGCGGCGACCGCATCGGGCAGAGCCGCGCGCACCGCGGCCCAGATCGCGCCGGTCTCGGGACGCGGCAGCCCGTCGGGGCCGGGATGGAACGGGTCGGGATTGCTCAGCCAGACCGGGACACGCCGCGCGACATGGGCAAAGAGCGCCGTGAGGTCGGAGAAATCGAAATCCGGATCGCGGCCGAGAAACACCAGCTCCGGATGCTCGCGATCCTCCACCAGCCCGATCTCGCGCGCCAGCGCCCGGATCGGAGCCGCGGCGAAAAGCGCCACGCGGGCGCCCGGATGGCGGCGCCGGATCATCCGCAGGGTCTGCTCGCCCGCCAGCACGATACGTTCCGCGGGCAGCTCCAGCCCCAGCCCGGCAAGGCGGCGCGAGAGGGTCTGCGCGGTATCGGAGGAATTGTTCGACACGATCCACAGCCGGTCGCGGCAGCGCACGAACAGCTCCGGCACGCCGGGCAGCACCCGCTCGCCGGCGATCAGGCAGCCGTCGAGATCCGCGAGAATGGCGGCGCGGTCGGGCAAGGGGCCGGACAGGAAGGTCGGCAGTCCGATCGGCTGTGGCACGTGGCAATTCCTCTTCGTTCGGGGCCCGGGGCCCCGTTGGTCTGTGTCGGTGTCGTGTGGTCTCGGGTGCCGATCGCGTCGGCTTGCTCACGGTTTGGCGACGGACTGTGAATGCGCTGTTACATTTGTAAGCCAAGCTTTCAGCCCATGAAGGAATCACCTGCAGCCCCGCCCGGAACCCTGTCTTTTTCGCGTTTGCGTGCCGTGTCGGCGGTCGCGCAGGAGGGATCTTTCTCCGCCGCCGCGCGGCTTCTGGGCCTGTCGCATTCCGCGATTTCCCAGCAAATCAACGATCTTGAGGCGCGATTCGGCGTGCGGCTGTTCGAGCGGGTCGGCGGCGCGCTGCACCCCACGCCGCTCTGCGTCGAGCTGTGCGATATCGGGACACGCGTGGGCGAGGCCGAGCGCGACGCGCTGCGCATCCTGCAACGGCGCGATGCGACGGGACGGCCGCGGCTGCGGGTGGGCCTGGGCAATTCGATGCCGGGGATCGCGATCGTCGGGCAGGTCATGCGCCAGCACCCGACGGTCAGCGTCAATGTCGAGAGCGGATCGCACCAGGATATCCTCTCGGCGGTGCTGCGCCGCGAGGTCGATGTCGCGGTGCTGCCCGACCTGCCCGCCGATCGCCGGTTCCGGCGCGCGCGGGTGATCTCGCAGGAAGTGGTCGCGATCGTCTCGGCCGACAGCCCGATGACGAAGCGCGATCAGGTCACGCTCGCGGAACTCGCCGAACTGCCGCTGATCTTCCGCTCGCACGGTTCCTCGACCCAGAAGGTCGTGGACCGGGCCTTCCGTGCGGCGGGGCTCGCGCCCGAGCCGCGCCTGACCGCCGACAGTCGCGACGCGGTCTATGAGGCGGTCGCGCTCGGGATCGGCGTCGGGTTCATGTGGCGCTTCGGCACCTACCGGTCGGATACGGTACGCCGGGTTCAGGTGCCCGAATTCGGCTCGACCGTGGATGAGGTCGTCTTCGCGCTTGCAGACGAGCGCAACGCGCTGATCGACCTGTTCTTCAACGCCGCCGAGCAGTTCCAGCCGGAGGCGAAGCTGCGGCTGTGACGGGCTGAGAGCGGCAAGGTTGTTCTGGCCCCCTGCCTCTCACCCTGCGCCGGCCTCCGTGCTCAGGCGAGGTGCAGATAGACCCGGCGGTTCTGCTTGCCCTTCTTCTCGATCTTGCCGAGCTTCAAGGTGCCGATCTCCGCGGTCGAGGCGACATGGGTGCCGCCGCAGGGTTGCAGGTCGATCCGCGCCGCGCCCTCGCCGATCGAGACCAGCCGCACCCTTCCCGGCCCCTTCGGCGGCGCGACGGACATCGTCTTCACCAGCTCGGGCTGGGCCTCGAGCTCGGCATCGGAAATCCAGCTCTCGCGCACCGGCAGATCGAGCGTCACCCAGGCGTTGAGCTGGCGCTCGATCGCCTCGAGATCCTCGGGCTTCTCGGGCATGTCGAAATCGAGCCGCCCGCGTTCGGGGCCGATCTGCCCCCCCGTGACGGGAAGCGGGATCGCGACCGAGAGCAGATGCAGCGCGGTATGCACCCGCATGTGGCGGTGGCGGCGTTCCCAGTCGATCTCCTGGCGCACGGGCGTGCCGGGGGGCGGCAGTGGCTGGGGCTCGGCCGGCACGAGGATCACCGCGCCCGGCGCCTCGGGGCCTGCCTTCACCGCCGTCGCGATCTCGATCTCGCCATCCTCCCAGATCAGCCGCCCGCTATCGCCGGGCTGGCCGCCGCCGGTCGGGTAGAAGATCGACTCCGCGCAGATGATCCCGCCCTCATCGGTGAACGCACGCACCTCCGTCATCAGCTCGCGCGCGTAAGGGTCGCTGCGGTAGCCGGGCTCGGTGCCCATCTCAGCGGTCTCCGCCATCGCCATCCTCCTGGTTCTCGACCTCTTCCATGCCCTCGCCCGGCTGCGGCCTGCCCAGATCGGCGCGGGTCACGCGGTGGGCGGGCTCCTCGGGCGGTTCTTCCGAGGCAGCCGGTTGCGCCGGTCGCGCCCCCCTGCCCTGTAGCACCTCCGGGTTGCGCAGCCACAGGTCGCGCTGCGCGAAGGGGATCTCGATCCCTTCCTCGGCGAAGCGCTGGTTGATCTCGTGGTTCATCTCGCTCTTCACCCGGAGGATGAAGTTCACATCCGAGAGGATCACCCGCACCTCGAAATCGAGGCTGTCCGCGCCGAAACCGGTGAAGATCACCGCAGGTTCGGGGTTCATCATCACCAGCGACTGGTTCTGCGCGACTTCATGCAGGATCTTCTCGACCTTGCGGGTATCGGTGCCATAGGCCACGCCCACCGGCAGGATCAGCCGCCCCGTGACATTGCCGCGCGTCCAGTTCGTCACCTGCCCCGCGATCAGATCGGCATTGGGAATGATGACCTCGGTGCGGTCGAAGGTCTCGATCCGGGTCGAGCGCACCGAGATCGCCTTCACGATCCCCATCTGGCCGCCGACCTCGATCCAGTCGCCTTCCGAGATCGGGCGCTCGATCAGCAGGATGATGCCCGAGACGAAGTTCTGCACGATGGTCTGAAGACCGAAACCGACCCCGACCGAGAGCGCGCCCGCGACGATGGCGAGCGAGCTCAGGTCGATCCCCGCGGAGGAGATCGCGATCACCGCGGCGAGGAAGATCCCGAGATAGCCGATCCCCGAGATGATGGCGTTCTGCCCACCCTTGTCGATCCGGGTCTTGGGCAGAAGCGAGGTCTTGAGCGCGCCCTGCACCAGCCGCGTCACCATCAGGCCCAGCACGAAGATGATCGCGAAGGTGAGGAAGACGCCCGGCGAGATCTGCACCCCGCCCACCGACATCCCGCTGCGGAAGGTGTTCCAGAGCTCGCGCAGATCGGCGGGGCGCGCGCCCCAGATCAAGGCCGCCACGGGCAGCGCCGCGACCCCAAGGACGAACCCGATCAGCACGGGGACGAGCGACTCCCGCCCCTCATCCTCGCGCTGCGTGACCAGCACGTAGAAATCGGTGAGGAACTGGTGGATCACGAGCACCAGAGCGATCAGCCCCAGCGTCATCGCGGTCGGCCACAAGAGCGCGTTTGCCGCGTTCACATAGCCGATCCCGCCAAGGAGGGGCGCGATCACCGCGACCGCGATCACCGCGTTGCCGGTGCCGCCCACGAGCCGGTCGCGGAACGCGCTCTCTTCGCTGTCGCAGCTCTCGTTGCGCAGGTGGCGGCGCAGGAGCTGGCCGAGACGGAACAGCAAGATCCCCGCCAGCACCTGCAGCGGGAAGGCCAGAACCCCAAAGCCCGCATCGAGCGTATGGCCCGCCGCGGTCGCCGCATCGGCCGTTTTCACCCCGGCCTCGAGCACGGATTCTCCGCGCTTGACCACCCAGTTCCCGAGAGGCCCCTGGATCGCGACGAGCAGGCTCAGCGCGATGGTGAGGAACCGTCCCTCGCGACGGCGCTCGGCCATCAGGTTGAAAGGTGCCTGCTGACGTTCGTTCTTTGGAAAGACGCGCCCCGCAAGCCAGGTGCCCACGATCAGGAGCGAGACGACGCCGCCGATCACGCCCAGAAGCTCGCGCCCGAGCGGCCCCACGAGCGCGGTCTGATAGAGCGCGGTCAACAACAGGCCCACGCCTGCCAGGGGGAGCAGCATCTGCCCGAGCGAGACGATCGCGTCGATCACCCTGCCCGCGCGCACCGCCAGCCGTTGCTCGAGCGCATCCGCGAGCCGTTCCATCCAATGCGGCCCGCGCGCGAGCAGCATAAGCGCCACAAGAAACAATCCGACGATTACGGGCGCATTGTCGCGCATCGAGGCGTAAGGATCCTTGCCGCTCAGCTGCCCCGCCACTTCGGAGCTCAGCGCACCGCCCAGCCCCGAGGCCACCTTGATCCCCTCGGGCCAGTTGATCGGATTGAGCGGCGAGGGCGTGAGGCGCAACAGCTTGTCGGTCTGTCGCCCGCGCAGCAGCTTGTCGATATTGGCAATGATCGCGTCGGCGCGGCTCGCCGCTTCGGTCGCGCGGATCGCGGGCGCCTGGAGCTGCGCAAGCTGGTCGTTGAGCTCCTTGCGGCGCTGCGCGATCGCCTTGTCTTCGGTCTTGCCATCCTGAGGCGGTGGCCCGAGCGCGTCGATCTGCGCCTTCACCGTCGAGATCTGGCTCGAATTGGTGTCCTCGGCGCCTTTGAACTTGGCCCGCCAGTCCGCGATCTTCTGGCGGATATCGTCGAAGGCGGCCTGGGTCGCGTCCCCCGCCTCCGTCATCGTCTCGGCCTGGCTCGCCACCTTCTCCCAAGCGGTGTAATCGAGCGCGGGCTCCGACTGGGCCAGCGCCAGCCCCGGAAGGGCCAGCGCGAAGATCAGCAGGAAGAGCCGCGCCAGACGCAAGATCATTCGGTGAAGACCTCCGGCATCTCGCGGGCGGGCCGGTCGAGCCAGTCAGGCACCGGCAGCCCCTTGCCCTTCAGGAAGTCGGGGTTGAACAGCTTCGACTGGTAGCGCGTCCCGTAATCGCACAGCACCGTCACGATGGTGTGGCCGGGGCCCATCTCCTGCGCCATGCGGATCGCGCCCGCGACGTTGATCCCCGACGAGCCGCCAAGGCAGAGCCCTTCCTCGGAGAGCAGGTCGAAGACCACGGGGAGCGCTTCGCCATCGGAAATGTTGAAGCTCATATCCGGCGTGAAGCCTTCGAGATTGGCGGTGATCCGCCCCTGACCGATCCCCTCGGTGATCGAGGACCCTTCGGATTTCAGCTCGCCGGTAGTGTAGAAACTGTGCAGCGCCGCGCCATCGGGATCGGCCAGCGCGATCTTCACGCCCTTGGGCTGCAGCGCCATGCCCACGCCCGCGAAGGTGCCGCCCGAGCCGACGGCGCAGATGAAGCCGTCAACCTTGCCTCCGGTCTGGTCCCAGATCTCGGGGCCGGTGGTCTCGATATGGGCCTGCCGGTTCGCAGTATTGTCGAACTGGTTCGCCCAGATCGCGCCATTGGGGTCGGTCTTCGCCAGCACATGGGCGAGCCGTTCGGAATAGCGCACGTAATTGTTCGGGTTGCGATAGGGCGCGGCCGGGACCTGCACCAGCTCCGCACCGGCCAGCCGCAGCATGTCCTTCTTTTCCTGGCTCTGGGTCTCGGGGATCACGATGACCGAGCGGAACCCCATCGAGGCGCCCACCAGCGCGAGGCCGATCCCGGTATTGCCCGCCGTCCCCTCGACGATCGTGCCGCCGGGCTGCAGCTCGCCGCGCGCGATCGCGTCGCGAATGATGTAGAGCGCCGCGCGATCCTTCACCGACTGGCCGGGATTGAGGAATTCCGCCTTGCCCAGAATGGTGCAGCCCGTCATCTCGGACGCCTTCCTGAGCTTGATCAGCGGGGTATTCCCGATCGCGGCCGCCATATCGCTGCAAATGCGCATTGCTCGCCCTCCCTTCGCACCGCCCCGGAGCGGGGCCATTGGCCCCAGACTTAGGCTGCGGCGCGCGCCACCTCAAGCCTCGGCGCGCAACCTCTCGCGGTTGCGCTCGAGCCAGAGCGCCAGAAGCATCAGCGGCGCATTGCCCGCCTCCCCCGTATTCACAAGCTCGAGAAGCTTCTCAAACGGCAGCAGATGAGTGCGGATATCCTCGCCTTCATCCGCGACGCCGCCAAGACTCGTCGCCGCGTCGTCCAGATCCGCGAGGCCGACATAACTGTAGACATATTCGGTCTTGGCGCCGGGCGACGGGTAGTAGCGCGGCCCCGCGATCAGTCGCCGGATCGTGATCCCCGCCTCCTCGCCCGCCTCGCGCAGCGCGGCCTCCTCGGGGCTCTCGCCGGGATCGACGCGCCCCGCGATCGCCTCGAGCGTCCAGGGGCTGGGCTCGCCCCGCGCCATCGGCCCCATGCGGAACTGCTCGACCAGCATCACCCGGTCGCGCACCGGGTCATAGGGCAGCACCACGCTCGCATCGCCCGAGACGAAGGCGGCACGGTCGAGCGTCTCGCTCATGCCGCCGGCAAAGAGCGCGTGGTTCAGATGATAATCCTCGACCGAGAAGAATTTCGCATAACCAATATCTTGCGAGACGATCTTCAGATCGTTTTCCTGCATCTGCCGGCGGATCGTCGCGGGCATCGGCTCGGCCCGCGCGCGCAAGGCGGACGCCACCCGAACGAGGATGGCGTGATAGCGCGCATTGGCGGCCTCGGGGCCGATCCGTTCGGCCTCGGCGACGAAGCGACGCGCGCCTTCGGTCTTGAGCGCGGCCCATCTCGGCGCCCAGTCCGACAGCGTCCACGCGGCCCCGACCTCCCAGCGATCGCGCTGTGGCAACCAGATCCGCGCGGAGACCGTGTCCGCCCCCGCCTCGACCGCGCGTTCCACCGCATCATACCCCGCCTCGTACCACGCGATGCGCTCGGCCTCCGCGCTGGTGAGATCCGCAAGCAGGCCCGGCGTCTCGGCCCCCTCCCGGGCGACCAGCACCGGAAAGCCGAGCCCCGTCCCCGCCCGGCAGGCTTCGTGCACGCAAAAGCCCGGCAGCCGGGCCGGCCGGAGCGCGGGCACGCGTCCGATCACCGCTTCGAGCAACGGCGGATGGCACAAGGTTCCGTAAAAGAAATGGCGTATCATCGCATCCCGACCACGATCGCGCGCCCGCCGCGCGCTGGCCCCACCCTGCGGAGCGACGCCGGGATGTCAAGGGAGCGGGACGCTCAGCGCCCGAAGCGGCGATGGGCCCATTCGGCGGCGAGCCCGGCAAGCGCCGCCCCCACCCCGAGCGTGAGCACCGGCTGCAGCCCGAGCGAGGCGACCGCGAGCGTCGTACCCTGCCCGATCACGTCGGTCACCGCCTCCATCACGTCGTGATAGCGCATCCGGAGCGCGAGCCGGAGCATCTGGACCGCGCCGAGGAAGACGAAGGTCGCGATGAGCAGATAGACCGCGCCCCGCAACCCGTCATTGACCGCATCGCGCCACCCGCGGCCGGGACGCAGACCGACCACGCGCCATCCCAGAAGCAGGCCGAACGAGCCCATGATGAGGGGCAGCTGGTTCGCCGCCTGCACGCCCGGCGGAAGCTGCGGCACGATGCCACGCGCGCACAGAACCCCCGTCGCCGCCAGAACGAGCCCCGCGAAGAGCTTCGCCATGGTCGGTATCTGGGCCTGCGAGTTGCGCACCATGATCCGCGGCATCGTCATCGGTTCCCTCCTGCGCCGTCACGGCCGGAATGACTTCGTTAACTCATGATTTACTCGGGGAATTGGGCGAAACTATGGAACCTCATCCGGCGCTTTCCGAGGCGCGCAGGAGCAATTGGACGGTCGTTTTGCGGTATCAGCCGGAATCGGTTCGCGAGTGGGCGCGGCGCGGTTTGGGGTAATGAGGCACCCCGACAGCCGGAACCGTACCCCCTTCCGGCGAGGAATTTCGGCGACGACGATCACCTCCAAAGTTAAAGACCGAGCGGAGAAGGGCGGGACATCTCGCGCCGGAAAGCTCAATTCCGAGATCGGAAATGGTCTCGCGCCCGCGCTTCACTTTCACAATGGTTTCAATAGCCTGGATTTGCGATCGCAACCGGAGCGCTCCCCCGGAAGGCGCGGCGGATATGAGAGGCGGCGCATCCAACTTGGCGCCCCGCCACGACCCCGAGGACTGTCGCTTCGGTCAGACGCAACCAAGCTCGAAGAAACGGACAATCCTACGAAGTGGCCGCAATGCTGCCCCGATCTTGCCCCATTTTTCAACTAGAGGTTGCTCACCCACTATTGATGAGTCCCCCATATGCTGATCATTCGAAATGAATTTGCAAGCCGTCATTCCCCGCACCGGGAGCGGAGCCACGATCGGGGCCACAGCTCGTCGACCTCGTCATGTCGTCACGCCTGCCTGATCCTCCGCGCGGCCCTCGCGGTCATTCTGTTTCTTCTCGCTCCCGGCTATATCGGGGGCGCGACTCCGGCGCTTGGCGTCGGTTTCGCCGTACTCGGCATGTTTCTCGCGATGGGCATCCTGAATCAGACCTCGGGCGCTCCGCGACGGTGACACGGATCGGGCCGGGAAATCGGCCGATTGCAAGGACAGATGACGGCTCCGCCCGAGCCGCGACGGTCCGGCTGCATGACCGACACGCCTCGGGGAGAAGGCTGTTCCGAGTCAGGCTGTGCCGGAAATAGCACCCGCAAGCGCCTCGCCGAGGGATGCGCCGCGCCCCGCCTCGCGTTCGAGCGCCACCGTGGTATGGGCGGATGGCCCCGACGTGACCGGCAGGTTCAACTCGCAATGCAGAGCGTCGATCGCCGCAAGCGGCGCCGCAAGGGGCACCTCGTCCAGGATGGCGGCATGGGCCAGGAACACCCATCCCCGGTTCGGCGACGGCCGCGGCGCCCAGCGTTGCGCCGTCCCCGCGATCTTGCGCCCCCCGCAAAGCAGGTTCCACTCGCCGTCGCAGAAACTCCCCGCGAGCGGCCCCGGTTCGCTCGCAATTCCCAGTTCGACCAGCGCCGCGGAGATGATATCGCACAGACCACGATAGGCGGCGTCGGTCGTCAGGCCGTCGGCGGGGCCGGTAAGCGCGAGATTGACGATGCCCGGCCCCTGCGGGGTGACGCCGCCGCCGGTCGGACGAAGATGGAAGGGCCAGCCGCGGGCCGCGCTCATCGCCGAGGACCGCTCGAACCCGGGCAATCGCGAAAAGGCCGAGGGCGCCACCAGTGCGGGCCGGTCCGCCATCCAGATCAGCGCGCCGCGCCCTCCCGCGCGGGCCGCCTGCAACAGCCCGCGCTCGGCGTCGATCCCCTCCGCCGCCGACGCAAATCGCCGCAGAGCCGTCGCGACGTCGAGCACGGTCACGTCACCTCGCCGATCACCGCGCCCTTCGCCACCACCGCGTCGACATCGTGAAGGATGTGGAGGCGCCCGCTTGCCGGGGCCCGGATCTCGTATTGGGTCTTCGCGGTCATGATTTCAGCGATCAGCGCGCCTTCGGAGACGCTCGCCCCCTCGCTGGCGAACCAGGATGTGATGACGGTTTCGTCGTCGCCTTCCCACAGGTCGGTCGGGATCGTGATGGCGGTCATGTCGTCCTTCCTTTGACGTCTTGCAGCGCCCTACGGCGCGGCGGAGGCCGGGCGCCCGGCCCCCGTCCTTTCGGTTTTCACGCGGCCTTCATCCGGCCCCAGGCATCGACGATCTTCGCCGGGCTGGGCAGGAAGAACTGCTCCATCTCGCGCGCATAGGGGATCGGGGCGTCGGGCGCGGTCACCCGCTGCGGCGCCGCCTTGAGGACCGAGATGTCGTGCTCGACCACCGAGGCGATCACCTCTCCCGACACGCCGAAGCTGTGGTAATCCTCGTCCACCACGATCAGGCGCCCGGTCTTGGCCACCGAAGCGCGGATCGTGTCGCGGTCGAGCGGCACGAGCGTGCGCAAATCCACCACTTCGGGGCTGACGCCCGATTTCTCCAGTTCCGCCGCCGCCTTGAGCGCGTGATGCACGCCCATCGCGAGGCTGACGATCGTCACGTCGCGGCCCTCGCGCACGACCTTCGCCTTGCCGAACTCGACCGTGTAATCCTCTTCGGGCGTATGCACGGAGGCCCCCTGCTCGGTCCCCAGCCAGCCCATGCCCTGCAGCGACTTGTGGAACATGTAGACGACGGGGCTGTCGTCGCGGATCGCGGCCGTCATCATGCCCTTCGCATCATAGGCATTGGAGGGCGTCACCACCTTCATGCCCGGCAGATGGGCGAAGGTGCCGTAGAGACATTGCGAATGCTGGCCCGCGTCGGAATAGCCCCCGCCGGTCGAGGTCATCAGCACCATCGGCACCTTGAACTTGCCGCCCGAAAAGTAGGTATTCTTGGCCATCAGGTTGTAGATCGCGTCGAAACACACGCCGAAGAAATCGGCGAACATCAGTTCGACCACGGGGCGCATGCCGTCCTGCGCCGCCCCCACCGCCGCGCCGATGAAGCCGGTCTCCGAGATCGGGGTGTCGCGGATCCTCTCGCGGCCGAATTCCTCGACGAGGCCCCGGGTATTGCCGAAGACGCCGCCCAGCGTCGCGATATCCTCGCCCATCACGAAGACACCGGGATCGGTGCGCATTTCCTGGGCGATGGCTTCGGCCATGGCGCGGGCGATGGTCAGTTTGCGTTCATTGCTCTGGGTCATCTCATGTCCTCCTGATCATCGTGCTCACGCGAAGATTTCCGTCAGCGCGTCCTCGGGCGCCGGGGCGGCGCTGGAGCGGGCGAAGTCGATCGCTGCGGACACGCGATCTTCCGCCCGCGCCTCGAGCTCCTTCAGCTTCGCCTCGTCCGCCGCCCCCTCGTCGAGCAGCCGCTTGCGCATCGCCGGGATCGGATCGCGGGCGAAGAGCGCCTCCTTCTCGCCTTTCGGGCGATAGCCTTCCGCGTCGCCCATGAAATGGCCGGCCAGGCGATAGGTCTCGACCTCGATCAGGCTTGGTCCCTCGCCGGCGCGCGCACGCGCCACCGCATCGCCCGCCGCCTCGAAGATCTTCCACGGATCGTTGCCCTCGACATAGACACCGGGCACGCCATAGGCCGCGCCGCGCACGTCGTTGCGGGCGACGGCGGTCGAATCCTTCTTGGCCACCGAGATGCCCCAGCTGTTATCCTCGATCACGCAAATGAAGGGCAGCTTCCACAGGGCCGCGAGGTTCATCGCCTCGTGAAAGGCGCCCTGATTGGCCGCGCCTTCACCGATGAAGGCGACCGCGACCCCGGGCTTGCCCTGCATCTTGCGCGACAATGCCGCGCCGACAGCCGGCCCCATACCCTGGGCGATGATGCCCGCGCAGGCGAAATTCACCTCCGGGTCGAACAGGTGCATATGGCCGCCCCGCCCTCCGCTGAGGCCGGTCGCGCGGCCGAAGATCTCCGCGGCCATGCGGTTGAGATCGACGCCCTTCGCGATGGCTTCGTGATGCGGACGGTGGGTCGCGGTCACGATGTCGCCCTTCTCGAGATGCGCGCAGACGCCGACGGCGACCGGTTCCTGCCCGTTCGACAGGTGCATCTCGCCCGGGATCGGGCCGCTGGCCATGTTGAAGACCGGTTGTTTCCCCTCGAGATAGATCTTCTCGATCGTCTCCTCGAAGCGACGGCTGGTCACCATTGTCTCGTACATCCAATGCAGTTGCTCTTTGGACGGTGTCATCGTGTCCTCCTCCCATGCGCGCCCAGATGACGGCGCTCGCATGCTCAGGTTGACGCCGATGGCGGCCCGCGCCAAACGCGATTATGCGTGTCCGGGCGGGTGTCGCAGAGCGATGCGACAGGTGTCGCAGCGGCGCGATCTCAGATCGGGCGGCTTCCGGGGCGATCGAGGCCCGCATTGCGGATCTTGCGGTGCAGGGTCGAGCGGCTGAGCCCGAGCATCCGGGCGGCGGCCGAGACGTTCCAGCCCGTCGCGCGCAGCGCCTGCACGAGGCGCGCCTCCGCCGGTGCGGCCTCCGGGCCGGGGGCGGAGGCGGCGGCGGCAAGGTGCGACGGGAGATCGCGCGACCGGATCGGACGACCGCCCGCCCGGCTGCAGGCAAGGCGCATCACGTGGCGCGCCTCGCGCAGATTGCCCGGCCAAGGATAGGCCGCCAGCACCCCCAGCGCGGCCGCGCTGATCGGCACGCGCCGGCCCGCAGCCTCGCGCGCCAGTCGCATCAGGATATTTTCCAGCATGAGGGGACAGTCGCGCAGGCGCGGCAAGACCACGCGCGCCCCCTGCAAGCGATAAAGCAGATCGTCGCGCAGCCGCCCCGCCGCGACCAGATCCTCGGGCGGACGGGCGAAAAGCCCGACGATGCGCAGCGTCGGTGCGCCGTCCGGAAAGGCCGGCCGTTCCTCGAGGAGCGAGAGCAGTTCGACCAGCCAGGCCTGCGGCACCGGCGCCAGCGCTTCGAGGTGATCGAGGATCAACGTCGCCGCTCCCCCGCTGTCTCGCGTGATCTGCAGCGCCTGCTCGACCGGCAGGCGCAGGCGCAACCGCCCGGCCTCGGTGGCCTCGACCTGCGCGCAGTCGATCGTGACGGCCTCGGCACCGGTCGGGTTGAGGTTTGAATGCAGCTGTCGCGCGAGGGTCGTCTTGCCGGTCCCGGTCTCGCCGATGAGGAGCACGGGCAGACCTTCGCCAAAGGCGGCCTCCGCCTCGGCGGGGATCTCGACATCGCGGGGCGGCGATGCGGGCTCCGGAACCGTCGCTCGCGGCCCGGTCGTACGGCGCGCGCTGACCGGCAGCGACACCTGCAGGCCGAGGGGCGCGGGATGGCGGCCGTCGCTACGCGCGAACCAGCCCGGCGCGCCCACCAGCCCGTCGAAGCCGATGCCGAACAGCGTCTCGGTGGTCTTGCCGATCATCGCGTCGGGACATTCGCCTCCCGCCATCCGCGCGGCACGGCGCGTCGCGGCCAGAACCCGCCCACGGTCATCGAGCGCGATCAGCGCGTTCACCGTGCCGTCCAGGTCGGAAGCGTCGAGCGGAGCGAGCGAGAGCAGGACATCACCGGCATGGCGCCGCCGGAACATCGCCGCCTGCAACCTGCGCGCGGTGATCTGCAGCACCGTCGCCGCGAGAGCCTGGTTCGCGCCTTGCTTGCGGTCCACCGCCGCCGATGTCAGCGCGCCCACGATCCGGTTCTCCGCATCGAGGATGGGGACCGAACAGCAACTGAACTGGCGCAGCGCGACGAAGAAATGATCCGCACCGCGCACCGTGAACGGGGCCTGCGCCGTCAGTGCCATCTGGATGCCGTTCGTCCCCGCGACGCGCTCGTCCCAGCAACTGCCCGCGACAATGCCGCGCCGCACCATCGCCGCATCGGCGGGCGCAGCCGAGGTCAGCGGCAAGAGCACCTGCTCGGCATCCGAGACCAGCAGGGTGCCGCCACCGCAGGCAAGCGCGCTTTCGAGCGGTGCAAGCTGGCCGAGGCCATCCCCCAGCATCTCGGCAAAGCACTCGGCGCGTTGGCGGATCTCGCTTTGCTGGAAGCGCAGGACGGGGCGGGAGACGTCGGGCAGCAGGTGGTGGAGGTCTTCGCACCGTCTCCACGAGGCCGCGACGAGAGGATCGGGAGGCCTGCGCCCCAGCTTGCCGCCATGGAGATGTTCCATCCGATGCCCTCCCTGCAAGATGCCGCGCATCTGCCGAACGCAAAGGGGACATGACCGCCCGATACGCGCCTCGCACCCGCCCCCCATGGTGCAGTCGCCGGTTGGAGATCGAGAGTGAACCTAGCACATTTGAGCGCCCGGCGCATGGTGTTTGAGACGGCCGCTCCGCCGATGCGTGAGCGGCCTGTGGGGTTCCGGAATTCGTGTGCGACGACGGCCGCCGAAACCGGGAGGCGGTGGCGCGGCAGGCGCCCCCGAGAATGCGTCGTGGAGCCGGGTTTTGCGCGCAGCCAGGGCTCAGAAGATCTCGAACAGGCCCGCCGCGCCCTGCCCGCCGCCGATGCACATCGACACCACGCCGTAGCGCGCGCCGCGCCGTTTGCCTTCCAGCAGGATATGCCCCGCCATGCGCGCGCCCGACATGCCATAGGGATGCCCGATAGAAATCGCGCCACCATTGACGTTGAGCTTGTCGTCGGGAATGCCGAGCGTGTCGCGGCAATGGAGAAGCTGCGCGGCGAAGGCCTCGTTGACCTCCCACAGGTCGATATCCTCGACCGTCACCCCTGCCCGCTCCAGCAGGCGCGGGATCGCGAAGACCGGGCCGATGCCCATCTCGTCAGGCGCACAGCCCGCCACCGCGAAGCCCCGGAACGCGCCGAGCGGCGAGAGCCCGCGACGCGCGGCTTCCTCGCCCGACATCACCACGCAGGCCGAGGCGCCATCGGAGAGCTGCGAGGCATTCCCGGCGGTCACGCATTTCTCAGGCCCCAGAACCGGCTTCAGGCTCTCCAGCCCGTCCAAGGTGGTGCCGGGGCGATTGCACTCGTCGAACTCCAGCCGCACCATCTCTTCATGCGTCTCGCCCGTGGCCTTGTCCTTCACGCGCTTCACCGCCTCGACCGGCACGATTTCCGCCTCGAACCGCCCCGCCTCCTGCGCCGCAGCCGTGCGTTGCTGGCTTTGCAGCGCATAGGCGTCCTGCGCCGCGCGCGTCACGCCATAGCGTTCGGCCACCACCTCGGCGGTCTCGATCATCGACATGTAATAGGCGTCCGGCACGCCGGGGCTGCGGTAGCGATAGCCGTTCCAATGGTCATTCTGCACCAGAGAGATCGTGTCGAGCCCCCCCGCCAGCGCCACCTCCACGCCCTCGGCCATCACCATATGCGCGGCAGACGCGATCGCGTTGAGCCCCGAGGCGCATTGCCGGTCCACCGTCACCCCCGCAACCGTATCCGGCAGGCCCGCGGCCAGCGCGATATGGCGCGCGACGTTGACGCCCGTGGAGCCCTGGGTGAGCGCCGAACCGAAGATCGCCTCTTCGATCTCACCACCTTCAAGCCCTGCCCGCGACACGGCGGCACGCACGGCATGCGCGGCGAGCGCCGGACCTTCGAGATCGTTGAACGCGCCGCGATAGGCCTTGCCGATCGGGGTGCGGGCGGTGGAGACGATGACGGCGTCGCGCATGGGGAACCTCAGATGGTTTCGAGACCGCACCAGTCCGCGATGAACAGGGCGGTGGATTGGGTGATGCGCCGGATGCTTTCCAGCTCGACGCGCTCGTTGAAGCCGTGGATCGCCTCGGCGCGCGGCCCGTAGACCAGAGCGGGCGTGTCGGCATAAAGCCCGAAGAACCGGGCATCGGTGGTCGCGGTGATCGCCAACCGGTCGAGCGCCGATCCGTTGACCGCCACATGCGCCGCGTCCAGCGAACCGATGGCGGCTGCGGCGGTTTCCGAACGGTCGTCAGCCAGCGCGTAACCCTCGGCCATGAAGCCGTGCCAGACGATCTCGGGCAGCGAATGCTTCAGGAAGGCATTGGAGCGCGCCGCCTCCATGATCGTGTCGACGATCTCGGCCTTGGCGGCCTCGATATCCTGACCGGGATAGATCGCGATGCGCATGTCGAAGACGCACCAGGCGGGCACCGAACTGGCCCAGTCACCGCCCTGGATCTTGCCGATATTGAGGTTGATCGGGTGGTGGACGTGCCCGTACTCGGAATGCCGACAGCCGGGCGCGTTCCAGCGCTCCTCCAGCCCGTGCAGCGCCGCGATCAGCGGGATCGCCGCCTCGATCGCATTCGCGCCGGAGCCCGCATAGGCAACGTGCGTCGGCAGCCCCTTGAGATGCACCTGCGCCCAGATCACCCCAAGCTGCGCAGAGACCAGCTTTTCCTCGAACGGCTCGGGGATCAGCGCGGCCTCGGCGGTGTAGCCGCGTTCGAGACAGGCCAGCGCCCCGTTGCCGGTGCATTCCTCCTCGACGACCGACTGGAAGAACACATCCGCCGCCGGGGCGAGGCCGATCGACCGCAGCGCATCGAGCGCAAACAGGTTCGACACCAGCCCGGCTTTCATGTCGCCCGCGCCACGACCGTAAAGCCATCCGTCATCGACATGCGGCTCGAACGGCGGACGGTCCCACATGTCCAAGGGCCCCGCGGGCACCACGTCGATATGACCGTTGAGGATCAGCGAGCGGCCCTTGCGGCTGGCGCTGCGATGGCTGCCCACCACGTTCACCGCGTCCTCGTAATCGCCGATCACCGGCGAGAAACCCGGCAGGTGGCGGATCTTCTCGACCTCGATCTGCCAGCGGTCGACCTCGTAGCCGCGCTCGGTGAGCGCCCCGGCCATGAAGTCCTGCGCGCCTTGCTCCTGCCCACGGGTGGAGGGATGCGCCGTCAGTTCGGACAGAAAGGCGATCTCGTCATCGAACGCGTCATCAACCGCCGAGAGGATGCGGGTTTGCAGCTCTTGATCCATGTCTCACCTCAGAATGTCGGAATGTCGCCAGCGGGGATCGTGATCGGCGCGCCCGTGGCCTCGCGCAGCTCGGGCAGCGAGACACCCTCGGCCAGTTCGACCAGCGCGAAGCCCCCGGGCGTCACATCGACCACCGCCATGTCGGAATAGATCCGCGCGACGCGGCCCTTCGCGGTCAGCGGCAGGGTGCAGGCCTCGAGCAGTTTCGGGTTGCCCTTGCGGTCGCAATGGGTGGTCATCACCACCACGCGTCGCGCCTTCTGCGCCAGTTCGATCGCGCCGCCCGCGCCCGGGGAGAACTTGCCCGGGATCTTCCAGTTCGCCAGATCGCCGTTCTGCGCGATCTCGAAGGCGCCCAGAAGCGTCAGATCCAGCCGCCCCGAGCGCACCAGCGCGAAACTCACGGCACTGTCGAAGAAGGCCGAGCCGGGAATGGTGGAGACATAGGCCCCGCCCGCGTCGATCAGGTTCCGGTCGGCCTGATCGTAAGGCAGAGTCGGGCCGATCCCGGTCAGCCCGTTTTCCGAGTGGAGACAGACGGGGAAATCGGCGGGCAGGTAGTTCACCACCTTGGTCGGCAGACCGATGCCAAGGTTCACGACCATGCCGGGCGCGATCTCGCGCGCGGCACGGGCCACCATGCGGGATCTAGCGTCGGACAATGCCATACTCCTGAGAAAGCTCGGTCAGTTCCACGACCTGATCGACGAAAGCGCCGGGGGTCTCGACCGCGTCGGCGGCGAGGCCTCCAAGCGGCACAAGCGCTTCGGTCTCGGCGATCACCTGTGTCGCGGCCATCGCCATGAGCGGGTTGAAATTGCGCGCAGTGGCGGCATAGGCGAGGTTGCCGAACGGGTCGGCGGTGGTCGCATGAACGAGCGCCACATCGGCGCGCAGCGCGGGCTCGACCAGCATCGGGCGGCCCTCCATCTCGACGACCTGCTTGCCCTGCGCCAGATCGGTATCGATACCGATATCGGTCAGGATCGCACCCAACCCCGCGCCGCCGGCGCGAATGCGCTCGGCCAAGATGCCCTGCGCGCAGAACTCGACCTCGATCCGGCCCTCGTTCATCGCGGCGATGGCATTGGCGTTTAGCCCGAGATGGGTGACGATCAGCTTGCGTACCTGACCGGCCGCGATCAGGTGGTCGACCCCCATGCCGGCCTCGTTCGCGTCGTTCTTGACCAGCACCAGATCGCGCGGACCCTGACGCACCAATTCGCGCAGCAGGGCAAAGGGCGTGCCGGGCACACCGAAACCCCCGACCAGCACCGTGGCCCCGTGCGGGATCGCGGCGACGGCGGCCTCCAGCGTGGTGGATTTGTCGGGCAGCTTCATGCGCTGACCTCCTCGATCACCGGCAGGTCGTGATTGGCGGCGAAGGCATCGAGCGCGTCGGTCAGGATCTCCATGATCTCGCCGATCTGCGGCTCGGTGATGATCAGCGGCGGACAGACGAGGAAGTGATCGCCCTCATAGCCGCCGCGCGTGCGCCGCGAATAGATGATCAGCCCGCGCTCATAGGCCAGTTCGACCAGCTCGACATTGGCGTTCCATTCCTTGGGCAGAACCTTCATCGTGTCGCGATCCGAGACCAGCTCGAAGGCCAGCAAAAGCCCCTTGCCGCGCACATCGCCGATGAAGGGATAGCGGTCCATCAGCCCGGTCAGGCGGGATTTCAGCACGTCGCCCATCCGCGCGGCATTGCCGATGATGTCATGCGCTTCCATCTCTTCGAGTACGGCCAGCCCTGCCGCGCAGGCCAGCGGATTTCCGGCATAGGTGAAGCCATGCAGGAAACCGCCCGCATCGAGCAGCGCCTCGACCATGTCGCCTCGTGCGACCACCGCGCCCAGGGGCGCATAGCCCGCACCAAAGCCCTTTGACATCGCCACGATATCGGGGGTGATGCCCCAATGCTCGGCGGCAAGGAACTTGCCGGTACGCCCTGCCCCGGTCATCACCTCGTCATAGATCAGCAGGATGCCGTATTCGGCGCAGATCTCGGCCACGCGCGTGTAATAGCTGTCGGGTGCGACCAGCGCTCCGGTCGAGGCGCCGCCGACCGGTTCCATCAGGAAGGCCAGCACGGTGTCGGGGCCCTCGGCCTCGATCTTCTCGCGCAGCATCTCGGCATATTTCAGGCCGCGCTCCTCGTCGCTCAGGCTGTCGCGATCAAGATAGGCGGTGGGCGCCGCGATCTTCGGCATCTCCTCGAACATCGGCGCGAAGGGGCCGGTGAACAGCGGGCTGCCGGTCACGCCGAGCGAGCCCATCGTCGCCCCGTGGTAGGAGGGCAGTCGCGAGATCACCTTCCAGCGGCTGCCCTGGCCTTGCGTCACCGCATATTGCCGCGCGAGTTTCATCGCGGTTTCGACCGCCTCGGAGCCGCCCGAGACGAAGAACACCCGATCGAGCCCCTCGGGCATCAGCGAGGCCACCTTGGCGGCCAGATCCTCGGAGGGACGGGTGCGGAAATGCAGCCGGTAGCCGAAGGTCGCGCGGTCCATCTGCGCCTTCATCTTGGCCAGCACGCGCGGGTTGGAATGCCCGATATTGGACACCATCGCGCCCGACGATCCGTCGATATAGCGCTTGCCCTGCTCGTCGTAGAGATAGACCCCCTCGCCATGGTCCAGGAACGGACGGGGCTGGCGGGACTGGTAGAACAGATGGGACTGTTCGTCGCTCATTTCGCACCTTCGAGATGTTTGCGCAGGAAATTCCGGGTTCGCTCTTGCGTCGGGGTCTTGAAGACCTGTTCGGGCGGGCCCTCCTCGACCACGACGCCCTTGTCCATGAAGATCACGCGGTCGCAGACCGAGGCCGCGAAATCCATCTCGTGGGTCACGATGATCATCGTCATGTGCTCCTGCGCGAGCTGCTTCATCACGAGGTTGACCTCCTCGACCAGTTCCGGGTCGAGCGCCGAGGTCGCCTCGTCGAACAGCATCAGCTTGGGCTTCATCGCCAGCGCCCGGGCAATCGCCACGCGCTGCTTCTGACCGCCCGACAGCTGCGCGGGGTAATAGTCGATCCGCTCGAGCATGCCGACGTGATCGAGCTGCTCCTCGGCGAGCGCATTCGCCTCCTTGTCCGAGATCTTCTTGAGAAGCTTCGGCGCCATGGTGACGTTCTCGCGCACGGTCAGATGCGGAAACAGGTTGAAATGCTGGAACACCATCCCGATCTGCTGGCGCATCTCGTTGATATGCTTTTCATACTGGCGATGCGGCAGCGTCTTGTTCACCTGCACGCCATCGAGCCAGACCTCGCCGCCGGTCAGCGGATCGAGATCGTTGATCGCGCGCAGAAGCGTCGATTTGCCCGAGCCCGAGGGGCCGATGATCGCGACGATCTGGCCACGCTCGACATCAAGCGAGATGTCCTTGAGCACTTCGAGCGTGCCATAGGATTTCTGCGCGTGGCGGATCTCGACGAAATGTTGGGTCATGTCGATATCTCCTGGTTCAGCGATAGAGGCGGTTGCGGTTCTCGAACCAGCGGAGCACCGCCTCCATGCCGAGATTGACGACGTAATAGAGCAGCGCCGCGACCGCATAGAATTCGAAGGCGCGATAGGTCTGGCCGATGGCGCGCTGCGCCGAGAGGGTCAGTTCCGACACCCCGATCACCGAGACCAGTGCGGAATCCTTGAGAAGCGCGATCATGTTGTTCCCGATCGGCGGGATCACGTCGCGCACCGCTTGCGGCACCACGACCTTGATCAGCGCCTGACGGCGCGACAGGCCGAGCGTGCGCGCGGCCTCCATCTGGCCCTTGTCCACCGCGATCATCGCGGTCTGGATCAGTTCGGAATTGTAGACCGCGTAGTGGAACCCCAGCCCGATCACGCCCGCGACGAAGGCCGGCAGGTCGATCCCGATCTGCACCAGCCCGAAATAGATCAGGAAGAGCTGCAGCAGCAGCGGAGTGCCCATGAACAGCCAGGACAGGAAACGGAACGGCAGCCGGATGACAATCGGCGCATAGAGCGCGATCACGGCCAGCAGGATGCCCCCGAAGAAGCTGAGCACGGCGGCGGTCGCGGTGATCGCGACGGTCCAGAGAACGCCAAGCGCGAGCGTGCCGTAGAAAGGCGGAAGGACCGAGAAATCGAGACCCATGTCTTACTCCTGTGGCGCGGATTGGAAAGGCGACGGGTTCGCGATCATGGCAGACGTACCTTGCGGTCGAGATAGGCGACGCCCTTGCCGACAGTGGTGATGATCACGAGGTAGAGCACCCCGGCCAGCAGGAACATCTCGAAGGGTTTGTAGGTCGAGCCGATATAGCGCTGCGCGGTATAGGTCAGCTCGACCACCGAGATCGCCGAGACCAGCGCCGTGCCCTTGATCTGCGCGTTGATGTTGACGCCGAGCGGGCGGATCATCAGCCGCAGCGCCTGCGGCAACACCACATTGCGGAAGGCCTGCATACGCGACAGGCCCAGCGTGCGCGCCGCCTCGCCCTGCCCCCGGTCGATCGCGATGATCGCGCCGCGCATCGTTTCGGTCATGTAGGCGCCGATATTGATGCCCAACCCGATCACGCCCGCCTGAAACGCGTCAAGCTGAATGCCGATCTGCGGACCGCCGAAATACAGAAGGAAGAGCTGGATCAGAGCGGGCGTGCCGCGAAAGAAACTGACATAGGCCGCACCCAGAAACCGAATCCCGGCAAGGCGCGACAACCGCGCCGCCGCACCAAGCGCCCCGCAGACCAGCCCCAGCAGGATCGTCAGGATCGACAGTTCGATCGTCACGACCGCCGCCTGAAGGAAATAGGGATAGACCTTGAGGATCAGTTCCGTGTCCATGCGCGTTTACGTCCCGCTGTCTTGAAGAATGCTCCCGGCCAGCCCGCCGCGGCATGTCGCGCGGCGGACCCCGTGGGGAGGTTGCTCGGAAAGGATCGGCTCAGCGGATGTCGCCGCCGACCCATTTCTTGGCGATCGTCAGGTAGGTGCCATCGGCCTGCATCGCGTCCAGCGCGTCCTGCATCGCCTTGTGCAATTCGGGATTGCCCTTGCGGATCGCGATGCCCGCCTGATCGGCCACGCCGCCCAGATCGACCTCGAGCTGCTTGATCGGGGCGTCGTTCTTCGCGACGGCAAGCAGCACCGGGATATCGTCGTTCACGATCGCGCCGACGCGGCCGTTCTCGAGCTCGAGCATCAGTTCGGGCAGGCCCTTGTAGGTGCGCACGTTGAAGCCCTGCTCGCGCGCCCATTGTTCGTGGGTCTCGCCCAGCGTCACGCCGACCGTGGTCTCTTTCAGATCGTCGAGCGAGGCGATCTTGCTGTCCTTGGCGATGAAGATCCCGCGGCGCATCCGGTAATAGGGACCGACGAAATCCACGACCTTCTTGCGCTCGTCCGTGATCGACATCGAGCCCACGATGGCGTCGTATTTGTTGGCCAGCAGACCGCCGATGATCCCGTCCCAGGCGGTGGTGATGATCTCAACCTTGAGACCCATGCGCTTGGCGATTTCCTCGCCGATGGCCGGGTCGAAGCCGACAACCTGGTTCTGGTCATTGATGAAGTTGAAGGGCGGGTAGGCCCCCGACATGGCGATCCGGATCACGCCCTTCTTCTTGAGGCTTTCCAGCTCGTCGGCCAGCGCCAGCGAAGGCATCGAGATCCCGGTGGCGGCCAGCGCGCCCATGCCGAGCATGGATTTGAGAACGGTTCTGCGGTTGGTCATGTCTCTCTCCTGTTGGTGGTATCAACGGGCGACCTGTTCCCGGTGCATCCCGTCCGCGAAGGGCCGTTCGGCCTTATCGCAGCAAACGCTTGCATGGGAACCCGCATTGCGCAAATAAATAAACCAAATCCTGAATATCGGTTTCATTTATGGTCAAACCCTACGAACAGCGCTTTCCCTGGCATCTCGACTGGAACCTGCTGCGCACCTTCATGGTCGTGGTGGAACAGCGCGGGATCTCGCGCGCCGCCTATTCCCTCGGCCTCAAGCAGCCCACGATCTCGGCCGCGCTCAAGCGACTGGAAGAGACGACGGGCCACGAGCTGATCATCAGGAAACCCAATGAATTCAGCGTCACGCGCGCCGGCAATCTGCTCTATCAGGAATGCTCGCAGATCTTCGGCTCGGTCTCGCAGCTGCCCTCGCTGCTCGATAGCGGGGCCGAGGAATTGCGCGGCCATATCTCGATCGCGACGACCTCTCATGTGATCTCGGACCATTACGACGCGATCTTGCATGACTTCGCGACCAGCCATCCGAAAGTGACGTTCTCGATCACCGTCGTCGAAAGCGAGGAGGTCGTGAGCCGCGTGCAGCAGAACCGCGCGAGCTTCGGGATCTGCCTGTTGCACAAAATTCCGGCAAACATGAAAGCGTCGGTCCTCTATCGCGAATATTTCGGCCTGTTCTGCGGCCCCCGCCATCGGCTCTTCGCGCGCGACGAGATCGCGCTCTCCGAGATCGAGGGCGAGACCTCGGTCTCGTTCCAGACCGAGACGGAGGAAGGCCCGCTCTACCCCGTCGCGCTGCTGCGCGCGCGTGCCAAGCTGGCGCCGGGCTGGCGCGGCGTGTCGTCGAACCTGCACGAGCTGCGCCGGATGATCGTGGCCGGGGTCGGGATCGGAGCGCTGCCGCTGCATGTCGCGAAACGCGATGTCGACAGCGGGCGGTTGCGGCAATTGCCGCCCTATGACGACTTGCCGATGGTCAATATCTACCTGCTGACCAACCCGCTGCGAAAGCAGTCCGATGCCGAGGCCGCCTTTCTGGACGCCTGTCACGAGGCGATGCGCCAGACCGATCTGGAAACCCGCACCTACGAATAGAGCGGGCGCCGGTCAGAAGGTCGGCGGGGTCGCGGCGCTGACCACCACGCAGCGTTTCTGCGTCACGTTGCGAAACCGGTGCGGCAGGCGGCTGTCGAACAGATAGGCATCGCCCGCGCGCAAGATCTCGGTCGTATCGCCCACGCTGAGCAGCAATTCCCCCTCGATGACGAAACCGCCCTCCTCGCCTTCGTGGCTATAGGCTTCCTCGCCCGTATCCGCGCCCGGATCGTAGGTTTCATAGAGCAGCAGAAGGTTCGTCTGCCCCTGCTTGCCCGCCCGCCGGAGCGACAGCGCCTTGAGCGCATCGGCCCCGGCCGAAAGGTAGATCCGGCCCGGATTGATCTCGGTCAGCTCGTCATGGCGAAAGACGAACCTGCCCGGATCGGCGGGCGCGCCGCTGTCGAAGAATTCCGCCAGCGTCATCCCGAGAATCTCGAGGATCTTGCGCAGCGAGGTGATCGAGGGCGAGGTCTTGTTGCGTTCGACCAGCGAGACGAGACCGTTCGTCACCCCCGCCCGCTGCGCCAGTTCGCGCTGCGAGAGGCCGCTATCCTCGCGGATCGCCTTCAGCCGGGCTCCGACATCGAAATCGCTCAAACCAACATCCTTTCAGACCCGTCTTCTACGGGCAGACCCGCGCGGTTTCAATCGAACCGGAACGCGGATTTTCGTTTAACAAAATAAACATTGAGACGCCACATATTAAACGTTAGCGTCGCTGCAAATTCCCGATTCCCTGCCATTCGCGAGGCTTCCCATGACCAGCAATACCGAGCTTGAAACCCGCCGCGCCGCCGCGCTGGCCCGTGGGGTCGGCGTCCAGACCCAGAATTTCGCGGTCTCCGCCGAGAACGCGACCGTCATTGATGCCGATGGGCGCGAGCTGATCGATTTCGCCGCCGGCATCGCGGTGGTGAATACCGGCCATCGCCACCCCAAGGTGATCGCGGCGGTGAAGGCCCAGCTCGACGCGTTCACCCATACCTGCCACCAGGTCCTGCCCTATGAACCCTATGTGCGCCTGGCCGAGCGGCTCAACGACAAGGTGCCGGGCGATTTCGCGAAGAAGTCGATCTTCGTCACCACCGGCGCGGAATCTGTGGAGAACGCGATCAAGATCGCACGCGCCCATACGGGGCGGAACGCGGTCATCGCCTTCGGCGGCGGCTTCCACGGCCGGACCTTCATGACGATGTCGCTCACCGGCAAGGTCGCGCCCTACAAGGCGGGCTTCGGGGCGATGATGCCCGACGTGTTCCACGTCCCCTTCCCGAACGCGCTGCATGGCATCACCACCGAGGACAGCTTCGCGGCGATGGAGAGCCTGTTCAAAACCGATCTCGATCCTGCGCGCCTTGCCGCGGTGATCTTCGAGCCGGTTCAGGGCGAAGGCGGCTTCTACCCCGCCCCGCATGATTTCGTGAAACGCCTGCGCGCCTTCTGCGACGCGCATGGCATCGTGATGATCGCCGACGAGGTGCAGACCGGATTTGCCCGCACCGGCACGCTCTTCGCGATGGACGCTTACGGCGTCGCGGCGGACATCACCACGATGGCGAAGGGGCTGGGCGGAGGCCTGCCGATCGCGGCGGTGACCGGGCGCGCCGAAATCATGGATGCGGCCAATCCGGGCGGTCTGGGCGGCACCTATGGCGGCAACCCGCTGGGCATCGCGGCCGGCAATGCGGTGCTCGACGTGATCGAGGAGGAAGACCTCTGCGCCCGCGCCAACGAGCTTGGCTCGCGCCTCAAGCAACGCCTGGAGGCGATGCGCGCCACCATGCCCGAGATCGCCGAGATCCGCGGCCCGGGCTTCATGGTCGCGGTCGAACTGATGTCGGAGGGCAAGCCCGACCCGGCACTGACGCAACGTATCCGCGTCGAGGCGCTCAATCGTGGCCTGCTGCTGCTGACCTGCGGGGTCTATGGCAACGTGATCCGTTTCCTCGCCCCGATCACCATTCCCGACGACCAGATGGCCCGCGCGCTCGACATTCTCGAAGAGGCGATGCGCGCCGCCAAGGAGGCATGAGCATGCTGAAACTGAAAGACCCCAGCCTTCTGGAAACCCGCGCCTATGTGAATGGCGAATGGATCGAGACCGGCAAGACCTTCGACGTAAACGATCCGGCCACCGGAGAACTGGTGGCCAGGGTCACCGATCTGGGCGTGGACGAAACCCGCGCCGCGATCGAGGCGGCCTATGCGGCGAAACCCGCCTGGGCTGCGCTGACCGGCAAGGAACGCGCGATCGTGCTGCGCAAGTGGTACGACCTGATGATCGAGAATGCCGACGATCTGGCCGCGATCCTGACCGCCGAGATGGGCAAGCCCCTGCCCGAAGCCAGAGGTGAGATCCTCTACGGCGCGAGCTTCATCGAATGGTTCGCCGAAGAGGCCAAGCGCGTCTATGGCGACGTGATCCCCGGCCACCAGCGCGACAAGCGCATCATCGTGCTCAAGCAGCCCGTGGGCGTGGTCGGCTCGATCACGCCGTGGAATTTCCCCAACGCGATGATCGCGCGCAAGGTGGCCCCGGCGCTGGCCGTGGGCTGCACCTTCGTCGGGCGTCCGTCGGAATTCACGCCGCTCTCGGCGCTCGCGATGGCGGTGCTGGCCGAACGCGCGGGCATCCCCGCGGGCGTGTTCAACATCCTGCCCGGCCTCGATGCGGCGGGCATGGGCGAAGAACTGTGCGCCAATCCCAAGGTCGCCAAGATCACCTTCACCGGCTCGACGCGCGTCGGCAAGCTGCTGATGAAACAGGGCGCCGAAACGGTCAAGAAGATCAGCCTCGAGCTGGGCGGCAACGCGCCCTTCATCGTGTTCGACGACGCGGATCTGGACGCGGCGGTGGAAGGCGCTCTGATCGCCAAGTTCCGCAACAACGGCCAGACCTGCGTCTGCGCCAACCGGATCTACGTTCAGGCCGGGGTCTATGACGCCTTTGCCGAAAAGCTGGCGGCCAAGATCGGCACGCTCAAGCTGGGCCACGGGTTCGAAGAGGGGGTGACGACCGGCCCGCTGATCAACGCGGCCGCGCTCGCCAAGGTCGAGGATCACATCGCGGACGCGACCTCGAAAGGGGCCGAGATCGCGACGGGCGGGCATCGCTCGAACCTCGGGCGGACATTCTTCGAGCCGACGATCCTGACCGGCGTGACGCAGGCGATGAAGGTGGCGCGCGAGGAAACCTTCGGCCCGCTCGCGCCGCTGGTGAAATTCGAGCACGAGGCCGACGCGGTCGCGATGGCGAATGACACCGAGTTCGGTCTGGCCGGCTATTTCTATTCGCGCGATCTGGCCCGCATCTGGCGCGTGGCCGAGGCGATGGAGACCGGTATGGTCGGCGTCAATACCGGCCTGATCTCGACCGAACTGGCGCCCTTCGGCGGGGTCAAGCAATCGGGTCTGGGCCGCGAAGGGTCGAAATACGGCACCGACGATTTCGTCGAGATCAAGTATATGTGCCTGGGCGGGATCGGCTGATCCGAGGCCCGGTTCGGCGGCAGACCGGCGCCCGCCCCATGATGTTTTTCTGCTGAAGGTGAACACGCGAACGCCCGCCGAAACGGCGGGCGTTCGATCAATGAGCAGCCGGGGCCGAGGGACAAGACCCTCACGGCAGGGCGTCGATGCAGGGACGCCCCGCCCCGCTCCCCCCGCCGTCATCGGCGCCACTCCCCAAAAGGACGCGTCACGCCGAACCTGCCCCCCCGAGGGGCAGCGCCTTACCCGATCCGGTAGTTCGGGCTCTCACGGGTGATCTGCACGTCGTGGACGTGGCTATGTCACATTTATTTTCAACATATTATTCTGCGTTTGCATCTGTTTTGCATCTATCCAGGCCCGGTCAGATGCAGGATCTTCAAGCTTGAGATCGGTCTTGCAGTGTTTCTGTATCTCCGGCCACCACTCGTTTTCGAGCGCCCGCCGGATCGGATCAAGGTGCTAGAGTTTCGCTCTGAGATTGATGCGCGTCGTCTCGCTGCCGTCGTTCTGACGAAGTCGACGACGCTCGCGTGTGTCGAGTGTGTCCGCCGTCAGCACCCCTGGGACATCTGAGTTGATTTTGTAATGGAGGGTTTCTGGCTCATCGTAACCACCAAGGAGTGAAGATGAGACAGAAACCCGGAACAGCGAAGCCGACGGCGGCGTCGATGGTGAAGGACATCCGCCGGCGCACGCGGAAGCACCATTCCGCCGAGGAGAAGATCCGCATCATCCTGGAAGGGCTGCGCGGTGAGGACAGCATTTCCGAACTCTGCCGGCGCGAGGGGATCGCCACGAGCCTGTATCACAGCTGGTCGAAGGAGTTCCTCGAGGCCGGCAAGAAGCGGCTCGCGGGCGGCACGGCCCGCCAGGCCACCAGCCCCGAGGTCAAGGAATTGCGGCACGAGGCCGCCGCTTTGAAGGAGGCGGTGGCCGATCTCACCCTGGAGAACCGCTTGCTCAAAAAAAGCATGCTCGGGGATGGGGGAGACGAGGAATGAGATATCCCGCCTCCGAGAAGCTCGAGATCATCCGGCAGGTGGAGCAATCGCACCTGCCGGCGAAGCGGACGCTGGACATGATCGGCGTGCCACGCACGACCTTCTACCGCTGGTATGACCGCTATTTGTCGCTCGGTGCCGCCGGGCTCGAGGACCGGTCCTCGCGCCCGGATCGGGTCTGGAACCGGATCCCCGACAAGGTGCGCAAGCAGATCGTCGATCTGGCCCTCGAACAGCCCGAGCTGTCACCCCGGGAGCTCGCCGTCCGCTTCACCGACACTCAGCGCTACTTCGTGTCGGAAGCCAGCGTCTACAGGGTTCTGAAGGCACATGACCTGGTCACCAGCCCGGCCTTCGTGGTGATCAAGGCGGCAAAGGAGTTCCACGAGAAGACGGTCCGACCGAACCAGCTCTGGCAGACCGACTTCACCTACCTGAAGGTCATCGGCTGGGGCTGGTTCTACCTATCGACCATCCTCGACGATTACAGCCGCTACGTCATCGCGTGGCGGCTCTGCACCACGATGAAGGCGTCGGATGTGACCGCCACACTGGAGGATGCCCTGGTCGCCTCGGGTTGCGATCGGGCCACGGTTGCCCACCGGCCCAGGCTGCTCAGCGATAATGGCAGCAGCTACATCTCCGAGGAACTGGCCGACTGGCTTGCTGACGAGGGCATGGATCACGTCCGGGGCGCTCCCCGCCACCCTCAGACCCAGGGCAAGATCGAGCGCTGGCATCAGACCCTCAAGAACCGCATCTTGCTCGAGAACTATTACCTGCCCGGCGCTCTGGAGCAGGCGATCGGCGACTTCATCGACTACTACAACCATCACCGCTACCACGAGAGCCTGGGCAACCTCGTGCCCACCGACGTCTATCTCGGCAGGGCCGAAGCCATCCTCAAAAGACGAAAGGAGATCAAAGCCAAGACCATTGAGAAGCGCCGCTTGCTGCATCGCCAGACCGCGGCATAGACTGAAACCACAACGAGCCAGGCCCTCCGTTCCAGATCAGCCCCTCGTGTTCCAAATCATCTGACGACGGACAATACGCGCTCGGCATTGTCCTCGGACCATGTATGGATGGCTCCCGCGTGGCAAGGGCGTTTC
>NZ_AQRC01000008.1 GCF_000737065.1 Thioclava atlantica | reverse complement strand
CTTGAACGGCTTGATTGCTGCAATGATGAGTTTCACCTGACATCCCTTCCTTGTTCAGCCCTATCGGCATCCGCAAGAGCGTCGCCGTGTGTGTCGTAAGAAGGCCCGCCCCACCCGCTCCGCACAAGGAATCGCGAGCCTGCGTGAGCGGCCGTTACCGTCATTTCTGCCTATTTTTTGCACATTTTGTGCATCTTGGTTATTTTTTAGGCGGTTTGCGAAACCAAATCGTGATTTTATCCGGGTCCACATCCCCCATCCCCGCGTGTAAATTGCGCGCAACGAAAATCGAGGCACCGGATCAGGCAGATGACACAGAAGGGCGGACGGCGCGGGCCGTTGCGGGCCGACAAGCGCTATTCCTCGTCGAAGCAGACCGCAGGCAAGAGCAAATCCCAGACACCTCCCAAGACGCGCAACCGCAGGCCCCAGCGGCCTCCGCGCCGGCACGGACCGGTCGTGGGCACGATCCTCGGCCTGTTTCGGCTGATCTGGCGCGTGGTGTGGGGAATCGGCTGGCGTTTCTCGCTCGTGGTCGCGCTCGTGGTCGGGGCCGCGACCCTCTATTTCTACTCGACGCTTCCCGATTACACGAAGCTTCTCGACGGGCGCACGCGCGGCTCCGTCACCATGCTCGACGATCACGGGAAGGTCTTTGCCTGGCGCGGCGAGACCTTCGGCGGCCAGATCGACGCGAAGAACGTCTCGCCCTGGCTGCGCGACGCGGTGATCGCGACCGAGGACCGCCGGTTCTACCATCATTTCGGGATCTCGCCGCGCGGCATCGCCTCGGCGATGGCGATCAACCTGCGGGCGGGTCGCGGCCCGTTCGACGGCAATGGCGGCTCGACCATCACCCAGCAGACCGCGAAGCTCCTGTGTCTCGGGGTGACATACGACCCGAAGACGTGGAAGAACGAGTCGGCCTACGAGGCTGACTGCCGCTCGGGCGGTCTGCGGCGCAAGATCAAGGAAGTGCCCTACGCCTTCGCGCTGGAACTCAAATACACCAAGGACGAGATCCTCTCGATCTACTTCAACCGCGCCTATCTCGGTGCGGGCGCGCGTGGCTTCGAGGCGGCCTCGGAGCGCTATTTCGGCATTCCGGCCTCCAATCTCGATCCGCAGCAGGCGGCGATGCTCGCCGGGCTTCTCAAGGCGCCGAGCTATTACGCGCCCACCAACAGCATCACCCGCAGCCAGGAGCGCGCGCAGACGGTTCTCACGCTCATGCACGATCAGGGCTATCTGAACGACCGGCAATATATCGATGCGCGCGACAACCCTGCCACGCTCAGTCAGACCGCGCAGAAACAGGCGGGCGGCTATTTCGCCGACTGGCTGATGGACACGCTGCCGAGCTACCTGACCCGCGACACCACCGAGGATGTCGTGATTCACACGACCCTCGACCAGCGCATCCAGAGCGCGGCGGAAGAGGCTATGCAGAACGTCTTCGACGACAAGGTTTCGAAGGACAGCGAAGCGCAGTCCGCGATCGTGGTGATGAGCAAGGATGGCGCGGTGCGCGGCATGGTCGGCGGCCGGCAGACCAAGGTCACCGGCGCGTTCAACCACGCGACGATGGCGCAGCGCCAGACCGGCTCGACCTTCAAGCCCTTCGTCTACGCCACCGCGCTCGATCTCGGCTACACGCCCGGCTCGATGGTCGACGACGCACCGCTCACGGTGAAGATGCCCGGCTCGCCCGACTGGAGCCCGCGCAACTACGAGCGCAACTACATGGGCCCGATCTCGCTGACCACGGCGCTCGAGCATTCGGTCAACGTCGCGACCGTGCGGGTGTCCGAAGCGGTCGGGCGGGAGAACGTCATCAAGGTCGCGGAAGATTTCGGCTTCGCGCAGGACCTGCCGAACCTGCCCTCGGTCGCGCTTGGCGTGGGCGAATCCGACCTGCTCGACATGACCGGGGCCTATGCCGGCATTCTCAACGGCGGGTCCTCTGTCCAGCCCTACGGCCTCACCTCGCTCACGCTGAAAGGCGACGACCAGCCGCTCTTCGGCAAGCCCGGCGGCATCGGCGAGCGCGTGATCTCGCAAAAGGCCGCGCAGGAGCTCGTCTACATGATGCGGCAGGTGGTGCTGCACGGCACCGGACGACGCGCGAATCTCGACAATTACGAGGTCGCGGGCAAGACCGGCACCACCCAGAGCTCGCGCGACGCCTGGTTCATCGGCTTCACCTCGGATTACGTGGTCGGCGTCTGGATGGGCAATGACGACAACACCCCCCTGAAGGGCGTGACCGGGGGCGGCCTGCCCGCCGAGATCTTCCACGAGACGATGAAGCGGGTGATGGATGGTCAGCCGGCGCAGCCGCTGCCGATGGCCGATCCCTCGGGCTGGCAGACGCAGGACAGCTATCAGGGCCAGAGCCAGCAAAGCCAGAGCGCCGGGCAACAGCCCGCCCGCCAGCGCCGCGATCCCTCCGCCTCGATCCTCAAGGAATTGCTGGGCATCTTCGGCGCCCGGTAACGGAGCGAAAAATCAGGCCGCGCGCCCCCTCGGGGATCGCGCGGCCGAATCTTCGTGCCTCACCCTGCCGTCTTCAGGTCCTGAATCAGCAGGTCGATATTTCCGCGGCGGCGATCGAGCATCGCGCCGATCTCGGTCCGCTCCGAGGCGAGCATGTTCACCCCCTCGACGATCAGGTTGAAGAACTTGTCCGCCCCCGAGCGGTCTGACACCTGCCAGAGTACCTCAAAGGGTGCCTGCCCCTTGAGAATCGCGGTGGTCTTCACCTCGTAGAAGGTCTTGATCGGGCGCGCGCCCTCGATCGTGAAGCGGGCTCCGATGAATTCGCGGAATCGCTTGCCGTATTTGCGAGAGAGATAGCCCTGGAACGCCTGGGTGAACGCCGCCATCTGGGCCGGGCTCGCCTGCCGTGCGGCCACGCCCAGCGCCGAGCGGGCGATCACGTTCACATCCGCATATTTCTGGAAGATCCGCTCGAACATCGCGTAAAGCGCCGGGCCCGTCTTGCCCGAGGAAATCGCCACGTTCACATCATCGACCGCACGCTGGATCAGCGCGCGCGCCTGTGCGTCGGTCAGGGCCAGCGCCTCTCCCGGCAGCAGTGCCGCCGCGAGCCCGGCAGCCCCGTAGCCCAGGACCGTGCGCCTATTGCAGCGCCGGATCGTCATAGGGGTCGTAGGCGTTGGCATTGGTCGTCTCCTCGCCATTGAGTTCGAAACGCCGGTTCTGAAGATAGAGCAACCGGCTTTGTGCATAGCTGTCGGCGCTGCCGTAAAGGATCGAGTCCACCGTGGTCGAATATCGCTGACGCTTCGCGATCTTGCCGCCCATGCGCAGCGCGAACGCCGCGGCGCGCTCGTCGGGATCGAGGGCGCCGAGCGGGTTGATCACTATGTCGACGACCATGCCCAAGGCATCGCGCTCGGTCGAGGGGCCGACGAAAGGCAGTTCGAGATAGGAGCCTTCCGGCACGCCCCAGACATGCAGGGTCTCGCCGAAATCGGTATCCGTTTCGGGCAGCGAGAAGCTCGTCCCGGCCGGGTCGAAGAGCCCGCCCAGGCCAAGCGTGGAATTGATGAAGAAGCGGAAGGTGTTCTTGATGGCCGGCTCCGGGCGCCCCTGGAGAAGCGAGTTGAGAACCTTGCCCGGAAGGCTGAGATTCGACCCCACATTCTCGAGCGCATGCCCGACCGGCCCTTGCCCGTTGCTGGAAGGCTCCGAAGACCGGAACAGCGCGGAGTCGACAGATTTGTTGAAGTCGTGGGTTTGCCGGTTCGACGCCTCGTAGGGATCATTTATGCCCGAGGCGCGCGGCGCGGGACCGCAGCCGGCCAGAGCGAGACCCAGTGCGCAGATCACGCTCGCCGCCGCGCCCCGTGACACGGCACGCGCGTTGCGGCCCCTAACGTCTGGCGATCCGTTCCGCTTCACAAAGGATCCCTTCGTCACGACTTCCATTCTCGACACATATTATCCCCCCTCACGCCACGCAATGAAAGGGCGCGTTCAAGTCAGGTGTTCCGCAGGCCGCCCGTCGCCCCCCGCCGAAAACCGAGGACGATTTACGCCAAATTCATCTCTCGCGGCCAGGTTTTCAGGAGCGCGCAGGCTTGCCGCTCGGGCAGTGAGGCATGCGCAGGCAGAGGAGATCAAGATGGCTTCGTCCGAAACCGGTGATCAGGGGTCATCTCGCCGCAAGCTGCGCCTCGGCCATGGCGAGCTGGCACAGCTTGCCCGCGGGGAGGGCGCGCAGATCACGCTGGTTGCCGTTTTCGCGGCCTTCGTGAACGTGCTCATGCTCACCGGCCCCCTCTTCATGCTGCAGGTCTATGATCGGGTGCTCCCCGCCCATTCGCTCTCGACCCTGCTCAATCTCTTTATGCTCGTCGTCTTCCTCTTCGGCGTGATGGGCGTGCTCGATTGGGCAAGGGGGCGACTGCTCGCGCGAATCGGCGCCGATCTGCAGACCCGGGCGGAAAGACGCGTCTTCTACGCGACGATTCGTCAGGCCTCGGAGCGCGACACCGATCTCTCCGCGCATAACGCGCTGCGCGATCTCGAGACCGTCCAGCGCTATTACGGCGCGCCCGTGGCGCAGGCGTGGTTCGACCTTCCCTGGACTCCGCTCTATCTGGGCGTTCTGTTCGTCTTTCATCCCTGGCTGGGATGGCTGGCCACCGCGGGGGGGCTGCTCCTGGTGGGCCTGTCGGCCCTGACGCAGCATTTCACCCGCGATCGTCTGGGCGATGCGGGAAAACTCGAGAACCGCTCCCGACGCCTCTCCGACGATCTTCTCGACGATGTCGACACGGTGATGTCGCTCGGCATGCGCGAAGCTGGCTTTCAGCGTTGGCGGCAATGGCGCCACGGCGCGATGACCGCCTCGATCAAGGCCACGGATGTGAGCGGCAGCTTCCACTCCCTGATCCGGACGCTGCGCATGCTGCTGCAATCGACGATGCTCGCGCTCGGCGCCTATCTCGTCTTGCAGGCCGAGGTCACGGCTGGCGCGATGGTCGCGGGCTCGATCCTGATGGGACGCGCGCTTGCCCCGGTGGAGCAGGTCATCGGCGGCTGGACAACCTGGAGCGGCGCACGCGCCGCGCGCAACCGGCTCGCACATCTGCTCGGCTCCACACCTGAGCCCGCGCCACGCACCGCACTCGCCCGGCCGAAGGCAAAATTGTCGGTCGAGGATATCGCGATTGCGCGCCCCCAGGCGGATCGCGCGTCCTCCAGCCAGATCAGTTTCACCCTCGAACCGGGGGAAGCTCTCGGCGTGATCGGCCCGACCGGATCCGGCAAGTCGACGCTCGCACGGGCTCTGAGCCATAATTTCAAACCCTATTCGGGCGAGGTTCTGCTCGATGAGGTCTCGCTGGACCAGTACGATCCGGACCATCTCGGCCAGCTGGTGGGCTATCTGCCGCAACGAATCACCCTTTTCGAAGGCACCCTGACAGAGAATATCGCCCGCCTCTCCGAAGAGCCCGACATTGCCCAGGTCGTCGAGGCCGCGAAGCGGGCCGGGGCGCACAGGATGATCCTCGACCTGCCTCAGGGCTATGACACGGTCCTGCATCACAACGGGAGTTCGCTCTCGGACCGACAGCGTCACCTGGTGGCTCTCGCGCGCGCTCTCTATGGCGATCCCGTCCTGCTCGTGCTCGACGAGCCCGACCTGAAACTCGGTGCAGACGCCGGACTGGCGCTCCCCGCGACGATCCGCCATCTCAAATCGCGGGGGGGCGCCGCGGTCGTGATGGCCAACAGCCCCGCTGCCCTCGCCGAATGTGACAGGCTCCTCGTCCTCGATCGGGGCGCGCAGCGTGCGCTCGGCCCGCGCGACGAGATCCTCAAGCGGCTGATCGCGCCGGCACAGCATTCCCGGCTCACCCCGCGCAAGGAAGGCGCCGCATGAGCGGCAAGCCGGCTGCGAATGATCCCGCCCGGCCGTCCCACGGCATGAACCCGAAGCGGCTGCCCGCCCTTGTCGGCCTCGTGGCGATCGGAATTCTTGTCGCGGGCTTCAGCCTGTGGTTGCTTTCGGCCCGTCTCGCCGGCGCCGTGCAGGCGAACGGCCGTGTCGAGGTCGACAAGAACCGGCAGATTCTTCAGCATCCCGTCGGCGGCGTCGTGGAACGTCTCCTGGTCAAGAGCGGTGACTTCGTGCGCGAGGGGCAGGTTCTGCTACGGCTCGACACCGACGATGAACGCTCGCAACTCGCGATCGTCGAAGCCTCGTATTTCGACTTGCTCGCCTCGCGCGCCCGCCTCACGGCCGAACGAGACGGCGCGCGCAAGATCACCTTCCCGGCCCGCCTCACGACGCTGGCCCCGCTGCGCCCGGAAGTCGGGCATCTCATGTCGGGCCAGACCTCGCTCTTCGAAGCCCGACGTCATTCCTTCGCCCAGGAACAGGCCTTTCTCGCCATGCAGGCACGACAGATCGACGCCCAGCGCGCCGGGATCGAAGCGCAGATCACCGCCCTGGATCGTCAGGCCGCGCTCATCGCCGAAGAGCTGCACGTCCAGCACAGATTGCGCGCCCGGGGCCTCGCACAATCAAGCCGCGTCTTGGCACTCGAAAGGGAGAAGGCCGCGATCGAGGGACGATCGGGCGCGCTTCGGGCTCAGCGCGCGCTGGTCACGGTGCAGAAAGGGGAGATCGCGCTTTCGGCGACACGCCTGTTCCTGCAGCGTCGCGAGACGGTGGAGGCCGAGCTCGAGAACACGCGGGCGAAGGTCATTGAACTCGCGGAGCGCGAACAGCACCTGCTGCGGGAAATCGCCCGACGCGAGTTGCGGGCGCCAGCGAATGGCGTGATCCACGAGATCATGATCCCCGGCGAACGCGCGGTGCTGCGTCCGGCAGAACCCGCCCTGTCCCTCATCGAACAGGATCGCCCCCTGGTGATCATCGCGCGGCTCGCACCGATCAATATCGACGAGGTGACGCTTGGACAAAACGCCACGCTCCGATTTCCAGGGTTATCGACACGCAGCACCCTGGAGTTGACCGGAGAACTCTCCCGGATCTCGCCTGACATCGTCACGGATCCGACAAATGGCGCGAGCTACTACCAGATCGAGGTCGCCTTCGACACGCACCAGTTCGACGATCGCCACAAGGGCAATCTCGTCCCTGGAATGCCGGCGGAGGTTTTCCTGCGCACGACCAACAATTCCCCCGCCCGCTACCTGCTGAGCCCCTTTCTCGATTTCTTCGCGGAATGGGGCACCACGGGGTGACGCCTAAAGGCGGCCAAGCAGGAGCGGGGTAGGCCAGCCATCCGCGGGCAGGCCCAGCTGACGTTGAACATCCTGCACGGCCGCGCGTGTCCTGGCGCCGAGGATGCCGTCGACCTTGCCGACATCATAACCCCGCGAGGCGAGTTTCGCTTGCAGCTGCTCGAGCCGCGCGGGGCTCAACCCCGGCTCCGGAGCACGCGGATCGAGACGCGGCGCCCCGTCGAGACGGGTCGCGAAATAGGCCGCGGTCGTCACATAGACAAAGCTCTTGTTCCACTCGAAGAGGGTGCGGAAATTCGGATAGACCATGAAGGCCGGGCCCTTGCGCCCCATCGGGAGCAGGATCGATCCGCGCAAGCCGTGTGCCAGATCGCCTCGGCGCGCGCGAATGCCCATCCGCGCCCAATCCGCCACCGGCAACTCGGTGCGCAGCCCGGTCTGCGCCCAGTCCAGATCGTCGGGCACGACGACTTCCTGCATCCAGGGCTCGCCCGGACGCCAGCCCATGTCCCGCAACATCTTCGCGCCCGACATCAGCGCATCCGGGGCCGAGGTCTTGAGACGCACATGCCCGTCACCGTCGCCATCCACGCCGTTGCGCAGGATATCGTCAGGCAGCATCTGGACCTGTCCGACCTCGCCCGCCCAGGCACCGGTCGTGCGTTTCGGATCGAAATCGCCGCGCTGAAAGAGCCGCGCGGCCGCGATCACCTGAGGGCGGAAAAGCCCGGGCCTGCGGCAATCATGGGCAAGCGTGAGCAACGCGTCGCGGGTGTTGAAATCGCCCTGGACCGCGCCGTAATCAGTCTCGAGCGCCCAGAAGGCCAGCAGGATGCCACGGGGCACGCCGTAGTCGCGCTCGATCCGCGCAAAAACCGGTGCATATTTCTTGGCATTGCGCGCTCCGTTGCGCATCCGGTCCTCGCGGATCACTGCCGCCGCGAAATCCAGAAAGGTCTTTCGAAACACGCCTTGCGCCCGATCGGCCCTCAGCACCTTGGGATCCTGCCGCGCCCCGGCAAGGAACGCAGCCGCCTCCCGTGCGTTGAGCCCGGCGTCACGCAGATCCGACCGGATACCGGAAAGAAACGCGTCCCAACTGCCACCACATTGCGCAAGTGCCGATCCCGGAACGAGCGACAACAGAAGGACGAAGATGAGGTTGCGCATGAAGGTCCCCCCGGGTTTGGCCCTTCCCGACGCTAACGCGCGATCACTTTGACAGCAATCACCCAAGCCGTTGCAATAACGGCACTCTTAGCATCTGCGGCGCGATGCAGGCAAAAAGGTTAACTTGCTTTTTACATTGACGTGAGCAGCATGGGCCGTGGGGAAGTGAGTGGAGGATGTCATGGAATTCCTGCCCAAGGAAGTTCTCGACGGGCTGCGTGCCGCGCAGCGCCGCGAGACAGAGAAAAACGCGCGGCTGCGTGTTCTCGCGGCGGGCTCGATCTGGCCCGTCTTGCGCCGGTTCAAGGGCGGGTTCGCGCTCGATGCCGAACAGGTGAGCCACCTGCGCGGCCATGTCGACCTCTATGACGGGCCGAACCATCTCGCGACCTGCCTCATCGTCGCCTCTGAAATCGAGGGGCGCGAACTGATCTGCACCGTCAAGCGCGAGACCGCGGTGAGCGACCATGCCCCGCTCGATTTCGTGCAGGAAGGGCCGAGGATTTCGGGTTACCTGCCCAAGGTCTGACCGGAACCGGCAGAGGGCCGGACGACGCATGAAGAGAGAAAGCCGGGCGCAATGCCCGGCCTTTTCATTGCAGATCGGCGAAGGCCTTTTGCAGCCGCTCCACCGCTTCGGCGACTCGGGCGCGCGGCGTCGCGAGGTTGAAGCGCAGGAAGCTTTCCCCCCCCGCGCCGAAGGTCGGCCCGTGATTGGCTGCGATCTTCGCTTCCTTTTCGACGCGTGCGGTGAATTCCTCCCGCCCCATCCCGGTGCCGGAGAAATCGACCCAGGCCAGATAGGTCGCCTCGAGCGGCATCGAGCGCAGCCCCGGGATCGCGTTCACCCCGGCGTCGAACAGCTTCCGGTTTGCATCGAGATAGGCCACGAGCCCATCCACCCAGGCGGCACCTTCCGGGCTGTAGGCAGCCGTCGCCATCGCGATCCCGAAACTGTTCGGCCCGATCCCGAGCGCGGCCATCCGGCCTGCGAAACGCACGCGCAGCTCGGGATCGGCGATGATGACATTTCCGGTATGCGTGCCGGCGATATTGAAGCTCTTGGTGGTTGCGCTCATCATCACCAGCGGCAACTCGGGCGCAGCCAGCGCCATCGGAATGTGCTGCTGGCCCGGCATGACCAGATCGTGGTGGATCTCGTCCGAGACCAGCACGAGCCCGTGCCGCTTCGCGAAGGCCGCCGTCGCCTCCAGTTCCGCCCGGCTCCAGACCCGACCGCCGGGATTGTGCGGCGAGCACAGGATGAGCATCTTCTCCGCGCCCGTCATCAGCGCGTCCCAGGCGTCGAAATCCATCTCGTAGCGCCCCTCCTTCAGCGCGAGCGGACATTCCCGCACCTCGCGCCCGGCAGCTTTGATGACGCGGGCGAAAGCGTGATAGACCGGGGTCATCAGCACCACCGCGTCGCCGGGCGCGGTGAAAGCATCGACGCAAAGCGCCGTCCCGTTGACGAGCCCGTGGGTGGTGAAGATCCAGTCCGGCTCCACCTCCCAGCCGTGACGCTCCCGCATCCACCACCGGATCGCGTCGTGATACTCGCGCTCGTCGCCCCAATACCCGTAGACCCCGTGGGCCAGCATCTTCTCGAGCGCGGATTGCACGCAGGCGGGGGGCCTGAAGTCCATATCCGCCACCCACATCGAGATCCCTTCCTCGGGCGGGACGCCATAGCGCTCCTCCATGCCGTCCCATTTCATCGAATGGGTTCCCACGCGGTCGATGATCTCGTCGAAATCGGGTTTGGTCATTCTCGCCTCTCGCTCACGGATTGAAGAAACAGAGCAGAGGATTTGCACCGTTTCAAACGCCGTTTTGTCACCGGCACAATGGCCTGCGCCATTGCACAGCCCGCCGCCATCGCCTAAATCCCCGTCCATGACGCTACGATCCATCCTCATCCATCCCGACCCGCGCCTCAAGAAGGTCTGCGACCCGGTCCCCGAGATCACCGACGAGATCCGCAAGCTCGCCGATGACATGCTCGCGACCATGTATGACGCGCCGGGCATCGGCCTCGCCGCGCCGCAGATCGGCGTGCTCAAGCGGGTCTTCGTGATGGACTGCGTCAAGGAGAAGGACGCCGCGCCCGAGCCGATGGTGCTCGTCAATCCCGAGATCACCTGGTCTTCGGAGGACACCAATGTCTACGAGGAAGGCTGCCTGTCGATCCCGGATCAATATGCCGAGGTGACGCGCCCCAAAGAGGTCCGGATGCGCTGGTTGGGGCTCGACGGGCAGGTGCACCAGGAAGAGTTCGACGGGCTCTGGGCGACCTGCTCGCAACACGAGCTCGACCATCTCGATGGCAAGCTCTTCATCGACTATCTCGGGCCGATGAAGCGCAAGATGATCACGCGCAAGATGGAAAAGCTCAAGCGCGAGCGTGCCCGCGGCGCCGCGGCGAAGGATCCGATCCTCTGATGGCCGTGCGCCCCTTCATCCCCTATGACGACCGCCGCCTGCATCAGCCCGCCGAGCCGGTCGAGGCGGTCACCGAAACGGTCCGGATGATCTGGGACGACATGATCGACACGATGGAGGCGATGCCGGGCGTCGGCCTTGCCGCGCCGCAGATCGGGATCATGATGCGCCTCGCCGTGGTCGATGCCTCCGACAAGCGCGGCCAGGTGGTGCGGATGGCCAACCCGGAGGTGCTTCACGCCTCGGTCCAGATGCGCAAGCATGACGAGGCCTCGCCCAACCTGCCCGGCGTCTTCGCCCCGATCGAGCGCCCGCGCGCCGTGACGGTGCGCTTTCTCAATGCCGATGGCGAGATCGAGGACCGCGATTTCGTCGGCCTCTGGGCGACCTCCGTCCAGCACCAGATCGACCATCTGAACGGCAAGATGTATGTCGATCACCTCTCCCCGCTGCGCCGCAAGATGCTGGTGCAGAAGTCGAAGAAGCTGCAGCGGAGCTGAGCCATGCGCGTCATCTTCATGGGCACGCCCGATTTCTCGGTTCCCGTCCTCGAGGCGCTGGCGCGCGACCATGACGTGGTTGCGGTCTACTCGCAGCCGCCCCGCCCCGCGGGTCGCGGCAAGAAGGATCGCCCGTCCCCCGTGCAAGCCAGGGCCGAAGAGCTGGGCCTCGAGGTCCGCACGCCGCTCAATTTCAGATCCGACGAGGCGCGCGCCGCCTTCGCCGATCTGAACGCCGATGTCGCGGTGGTCGTGGCCTATGGGCTAATCCTGCCGCAAGCGGTGCTCGACGCCCCCGCGAAGGGCTGCCTGAACATCCACGCCTCGCTGCTGCCGCGCTGGCGCGGGGCCGCGCCCATTCACCGCGCGATCATGGCGGGCGATGCGGAAACCGGGATCTGCATCATGCAAATGGAGGCGGGGCTCGATACCGGCCCCGTTCTTCTGCGCGAGGCAACCCCGATTAACGCGACCGACACCACCGGAGACCTGCATGATCGGCTCAGCGCGATGGGCGCGCGGCTGATCCTCGAGGCGCTGGCCCGGATCGACGGGCTCACGCCCGCGCCGCAACCCGAGGTCGGCGTCACCTATGCGGCCAAGATCGACAAGGCCGAGGCGCAGATCGACTGGAGCCGCCCCGCGCCCGAGCTGGTGCGCCATATCAACGGCCTCTCCCCTTTCCCCGGCGCCTGGTGCGAGATCGCGGGCGAACGGGTAAAACTGCTGCGCGCCGCCCCTGCCGACGGCTCCGGAGCGCCCGGTCAGACCCTCGGCGGTTTCACCATCGCCTGCGGCGAGGGCGCGCTCGAGGTGCTCGAAGCGCAGCGCTCGGGCAAGCGTCCGATGCCCGCCTCCGAGATCCTGCGCGGCCTCGACCTGCCCGAAACGGTCGCCTGAGCCGTCCGGAGCGCTCCGATATCGCGCAGGGAAACCGGCACTTCCGGAGAGGAGCGCCGTCCCTTCTCACTTCCCAAAGTCCCCGCATTGCGGCAGACTCCCTGCAACGAGAACAGGAGCAGTCGATGAAGTCCCGCCAAGAGAGGCAGCCCTGATGGGCGCGCTGTTCAGCCTTGCGACGATGGCAGGCTCGCGCCTCGCGATGGCGGGTCTTGCGGTCGCGCTGTGGCTTCTCGGTCGCCCCGGCGGCTGGGCTGTCCTTGTGGTGGGGGTTCTGCTCGCCCTGCGCGTCTTTCCCGCGCATGGTTCATGACGTCTGGGGAAAGGGAGAATGCTCATGGGTTTTGATGGTTTTCTGACGGGCGGCGACATCGTGATGATCGCGGTTGCGGGCCTGCTGATCCTGTCGGTCTTCCTCGGTGTGCGGATCGTGCCGCAATCGGAAAAGCACGTGGTCGAGCGCTTCGGCCGACTGCGCTCGGTGCTCGGGCCGGGGATCAACTTCATCGTCCCCTTCCTCGACCGGGTGCCGCACAGGATCTCGATCCTCGAGCGCCAGCTCCCGAATGCGATGCAGGACGCGATCACCGCCGACAACGTCCTGGTGAAGGTCGAGACCTCGGTCTTCTACCGCATCACCGAGCCGGAAAAGACCGTCTACCGGATCCGCGACGTCGATGCGGCGATCGCGACGACCGTGGCGGGGATCGTGCGCTCCGAGATCGGGATGATGGAACTCGACGAGGTGCAGTCGAACCGCGCGCAGCTCATTTCGAAAGTGCGCGAGCAGGTCGCCGCGATGGTCGATGACTGGGGGATCGAGGTGACGCGCGCAGAGATCCTCGATGTCAATCTCGACGAGGCGACCCGCGCCGCGATGCTCCAGCAGCTCAATGCCGAACGTGCCCGCCGTGCGCTGGTGACCGAGGCCGAGGGCAAGAAGCGTGCGGTCGAACTTGCCGCCGAGGCCCAGCTCTTCCAGGCCCAGAAAGAGGCCGAGGCCCGCCGCGTTCAAGCCGAAGCGGAGGCCTATGCGACCGAGGTTGTCGCCGTCGCCATCGCGAAGAACGGGCTGGAGGCGGCGCAATATCAGGTGGCGCTCAAGCAGGTCGATGCTTTGGCGCAGGTGGCCAAGGGCGAGGGCCAGCAGACGGTGATCCTGCCCGCTGCCGCCCTCGAAGCCTTCACCAATGCCTTCAAGCTGCTCGGAGCACGGTGATGGACTACTGGCAACAACCCTGGCTCTGGATCGTGGCGGGCGTCGTGCTCGCCGTGGCGGAGATGCTGATCCCCGGCTTCATCTTCCTCGGATTCGCGATCGGGGCGGTATTGGTAGGCGCATTGATCTGGATCGGCCTGCTCGGCCATTCCATACCGGTGACGCTCGTGGTCTTTGCGGTGCTCTCGATCCTCGCCTGGCTGATCTTGCGCCGCGTGATGGGGGTGCGCCCGGGCCAGACCAAGCATTGGGATCGCGACATCAACGAGAACTGAGGCGGCGCCGCACCGCTTTGCCCCTCCCGCCCACACGCCCGCGTGAGCACGGTTCCGCCGACCGATGGAACCGCCCGGAACCCGTGCAGCCTGATATCCGTTAGTGCCCCAGAAAGCAGTTTGCATGTGACGGGAGACAAACATGGCAGATACGGAAATTCATCACGAGAAGAGCGGCCTCGGTGGCGTCTATTTCGTCCTTGGCGCAATCGTCGTCGCGCTTGGCGTCGTCCTGTGGTTCATGATGGCCCCGGCCGATCACGATGCGGTCCCGGGTGATGCCGGCGGCAGCTCGACCTCGGTCACCATCGACAACACCGATACGACCCCGGCCAATACCGACAGCGCTCCGGCCACCGATTCGGGTGCTGCTGCCGGTGGCGCAGCCTCGACCGATGGCGCGGCCCAGACCGGCACCGCCAACTAAACCGCGAGCACTCACGCTCAAGTGAAGCGGCGCTCTCAGGGGCGCCGTTTCTCATGCGCCATCCGCCGCCTATCCTGAGACGCGAGGAGGAACGTGCGCCGAACGACACGCGTTTCGATTCGGACATCATGAATGACAGGAGCAGTCATGGCGCGCGACCCTTCCCGGCAAACCAGTCTCGGCGGACTGATCTTCACGCTTCTCGCGCTCGTGGTGGCGCTCGGCGTGGTGGTCTGGCTGGTGGCGGACACGCCCTTCGACGGCGGCTCCGATACGGCCACCGATCCGCCCCCCCTCACCCCGCTGAAGGATCCCAATGCCGCAGAGGTGAAAGTGGCGCCCTCGGCCAAAACCTCGGGTCCGGCCACGGGGGGCTCGGGGAACTGACCTAGCGGCGCAGTTCCGCGACGATTGCCTCGGCCGCCTCGCGCGGGTCGGACGCGCGGTGGATCGGGCGGCCGACGACGATATGGTCGGCCCCGGCTTCGATCGCCGCTGCCGGGGTCGCGATCCGTTTCTGGTCCCCGAGCTCGGCGCCCGCCGGACGCACGCCCGGCGTGACGATGAGCTTGCCCTCCGCCTGCGGCAGTTCGCGGATCATCGCCGCTTCCTGCGGCGAAGCAATCACGCCATCCGCCCCCGCCTCGAATGCGCGGCCCGCGCGCTCGGCCACCAGATCGCGGATGTCGCCGGGCTTGATCAGCGCACCGTCGAGATCTTCGCGATCGAGCGAGGTCAGGATCGTCACCGCGAGGATCTTGAGATTCTTGCCCGCAGCGCCCTCTTTCGCGGCCTTCACCACATAGGGGTCGCCATGGACGGTCAGGAAATCCAGGTCGAACTGCGCCAGCCCGCGCACCGCGTTCTCGACCGTCGCGCCGATATCGAACAGCTTCATGTCGAGGAAGATGCGCTTGCCCTGATCCTGCTTGAGCTCGGTCGCGAGTGCGAGCCCGCCCCCGGTCAGCATCCCGAGCCCGATCTTGTAGAAGGACACCGCATCGCCGAGCTGGTTGGCCAGGATCAGCCCTTCATAGGCGCTGGGCACGTCGAGGGCGACGATCAGGCGATCATCGGCGGGCGAAATCAGGTCGGTCATCGGGGCGCTCCTTTTTCGGTCCGCCCCCTGATGCGGATCAAACGCCCCAAGGTCAAGCGGCCGATCGGCTCAGAGCCCGCCGATCCCCCGGCGTTGCGCCTCGCGCGTCAGCACGCGGGCGAGTTGCCGGTGACTGATCCGCTGATCAGCTTCGACCCGGACCGGCACGCGCAACGGCTGCGCGATCCCGGGGGCGAAAAACTCCACCACCGCCTCGAAGCGGCGCTGTGCGGCGTTGTAGATCACGCGAACGATCCGCGTGGCGGTTCCGTGATGCATGGCGATGGCCTCCGAAGGCAGGGGTGTCGCAGGGTCAACGCAAAGTCTTGAGGTTTGGTTTCCCGATGCGGCGAAATGCTCCGCGAATGCCTCTTGAAGCGCCCCCGCGCTGCGCCCATTTTCATACCGAGACCCGGACAGATGGGCGCCTCTTCAGGGCCTGACGCATACCGGGGGCTTTGAAAAAAGGAGATTGCCGATGAACATGGAGAAGTTCACGGAACGGTCGCGCGGCTTTCTGCAGGCAGCGCAGACCATCGCGATGCGCGAGGGGCATCAGCGTGTGGTGCCCGAGCACCTTCTGAAAGCATTGATGGATGACGACCAGGGGCTGTCCGCCAACCTGATCTCGCGCGCGGGCGGCGAACCCAAACGCGTGCAGGAAGCGGTCGATCTGGCCGTCTCGAAACTGCCGAAAGTGTCCGGCGGCGACGGGCAGGTCTATGTCGAGCAGAGCCTCGTGCGGGTTCTCGACGAGGCCGAGAAACTCGCCAAGAAGGCGGGCGACAGCTTCGTGCCGGTCGAACGCATCCTGATGGCGCTGGCGATGGTGAACACCCGCGCCAAGGACGCGCTCGATGCGGGCGCGGTGACCGCGCAGAAGCTCAACGCCGCGATCAACGACCTGCGCAAGGGCCGCACCGCTGACACCGCTTCGGCCGAAGAGGGATACGACGCGCTCAAGAAATACGCGCGCGACCTGACCGAGGCCGCCGAGCAGGGCAAGATCGACCCGATCATCGGCCGCGACGAGGAGATCCGCCGCGCGATGCAGGTGCTCTCGCGCCGGACCAAGAACAACCCCGTGCTGATCGGTGAACCGGGCGTCGGCAAGACCGCGATCGCGGAGGGCCTCGCGCTGCGCATCGTCAATGGTGACGTCCCCGAGAGCCTGCGCAACAAGCGGCTTCTGGCGCTCGACATGGGCGCGCTGATCGCGGGCGCGAAATACCGGGGCGAATTCGAGGAACGTCTGAAGGCGATCCTCAAGGAAATCGAGGCGGCGGCCGGCGAGATCATCCTCTTCATCGACGAGATGCACATGCTTGTCGGCGCGGGCAAGACCGATGGCGCGATGGATGCGGCCAACCTGATCAAGCCGGCGCTCGCGCGCGGCGAGCTGCACTGCGTCGGTGCGACCACGCTCGACGAATTCCGCAAACATGTCGAGAAGGACGCCGCCCTTGCCCGCCGGTTCCAGCCGCTGGTGGTCGAGGAGCCCACGGTCGAGGACACGATCTCGATCCTGCGCGGCATCAAGGAGAAATACGAGCTCCATCACGGGGTGAAGATCTCCGACTCGGCGCTGGTCTCGGCTGCGACGCTGTCGCATCGCTACATCACCGACCGTTTCCTGCCCGACAAGGCGATCGACCTCGTGGACGAGGCCGCCTCGCGCTTGCGCATGGAAGTGGACAGCAAGCCCGAGGAGCTCGACCAGCTCGACCGCCAGATCCTGCAGCTGCAGATCGAGGCGGAGGCGCTGAAGAAGGAAGACGACGCGGCCTCGAAGGACCGTCTCGAGAAGCTCGAGAAGGAGCTGGCCGAGATGCAGGAGCGCGCCTCGGAGATGACCGCCAAATGGCAGGCCGAGCGTGACAAGCTCGAATCGGGCCGGAACCTGAAGGAGCAGCTCGACCGGGCGCGCGCCGAACTCGACCAAGCCAAGCGCGAGGGCAATCTCGCCCGCGCGGGCGAGCTGAGCTACGGCATCATCCCTTCGCTCGAGAAACAGCTGAACGAGGCCGAGGAAGCCGAGGGCGAGGACCTGATGGTGTCGGAATCGGTGCGTCCGGAGCAGATCGCCGAGGTGGTCGAACGCTGGACCGGCATTCCGACCTCGAAGATGCTGGAAGGCGAACGCGAGAAGCTCCTCAAGATTGAAGAGGAGCTGCACAAGCGCGTCGTGGGCCAGGATGCGGCGATCACCGCGGTGTCGAACGCCGTGCGCCGGGCGCGCGCGGGGCTCAATGACGAGAACCGTCCGCTGGGCTCGTTCCTGTTCCTCGGCCCGACCGGCGTGGGCAAGACCGAGCTGACCAAGGCCGTCGCGGAATATCTCTTCGACGACGATCAGGCGATGGTGCGGATCGACATGTCCGAGTTCATGGAGAAACACTCCGTGGCCCGGCTGATCGGTGCGCCCCCCGGCTATGTCGGCTATGACGAGGGCGGCGTGCTCACCGAGGCGGTGCGGCGCCGGCCCTATCAGGTGCTGCTCTTCGACGAGGTCGAGAAGGCGCATCCGGACGTGTTCAACGTGCTCCTGCAGGTGCTCGACGATGGCGTGCTGACCGATGGTCAGGGCCGCACGGTCGATTTCAAGCAGACGCTGATCGTGCTGACCTCGAACCTCGGCAGTCAGGCGCTCAGCCAGCTGCCCGAAGGGACCGATGCGGCGCAGGCCAAGGCTCAGGTGATGGACGCGGTGCGGGCGCATTTCCGTCCCGAATTCCTGAACCGTCTCGACGAGATGGTGATCTTCGATCGGCTGAACCGCGACGAGATGGACGGCATCGTGGCGATCCAGCTCAAGCGCCTCGAGAAACGCCTGGCGCAGCGCAAGATCACGCTCGTGCTCGACGACGCGGCGCGCAAGTGGCTCGCGGATGCGGGCTATGATCCGGTCTATGGCGCGCGTCCCCTGAAGCGGGTGATCCAGCGGTCGCTGCAAAACCCGCTCGCGGAGGCGATCCTCGCGGGCGAGGTGATGGACGGCGCGACGGTCGAGGTCACCGCCGGGCCCGACGGGCTGGTCGTGGGCGATCATGTGGTCCCGCCGGCCGGGACCAAACCCGCCGACGGCGTCCCGCTGCACTGAGCCGCAGACAACCCGAACGCGACGGGGCGGAGCGATCCGCCCCGTCTTTTTGACGAGAGGGGCTCCGCCCCCGCGCGCCCTGCGCGCTCCCCCGGGGTATTTGGCTCTAGGTGAAGAGGGCGATATAACACAGCTCTCGACTCCCGGAAGCCCGAGCCCATGCCCGCCCTTTGCCGCGATTGCCTCACCACGTTCGACACCGCCCCCGCCCGATGCCCGCGCTGCGGCAAGGCGCGGGTGATCTCGCATCCCGAGCTGTTCGATCTCGGCATCGCGCATATCGATTGCGACAGTTTCTACGCCTCGGTCGAGAAGCGCGACGATCCCTCCCTGTCCTCGCGGCCGGTGATCGTGGGGGGCGGCACGCGCGGGGTGGTGACCACCTGCTGCTATATCGCGCGGATCTCGGGGGTCCGCTCGGCGATGCCGATGTTCCAGGCGCGCAAGCTCTGCCCCGAGGCGGTGATCATCGCGCCGCGGCTGGAGCATTACGCCGCCGTCTCGCGCGAGATCCGGGCGAAGATGGCCGCGCTATCCCCCCTCGTCGAGCCGCTTTCGCTCGATGAGGCCTTCCTCGACCTGACCGGCACCGCGCGACTGCATCACGCGCCGCCCGCGGTGCTAATGGCGCGGCTGGCGCGCGAGATCGAGACCGAGATCGGGGTGACGGCGTCGGTCGGGCTCTCGCATAACAAGTTTCTCGCGAAGATCGCCTCCGATCTGGACAAGCCGCGCGGGTTCTCGGTGATCGGAAAGGCCGATACCGAGAGCTTCCTTGCCGAAAAGCCGGTCTCGATCCTCTGGGGGGTGGGCGCGGCGACGCGGAGCGCACTCGGGCGGGCGGGGATCCGGACATTGGCCGATATCCGGCGGGCTGGGCTTGTTCGCATGGAAGACCGGTTCGGCGCGACCGGGCGCCGGCTCCACGAGCTCGCGAACGGGCTCGATGCGCGGCGGGTCTCGCCCGATTCGCCGATCAAGTCGGTCTCCAACGAGACGACCTTCGACCGGGACATCGCGGATCGTGACACGCTTCTGGCGCAGCTCTGGCGGATGGCCGAGAAGGTCTCGGCGCGGATGAAGGCGCGCGAACTCGCCGGCCGGGGCGTGACCCTCAAGCTCAAGCGGGCCGATTTCTCGACCGTGACGCGGCAGAGACGGCTCGACGAGCCGAGCCAGCTGGCCGATACGCTCTACCGCGCGGGCGAGGCGCTTTTCGACAAGCTGCCTGCGGGCGTCGCCTATCGGCTGATCGGGATCGGGTTTTCCGATCTCAGCCCCGCAGACGGGCGCGACCCGGCGGGCGACCTGCTCGATCCGCAGGCGGGCAGGCGTGCGGGGGCGGAACGCGCCGCCGATGCGATCCGTGCGAAATTCGGCCCCGAGGCGATCCGGCATGGGCGCGGCTGGTCGGGCTCGGATGGCGAGGACAAGAAGCGGTCGTGAGCGCGGGCGGCGCGGCTATTCGGCGGCGTGGCGCAGCGGTTGCGACCCGATCGCGGCGATTCGCTCGGTGACGCGGCTCATCAGGGCCTTGAAGGCCATGAAATCCCCGTTCGGCGCGATCGCCTTCTGATCCATGTAGAGCGCCCGGTCGATCTCGATCTGGATCACATGCACGCCCTCGCGCGGGCGGCCATAACGCTGCGCGACGAAGGCACCGGCAAAGGGGCTGTTGCGCGACACGCGCAGGCCTTCTTCCTCGAAGGCGGCCTCGATCTCGCGCATCAGGGCACGGTCGGCGCTCGTGCCGTAGCGATCGCCGAGCACGATGTCGGGCCGATGGGGACCGAGCGCGTCGAGCGCCTCGGAGGGCATCGAATGGACATCGAGCAGGACCGCCTGTCCGAAGCGCCGATGGGCGGTGAGGAGAAGCTCCGCGATCTGGGCGTGATAGGGATGCCAGACATGCGCGAGGCGCGCCTCGGCCTCCATCCGCGGGATCTTGCCCCGATAGATCGCCCGTGCGCCGGACACCACCCTTGGGATGACACCGAGCCCGGCGGCCACGCGCGGGCCCGGATGCGAGCGCTCGAGCCCCGCGATCAGCGCCGAATCGAGCTCGTCCGGGGCGCGGTTCAGATCGACCCAGGCACGCGGGTAGCGTGCAGCGAGAAGCGGCGCCCCCTGCTCGGGCACGTCAGCGAGAAGCCGGTCGACGAAAGCATCCTCGGACGAACGCAGGCGCGCCATGTCGAGCACGGAGCGGTCGATGAGGCTTTGCGGATAGTCCGCCCCCGAATGCGGCGAGGCGAATACCGCGGCCGTGCGCAGCTCCGCGGGACGGATCAGCCGGAACGGCGGCGGAGAGGCGGGGCTGTCGCTCATGGAACCTCGTGCTATCGTCCCGTATCCTACACCGGATCGCTTTCGCGCCAAAAGCCTCTTGAAAGCCGATCCGAGTCTTTATATAGACCCCCAGACCGACGCGGCACCGCGCGCCTCGGCTCCCTTCCGGCAACTGGCCGTGAAAGAGAAACGGGCGCGGCAAACGGTACCGAACGGGCGTGGGCGGTTAGCTCAGCGGTAGAGCACTACGTTGACATCGTAGTGGCCACTGGTTCGATCCCAGTACCGCCCACCATTGTTTCGCCGCCCCCGGCAAATGCCCGGGGCATTCGTTTTTCAAGGCGCACGCGCGCCGCGAATAGGAGAAGACCGATGAAGGTCCGTAACTCGCTCCGCTCGCTCAAGCAGCGTCATCGCGATTGCCAGGTCGTGCGCCGTAAAGGCCGCGTCTACGTGATCAACAAGACGCAGCGTCGCTTCAAGGCCCGCCAGGGCTGAAGCAGACCGAGCCGAAACGAAAAGGGCCGCGCCAGGGATTTCCCGGCGCGGCCTTTTTCTTTGTCTCAAGACCTGCTGGCGCAGGGGATCAGCGGAAGCCGATCGCCCCGGCCAGAAGCTGCGCGACGGTCGCCTGATCGAGATAACCGGTCACGGTCAGCCCGCCCGCCTTCTGATAGCGGCGAATCGCCTTGCGGGTATTCTCGTCGAAGACGCCATCGACGCGGCCGGGGTCGAGCCCCATCTCGGCCAGCCGACGTTCCACGAGGGTCTTGGCGACACCGGGCAGACCAAGCGCGTCTTCGCGCGCCTTCGCGGCCGCGGCTTGATCGCTGTCGGCGCTCTGCTGCTGCAACTCCGCAATGCGCGCCTCGGCCTCGGCCTTGAAGGCCGGCTTGTCGCGGCTCGCGAGATAGTCGCGATAGGAGGCAATGGTGTCGGCCTTGCTCGCGGCATCCCAATCGGCGCGGTCGGCCGCCTGCGCCTCCGCGCGGCGATCGGCCTCGATCTTGTCGAGCCGCTCCTGCGCCAGATCGGCGAAGAGCCCGTCGGGATATTTCTTGAGATAGGTCCGCAGGCCCGCCTCGTCGCCCGCCTTGCCGGTCTGCTCCCAATAGGCGCGGTCCTGACGGTCGATCTCGGCCTGGCGCTCCTTGGCCTTGGCTTCGAGCTCCGCTGCACGTTTCTCGCCCTGGGCCGAGAGCGCGGTCATCTCTGGACGGGTCAGGTAGCCCGTGGCGTCGAAATTGTTCGCCTCCTGCCAGCGCTTGATCGCCCCGCGCGAGCCCGGACCGAAGATGCCGTCCACGCCTTTGGGATCGAAATTCAGGATGGTGAGGTTCTGCTGCACCTCGCGGCGCTGATCGCGCGTGAGGTTGAGCGCCTCTTCCGCCGCCTTGGCCTGCCGTTCGGGCTGGGTCTTGAGATCCGCGATGCGCGCGCGCGCCGCATCGGCATTCGGCCCGTCGGGATAGCGGTCGAGGTAGAGCTGATAGGCGTCCACGGTGTCGCGCGAGCGTGCGAGATCCCAATAGGGCGCAGACGGATCGGCCTGCGGGGTCTTCACCGGGGCGGGGGCCGGGGCTGCCGTCGCCTGGGCCATGATGAACGCATGGCTGCGCGGCAGATAACCGTTCGCTTCGAGCCCCGCATCCTGTGCCGCGCGGGCAAGCGGCGCGCCGGCCTTCGTCAGATGCCCGGCCATCAGCGACGCGACCTGCTTGGGCGAGCCGCGAAGGACGGTCACGCCCTGCGGAATGTCGAGAGTTCCGAGCCCGGGCTGGGTGAGCCCGTCACCGCTGCTCTTCTCGGCCTCCGAACCCAGAAGCAGGACGGCCTGCCCGGGATGCGCGGCCAACACGCTCATCACCGCCGAAAGCGGCAGCGCCTCGCTCACCATTTCGGGCAAGGTCGCATCGCGCGCGTCGACCGGGACGAACCAGGTCTCGGTGCCCGAATGAACGAAACGGCCCGAGAGCGCGACGGCGACCCGGTCGGCCCCTGCGGCGCGCGTGACGAAGTCGCGGAATCGCGCACGGATTTCGCCGGCATCGGCATCGTCCTCGGACAGGATCGAGAAGCCTGCATCCTGCAGACCCGATTCGGCCTTGGTGGGCGCGTCCGCGCCGCGCAGATCATCGAGGCGCTGGTAATCGGAATTCCCCAGCACCAAGGCGAGATCCCCGGCATGAGCAGGCAGTCCGAGCGCTGCAAGGGCAACGCCTGTAAGTAGCAACTTTCGCATTGCGGTCCTCCATCTCTCTTCCACGGGAAACCCGCGACGGAGGCGCAGGGTTCCTCAATCGTATTTCCGCTGGTCGTCGATCACCTTGCCATCATTGGGCAGACTGCCCGGTGCGACAAGCTCGATCACGCCCTTCATCTTCAGCGCCTCGCGGATCCCCGCCTCGTAGCGCGCGGGCTCTGCAACCTCGGTTTCGATCTGGACCGTCATCACGTCCATCTCGCCCTCGCGCGTCGCGACGACGCGGGCTTTCCGGACCTCCCCATGGGCGGAGACGAAGGCCGCGACCTGTTCGGGGCGCACGAACATCCCCTTGATCTTCGTGGTCTGGTCGGCGCGCCCCATCCATCCCTTGATGCGCATATTCGTGCGGCCGCAGGGGCTTGCACCCTCCAGAACCGCGCTCAGGTCGCCGGTGGCGAAACGCACCAGCGGGTAATCGGGATTGAGGGTGGTGACGACAACCTCGCCCACTTCGCCCGGCGCGACCGGGTCCCCGGTGCCGGGCCGGACGATCTCGACGATCACGCCCTCATCCACGATCATGCCCTCCATCGCCGCGCTCTCATAGGCGACGAGGCCGAGATCCGCGGTCGCATAGCATTGCAGGCAGGCGATGCCGCGATCGGCGTAGTCCTGCCGCAGAGAGGGGAACAGCGCGCCGCCCGAGACCGTCGCCTTCGCGATCCTGAGGCGCTCGCCCATTTCCTCGGCCTTTTCGAGGATGATTCGCAGATAGTCGGGCGTGCCCGCATAGACGGAGGTCCCGATATCGGCTGCCGCGCGCACCTGCAGCTCGGTCTGGCCGGTGCCCGCCGGCAGCACGGCCGCGCCCACGGCGCGCGCCGCGTTCTCGAACATCATCCCCGCCGGGGTCAGATGATAGCCGAAGCAGTTCTGCACGATATCGCCGGGGCCGACCCCCGCCGCATGGGCGAAGCGCCCGAGCCGCCACCAGTCGCGGCTCACATCGCCGGGTTCGTAGATCGGCCCCGGCGACTGGAAGATATGGGCGAAGGCGTGGGCGGGCTTCGTGGTCAGTCCGCCAAAGGGCGGGGCGCCTTTCTGCGCCGCCCCCAGATCGGATTTTCGCAGCACCGGAAGCGAGGCCAGCGCCTCACGCGAAGTGATCCGGGCCGGATCGACTCCCTCCAGATGGGACGCGATGCCGGGAGCCTCCATCGCCTTTGCAATCACGCCGGGCAGAGCCTCGGCGAGTGCCGCCTCGCGCGCGTCGGCGCTGCGGGTTTCCAAATCGTCGAAATGCTCGCCCATCTCTCGACCCTCTTTCATTCACCGGGCAATCCGCCCTCACGCCGCGCAGAAAATGCTGCGCAGCAATTGTTTTGTTTCAATGCGTTATCGTCAGGCCAGCCAGCGCTTGCGGCGGCGATAACTGCGCACGTCGCGGAAGCTCTTGCGCCCCTCGTCCGACATGCCGAGATAGAATTCCTTCACGTCCGGATTCTCGCGCAGTTCCGCGGCCGGACCGTCCATCACAATGCGCCCGCTCTCGAGGATGTATCCGTAATGGGCATAGCGCAGCGCGACATTGGTGTTCTGCTCGGCCAGGAGGAAGGTCACGCCTTCGTTCTCGTTGACCGATTTCACGATCTCGAAGATCTGCTCCACCAGCTGCGGCGCGAGACCCATCGACGGCTCGTCGAGCAGGATCGTCTCGGGGCGGCTCATCAGCGCGCGACCCATCGCGACCATTTGCTGCTCCCCGCCCGACGTATAGCCGGCCTGCGATCTGCGGCGCTCCTTGAGGCGCGGGAAATAGCTGTAGACCATCTCCAGATCTGCCTGGATCGCGGCGCGCCCATCCTTGCGGGTATAGGCGCCGGTCAGCAGGTTCTCCTCGACGGTCAGGTGTTCGAAACAATGCCGCCCCTCCATCACCTGGATCACGCCCTTGCGTACCAGATCGGCGGGGGAGCCATCCTGCACCCGCTCGCCGCGATAGGTGATCGAGCCTTTCGTCACCTCGCCGCGCTCGGATTTGAGCAGGTTGGAGATCGCCTTGAGGGTCGTGGTCTTGCCCGCCCCGTTGCCGCCCAGAAGCGCGGTGATGCCGCCCTTGGGCACGTTGAGGCTGACGCCCTTCAGCACGAGGATCACGTGGTTGTAGATCACCTCGATATTGTTGACCTCGAGAAGGGTCGTATCGGATTTCGACGCGTCCAGCATGGCTTTCTCCGGGACTTGGGTGTGGCTCCCGGCGCGCACGCCGGGAGCCCTGTCGCTTAGTTGCAGCGTTCGGTGATGTTGTTTTCCTTGGCGAAAGCCGCGGAATCCTCGGCGATCAGCGGGCCAAGCACGTCCTTGTCCGACTCGATCCAGTCCGAGGCCTCGGTCCATTTCTTCGCAGCGGCATCCCACTGGAAGACCTTGGCCGAACCCGGGCCGCCATGGTTGTCGCAGCTCGCCTTGATCGGCTGGGCGAAGTTCGGCAGGCCAAGCTCTTCGAGACGCGCCTCGGTCAGGTCGAGATTCTCGAAACCGTCACGCACTTCCGCCGCATTCACGTTCGACTTGCCGGACATCTCCTGCGCCTTGCGGATCGCTTCCGAGATGATCATCGCCGCATACATGCCGCGCGAATAGAGCATCGTGCCGACCTGATCGCCCGCTCCGCTCGCCTTTCCGGCGTCGATCACGTATTGCTTCAGATCCGCATAGACCGGGTAATCCATGCCGGTGCCGTGGAACGAGAGCGCCTTGTAGCCATTGGCCTTGTCGCCGGCCGGGGCCACGTCGTTCTCGGAACCCGACCACCAGACGCCGATGAAGTGATCCATCGGGAAGCGGATGTTCACGGCTTCCTGGATCGCGACCTGGTTCATCACGCCCCAGCCCCACATCAGCACGTAATCGGGCTTGTCACGACGGATCTGGAGCCATTGCGATTTCTGCTCCTGACCGGGGTGATCGACCGGGATGGTGCTGAGTTCGAAGCCATGCTTCTTCGCCAGCTCCTCAAGCGTGCGGATCGGCTCCTTGCCATAGGCGGAGTTGTGGTAGATCAGCGCGATCTTCTTGCCTTTGATGTCGCCGCCTTCCTGGTCGAGGATGTATTTCATCGCGACCGATGCGCCGTCCCAGTAGTTGGCGGGGAAGTTGAAGACCCACTCGAAGACCTTGCCGTTGGCGGCGGAGGTTCGTCCATAGCCGGGGGTATAGAGCGTGATGCCGTCGGCGGTCACTTTCGGGATCAGCTGGTAGGTGATGCCGGTCGAAAGCGGGTTATAGGCCAGCGCGCCGTTCCCCTTGGTCGACTCGTAGCATTCCACACCCTTCTCGGTGTTGTAGGCGGTCTCGCATTCCGGGTTCGCGACCTTCTCGCCGCCGATCCCGCCATCGCGTTCGTTCAGAAGCGTGAAATAGTCGTTGAAGCCGTCGGCATAGGGAATGCCGTTCGCGGCATAGGGGCCGGTACGATAGCTGAGATTGGGCACGACCAGCTCGGCGAATGCCGGGGCCGTGGTCAGCGTCAGCGCCGCTGCGACCAAAGCAGTCAAGGTCTTCTTCATTGGGTTCTCCTCCCAGAGCGGTATCGATTATGTGCCGGGCTTGTCCCGGTTCTTGGACTTGTTGGGCGGCCCCGCCTCAGTGCGGGAAGGGCCAAAGCCGGAGCTTCTCTTTCGCGACGCGCCAGAGCTGGGCGAGGCCATGCGGTTCGGCGATCAGGAAGACCACGATCAGCCCGCCCACGATCATCAGCTCGATATGGGCGGCAAGATCGGTCGGCCATCCGAGCGTGCCCACGAGCACGTTCTTGAGGAAGACCGGCAGCAGCACGAGGAAGGCCGCTCCCGCGAAGCTGCCGAAGATCGAGCCCAGGCCGCCGATGATCACCATGAAGAGGATGAGGAAGGACTTCTGGATGCCGAAGGCCTCGCCCACCTCGGCCGCGCCGAGATAGACCGCGAAGAACAGCGCGCCCGCGATGCCGATGAAGAAGGACGAAACCGCGAAGGCGGAGAGCTTCGTGGTCAGCGGATTCACCCCGATGATCTCGGCCGCGATATCCATGTCGCGGATCGCCATCCACTTCCGGCCCACGGTGCCGCGGGTGAGGTTGCGCGCGACCAGCGCCACGAGCGTCAGCATCACCAGGCAGAACAGGTATTTCGCCATCGCGGAAGTCTGTGCCCCCGTGACGAAGACGCCGAAGATCGTCCGGTCCGGGGCGTTGATCTGGCCCGAGGCCGAGTAGTTGTAGAACCACGGCACCTTGTTGAAGAGCCAGACGAGGAAGAACTGCGCCGCCAGTGTCGCCACCGCGAGATAGAAGCCCTTGATCCGCAGCGACGGCAGCCCGAAGAGCACGCCGACCGCGGCGGTGATGCCGCCCGCGAGAATCACATGGATGAAGATCGAGACTTCGGGGAAGGCGGTCATCAGCTTGTAGACGGCATAGGCGCCCACGGCCATGAAACCGCCGGTCCCGAGCGACACCTGCCCGGCATAGCCGACGAGGATGTTCAGCCCGATCGCCGCGATCGCGTAGATCAGGAAGGGCACCGCAACCGCGTTCGCCCAGTAATCGTTGATGAAGAGCGGCACGACACCGAAGGCGATGGCCAGCACCGCGAAGTAGCGGAGCCGGTCGAACTTGATCGGAAAGGTCTGGCTGTCCTCCCCGTAGGACGTCTTGAAATCACCTGCTTCGCGGTAGAACATCAGCCTCTCCCTTTCCCGAGGGAGAGTGCGATCCCTCCCGTCAGCAGCCGCGCCGAATCCTCAGCCAGGACCAGAGCCCGGCTCCGGCGCCGAGCGCCGCCAACGCGATATTGAGTGTTTGAAGTTGCGTGGGCTCCTCCGGCGGAGCGGCCAGAGCGATCCAGCCGAAGGCAAGCGCTGCCCCCCAGCCGATCGTGAATATGGTGGCACAGACTTTCACGGGTAACGGTCCTCCCAATGCTCGTCACGCGCACGCGACAGCGGGCTCCCTCCCCGTTTACGCCGCGGCATGTGACAGCTTGTCGCACCGCCATTAACCGATCAACATCTTTTTCACGCTGCAATTGCATCATCGCTCAGACCCTCTCGATGATCTTCTCGCCGAACAGGCCTTGCGGACGGAACACGAGGAAGACGAGGGCAAGCACATAGGCGAACCAGTTCTCGGTCGCCCCGCCGAGGAAGGGCGCGCCGATCAGCAGTTCGAAGAGCTTCTCGCCCACGCCGATGATCAGACCGCCCACGATGGCGCCCGGGATCGAGGTGAACCCACCCAGCATCAGCACCGGAAGCGCCTTCAGCGCGATCAGCGAGAGCGAGAACTGCACGCCCGATTTCGAGCCCCACATCACGCCCGCGACCAGCGCCACGAAGCCCGCGATCGACCAGACGAGGATCCAGATGAAGCGCAGCGAGATCCCGACAGAAAGCGCCGCCTGGTGGTCATCGGCCACCGCGCGCAGCGCCCGGCCCTGTTTCGAAAATTGCGAAAACAGCGTGAGCGCCGTCACCAGCAGCACCGCCACGACGGAGGCGACGATGTCGAGATTGTCGATGAAGAAGCCGTAGCCGAACCAGTTATAGGTGGTGTTGTCGATCATCTCGTTGAGACCCTGCGGCAGGCCGACGTCGAGCGTCTTGATGTCCGAGCCCCACATCACGTCCCCGAACCCTTCGAGGAAATAGGCCATTCCGATCGTCGCCATGAAAAGGATGATCGGCGCCTGGTTCACCAGGTGTTTGAGCACAAGCTTCTCGATGATGATCGCGAGAACCACCATCACCGCCGCGGTCAGCAGGATCGCCAGCAGAGCGGGAATCTCCCATGGGAAATTGGTGTAATGCTTGCCGGTCATCGCGTTGATGAGATGGGCGAAGGGCACCTGCCCCCTCTGGATGCCCACCAGCGTCAGCGCGGCGAAGAGGGCGAGCACGCCCTGCGCATAGTTGAAGATGCCCGACGCCTTGAAGATCAGGACGAAGCCCAGGGCCACGAGCGCATAGAGCACGCCCGCCATCAGCCCGTTGAGCGTCACCTCGGCGGCATAGAGAACGATATCAGGCATGGCGGGCCTCCGATGTCTGAGTTGCGATGCGGATGGTCTCAGTCATGGGCCACCCCCAGATAGGCGTCGATCACGTCTTGATTGGTGCGCACCTCGTCGGGTGTGCCGTCACCGATCTTCTTGCCGTAATCCATCACGACGACCCGGTCGGAGAGGTCCATCACGACGCCCATATCGTGTTCGATCAGGACGATGGTGGTGCCGAACTCGTCATTCACGTCGAGGATGAAGCGGCTCATGTCCTCTTTCTCTTCGACGTTCATCCCGGCCATCGGCTCGTCGAGCAGCAGGATCTTCGGCTCGGCGGCAAGCGCGCGCGCGAGTTCAACCCGCTTCTTGAGACCATAGGGAAGACGGCCCACGGGCGTTTTCCGGATATTCTGGATCTCGAGGAAGTCGATGATCTTCTCGACCTTCTCGCGATGCTCGTACTCTTCCTGAGCCGCGCCCGACCACCACCAAGCGGCCTGGCTCAGGAGCCCCTTCTTCATCAGGGTCAACCGGCCGGTCAGGATGTTGTCGAGCACCGACATGCCGTCGAAAAGCGCGATGTTCTGGAAGGTCCGGGCGATGCCGAGCCGGGCGACCTGATAGGGCCGCATCGGCCCGCGCTTGACGCCCTTGAACCAGACCTCGCCCTCGGTCGGGACGTAGAATCCCGAGATGACGTTCAGCATCGAGGATTTCCCGGCCCCGTTCGGGCCGATGATCGCGCGGATCTCGCCCGCGCGGACATCGAAGGAGATATCCTTGATCGCCGTCACGCCGCCGAATTTCAGCGTGATGTTCTTCATCTCCATGAGAACGCCACCGATCTGGCGGCCGTCGGCGGTGACGTAGCCGTCGCTCATATCGTTCATTCCGCAGCCTCCGCCATTGGTCCCGCCGGAACGGTCTTCGCATCCTCGATCCGCAGGGTGGCCTTGATCTTGCCCTTGCGGCCGTCCTCGTAGGTGACTTCCGTTTCGGTGTAGATCTCGTCGCGCCCGGCATAGAGCGCCTCGATCAGATCGCCGAACTTCTCGGCGATGATGTTGCGGCGCACCTTGCGGGTCCGGGTCAGCTCGCCGTCATCCGCGTCGAGCTCCTTGTGCAGGATCAGGAAGCGGTGGATCTGGCAGCCCGAGAGCATCGGGTCCTCGGCCACGCTCGCATTCACCTCCTCGACATGCTCGCGGATCATCTCGTAGACGCGCGGATGCCCGGCGAGCTCCTGATAGGAGGCGTAGGAGATGTTGTTGCGCTCGGCCCAGTTCCCCACCGCCGTCAGGTCGATATTGATGAAGGCGGTGCAGCGATCCTTGCCCGCGCCGAAGACCACCGCCTCGAGGATCGAGGGGTAGAATTTCAGCTTATTTTCCATGTACTTGGGCGCGAACAAACGGCCGTCGGCCAGCTTGCCCACATCCTTCGCACGGTCGATGATCCGCAGATGGCCGGTATCTTCCTCGAAGAAGCCCGCATCGCCGGTCGCAACCCAGCCTTCGGGATCCTTGGTCGAGGCCGTGCTCTCGGCATTCTTGTAATATTCCACGAAAGTGCCGGGCGAGCGGTAATAGACCTCGCCATTCTCGCCGATCTTCACCTCGACGCCCGGGCTCGGCACGCCGACCGTATCCGCGCGCACTTCGCCATCGGGCTGCTGGGTGATGAAGACCGAGGCCTCGGTCTGACCGTAGAGCTGCTTCAGGTTGATGCCGAGCGAGCGGTAGAAGGAGAAGATCTCCGGCCCGATCGCCTCGCCCGCGGTGTAGCCCACGCGGATGCGCGAGAAGCCGAGCGTGTTCTTGAGCGGCCCGTAGATGAAGAGATTCCCGAACGCGTAAGAGATACGTCTGCCGAAGCTCACCGGCTTGCCGTCGAGAATGTCGGGCCCCACGTCGCGGGCGACTTTCATGTAGTGATCGAAAAGCCGTTTCTTCAACTTGCCCGCATCTTCCATGCGGATCATCACGCTCGTGAGCTGGTTCTCGAAGACCCGCGGCGGAGCGAAGAAATAGGTCGGCCCGATCTCGCGCAGGTCGATCATCATCGTCTCGGGGCTTTCCGGGCAGTTCACGGTGAACCCGGACCAATAGGCCTGCCCGATCGAGAAGATGAAATCGCCCACCCATGCCATCGGAAGGTAGGCGAGCACCTCGTCATTGTGGTTGAGATGGTCGAATTCGCTCGACGCCTTCGCGGTCTCGATGATGTTGCGGTTCGACAGAACCACGCCTTTCGGCTTGCCGGTGGTGCCCGACGTGTAGAGCATCACGCAGGTGCTGTCGTAATCGAGCTCGGCGATCCGCTTGTCGAGTTCCGTCTCGTAACGGTGATGCCCCGCACGGCCTTCCCGCTGCACATCCTCGAGCGCGTTCATCCGGGCATGGTCGTATTTCCGCATCCCGCGCTTGTCGGTATAGGTCACATGGGTGATCGTGTGGATCCGGTCCTCGATCTCGACGATCTTGTCGACCTGCTCCTGATCGCCGCAGACCACGAAACGCGCGCCGCAATGCTCCATCACATAGGCCATCTCGTCGGCGGCCGCGTCCTGATAGAGCGGCACCGGCACCGCGCCGCACATCTGCGCCGCGACCATCGCCCAGTAATGCGCCGGACGGTTGCGTCCGATGATGGCGATGTAATCCCCGCGCTCCACGCCGAGACTCAGGAAACCGAGCGCCATCGCGCGGATTTCCTCCGCGGTCTCGGCCCAGGTCCAGCTTTGCCAGATTCCGAATTCCTTTTCGCGATAGGCGGGATAGCCGCCATATCGGGCTACGTTCCGCGCCAAGAGCGCAGGAATCGACTGGGCAGAATCCTGCCCCTTCGCGACTGCGTCAGCCAAATTTTCCTCCCTCGCGCCGGTTGACCGGCGTCCCTCTCCGCAACGGGGCGAATCCTCCGCGCCCAGTTCGGCATGGGGTGAGGCTGGCTGTCAAAGTTTTCGTGATCTTTTCGCGATTGTAACGAATTCTTTCCGCGCATCGCTGCGCAGCGAAACGGGCTTTGCGCGCGCGCGCCCCGGTGCTACGCAAACAGGATGCCGGGGAGGAAAAGGTGATCGAGACGAGCCGGGAAAGGCTGACCCAGGCGGGGTTGAACCTGATCGGGCAGGCCCTGTCGATCTTCGACAGCGACCTGCGGCTCGCGGTGTCGAACCGGCAGTATCAGCTGATGTTCGACCTTCCCGACGCGCTTACGCAACCGGGCGCCACCTTCGAGGATACGATCCGCTACCTTGTCACGCGCGGCGAATACGGCCCCGTGGAGGATGTCGAGGCGTCGGTGCGCGATCGCGTGGAGACCGCCAGCGCCTTCGAGCCGCATTACATGGAACGCACCCGCCCCAACGGCCGGACGATCTCGGTCGAGGGGGCGCCACTGCCGCAGGGCGGCTGGGTCACGGTCTATACCGACATCACCGAGATCAAGCGACAGGAAGCGCTGCTGCGCGGGCGTTCCGAGGAACTCTCGGACCAGCTTCTCGATCACGCGGAGGCGCTGGCGGCCGCGAACCGGGCGCTCGCGGCGACCAATGCGGCGCTTGAGGAAACCTCGCGGGAGCTGGCGCGAACCGAGGCCCGCACCCGGCAGGTGACCGAGATGATGCCGGCCCATATCGCCCATGTGGACCAGGACTTCGTCTATACATTCTCGAACCGGCGCCTGTCCTCGGTGATGCCGGGTTCGCTGGCCGATGTGGTGGGCCACCATGCGCGCGAGGCGCTCGGCCCCGAGACCTTCACCAAGGTCGAGGCGAATTTCGAGCGCGCGCTCGGGGGCGAGGCAAACGTCCTCGAGATCACCCACGACCCGTCGGGCCGCCGCATCCGCGTGGCGCTCACACCCGATCGCGGCGCGGATGGAGAGGTGCATGGCGTCTTCATCCTGTCGACGGACGTGACCCATGAGGCCCAGGCGCGCGCCGCGCTCGCGCAGGCGAGCAAGCGCGAACTGGCGGCGAAGCTTTCCTCGGGGCTCGCCCATGATTTCGCCAATCTCCTCACGATCATCCTCGGGCTTCAGGGCCGGCTCGAACGGATGGAGGGCCTGCCTGCGGATGCCAATGAAGCGATCCGCGCGACCCTTGCGGCGGCGCGCCGCGGCGGCACGCTTCTCGACCGGATCGCCGCGATATCCGGCCCGCGCGAGCTGCGTCCGCAAGCCGTGATCCTCGCCGATATGCTCGACGATCTGGCCGCGATGGCGGGGCCGACGCTGCACGAGCCGGTGACGCTCGATATCGAGATCGCAGGTCTCGAGGCGCCTATCCTGCTCGATCCCGGCCCGTTGCAGGACAGCCTGTTGAATCTCATCCTCAACGCGAATGACGCGATGCGCGAGACCGGCGGCACGATCCGCATCGCCGCGCATCCGGTCCGCGACACCTGGGTCGAGATATCCGTGCGCGACGAGGGGCCGGGCTTTTCGCCAGAGGCGCTCGCCCACGCGCTCGATCCCTTCTTCACCACCAAGGGCAGCGAAGGCTCGGGGCTAGGCCTGTCGATGGTCTATGACCAGACCAAGCTCGCCGGCGGTACGGTCCGGCTGCGCAACACCGCCGATGGCGCGCAGGTCACGCTACGCCTGCCGCTTCGGATCGCGGAGGCGCAACCCGCGCCGCTGCTGGTGCTTCTGGTGGAGGATAACGAGGAGATCCGCGCCGTGACCCGCGACATGCTGCGCGGGCTCGATCATACCGTCGTCGAGGCCGGCTCGGTGGCCGAGGCCGAGGCACTTCTGCAACTGCCCGATATCGGCGCGGTGCTCTCCGATATCCAGCTTCCCGGAGGTCGAACGGGGGTGGACCTCGCGCGCGCCATCGGCGATCAGATCCCGGTGATCCTGATGACCTCGCTGCCGCCCGGTGATGCCTTGCGCGCGCAGGCGCCCTGCCCGGTCATCCAGAAACCCTTCTCCGCGGGGCAGCTCGCCGCGCATCTGTCCGGAGTCCGTCGATGAGCGCAGACCAGCCTCTTGTCGCCATTCTCGATGACGAGCCGGAAATCCGCCGGATGCTCGCGGATGCGCTGGAGGAGGCGGGGTTCCGGACCACCAGCTATGCGCGCGCGACCGAGTTCGAGGCGGGCCTCAAGCGCTCTTCGCCCGATGTCTGCCTCGTGGATCTCGGACTGCCCGACCGGGACGGGCTCGCGCTCGTGCACCGGCTGGCGCTCGAATCCGGAGCCGCGATCATCATCATCTCGGGGCGCGCGCAGGTGCAGGACCGGGTGACCGGGCTCGAACTGGGCGCCGACGACTACATCATCAAGCCCTTCGACCCGACCGAGGTGGTCGCCCGGATCCGGGCCCGGCTGCGCAAGGGACGCGGCGAGGCGCAACCCACCGCGCAAACCGCGCGCTTCGCCGGCTGGACCGCGCATTTCGACCGCTTCCTTCTGGTCGACGAGGCGGGCCACGAAACCTCCTTCTCCCATGCCGAGGGCGAGGTGCTGCGGCTGTTCCTCGAAAGCCCCAACCGCCTGATCACCCGGGCGCAGATGCAGGAGAGCCTCGGCGGGGCCGCGGGCGAGAGTTTCGACCGGGCGATGGATGTGCGGATCTCGCGGCTCCGGACCAAGCTCGGCGAGGACCCGAAGAACCCCCGGCTCATCAAGACGATCTACGGGGCGGGCTACATCTTCCTCGGCGATGTCCGCTGGGGCTGAGCCACGGCGCGTTAACTCTTTTTTCCTAGCCAAGCGCCGGCACGTCTGATTCAATTCACGAAACCGCGATCTCGGAGCACTGCCATGCTCAACCTCATTCTTCACCGGCCCGGCGCACGGCGTTTCTACCGCGTCGAGGTCTCGGACAATCTCTTCGGGGAATACACCGTGCTGCGCGAATGGGGCATTCGCGGCCATGACGGGCGGCAATGCCTGCGCTGGTTCTCGAATCTCCGCGACGCGGTCGCGGCAGCCGAAACCTTCCGCCGCAAGGCCCAGAGACGCGGCTATTGCCTGAGCGAAGCGCTGGCAGCGCAAGGGCTCCGGCGCGCGCCGCGGTGACGCCTGCGGCAGCCCTGCGGCCTCACTCCTTGCCCTTTTCCTCGCGCTTGATCTTGGAGCGGATCTTCTCGAGCCGCGCCTTGAGCCGCGAACGGCGGCGGTTCTGATAGGCGGTGATGATCGGCAGCGAGACGTAATAGCAGACCGTCGCCGCGATCACGCCGGGGATGATCCCGCCCACCAGATAGGGCAACCAGACATCCGCGAAGAACCGTTGCAACCCGCCCCATTCGGCGCGGTCGGGCGTGAACATGGCCCAGAAATTGTGGAGCAGATCGTGGCTTGCGGCCTGGAAGGTCTGCAACAGCCCCTCGGGCGGGCCGCCGCGATCGAACCGGTCACCGAGGATCTTGTGGCCGAGCTTGACCGAGAAGACCGCGATGATCGGAAAGGTGATCGGATTGCCGAAGAAGGTGGCAAGGATCGCCGCGAGGATGTTGCCGCGCATGATCCAGGCAACCGTGGCGGCGGTCACGAAATGGAAGCCGAAAAGCGGTGTGAAGGACACGAACACCCCGGCCCAGACGCCGCGCGCGATACGGTGAGGCCGATCGGGCAGCCGGTTCACGCGATGCTTCACATATTGGAAGGCACGCGACCATCCCGAACGGGGCCAGACCGCCTCGCGCAGGTTCGCCCATAACCCCCTCTTCTCGCGCCGCCTGAAGACCAAGTCTTGTGTCCTTTCCCCCCTCCCCCGACGGCGTTTTGCGTCAGGGTTTGCGCGACAGCTCCCTGACGCGCTCCACCTGCGCGACGTCGCTCTCCGCCTCGAGCGCCGTCAACAGGCGGTGCATATGCTCTGCATCGCATAGCTCGACCTCGGCCAGAAGCGAATAGAAATCGGGCTTCCGGTCGGTAAATTTGAGGTCCGAGATATTGGCCTTCTGCTGGCCGATCAAGGTACAGATCCGCCCCAGCACCCCCGCGTCGTTCGCGATCGTGATCTTGAGCATCGCGGTATAGACCGGCGGATGGCGGCCCGTCTTCCAGTGCAGATCGACCCAGCGTTCCGGCTGGTCCTCGAATTCCTCGAGCGCCGGACAGTCGATCGCGTGGATCACGACGCCCCGCCCGCGATAGGTGATGCCCACGATCCGCTCACCGGGCAGCGGCTGGCAGCAATCGGCGCGGCGGAAGGTCTGGTCGGCGCCGAGACCGAGCACGGCGCGGGTCGGCTCGACCTCGGTCTCGCTCTGGCTCGAAGCCAGTTCGGGATAGAGCGCCTCGAGCACATCCGATGCCGCAAGCTCGGCGGAACCGAGCCGGGCGAGCACCTCGTCCTCGTCGGCGAGCCCGAGCGTTTTGGCCGCGGTGCGCAGCGCCTTGTCCGAGACCTTGCGCCCGACATGTTCGAAAGCCACCCGCGCAAGCTCGTGGCCGAGCTTGATGAAGCGGTCGCGGTCTTCCTCGCGCAGGCTCTTGCGGATCGCGGCCTTCGCGCGACCCGTCGCCACGATGTCGAGCCAGGTCAGCTGCGGGCGCTGACCGGCGGCCGTGATCACCTCGACGGACTGGCCGTTCTTGAGCCGGGTCCAGAGCGGCACGCGGATCCCGTCGACCTTCGCGCCGACGCAGGAATTGCCGATCCGCGTATGGATCGCATAGGCGAAGTCGATCGGGGTCGCGCCCTTGGGCAGTTTCACCACGTCCCCCTTGGGGGTGAAGCAGAAGACCTGATCGGAATACATCTCGAGTTTGACGTTCTCGAGAAATTCGTCGTGGTCGCCCTCGCCCTCGGAAAACCGTTCATTGAGAGAGGCGAGCCATTTCGCCGGATCGACCGCGAAGGGGTTCTGGGCCCGCTCGCCATCCCGATAGGACCAATGCGCGGCGACGCCTGCCTCGGCCACCTCGTGCATCTGCCGGGTGCGGATCTGCACCTCGACGCGCTTGCCGTCGCGCCCCGACACGGTGGTGTGGATCGAGCGGTAGCCGTTCGATTTCGGCTGGCTGATGTAATCCTTGAACCGGCCGGGCACCGCGCGCCAGCGATGATGGATCAGGCCGAGCACCCGGTAGCAATCCATCTCGGTCCGGGTGATGACGCGGAAGCCGTAGATGTCGGACAGGCGCGAGAAGGTGAGCTGCTTCTCCTCCATCTTGCGCCAGATCGAATAGGGGCGCTTCGCACGGCCGAAGACATCGGCGTCGATCCCTTCCTCTTCGAGCAAGTGCCGGATATCGGCCGTGATCTTCGGGATGACGTCACCCGCATCCTTCTGCAGGCTCACGAAGCGGCGAATGATCGAGGTGCGCGCCTCGTGGTTGAGCACCTTGAAGGCGAGATCCTCGAGCTCCTCGCGCATCCACTGCATACCCATCCTACCCGCGAGCGGCGCGTAGATCTCCATCGTCTCGCGCGCCTTCTGGGCCTGCTTCTCGGGCCGCATCGCGCGGATCGTGCGCATGTTGTGCAGCCGGTCGGCGAGCTTGACGAGGATCACCCGCAGATCCTTCGACATCGCCATGAAGAGCTTGCGGAAGTTCTCGGCCTGCTTCGAGGCTGCGTTCGACAGTTGCAGATTGGTGAGTTTGGTAACCCCGTCGACCAGTTCCGCGATCTCCTCGCCGAAGATCCGCGCGACCTCGGAATAGGTCGAACGGGTATCCTCGATCGTGTCGTGCAGGAGGGCGGTGACGATGGACGCATCGTCGAGCCGCTGTTCGGTCAGGATCGCGGCGACCGCGACGGGGTGGGAGAAATAGGGCTCGCCGGAATGCCGGAACTGCCCGTCATGCATGTCCTTACCGTAGGCATAGGCCTTGCGGATCAGATCGGCATCGGTCTTCGGATTGTAATTGCGAACGAGCGCGATCAGGTCTTCGACGTCGATCATGCGCGCTCGTTCCGGATCGTAAGAGGATTACTCGCGGCCCTGCGCGTCCATCAGGGCGCGCAGCATGCGCTCTTCGGACATGTCGTCCTCGACGGCGCGATCGGGGGTCTCGCCACCCATCAGCATCGCCATCGAATCCTCTTCGGGCTCGTCGATCTCGATCTGGGTCTGGTTGCTCTCGATGAGACGCTCGCGCAGATCCTCGGCCGACTGGGTCTCGTCGGCAATCTCGCGCAGGGCGACGACCGGGTTCTTGTCGTTGTCGCGATCGACGCTGATCGGCGCGCCGGCCGCGATCTCGCGCGCGCGGTGCGACGCCAGCATCACCAGCTCGAAGCGGTTCGGAACCTTGTCAACGCAATCTTCAACCGTCACGCGGGCCATGGGTCTCTCCAGAAGAACTCGGATTGAACCGCCTACTTAGGCGCTGCAGGCGCGAAACACAAGCGGTCATTGGGCCGAATGGGCCTCGAGAAGCGGCCGGATCGCGGCTTTTTCATTCTCGGGCAGCGCTTCGAGCATCTCGACGACGCTCAGGCCGGACACGGGATGACGCCAGAGCGGGGCGATATCGGCGAGGGGAATCAGCACGAAGGCGCGATCCTGAAGCCGCGGATGCGGCAAAACAAGGTGATCGGGCGCCTCGACGAGCTGCGCCTGCGGTGAAAGGTCACGCCATTTCGCATAGACCGTCGGATCGGGCAGAACCGCGTCACCCATCGCGATCAGATCGAGATCGATGCCCCGCGCCTGCCAGCGTCCCTCGCGTACCCGGCCGAATTCCGCCTCGATTTCATGCAGGATCTGGAGCACCTCGCCCGGGGACCTGTCGGAGGCCAACCTGCAGCAGGCATTGAGGTAATCCGGCCCGGACCCCGACGGGACCGCGGGTGTGGCGAAGAACCGACTGACCGCCTGCAGGGACAAGCCGCGCGCTGCCATTTCGCCCAACGCGGCCCGGAGCGTCGCGTCGGGCAATCCTGCATTGCTCGGCATATTCGCGCCGAGCGCAATATACAAATCATTGTCCATATAGACAGTTTTCGCTCCGGTCGCAAAATGCGATATGTCGAATGTTAAATCGTGGAGCGCCCAGCTCATACGTGCTGAGTTGATTATGTTCAATTGGTTCGCACATTCAAACTGATTTCGGGCGCCGACTTCACCTGTGTATGAGGACTTAATGTTCTACAAGGACGAACGGCTGGCCCTGTTTATCGACGGCTCCAATCTTTACGCGGCGGCGAAAGCCCTGGGTTTCGACATCGACTACAAATTGCTGCGGCAGGAATTCGAACGCAGGGGCAAGCTCCTGCGGGCCTTCTACTATACCGCGCTTCTCGAGAACGAAGAGTATTCGCCGATCCGCCCGCTGGTCGACTGGCTGAACTACAACGGCTACGCGATGGTGACGAAGCCTGCCAAGGAATACACCGACTCGATGGGACGCAGGAAGGTGAAGGGCAACATGGATATCGAGCTGGCGGTCGATGCGATGGAACTCGCACCGCGCCTCGACCATATCGTGCTGTTCTCGGGCGACGGCGATTTCCGCCCGCTGGTCGAAAGCCTCCAGCGTCAGGGCTGCCGCGTCTCGGTGGTCTCGACCATCCGCAGCCAACCACCGATGATCGCGGATGAGCTGCGTCGCCAGGCCGACAACTTCATCGAACTCGACGCGCTTCGCGAAGTGATCGGTCGCCCGCCGCGCGAGACGCGCGAAGAGGAAACCGCCGAAACGGTCTGATCGAGGCCTGACGCCGGATCAAAAACATGCTTGAAGGGGCGCGCGGGCAAACCGCGCGCCCTTTTCGCTCAACCGGAGCCACGCTCGATGCTCGAGAACGCTTCCCTGATCGGCCTCTTCGTCTCGGCCCTGCTGGCCGCGACCCCGATCCCGTTCCAGTCCGAGATCGTCTTCGTCGGACTGCAGACGGCCGGAACCGCGCCGATCTGGCAGCTGATCCTCGTGGGGGCGGTGGGCAACACGATCGGCTCGCTCGTCACCTACGCGCTCGGCTATGGGGTGACGCATTGGCGCGACCGCAAATGGTTTCCCGCGACCGAGGCGCAGCTTGCGCGCGGGCATCGCTGGTTCGAACGCTGGGGCATCGGGCTCCTTCTGCTGAGCTGGGCGCCCGGCGGCGATCTGATCTGCCTCGTGGCGGGCATTTTGCGCATGTCGCTGTGGATCTTCGTGCCGCTGGTCTTTGTCGCCAAGGCGGGCCGCTACGCCGTTCTGGCCTGGTTGACCGCGGGTGCGATCGGCCTGGTGAACTGATCGAACACTGGACGCGGTGGCCTCGGCGTTTTAGGTCTGGGGCCAAGACAAAGGAGAGCGCGATGAAACCGTCCCTGACCCTCTATCTCGCCGCGCCCCGCGGATTCTGCGCGGGCGTCGATCGCGCGATCAAGATCGTGGAAATGGCGCTCGAGAAATGGGGCGCGCCGGTCTATGTCCGCCACGAGATCGTCCATAACAAATACGTCGTGGACACGCTGCGCAAGAAGGGTGCGGTCTTCGTCGAGGAGCTCGACGAATGCCCCGATGACCGGCCGGTGATCTTTTCGGCCCATGGCGTGCCGAAATCGGTGCCGGCCGAGGCCGAGCGGCGCGAGATGATCTTCGTCGATGCGACCTGCCCGCTGGTGAGCAAGGTCCACAAGGAGGCGGAGCGCCACTCGCAGAGCGGCCTACAGATGGTGATGATCGGCCATGCCGGACATCCGGAAGTTCTGGGCACGATGGGCCAGCTGCCCGAGGGCGAGGTGCTGCTGGTCGAAACGGTCGAGGATGTCGCCACGATCACCCCGCGCGATCCCGAGCAGCTTGCCTTCATCACCCAGACCACGCTCTCGGTCGACGATACCGCCGCGATCGTCGCCGCGCTTCAGGCGCGCTTCCCCGCGATCGTCGGCCCGGCCAAGGAAGACATCTGCTACGCCACGACCAACCGTCAGGCCGCGGTGAAGGAAATGGCGCCGCGGATCGACGCGCTTCTGGTGATCGGTGCGCCCAATTCCTCGAATTCGCGTCGTCTCGTCGAGGTCGGCCGCGCCGCCGGCTGTGCCTATGCGCAACTCGTGCAGCGGGCCGAGGATATCGACTGGCGCGCGCTTGAAGGCGCGAAGGCCGTGGGCGTGACCGCAGGCGCAAGCGCCCCCGAGGTCCTGATCGACGAGGTCATCGACGCGTTCCGCGCGCGCTTCGACCTGACCGTCGACCAGATCGAGACCGCGCGCGAGGATATCGAGTTCAAGGTGCCGCGCGTATTGCGGGAGGTCGCGTGATGCGCGGGCTCGGCCCGAAGATCCCGGGCACGGCGCTCGTGCTCGGCCTTGCCGGGCTGATCCCCTTCGTCTGGGGCGTGCTCGCGGTGCAGACCGGCGCCTTCGCGCTCGTGGCGCAGCCCCGCGTCGCGGTTCTGGCCTATGGTCTGATGATCTTCTGCTTCATGGCAGGAAGCCTCTGGGGCTTTGCCGCGAAGGGCGACTGGGACATGGCCTATATCCTCGCCGTCACGCCGGTCCTCGCCTTCATCGCTCTGGTCGCTTTCGGTGTCCCGGTGAATTTCGTGCTGTTGATCGGCTTTCTCGCACTGCTGCCGCTCGACTGGCTCTTCCAGCGCGAGGGGCTCGCGCCTGGCTGGTGGCTGAAACTGCGCATCGGGCTGACCGCGGTGGTCGTGGCCTGTCTGATCGCGCTTGTGCGGGTGTGATCCGATGAAACTCTATTCGATGCCCTCCTCGGGCAACAGCTACAAGCTGCGGCTGCTGCTCGCGCTGCTCGGGCAGGCATATGACCGGATCGACGTGGAATATGGCAGCGCCGCGCTGGCCGAGGCCCATGCGAGCGGCGCGCTCCCCTTCGGCAAAGCCCCCGCCCTGCATCTCGATGACGGGCGTGTGCTCGCGGAATCGAACGCGATCCTGTGCTATCTGGGCGAGGGTACCCCATACATCCCCGCGGATGCGTTCGAGAGGGCGCGGATGCTCAGCTGGATGTTCTGGGAGCAAAACCAGCATGAGGGCGTGATCGCGGTGCGTGCGGCGCTGCTCCAGTATCCCCATCGCAAGGCCGACGCGACGCCCGAGGCGCTCGCGCGCCTGCTCGATCGCGGCAACGGCCTGCTGCAGATCATGGACGACCGTCTGGCCCGGCACGACTGGCTTGCGGGGACCGCGCTGAGCCTCGCGGATATCTGCCTCTATGCCTATACCCACACCGCCGAGACGCGTGGCGGCTATGACCTCTCTCCCTTCCCCGCGCTCCGGAACTGGCTTGCGCGGATCGCTTCTCTCGACGGATATATCGGCCTTCATGACTAAACTCTTCGCCTGGACCGACGGTGCGTGCAGCGGCAATCCCGGCCCCGGAGGCTGGGGTGTTCTGATGCGCGCGATGGATGGCGACCGGATCGTCAAGGAGCGCGAGCTCTCGGGCGGCGAGGCCGAGACCACGAACAATCGCATGGAGCTTCTCGCCGCGATCAACGCGCTCGAAGTGCTGGCGCGTCCGGCCGAGATCACGATCACCACCGACTCCGCCTATGTGAAGAACGGGGTGACCGGCTGGATTCACGGCTGGAAGCGCAATGGCTGGAAGACCGCCGCCCGCAAGCCGGTGAAGAATGTCGATCTCTGGCAACGGCTCGACGAGGCGCAGCGCCGCCATCAGGTGACCTGGGAATGGATCAAGGGCCATGCCGGGCATCCTGAGAACGAGCGCGCCGACGAACTCGCGCGCGCCGGGATGGAGCCCTTCAAGCCGGGCAAGGCCGGATGAGCGCCCTGCCCGCCTGGGCGGCCGATCTGCCGATCGGAGCGGGGCTCGATTATGCGGCGGTTCTGGTCTTCGCGCTCACCGGGGCGCTGGTCGCCTCGCGCCAGCAGCTCGACATCGTCGGCTTCATCTTCATCGCGGCGCTCACCGCCGTTGGCGGCGGCACCCTGCGCGACCTGCTGCTGGGCCGCGACCCGGTCTTCTGGGTCGGCGATCCGACCTATGTTCTGATCGCGGCCGGCGCGGCGGTGGCCGTGTTCTTCACCGCGCATCTTCTGGAGAGCCGCTACCGCGCGCTGCTCTGGCTCGATGCCTGCGCGCTTGCGGTCGCGGTGCCTGCCGGGGTCGCGGTGACGATGCGGCTCGGCCACGGGCCCTCGATCGTGCTGATCATGGGCGTGGTGACCGGCACCTTCGGCGGGCTGATGCGCGATGTCGTATGCAACGAGGTGCCGCTGGTTCTCAAGCAGGGCGAGCTCTATCTCACCTGCGCCTTCGCGGGTGCGGCCTCGGCCTTGATCGCGAGCGGGGCGGGGCTGGACAGTTTCACCGCGCTCCTGATCTGCGGCGGGGTGACCTTCACCCTGCGTGCGGGCTCGCTGTGTTTCGGCTGGCGGCTGCCGGTCTACAAGGCGCGCCCGCCGCGGAATTTCTAACCGAACAGGCTGAGCAGGACGGGGGCGAGAAAGGCGGTCAGCACCGCGTTCAGCCCCATCCCGATCGAGGCGAAGGCGCCTGCGGTCTCGTGCACCTGAAAGGCGCGCGCCGTCCCGATCCCATGCGCAGCCACGCCCACCGCGAGCCCCCGCGCGCGCCAGTCGCGAAAGCGCAGCGCATTGAGCATCGGCGTCACGGTGATGGCCCCGATCATTCCGGTGAGGATCACGAGCGCCGCGGTCAGCGAGGGCTCGCCCCCGAGCTCCTGCGAGATCCCGATCGCGACCGGCGCGGTCACCGATTTCGGCGCGAGCGAGGCCAAGAGTTCCGGCCCCGCCCCCATCGCCTTCGCGATCGCGAGCACCGAGACGATCGCGGTGGCAGAGCCCGCCACCAGCGCCGCGAGGATCGGCAGGGCCGCGCGCCGCACCTTCGGCAGGTTCGCATGGAGCGGCACCGCCAGGCAGACCGTCGCGGGGCCGAGCATGAAATGCACGAATTGCGCGCCGTCGAAGTAACGGTGATAGGGCGTGCCGGTCGCCAGCAGCACGCCCCCGAGCAGGATCACCGCGATCATCACCGGATTGGCGAAAGGATTGCGCCCGACGGCGCGGAAGATCGTGTCGCCGATCCAGTAGGCGACCAGCGTGGCCCAGAGCCACAGGAGCGGCGTTGCGGACAGATAGGACCAGAGCTTGAACGGATCAGTCATCGGCCTTGCTCCCGGTCAGCTTCGCCACCCAGACGAAGGCCGCGGCGCCGACCACGATGGCGAGCATGGTCGAGCCGATCAGCGCGACCAGAACCCCCACCCCATGCGCGCGGAGCGCGTCGAGATGGGCGACGATCCCCACCCCCGCCGGCACGAACAGCAGCGACAGGTGCGAGAGGATGAATTGCGCCACCGGCCGGACGATAGCCTGTATCCGCTCCGAGACGCTCATCGCGACCAGCAGGAAGATCATCCCCAGAACCGGGCCCGGAAGCGGCAGGCCGAGCCCGCGCGAAATCGTCTCGCCGGCAAGCTGGGAGAGAAGGATCAGGGTCAGGGCGGGGATCATGGAAGCCTCCTTGCACGCTGTCCCGATGCTACGGCAGCCGCCGTAAAAGGAAAGGTCGAAGCGGCGCTCGTCTCCACCCGAGATCAAGCTTTCCTGCGCCGCGGCCGACCTTGCGTCACCCGCTCCTGAAGGCCGGTTTGGGCGGGAATACGCCAATATCTTGTGGATAACGGGCGGGGCCCTCCCAGATGAAGGGTGTTTTCGTTGACTCGAAGACCTGCTCTACGGACACTTCCCTAATCGCATCCGAGATTCGGAAAGGAACGGCATTTGCGCTTCACCCGGCTTCGTCTCAATGGCTTCAAGAGTTTCGTGGACCCCACGGATCTCGTGATCCATGACGGGCTGACGGGCGTGGTCGGCCCGAATGGCTGCGGCAAGTCGAACCTGCTCGAAGCGCTGCGTTGGGTGATGGGCGAGAACCGCCCCTCGGCGATGCGCGGCGACGGCATGGAGGACGTGATCTTCGCCGGCGCCTCGTCGCGCGGGGCGCGCAATTTCGCGGAAGTGTCGCTGCAGATCGACAATACGGAACGTCTCGCACCCTCGGGCTTCAACGACAGCGACGGGCTCGAGATCGTGCGCCGGATCACCCGCGATGCGGGTTCCGCCTACAAGGTCAACGGCAAGGATGTGCGGGCGCGCGACGTGCAGATGCTCTTCGCGGATGCCTCGACGGGCGCGCACAGCCCCGCGCTGGTGCGGCAGGGCCAGATCTCCGAGCTGATCAACGCCAAGCCGAAGAACCGCCGCCGCGTCCTCGAGGAGGCCGCCGGGATCTCCGGGCTCTACCAGCGCCGCCACGAGGCCGAGTTGAAGCTGAACGGGGCCGAGCAGAACCTGACCCGCGTCGATGACGTGATCGAACAGCTCGCCGCCCAGCTCGCGACGCTCGCGCGGCAGGCCCGGCAGGCCGCGCGCTATCGCACGATCGGCGAAGAGCTGCGCCGTGCCGAGGGAATGCTGCTCTATCGGCGCTGGCGCGAGGCCGAGAATGCCCGCGTCGAGGCCGAGGAAGGCCATCGCGAGAAGATCACGGCCGCGTCTCAGGCCGAACGCACGGCGCGCGAGGCCGCGACGACGCGCCAGACCCACGAGGACACCCTGCCGCCGCTGCGCGAGGAGGAGAATATCGCGACCGCGATCCTCCAGCGTCTCACCGTGCAGCGCGACGCGCTCTCCGATCAGGAGGATCAGGCGCTCGCCCGGATCGAGACCCTGCGCGGCCGCATCGAACAGCTGGTGCGCGACATGGAGCGCGAGGCCGGGCTCAACCGCGACGCGGGCGAGACGATCAGCCGTCTCGAATGGGAACAGGACCAGATCACCAAGGCGTCGGAAGGCCATGACGACCGGCTCGCGATGGCGGCCGATGCCGCTCATGAAGCGGCGCAGATCCTGCAGGAGCGCGAGGCCCAGCTTTCCGAGCTGACCGAAGACGTGGCGCGCCTCGCCGCCCGACACCAGTCGGCCCAGCGTCTTGTCACCGACAACCGCGCCACCGCGGAGAAATCCGAAGCCGCCGCGGCGCAGGCGAAAGCCGCGGCCGAAGCGGCCGAAGCCGCGCTTGCCACCGCGAGCGAGGATTACGCGACCGCCGAGGACGCGCAGGGCGAGGCGCAGGAGGCCGCCGAGGCCGCCGAAGAAGCTCTGGCCATCGCCGACGAGACCCGCGCCGAGGCGCAATCGCGCGAAAGCGCGGCCCGCGCCGCGCGGTCCGAGGCCGAGGGCGAAGCCGGCGCGCTGCGCGCCGAGGTCAACGCGCTGGCCCGCCTGGTCGAGCGCGAGGCCGCGAGCGGCCATCAGCTTCTCGACCGGGTGCGGGTGGACAAGGGCTTCGAGGCGGCGCTTGGCGCGGCACTTGCCGATGACCTTCGCGCGCCCGAGGTCGGCGAGGACACCCCCACCGGCTGGCGCGCCCTGCCCGATTATGCCGCGCCGCAACCGCTGCCTGCCGGGGCCGAACCGCTCTCGGCCCGGGTCGATGTGCCCGATGTTCTGGCGCGCCGGATTTCGCAGATCGGCCTCGTCGCGGATTACGCGGAGGGCGTGCGGCTCCAGCCCGAACTGCGCCCCGGTCAGCGGCTGGTCTCGCCCAAGGGCGATCTCTGGCGATGGGACGGGTTCCGCGCCGGAGCCGAGGACGCCCCGACCGCTGCGGCTCTGCGCCTGCAGCAGCTCAACCGGCTCGTCGAACTCAAGCACGATCTCGAGGAGGCGACCGCGCGCGCGGAAGGGGCCAAGCAGGCGCATGAGGCACTGACCACGCAACTGGCCGAGGCGACCCGGGCCGATGCCGCCGCCCGTGAAGCCCGCCGCGAAGCCGACCGGCGCCTTGCCGAGGCCGGACGCGCGCTGAGCCGCGCCGAGGCGGATCGCTCGATCGCAGGCTCGAAGCTCGAGAGCGCGCGGCTCGCGGTGGCACGCCACGAGGAAGAGGCGAGCGCGGCCCGGATGGCGCTGCGCGAGGCGCAGAACGCACAAGACGCCCTTGCCGATCTCGACGCCGCACGCGGCGAGGTCGAGGCGGTGAAGATGACCGTCGAGGCCGCGCGGATGACGATGCTCACCAAGCGCTCGAGCCATGACGAGATCCGCCGCGAAGGCGAGGCGCGGCTCAAGCGCCGGCAGGAGATCACCAAGGAGATCTCGGGCTGGCGGCACCGCCTCGAGACCGCCGAGAGGCGCTCGGCGGAACTCGCGACCCGCAAGGCCGAAACCGAAGCGGACCTGAAGGAGGCCAATGCTGCGCCCGAGGAGCTGGCCGCCAAGCGTGCCGAACTGTCCGAGGCGATCGCGGATGCCGAGGCGCGCAAGGCCGATGCGACGGACAAGCTCTCGACCGCCGAGAGTGCGTTGCGCGAAGCTCAGCTGGCCGAGCGCGAGGCCGAGCGTCTGGCCGGCGAGGCGCGCGAATCCCGCGCCCGCGCCGAGGCCCGGGTCGACGCCGCCCGCGAGACCGTCGCCTATGCCGCCGAGCGGATCGCGGAAGAGACCGAGAAGACCCCGAAGGAACTGCTCGAAAGCCTCGACACCGATCCCGACAAGATGCCCGATGCGGTCACGCTCGATGCCGATGTGAACCGCCTCAAGCGGCAGCGCGAAAGCCTCGGCGCGGTGAACCTGCGCGCCGAGGAAGACGCGCGCGAAGTGCAGGAAGAGCATGACGCCCTGGTCAAGGAAAAGGCCGATCTCGAAGAGGCGATCCGCAAGCTGCGCGCCGGGATTTCGGGGCTGAACCGCGAGGGCCGCGAAAGGCTGCTGACCGCCTTCGAGCAGGTGAACGAGAATTTCCGCACCCTCTTCACCCACCTCTTCGGCGGCGGGACGGCCAATCTGCAACTGGTGGAAAGTGATGACCCGCTGGAAGCGGGCCTCGAGATCATGTGCCAGCCGCCGGGCAAGAAGCTCTCGACGCTGTCGCTCCTCTCGGGCGGCGAACAGACCCTGACCGCGATGGCGCTGATCTTCGCGGTGTTCCTCGCCAACCCGGCACCGATCTGCGTGCTCGACGAGGTGGACGCGCCGCTCGACGACGCGAACGTGACCCGCTTCTGCGACCTGCTGGACGAGATGACCCGGCGCACCGACACCCGCTTCCTCATCATCACCCACCATGCGGTGACGATGAGCCGGATGGACCGGCTCTTCGGCGTGACGATGCAGGAGCAGGGCGTGAGCCAGCTCGTCTCGGTCGATCTGAAGAAGGCCGAAGCGCTGGTGGCCTGACGCCGCGCGCGGCTCAGAGCCGGGCGGCGAGCCGGGTTCCCTGGTCGATCGCCCGTTTCGCGTCGAGTTCGGCGGCCACATCCGCCCCCCCGATCACATGCGGATTGCGCCCCGCGGCGATCAGCGTATCCGCGAGGCTGCGCTCCGAGAGCTGGCCCGCGCACAGCACAACAGTATCGGCCTCGATCAGGGTCGGGTTCTCGCGCGCCTCGCCGAAACTGACATGGAGACCTTCGGGGGTGATCTTTTCGTAATTCACCCCTCCGATCATCTGCACGTTCTTCATCTGCAGCGCCGCACGGTGAATCCAGCCGGTAGTCTTGCCCAGCCGCCGCCCCAGCTTCTCGCGCTTGCGCTGCAGCAGGGTGACGGTCCGAGCCGGCGGTTCGGGATGGGGCTCGGTCAGCCCGCCGGGCGTGTGCGCCGGATCGCCCACGCCCCATTCGCGCTTCCACTCCTCGAGATCGAGCGTCGGGCTGTCGGTGACGGTCAGGAACTCGGCCACATCGAAGCCGATGCCGCCCGCGCCGATCACCGCGACACGCTTTCCAGCCGTGACGCGGCCCTTGAGGATGTCGATATAGCTCACGACCTGCCCTCCCTCGGTCGGGATCTCGGGATCGCGCGGGGTGACTCCGGTGGCGATGATGATTTCGTCGAAGGGCGCGAGGGTTTCAGCGGTCGCTTCGGTCTCGAGCCGCAGCGTCACCCCGGACTTCACGACCATCGTCGCGAACCAGTCTGTGAGCCCGTGGAATTCCTCCTTGCCGGGGATCTCGCGGGCCATCGTCAGCTGCCCGCCGATCTCCGAGGCGCGATCGAAAAGCGTCACGTCATGGCCGCGCTCGGCCGCGGTGATCGCCGCCGCAAGCCCCGCGGGACCCGCCCCGACCACGGCAATGGATTTCCGTACCTCGGCCGGACGGATCACGATCTCGGTCTCGTGCGCCGCACGCGGATTGACGAGACAGGTCGAGACCTTGCCCTGGAATGTGTGGTCCAAACAGGCCTGGTTGCAGGCGATGCAGGGCGCGATCTCGTCCGCGCGATCCTCTTGCGCCTTCACCACGAAATCGGGATCGGCAAGGAAGGGGCGCGCCATCGAGACCATATCCGCCGCCCCAGAGGCCAGAACCTCTTCGGCGACATCGGGCGCGTTGATCCGGTTCGAGGTGATCACCGGGATCGACACTTCGGGCCGCAGCCGCCCCGTCAGCCAAGTGAAGGCCGCGCGGGGCACGGAGGTCGCGATGGTGGGCACCCGGGCCTCGTGCCAGCCGATCCCGGTATTGAGGATGCTCGCGCCCGCCGCCTCGATCGCCTTGGCCAGCGTCACGACCTCGTCCCAGCTCGAGCCATCGGGCACCAGATCGATCAGCGAGATCCGGAAGATCACGATGAAATCGGGCCCCACGGCCTCCCGGACGCGGCGCACCACCTCGACCGGAAGGCGCATCCGGTTCTCGAAGGCCCCGCCCCAGCGGTCCTCGCGCTTGTTGGTGTGGCGCACGAGGAACTGGTTGAGGAAATAGCCCTCCGATCCCATCACCTCGACGCCGTCGTAACCCGCCTCGCGGGCGCGCGCGGCGGCGGTGGCGATATCGGCGATCTGCTTCTCGATACCGGACTCGTCGAGCGCCTTGGGCGGGAAGGGCGAGATCGGCGACTTGATCGCGGAAGGGGCCACGCAATCGGGGCCGTAGGCATAGCGCCCCGCATGCAGGATCTGCATCGCGATCCGCCCGCCATTGTCATGGACGCGATCGGTGATCAGCCGGTGGTTCGCGAGGTCTTCGGGAGTGAAGAGACCCGCAGCGCCGGGGAAAACGCCTCCCTCGGCATTGGGCGCCATCCCGCCCGTCACCATCAGCGCCACGCCGCCGCGCGCGCGCTCGGCATAGAACTCGGCCACCGCATTCCAGTCGCCGCGTTCCTCGAGATTGGTGTGCATCGAGCCCATAAGAACCCGGTTGGGCAAGGTCACATGGCCCAGCTCGAGCGGCGTGAAGAGATGCGGGTAACGATGCATGGTGTCCTCCCTCTTTGGCGGCACTGTGCGAAGCGCCCCGCGCCTTGTCACGTCAAACGCGGCGTCAGAATGCGGCAATTTTCGGGACGAACCACCCTCCCCCTCCGAGGCAGAGCGCCGGGTGATCGAGCAAACGCCTTTACGTTCTGGTCAGCTTCGGCGTTTCCGAGGAGTAACCAACGCATGACAATTCCCCCGTATTGTCCCCCCTAGGCCCCAATTGCGCCCGAATTCGAGCCCAGAACTTTCAGCCAAAGAGCAACAAAACCGAGTTCCGGATAGGTGCGCGTATGGATCGCCTGACTGAAATGGAAGCTTTCGCGATGGTCGTGGATCAGGGCGGCTTCACAGACGCGGCAAAGAAGATGGGCATCTCGAAATCGGCCGTCTCGAAACATGTCTCCGCGCTCGAGGCACGGCTTGGCGCCCGCCTTCTCAACCGTACCACGCGCCGCGTCTCTCCGACCGAGATCGGGCTCGCCTATTACGATCGCGCCCGCCGCGTGCTCAACGATGCGGGCGAGGCCGATGCGCTCGTCACCTCGATGCAGACCGCGCCCTCGGGCCTCCTGCGGATCTCGGTCGCCACCGATTTCGGCGTGAATCTCCTCTCCCCGGTGTTGGGTGACTTCCTTCAGGAATTCCCCGAGATCACCGTGAACATGGTGCTCAACAACCGCTATGTGGAACTGATCTCGGAAGGCTTCGACATGGCGATCCGCGTGGGCGAGCTGGAAGACAGCAGTCTGCGCGCGCGCAAACTCACCGACACCTCGCGCCGGATGATCGCCGCGCCCGGCTATTTCCAGAAATACGGGCGTCCGCAAAAGATCGACGATCTCAACGAGCACAAGCTCCTGCACTATTCCAGCCAGTCGGCGGGCAATGTCTGGAAACTGACCGCGCCCTCGGGCGAACGCCGGCAGGTGCGCTCGAATGGCTGGCTCACGGTCAATGACGGGCAGTCGCTGCTGCATGCCTGCATCGCCGGGCTCGGCATCGCCTACCTTCCCTCCTTCCTCTACGCCGACGCGATGCGCGAGGGGCTGGTGGAAGAGGCGATCCCGGATCTGCCGATGGAGACGCTCGGCATCTACGCGATCTACCCGCCGGGCCGGTTCACCCAGCCCAAGGTCCGCGCCTTCATCGACTTCCTCGCGACGACCTTCGCCGAGAAGGGCCCGGACAACTGGTGATCAGAGTTTCCGCGTGGCGACCGCTCCGTCCGGTCGCTGTCAACTGCGGGTCGAGGTGAGAACCGCCTCGACCCGTCTGTTTTTCTCGCGCCCCTCCTTCGTCAGGTTGCTGGCGCGCGGTGCGAGGAACCCGGCCCCTTCGGCGCTGATCTGGTTCGGGTCCACTCCGTAATCGGATACCAGCTTGCTGCGGACCGCTTCGGCGCGCTTTTTCGACAGCGCGATATTGGCCGCGAGCGAACCGACCGCATCGGTATGACCGACCAGCATGACCTGCATCGCGGAATTGGCCTTGAGATAGTCGGCAAGGGCCTTGAGCGAGCCGAATTCACCCGGGCCGAGATCCGCCGCGCCGGACGGGAAATCCAGATCGTCGAGCGCCACGGAGCCCTGCGCCTCGAGAGCCTGCGCGAATGCCGTGGGAGTCGTGGGGGCCTCGGCGGTCGTGGGCAGCGGCGCTGCGGTCTGCGGCGCGGCAAGCGGGTTGTCGGGCTGGGCGGGCGTGACGTCCTGCACGCTCATGTCGGTGACCTGCACGAAGCCCGATTCCGAGGAGCGCGAGACGGTGATCGCGACGTAATCGCTGCCGTTGCGCGCCGCGAGATAGCGGAAATCGCCGAGATCGACATGCATCGAAGGCTCGGGCAGCAGATCGAGCCGGTAGCGGAAATCGAACCCGCCGCAGGCATCGGTCGCGCATTCGAAGAGGATCGTGTAGCCGGCCTGCTGAAGCTGGTCGCGCAGCGGGGCGAGGATCTGCAGGGTCGTGTTCTGGTTCGACCGCAGCCGCCAGGCGGTGTCCGAGCGCGCCCCCTCCAGCGTGAGGCTCTTGACCTCGTCATCCTGCCAGGGCCCGATCGCCAGCTTGTAGCTCGTGGCGGGGCTCGCCTCCTGCGCGGACTGGGAGGCTCCGCCCGGAAGCTTGAGCGTGACCGGCTCGCCCTGTGCAGCGCTCGCGAGCAGCGCAAGCCCGAAGGCGATGGCGGCGCGCGCGTACATCACGCCGCTCCCTTGCAGCGATAGTGATAGCTTTGCCGGACCGTCATTCCGAGGCTTTTGGCCAGCGAGGTCGAGGCGTCGTTCGCCTCCACCACCAGCATCTCGAATTGCGTCGCCCCCTGCTCCTTGGCCCAGCGGGCAGCCTCGTAGATCAGCGCGCGGGCGAGCCCCTTGCGGCGGAACGCCGGCGCGACGGCCAATGCGTGCACCATCGCGATGCCCTCATGGAGCGTCACGAAGGCCGCCCCGGCGGCGCGATCGTCGCGGCGCCCCAGCACGCAGGCCTTGGGCTCCGTGATCCTCTCCATGATCGCCTGCCGCTCGGGGCCGACCTGCAATTCGGACCAGAGATCGCGCACGATCTGCAACGGCGGCCAATGCGCGAAAGCGGTCACCGGCGGCACCTCGCCCTGCACCCGCGCGATCGGCGCCGACCAGATCCGCGTGGGATCATGAGCCACATAGCCGCGCGCCGCGAGCGCCGCGTCGAGCGCCTCCTCGCCTCCCCGGATCATGAAGCGCGGGACCTGCCCAAGGGCAACATGCGCGGCCTCGGCGGCGGGAATATCGGCCTCCTCGAGCGGGACTTCGAGCGTCGCGCAGCTCACCCGCGAGCCGCCGCCCTTGCCCTCGCGGATCAGGAAACCGCCGGCCCGGCGCAGGCTCGCGGCCGGCCAGGACGCGTCGATGATCCCGAACGGCTCCGTCATTGCCCCTCCGGGAAGGCATCCTTGAGCGCCTGCCAGCCCGCCTCGACCAGCGCGGGATCGGTGCCGCGCGCGACGAGGTTGGTGCCGTAGCGCCCCTCCTGGATATAGGGGTAGGAGCCAAGGGAGAGATCGGGAAACTCGCCCGCGATCCGGCGCAGCTCATCGGCCACGGTGGCTTCGGGCCGCGGCACCTGCCAGTTGCGCGAGAGCAGCGGCGCCCCCCCGGTGAGGCGCGGCAAGAGCCCCTCGACCATCGCCTGGAAGATATTGGGAACGCCAGCCATGACATGGACATTGCCGCAGCTGAAACCGGGCGCGCCCGAGACCGGATTCTCGATCAGCGTCGCGCCCTCGGGGATCCGCGCCATCCGCAGCCGGGCGGCGGTGAACTCGACCCCGCGCGCGGCGTAATAGGCCGCAAGGATCTCGCGCGCATCCTCGCGCACATCGAGCGCCGCCCCCATCGCCTCGGCCACCGCATCGGCGGTGATGTCGTCATGGGTCGGGCCGATGCCGCCGCTCGTGAAAAGATGATCGTGGCGCGAGGAGAGCTCGCGCACCGCGGCGACGATCACGTCATTGTCGTCCGGCACGATGCGGATTTCGCGGCAGGTGATGCCCTGTTCGACGAGCTTTCCCGCCAGAAAATGCGCGTTCCCCTCGCGGGTGCGTCCGGTCAGGATCTCGTCGCCGATGATCAGGATGGCTGCGGTCGGATTGGGCATCTTCGGGCTCCTTTGCCTTTGGTATAGGGCGGGGCGCGGAGCGGGGAAAGAGCGGGCACTGGCCAAGCCCGGATTTTGTGACTATCTAAGGCGCGCAACTTCTAGGAGTGGACCCTTGGACGACAGCCAGGCCCGAGTGACCAAAGACGGCATCCGCATCTACGACGCGAGCGATTTCGCGGGGATGCGTGCAGCCTCTCAGGTGACCGCGCAAATCCTCGACGAAGTGGCCGATCTGGTGAAACCGGGCGTGAGCACCGGCGAGCTCGATGCCTTCATCGAGAAGCGCGTGGGCGAACTTGGCGCGACCTCGGCGACGATCGGCTATCGCGGCTATCAGCATGCGAGCTGCATCTCGGTCAATCACGTGGTCTGCCACGGCATTCCCGGCGACAAGCGGCTCAAGGATGGCGACATCCTCAATATCGACATCACCGTGATCCTCGACGGCTGGTATGGCGACAGCTCGCGCATGTATGTGGCGGGCAGCCTCAGCCGCAAGGCCGAGCGGCTGATCCAGGTCACCCATGACGCGCTGATGATCGGGATCGAACAGGTCAAGCCCGGCAATACTTTCGGCGATATCGGCCACGCGATCCAGAAATATGTCGAGGGCCACCGGATGTCGGTGGTGCGCGATTTCTGCGGTCACGGCGTGGGCCGGGTGTTCCACGCGCCGCCGAACGTGCTGCATTACGGGCGGGCGGGCTCGGGCGCGCGTCTCGAGGAAGGCATGATCTTCACCATCGAACCGATGGTGAATCTGGGCCGGCCCGAGACCAAGGTTCTGGCCGATGACTGGACGGCGGTGACGCGCGACAAATCGCTGAGCGCGCAGTTCGAGCACTCGGTCGGCGTGACCGCCGATGGCTGCGAGATCTTCACCAGTTCGCCCGGAAACCGCTTCCACCCCACCTGGCGCTGAGCGCACCCATCGGAGGGGGCGCTGCCCCCGCTCGCTTCCGCGAGCCCCCCGGGGTATTTCCGTCCAGGTGAAGGATCAGGGATCGAGCCCGATCAGGCGCGGCACCTGTCTCATATCGGAGAAGAGTTCGGCCCCTTCGGCCTCCAGACGCGGATTGGGGCCCTGCGGCGCATAGCCCAGGCACCGCATGCCGGCAGACTTCGCCGCGCGCGCGCCGGTCGGGCTGTCCTCGATCACGACGCAGGCCGAGGGCTCGGCGCCGAGCGCTCGGGCGGCCTTGATGTAGAGATCGGGGGCGGGTTTCGGACAGCCGAGATCCTGACCCGAGAACAAGAGCCCCTCGAGCCGCGCCCGGATCGTGGGGTGCTGGCCCAGTGTTGCCTCCATTTTCGCCATCCGGCCGTTCGAGCCGACCGCGAAGGGAATGCCGACCGCATCGAGCCGTGCGAGCAATTGCGGGATACCGGGCATCAGCTCGGTCCCTTCGCGCAGCCGCGCATAGAGGGTCTCGTAATAGGCGTCGATCCAGCCCTCGGGAAGGTCGGCGCCATGGGCCCGCCCCCATTCGGCCACGCGTTCCATCGTCGCGCCGATGAAGGCCTCCTCGAGTTCGGGGATTTCCTTGTGCAGACCGTGCCGGGCGAATTCCGCCTGGATCAGGTCGAAGGTCGCGGGCTCGCTGTCGACGAGCACGCCGTCGCAATCGAAGAGAACGGCCTGGGGGATCATTCGGGCATCCGTGCGAGGGTGACAAAGGTATCGCCGTAGCGGCGCTGGTCGAGCTGGATCAGCGGCGCGGGCAGGAGGGGCGGGGTGCTCTCTTCCCAGACGATCGTCGCGCCGGGAGCCAGCCAGCCGCCTTCGAGACACGAGGCGATCGCCTTCTCGCCCAGACCCATTCCGTAGGGCGGATCGAGAAAGACGAGATCATAGCCGGGGCCGCGATTGGGGCCCATCCGGGTCGCGTCGCGCCGCCAGACATCGGTCACGCCCATCGCCTGCATCGCCTCGATATTGCGGCGCAGCAGCGCGCGGGAGACCGCACCGTCATCGACGAAGGCCACGCGGGCGGCGCCGCGCGACAGCGCCTCGAGCCCGAGCGCGCCGGTGCCCGCGAAGAGATCGAGCACCCGGGCGCCGGGCACGGGATTGCCGTGGCTGCCATTGATCAGCAGGTTGAAGATGCTCTCGCGCACCCGGTCAGTGGTCGGGCGCAGATGGGCGTTTGTATCGCCCTCGCCCACATCCGCCAGCTTGAGCCCGCGCCGCGCGCCGCCGATGATCCTCATTTCATCAGCGCCTTCAGTTCGGGCGTGGTCTCGACCTGTTCGGGCGTGACGACCTTGCCGCCCTCGATCACCCGTTTGCCGACCATATAGGCGCGTGCGTCATTGATCGCATCGACCGCGATCAGCCGGCCGTCGCGGAAATACCAGAAGCTCTCGCCCTCGTCGTTTCGGGTGACGATCCGGTCGTATCCTGCATTGAGCCCCGCGATCTGGAGCTTCGCATCGAACTGATCCGACCAGAACCACGGTTTCGGGAGGTAGTCCTTGCCTGCGCCGCAGATGTTCTCGGCGACCAGTTCGGCCATGTCGATCGCATTGCCCACCGATTCGAGCCGCAGCCGCCCGTCGGCGCCGGGGCCGGGGAAGGAGGCGCAATCGCCCGCCGCCCAGACATGCGCGGCGGAGGTCCGGCCCTGCGCATCCGTCGCGATCCCGTTCTCGCAATGAATGCCCGCCGCGCGCGCGATCTCGTCCTCGGGGGTGACGCCGATCCCGATGATGACGAAATCGGCCGGGAGCGTGCGGCCGTCCTCGAGCAGGGCGCCGGTGACGCTGTCCTCCCCGGTGAGCCGGGAAAGCCCGATCCCTTCGAGGATCTCGACGCCCTGGCGGCGATGCAGGTCGCGGATCGCGGCGGCGGTCTCGGCGCAGGCGACGCGGCCGAGGATGCGCGGCGCGGCCTCGATTAGCGTGACCTCGAGCCCGAGCTTGCGCGCGACCGCGGCCGCCTCGAGCCCGATATAGCCGCCGCCCACCACGAGAAGGCGCTTGCCCGGCGCGAAGAGCGGGCGCATCGCATCGACATCGGCGAGGCTGCGCACGGTGAAGACATTGCCCAGATCGCCGCCGATCGCCGCGGGCAGACGGCGCGGGGTGGCGCCGGTGCAAAACGCGAGCTCGGCGTAATCGAGCGTGGCGCCATCGGACAGCGTGACGCGCTGCGCAGCGGTGTCGATATCGGTGACCGCGGTGCCGAGCCGCAGCTCCACGCCCTGTTCGGTCCACCAGTCTTCAGACCGCAGCGTCAGCCGCTCCACCCCCATCTCGCCCAGGAGATAGGCCTTCGAGAGCGGCGGGCGCTGATAGGGCGCGACGGGCTCATCTCCCACCAGAGTGATCTGCCCGTCATGTCCGAGCGCACGCAACTTGGCGGCCATCGAGGCCGCGGCCTGCCCTGCCCCGACGATCACGATCCGGTTCATCACTCTCTCCACTGGCGCGACACGCGCCCGACCCTATATCGTCGCAGGCAGGAAACGCAACGCGACAGCAACGGAGCACTTCATGACCATCACGACCGGCGATGCCCTTCCCGGCGCCACCTTCCTCGAAATCGGGGCCGAGGGCCCGCAACCCGTGAGCCTCGGCGAGAAGATGAAAGGCCGCAAGATCGTCGTCTTCGCCGTGCCGGGCGCCTATACCGGGGTCTGCACCACCGCCCATGTGCCGAGCTTCATCCGCACCAAGGACGAATTCGCCGAGAAGGGCGTGGCGGAAATCGTCTGCGTCGCGGTCAACGATCCCTTCGTGATGAAGGCCTGGGGCGAGTCGACCGGTGCGAGCGAGGCCGGCATCACCATGCTCGCCGATCCCGAAGCCGCGTTCACGCAGGCGATCGGCATGGATTTCACCGCGCCGCCCGCAGGGCTGATCAACCGTTCGAAGCGGTATGCGATGCTCGTCGATGACGGGGTGGTGAAGGTGCTGCACGTCGAGGAAAGCCCGGGCACCTGCGAGGCTTCGGCGGGCGAGGGCCTGCTGGCCGCGCTCTGAACGCGCGCCCCCTCATGCAATCGAAAACGCCCGGCGCAGGACCGGGCGTTTTTCTTTGCGGACGGCGTGAGGGTCAGTCGGCCCTGCTCTCGGTCAGCCGCATCAGGGGCCGGCCGATATCGCGATCCACCTCGGCCACCCCTTCGGCCAGCGCGTCGAGGGCGCGGGCGAGCTCTATATCGAGCACGCTCACGCCACCGCAGTCATGGGTCGAGAGCGTGATCTCGAGCTTGTTGTAGACATTGCGCCAATCGGGGTGATGCTCCATCTTCTCGGCGCAGAGCGCCGCTTGCGACATGAAGCCCCAGGCCGCCGAGAAATCCGGAAACAGCAGCCGTTTGACCATCGCGTCCGCCCCCTCGGCGGCGCGCCAGCCGGAATCTTCGAGCGCACTGAGCAGAGCCTTGCGTTCTTCGGCATCGAGCTTGTCGGTCATGGTTCACTCCCTTCTCGCATTCCCGCAAGGTAGCACCGCACGCGCGAAGAGCCAGATCAAACCGCTCCGCGCCCGTTCATCGCCGGCGCGGTCTCGATCTGCGGCACCTGCACCACTTCGAGCGTGCGCGTGGGGAAGGGAATGCCGATGCCGTGGGCGTCGAACTCTTCCTTGATCCTGCGGGTGATATCGGCCTGCAACTGCCAGTAATCGGCGGTGTTCGCCCAGACGCGGAAGGTGAAATCGACCGAGCTGTCGCCGAGCTGCTTGACCCGGATCGTCGGCGCGGGATCGGCCAGCGCGCGTTCGTCCGAGCTCGCGATCCGCTCGAGCACCTCCTGCGTCTTCTTCAGATCGGCGTCATAGGCGACCCCGATCGTGAGATCCATCATCCGCGTCGGGTTCGCCGAGTAGTTGATGATCGGCTTCGACCAGATATCTCCGTTCGGCACGATGGTCTGGATCCCGTCATAGGTCTTGAGCACGGTATAGAAGAGCTGGATCTCGGTCACCGTCCCGCTCTGGCTCCCTGCCGCGATGTAATCGCCCTGCCGGAACGGACGGAACAGGATGATCATCACCCCCGCCGCGAGGTTCGACAGCGTGCCCTGAAGCGCGAGACCAACGGCCAGACCGGCGGCACCGACGAGCGCGGCGAGCGAGGTCGTCTGGATGCCGAAGCGGTTGAGGATGAAGATCACCCCGATCGCGAGGATCAGGTATTTCACCATGTTGCCGAGGAAGCCGAAAAGCGTGTCGTCGAGCCGCGCATATCGGTCCGAGAGCGCGAGGATGCGATGCTTCGCCCAGGCGGACATGGCCAGCGCGATCAGCAGGATCACCAGCGCGGCCAACACATTCACCGCGGCAAGGATCGCCGCGTCGATGCGGTCCTGCGTGAGCCAGCCATTCAGATGCGTCAGGTCATTGAGATTCATTCATCGCTCCCTCTTGAAGTCATGTCCCAAACGTTACGTCAGGTATCGGGTTCCCGGTTCATTCTGAAGGGGCCGAGTTCGGTCAGGATCTCGATATCCTCGTCCACCGCGGCCCGCTCGGCTTCGAGATAATCGGCCACGGCCCGGCGCAGGCCGGGATGGCCGATCCAATGCGCCGAATGGGTGACGACGGGCAGGTAGCCGCGCGCCAGCTTGTGCTCGCCCTGCGCGCCCGCCTCGACCCGGCCCAGCCCCTCGGCGATCGCGTAGTCGACCGCCTGATGATAGCAAAGCTCGAAATGCAGGAAGGGGTGATCCTCGATGCAGCCCCAGTAGCGGCCGAACAGCGCGTCCCGCCCGATCAGGTTGAGCGCGCCCGCGATCGGGCGTCCCTCGCGCAGCGCCAGCACCAGAAGAACATCCTCGCGCATCTCGTGGAGCCGGTCGAAGAAAGCCCGCGTCAGGTAGGGGCGGCCCCATTTCCGGCTGCCGGTATCCTGATAGAAAGCCCAGAAGGCGTCCCAATGTTCGGGGCGGATCGCATCGCCCGTCAGCTGCACGATCTCGCCGCTGAACTCCTGCGCCTTGCGGCGTTCCTTGCGCAGCGCCTTGCGCTTGCGCGAACTGAGCTCGGCAAGGAAATCCTCGAAGGCGCCGTAGCCGTCGTTGAACCAGTGGAACTGCTGCCCGACCCGGTGCAGCCAGCCTTCGCCCGCAGCCAGTTCGGCCTCGCCCTCGGTGCAGAAGGTGACATGGACCGAGGATACCCCGGCGCCCTCGGCGATCTGCGCCATTCCGGCAAGTAGGGCGCGCCGCCCCGCCTCCTCGAGCCCCGGCAGCACCAGCAGCCGCCGCCCGGTTACCGGAGTGAAGGGCACCGCGCATTGCAGCTTGGGATAATAGCGCCCGCCGGCACGTTCGAACGCGTCGGCCCAGCCGTGATCGAAGACATATTCGCCCTGCGAATGGCCCTTCACGTAGAGCGGCGCCACCCCGATCACGCGCCCTTCCAGCCGCGCCACGAGATGCCGCGCGTCCCATCCGGTGCCGGGCCCGACGGAGCCCGAAGCCTCGAGCGCCGCAAGGAACCTATGCGTGGTGAAGGGATCGAATGCCCGCGATCCATCTGCCGTTTCGGGACAGGCGCAGGCATTCCAATCCGTTTCGCTTATTTCGGAAATATCCGAATAAAGCGTGATTTCAAAGCCTTGATCCATGTGCCCCGAGAGATTGCGGTTCGGTATGCCCTGAATCTGTGGCCGAGGGACGCCCGGTCAAGCAGGCAGCGCCGAAAGATAGCCCTCGAAGGTCACGTTGTCGGCCACCTGACGCGCCAGCGCCTCGTCATCGACCGAGCGGATCGTCCAGCACAGGATCGGGACACCGAGCGCCTTCAGCTCCGCCACGCGCGCCGCGCTCAGATCCTTCGCCTCATGCGAGATGAAGGCCGCCTTCACACGATCGAAATCGGGGATGTGACGCAGCTCCTCGCCGCGCGCGACAGGCAGCAAGGCCCAGTCATCCTGCAGATAGGCAGAGGTGGTCAGCCCGACCGGGATGTCGGGGGCGTATCTCGAGAAAGCCTCGACCGCATGCGGATTGAAGGACATCACCGCGACCGGACCCTCATAGTCCTTCAAGAGCGCGGCGGCCGCCTCCTCGAGCGCTCCGACCGAAAGGCCAAGCGCGCCATCCTGATCCTTCAGCTCCACCAGAAGCGGCACCCGCCCGCCGACAAGCTCGAGGATCTCGGCGAAGGTCGGGATGCCTTCCTCCCCGCCCTTGAGCCGGATCGCACCGAGTTCCGCGGCGCTGCGCCCGCGCACCGGGCCGGTTTCCTCGGTCAGCCGGTGGAGCGAATAATCGTGGAACACGACCGGCACGCCATCGGCCGAGAGCTGCAGGTCGATCTCGATGCCGTAGCCCGCCTCGATCGCGGCACGGATCGCGGCGCGGCTGTTCTCGGGCCGCCCCAGGGAAAGGTCATGCAAAGCGCGATGCGCGATCGGCAGGCGCAGGAAATCCGGATGAAGCGCCATCACTCGACCTCGAAAATCGCTTCGATCTCGACCGCGACGCCGAGCGGAAGGGAGGCCGCCGAGACCGCGGAGCGCGCGTGCCGCCCTGCGTCACCGAACACCTCGACCATCAGATCGGAACAGCCGTTGACGACCTTGGGCTGGTCGGTGAACTCGGCGGTGGAGTTGACGAAGCCCACCAGTTTCACGACCCGTTTCACCCGGTCGAGATCACCGAGCGCCGCCTTGGCCTGCGCGATCAGCGCGAGACCGCAGAACCGCGCCGCAAGCGCGCCCTCCACCACGTCCATGCCGGCGCCGAGCTTTCCGACGATCAGCCCTTCGGGACCGTTCGAGATCTGCCCGGAGACGAAGAGGTGCTGGCCGCTGCGCACATAGGGCACGTAATTGGCCGCCGGGGCGGGCGCTTCGGGAAGGGTGATGCCGAGCTCCGCGAGCCGCGCTTCGATCCTGGACATGAAAGCCTCCATCGCTGTCGCGGGGAAGCTAGGCATATGCAGCATTTCCCGCAAGCGGAAAGGGGGCGCTTCGAGACCTCTCGCGAAGGGGTGAGGTGCTCAGGCCTCGCTCTCGGCGCAATGCTGCCGGAACGCCCGCTTCAACAGGTCGAGCTCGGCCCGCAGCAGGTCGATCTCCGCGCGCAGATCCTCGGCCAGCGGGGCGCCGGCGACGAGGGTGAAGCTGTCGATCGGCTCGCTTTCGCCCTTGCGGCAGACGAGGAAGCTCAACACGCCCTCGTTGAGCGCCGAAACCGGGATCGGCTGGGTGATGCGCCAGTCTCCGGGTTTGCCCGAAACGGCAAGCCCCTCGAGCACCTCGCCCAGGTGGCGCACCTCGAGATCGGGGGATTCGGGCATGCGGCTCGTGGCCTCCCAACAGCCGCCCCGTATCCGTGTCGCTTCCAGCATCCGTCCTCCGTCACAACTCCGCACGCGGATAGCGCGCGAAGGTCATATCGCGCAGAACGACTTCGTTCATGCGCGGGCTTTCGAAGATGATATCCACCCAGGCCTTCTCGAGCCGCCGCTCGTTCATCCGGGTATAGGCGAGATCGAATTCCACGAATTGGCCACCGCCGCCGGGCGGCAATTCCCGCACGAGCTGCTCGCTATTGGGACCGTGCTTGATGTTGAGCCGGCAGAAGATCTCCAGCGGCCGCTCCATCGCGACATCCATCTCCAGACGCAGCAGGTGATTGAGCTGCAACCCGCGCAGCGCGCTTTCGGGCAGGTCGAGCACGAAGGAGAGAAACGAGCCCTCGAAGCGCAGCACGTCCATCCGCAACCCGTAGGGTGCGACCGTGCCGGGGCCGCTGGTGCGGATCTGGCGCAGGGTGATCTCGGAGGCGGGGCAATCGTGAAAGAGCGTCAGCTCGCGCCCGAGCATCGTGCGGTTTTCCGCCCCCGCGATACCGACCGGCTGCACCGGGACGCGCCAGATCTCGGGGCGCCAGACCCAGTCACTCCCTGAGGGCCGGGGAAGCGCGGCCGTCCCTGGAAAGGCGCTGCGCAGGCGCGCCTCGCTCTGGCGCAGAACATCTTCGAGGGCGTTGCGCAGGAGCCGGGCGCGGCCGCGCAGGCTGCGCAGGGCCTCGGCATCCATCTGCTTGGTGGCGCGGGCGGCCCGGTTCCAGCGTCGCAGGGCGCGGCGTTCGAGCACCCGATCGAGCAGCGATGAGCCACGCATCCCAGCCATTGCCCCGATCGTCCCCCTTCGCCTCGCCGCGTTCCGGGCCAACGGACCCGGCCCAACGACACCACTTATTTCTTATCAAGCCCCTCACGAAAAGGGCAAATCTGCTGCGGTGGCTGGTCTTGTCGGGGGGGCGCTCAGTTCGCGGCGCGGATCGCCGCGACGAATTCGCGCAAAAGGCGACGTTGAGCGTCATAACTCATCTCGCCATCCTTGAGCGGCATCACCGAGAGCGCGACGATCCGCCCGCCGATATCGCTGATCCCGCGCAGATAGGTATCGGCGACGGGCGGGCCGCCCTGCTTCGAGCGGTCGGTCACGCGCAGCATCAGCACGTCGCCCGAGATCTCGGACTTGTCGATCGTCACGTCGCCCGCTTCCCCCGACCGCGCGAGCGCTGCCCGGCCAAGCTCGGAGCGGAAGAAGGTTCCGTTCTGGGGGAGCCGGTCCTTTCCGAACGTGCCGCTCGCATCCGTGACGGCGGGCGGACCGACCGTCACGCTCAGAAGCGCGGGCAGCGGGGCATGGGCATCATCGGGATTGCGGGAAATCGCGGCGCAATTGCCGAAGAGCGCAAAGCCCCCCGCGCCGGAATCGCGCAGGCTCTTGGGGTCGATGCACCAGCCTTTCGGCGCGGTCACGGTCAGCGCGCCATTGGCGAGCTTGGTGCGCGACTGGGCGACCTGGGCCGTGCCGAACTCCCCCGGCACGCAGCCGGAAAGCGTGCCGATCAGCGCCGTGAGAACGGCAAGGGCGCGGGCGTGGCGGAAGACGGGGTTTGCGAACATGCCCTTGGGAATAAGGCCTGTACCGGGGTCTCGCAAGCCTGCATGCGCGGAGATCCGCCGGTGCGCTCAGCGCCGCAGGGTCACCACCCGCGCCGCGGCCTGCGCGTCGCTCTCGTCATGACTCACCATCAAGGCGGGGATCGCGCGGGCCCGGATATGACCGAGCACGAAGGCGCGGATCTCGGCGCGCAGATCGGCATCGAGCGCGGCGAAGGGCTCGTCGATCAGGATCGCGCGCGGCTCGGCCAGAAGCGCGCGCATCAGCGCGACTCGTGTGCGTTGCCCGCCCGACAGCGTCGCCGGGTCGCGATCCTCCATTCCGGCAAGCCCCGCCTGCCCGAGCGCTCGCGCCACCGCCGCCTTGCGCGCCGACCGGCCCTTGAGATGCGCTGCGAGGCCGAAGGCGAGATTGTCGCCCACCGAGAGATGCGGGAAGAGCTGCGCCTGCTGGAACAGCATCCCGATCCCGCGCCGTTCCGCCGGCAGCCGCATCACCTCTACCCCCTCGAGCCGCACCGAGCCTGTCGTGCGAAACCCGCGCGGCAGGTGGCCGCCGATATGCGCAAGAAGGCTCGACTTGCCGATGCCGGAGGGGCCCATCACGCAGACCACCTCCCCCGGCGCGACGCGCAAGGAGAGCGGAGCGAAAAGCGGGGCGCGCGCGTCCGGCGCGGTCAGGCTCACGTCGAGCAGTTCGAGGCTCATGCCAGTCCTCCCCGAAGGCCCTTGCGGTTGCGATGCCACCAGGCGGGGAGCGCGAGCGCCAGCGCGAACCCGGCCCAGGGAAGCGCCGCCTGCATCAGTGCGAGCACCGCGGCGAGCCGCCGATCCGCCCCCGAGGCGAGCGCCACCGCCTCCGTCGCGAGCGCCTGAACGCGTCCCGCCCCCGGCAGCAGCACGGCGAGATATTGCGCGACCGACACCGCCACCCCGATCGCCGCCGCCGCCGCGAGCGGCCCGAGAAGAACCGGCAGTTTCACCCGCCAGAGCCTGCGCCCCGGCCCCGCACCCAGGCTCGCGGCACTCGCCAGCAGCCCCGGATCGAGCGCGCGCCACGGCCCCGCCAGCGCGATCATCACATAGGGAAAGACGAAGAGCAGTTCCGCCCATGTCACCGCCACCGCCCCGGGCGGCAGGCCCAGCCAGAGAAAGCCGGTCGTCAGTCCTTGCAGGAAGCCGATCTGCGGCAGCAGAAGCGGCAGCACGATCAGCGCACCGAGCGGCAGGCGCCTTCCCGCGCGATCCTCGCTTTCGAGCCACAGGACCGCGAGCATCAGCGCCAGCGCGGTCGAGGCGACCGCCAGAGCGAGGCTCGTGGCGAAGGGTCCGGCCCAGTCCGCGGCGGCCCATCGTTGCAGGCTCAGGCGCGCCGGGACCGCTTCGGGGAAGCGCCAGATACTCGCGAGGCTCCAAAGCACCAGCGCGCCCAGCGATCCGAGCGTGAGAACACCGCCGACGGCGGCGGGCCACCCCCCGATCCAGTTGCGCCGGGCATGTCCTCGCCGCCCCGCCGCGACCGCGCGCCGCCCGAGCGCGGCGATCGCCCGCTCTCCCGTCAGCCAGAGGCCGGCGCATCCCGCCATCACCGCCAGCAACAGCACCGCCAGCGCCGAGGCCGGCACCGCCTGCGCCGGATCGGGCGCGCCATAGAGCCGCAAGATCCGCACCGCGAGAGTCGGCGGGTTCGACGGCCCGAGGATCAACGCCATGTCCACCACCGATAGAGAGAAGGCGAGCACGATCAGCACCGGCAGCCGCAGCGCGGGATAAAGCTGCGGCCAGACGATCCGGGCCCAAGCACGCCCCGGCGCGTAACCCAGCGCCCGGCCTGCCGCCATCTGGGCCGCCAGCGGCTTCTGCGCCGCCGCGACCAGAGTCATCAGGGTCAGGAACGGCACTTCCTTCAGCATCAGCCCGAGGATCAGCGTGAGCCCCCACGGATCGCCCACGGTGACGATCTGCGGCGGCAGATCCCATCCCGTCGCCCAGGGCGAGATCAGCCGCGCGGTCCAGCCCGAGGGCGCAATGAGAAAGGCCAGCCCGATCGCCAGCGCCGCATGGGGCACCGCCAGCAGCGGCGTCAGCCAGCGCGCCGACGCCTCCCGCGTCACCAACCAGCGCGAGAGCGGGATCGAGGCCGCGAGCGACAGCACCGTCGCCCCGATCCCGGTCACCAGCGTCAGCCGCAGCGAGGTGTCGATCCCCGGCAGGGAAAGCGCCTCCATGACCCCGCCCCAGCCCGGTGTCACCCGCCCCAGCCCCGGCTGCCAGCCGAAACCGGTCGCGACGGTCAGCGCCGTGCCCAGCGCGACCGGCCCGCCGATCACCAGCGTCAGGATCAGCCCGGCAAGCCGCATCGCAACCTCACTTCGTGTAGCGCCGCGCCCAATCCTCGGTGAGCCGGGTCATCCAGCTCGGATGCGGCTCGGGAAGGGTCGGGCCGAGCGCCTCCAGCGTGGGCAGCGCCGGCGCCGTGGGCAGCCCCACGAAGGCCGCCTTCGCCCCATCGTCCAGCTTCGCCGGATCGAGCACCGAGAAGCTGCCCAGGACGCTGATATCCTGCATATGCGCCTGCGTGGCCGGGTCGAGCAGGAAATTCGCCACCAGCTCCGCCCCCGCCTTGTGCGCCGCGTTATAGGGGATCGCGACGAAGGAGATATTGCCGATCGTCCCGCCTTGCGGCACCCAGACCCGCACCGAAGGCGGCAGCACGCCCTGCTCGATCAACGCCGCCGGCGCGGCCGGGTCGAAATGCATCCCGAAATCGACCTCGCCATCGGCCAGAAGCTGCGCCTGAGCGCTCTCGTTTTCCGGGAAGGCCTCGCCCTTGCGCCACATCAGCGGCCGCAACTGGTCATACCACGCCCAGAGCGGTGCGGTTTCCTTGTCATAGGCCGCATCGGTGACCGGACTGGCCAGAGCCTCCGGGTCGGGCGCCATCTCGACCAGCGCCTGCTTGAGGAAAGTCGCGCCGATGAAATTCGACGGGTTGGGATGGGTGAACCGGCCCGGATGCGCCTGTGCCCAATCGAGCAGCCCCGCCATGTCCGCGGGCGGCGTCGTCACCCGTTCGGAATCGTAGTCGAAGACGAATTTCGCGAGCCGCCACGGCGCCTCAAAGCCTTCGGTCGGCACGGTGAAATCGGTGCTCGCCGCCGCGCCTTCGGAAAGGTCGAGATATTTCGCATTGGGCAGATCCGCCACGAAAGGCCCATGCAGCAGACCCGCCTCTTTCATCGCGAGGAAATTCGGCCCGTTGATCCAGATGAGATCGACCGCGCCGCCCTCGTCCTGACCCGCCGCCTTTTCCGCCTGTACGCGCGACACCGCCTCGGCCGTATCGGTGAGCTTCACCTGCTCGACCGTCACGCCGTATCTCTCCTGCATCCGGTCCGAGACCCATTCGATGAAGGCGTTTGTGCGGGGATCCCCGCCCCAGGCGTTGAAATAGACGGTCTGGCCTTTCGCCTCCGCCTGCGTTTGCGCCCAATCGGCAAGCGCGGGGGTGGCGAGCATTGGCAAGGCCAGCAGGGATAGCGCGGCGGTTCTGGTTCTCATACTCACTCTCACTCCGATTTACGAAAAGGCCCGCCAACCCATCAGCCAACGGGTCGCGGTGGTCACGAAACAGGCGGCGGAAAAGATCGCCGCAAGGATCGGGAAGGCCTGCGGGAACAGGCAGATCGCGGCGAAGAAGAGGATCGTCTCGGTCCCCTCGGTCAGACCGCCCAGATAGTAGATGCCCTTGGTGGGATAGCTCTCGGCACTCATCCCGCGCTTGGCCGCGATCGAGGCGAAGGCGAGAAAGCTCGACCCGGTGCCGACGAAAGCGGCGATCAGGATCGCGGCGGGCAGCGCGTTGCGCGCAGGATCGGCCAGCGCGAACCCCACCGGGATCAGCGCGTAGAACAGGAAATCGAAGGCGATATCGAGGAAGGCCCCGCGATCGGTCGGGCCGTTGATCCGCGCGATCGCGCCGTCGAGCCCGTCCGCGATCCGGTTGAGCAAGATCAGGACCAGCGCCGGCCAATAGGCCCCGAAGGCCAGCGCGGGGATCGCGAGAAGGCCCAGCGCGAAGCCCGCCACCGTGACCTGATCGGCGCGAATGCCGCGCGCGGCCAGGGCCTCGGCGGGCGGCTGCATCATCGCGCGCTGCAGGGGCAGGAGAGCGGCGTCGATCATCCGCGCCTCCGGGTCATGAAGCGCTCCGCGATGCGCAGCGTGCGCGGGTTCACATGCGCCTGCCGCCAGCGCCCGGCGGCGTTCTTCGCCGCCTCCGACCAGCTCGGATAGACATGCGGCGTGGCGAGGATCTTGCCCAGACCCAGCCCGTGACGCATCGCAAGCACGAATTCGGCCAGCACCTCGGCCGCATGAGCGCCCAGCACGGTCACGCCGAGGATCTTGTCCGACCCCTTCGCGGTCACGACTCGCACCAAGCCTTCGCCCGCGCCCTCCGCCAGCGCCCGATCCAGATCGCCGAGGGGATAGGTCGTGACCTCATGCGCGACACCCTCGGCCTCCGCCTCCGCCGCCGTCATCCCGACCCGTGCCAGTTCCGGCGAGGTGAAGACCGCATGCGGGATCGGCGCGCCATGGGCCTTGAAGCGCCAGAAGGGTGCCGCGAGCGCATTGGCCGCCGCGATCCAGCCCTGATGACCGGCGGCATTGGTCAGTTGCCGCGGCCCCGCGGCGTCTCCGGCGGCGTAGATATTCGGCATCAGCGTCTCGAGATAGTCGTTGGTCTCGATCACGCGGCCCGTCGGGATGCCCAGTTCCTCCAGCCCGAACCCCTCGAGCCGCGCCTTGCGCCCGACCGCGACCAGGAGCATGTCGAAACCGATCTTCGTGCCGTCCTCGAGCTCGAGCCATTTCCCGTCATCGCGCCCGAAGCGGATCGCTTTCGCGCCAAGACGCAGATCGACCCCATCGGCGCGCAGCGCCGCAGCGATGGCATCGGAAGCTTCGACATCCTCCCGGATCAGCAACCGCTCCGCCGCTTCGATCAGCGTCACCCCCGCGCCAAGCCGCACCAGCGCCTGCGCGATCTCGCAGCCGATCGGGCCGCCGCCCAGGATCACCATGCGCGCGGGAGGCGCCGGCAGGGCCGCCAGCGCGTCCCAGAGCGTGTCCGAGGTGAGCGGCTCGACCGATCCGATCCCCTCGATCGGCGGGATCACCGGCGCCGCCCCGGTCGCCAGAACGATCCCGCGCGCAGTCAGACGCTGATCGCCCACGCGCACCGTCCACGGGTCCTCGAGCCGCGCGTGGCCCTCGATCACCTCGACCCCGAGCCCCTCGTAACGCTCCACGGAATCATTGGGTTCGATCTGCGCGATCACCTCGGAGATCCGCTTCGTGACCCTCGGCCAATCGACCGAGACCTCGGCTTTCACCCCGAGCGCTTGCGAGCCGCGCGCGGCGCCGGCCGCCCGCGCCGAGGCGATCAGCGCCTTCGAGGGCACGCAGCCGAAATTCAGGCAATCGCCCCCCATCGGGCCGTCCTGAACGAGCGTCACCTTCGCCCGCGCCTGCGCGGCCACATAAGAGGCCACCAGCCCCGCCGCCCCCGCGCCGATCACGATCAGGTTGCGATCGAATTTCACGGGCCGCTCAAGGCCGCGATAGGCGCGCTTTCGCGCCCAGAACCGCAGCGCGGCTCGCGCGATCCAGGGAAAGACCGCAAGCGCCGCGAAGGCCCCGAGCACCCCCGGCGAGACGATCCCCGAAAGGCTGTCGAGCGTGCCGAGCTGCGCGCCCGCGGCGACATAGACGGCGGTGCCGGGCAGCATCCCGACCTGGCTCACGAGATAATAGCGCCACGCCTTCATCCGCGTCAGGCCGAAGGCGAGGTTGATGACGAAGAACGGCACGACCGGGATCAGCCGCAGCGAGAACAGGAAGAACTCGCCGTCGCGCGCGACGCCCCGCTCGATCTTCGATAGCCGCGGGCCAAGCCGCCCGCGCACCCAGTCGCGCATCAGGTAGCGCGCCACCAGAAACGCCAGCAGCGCCCCGAGCGAGGAGGCGAAGGAGATCAGCACCAACCCCTTCCAGAAGCCCAGAAGCGCCGCGCCCAGAAGCGTCAGCCACACCGCGAGCGGCAGCGACAGCGCCGTGACCGCGACATAGAGCGCGAAGAAGCCCGCCGGGAGCGCCACCGGATGCGCCGCCTGCCAGTCGGCGACCCCATCGCGCAGCGCGCGCAGACGGTCGGGGTCGGGATCGGCCACGAGCACCGTCGCAACCACCGCGATCGCGATCAGGACAAGGAATATCAAAGGTTTGCGCATGAAGCTCCCGGTCGGTTTTTCCCAGTGATAGAGGGATCGTTGTCTTTCCCCAAGTCGTTTCACGCCGAGGCGTTGTTACGGCCCTTCCTCTCGGATCGGGGATTTGGCACTGTTACGCTCAAAACGGAGGCAGGGATGCATTTTCTGGGTGTCGACGGCGGAGGCACCGGCTGCCGCGCGGTTCTGGCCGACGCGACGGGCCGGGTGATCGGCCGCGGCGAGGCGGGCCCCGCCAATATCGCGAGCGATTTCGGGGGTGCATTGGCCAATATCCTTGCCGCCTGCGATGCGGCGATGGCGGGGTTCGCGCCCGGCGAACTGCGCGCGGTGCTCGGGCTCGCGGGCGCCAACCTCTCCGGCCAGGGCGAGATGCTCGTCACCCGCCTGCCGTTTCGCGCCCGCGTGGTGCAGGACGTGACGATCTCCGTGCGCGGCGCGCTCGGGCGCGAGGACGGGATCGTCGCGGCGCTCGGAACCGGCTCGGTCTTCGCGCGCCAGCTCGACGGCCATCTCCACACGATCGGCGGCTGGGGGCTGCGGCTCGGCGACGAGGGATCGGGCGCCTGGATCGGCCGGGCGCTCGGGGCCCGCGCGGCGCGCGCGCTCGACGGGTTCTGCCCGCTCACCCCCCTTCTGCGCACGCTTCTCGAACAGATGGATGGCGGCGCGGGGCTGTTGCGGTTCAGCCTGAGCGCGACGCCCGCCGACTGGGCCGCGCTCGCGCCGCGTGTGCTGGGCTCCGAAGACCCGGCGGCGGTCGCGATCCGCAGCGAAGCCGCGTCCGACATCCGGGAGGCGATCGCGCTGCTGCAGCCCGAATCGGATCTGCCGGTGACATGGATCGGCGGGCTCGGTCCGACCCTCGCTCTCCCCGACTGGCCCAGCACTCCCGCGCGCGGATCCGCGCTCGACGGTGCGCTTTCGCTGGCGATGGAGGATGCGTTTTGGAGCGAATGATCCTGCAGGGCGCGCGCCTTTTCGACGGCGAGCGGTTTCTCGAGAACCAGGCAATCTTGCTGGAACAGGGTCGCATTTCCGGCCTGTGTCCGCTCGATGACGCGCCCGAGGGCAGGCGGATCGCACTCCCCGGCGGCACGCTTGCGCCGGGCCTCGTCGATCTTCAGGTCAACGGTGGCGGGGGCGTGATGCTGGACGGCGATGCCCGCCTGGAGACGCTCTCCACGATCTGTGCGGCCCATGCGCGGCTCGGGGCGACGACGCTGCTGCCCACTCTGATCACCGACAGCCGCGCGGCGATGCAAAGCACGCTGGCCGCCGGGATCGCGGCGGTGGGGCGCGTGCCGGGCTTTGCCGGTCTGCATCTGGAAGGCCCGCATCTCGATCCCCGGCGCCCCGGCTGCCACCCGCCCCAGCATATCCGTCCGATGGAGGAGGGGGATCTCGAGATCCTGCTCGAGGCGAAGACCGCGCTGCCCGCGCTGATCGTCACGCTCTCCCCCGCCGCCGCGACCCCGCGCCAGATCGAGCGGCTTTCCGAGGCGGGCATCATCGTCAGTCTCGGCCATAGCGATTGCGGTTTCGCGCAAGCGCAGGAGGCGATCGCGGCCGGGGCGCGGATGGTCACCCATCTCTACAACGCGATGAGCCAGCTCGGCTCGCGCGAACCGGGGCTCGTGGGCGCGGCCCTTGCAAGCGGTGTCTCGGCCGGACTGATCGCGGATGGCATCCATGTTCACCCCGCCTCGATCCGGCTCGCGCTTGCGGCCAAGCAGGCGGGCGAGGTGTTCCTCGTTTCCGATGCGATGGCCTGCGCCGGGACCGGGCTGGATGGTTTCGATCTCGCCGGGCGGCGAATCGCGCGGCGCGACGGCGCGCTGCGGCTCGAGGACGGCACCCTGGCGGGGGCGGATCTGTCCCTCCCGCAGGCGATCCGCTTCATGATCGAGACGGTCGGCATCGCCCCGGAGCGCGCATTGGCGATGGCCACGCGCATCCCCGCGGCACAGATCGGCGCGCCCGTGGGCCGGATCGCTCCGGGCCTCGCCGCCGATCTGGTGCATTTCGATGAAACCTGGCGTCCCACCCGGATCTGGCAGGGCGGCCGGGAAATCGCGCCGCTCGCTTAGGAGGCGAATTCCTCGACCGAATAGCCCTGTATATAGAGCAGCGCGCTCAGATCGCCGTAATTGATCCGGATGTCGCATTGCGCGGCCACGGCGGGCTTGGCATGCAGTGCGACGCCCGCCCCGGCAAGGTGCAGCATGCCCAGATCGTTCGCCCCGTCGCCGACCGCCATCACCTCGGCATGGTCGAGCTTCAGTCTTTCCGAAATTTCCAGCAAAGCCTGAACCTTCGCCTCGCGCCCGAGGATCGGCTGGGCGGGAATACCCACCAGCTTTCCGTCCTCGATCAGCAAGCGGTTGGCCCGGTTCTCGTCGAAGCCCAGGGCCTCGGCGACATAGCCGGTGAAGGCCGTGAACCCGCCCGAGACCAGCACGCAATAGGCGCCGTTCGCCTTCATCGTCGCCACCAGATCATGCCCGCCCGGCATGAAGGTGATGCGTTCCGCGATGACCTGTCCGATCACCTCTTCGCGCAGGCCCTTCAACAGCCCGACCCGCTCGGTCAGCGCGCCCTCGAAATCCAGCTCGCCATTCATCGCCCGCGCGGTGATCTCCTTCACCCGCTCGCCGACGCCCGCCACATCGGCCAGCTCGTCGATGCATTCCTGCTGGATCATCGTCGAATCCATGTCGGCGACGAGCATCTTCTTGCGGCGCCCCTCGCGCGGCTGCACGACCAGATCGACGCCGAGCCCCTGCAGCCCCTCCCAGCTCTGCGCCGCGTTCGAGGGCACTTCCTCGACGCTGAATTCCGCCGCGACATTGGGGTTGAGCCAGCGCGCGTCACCCCCGCCCCAGGCACCGCAGAGCGCATCGAGCGTGGCCTGATCCAGATTGGCCTCTTTCGGGTCGGCGATCAGCGTGGCGGTGAACATGCGCGCTCCTTGGGAATGTCGTATCCGTGACCTGAACCGGCGCATTAGACCAAATTTCCCCCTTGCGCCAGAGCCGGGCGAGGCGTATCTGCGGCGATGGGACACCCCTCCCCAACGAGGGGCGCTTATCTGGAAGGATACCAGCAATGGCTATTCAAGCTCCGGCAACGCGGCCGGCGAATCCGCGTTTCTCTTCGGGCCCCTGCACGAAGATCCCCGGTTTCTCCCTCGACATGCTCAATGACGCCCCCCTGGGCCGTTCGCACCGTGCCGCCATCGGCAAGGCGAAGCTGAAAGAGGCGATCGAAACCACCCGCGAAATTCTGGGCGTGCCTGCCGATTACCGCATCGGCATCGTGCCCGCCTCCGATACCGGCGCGGTCGAGATGGCCCTCTGGTCGCTGCTCGGCGAGCGCAAGGCGACCATGTGCGCCTGGGAAAGCTTTGGCGCCGGCTGGGTGACCGACGTGGTCAAGCAGCTCAAGATCGACGCCGAGGTGAAGACCGCCGAATATGGCGAGATCGTCGATTTCTCGACCGTCGATTTCAACACCGATGTCGTCTTTACCTGGAACGGCACCACTTCGGGCGTGCGCGTCCCCAATGGCGACGCGATCCCCGCCGACCGCGAAGGGCTGACCATCTGCGACGCCACCTCGGCCGCTTTCGCGATGGAGCTGCCCTGGGACAAGCTCGACGTCACCACCTTCTCCTGGCAGAAAGTGCTGGGCGGCGAGGGTGGTCATGGCGTGCTGATCCTTTCCCCGCGCGCCGTCGAGCGCCTGGAAAACTACACCCCCGCCTGGCCGCTGCCGAAGATCTTCCGCATGACCAAGGGCGGCAAGCTGATCGAGGGCATCTTCGTCGGCGAGACGATCAACACCCCGTCAATGCTCTGCGTCGAGGATTACCTCGTCTCGCTGAACTGGGCGAAATCGGTGGGCGGGCTCAAGGGCCTGATCGAACGCGCCACGGCCAATGCCAAGACCGTCTGGGATTTCTGCGACGCGAAACCGTGGATCGCGAATCTCGCGAAGGACCCGGCGACCGCCTCGACCACGTCGGTCTGCGTCAAGTTCACCGACGATCGCATCAAGGACGGCGCGGCGTTTGCCAAGGCCGTGGCCAAGCGGCTCGAGAAGGAAGGCGCAGGTCTTGATCTCGGCGCCTATCGCGACGCCCCGGCCGGCCTGCGCATCTGGTGCGGCTCGACCGTCGAGCAGGCGGATGTCGCGGCGCTGATGCCCTGGATCGAATACGCTTTTGAAGCCGAGATCGCGGCGCAAGCCTGATCGAAAACGACTGATCGGCGGGCCGCGACGGCCCGTCCTTTCCCGAATTTCTGAAAATTCAAGGAGCCCAGACATGGCCCCCAAGGTTCTCGTCTCCGACAAGCTCTCGGAAACCGCCGTCCAGATCTTCCGTGACCGTGGCATCGAGGTCGATTTCGAACCCTCGCTCGGCAAGGACAAGGAAAAGCTCGCCGAGGTGATCGGCAAATATGACGGCCTCGCGATCCGTTCGGCCACCAAGGTGACCGCGAAACTGCTCGAAGGTGCGACCAATCTGAAGGTCGTCGGCCGCGCCGGTATCGGCACCGACAACGTGGACAAGGAAGCGGCGTCCAAGAAGGGCGTGATCGTGATGAACACGCCCTTCGGCAACATGATCACCACGGCCGAGCATGCGATCGCGCTGATGTTCGCGGTCGCCCGCCAGATCCCCGAAGCCGACGCCTCGACCCAGGCCGGCAAGTGGGAGAAGTCGAAATTCATGGGTGTCGAGCTGACCGGCAAGACCCTCGGCGTGATCGGTGCGGGCAATATCGGCGGCATCGTCTGCGACCGCGCCCGCGGCCTGAAGATGAAGGTCGTGGCCTACGATCCCTATCTGGGCGAGGAGAAGGCGGCCAATATGGGCGTCGAGAAGGTCGAGCTCGAGGAACTGCTCAAGCGCGCCGATTTCATCACCCTCCACGTTCCGCTCACCGAGCAGACCCGCAACATCCTGTCGCGCGAGAACCTGCAGAAGACCAAGCCGGGCGTGCGGATCATCAACTGCGCCCGTGGCGGCCTGGTCGACGAGCAGGCGCTGGCCGATCTGATCAAGTCGGGCCATGTCGCGGGCGCCGCCTTCGACGTGTTCTCCGAAGAGCCCGCCACCGAGAACCCGCTTTTCGGCCTGCCGAACGTGGTCTGCACCCCGCATCTGGGCGCCTCGACCACCGAAGCACAGGAAAACGTGGCCCTTCAGGTCGCCGAGCAGATGGCCAACTACCTGCTCGACGGCGCGGTCGAGAACGCGCTCAACATGCCCTCGATGACCGCCGAAGAGGCGAAGGTCATGGGCCCGTGGGTGAAGCTCGCGCAGCACCTGGGCGGTTTCATCGGACAGATGACCGAGGACGCGATCAAGGCGATCAACATCACCTTCGACGGCGTGGCCTCCGAGATGAACCTCAAGGCGCTCGACGCCGCCGTGGTCTCGGGCATCCTGAAAGCCTCGCAGCCCGACGTGAACATGGTCTCGGCCCCGGTCATCGCGAAAGAGCGCGGGATCCAGATCTCGACCACCTCGCAGGACCAGACCGGCGTGTTCGAAGGCTATATCAAGGTCACCGTGGTCTCCGAGAGCAAGGAACGCTCGATCGCGGGCACCGTCTTCTCCGACGGCAAGCCGCGCTTCATCCAGATCAAGGGCATCAATATCGACGCCGAGGTGGGCGAGCACATGCTCTACACCACCAACGAGGACGTGCCCGGCATCATCGGCAAGCTCGGCACCATCCTCGGCGAGAACGGCGTGAACCTCGCGAACTTCACGTTGGGCCGCGCCAAACAGGGCGGCGAGGCGATCGCGATTGCCTATGTGGACGAGGAAATCACCCCGGAGACCGTCGAGGCGCTCAAGGGCTCGGGCTACTTCAAGCAGGTGAAGGCGCTGGAATTCACCCTCGGCTGATCTAGCTGAACACTCGATCGGGGCCCCTCGCAGCTGCGGGGGGCCTTTTCAGTTTTCGGAGGCGACATGCGAACCTATGCGATCGGCGACATTCACGGCCAGTTCGAGAAACTTCTGGGCGCCCATGAGCTGATCGCGGAAGATCGCGCCGCCTGCGGCGAGACCGAGGCCCCGATCGTCCATGTCGGCGATCTCGTCGATCGCGGCCCCGACTCGGCGGGGGTGATCTCGCATCTGATGGAGGGGCAGGCCCGCGGCGAGGCCTGGGTGGTGCTGCGCGGCAATCACGACCGGATGTTCCTCGGCTTTCTCGAGGATCCCTTCACCGAGGATCCGCTCCTGAGCCGCCATGTCACCTATCTCAATCCGCGCGTCGGCGGCGAGGCGACGCTGGCGAGCTACGGGATCGCCGGTGCGTTCTCGCGCCCGACCGAGGAAGTGGCCCAGGAGCTGTCCGCCATCCCGCAGGCCCATCGCGACTGGCTGGCGGAGCAGCCCGCCTACCATCTGCGCGGCGAGGCGCTCTTCGTCCATGCCGGGATCCGCCCGGGCGTCGATCTGCACGACCAGACCGAGGACGATCTTCTGTGGATCCGCGAGCCCTTCCTGTCCGACACCCGCGACCACGGCGCGCTCGTCGTGCACGGGCATACGAATATCGAGGCGGCCACCCATTACGGCAACCGCCTCAATCTCGACAGCGGCGCGGGCTATGGGCATCCGCTTTCGGCCGCGGTGATCGAGGGCCGCGACGCCTGGCTCCTGACGCCTCAGGGCCGCGTCCCGCTCTTGCCGCTCTGAGCGGTCAGCGCGGCTCGAAGTAATCCAGCGGGATCTTCAGATAGCTGCGGCCGTTGCCCTCGGCCTCGGGCTTGCGCCCGCCCCGGATATTCACCTGCAGCGCGGCCAGCATCAGTTTCGGCAGCGGCAGGGTCGCATCGCGCGCCTCGCGGGTCTCGATGAATTCCTCGCGCGAGATCCCGTCCTTCACATGCTTGTTCGAGGCCCGGTGCTCGGCCACCGTGGCGCCGGTTTGCGGCTCCTCGCCCTCGCCCGGGTAGTCATGCCCGATGAAGAGGCGGGTCTCTTCCGGCAGGTCGAGGATCGCCCGGATAGACTCCCAGAGTTCCGACGCCGATCCGCCCGGGAAATCGGCCCGGCTGGTGCCGCGTTCGGGCTGCATCAGGGTGTCATGCACGAAGGCCGCATCGCCGGTGACATAGGTGATCGAGGCCAGCGTATGCCCCGTGGACAGCATCACCCTCACCTCGAGATTGCCGATCTTGAAGGTCTCGCCCTCGGCAAAGAGATGGTCCCATTGCCGCCCGTCCTGCGCCAGATCCGGCGTGTTGTAGATATCGGCCCAGAGCGCCTGCACCTTGCGCACGCGCTCGCCGATGCCGCGTTTCGCCCCCAGCTCCTCGGCGAGCCAGACCGCGGCGGAGAAGTGATCGGCATGGGGATGGGTGTCGAGCACCCAGTCAATCTCGATCCCCTCGGCCTTCACATATTCGAGAATGCGGCGCGCATTGCCCAGGCTGGTCGCCGCTGCCATCGGGTCGTAATCCCAGACCGGGTCGATCACCGCCCCCTTCATCGTCTCGGGGTCGTGGAACACGTATTGCCAGCTTCCGGTCGGCTTGTCCCAGAAGCCCTTCACGACGGGTTTCGCGCTCATGGCCGCCTCCTGTTTCATATTCTTCTTTTCGCATGTGTTCGCCGGGCGCGTCATTTCAACCCCGCCCGGTCATCTTGTGACGTCTCGTCACTATGACGCGGGGCTTCTGGTTCGGGTTCCCCCGAGCCGCTAGCATGCGCCCGACCCATTGAAGGAGGTTTCCCATGACCGGCATCGTCATCCTTTCCGGCACCCGCACCGCCATCGGCACGTTCGGCGGCGCGCTGTCGGGTTTCGCGCCCATCGATCTGGCCACGCTCGTCGCCAAGGAAGCCATCGCCCGGGCCGGGATCGCGCCCGAGAAGATCGGCCAGAGCGTCTTCGGCCACATCATCAATACCGAGCCCCGCGACATGTACCTGTCGCGCGTCGCGGCGGTGAATGCGGGCGTCCCCGTGGGCACGCCGGCGATGAACGTGAACCGCCTGTGCGGCTCGGGCGTGCAGGCGATCGTCTCGGCGGCGCAGATGCTGATGCTGGGCGACGCCGATTTCGCGCTGGCCGGCGGCGCCGAGGTAATGAGCAAATCGCCCTATATCCTGCCCGCGGCCCGGTTCGGGCAGAAGATGGGCGATGCGCGGATGATCGACATGATGACCGGCACGCTCCACTGCCCCTTCGGCTCCGGCCATATGGGCGTCACCGCCGAGAACGTGGCCGCCGAATGCACGATCACACGCGCCGCTCAGGACGCCTTCGCGATGCAAAGCCAGGAGCGCGCGGCGAAGGCCATCGCCGCGGGACATTTCAAGGACGAGATCACCCCGGTCGAGATCACCTCGCGCAAGGGCACCGTCACCTTCGACACCGACGAGCATCCGAAAGCCACCAGCCTCGAGAAGCTCGCGGGCCTCAAACCGGTCTTCCAGAAGGACGGCTCGGTGACGGCGGGCAATGCGAGCGGGATCAATGACGGCGCGGCCGCCCTCGTTCTCGCCCGCGAGGATGCCGCCGCGGCCGCGGGCCTCACCCCGCGCGCGAAGATCACCGGCTACGCCATCGCGGGCGTGCGCCCCGAGGTGATGGGCCTCGGCCCGATCCCCGCCGTGCGCGCGCTTCTGGAGAAGACCGGGATGCAGGCCGCCGATTTCGACTGGATCGAGAGCAACGAGGCCTTTGCCTCGCAGGCCATCGCCGTCTCGCGCGAGCTGGGCCTCGACCCGGAGAAGGTGAACCCCGATGGCGGCGCGATCGCGCTCGGCCACCCGGTCGGCGCGACCGGCGCGATCCTGACCGTGAAGGCGCTGCACGCGCTCGAGCGCACCGGCGGCAAACGCGCGCTGATCACCATGTGCATCGGTGGCGGCCAGGGCATCGCGCTCGCCATCGAGCGGGTCTGACGCCTCGGGACGGGCGGGAATTGATCGGCATTTTCCCGATTTCCCCCGCCCGTGCCCCCCATCGCGGTTAAGCGCGCGTTCACCCCACTCTGCCAATCTGCCCGCCACGACCAACTTGCCGGGGGCAGCGACCGCGTGATGCATTTTTCCATCGCGGAGAAACTGGCGCAGGAACGGCGCGCGCGACTGGCCGCGGAAAAGCTTCTCGAACAGAAGAAACGGGAGCTTTTCGCGGCCAATCAGAAGCTCGCGCTGCATGCGCGCATGCTCTCGGTCCAGATCGCGGAGCAGCGGCAGGGCCTTGCCCGCGCCCTGACCGAGACCGAGACCCTCAAGGGCGAGAACAGCCGCGTCCGCACCGATCTCGAACGCGCGAACTCGATGGCGATGATCGCCCAGCAACGGCTCTGGGACGCGGTCGACACGATCCCCGACGGTTTCGCGGTCTTCGATCCCGATCTGCACCTCGTCGCGGCCAACCAGATCTTCATCTCCTTCTTCGAGGACGAGATCGCGCTGGCGCCGGGCGTCACCTATGACGAGGTGGCGCGGATCGCGGCGAAGGCCGGCCTTCTCGATCTCGGCGGGCGCGACCCGCTCGACTGGCATTTCGAACTCTGCGAACGGATCCGCCGCCGCGAAATCGCGCCGATCGAGATGCAGACCCGCTCGGGGCGCTGGCTGCGGATCAACAACCGCTGGGGACGCCACGGCGATCTCGTCACCTATGCGCAGGACATCACCGAGGCGGTGCTGCGCGAGGGCGAATTGCGCGAGGCCCGCGACCGGGCCGAGGCCGCGAGCCGTGCCAAATCCGCCTTCCTCGCCAATATGAGCCACGAGATCCGCACCCCGATGAACGGGGTCATCGGGATGGCCGACCTGCTCGCGGAAAGCGATCTGGGCCCCGAACAGCAGCTCTATGCCGACACGATCCGCTCCTCCGGCGAGGCGCTCCTGACGATCATCAACGACGTTCTCGATTTCTCGAAGATCGAGGCCGACCGGATGAGCCTCTATCCCGAACCCTTCGATCTCGAACGCTGCCTGCACGAGATCATGGTTCTGCTTCAGCCCTCCGCGCGCGACCGGCGCGTCGAGCTTCTCGTCGATTACGACATCTTCCTGCCCACCCGGTTCGAGGCCGATCCGGGCCGGATACGCCAGATCCTCACCAACCTGATCGGCAATGCGGTGAAATTCACCGAGGACGGCCATGTGATCGCCCGCGTCGTGGGCATCGAAGGCGCGGGCGGATGCTACGACCTTCACGTCACGGTCGAGGATAGCGGCATCGGCATCGCGCCCGACCTGATCGACCACGTCTTCGGCGAGTTCAACCAGGCCGAGGCCGAGCCCAACCGCAAGTTCGAGGGAACGGGGCTCGGGCTCGCCATCACCCGCCGCCTGGTGGAGCTGATGGGCGGCGAGGTCTGGGTGGACAGCATCCTCGGCGAGGGGTCCGTCTTCGGCTTCAAGCTCTGCCTGCCGCGCGCCGAGCCCGAGACCCCGCTCGACGCGCCCGCCCGGCCGAGCACGCTGCACAGCGCGCTGGTCGTCGATGACCAGCTCGTCAACCGGATGATCCTCGACCGCCAGCTCCAGACGCTCGGCCTGAAGGTGACGCTGTGCCGCAGCGGCGAGGAGGCCCTGGGGATGATCGCGAAGGGACAGAGCTTCGACGTGATCCTCACCGATCAGCAGATGCCCGACCTCGACGGGGCCGCGCTCGCGGCGCGGCTGCGCGAGGGTGGGTATGACGGGCCGATCCTGCTGCTCAGCTCCGACCCCGACACGGTTGACGCGCGGCAGGCGCATGCGGTCACCGCGCGGCTGCAAAAGCCCGTCCCGCGCGCCGAACTCATCCACGCCCTGCAGCGGCTCATGCCCTCCGACCCGGCCGCGGCGGCGCCCCCCGCGCCCGCCCCCGAACCCGGCGCAGCGCAGACAGGCCGCCAGATGCGCATCCTCGCCGCGGAGGACAACCGCACCAACCAGCTCGTTTTCCGCAAGATGGTGCAGGATTTCGATATCGAGCTTCGCTTCGCCGCGAACGGCCGCGAGGCGGTCGAACTCTGGCGCGAGTTTCGACCCGACCTGATCTTCATGGATATCTCGATGCCCGAGATGGACGGGCGCGAGGCCGCGAGCGCCATCCGCGCCGAGGAAGAGGCGGGCGCGCATGTGCCGATCTGCGCGCTCACCGCCCATGCGATGGCGGGCGACAGCGAGTCGATCCTCGCCGCCGGGATCGACCATTACCTCACCAAGCCGCTCAAGAAGGCGCGCATCGCCGAACGCATCGCCGCCGAACGCCCCGAGCAGGCGCGCCCGCCGATCCCCGAGGAGGCTCAGCGGTAATCGTTCAGGATCTCGAGGAAGGCATCGGCGAAACGGTCGAGCTTGGCCTCGGGCAGTTTCGCGACCCGCGCGAGATCCTCGCGCGAGCGCGGCTTCACCTCGGCGATCTTGCGCAGCAGCGCGGGCGCGCAGGAAAGCGGACGCTCGAGCCCGTCCGCGCCGCGCTCCAGATCGCGCTGCGCCTCGGCCAGCCGGTCGAAGATCTCGCCCTCGGTCGAGCCTGCGAGCTTGCGCCGCGAGGGATGCATCGCCTCCGCCTCGCCCGCGATCACCGACAGGAACTCCGCGCCGTAGCTCTCCAGCTTCTTCGCTCCGACGCCGCCGATCCGCGCCATCTCGTCGAGGTTCGAAGGCCGCGTCTCGGCCATCTCGATCAGGGTCCGGTCGGTGAAGACGACATAGGCAGGCACGCCCTGCGCCTCGGCCAGAGCGCGGCGTTTCGCCTTGAGCGCCGAGAGGAGCGGCGCGTCCTCCTCGCTCACCAGCGTTTTCGCCACCGTCTTCGATTTCGCCTTCGCCACCAGATCGCGGCGCAGCGTGATCGACTGCGCGCCGCGCAGGATCGGGCGGGCGGCCTCGGTCATCACCAGCGCGCCGTGACGCGCATTGTCGGGCCGGATCAGGTCATGGCCCATCATCTGCCGGAACACCGCCTGCCATTGCGGCCGGGTCAGATCGCGCCCCACCCCGAAGGTCGGCAAGGCGTCATGGCCGCGCTGGCGGATCCGGTCGTTCTCACTGCCGAGCAGGATCTCGATCAGGTGCCCCGCACCGAAACTCTCGCCCGTGCGCAGCGCCGCCGAAAGCGCCTTGCGCACCGCTTCCGTGCCGTCGAACAGATCGGGCGGCGTGTCGCACAGATCGCAATTGCCGCAGGGCTCCGCAGCCTCGCCGAAATAACGCAGCAGTTTCACCCGGCGGCATTCGGTGGCCTCGGCAAGCCCCAGCAGCGCATTGAGCCGCCCGTGATCGGCCTCCTTGCGCTCGGGCGGCGCGAGCCCCTCGTCGATCTGGCTCCGCCGCAGCCGGATATCGTCGGGCCCATAAAGCGTGAGCGTCTCGGCCGCCGCGCCATCGCGCCCCGCCCGGCCGATCTCCTGGTAATAGGCCTCGATCGACTTCGGCAGATCGGCATGGGCGACCCAGCGGATATCGGGCTTGTCCACCCCCATCCCGAAGGCCACGGTCGCCACCACGATCAGCCCGTCTTCCTGCTGGAAGCGGGTCTCGACGCCGCGCCGGTCCTCGGCCTCCATCCCGCCGTGATAATGGCACGCCGCATGGCCCGCCTCGCGCAGGGCCTGCGCCAGCGTCTCGGTCTTGGCCCGGGTGCCGCAATAGACGATCCCCGACTGCCCCTTGCGCGCGGCGGCGAAGCGCAGGATCTGCTGGCGCGGCTGGTCCTTGGGCGAAAAGGCGAGATGGATATTGGGCCGGTCGAAGCCGCGCAGGAAGCTTTCGGGCGCCTGCCCGTCGAAGAGCCGGGTGACGATCTCGGCGCGGGTCTCCTCATCCGCCGTCGCGGTGAAGGCCGCGAGCGGCACGCCGAGGCTGCGCCGCAACTCGCCGATGCGCAGGTAATCGGGACGGAAATCATGGCCCCACTGGCTCACGCAATGCGCCTCGTCCACCGCGATCAGGCTGACGCCCGCGCGTTTCAGCAGATGTACCGCCCCGCCCGAGGCGAGCCGCTCGGGCGCCATGTAGAGCAGCTTCAGCCGCCCCTCGTCGATCGCGGCAAAGACCTCCTCGGTCTCTTCATCGGTGTTGCCCGAAGTCAGCGCGCCCGCCTCGACGCCCGCCTGTTTGAGCGCGCGCACCTGATCGCGCATCAGGGCGATCAGCGGCGAGATCACCACCGTCACGCCCTCGCGCGCCAGCGCGGGCAGCTGGTAGCACAGCGACTTGCCGCCGCCCGTCGGCATGATGGCCAGCACGTTCGTGCCCGCGATCACCGCGCGCACGATCTCTTCCTGGCCGGGACGGAAGGCGTCGAAGCCCCAGACCCGCGCCAGAAGATCTGCGGGAGCTTCGGCTGCCGCAGCCGCCTCCATCAGAAGCTGTTGCCGTAGAAGAAGGCCGCGTTGTTGAAGAGCGCCTGACGGATGATGATCAGCGCGATGAAGGCCACGAGCGGCGCCAGATCGAGCCCGCCGGTATCGGGCAGGAAGCGGCGGATGCGACCGTAGATCGGCTCGAGCAGGTTGTTCAGGCCGAACCAGATCTGCGCGACCAGCGGCTGGCGCAGATTGAGCACCTGGAAATTGATCAGCCAGCTCATGATGATATGGGCGATCATGACGAACCAGATGACGTTCAGGATCAGCACGAGCGCCTGAAAGAGCGTGACCATCGAACACCTCCGCTTTGGGTCGCCAAGAGAGGTAAGCGAGAGACCGCGCCAATGCAACCGCACGAAGGCGCGCATTTTCCGCAACGTTCCGCTTGACCCTGTGGCGCGGGCACGGCACCGCTTCGCCCATGTATCCCGTTTTCCGCATGGCCAAAGAGATCGTGAAGTTCCGCAACGCGCCGCCGTTGCCGGTCACGGGCACCCATGTCAGCCACCATATCTGCTGGCCCTGGGATATCGACCTGTGGATGGAACTCAACAACGGGCGCACGCTGACGCTCTACGATCTGGGGCGGATCCCGCTCGCGATCCGCACCGGGCTCTGGGCCGCGCTCAAGACAAACCGCTGGGGCCTCGTCGTGGCGGGCAATTCGACGCGCTATCGCCGTCGCGTGCGCGCCTTCCAGAAGATCGAGATCCGCTCGCGCTGCGTGGGCTGGGACGAGCGCTGGATGTATCTCGAACACGCGATGTTCACCGGCGGCGAGTGCTCCTCGCATCTTCTCGTGCGCGCTGCGGTCACCTCGCGCAACGGCATGGTCGCGCCCGCCCGGGTGCTCGAGGCGATGGGACAGAGCACCCAGAGCCCGCCGCTGCCCGCCTGGATCACCGCCTGGGCCGAGGCCGACGCGACGCGCCCCTGGCCGCCCGAGATCTGATCCGGGTCCCGAAACCACACCTCCTCAGGTCGTGTCCGCCACCGCTTGCCTCAACGCTTGCGCGCCCATGGCTTTTCGGGCTTCATCGCCGCGAAAGGCCGGAAGGGCCGAACCGGGGGGCAGACACACATGATCACGTCGCGCAAACGCATCTGGGGCTGGTGGTTCTTCGACTGGGCGAGCCAGCCCTACAACACGCTGCTGATCACCTTCATCTTCGCCCCCTTCATGAAGGATCTGCTCGGCTCGGGGACCGGGGCGCAGACGGTCTGGGGGTACGGCGTGGGGCTGGCGGGTCTCGTGATCGCGGTGCTCTCGCCCTTCCTCGGCGCGGTCGCGGACCGCTCGGGGCGGCGGATGCCCTTCATCTGGGTGTTCACGGTGATGTATGTGCTGGGCGCCTGGGGGCTGTGGTACGCCGTGCCCGGACATTTCAGCCTGATGCTGATCATGATCTCCTTCGCGATCGGCATGATCGGGATGGAATTCGCCACCACCTTCACCAATGCGATGCTGCCCGATCTCGCCCCGCGCGAAGAGATCGGCAAGGTCTCGGGCTCGGGCTGGGCCTTCGGCTATATCGGCGGGATGCTCGCGCTCATCATCATGCTGACGCTGCTGCAGGCGAGCCCCACGACGGGCAAGACGCTGATCGGCCTCAAGCCGATCTTCGGCCTCGACGTCGCCACCCGCGAGGATACCCGCATCGTCGGCCCGCTGGTGGCGGTCTGGTACGCGGTCTTCATGATCCCGTTCTTCCTCTGGGTGCGCGAGCCGCGCAGGCCCGACGCGCTGCCGGTGGGGGTCGCGCTGCGCGGCGCCTGGCCCGAGCTGCGCGCCACCCTGCGCGCCCTGCCGCGCCGGCGCAGCCTCGCCTCCTACCTGCTCAGCTCGATGTTCTATCGCGACGCGCTCAACGGCATCTATACGTTCGGCGGGCTCTACGCGGCGGGCGTGCTGAACTGGTCGATCACGATGATCGGCCTCTTCGGCATCCTCGGCACGATCACCGGCGCGACTTTCGCCTGGCTCGGCGGCAAGGCCGATGACCGCTTCGGCCCGAAATCGGTGATCGTCGCGACCCTCCTGCTGCTGATCGCGGTCGTGGTCGGTGTGGTCTTCGTCTCGCGCGAGAGCGTGTTCGGGATCGCGGTCGGCCCCGAGAGCCACCTGCCCGACATCGCCTTCTACACGCTGGGCGGGCTGATCGGCGCCTGCGGCGGCGCGCTGCAATCGGCCTCGCGCACGATGATGGTGCGCCAGGCGGATCCGGCGCGGATGACCGAGCATTTCGGCCTCTACGCGCTCTCGGGCAAGGCCACCGCCTTCATCGCTCCGCTCTCGATCGGCATCGTCACCCAGATCAGCGGAAATCAGTCGGTCGGCATCACTCCGATCATCGCGCTTTTGATTCTCGGGCTCGTGCTGCTAGGCTTGGTCAAAACCAACGGAGACCAAGCACCCGGAGGCTCCAAGATCACATGATCCGCAAAACCATTGCCGCACTCATTTCACTGACCCTGATTTCCACACCCGCGCTGGCCGAGCCGCTGGCCCGCTCGCTCTTCGGCTCGAAATCCACGCCATCCGAGCAACTGCCCGATCCGATCGGCTTCTATTCGCGCGGCTGCGCGGCGGGGCTGCAGGCCATGCCCGCCAGCGGACCGACCTGGCAGATGATGCGGCTGTCGCGCAACCGCAACTGGGGCCAGCCCGAGATGCTCACCTTCCTGCAGGACCTGTCGCGCTACGCCGCGAGCCTGCCGGGCTGGAAGGGGCTCTATATCGGCGATATCTCGCAGCCCCGCGGCGGGCCGATGACCGGCGGCCATGCGAGCCACCAGATCGGCCTCGATGCCGATATCTGGATGCTGCCGCCCCGGCGGCTCGATCTGAGCCGGGCCGAGCGCGAGAAGATCTCCTCGATCTCGGTGCGCACGGCCGACCAGCGCAACGTGAACGCCAACTGGACGCCGCAGCATATGGCGCTGTTGCGCCAGACCGCCTCGGACCCGCGGGTGGACCGCGTCTTCGTCGCCGCGGCGGTGAAGATCGCGATGTGCAACGCCGTGCCGCGCAACGACCGGGCCTGGCTGCAGAAGATCCGGCCGATGTACGGGCACAACACCCATTTCCATGTGCGGCTGAAATGCCCGCCCGGATCGCCCTATTGCGTGACCCAGAAGCCGACCGTGACGCAGCTCTCGAAGGGCGGCGACGGTTGCGATGACACGCTGATGTGGTGGGTCACCGATTACCTCAATCCGCCCAAGGCCGCGCCGAAGAAGAAAAAGGGTCCGCCGCCCAAGAACGCCAAGACCTACGTGATGTCGGATCTGCCCTCGCAATGCCGCGCCGTTCTCTCCTCCCGGTAGGCGCGACGCTCGCCGCGGCGGCGCTGGCCGCGCTGACCCTTGCCGGGCTTGCGCTGGCCGGGCCCCGGCCGCGGGCCGAATTCCTGCAATCCTACCACTGGCAGATGCCCGATGTGAGCGTCTTCGGCGGCTTTTCCGGGCTCGAACTTGCCCCGGACGGGCGCGATTTCGTCACCCAGTCCGACCGCAGCACGATCTGGCGCGGCGCGCTGGAGCGCGACGGGCGCGGCCGGATCACCGGCGTGCGCGTCACCGAGGGGCCGAACTGGCTGCACAGTTCCAAGGGCAAGGTGCTGACCCGGCATCTGGGCGACAGCGAGGGGCTCGCGCTCGCCCCCGACGGCTCGGTCTACATCTCCTTCGAGGGGCTCGCGCGGGTCTCGCACTACCCCAGGGATGGCGGCCCGGCCGAGCTTCTGCCGCGCCCCGACGCCTTCGACCGGATGCAGTCCAACTCCTCGCTCGAGGCGCTGGCGATCGACGCCGAGGGCACGCTCTACACCATGCCCGAACGCTCGGGCGGTCTGAACAAGCCCTTCCCGGTCTGGCGCTACAGGAACGGGAAATGGGATCAGCCCTTCGCGATCGAGCGCGACGGCAACTGGCTTCCGGTGGGCGCCGATTTCGGCCCCGACGGGCGGCTCTATGTGCTCGAGCGCGATTTCTGGGGCCTGCTGGGCTTTCTCACCCGCGTGCAGGTGTTCGACATCCAGGGCGACACGCTCTCGGGGGGCGAGGTGCTGATCCAGACCGGCGCGGGCCGGCATGACAATCTCGAGGGCATCGCGGTCTGGCGCGACGAGGCTGGCGCGACCCGGCTGACGATGATCTCGGACGACAATTTCCGGCTGCTGCAACGCACCGAGATCGTCGAATATCGCCTGACCGACCCCGCGCGCACCGCACGCAGGGATTGACGCAGACGTCACTTGGGCGTATCGCGCCGCCTTGCCCGGCTGACCGGGCCATGTCTCCGAAACCATGTAAAAACGGCTGACCTCATGACCCGCTACCTCCCCGGCATCCTCGCCATGGCCATCATCGTCGTGGCCTCGAACATCCTGGTGCAGTTCCTCCTCGGCAATTTCCTGACCTGGGGCGCCTTCACCTATCCCTTCGCCTTCCTCGTCAACGACGTGATCAACCGGATCTACGGCCCCGCCGCCGCGCGCCGCGTGGTCTTCGCCGGTTTCGTCGTGGGCGTGCTCTGCTCGCTGATCGGATCGCAGATCATGCTGCAGGGCGATGGCTACGACTATCCCGCCGTCACGCTGCGCATCGCGCTCGGCTCGGGCGCGGCCTTCCTGATCGCGCAGATGACCGACGTCTTCGTCTTCGACCGGCTCCGCCACGGGGTCTGGTGGCGTGCGCCCGCGATCTCGACGCTGATCGGCGCCTCGCTCGACACACTGATCTTCTTCTCGATCGCGTTTTCCGCGGCGCTGGTCTTCCTGGAGCCGGGCAATGACGTGAGCTGGGCGAACGAAGAGCTGCCCCTTCTCGGGCTCGGGCCGCAGGTGCCGCTCTGGCTGTCGCTCGCGGTCGCGGACTGGCTTGTCAAACTTGCCCTGACTTTGATCGCGCTGCTGCCTTTCAAGGCAATTGTTACCAAACTTTCTCCAAGAGTTGCGTAAAAATTCTTGCCAACCACAAAATCTGTGGCACGCTGTGGATAACGGCAACGCATGAAAGGAGGTGGTCCAGTGTCTAGAGTGATAGTGGAGAGAGGTGTCGGGACAGTCAGGGGGGCCGTGGCCTGAGGGCAAACCCTGGGGCAAAGAACCCTGACTGGGACGGCTGGATCCTTCGGACCCTAACCGGACCATCTCCGTAGATCTCGGAGGGCCATCTCGAACAGAGATGGCCCTTTTCGCTGAAGCCAGGCTAACACGAAACCCGCCCGCGTTTATTGACGAAGATCACAGACTTCGGCGGTTTTTTCGTCTATCCTCCCCTTGCGTAAACCTGTGTGGGAGGGATCAATGCGCTTCATCACCTATCTCGTCGCCGCGGCAAGCCTCGTTGCCGTCACTCCGGCCACCGCCCAGAATGCCGATGTCGGCAAGGGCCTCTACGACCAGTATTGTGCGAGCTGTCACGGCGAGGGCGGCAAGGGCGATGGCCCGATGGCCGAGTTCCTCACGCTCAAGCCCAGCGATCTGACCGGGCTCGCCGCGAAGAATGACGGCAAGTTCCCGATGCTCGACGTCATCCATATCATCGACGGCAGGACCGGGGTGCGCCAGCACGGCGGTCCGATGCCGGTCTTCGGCCATGTGTTCATGGCGGAAACGGAAGATGAGTCCGAACGGACCTATACCGAGATCCTCGCCACGCGCGGCCGCGTGCTCTCGCTCGCCACCTATCTGGAGACCCTCCAGCCCTGAGCGGGATCCGTCCGGACTGCGGACGCGTCAGCGCGGCGATCTCGACTCCGCGACCAGGATATGCTTTTGAGATGCGGGGGCGCTTCGCCCCCGCAGTTTTCAGCATTTCCGGGGATTGGGGCGTATGAGCGATATTGACTCGATGAGCTTTGAAGACGCGATGAAAGCGCTCGAAGAGGTCGTGGGCCAACTCGAACATGGCGACGTGCCGCTCGACCGCTCGATCGAGCTCTACGAGCGCGGCGCGAAACTCAAGGAACGCTGCGCGAAACTCCTCAAGGAGGCCGAGGAGCGGGTCGAGAAGATCACCCTCAACGCCGATGGCACGCCGCAGGGCACCGCCCCGGCCGACGGTCAGTAAATGTTCGAACCCCGCCTGAAGGAGGTGCAGCGCGCCGTTCAGGACGCGCTCGACGCGGCCGTCGCGCGCCAGCCCGAGGGGCCGCTCCGCGCACCGATGCATTACGCGTTGCAGGGCGGCAAGCGGCTGCGCGCCTTCCTCGTGCTCGAAAGCGCGGCGGTGTTCGGCATCTCGCAGGCGCAGGCGATGCCCGCCGCGGCCGCCGTAGAGGCGCTGCATGCCTATTCGCTCGTGCATGACGACCTGCCCTGCATGGATGACGACGACCTGCGCCGGGGCCAGCCGACGGTGCATGTGAAATGGGACGAGGCGACCGCTGTGCTGACCGGCGACGTCCTGCAGATGCTCGCCTTCGAGCTTTGCGCCGATCCCGTCCTCGGACCGGCCGAACGCCGGATCGCGCTGGTCGCGGCGCTCGCGCAGGCCTCCGGCGCGGCGGGAATGGGCCACGGGCAGGCGCTCGACATCGCCGCCGAAAGTGCTGCCCATCCGCTCAGCCTCGCGCAGATCGTCACGCTGCAGGAGGGCAAGACCGGGGCGCTGATCTCCTTTGCCGCCCGCGCAGGCGCGATCCTCGCGGGCGCCGACGAGGGGCCGCTGCGCGCCTACGCCAAGGCTGTCGGCCTCGCCTTCCAGATCGCCGACGACATCCTCGACGTCACCGGCTGCGAGAAAGCGACCGGCAAGCGCGTGGGCAAGGATGCCGAGGCCGGAAAGGCCACCTTCGTGTCGCTGCTGGGGCTCACGGGCGCGCGCATCCGCGCCGCCGAGCTGATCGACGAGGCGATCGCGGCGCTTTCACCTTACGGTGACGAGGCGGAAAACTTGCGGGAGGCCGCGCGTTTCGTTATCTCCCGCGAAATGTAGCGCGCGCCTTGGGGGCCAGCCGATGAGCGATAGCGAAGACCGTCAGACCGTGACACCGACCCTCGACAGGGTCCGGCTGCCCTCCGATCTCAAGAGCCTGTCCGACAGCGAGCTCAAGACGCTCGCCCACGAGCTGCGCAACGAGACCATTTCGACCGTGTCGCAGACCGGCGGCCATCTGGGCGCGGGGCTCGGCGTGGTCGAACTGACCGTCGCTCTGCACGCGGTCTTCGATGCGCCGCGCGACAAGATCGTCTGGGATGTCGGCCACCAGTGCTACCCGCACAAGATCCTGACCGGCCGCCGCGACCGGATCCGCACGCTGCGCCAGAAGGGCGGGCTCTCGGGCTTCACCAAACGCTCGGAGAGCCCCTATGACCCGTTCGGCGCGGGCCACAGCTCGACCTCGATCTCCGCCGCGGTCGGCTTCGCGATGGGCCGCGAACTGGGCGCCGAGACGGGCGACGCGATCGCGGTGATCGGCGACGGCGCGATGTCGGGCGGCATGGCCTTCGAGGCGATGAACCATGCGGGCCACCTGGGCAAGCGCCTGTTCGTGGTGCTCAACGACAACGAGATGTCGATCGCCCCGCCCGTGGGCGCGCTTTCCTCCTACCTGACCCGGCTCTATTCCGAAGCCTCGCTGCAGGATCTCAAGGCCGCCGCCAAGGGCGCGGTGAGCCTGTTGCCCGAGCCCTTCCAGGCGGGCGCACGCCGCGCCAAGGAGATGCTCAAGGGCATGGCGATGGGCGGCACGCTCTTCGAGGAGCTCGGCTTCACCTATGTCGGCCCGGTGGACGGGCACGATCTCGATCAGCTGCTGCCGCTCCTGCGCACGCTCAAGGCGCGCGCCACCGGGCCGGTCCTGATCCATGCCCTGACGAAGAAGGGCAAGGGCTATGCGCCCGCCGAGAACCGCGCCGATGGCGGCCATGCGACCGCGAAATTCGACGTCGCGACCGGCGAGCAGAAGAAAGCCCCCTCGAACGCGCCGGCCTATACGAAGGTGTTCGCGCAAAGCCTGATCAAGGAAGCCGCGAAGGACGACAAGATCGTCGCGATCACCGCCGCGATGCCGGACGGGACGGGGCTGAACCTCTTTGCCGATCACTACCCGCGCCGCTGCTTCGATGTGGGCATCGCCGAGCAGCATGCGGTGACCTTCTCCGCCGGGCTCGCGGCGTCGGGGATGAAACCCTTCTGCGCGATCTACTCCACCTTCCTGCAGCGCGGCTACGACCAGATCGTGCATGACGTGGCGATCCAGCGCCTGCCGGTGCGCTTCGCCATCGACCGCGCGGGGCTGGTGGGGGCCGATGGCGCGACCCATGCCGGGTCGTTCGATGTCGGCTTCATGTCGAGCCTGCCGGGCATGGTCGTGATGGCGGCCGCCGACGAGGCGGAACTGGTGCATATGGTGGCCACCGCCGCCGCCCATGACGACGGCCCGATCGCCTTCCGCTATCCGCGCGGCGAGGGCGTGGGCGTCGAGATGCCCGAAGCGGGCGTGCCGCTGGAAATCGGCCGGGGCCGGATGATCGCGGAAGGGTCGCGCGTCGCGATCCTCAGCTACGGCACGCGGCTCGCCGAGGTGATGAAGGCGCGCGAGGCGCTGCAGGCGCGCGGCCTCGCGCCGACCGTCGCCGATGCCCGCTTCGCCAAGCCGCTCGACACCGACCTGATCGACCGTCTGGTGGCCGGGCACGAGGCGCTGATCTGCATCGAGGAAGGCGCGGTGGGCGGCTTCGGCAGCCATGTCGCGCAATACCTGTCGGAGCAAGGCGTGTTCGATCACGGTCTCAAGTTCCGCTCGATGGTGCTGCCCGACACTTTCATCGACCATGCCTCGCCCGAGGACATGTATCGCTCGGCGGGGATGGACGCGCCGCAGATCGAGGCGAAGGTGCTCGAGCTTCTGGGCGTCGCGATCGCCAAGCGCGCCTGAGATAAGCCGGACTTATTCCGGGGCGCCGCGAATAAGTCGGGCTTATGCGGCCTCGGCCTCGCTCAGCAGCCCTTCCTCGATCAACCGCCGTGCCCAGCCCTCGGGCCCGTCGAAATGATGCGTCTTCCAGCCGAAGGTATGGGCGGTCGCGATATTGTCGTCGCGGTCGTCGGTGAAGAGCAGCTGCGCGCCCGAAAGCCCGCTCGTCGCCTCGACCATCTGGTAGATCTTCGGATCGGGTTTCGTGACCCCCATGTGGCCCGAGATGAAATCGCGGTCGAAGTCGCGCAGGAAGGGATAGAATTCGGTCGCGTAATCGTAGCTGCCGATCCCGAAATTCGTCAGCGAGAAGACCGGCACGCCGCGCGCCTGCAAGGCCTTCATCAGCCGCTGCGAGCGGTCGATCCCGGGCGAGGCCATCTTGATCCAGTCATCGTGCCAGAGCCGGATCTGGTCGCGCCATTTCGGGTAGCGCTCGGCCCAGTCGTAGATCGTGTCGCGAAACGGGGCGCCGCGGTCGATGAGGTCGTTCATGCCGTGCAGATCGACCTCGGCGAACATCGCCTCGCGCTCCTCGCGCGACATCAGCGTGTCGTAATGCCGCTCGGGCTGCCACTCGATCAGCACGTTGCCGATATCGAAAATCACCGCCTCGACCATGTCTCAAATCTCCTTTTGCGCCGCCCGCGCGATCCGGTCGAGCGCATCGGAAAACCGCGCCCGGTCCGCTTTTGAAAAAGGTTTGCCGCCACCCTGCCGGAACGGATCGGCCGAGCGCAGATCCGCCATCAGGTCCCGGGTGGCGAGAACATTGCCGATATTGGCGGGCGTCAGGGGCTCGCCATCGGGGCGCAGCACCCGCGCGCCCGCCTCGACGCATTTCGCCGCGAGCGGGATGTCATTGGTGATCACCACGTCGCCGCGCCCTGCCCGCTCGGCGATATATTTGTCGGCCTCGTCCGGCCCCTGATCGACATAGACCATCTCGACCAGGGGGTTGGGCGAGGGCCGCAGCCCCCCGTTCGAGACCAGCGCCAGCTTGACGCCGAGCCGGGTCGCGACCCGCTCGGCCTCGGCCTTCACCGGACAGGCATCGGCATCGACCCAGATCACGCCCAGAGCGCCTCGGCGTGGAACTCGATATGGTCGGGAATGAAGGTCGAGACGAAGAAATAGCTGTGATCGTAGCCCTTCTGCATCCGGAAGGTCCCGGCCTGACGCCGCGCCGCCATCGCCTGCGCGAGCGCCTCGGGGCGCAGCAGGTCGAGGAACTGGTCGCTGGCGCCCTGATCGATCAGCACCTCGCCGTCGAAGCCCTGATCGCGCATCAGATGGGTTGCGTCATGCGGGGTCCAGAGGCTCTCGTCGCTCCCGAGATAGGCGCCGAACTGCTTGCGGCCCCAGTCGCTCGCCACCGGGTTGGCGATCGGCGCGAAGGCCGAGACCGAGCGGAAGCGCCCGGGCTGGCCCATCGCCAGCGTCAGCGCCCCGTGGCCGCCCATCGAATGGCCGGTGATCGCCTGGCGCTCGGGGTCGATCGGGAAGGCGGCGTCGATCGCGTTCGGAAGCTCCTCGGCGACATAGTCCCACATCCGGAAATGCGGCGCCCAGGGTGCTTGCGTCGCGTTGACGTAGAAGCCCGCGCCCTGGCCCAGATCGTAATCCTCGTGATCGGCCACGCCCTCGCCGCGCGGCGAGGTATCGGGGAAGACCAGCGCGATCCCGTGCTCGGCTGCGAAGGCCTGCGCGCCCGCCTTGATCATCGCGTTCTCATGGGTGCAGGTGAGCCCCGAGAGATACCACAGCACCGGCACCGGGCCGTCCTCGGCTTCGCGCGGCAGGAACAGGCCGAAGGTCATCTCACAATTGGTGGCGTGCGAGTCGTGCGCATAGACGCCTTGCACGCCTTCGAAACAGCGATTTTCCGAGATCGTCCGCATGGTGTTCTCCTATCCGTTCACCCAATGGATGACCGCCGGGACCGTGAGGATCGACACGGCGGTCGAGACGAGGATCGCAGCCGAGACGCGCTGCGGCGCGACCCCGTAATGCTGCGCCAGAATATAGACATTGCCCGCGACCGGAAGCGAGGCCGCCGCGATCATCACGCCCGCGGCGAAGGGCTCGACATGGAAGATCATCAGCGCGGTGATCGCGATCGCCCCGGGATGCAGGAAGAGCTTGCCGAAGGAGAGCCAGACCGCGGGCGCGGGCCGCTCGGCCGATTTGGTGGCGAGCGAGGCGCCGATCGCGAAGAGCGCGCCCGGCGTCGCCGCCGCGCCCAGGATCGACATGAAATCCTCGAGCGGAGCCGGCATCGGCAGTTTCAGCCCGGCCCAGATCAGCCCCGCCCCCATCGACACGATCATCGGGTTCTTCACCAGGCCAAGCGCGATCGAGCCCAGCGAGACCTTGCCGTGGCGCGCGGCGGTGATGATGATCGTGATCAGCGAGGAGAACACGATCAGGTCGCAGGCAAGCACCATCAGCACCGGCCCCACGGCGGCCGGCCCGAGCAGCACGACCAGCATCGGCACGCCCAGAAAGCCGGTATTTCCGGTCATCGAGGTGTGGCTCTCCATCGCGGCGAGCGAGGTGGGCAGCCCGCGCGCCTTGGCGACGCCGAAGCTGATCAGCCAGACCGCGAAGGAGCCGCTCAGATAGGCGAGCACGAAATTCGGATCATAGAGCTCGGCCAGTTTGAGATTGGCCGAGAACCGGAACAGCATCGCCGAGAGCGCGAAATAGAAGACGAATTTCGTCAGCCAGGCAGTGGCCTCGGCGGTGAAGAAGCGAGTCTTCCCGGCGAACCAGCCAAGGCCGATCAGCGCGAAGAAAGGCAGGGTCTTGAGGAAGATCGCGAGCATGGCTCAAGCGCTAGCATGGGCGTGCGCAGAGCGCCAGAGAGGGAATGAAAGGGTCCGCGCGGGCGGAGACTGCGGGAGCCTCCGGCGGGGATATTTGCAGGCATTTGGAAGGAGAGCCGCGCGCCCCTTCCAAATGCTTCAAATATCCCCCGCGGAGCGGCCCGGAACGGCCACGGGCGCCCCGGCGGGCTCAGCCGCCGCCGATCAGCACACCGGCCGCGAAGACAAGCGCGCCGCCGAGCACGACCTGGAAGGCCGCGCGCAGGAACGGGGTCTCCATGAACCGGTTCTGGATCCAGGTGATCGCCCAGAGTTCGAGGAAGACGACGACGAAGGCGATCGTCGTCGCGGTCCAGAAATCGGGGATCAGATAGGGCAGCGCGTGGCCCAGGCCGCCGATCGCGGTCATGATGCCCGAGGCGAGGCCGCGCTTGAGCGGCGATCCGCGTCCCGAGATGACGCCGTCGTCATGGGCGGCCTCGGTGAAGCCCATCGAGATGCCCGCGCCGACCGAGGCGGCGAGGCCCACGAGCAGCGTGGTATGCGGGTCATGCGTGGCGAAGGCGGTGGCGAAGATCGGCGCGAGGGTCGAGACCGAACCGTCCATCAGCCCGGCGAGGCCCGGCTGCACCCAGGTCAGGACGAACTGGCGATGCGCGGCGCGATCCTCCTCGGCCTTCTCGTCCACGCCCAGATGGGTCTCGGTAAGCTCGCCCGCCTTGCGTTCATGGCCGAGCTCGGCGGCGGCGAGATCGCCCAGCAGCTCGCGCGTGTTCGCGTCGGTGCTGCGCTGGGCGGCGAGGGTGTAGAACTTGCCCGCCTCGCGCTCCATCGCCTCGGCCTCGCCGCGGATCGTCTCGAGCGAGAGATTCCTGGCCAGCCAGATCGGCTTGCGGGCGTAGAAGCCGGCGACATGTTCGCGGCGAATGAGCGGGATCACCTCGCCGAAACGCGCGGTATGGCGCTTGATCAGGCGGCGGCGATGCTCGTCCTCCTCGGCGGCCATGCCGTCGAAGATCTTCGCCGAGGCGGGGAAATCCTTGCGCAGATGCGCCGCATATTGGCGGTAGATGCGCGCGTCGTCCTCTTCCGAGGAGATCGCGAGCGCGAGCACTTCCTGTTCGCTCAGGTCGTCGAACCGTCTGCGGGAGGCAAGTCCGGGGATCATGGGGAGGCCCTCTTTTTAGAACGATTCCAAAATAGCGAGCTTTGCAACCGATGCAATGCAGACTTTCGAACCGATCAGTTCATTTCCTGTTGAAAACTGAACCGTTAGGTTCATATTGGTGACTGAACAGAATGGTTCAGAATGGAGATTCGCCATGAAACGTCTCGCTTATGCCCTTGCCCTGAGCCTGGTCGGCGCCAGCGCCGCGTCTGCCGGTGTCGGGGATTTCTCGCTTCCGCGGCTCGACTTTCCGGGCACCAATGCCCCGGTCGTCACGCAGGGCTGCAATGCCCTGACCCAGACCTGCGCTCAGGACTGATCGCGCCCGAGATGCGCCTCTCCGCGGTCGGCGGCGAGGCGCATCTGGCGTTCGCGCTCGCGGAAACGTGCGCGATCCGCCTCTGAATACTCCCCGATGCAGCGATGGCAGGACACGCCCTGCTCGTAATCGGGATGGCTCTTGTCGTGGGCCGATACGGGGCGGCGGCAGGCGTGGCAGCTGTCGTAATCGCCCTCGACCAGCCCGTGGCGCAGGCTCACCCGGCTGTCGAAGACGAAGCAGTCGCCGTGCCACAGCGAGCCCTCTTCGGGCATTTCCTCGAGATATTTCAGGATCCCGCCCTTGAGGTGATAGACCTCGGGCACGCCCTCGGCGAGCAGGAAATTCGTCGATTTCTCGCAGCGGATGCCGCCGGTGCAGAACATCGCAACGCGCTTGTTGTGGAAGCGATACGCATTGTCGCGCCACCATTGCGGGAATTCGCGGAACGATTTGGTGCCGGGGTCGATCGCGCCTTCGAAGGTGCCGATCTCGACCTCGTAATCGTTGCGCGTGTCGATCACGACCGTATCGGGCGCGGAGATCAGCGCGTTCCAGTCCTTCGGCTCGACATAATGACCCACGCGGGCGCGCGGATCGACATCGGGCTGGCCCATCGTGACGATCTCGCGCTTGAGCCGCACCTTCATCTTGCCGAAGGGAATCTCGGCGGCGGCGCTTTCCTTCCAGTCCAGATCGGCGCAGCCGGGAAGCGCACGGATATGGGCGAGCACCGCGTCGATGCCTGCGCGCGGACCGGCGATGGTGCCGTTGATGCCCTCGCGCGCGATGAGCAGAGATCCTTTCACGCCCTCCCCTTCGCACAGATCGGCGAGCGGCGCGCGCAGCGCGGCGGGATCGTCGAAGCGGGTGAAATGGTAGAGGGCGGCCACGGTGAACATGGGGAGCCATTAGCGCCGCAGACCCCGCTCTGGCAAGGGGGCTGCGGCCCGCAGACGCGGCATGTGGACGTTGACCAGACGGGGTCCGCGTCCTACCCATGAGAAAACCCGGCGGGAGGTGAAGAGATGAGCAAAGCCCTGATCGTGATCGACATGCAGAACGACTTCTGCCCCGGCGGCGCGCTGGCCGTGGCGGGCGGGGACGAGATCGTGCCGCGCGTGAACGCGTTGATGACCCGGTTCGACACGGTCGTACTGACCCAGGACTGGCACCCGGCTGATCATTCCTCCTTCGCGAGCCAGCACGAGGGCGCAGCCCCCTTCACGCAGGTGCACATGGACTATGGGCTGCAGACGCTCTGGCCCGATCATTGCGTGCAGGGGAGCGACGGGGCGGAGTTCCATCCCGACCTGGCCGTGGAGCGCGCGCAGCTGATCCTGCGCAAGGGGTTCCGCGCGGGTGTGGACAGCTATTCGGCGTTTTTCGAGAATGACCACAAGACGGCGACCGGCCTTGCGGGATATTTGCGCGAACGCGGGATCGAGGAGCTGAGTTTCGCAGGCCTCGCCACGGATTTCTGCGTCGCCTGGTCGGCGCTCGATGCGGCGAAGCTGGGCTTCCGCGCGACGGTTCTGGAGGGCGCGTGCCGGGCGATCGACCTCGAGGGCTCGCTGTCGGCGGCGCATGAGCAGATGCGCGCGGCCGGCGTCAGGCTGGAGGCCTGAGATGGTCGACATCGCCACGCGCGTCTATAACCACAAGTGGAAGATCGACCCGATCATCCGCTCTCTCATCGACACGGATTTCTACAAGCTGTTGATGTGCCAGTCGATTTTCCGCAACAAGCCGGATACGACGGTGAAGTTTTCGCTGATCAACCGGAGCAAATCGGTACGGCTGGCGGATCTGATCGACGAGGGGGAGTTGCGCGAGCAGCTCGATTACGCGCGCAGCCTGAAGCTGACCCGCGGCGAAAGCACCTGGCTGCGCGGGAATACCTTCTACGGCAAGCGGCAGATGTTCCGCCCGGATTTCATGGAGTGGTTCGAGGGCTACCAGTTGCCGCCCTATCACCTCGAGAAGCGCGACGGCCAATACGAGCTGACCTTCGAGGGAAAGTGGCACGAGGTGATGCTCTGGGAGATCCCGGCGCTCGCCATCCTGATGGAGCTGCGCAGCCGCTCGGTGCTCAATCGCATGGGCCGGTTCGAATTGCAGGTGCTCTATGCGCGCGCGATGACGAAGGTCTGGGAGAAGATCGAGGCGCTGCGCGAATTGCCGGGCCTGCGGGTCGCGGATTTCGGCACCCGGCGGCGCCATTCCTTCCTCTGGCAGGACTGGTGCGTGCAGGCGATGCTGGAAGGCCTGGGCGACGTGGCGCAGGGCGGGGCCTTCACCGGCACGTCGAACTGTCTGATCGCGATGCGGCGCGATATCGAGGCGGTGGGCACGAATGCCCATGAGCTGCCGATGGTCTATGCGGCGCTCGCCGGCACCGACGCGGAATTGCGGCAGGCGCCCTACAAGGTGCTCGCCGACTGGCACGAGGAGCATGACGGAAATCTGCGCATCATCCTGCCCGACACCTACGGCACGGAAGGGTTTCTCGAGCATGCGCCCGACTGGCTGGCGGGCTGGACCGGCATCCGCATCGATTCGGGCGACCCGGCGGCAGGGGCGGAGATCGCGATCGACTGGTGGATATCGCGCGGCGAGGACCCGCGCCAGAAGCTGGTGATCTTCTCCGACGGGCTGACGGTCGACAAGATGCGCGAACTGCACGGGCAATTCGCCGATCGGGTGAAGGTCGGTTTCGGCTGGGGCACGCTGCTGACCAACGATTTCCGCGGTCTGGTCGAGGGAGACGGGCTCGCGCCGTTCTCGCTCGTGTGCAAGGCGGTGGAGGCCGATGGTCGCCCGACGGTGAAATTGTCGGACAATCCGGAAAAGGCGATGGGCCCGGCCGAGGAGATCGAACGCTACAAGCGGGTCTTCGAGGTCGGCGCGCAGGAGGCGATCGAGGTCATCGTCTGAGCCGCGTCACAGGTCGCGCAGGATCTGCTGCAACCCTTCCTCATGGACGTTCTTCGCCGCGGATTTGGGCGAGAACCACTTTCGCTTGCGCTGATGCGCCTCGGGAAAGGCCTTTTCGAGCTGTTCGACGCGCAGCGGGAAGACGACGACATCGATCGGCGCTGCGCTGCCGTCATCGAGGATCTTGTCGTAATGGAACTCGCCGATCGGCTCCTTGGCGATCTTCCCCTTCACGCCCGCCTCTTCCCAGGCCTCCTGCCGTGCCGCCCCGGACAGCGAGCGCCCGCGCATCGGCCAGCCCTTCGGAATCACCCACCGCCCGGTATCGCGCGAGGTGATCAGCAGGACCTGCGTCTTGCCGTCGCGCAGGCGCAGGCAGAGCGCTCCTACCTGCAGCGAGACGGGGCGGTCTCCGATATGACCTTTCTCGGCGGGTCTGTCTTGCTTCATTCGTCCTCTTTCCAGGGCACGGTTCGGGCGATCAGGTGGCGCGCGAGATCGAGCGCGCGTTCGAGATAGAGCCTTTGACGCGGATCGGAAGCCTCGGCGCGGGTCACGATCCAGCCAGCGGATGCGAAAGAACGTAGTGCGACGAAAAGCGGCAGCAATGCCACCTGATCGGGCGCGAGCGGACGTGTTGCGCGATAGCCCGCCACGAGCCCCTGCGCCTGCGCGCCCCAGAGCGGGTCGCCCCAGCCCTGCACGAGCGCAGTGGCCAGATCATAGAGCCGCCAGCCCGGGCCGCCATCGTCGAAGTCGATGAGCGCGAGGCCGGACGGGCCGCGCAGGACGTTTTCGCGCAGAAGATCGGCATGGATCGGGCCGAAATCCTCGGCCTGCGCCAGCCTCTCGCGGGCCAGCGCGCGCGCCTGTGTCAGAACCGCCGCCTCGTCGGGGGCGAGCAGCGGATGCTCCCAGAACCGGCCCCAGAGCGGGCGCTCGCCCAGAAACCCCTCCGCATCCCAGGCATGGCGGGTGAAACCGCGCGGCGGATCGGCGTCGCAGCACGCGTGGAAGCGCGCGATCAGCGCCCCGAGCTCTGCCGCCTCGGCGCGCACATGGGCGACGTCGGGGCCAAGCGGGAGGTCGCCCGCGCCGACCGGTTCACCCGCGAACCATTCGACGCAGGAGGTCACCCGGTTCGCCACACTGCCCGTCAATGCACCATTCGTCGCCGGCACCGGGCGCGTCACCGGCAGGCCCTGCCGGCTGAGCGCCGCGCACCAGCGCAGCTCCGCCTCGATCCCGGCCCGGCCCTGATAGCCGGGGCGGTGAAGGCGCAGCGCGACATGGCGGCCATCCTTCAGATGCGCCTCGAAGACGATATTCTCGCGATTCTTCACCAGCCTTGGCGGCGCGACCGCCTGCCCCCAGGAATAGAGCGCCGTCTGCGCCATCGCATGGGCCTTCGCCTCGGAGGTCATGGCGCGATCTCCGCGAAACACTCCGCCAGCTTGCCCACCAGCTCGTCGGCATCGGCGCGCGAGAACACCATCGGCGGGCGGATCTTGAGGATGTGCTGGGCCCGGCCGACGCGCCCCATCAGCACATGGCGCTCGCGCATCGCCTCGACGATGCGGCCGGCCTCCTCGCCCGCCGGTTCGCCCTCGCGCGCCAGTTCGATCCCGAGAAAGAGCCCCAGCCCGCGCGTCTCGACGATCAGCGGATGGTCGATCTGGCGCAGCGCCCCGAGCAGATAGGCCCCCACCTCGGCCGCATTCGCCTGCAGCCCCTCCTCCTCGATCACCCGCAGAACTTCCATCGCGGCGGCGACCGAGACCGGATTGCCGCCGAACGTGTTGAAATAGCCGAAGGCCTCGCGGAAGGCGGCCATCACCTCCGGCTTCGCCACCAGCCCCGCGACGGGGTGGCCATTGCCCATCGGCTTGCCCATCGTGATGACGTCAGGCTGGAAACCGAGCCATTCATGGCCCCAGAAATGCGCCCCCACCCGGCCGAAACCGGGCTGGACCTCGTCGCACAGGATCAGCCCGCCCGCGCGGCGGATCACCTCGACGCTCGGATCGAGGAAACCGGGCGCGACACCGGGCATCCCCTCATTGGCGAAGATCGGGCAGAGCATGAATCCCGCAAAGCCGTGGCCGCTTCGCTCCAGCTCGTCGATCGCGCGGGCGATATTGGCGGCGAAGGCCTCGGGCTGCACCGCGCGCGATCCGCCCAAAGGCGTCAGGCTGTCGGGCGCGGGCACGCGGCGGATATGCTCGGGCCAGCCGCCGATCGGCGGGCGGCGTGTCGAGAGATGCGCCACGGCGGTCGTGTTGCCGTGATAGGTGTTGTCGGTGGCGATGAAGCCGCGCTTGCCGGTGACCGCCTGCGCCATTCTCAGGGCGACGTCATTGGCTTCCGAGCCGGTACAGGTCATCAAGAGCTGTCCCGGCCAGCCGATCCGGGCCAGAAGCGCCTCGGCATAGTCGAGAATGCCTTCATGCAGATAGCGCGTATGGGTATTGAGCCGTGCCGCCTGCTCGCAGATCGCCGCGACGATGCGCGGATGGCCGTGGCCGCAATGCGCGACGTTGTTGTAAGCGTCGAGATAACGCGTGCCGTCGGCATCCCACAGAGAGGCGCCCCGCCCCCGCGTGATATGCACCGGGCGCGCGTAGAAGGTCGGCACGTTCGGCCCCAGGAGCCGCTCGCGCCGCGCGATCAGAGCGTCATTCGCCATCCGGGACCTTTCCGCGCAACGCCTTCACCTCGCCCCGGACCGTCTTGGCCTTGAGCCGGCGGCGCTGGCTGCCCTTGGTGGGTTTCGTGGGGATCCGGCGCTTGGGCTTCTCGAGCGCCTTGCGGATCATCTCGGCGAGCCGCTCGCGCGCGATCTCGCGGTTGCGCGCCTGGCTGCGGGTATCCTGCACCTGCAGCACGATCGCCCCGTCCGTGGTCCATTTGCGCCCGGCGATCCGCTTGAGCCGCGCCTTCACCGGTGCCGGCAGATGGGGAGAGCGTTCGGCCTCGAAGCGCAGCTCAACCGCGGTCGAGACCTTGTTCACATTCTGCCCGCCCGGGCCCTGCGCCCGGGTGAAGCTCTCGGTGAGCTCCCAATCCGCAATCGCGATATGATCGTTGATCCGCAACATGGGGGACAAGCTAGCGCAGGGGGCCGAAAACGAAAGCCCCTCTTCACCTGGACGAAAATACCCCGGGGGAGGCCGCGGCACGCGGACGGGGGCAGCGCCCCCTCCTTGGCGGTGAATTGCCGCCATCGGGCGACCGATGGGCGGCGCGCCTCACCCGGCCAGAAGCCGCGCCCCGTCATGGCCCGTGATGCGCACCCGCATCAGGCTGCCCTCGGGCTGGTCGCTCTCGAAAGCGACCTCGGCGAACCCTTCGGTGCGCGCCACGCGCGGGGTCTCGGTCAGCACGATCTGTTCGGTGCCGACCTGCGCATCGAGATGCGCTTCGAGCGCGGCTTGACCCTTGGCGCGCAGCCGCGCAGCGCGATCCTTGATCACCGGGCCTTTCACCGCGGGCATGCGGGCCGCGGGCGTGCCCTTGCGCGCGGAATAGGGGAAGACATGCAGGAAGGTCAGCCCGCAATCGTCCACGAGCCGCAGGGAGTTTTCGAACATCTCCTCGGTTTCGGTCGGGAAGCCCGCGATGATATCGGCGCCGAAGACGATGCCGGGGCGCAGCTTGCGGGCTTCCTCGGTGAAGGCGATCGCATCGTCACGCAGGTGGCGGCGCTTCATCCGCTTGAGGATCATGTCGTCGCCCGCCTGAAGGCTCAGATGCAGATGCGGCATCAGGCGCGGCTCGGTGGCGATCGCCAGCATCAGGTTCTCGTCCGCCTCGATCGAATCGATCGAGGAGATCCGCAGGCGCGGCAGGTCCGGCACCAGTTTCAGGATCCGCATCACCAGATCGCCCAGGCGCGGCTCTCCCGGCAGATCGGCGCCCCAGGAGGTCAGGTCCACCCCGGTCAGCACCACCTCGTTGAAGCCGCGATCGACGAGGCGCTTGATCTGCTCGACCACGACGCCCGCGGGAACCGAGCGCGAATTGCCCCGGCCATAGGGGATGATGCAGAAGGTGCAGCGGTGATCGCAGCCGTTTTGCACCTGCACATAGGCGCGATGGCGGCCGAATCCGTCGATCAGGTGACCGGCAGTCTCCTTCACCGACATGATGTCATCGACCATGACGCGCTCGGTCTGGCCGATGAAATCGGGGCCTTGCGGCGCGAGCTGCGCCCAGGTCTCGGCCTGCATCTTCTCGTGATTGCCGATGACCTTCGTGACCTCGGCCATCGCGGCGAAGGTCTCGGGCTCGGTCTGCGCCGCGCATCCCGTCACGATCACCGGCGCGTCGGGGTTCTCGCGCGCCAGACGGCGGATTTCCTGCTTGGCCTTGCGCACGGCCTCGGCCGTCACCGCGCAGGTATTGACCACGACCGCGCCTTCCAGCCCCGCCTGTTCGGCGAGTTCCTTCATCGCCTCCGTCTCATAGGCGTTGAGGCGGCAGCCGAGGGTCGAGAAAACGGGCGGTTTCATAGCGAGGCCAGAAATTCGGGGGTGAGCGTCGCGTCGAAGACATGCGCGGTCGGGCCGGTCATCCAGACGCCGTCCTCGCGCCAGTCGATCTCGAGCTGCCCGCCATCGACATCGACGCGCACGCGCTTGCCCGTCAGGCCGCGCAGATTGGCGGCGACCGCGGTCGCGCAGGTGCCCGAGCCGCAGGCCAGCGTGATGCCGGTGCCGCGCTCCCAGACCCGCATGCGCAGATGGTCCGGACCGATCAGGGAGGCGAATTCGACATTGGTGCGTTCGGGGAAGAGCGGATCATGCTCGATCAGCGGGCCGTGCGCCTCCACCTCGACGGCTTCCGCATCCTCGACGAAGAAGACGCAATGCGGATTGCCCATGCCGACCGCGATCGGATCGCCCCCAAGCGGCAGATGCGCGGGATCGGTGCCGGGCAGGATCGGGATCTGTGCGGGCTCGAGAATCGGTGCGCCCATATTGACCGAAACCAGCCCATCCGCGCGCCGGACCGCCGAAAGCGCCCCGCGTTCGGTGCGCAGCGTCACGCCGTCGCGGCCGAGCTGGCGCATCATGTAATCGCTCACGCAGCGGGTCGCGTTGCCGCAGGCGCCTGCGCGGGTTCCGTCTGAATTCCAGAAATCGAGCGTGAAATCAACCGCTTCGGCGGGACGGATCACCGCGAGCTGGTCGAAGCCCACACCACGATGACGATCGCCCAGCGCCCGTGCGAGGGAAGGCGTGACCGGATCGGCGCCGTCGCGGGCGTCGATCACGACGAAGTCGTTGCCGAGCCCGTGCATCTTCATGAAGGGCAGGCCGGTATCTGGGCGCGTGGTATTCATGGCGCGCGATATACGCCTGCGGCGGGGTTTTTTCCAGATGCGCAATTTTTGTGAATTTTTTGCCTTGACCCCCCCGTCGGGGGTTTGTAGAGACGCGCCCTGTGATGGGCCGTTAGCTCAGTTGGTAGAGCAACTGACTTTTAATCAGTGGGTCGCAGGTTCGAATCCTGCACGGCTCACCATCACCTTCCAAAGCCCGGGCCTCGGCCCGGGTTTTTGCTTTTCCGGATCCCCCTTCCGCGCCTGTCAGAAATAACTGCGTACGAGCGCCCCCGAGAGCAGCACCCAGCCATCGGCGACCACGAAGAAGGCGAGCTTGAAGGGCAGCGCCACGACCGCGGGCGGGACCATCATCATCCCCATCGACATCAGCACGGCCGAGACGACGAGGTCGATGATGAGGAAGGGCAGATAGACGAGAAAGCCGATCTGGAAGGCGCGGGTGATCTCGGAGAGCATGAAGGAGGGCACCAGCGTCGAGAGCGGCGCCTCGGCGAGCGTGCCCTGATAGGGCGCGCCCTCGCGCAGCGTAGCCAACGAGGCGAGGGTCTCGGGGTTCGTCCGGTTCGCCATGAAGGAGCGGAACGGCGCGATGCCGGTCTCGAAGGCGGTCCGCCAGTCGATCGTGCCGTCGATCAGGGGCTGGCCGGCAATGCGCCAGCTTTCGAGGAAGACCGGCTCCATGATGAACCATGTCAGGAACAGCGCGAGGCTGACGATCAGCATGTTGGGGGGCGATTGCTGGAGGCCGAGGGCCTGACGCAGGATCGACAGCACGGTGACGATGAAGGGGAATGCCGTCACCATGATCGCGAGCCCCGGCGCGAGGCTCAGGAGCGTGACGGCGGCGATGAGCAGGAGCGACCGGCTCGCGAGGCTCTCTCCCTCACCGAGCGAGAGGGTGATCTCCTGGGCCGCCGCGGGAAGCCCCGGGAGCGTCAAGGTTAACGCCGCGAGACAGACGAGCACCGTGCGCCGATGGGGACGAATGAGGACCACCTCAGAGCCCGTTTTGCAGATCGGCCACCTCGGTCAGCCGGACGGCCAGCTGGCCCTCCTCGCCTTCGACCTCGGTCAGTTCGCCGCGCGCGATCAGCTTGTCGCCCACATAGAGCTCCACCGGATCGTCGACGCGGCGGTCGAGCGGCAGCACCGCGTCGCGCTGGAGCCGGAGCAGATCGCGCACCAGCGGCCGCGCGCGCCCCACCGAGATCGTGATCTCGATCGGAACCTGGGTGAAGGGGTTGGCGCTCGGCCCCGCCCCGGTTGCGGGATCAGACATCGTGTGCCTCCTCCGGATCGGAATGGAAATGGGTCCGGACCGCCTGCGAGATCGCGGCGACCACCGCATCGAGATCGACACGGGTCTCGGCCTCGGCGAAGCGCAGATAGACCTGACCCTCACCCAGGGTGGGCTCGGACACGAAGGCGAGCGGCAGGTCGCATTGGCGCGTGAGCAGTTCTTCGACCTGGGCGAGCGCGACGGGGCTCGCGCTGATGGTGATCGGGGCGGAGAGCCGCTCCTCGGCCAGCGGCATGAGCTGTTCGGCCACGAGCGGCGCGAGGGTGTCGCGCGCCACCTGCGGCAGAAGTTTCTCGCAGATCTCGATCAGGAGGGGGCGCAGCGCGTCGAGCATGTGCTGGCGGGCCTCGTGATGGGTAAAGCTCAGCGCCTGCAGGTTCTGTCCGAGATCGGCGTGGAGCCGCGCGGTCTCGGCGTTCTGGGCCGCGACCGCGTCATCCCACCCGGCCTGGTAGCCCGTCTCGAAGGCCGCGAGTTTGGCCTCCTCGAAGGCTGCCGGATCGAGCGCAAGCTCGGCTGGCTCGGCCTCGCGCGGTTCGAAGGATTCGAGTTTGACCCGCCCGCTCATCGCGCCTTCTCCCCGCTCTCATCCATCCAGCTGCGCAGGATCTCGACCGTTTCCGCCTGCCGCGCCTCGATCATCCGCTTGAGTCGTTCGACCGGATCGGCGGGACGTTCGAAATCGAAATCGCCCCCCATCTGCATCGGAAGATCGCCAATATCGAAATCCGACACGACCTGCATGTTCATCTCGGGCAGGTCCCCGTCGTCGATCTCGCCGGTCAGCGCCTGAGTGGCGGCGTCTTCAGGGGCGGGCGGCGAGAGGTCTGCGCCCGGCGCCCGGCCACGCTGCATCAGGAGCGGGCGCAGGACGAACAGGCCCAGCACGAGTGCGACCACGGCGAGCACGGCGATTTGGATCAGCCGCGTGAGATCGAGCGGCATCGCCCCCAGGAGCCCCCCGGCGGCCGCGCTCCCCGCCTCCGGCAACGGCTCGAACTGCATCGAGCGCAGGGTGATGACATCGCCCCGCCCCTCGTCGAGACCGACCGCCGAGGCCACCAGCTCGCGCAGGTCGGCCAATTCCGCGTCGGAGCGGGGCTGCCAGCTGGTCGTGCCATCCGACCCGGGATCGGTGACGCCATCGACCAGCACCGCCACGCTCAGACGCTTGATCGCACCCGGCGTACGGACCACTTCGCGCCGCGTCTCGGAGACCTCGAAATTGGTGCGCGCGCGGGTTTCGCTGGTCTGGCTTTGCGAGCGGCCGCCATCGGCGCCGTTCTTTTCCGGCAGGTTGGAAGCGACCGTGACCGCGGCCGGATCGCTTGCGTCGGATTTCTTCGAACTTTCCTGAGTGTCGGTGGAGATCGCGACGCGACCGTCGGGATCGAAGCGCCGCTCGGTGATCGCCTCGCGTTCGGTGACCGTCTCGAGCGCAAGCTCGACCACCGCATTGCCGGGGCCGACGCGGGCCTCGAGCAAGCGCTCCACATTGCGTTTGAGCGCGCTCGCGCGGTCCTCCCCGGCGGTTTCCGCCCCGGGCTGGCCCGTCAGCGGAACCAGCCCGCGGGCGGTGTCGATCACCGACACCTCGTCGGGCGTCATTCCGGTGACCGCAGAGGCCACGAGATAGCGCACCGCCTTGGCCTGCGCCGCACCGATCCCGCCCGAGGCGGCGGTCAGGGTGACGGAGGCCGTCGGCCGCAGATCGGAGCGGAAGGGACGAGACTCGGGATGCGCGATATGAACCCGCGCCGCGCGAATCGCGGGCACCGCCGCGATGGTGCGCGCGAGTTCCCCTTCCTTCGCGCGCCAGTAGGCGGCATCGAACATCTGCGATGTCGTCCCGAAACCCGAGAGCGAATCGAGCAGCTCGTAGCCCGCCGCGCCCGTCGCGGGCAGCCCCTCGGAGGCGAGCGTCATGCGCAGCGCGTCGCGCTGCGCCGCCTCGACATAGATCGACGTGCCGCGCGCCTCGTATTGCGCGCCGCGCTGCTCGAGCGCCGCAATGACCTCTCCCGATTCCGCGCCCTCTAGACCCGCATAGAGCAGGGCCATCCCGGGCTTGGACGCGATCGCCGAGATCGCGAGAAGCGTCGCGAGCATCGCCAAACCGGCCGCCACCGCGGACAGCTTCCTGCGCGTGTCGAGCGCCTGCCAGGCACCGAAAAGCTGTTGCAAGACGCACCTCCTGACTTCAGGCATTCTGCCCGGACGTCCGGGGCCCACTTTCCCGCAGGGCTCTTAACAATCGGTTAGTCGGTTCCGGGTTATGCCGGTCTCGACGGAAGAAACCGGTGAGACCATGGCTGTCGCGGAAGATGCGGGCGCGGAGGCGCCGCAACCGAAGAAATCGAAACTGCCGTTCCTGATCGGCGTGGTGCTGATGCTTCTGCTCGGCGGCGGCGGGTTCTATGCGGTCTATTCGGGCAAGGTTCTGCCGCATGCAGCGAAGGAAGATGCGGCGAGCGGTCATGACGCGCATGAGGCCGATCCGCTGCCCGATATCGCCTATGTCCCGCTCGAGCCGCTGACGATCTCGCTCAAGGATGCGGGGGCGCGGCATCTGCGCTTCGTCGCCCAACTCGAAGTGCCCAAGGCCTATGAGGCGGATGTCGAGCATCTCAAGCCGCGGGTGATGGATGTGCTCAACGGCTATCTGCGGGCAGTCGATGTGCACCTGCTCGAGGAGCCGACCGCGATGATGCGGCTGCGGGCACAGATGCTGCGGCGGATCCGACTGGTCGCGGGGGATGGGCGCGTGCGCGACCTCCTCATCATCGAATTCGTTCTGAACTGACGGAGGCCGGGATGCAGTTTGCCGCAGATTTCGTGCTCGTCGCTGCCGCGCTCGCCGCCGCCGCCTATTGCTTCGTGCTGGCGCGGCGGCTGAAGCGCTTCAATCAGCTTGAAAACGGGATGGGCGGGGCGATCGCGGTGCTCTCGGCCCAGGTCGATGACATGACACGCGCGCTCGAAAGGGCGCAGGCCACGGCCTCCGGCTCCGAACGCGAGCTGCGCACACTCACCGAACGCGCCGAGCAGGGGGCGGAGAAGCTCGAATTGCTGCTGGCCTCGCTCCATGATCTTCCCGAGGCGGGCGAACCGCGCCGTCGCGGCCTGCGCCGGCGGCCCAGGCCCGCGCCGATGGAGGCGGCGGAATGAGCCGGGGCGGCGCCCCCCACCGCAAGAGGCGGTTTCGGCTCGGGCGTGGCGCCCTGTGGATCATCGCCGGCCTCTTTCTCCTCTCGGGCGGGCTGCGCGCGGTCGAGATCGGCGCGAGCGCTCGGGCCACGGAGGCCAAGCCCGCCGCGCCCGGACCCGCAAGCGAATGCGTCGCAGAACCGGGCGTGATGGCGCTGCTCGAGGATCTGCGCAAACGCGAGGCCCGGCTCATCGAACAGGAAGATCTCTTGAACGACCGCCGAAGCGCACAGGTTCTGGCGGAGAAACGGCTCGGGGCGCGGTTGAAGGATCTCGTCGCCGCGGAGCAGGAACTGGCGCGGACCGTCGCCATAGCCGATCGCGCCGCGGAAGAGGATGTGGCGCGGCTTGTCGCCCTTTACGAAAACATGAAGCCCAAGCAGGCGGCGCCGCTCTTTGCCGAAATGGCCCCCGAATTCGCCGCCGGTTTCCTCGGCCGGATGCGCCCCGACGCCGCGGCCGCGGTGATGGAAAGCCTTGATCCGAAGATCGCCTACACGATCAGCGTGCTGATGGCGGGGCGCAACGCCGCCGCCCCGAGCGACTGATCCTGTTGGCCTTTTCTTAAGCAGAATCGCGCAAGCTCGAGCGCGACCATCCAAGAGGGCTTCATGATCGGCATCATCGGAATCGTCATCATCTTCGCGATGGTGTTCGGCGGCTATATGGCAGCCGGGGGCAAGATGGGGATCATCCTCAAATCCCTGCCCTTCGAGATGATCATGATCGGGGGCGCGGCGACAGGCGCGTTCGTTCTGGCAAACGACATGGCCTCGATCAAGCACACGCTCAAGGATGTCGGAAAGGTCTTCAAGGGGCCGAAATGGAAACCCGACGATTACCGCGATCTGCTATGCCTGCTGTTCGAGCTGATCCGCCTCGCCCGGCAGAACCCGGTGGCGATCGAGGAGCATATCGAGGCCCCCGAAAGCTCCACCATCTTCGGAAAATATCCCAAGATCCTCGCCGATCACGCCGCGGTCGACATCATCTGCGACACCATGCGCTCGGCCTCGATGAATTACGACGATCCGATGCAGGTGGAGGAGGTGATCGACAAGCAGCTGGAGGCCAATTACCAGCACGCGATGCATTCGAGCCATGCCATGCAATCGGTCGCGGATGCGATGCCCGCGCTCGGGATCGTCGCCGCAGTGCTGGGCGTGATCAAGACGATGGGCTCGATCGACCAGCCGCCAGAAATCCTCGGCAAGATGATCGGCGGCGCGCTGGTCGGGACGTTTCTCGGCGTGTTCCTCTCCTACGGGTTCATCGCCCCCTTCGCCTCGCGGATGAAGGCGGTGATCGACGAGGACAGTCAGTTCTACAAGCTGATCCGGGAAGTTCTGGTGGCCAATCTGCACAATCATGCGACCAATATCTGCATCGAGGTCGGGCGGCAGAATACCCCTCACCATATCCGCCCGAGTTTCGCCGCCCTCGAAGAAGCACTCAAATCGGTGAAATCGGAGCCCGCATGATCGCGCGGCTCGCCCTTTTTCTGACCCTGCTCGCCGCGCCGGCGCTCGCGGCTCCGATCACGATACGCTCCGGCGAACATGCGGGGTTCTCGCGTCTTGTCTTACCGCTTCCCGCAGGCACGGACTGGTCACTCGCGCGCACTCCAGAGGGATATCTTCTGAGCACCAGCGCCAGGGAGGCGGATTTCCGGATCGGCGGCATCTTCGAGCGAATCCCGAAGACCCGCCTCCTCGCGGTAGATCCCGCCAAAGAGGGGGGGCTTCTTTTCCGCACGGCCGTCGCGATCCGGGCGGAGGCCGTTCTGCTGCATGACAACCGCCTGGTCATCGACTTTCGCACCGCACCTCTGCCGCGCCCCCGCCGCGACCTCAAGACGGTCGAGCCCGAGGCCGTTCAGCCCACGCCCGCGCGCCCTCCCCCGCCCGGCCCGGCCCTTCCCGGTCCTGAAGAACCGCCCGCGGATTTCGACCTGTTCTGGCGCGATCTCGCCCCGCTCGGTCATGGCGCCCGCGATCAGCCTCAACTGCTGGCCCAGCCTTTTCCCCGGCACGAGACCGCGGATACCCCCCTGAGCCTTCCGGAAGTGGACACGCCCGACCCGCGTGTCGCGGAAGTCGAGGCAGCTCTGCTCGCGCAACTGGCACGCGCCGCCGCCCAGGGATTGGTCGAAGTGGACCGGGGCGCGGCTGCGGCGGAGGGAAAAGGGCCTTCGCGACAAGCGCATGAGGCGGAGATTTCGCCCGTGCCCGACGGTCAGACGGCCTCGGCCTCGGCCCCTCCCGATCACATCCCCTTTCGTTCGCTCACCGCCATCGATCGCGATCAGGACAACCTTGCAAGCTCGGCCGGCACCGGAGATCGCGAATGTCCGCCCGATGCCCTGCTGGATTTCGGCCCCTGGATGGACGGCCGCTCCATGCCCGCCCATCTGGCGGAGGCGCGGCAGGGCCTGCTGGGCGAGTTCGACACCCCCCGGCAGGACAAGGTTCTGGACCTTGCGCGCACCTATCTCGCCTTCGGCTTCGGCGCCGAGGCACGCGCGGTGCTGCAGGACATGGCCGAACCGGATGCTCAGCGCGACACACTGGCCTATCTGGCCGCGATCCTCGATGACGACGCGACCGCAGCCGCGATGTCCGAGGTGAGGCTGACCCCCTGTGATGGTCCGGTCGCGCTCTGGGCGCTGCTCGGAGCCGATCCGTTGCCCGAGAAACCGGAGGTGAATTTCGCGGCGATCCAGCGCGGTTATGGCGCACTGCCTCCGCCACTGCGTCAGGCGATCGGCCCGCGCCTCGTCGAAAAGCTGCTCGTCCTCGGGGCCGCGGATGTCGCCCGCTCGCTCCAGCCGCAGCTCGCGCGCATCACCGGCGAGGACCACGAGGCGCTCGACCTCGTGGCGGCCCGCGTCGCTTTAGATCCCGCCGCGCCCGAGATGCGCGAGACGTTGCGCGATGTCGTCGACGCCCGAAGACCCGAATCCGTCGACACGCTCCTGCTCCTGATCGAACAGCGGCTCACCGCGCAGGAGGTGGTGGAGCGGGATCTCATCGCCAGCGCCGAGGAACTCGCCTTCGAGCTGGCCGGCGATCCGCAGGCCGCCGATCTGCTGCGTGCGGCCGCACTCGGCTATGGATCTTCGGGCGAGTTCGACAAGGGATTCGCCCATCTGCGCGACGCCGCGATCGATCCCGATGCGGCCGAAACACGCGACACGGCGGACCGGCTCGTCGCGCTCCTGTCGGTCCATCCCGACGACGCGCTCTTTTTGCGAACGGTGTTCGCCTATCGCGACCGCATCGAGATCGCGGTCGCCGACCCGTCCCTCCGAAGCGCGCTGGCAGGACGCCTGCTTGATCTCGGACTGGCCGACCGCGCGGTGCAGCTGATCGAACATGCGCCCGACATCGGGGATGAGGATCGGCGCCTGCTCGCACGCGCCGCGCAGGCGAACCGGGACCCTTCCGCAGCGCTGGCCCATTTGCAGGGGCTCGACGACGATATCGCCCTGACCCTGCGGGCCGAGGCGTTCGCGCGGCTCGGGCAGCACGCTCGCGCCCGCGATGCCTTTCTCGAAGCCGCAGACGAGGTGCGCGCGCGCGAGGAATCGCGCCGAGCGGGGGCATGGATTGCGCCGAACGAAAATTCCGATCCGGCCGTCGCCCGCTTCACCGAGATTTTCGCGACACCGGACAAGCCGGCAAGCGACCATGCCGGCCCGGTCACCCGCGCAAGACACCTTCTCGATACCAGCCGCACCGAACGCGAGACGCTGCGCGAGCTGCTCGATCGACTCGGGTCGTGACGACACGCGGGAAACGGCCCGAATTCGATCCGTCTTCGTTCGCAAGGCAACCGAATCTCAAGGTTTCACGCCTAGCTCTGGTTACGCAAGAATTGCGATGCAAAGGGAAAACCCATGGCCTCATCCGGGCGGCTTCTGCTCCTCGCTGTCGTGTTTCAGGTGCTTTTCACCTGTCTCGCCCTTGCCCGCGGAACCGAGACTCTCGAGCTGTGCGACCGCGTCGCCGAACGCGTCGCCGCCGAAGCGGGCATTCCCGCCCCGGTGCTCAAGGCGATCTCGCTCAACGAAACGGGGCGCAAGCAGGGGAACGCCTTTCGAACCTGGCCCTGGACGGTGAACATGGAGGGAAAGGGCCACTGGTTCGACACCCGCGACGAGGCGCTGCGCTACGTCTTCAAGGAGTTCAAGCGGGGCGCGCGAAGCTTCGATCTCGGCTGCTTCCAGATCAACTACAAATGGCATGGCAGGCATTTCGCCTCGATCGACGAGATGTTCGACCCGCTCGTGAACGCGCGCTATGCCGCGCGCTTCCTGACGGAACTCTACCACGAGACCGGTGACTGGAGCCGCGCCGCAGGGGCCTACCATTCCCGAACGCGCGCGCTCGCGGACCGATACGCCCAGCGGTTCGAGCGGTTTCTGACGAAGCTCGGCGCGCAGGCTGGCCGCTTGCCCGCGCCCGCCGGAGAACAGGATATCGCGCTCGCCGCGACGGCGCAGACGTCCGCGGCGATTCCCGACATCCCCGATATCGTCGGCCCGCCTGCCGCGAGCGCGCCCCGGAAGGAGCGCAGCAACGGCTATCCGCTCCTCAAGGGAGGCGGCCCCGCGCCACCGCTCGGCGCTGCTGCCGGCGCTTCGCTTTTCGCCGCCGCCCTCTCCAAGCGGGATGGCTCGTGATGCAAGCGCCTCTTGCCCGGCGGATCTTCCAGCCGACGATCCTGCTCTCGCTCGCGCTGATGGCGGTGATCGCGATGATGATCCTGCCGGTGCCCGCCTGGGTGCTCGATGTCGGTCTCGCAAGCTCCTTCGCGCTCGCCATCCTGATCTTCACCGTCACCCTCTTCATCGAACGGCCGCTCGATTTCTCGGCCTTTCCCACGATCCTGCTCGCCTCGCTGATGCTGCGGCTCTCGCTCAACGTCACCTCGACGAAGCTGATCATCGGCCAGGGCCATACCGGGACAGGCGCGGCGGGCGGCGTCATCGAGGGCTTCGCGCAATTCATCATGAGCGGGTCGGTCCTGATCGGGCTCGTCGTGTTCTGCGTGATCCTGATCGTCAATTTCATCGTCATCACGAAAGGCGCGGGCCGGATGGCGGAGGTGGGCGCGCGCTTTGCGCTCGACGCGATGCCGGGCAAGCAGCTCGCGATCGACAGCGACATGAATGCCGGTGCCATCGACCATGCCGAGGCGCGCGAACGCCGCGAACGCGAACAGGCCGAGACCACCTTTTTCGGCTCGCTCGACGGCGCGTCGAAATTCGTCAAGGGCGACGCCGTGGCGGGGCTTCTGATCACGCTTCTCAACCTCGTGGTGGGGCTCATCATCGGCACGGTCGTGCATGGCATGCCGCTCGACCGTGCGCTGGAAACCTATTCGATCCTGACCGTGGGCGACGGTCTGGTCAGCCAGTTTCCCGCAGTGATCATCTCGATCGCCGCCGCGATCCTGCTGTCTCGCGGAGGCGCGAAGGGCTCGGCCGATTTCGAGCTGTTCCGCCAGCTCGGCCGCTACCCGCCCGCGCTCACCACGGTCGCCGTTCTGATGGCGCTGTTCGGGCTGGTCCCGGGCCTGCCCTTCGTGCCGTTCATGATGGGCGCGGCGCTGCTGGGGGGCTGCGCCTTCCTGCTGGAGCGTGCGGCCCGGGCCCGGGCTCGGCGCGAGGCGATGAAGATGCCCGCCCCCGACACGCGGCCGGCGCGCAAATCGATGGGCGACGTGCTCGATATCGACGATATCCATGTCGAATTCGCCCCCGACCTCGTGGCGATGGCCCTCGATCCCGCGACCGGGCTCGATTCGCGCATCGCCAATATGCGCAATCACGTCGCGGCGAGTTACGGTCTGATCCTGCCCGAAATCCGGCTGACCGACGACGCCACGATCGGCCCCGGCCAGTACCGTATCCGTATCCAGGGGGTGGAGCAGGCACGCGACCGGCTGATGCCCGACCGCGTGCTCGCCCTGATCGCCGACAATCGCGACTTCCTGCCCGAGGGAACCGAGGTGCGCGAGCCGGTCTTCAACGCGCCCGCGCTCTGGATCCCCAGCGCGCAGCAGGAAGAGGCCGCGCTGGCGGGATCGACCGTGGTCGGCCCGACGGAAGTTCTCGCGACCCATCTGCTCGAGGTGATCAAGGCGAATTTCGGGAGGCTGATGACGCTGCGCGCGCTGCGCCGGCTGCTCGCGGAGGTCGCCAACCTGTCCGATCCCGCCCGCGCCGAGGCCAATCGCCGCGTGCTCGACGAGCTGATCCCCGACAAGGTGCCCGTCGACCTGTTGCTGGCGGTGTTGCGCCTGCTGCTCGAGGAGCGGGTCTCGATCCGCAACCTGCTGCTGATCATCGAGGCGATCGCCGAGGGGCGCCATCTCGGCTCGCCGGAAGCGATCTGCGAACATGTGCGCCAGCGGCTCGGCTTCCAACTGGTCGCGGAACTGCGCCGCGAGGACGGCACGCTCCCCCTGATCCAGCTCGCGCCCGATTGGGAGGAGCGCTTCGGCAGCCACACGATCGGCGGCGAGAGCGGGGATGTCGCGCTGCCGCCGGACCTGTTCAACCGCCTCGCCGCCAATATCTCCGATCGGCTCGCGAGCGCCGGGCAATCGGGCGTCTTCCCGGCCCTCGTCGCCTCCGGGCGCAGACGGCGATTCCTTCGCACGGTGATGAGCGCGAAGGGGCTCAGCGCGCCGGTGCTGAGTTATGAGGAAATCGGGCTCGAGGCCAAGCCGGCTATGGTCGGCGTCGTCGCGGCATGACCGATCTTCTCGCAACCCTTCTCGAAGTGACGCAAAGCCAGCTGCTGCTGGGATTCGCCTTGCTGTTGCGGGTGGGCGGCGTGGTCGGGCTTGCGCCGGGTTTCGGCGAGACCAGCCTGCCCGCGCGCCTCAAAACGGCAATCGCGCTCGGTCTGACGCTTGTGCTGCTGCCCGCGGCGGGCGAAAGGCTCGCGCCGCTTGCCACGCGGGCGGGGCCGCCGCTCTGGATTGTCTCGGAACTCGCCATCGGCCTCGCGCTCGGGCTCGGTCTGCGCGCGCTGGTCTTCGCCCTGCAGATCGCGGGGACCCTCGCGGCCCAGGCCACGTCGCTGTCGCAACTGCTCGGCGGCACTGGCGCAGAGCCGCAACCCGCGATCGGAAACCTGCTGCTGGTCGCGGGCGTCGCGCTGCTGATGAGCCTTGGATTTCCGCTCTACCTCGCCCAGTTCCTGCTCGGCTCCTATGACGCGCTCCCGGCCGGGCATCTCCCCGATGCGAGCGCATTGCGAGATTGGGGCGTCGAGGGAATCGCGCGCGGCTTCGCGCTGGCCTTCTCGCTCGCCGCGCCCTTCGTCGTCACCGGTCTGATCTACAACGTCGCGCTCGGCGCCATCAATCGCGCGATGCCGCAGCTGATGGTGGCCTTCGTGGGGGCGCCCGCGCTGACCGCGGGCGGTTTGATCCTCCTCGCCATCGCCGCGCCCGGCGCGATCTCGATCTGGCGCGCCACCGTGATCGCCTTCCTAGGGGATCCGTTCGGGGGCGGACCATGAGCGAGGAAGCAGGCGAAAAGGAACTCGAACCCACCCCGCACAAGCTCGAACAGGCGCGGCAGAAAGGCGATCTCGTGCGCTCTACCGAGATCGCCGTCGCCGCGGTCTATGGCGCGTTCCTGATCGCGATCATCGGTCTTGGCGCACAAAGCCTCGCCAGGTTCGGGCGGCAGGCGATGGTCGCGCTCGATCAGGCCGACAGCCTGGCGCAGAGCCTTCTCGCGGGAGGGACGGCAACGGCTGCGGGGCTCGTCGCGGGGCTTTTGCTGCCGGCGCTGCCCTTTCTGCTGCTGCCTCTGATCGCGGCCCTTCTCGCCTACTGGGCCCAGCGCGCGATCGTCTTCGCCCCCGACAAGATCCAGCTCAAACTCGACCGGATCGACCCGATCGCCAATGCGGGAAAGAAATTCGGCCGGGGCGGGCTCTTCGAATTCCTCAAGAGCACGACGAAACTGCTGGTGATCGCCCTCGTTCTCGGGATCTACCTGGCGCGGCGGCTCGACGTGATCCTGCTCGTGCAGCGTCTCGAACCGGTGCAGGTCACCCGGGCGCTGTTTCAGATGATCGTCGAATTCCTGCTGATCGTGACGGCGCTCGCGGCCATGATCGGCGCGGTGGACTATCTCTGGCAGCGCGCCGAGTTCCTGCGCCGCAACCGGATGACCCGCAAGGAACTCACCGACGAGATGAAGCAATCCGAGGGCGACCCGCATCTCAAGGCGCAGCGGCGCCAGCGCGGGATGGAGATCGCGATGGGGCAATCGGTTCAGGAGACCGCCAAGGCCGATGTGGTGATCGTGAACCCGACCCACTACGCGGTCGCGCTCAAATGGGATCGCGCGGCGGGGGGGGCGCCGGTCTGCCTGGCCAAGGGGGTCGACGCGATCGCGGCGCGGATGCGCGAGATCGCAGCGGAGAACGGCGTGCCGCTCCACTCCGATCCTCCGACCGCGCGCGCCCTCTTCGCGACGATCGAGATCGGAGAGGAGATCCGGCCCGAGCATTACAAACCCGTCGCCGCGGCGATCCGGTTTGCCGAGCAGATGCGCAAGCGCGCCAGGGCGCGCGGTCAATGACCCGGCGGGCGGCGCGGCTGCGTGGGCTTTTGGAGCTCGCACGGATGCAGCGCGAGGCCGCGCTGGCGGAGCTTGCCGCGCTGCGCGCACGAGAGGCCGTGGCCACCGCGCGGATCGAGGCGCTCGAAGCGCAGGCCCACGCAGCCCGCGTCGCGCTTGCGGGTGATCCGGGGGCAGGCGTGATGACGGACCGGTTTCTCGACGCGCTGGCCACGCAGCGGAGCGCCACGCTCGCAGACCGCGCCGCCTTGAAGAAGGAAGTTGCCGGGTGCCAAGCCGAGGCTGCCCGCGCGGTCGGGCGTCACGACGTGCTCGAAAAGCTCGCGGCGCGAGAGGAACCCAGGCGCCGCTGAGCCGGGTCAGCCGTCCTGGCGCACGATGTCGGAAACCAGAACCGCAATGACGCTCGGGCCCAGGATATCACGCGCGGTTTCCGTCAGCGCCCGGCGCAACAGGTCCATATTCGCGGTGCCGGTGAAGAGCCCGTCGAACCCGCCGACATTGGCGTGATCGAAAAGAACCTGAAGGAAGCCGTCGCGCAGCTTCGGTTCGGCGCGATAGACGGATTCGGTCTCGCCCACGCGCACCTCGATGTTGAGCGACAGGATCACCAGGGCGGAGACCCGGCCCTCATCCACGATCGGCACGATGAACTGGTTGTTGAGCTTGACGAATTCCGAGGTGGTCGCCTCGTCTTCTGCAGCGTCCCCATGCGCGGGCTCCTCGGCCTTGGGCGGCGCGCATTCGGCGATCTCCTCCTCCGGGGCGGGCGGGGGGCGCAGGAAATAGCCCGCCGCGCCCCCGGCCCCGAGACCGATCAGCGCCAGGATCAGCGGAAGGATCTTGCCCAGCATCGCACCACCTCAGAACGGAAGCAGGATATCGGCGACCTGCTGGCCATAGCGCGGTTGCTGCACATCGGAGATCTGCCCGCGCCCGCCGTAGGAAATCCGCGCGCCCGCGACCTTGTCATAGGTGATCTCGTTCTGGCGGCTGACATCCTCGGGGCGCACGAAGCCCGTCACGATCAGCTCGCGCACCTCGTAATTCACCCGCACCTCCTGGCTGCCCTGGATCCGCAACACGCCATTGGGCAGCGTCTCGGTGATGGTGGCGGCGATGCGCAGGGTGAGCTTCTCCTTGCGCGAAACCTGCCCGTCGCCCTGATAGGAGGAGGCGGATTTGGTGGCATAGGCCTCGGCCATCGAGGCGCCGTCGGGGAGGTGCTGGTCGAGCCGCTGGGGGATGCCGAACATCGAGGGCAGCCCCATGCTGTCGGACCCGTTGCGCGAACGCCCCGTCGAGTTCGAGATCTCGGCCTTGTCGTCGATCTCGATCACCACGGTGAGGATATCGCCGCGCGCCGCGGCCCGCCGGTCGCCCAGAAGCGAGTTCCGCGCGCCCGACCAGAGCGAGGCCTCGCGCGTGGGCGCGCGCTGTTCGGTCGTGGCGGGCAGGGGAGCCGCGGACATGGCGAAGAATTCGTTGCCGGCCTCGACGGGCGTGAAACCGGGTGCCTTGCCGACCTGCTCGAGCCGTCCGCAGGCGAGAAGCGCGCTCAGGCTCAGGATCATCACGGGAGATTTCATGTACGGATCCTCATTGCGTGACTTGGGCGGTGCCGTCCGCGGCGAGCCGCGCGCTGACGATTGCCCTGGATGCGGAATTCATCACCCGGATCACCTCGCCCGCGCCGGCGCGCTGCAGGGCCCGGCCCTCGGTCCGGATCTCGAGCCCGCCGCGGCGATAGACGAGCGCGATCGACTGATTGCGTTCGACGAGCGCGGGCGCGCCCAGAGCGTCGCGCCGGATCGGCCGGCCGGCATAGATCACCGCGCGGGTCTCGAACCCGATCGCCTCTTCGAGATGCGTCGCGATGCCCGGCCCCTCGCCCTCCGCGAGCGCGACATCGCCGGGCGCGATCACCGTCTGCGCGCGCAAGGTGCGCTTGGCGACGAGAATATCGGCCGGAGCGAGCCCGGGCGCCGCAATCAGCGCGAGCGCGAAAAGCCACCGCATCAGCGCACCTGCGTGGTCGCGCCGAGCATCTGGTCGGCCGCGGTGATGACCTTGGCGTTGAGCTCATAGCCCCGCTGCGCCTTGATCAGTTCGGTGATCTCGCGCACCGGATCGACCGAGCTTTCCTCCAGATAGCCCTGGCGCACCGTCCCGAGCCCGTTCTGGCCCGGCGTGCTGACATTGGGCGGGCCCGACGCGCCGGTTTCGAGAAACAGGTTCGACCCCATCGCCTCGAGCCCTTTTTCGTTGGTGAACCCCGCCAGCGTGAACTGGCCCAGAAGCTGCGGCTGCACCTGATCGGCGAAATAGGCATAGACCTCGCCATCGGCATTGATCGCGACGGCCCGGGCATCCTCGGGGATGGTGATGTCGGGCACGACCGGGTAGCCGTCGGAGGTCACGATCTGGCCTTCTCCGGTCCGTTTGAGCCCGCCGTCGCGGGTATAGGCGGAGATGCCCGAGGGCAGCGTCACTTCGAGATATCCGGCCCCGTCTATCGCCAGATCGAGATCGCCGCCGGTGGCCGAGAGCGAGCCCTGGGAGAGGTTCACCGTCACGGCGGTCGGGCGCACCCCGAGACCGAGCTGGACACCGGCCGGGATCGTGGTGCCGTCGGTCGCGTTGATCGTGCCGGGGCGCGTCATCTGCTGATAGTGCAGATCCGCGAATTCGGCACGGCGCGCGTTGTAGCCGGTGGTGGACATGTTCGCGAGATTGTTCGAGATCACCTCGACCCGCATCTGCTGGGCGCTCATCCCGGTGGCGGCGATTTGAAGGGCACGCATGGGTTTCTCCCGTTATCGTCCGAGCGCCTGGATGACGCCGCGGATCCGTTCGTCCTCTCGGTCGAGGAAGGTCTGGCCCAGCTCGTAGGCGCGCTGGACCTCGATCATGCGGGCGATCTCGGAGATGGGATCGACATTGCTCTCCTCGAGATAACCCTGCATCAGGACCGCCCCCTCGACCGGATCGGCGCCGCCGGGCGCGTCAAAGCGCGTGCCGCCGACATGGTGCAACTCGTTCGGATCGGCGGGGGCGAAGACGCCGACCTGCGCGATCGGATTACCGCCGGCCGAGAGTGTGCCATCGGCAGCCAGCGCGACCTCGCTCACGCCCGAAGGCAGCGTGACGGGCGTGCCCCCGGGGTCGAGCAGACGGTAGCCGTCCGGCGTCAGAAGCTCGCCCTCCGGCGAGGGTATGAAACTGCCCGCCCGCGTGAGCTGGTTGCCCTGCGGCGTCTCGATCTGGAAGAAGCCCGCGCCCTCGATCGCGAAATCGAACGCGCTGCCGGTCCGGGTGAGCCCGCCTTGCGAGAGATCGACATGGCGGCCCCTCGCATGGGCCATCGACAGCGACGGCTCCGCGCCGGCGAGCCCGGCGACATATTCGGCGAAAATCACGCCCTCGCGCCGGAACCCGGTGGTCGAGACATTGGCGATGTTGTTGGCGACCGCGCGCATCTCTTGCATTAGGCCGGATTGGCGCGCGAGCGTGGAATAGACCGCGTTATCCATGGCTCAGAACCCCGCGATCATCGGCACGAGCGACCGGGTGAAGAAATCGACGAGCGTTTCGGACATGAAGGACATCGACACCCAGAAGACGATCAGCATCGCGCCGACCTTGGGAACGAAGGTGAGCGTCATCTCCTGCACCGAGGTCAGCGCCTGAAAGAGCCCGATCGCGACCCCGGCGATGAGCGCGACCGACAGCAGCGGCGCGGCGATCATCACCGCGATCCAGAGCCCCTGCCGGAGCGTGTCGAAGAAGATCGCATCTTGCATCAGACCGGCATCCTGAGAATTTCCTGATAGGCCTCGACGACCTTGTTGCGCAGCGTCACCGCAGTCTCGACGGCCAGTTCGGTCTGGGCGAGCGCCTCGACGAGCGCATGCGGATCGGCCCCTCCGGCCATCGCGGATTTTGCGGTCTCCTCGCCCGCGCGGAGTGTTTCGGCAAAGGCGCCCGCGGCCTGACCCGCCAGACCGCCCTGCCCGGCCGCTTGCGACTTGGGGGCCGCCGCGGCGCGGGCCTGGGCATAGCTTTGCGTTGCGAGAGAGGTTTTCACATCCATTCTGGATTTCCCCTGTCCTAACGGCGAAGCAGATCGAGCAGCGCCGACGACATTTGCCGCGCCTGATCGAACATTTTCAGGTTCGCCTCGTAGCTGCGCTGCGCTTCGCGCGCGTCAGCGATCTCGACCACCAGATCGACATTCGAGCCGTCGTAGTAGCCGGTCTCATCGGCCATCGGGTGGCCGGGATCGTAGATTCGGGTCAGTTCGCGCCGGTCGAGCTGCACGGGTCCGAGCTGAACCCGGCCCGAGGTGTCGCCACCCTCCAGCACCTCCTCGAAGGCGCGGGTCTTGCGGTGATAGCCGGGGGTGTCGGCATTGGCGATATTCTCGGAGACGTGACGCAGCCGCATCGCCTGGGCGCGCATGCCCGAGGCCGAGACCGAAAACGCATCGGAAAAATCGGACATCCTCAGCCCCTCCCGATCGCGCTGCGCAGCACCGTCAGCGAGGAGCGGTATATCGCCAGCGCGAGATCGTGCTGGCGCCGGACCTCGACCGCCTTGACCATCTCTTCCTCGAGCGAGACGGCGTTGCCGTCGGGCGAGGTGGCGCCGGGATCGGTGCGGGGGGATGCGGTGGCGCGGATGGTTTCACCGCCGCCCACATGGCCCGCGCGGGTGGCACGGAGGGGGGCGGCTGCTTCGCTCCGGTAAAGCTCTGAGAATTTCGGCAGCTCGCGCGCGGCATAGCCGGGCGTATCGGCATTGGCGATATTCTGAGAGACGACGGCCTGGCGGGCCGCGGCATGGGAGGCCATCGCACTGGCCATTTGCAGGATCTCGAGTTTTTCGAACATCGGGGCTTCTCCTCCGAGCGATCAACCAAGCCTTAAGAGCGAATCATTTAGAAAACGTTTCGAGAACACCGGAGAGCCTGCATGTCCGTCGCCGCTTTCACCCACCTGCGCGCGCAGATGCGCGACCTCGGCCCGGCCCATCCGGTCGGCCGGGTCATCGGCGTGCGCCGCGGCGTGATCGAGGTGACGGGCCTCGAACAGACGGCGGCGCTCGGGGACCGTGCGCGCCTGCATTGCCGTGGGAGAGAGGCGCTCACCGCGGAGGTGCTGTCGCTCGCGCGCGGTTCGGTGGCGCTCCTGCCCGACGACGCGGCGGACGGCGTGGCGATCGGCGACGAGGTCGAGCTGCTCGGTCCCTGCGGGATCGCCCCCGATGACAGCTGGGTGGGCCGCGTCGTCGACCCGTTCGGACGCGCGCTCGACGGACGGCCCCTCGCGCGCGGCCCGGTCGAGCACCCCTTGCGTGCGCCGCCCCCCGAGGCTGCGCGGCGCAAACGCCTGGGGACGCGCCTCGAGACGGGGCTTGCCGTCTTCAACACGCTTCTGCCGCTCGTGCGCGGGCAGCGGATCGGGCTCTTCGCGGGATCGGGTGTCGGGAAATCCTCGCTCCTGGGCAGCCTCGCGCGCGGGATCAGTGCCGATATCGTCGTGATCGCCCTGATCGGCGAGCGCGGGCGCGAATTGCGGGACTTCGTCGAACAGGTTCTCGGACCGGAGGGAAGGGCGCGCGCGGTGATCGTCGCCGCGACCTCCGATCAATCCCCGCTGATCCGCCGCCGCTGCGCCTGGGCTGCGATGACGGTGGCCGAGCATTTCCGCGATCAGGGGCACCATGTGCTCTTTCTCGCCGATTCCGTGACCCGCTTCGCGGAGGCGCATCGCGAGGTGGCGCTGGCGGGCGACGAACCTGCGAGCCTGCGGGGCTTTCCGCCCTCCACCGCGCATCAGATCATGGCACTGGGCGAGCGGGCCGGGCCGGGCCTGGAGGGCGCGGGCGACATTACGGCGGTGTTTTCGGTCCTCGTCGCAGGCTCGGACATGGACGAACCCGTGGCCGATATCCTGCGCGGCGTACTCGACGGCCATGTGGTGATGGAGCGCGAGATCGCCGAGCGCGGGCGCTTCCCTGCGATCAATCTCCTTCGCTCGGTGTCGCGCTCGCTGCCCGGTGCCGCAAGCGCGGAAGAAAACCGGCTCATCTCGCGCGCCCGGGCCCTGCTCGGGGCCTATGACCGGGCCGAGATGATGATCCAGGCGGGGCTCTATGCCGCGGGCTCCGACCCGCTCGTCGATGCCGCGCTGCAGGTCTGGCCCCAGCTTGACGGGTTCATCGCACAGGCGGAGGCCGAGGGCATCGCGGGCAGCTTCGCCCGGCTCGCGGCGATCCTCGCGCAGGCCGAGGGCTAGAACTTCTCCCAGATCAGCTTGAGCGCGAGCAGGGTCGAGGTCGTCACCAGAAGCGGCTTGATCAGCCGCGCGCCGATCCGCATCGCCAGCCGCGATCCCAGACGCGCCCCCGCCATCTGCGCCAGACCCATCGCGATACCCACGCCCCACCAAGGCGCGCCCACCAGCATGAATCCGGCAAGCCCGCCGATATTGGAGGCGAAGTTCAACAGCTTCGTATGCGCCGTCGCCTTCAGCACCCCATAGCCCGCGAGCGTCACGAAACCGATCATGAAGAAGGCCCCCGTGCCCGGCCCGACCAGCCCGTCATAGAAGCCGATCAGCGGCACGACGGCGAGCATGAAAAGCCGCGGCGAGATCCGCTGAGTCCGATCGGTATCGTCGAGCCCGGGGCGCAATGCGAAAAACACCGCGATCGCGATCAGGATGAAGGGCAGCGCGCCCTCGACCTGGCCGGTCGGGATCGACGTCACCAGAAACGCCCCGGCGAGCCCGCCGAGAAAGGAGATCGCGGCGGCCGGGATCTGCCGGCGCAGATCGACCCGGCCCGAGGCGGCATAGGAAAGCGCCGCAGTCGCCGCGCCGAAGGTCCCCTGGACCTTGTTGGTCGAAAGCGCCTGAACCGGCGGCGCGCCGGCAAGCAAAAGCGCGGGCACGGTGATCAACCCGCCGCCGCCGGCGATCGAGTCGACGAAGCCCGCCGCGAAGGCCGCACCGACCAGCATAAGCACGAGATCAAGGGGGAGTTCGAACATCAAGGCGCCCGCCATGCGAAGAAAGCCTCCCCTTTTCCTTTCGCGTCGGGGGAAAGTAAAGCCCGTTGCCTCTAGGCGTTCGCAGCCGCTATCACGGAGGAACAGCCTGCGGACAGTTCGATGAATTCAGCCTCGCCCTCGCCTCGACGAACCCAGCCCCGGCGTCCTCCGGAGGGCGCTGCATGAGCCGTCTGCCCGCGCCATATGCGCCGCTTGCCCGGTTCGCCGCCCAGGCCGCACCCCAGACCGAGCTCTGGCGTACCGGTCTCGGGCTCGGCGCGATCGTGATGATCTACCTCGCCTCGGGGTGGCTTTTGTTCGTGGTGCTCTCCCGGGCGATGTCGGATTTCGCGCTGCTCGGATTGTTGCGCGAAATCGCGACCGGCTCCACGCCGCGCGGCGTCTCGCTGCTGCTCGCGACCTTCGCGCCGCTCCTGCTTGCCACGCTCTTCGTCACGCGCAGGTTTCACGGGCGCTCCGCCGCCACCCTGTTCGGCGCGGGCAGCGTGCGGATCTTCGCGAAGGTGCTGCCGGTGCTGCTTGCCTTCGCCTGTCTCCATTTCGTCCTGGCGCTGCCGAGCGAGCATACGGGCCGGTCGAACCCGCCCGCGACCCCGCTGTTCTGGGCGCCGATTGCCCTGCCCGTCCTGATGGCGCAGATCGCGGCCGAGGAAGCGCTCTTTCGCGGCTACCTGCTTCAGCAGCTCGCCGCGCGCTGGACCAGCCCGTGGATCTGGATGGTGATCCCCTCGGCGCTCTTCGGCGCGCTCCATTTCGCGCCGGGCGAGTATGGGGGCAACGCGCTCTGGCCGGCGCTCTGGGCCTTCGTCTATGGCTGTCTGGCGGCCGATCTGACTGCCCGCACCGGAAATCTGGGCGCCGCGATGGCGCTGCATTTCGTCAATAATTTCGGGTCGCTCTTCCTGATCGGTTTCTACGGCCAGCTCGACGGGCTGGCGCTCTACACGATCGTGATCAACACCCGCGATTTCGCCGATCTCGCGCCGTGGCTCGCCGCCGACATGTTCGGCATCGTGATCAGCTGGCTGCTCGTGCGGCTCGTCCTGCGGGTCTGATTGCATTTCCCGCCCCCGCGGCGTATCTCAGGCGGATGCGAACACCGCCCCTCCGAGAGGCTTGCCGATGAACTGGATCACCAATTACGTCCGCCCGCGGATCAACTCGCTGTTCTCGCGCCGCGAGATGCCCGAGAACCTTTGGACGAAGTGCCCCGAATGCGGCACGATGCTGTTCCACCGGGAACTGTCCGACAATCTCAATGTCTGCACGAATTGCGACCATCACCTCGCGATCACGCCGCGCCGGCGCTTCGAGGCGCTGTTCGATGGCGGCATCTTCTCCGAGGTGAAGGTGCCCGAGCCGATCTCGGATCCTCTGCATTTCAAGGATCAGAAACGCTATCCCGACCGGATGAAGGCGGCGCAGAAATCGACCGGCGAGAAAGAGGCGATGTTGGTGGCCGAGGGCGAGATCGGGCGCACGCCGATCGTCGCGGCCGCGCAGGATTTCACCTTCATGGGCGGCTCGATGGGCATGTATGTCGGCAACGCGATCATCGCGGCGGCCGAGCGCGCGGTGAAGCTCAAGCGCCCGCTGGTGCTGTTCTCGGCGGCGGGCGGCGCGCGGATGCAGGAAGGCATCCTGTCGCTGATGCAGATGCCGCGCACCACCGTCGCGGTGCAGATGCTCAAGGAAGCGGGCCTGCCCTATATCGTCGTGCTCACCCACCCGACCACGGGCGGGGTGACGGCCTCCTATGCGATGCTGGGCGATGTGCATATCGCCGAGCCCAACGCGCTGATCTGTTTCGCAGGTCCCCGCGTGATCGAACAGACGATCCGCGAGAAGCTCCCCGAGGGTTTCCAGCGCGCGGAATACCTGCTCGATCACGGCATGCTCGACCGGGTGACTCACCGCGTGAAGATGCGCGAGGAGCTGATCACCATCCTGCGGATGCTGCTGAACATGCCGCCCGCGGTCGCAGGCGACCTGCCCAAGCCCGACCCGGAAACCGAGGCGAAAGCGCCCGAAGAACCGGCACAAGCGGCCGCGGCCTCCACGCCGAAGACCTGATCCTTCGGCCCTGACGCAATATCCCGGGGGGCGCGTCCGCGCGGGGGCGGAGCCCCCTCCCCGGCAGCCCTCCTGCGCGAGCTCGCCCGATGACCCAAGCCTCCGACCAGATCCTCGACCGGCTGATGGCGCTGCATCCGAAGGTGATCGACCTCTCGCTCGACCGGATGGAGCGGCTGCTTGCGGCGCTCGGTCATCCCGAACGCAGCCTCCCGCCGGTGATCCATATCGCGGGCACGAACGGGAAGGGCTCCACCCAGGCGATGATCCGGGCGGGGCTCGAGGCGGCGGGCAAGCGCGTGCATGCCTATACCTCGCCGCATCTGGCGCGTTTTCATGAACGGATTCGTCTGGCCGGAGAGCTGATCTCCGAACCCGGGCTGGCGACGCTTCTCGACGAGGTCGAGGCGGCGAATGGCGCCGAGCCCATCACCTTCTTCGAGGTGACGACCGCGGCGGCGCTGCTCGCCTTCGCCCGCACGCCCGCCGATTTCACACTGCTCGAGGTCGGTCTGGGCGGACGGCTCGACGCGACCAACGTGATCGAGGCCCCGGCGCTGACGATCATCACGCCGGTCTCGATCGACCATCAGCAATATCTGGGCGATACGCTGCCCGAGATCGCCGGAGAGAAGGCGGGGATCCTCAAGCGCGGCATTCCCTGTGTCGTCGGCCCGCAGCAGGAGGCCGCCCTCGAGGTGATCGAGGCGCGGGCCGAACGGCTCGGCGCGCCGCTGCTCGTGCACGGCCAGCACTGGCAGGTCTGGGAGGAACGCGGGCGGCTGGTCTTTCAGGACGAGACCGGGCTTCTCGACCTGCCGCTGCCGAACCTGCCCGGCCCGCACCAGATCGAGAATGCGGGCGCGGCACTCGCGGCGCTGCGGCATCTGGGCTTCGACGAGGCCGCCTGCGAGGCCGCGGTCACCAAGGCGGTCTGGCCCGCCCGGATGCAGCGCCTGTTTCACGGACCGCTCGTCGAGGAGGCGCCGGAAGCCGAGCTCTGGCTCGATGGCGGGCACAACCCTGCGGCCGGGGCGATGATTGCCGCGACGCTCGACCGGCTGCCCAAGCGTCCCACCCATCTCATCTGCGGGATGCTCAACACCAAGGACGTGGCGGGCTACCTGCGCCCGCTCGCGCCGCACGCGAAACAACTCCATGCGGTCTCGATCCCGGGCGAGGCGAACACGCTGAGCGCCGAGGAGACGGCCGCCGCCGCGCTCGATCTCGGCATGAAGGCGCGCGCCTCCGCCTCGGTCGGCACGGCGATTGCCGCAATCGTCGCGCAGGACCCGCATGCCCGGATCCTGATCTGCGGCTCGCTCTATCTCGCTGGGCGGGTGTTGCGGGAGAACGGCTGAGCCTGCGGACCCGCACGCCTCCTGTGCGGGCGCGAGGGTGGTCCGGCGCCGGATCGCGCCTACCTTGCGGGGCAACAGGAAGGGAGCCGTTCATGCAACTCGAGCTGGGAATTGACACTTTCGGCGACATCACCCGCGGCGAAAGCGGGCTGCGCAGTCAGGCGGAGGTGATCCGCGACACGCTGGCCGAGGGCGAGTTGGCCGAGCAGGTCGGCCTCGACTATATCGGACTTGGCGAACATCACCGGCCCGATTTCGCGATCTCCTCGCCCGAGCCGATCCTCTCCGCGATCCTCGCCCGCACCGAGCGGATCAAGGCCGGCACCTCGGTCACGGTGCTCTCCTCCGACGATCCGATCCGGGTCTTCCAGCGCTTCGCGACGCTCGACGCGCTGGCGCCGGGCCGGGCGGAGATCACGATCGGACGCGGCTCCTTCACCGAGAGCTTCCCGCTCTTCGGGCTGGATCTAAACGATTACGAAATTCTGTTCTCCGAGAAATCGCAGCTCCTGCATCTGCTCGCAACGCAGGAGAAGGTCAGCTTTTCCGGCCAGACCCGAACCGAGCTGCGCAACGTGACGGTCCATCCCCGCCCGGAACGGCCGCTGCAGATCTGGCGCGGTGTCGGCGGTTCGCCGCAATCGGTGGTCGAGACCGCGGCGATGCAGATGGACCTGATGCTGGCGATCATCGGAGGGGACTCCGCGCGGTTCCGCCCGCATGTCGATCTCTTCCATCGCGCGCATGAGCAGATGGGCACGAAACCCGGCAAGATCGGCGTCCATTCACCCGGCCATATCGCCGAGACCGACGAGATCGCGCGCGAGGAATTCTATGAAGGCTATGCGCGGATGCATGACGCGATCGGTCGCCAGCGCGGCTGGCCTCCCTTCCGCCGCGAGGCCTATGAGAGCGAGATCGAGCACGGCTCGCTCTATGTCGGCGGGCCCGAGACCGTCGCGCGCAAGATCGCGCGTACGGTCAAGACGCTGGGCCTGTCGCGCTTCACGCTGAAATATAGTGGAGGCCCGCAGGACCCCGCGCATCTGCGCAAAACGATCGAGCTTTACGGCACCAAGGTCGCGCCGCTCCTGCGCGACATGCTGGCCTAGGCCTCCGCCGCCCAGTCGGCTGCCTGCATCTCGCGCAGCCGGCTGGCGGTGCGTTCGAATTCGAACGTGCCCTCGCCCTCGACATAGAGCCGCTCGGGTTCGTCGGCGGCCGAGCAGATCAGCCGCACCTTCGCCTCGTAGAGCGCGTCGATGAGGGTCACGAAACGCTTCGCCTCGTTGAAGTTCGACGCCGAGAGAAGCGGGATGTCGTCGACCAGAAGAACCCGCACCGCTTCGGCGATGGCGAGGTAATCGGCCGGCCCCAGCGGCACCGCGCAGAGATCCCAGAAACTCGCCCGCCCCACGCCGGCGTGGAAATACGGCAGCTCCACCTTGCGCCCCTTCACGGTGAGCTCGAGCGTATGGCTGTGATCGCCCCCCGTCAGCTCGTCCCAGAGCGCGTCCATCTTGGCGCGCGCATCGCGGCCATGCGGGGTGAAATAGACTTCCTGACCGGCGAGACGGTGCTGGCGGTAATCGGTCTCGGATTCGATCTCGTGAACCTCCAGCTTCTCGCGGATGAGCGCGATGAAGGGCAGGAAAAGCTGCCGGTTCAGCCCGTTCTTGTAGAGATCCTCGGGCACCCGGTTCGACGTGGTCACGATGGTGACGCCACGCTCGAACAGGGCCTCGAAGAGGCGGCCCACGATCATCGCATCGGCGATGTCGGAGATCTGCATCTCGTCGAAGCACAAAAGACGCAGCGACCCCGCCACCTCCTCGGCCACCGGACGCATCGCATCGAGCGTGTTCGCCCGGCGCGCATCGTCGAGCTTGCCCTGGATTTCCTGCATGAAGGCATGGAAATGCACCCGGCGCTTGGGCACGTCGGTCTGGGCGTAGAACAGGTCCATCAGCATCGACTTGCCGCGCCCGACCCCGCCCCAGAAATAGAGCCCGCGCACCGGCTCCACGCGCTTGGGCTTGCGCGAGAAGAGCCCCTTCTTCTTTTGCAGCTCGGGCGCCGCCTCCAGCTCGGAGCGGATGCGTTCGAGGACCGGCAGGACGGCGCGCTGCGCGGCATCCGGTTTCAGTTTGCCCTCGGCGACGAGCGCGTCGTATGTCTCGGGAAGCGTGCGTTTCATGGGCTTCCGATATAGCGCGTCCCCGGGATTGAAAAGCCCCGCCGCTTCGGCGAGCATCCAAGACGAGGAGGACCTCCAATGGCCAAGGATCTACCGCTGCTCGGCGCTGCGCTGAGCCTCGACATGCTCGCCCATCACCGCGACTGGATCCTTGCCGATCAGCGCGATATCGAATTGCAGAGCTTCTGCTGGCCGAATTCCTCGGACGCGGATCTCAAGGCGATGGTCGCGCGCGCGAAGGACCTGCTCGACGGCTACGAGGGGCGGCTCGGGCTGCACGGGCCCTTCACCTCCTTCAATATCGACTGCGCCGACCCCGAGATCGCCGAGGTGATCCGCGCGCGGATGCTGCGCACGCTCGAGATCTGCGCCGAGCTTGGTGGCGACCAGATGGTGATCCACTCGCCCTACACGCTGTGGAAGGAAGCCGATCGTCAGGCCAACCCTGCGACGGGCTTCATCCAGGTCGAACGGGTGCGCTACGTGCTGAGCCCGGTGATCGCGCGGGCCGAGGAGCTGGGCGTGACGCTGGTGATCGAGAATGTCGAGGATCTGACGCCCTCGCTCCGGGTCGAACTGGCCGCGGCGATGAAGAGCAAGGCGGTGAAGGTCTCGCTCGACACCGGACATGCGCAATTCATGCATCGCCGCTGCGGCGCGCCCCCCGTCGATGCCTTCGTGAATGCGGCCGGGGCGGCGCTCGAGCATGTGCATGTGCAGGATGTCGACGGCTATGGCGACCGGCACTGGCACCCCGGCCAGGGAACCATCGCCTGGCATTCGGTCTTCGCCGCGCTCGCCCGGCTGCCGAAGATGCCGCGTCTCATCCTCGAGGTGAATGACGAGGCCGGGCTGCGGCGCGGTGCGGAACATCTGGCATCGCTGGGCCTGGCACGGTAACGGATACGTGCAGCCCCGGTCCCCGCCTTGTGACCCCGCGGGGGCTGGCGTAGTGTCCGCGCCGCAAAACACCCGACAGGAGTTTCCATGTCCAAGCCCAATCCGCAACGTCTCCATCTCGTTTTCGGTGGCGAACTGGTCAATCCGGGCCGCACCGAGTTCAAGAATGTCGAGGATATCCACATCGTCGGTATCTTCCCGAACTACGCCACCGCCTATTCCGCTTGGAAGGCCGAGGCGCAGCGCACCGTGGACGACGCCCATACCCGTTATTTCATCGCGCATCTGCACCGCCTGCGCGACGAGGAGCGCGAGGTCTCGCCGACCGAAGAACTCGGCGATTGAGTGACGCGCGGCGGGCAGGTGCTCCATGACGCATTCTCTCCCTCTCTGGCTTCGGCTGCGTCTCGCGGCGCTGCGTCCGGCCGGGCCGAGGGCGAGAAGCGCCGCCCAGGCGCCGCGTGAGCGGGGCCCGCTGCTCTGGATCTGGGCGGCGGAGGAAACCGGGCCGGCGGCGACGCTGATCGCACGGCGAGTGGCGGCCCACCTTCCCGACGCCCGTATCTGCATGACAGTGCCCGAGGGGCTCGATTGCCCCTCGACGCTCCCCGAGGGCGCGTCGTGCCTGGCGGAACCGGAAGACCGTCCTGCCTCGGTCCGCCTCGTGCTCGAGGCGTGGAAGCCCGAACTCATCCTCATCATGGGGGGCCGCCTGCCCGCCGCGCTGATCACGGAGGCGCATCGCCGCGGCATTCCCCTGATCCTTGCCGACGCCCATTATACGACGAACGAGGTGCAGCGGCTCGATGCGGCCACCCTCTCGCTGCTCGGGCGTTTCGACCGGATCTATCTGCGCCATGACGAAGGGCTCGAAAACCTTTGCGAGCGGCTCTCGCGCCCGAGCATCGTGGTGAATGACGGCGCCCTGGGCGAGCCGCCCGATCCGCTTGCCTATTCCGAGGCCGAGCGCAGTTCGATGGCCGATTCGATGGGCGCCCGCCCGGTCTGGCTCGCCGCGGCGATTCCCGAGGCCGAGATCGATAAGGTCACCGCCGCCCATCGCTATGCGCAGCGTCACGCGCATCGGTTGCTGCTGTTGCTGGCCCCGGACGCGGATTGCGACGGCGCGACGCTCGCCGAACGTCTGACCGCCGAGGGCTGGGCGGTCGCGCGCCGCTCTCTCGAGGGTGAACCGGAAATGACCACCGAGATCTTCATCGCGGATGATGCGAGCGAATACGGGCTCTGGTACCGGCTCGCGGCGCTGAGCTACATGGGCGGGACGCTGAGCGGGCTGAGCAAGGCCCCGCGCTCCCCGATGGAGGCCGCGGCGCTCGGATCCGCGGTGCTGCACGGGCCGAAACTCGCCCCGTTCCGCGAGGAATATCTGCGCCTCGAGGCCGCGCGGGCCTGCCGTGGCGTGCGCGTCGCCGCGGACCTGCCCGATGCGCTCACGGACATGATTTCTCCCGACCGCTCCGCGCATCTCGCCCATAACGCCTGGCTGGTGATCTCGGGCGGTGCGGGCGCGGTGGAAACCGTCGCGCGCGACCTTGCGGAGATCCTCATCGGCACGCAATTGTCGAGGTCGGCCTGATGGGGGCGCCGGGCTTCTGGTTCACGCGCCCCGATGCGCCTGCCCTCTCGGCCCGTCTGCTGTCCCCGCTTGGCGCGCTCTATGCCGGGATGACCCGGCGCCGCGTCGCGCAGGCCGGGCTGAAGCTCGACATTCCGGTGATTTCGGTCGGCAATATCAATGCGGGCGGAACGGGCAAGACCCCGACGGTAATCTGGCTCGTGCAACATCTCGCCGCGCGCGGGATCACCGCGCATGTGGTCACGCGCGGCTATGGCGGGCGGCTCGAGGGGCCGGTGCGGGTCGATGAGCGGACCCATTCCGCGGACGAGACGGGGGACGAACCGCTGCTGCTTTCGGCTTTCGCGCCGGTCTGGGTCGCAAAGGACCGCGCCGCCGGGGCGAAGGCTGCACAGGCAGCCGGGGCGCAGGTGATCGTTCTCGACGACGCGCATCAGAACCCCGCGCTCGAGAAAGATCTCTCGATCGTGGTCGTCGACGCGCATAAGGGCTTCGGCAACGGCCGCTGTCTGCCAGCCGGCCCCCTGCGCGAACCGGTCGCGGCCGGGATGGCCCGCGCCGATCTGATCCTCTCGATCGGAGGCGATGCCGCGCAGCAAGAATTTTCGGATTTCTGGGGTTTCAGAATTTCCAAGCCTCATTTGCGCGGGGAGCTCGTACCGCTTCAGACCGGGATGGATTGGGAAGGGCTTCCGGTCCTCGCCTTCGCGGGCATCGGCCATCCCGAGAAATTTTTCGCGACGCTGAAAGGCCTCGGCGCGACCCTGCTGCGCGGCGAGGCGCTCGAGGATCACCAACCTTTCACGCCGCGTCTGCTCAGCCGGATCGAGACCGAGGCCCAGATGCTGGGCGCGCAGATGGTGACGACGGAAAAGGACGCCGTGCGCCTCCCCGAGGCTTTCCGGCGCAAGGTGCTGGCGCTGCCGGTGCGGCTCGAGATCGCGGATGCCGCACCGCTCGAGGCGATGCTCGCCCGGCTCGGGATGTGAAAAAGGCCGGCCCCGCGGGACCGGCCTTCGGCATCCGTTACGATCTCGGCTTACTGCTTGGCCTTGGCCAGCTCGTCGTCGAGGATCTTCTTGAAATCATCCCAGGCCATGTTGGAATGCTTCTTGCCGTTGATGATGAAGGTCGGCGTCGCGTCGATCTTGTCGTCCGAGGCGTTCTTCTGGAAGGTCGCGACCAGTTCCTCGGCGCGCTTCTCGTCGTTCATGCAGTTGGTGACCTGATCCTTGGTCAGCCCCGCCTGAAGGCCGATCTTGTGCAGGTTGTCCGCGATGGCCTGCGACTTGCCGTCGCCGATCCATTCCTTCTGCTTGTTATACAGCATGTCGGAGATCGCGTAGTATTTCATGTCGCCGCCGCATTGCGCGATCAGGCCCGCCCAGAGGCCGAACTTGTCGAAATAGACCTCGCGCTGGATGAACTTCACCTTGCCGGTGTCGATGTAATCCTTCTTGAGCGTCGGGTATTCGGTCTCGTGCCAATTCGCGCAATGCGGGCAGGTGAAGGAGGCGTATTCCACAACCGTCACCGGCGCGTCTTCCTGCCCCAGGACGATATCGGGCAGCGTCTGCACCTTCTTGTCCGCGGTCGCTTCCTGCGCCTGCGCGGCGGTGATCAGGCTCGCTTCACTATGCTGGGTAGCGAACCAGCCGCCCACTGCGAGAACGCCCGCGACAGCCGCGCCGCCAAGGATCGAGAGAGTCTTGCTCATGTATCTGCCTTTCTTCTTCCGGCCCGTTCCTCGGACCTAGATAGAACATTTTGTGCCAATTGCTCGAGCGCCGCGCGCAGATCCCCGTCGGCGCAATCCGCGACCGTCGCCTTCGCCTTGGCGAGGACATCCGGATCGGGAGCGCGCGGTGCGGGTTTCGGCGCGGGGGTAAATTGTGCCTGCCCCTCGGCAAAGCCGGTGGGCGCGGTCTGGGTCAACGCGATTCGCGAGATCGCGTTATAGCCGTAGCAGGCATTGACCTTGTCGCGGATCTGCGGGAGCTGCATCTGCAGCATCGGCGCCGCCGCCCCGGTCGTCAGAAGCGTCAGCGTCGCGCCGAATCCGCCCTTGGAATAGCCGATCTTCACCGGGCGGCATTGTGCGGCGATCTCCTGGCCCACCACTTCCGGCCAATGCGTCAGCAGCCGCGAGACCGCGAATCCCCGCGCCTCGCCCGCGGCCCGGATCCGCGAGCGCAGCAGCCGAGCTGCGGGCTCGAAGCCACGCATGCGCCGATCCGGCGGGGTCTGGGTCTCTTTGGCGCTCACTTGGACGGGTTCCTCTTGATCGCGCGCATTCTAGGCAGCACATCGGGTCAGGCCAACCGATGGGGAAGAGGGGAGCATAAAGATTGTGTGACGGTAAAGGGGCAATCGGCGAAACCCTGCTCAAATGGTATGACGCCCATGCCCGCGTTCTGCCTTGGCGGATCTCGCCCGCCGATCGGGCGGATGGCGTACGCCCCGATCCCTACCGGGTCTGGCTGTCGGAGGTGATGCTCCAGCAGACGACCGTGGCGGCGGTACGCGACTATTTCCGCCGCTTCACCGAACGCTGGCCCGATGTCGCGGCGCTGGCGGCGGCCGAGGACGGGGAGGTGATGGCCGAATGGGCGGGGCTTGGTTATTACGCCCGCGCCCGCAACCTGCTGAAATGCGCCCGTTGCGTCGCCGGTGATCTGGAGGGCCGTTTCCCGAGTTCCGCGGCCGAGCTGCAGACGCTCCCCGGCATCGGCCCCTATACCGCCGCCGCGATCGCCGCCATCGCCCATGACGAGCCCGTCGCGGTGGTCGACGGAAATGTCGAGCGGGTCGTCTCGCGCCTCTTCGCGGTCGAGACGCCATTGCCCGGAGCGAAGTCCGAACTCACCGCGCTCACCGCCCGGATCACGCCCGAGACGCGGCCGGGCGATTTCGCGCAGGCGATGATGGATCTGGGCGCGACGATCTGCACCCCGCGCAATCCCGCCTGCGCGATCTGTCCCCTGGTGGGGGAGTGCTCGGCCCGGGCGCAGGGCATCGCCGAGACACTGCCGCGCAAGGCCCCGAAAAAGGCGAAACCCACCCGCTACGGCTATGCCTATGTGGCGATGAACGGTGCGGGCGACGTGCTGCTCGAACGCCGCCCCGAGAAGGGTCTGCTGGGCGGCACGCTGGGCTTTCCCGGCTCGGACTGGACCGACGCCCCCCGCCCGGCCCCGCCCGTCGCGGCCGACTGGCGCGAAGCGCCCGTCGAGGTGCGCCACACCTTCACCCATTTCCACCTGATCCTGCGTGTCTTCACCGCGCGTGCGGAAGAGGCGGAGTTCACCCCGCGCGCCAGTTTCAGCCCCGGCGATCTGCCCACGCTGATGCGCAAGGTCTGGAACGCGGCGCAAAGCGCTGAGTGATTGAACGGCGGCGCGGCTTGGCTATCATGGGCGGTGCAACAACCGGGATCACCGATGTCGAGCCGCGAAGAGATCCGCCGCCCCTCCCACGCCCTTCCCTTCTGGCTTTCGCTCGGCACAGTCCCGCTCGCGGCGATCGAGGCGGCCCGGGGCGGCTGGACCCTGATCCTGCTGCCGGCCTATGCATGGTGGCTGGTGACCGCGCTCGACCAGCTTCTGGGACGCAATGCCGACCAGCCCGACGCGGAGACGCCCGAGGCCGACCTGTTCTGGTACCGTGCGATCACGCTGATCTGGTTCCCGGTCCAGGCCGTGGTGATCTACGCCACGATCTGGTGGGTGACGCATAGCGATCATCTGAACGGGTTCGAGATCGTGGCGCTGATGTTCGGCCTCGGCGTGATCTCGGGCACGATCGGGATCGTCTACGCGCACGAGTTGCTGCATCAGAAGAGCCGGCTCGAACGCTGGCTGGGCGATCTGTTGCTGGCCACCGTGCTCTATTCGCATTTCCGCACCGAGCATCTGCTCGTCCACCATCTCTGGGTCGGCACGCCGCGCGACGCGGTCACCGCGCGCTACAACGAGGGGTTCCACCGCTTCTTCTGGCGGGTGCTCCTCGAATGCCCCGGCTCGGCCTGGAAGGCGGAGAAGCGGATGCTCGCGCGCGCAGGACGCCCGGTCTGGCACCGCTCCAACCCGTTCTGGCGCTATGCCGCCCTTCAGGCGCTCGCACTGCTCGCGGCCTGGTTCGCGGGGGGATGGATGGGGCTCGGGCTGTTCGTCCTGCAGGCCTTCTTCGCGATCTGGCAGCTCGAACTCACCAACTATGTCGAACATTACGGGCTGACGCGGAAACATAGCGGCGAGGGGCGCTACGAGCATGTCCGTCCCCGCCACTCGTGGAACGCCGATCACGCCGCCTCGAACTGGCTCCTGATCAACCTTCAGCGCCATTCGGATCACCATTACAAGCCGGACCGGCGCTTCCCGCTGCTGCAGACCTACGGTGCCGACGAGGCGCCCCAGCTGCCCTTCGGCTATCCGGCGATGACGGCGCTCGCGATGATCCCGCCCCTCTGGCGGCGGCGGATGAACCCGCGCGTGCGCGCCTGGCGGCGGGCGCATTACCCGGAGATCGAGGACTGGGCCCCCTATAATCGCGGCGCGACGCCCCTGCCGCGCGGCTCGGTCTGAACCCGCCGGGGGCTTCGCGTCCCCGGACCCCCGCGGGGTATTTCCGGCCAGGTGAAGGAACAGGTCTCCCTCTTCACCTGGATAAAAATACCCCCGCCGGAGGCATCCGCCCGAACCGCTCGCGCGCCGGTCAGGTCACCACGCGCAGGGTGAGATTGATCCGTCCGCCCTTCGGCATGAGCGGCGAGGTGCCGGGCTTGATCCGGTCGACGCCGTGATAGAGCAGCCGCGCCGCGCCCCCCATCACCATCACGTCGCCCGAGCGCAGCCAGAGGCTTTGGGTCTTTCCGCCGCGGGTCTCGTTGCCGATCCGGAACAGCCCGTCATCGCCCAATGAGACCGACACGACCGGCTCGCCGAAATCGGACTCGTCGCGGTCCTGATGCATCCCCATCCGCGCGCCTTCGCCGTAGAAATTGACCAGGCAGCATTCCGGCGCGCGCGCCGAGCCCGAGACGCCCTCCCAGATCCGCAGCACCGAGGCCGGGATCTCGGGCCAGGGCATGCCCTCGGGATGGGTTTCGCTGTAGCGGTAGCCGCGCCGGTCGGAGACCCAGCCGAAGCGGCCGGCAGAGGTCATGCGCACCGACATCGGCTTGCCATAGGGCGTCATCGGAGAGAAAAGGGGCGCATGGGCGACGAGGTCGCGCAAGTCGGCCAGAAGCGCTTCCTGCTCGGCGAGATCCAGCCAGCCGGGATAGTGCAGGAAGCCGCGGATTTCCTGCGGCTCGGGTCGATCGCTTGCGTCCTTCGCCGTTTCTGTCATTTTCACGCAATCTTCCTCGGGAGACGGTTCTTGCAGGCCCATTTGGCCCTCCTTATATACGCTGCGAAGCCTGAAGCGTTCCAGATCGCGCAAGGGCGGAACATGAAACCGAAACCCAAGGGATAGGGGCCGGGGGCCTGAATGGACCCGTTTCCCGCCATATCGCCAAGAGAGGTAACATCATGGCCAAAGTCATCGGCATCGACCTCGGGACCACGAACTCCTGCGTCGCCATCATGGACGGCTCGCAGCCCCGGGTGATCGAGAATTCCGAAGGGGCGCGCACCACGCCCTCGATCGTCGCCTTTACCGACGATGAACGCCTGGTCGGCCAGCCGGCAAAACGCCAGGCGGTGACCAACCCGTCCAACACCATCTTCGCCGTGAAGCGCCTGATCGGCCGCCGCACCACCGATGCGGAAGTCGAGAAGGACAAGAAGCTCGTCCCCTACGCCATCGTCGATGGCGGCAATGGCGATGCCTGGGTCGAAGTGAAGGGCGAGAAATATTCGCCCGCGCAGGTTTCGGCCGTCATCCTGCAGAAGATGAAGGAAACCGCCGAGAGCTATCTGGGCGAGGAAGTCACGCAGGCCGTGATCACCGTTCCCGCCTATTTCAACGACGCCCAGCGTCAGGCCACGAAGGATGCGGGCAAGATCGCCGGTCTCGAGGTTCTGCGCATCATCAACGAGCCGACCGCGGCCGCGCTCGCCTATGGCCTCGACAAGAAAGAGACCAAGACGATCGCCGTCTATGACCTCGGTGGCGGTACGTTCGACATCACCATCCTCGAGATCGACGATGGTCTGTTCGAGGTGAAGTCGACCAATGGCGACACCTTCCTGGGTGGCGAAGACTTCGACATGCGGATCGTCAACTACCTGGCTGACGAGTTCAAGAAAGAGCATGGCGTCGATCTCACCAAGGACAAGATGGCGCTGCAGCGTCTGAAGGAAGCGGCCGAGAAGGCGAAGATCGAGCTCTCGAGCTCGAGCCAGACCGAGATCAACCAGCCCTTCATCTCGATGGGCAAGGACGGCACGCCGCTGCACATGGTCATGAAACTGACCCGTGCGAAGCTCGAAAGCCTCGTGAACGACCTGATCAAGGCCTCGCTCAAGCCTTGCGCGGCCGCGCTGAAAGATGCGGGCGTCACCAAGGACGAGATCGACGAGGTCGTTCTGGTCGGCGGCATGACCCGGATGCCGAAAGTCGTCGAAGAGGTGACCAAGTTCTTCGGCAAGGAGCCGCACAAGGGCGTGAACCCCGATGAGGTCGTGGCGCTCGGCGCGGCGATCCAGGCCGGCGTTCTGCAAGGCGACGTGAAGGACGTGGTCCTGCTCGACGTGACCCCGCTGTCGCTCGGCATCGAGACGCTGGGTGGTGTCTTCACCCGCCTGATCGACCGCAACACCACGATCCCGACCAAGAAGTCGCAGATCTTCTCGACCGCGGAAGACAACCAGAACGCGGTGACGATCCGCGTCTTCCAGGGCGAGCGCGAGATGGCCGCGGACAACAAGCTGCTGGGCATGTTCAATCTCGAGAACATCCCGCCGGCGCCGCGCGGCATGCCGCAGATCGAAGTGACCTTCGACATCGACGCCAACGGCATCGTGTCCGTTTCGGCGAAGGACAAGGGCACCGGCAAGGAGCAGAAGATCACGATCCAGGCTTCGGGCGGTCTCTCGGATGACGAGATCGAGAAGATGGTTCAGGACGCCGAGGCGAATGCCGAGGCCGACAAGAGCCGCAAGGAACTCGTCGAGACCAAGAACCAGGGCGAGTCGCTCCTGCATTCGACACGCAAGTCGCTCGAAGAGCATGGCGACAAGGTCGATGCGTCCACCGTCGAGGTGATCGAACTGGCGGCCAATGCGCTCGAAGAGGCGCTCAAGACCGAGGAAGCCAGCAAGATCAAGGGTGCGATCCAGAACCTCACCGACGCCGCGATGAAACTCGGCGAGGCCATCTACAAGGCCGAGCAGGAGAAATCGGGCGAAGCCGAGGCCTCGGATGAGGAAGGTCCGCGCGATGTCGATGACGATATCGTCGACGCCGACTTCGAGGACATGGGCGACGACAAGCGCAAGTAAGCGCAACCGGAACGTTGGGCGGGCCTGCCGGGACAAGGCGGGCCCGTTCCCATGTTCCCCCAAGAGGGGTAGCCAATGGCAAAACGCGACTATTACGACGTTCTGGGAATCGCCAAGGGCGCCTCGGCCGAAGAGATCAAGAAGGCCTATCGCAAGAAGGCCAAGGAACTTCATCCCGACCGCAACGCCGACAATCCCGACGCCGAGTCCCAGTTCAAGGAAGCGAACGAAGCCTATGACGTCCTGAAGGACGCCGAGAAGAAGGCGGCCTATGACCGCTTCGGTCACGCGGCCTTCGAAGGCGGCATGGGCGGCGGGCCGCGTCCGGGCGGCGGCTACGGCGGCGGTCCCGGCCAGGGCGATTTCGCCTCTGCCTTCTCCGACGTGTTCGAGGACCTGTTCGGGGACTTCATGGGCGGTCGTGGCCCCGGTGGCCAGCGCTCGCGCGCGCAGCGCGGGGCCGATCTGCGCTACAATCTGCGGATCACGCTGGAAGAGGCCTTCAAGGGCACCCAGAAGACGATCACCGTTCCAAGCTCCGCCGCCTGCACCGCGTGCAACGGCACCGGCGCCGAGGGCGGGGCCGAGCCGCAGACCTGTCCGACCTGTTCCGGGCTGGGCAAGGTCCGTGCGCAGAACGGCTTCTTCACGGTCGAGCGGACTTGCCCGACCTGTGGCGGCCAGGGTCAGGTGGTGAAGAACCCCTGCAAGGTCTGTCACGGCGCCGGCCGGACCGAGGTGGAACGCCAGCTTCAGATCAACATCCCTCCGGGGGTGGAGACCGGCACGCGCATTCGCCATGCGGGCGAAGGCGAGGCCGGGCTGCGGGGCGGTCCTTCGGGCGACCTCTACGTCTTCATCGAGGTCCAGCCGCACCAGATCTTCGAACGCGAGGGCACCGACCTGCATTGCCGGGTTCCGGTGAGCATGGTGACCGCGGCGATGGGCGGCGATGTCGAAGTGCCCACGATCGACGGCGGCCGCAGCCGGGTGAAGATCCCCGCAGGCAGCCAGTCGGGCCGGCAGATGCGTCTGCGCGGCAAAGGGATGCCGGCGCTGCGCGGCGGTGCTCTGGGCGACATGTTCATCGAGCTTGCCGTCGAGACGCCGGTCAACCTGACCTCCCGCCAGAAGGACCTGCTGCGCGAGTTCCAGGAGATCGAGGCGGAGAACAACCCGGAAGGGGCGAGCTTCTTCAAGAAGGTCAAGAGCTTCTGGGACGGCATGACACAATGAGAAGGCGCCTTCGGGCGCCTTTTTCTTTGCCTCGGTCCCGGGCGCGTTAATCCCTTCTTCACCGCGAATCGGAGATGCTCGCGGCCATGAAGCGCCGCCCTGCATCTTTCAACGAAGCCCCCCTGCCCCTGTTCGGCGAGGCCGCGCCAGCGCCGGTCACCGGTCGTCCTGCGAGAAACAAGCTGCCTTCCTATCTTTGCGATCATCGCCAGCGCCTGCGGGCGCGGTTCATGGAGGGCGGAGCGCCTGCCCTGCCCGATTACGAACTGCTCGAACTCGTGCTGTTCCGCGCGCTGCCGCGGCAGGACGTGAAACCTCTCGCCCGGCGGCTGATCGAGCAATTCGGTGATTTCGGCCGGGTGATCTCGGCCCCGCCTGCCCGGCTGCATCAGGTGCGCGGCGTCGGCGAGGCGGTGGTCCGGGAATTCAAGATCGTGGAGGCTGCCGCCCATCGCCTCGCGCGTTCGAAGGTGATGGAGCGGCCGGTCCTGAGCTCATGGCACGCGCTTCTGGATTACTGCCACACCGCGATGTCGCATTCCGAGACCGAACAGTTCCGCGTCCTCATGCTCGATCGCAAGAACGTCCTGATCGCGGATGAGGAACAGGCGCGCGGAACGGTCGATCATGTGCCCGTCTATCCGCGCGAGGTGATGAAGCGGGCGCTCGAGCTGAACGCCTCGGCCCTGATCCTCGTGCATAATCACCCCACTCATTCATTTAGATCCCGCAGGATCACGCTCAAACACATTGAAACACTAGAAAATCCCTCAATTTTTAGCATTGCGTAGTGGGGACGGTTTTGGCAAATTGGGGGTGGTTGAAGGGATAGAAAACGGCTTTCCGCTCCCAGTAAACGATCCCCGTTTCTCCTCGACCGATCCCAGTTTCAGGCAAGGAGGAACGCATGCCAGCCCTGACCGACACCGCGATCCGACACGCGCTGAAGCGCGTTGAGATCAGCCGCAAGCAAGAGAACCTCGCCGATGGCGACGGGCGAGGCACCGGCCGACTCGTCCTCGTTCTCAAGCCCATGCCGAAGCGCGTCACGGCCGACTGGATGGCGCAACAATGGCGTGACGGCAAACGTACCAAGAAGAAGATCGGCGCTTACCCCTCGATGTCGCTCGCCCAGGCCCGCGAGGTTTTCAAGCGCGACTATGCCGACGTGATCCAGAAAGGTCGCAGCATCAAGATCGCAAGCGACACCCGCCCCGGCACTGTAGCGGACCTCTTCGAGGGGTACGTCGCTTCACTAAAGGCCGCCAGCAAGCCCTCCTGGAAGGAGACGGAGAAGGGCCTTAACAAGATCGCCGACACTCTTGGGCGGAACCGCCTAGCCCGCGAGATCGAGGCCGAGGAAATCGTCGAACTGATCCGCCCGATCTATGAGCGCGGCGCCAAGTCGATGGCAGACCATGTGCGTTCCTACATGCACGCGGCTTTTGGCTGGGGCATGAAGTCCGACAACGACTATCGGCAACAATCGGCTCGCCGCTTTCGCATCCCCTTCAATCCAGCGACAGGTATTCCGACCGAACCGAAGGTCAAAGGCACCCGCTGGCTCGACGAGGACGAATTCGTACAGCTTTATCGTTGGCTGGAATGTCCCGACACGCCGGTTCATCCGCCCTATACCCGTGCCGTCAGGATCATCATGCTGACCGGCCAGCGCGTCCAGGAGATCGCCAGCCTTCACATCGACCAGTGGGACGCCAAGGAAAAGATCATCGACTGGTCGAAGACCAAGAACGACCAGCCCCATGCTGTTCCGGTGCCGGAACTGGCCGCAGAGCTACTCGCGTCCATCAACGTCAACGAATACGGCTGGTTCTTCCCGTCTGCCACGGACCCGTCCAAGCCTGTCAGCCACGGCACGCTTTACTCGTTCATGTGGCGCCAGAGGGACCGCGGCGTGATCCCCTATGTGACGAACCGCGACCTGCGCCGGACCTTCAAGACGCTTACCGGCAAGGCGGGGATCTCGAAGGAGATCCGCGACCGCCTCCAGAACCATGCGTTGCAGGACGTCAGTTCCAAGCACTACGACCGCTGGCACTACATGGTGGAAAAGCGTGCCGGCATGGCGAAATGGGACAAGTTCGTCCGCGCCATGCTCGCAAAAAAGCGACTGAAAGCGGCAGCATGAGCCTCGGGTGCCCCATAAGGCGGAAGTGAGAACAAAACGATGCGTATCGTAATCAGCTTGGCGGACGCTCCATCGGAGATATTCTAAGAACAGCCGGAAATGTCGGGGCGACGGATACGATCAAACAAGTAGCATTATACGGCTTTTACCCGTTTTACGGTTTCAACGACAACGCCCTCGCCCGTTCGCTCACGATGAAGCACCGCTGGAGCTGACTGCTGGGTGTGGCGGCACTCAGGAAATTGATTGCAGCCGAAAAAGCTGGTGTCGTTCCGCCCTTTGCGCTCAACCAGCTCCCCCACCAAGCAACTGGGGCATTGATCGAGTTCCCTCCCATCGATGGTTTCAAACCGGACTTCGTTGCCGGCGATCTCGCAAAGCTCGCGAATGTAGCGTGAAGGCTTGCGTCTATTACAGAGGATAAACGTCCCTCTGCTGGCGCGGGTCATTGCGACATAGAAAAGTCGGCGCTCCTCCGCATAGGCAAACCTCTCCGGACGCGGGATAACGAGATTTAGCAGCTCGTCATCTTCGATCCGGCTGGGGACGCCATAGTCGCCCTCGCTGACATCGAGCAGGATCGTGTAGTCGGCCTCCAGGCCCTTCGACCGATGAAACGACATGCCGGCGACCTCGATCGCCGAAAATTCGGGGTGGCGACCGTGAAATGGATCTAACAAGTTGTAACGCCACAAGACCAGTACCTTCAGCTTTTGCCCCGCCTCACGGCGCCACTGTCCTGAAATTCCTTCAAGAAAGGTGTTCAGGCGATCGAGTAGTTGGAAGCAGGCTTTCGGGAAGCTTGGCTTGCGCCACTCCACGCTGACCGGAATGATCCGGATTGATCGCGGTATGGCGGCGCGCGTCGATCGCACCGTCTTCGTGATCTGCTCGGGATTGCGCTGGACAAAGCGTGCCGCGGTGTCAGCGAGAAGCTGGTTACAGCGGTACGTCTGTTCCAGCCGACCTTGCCAGCAGGCACCAAAGTTCGCTTCGAACTGGGTGAAGATCGTAATGTCCGACCCGGCAAAGCGGTAGATCGACTGCCAATCGTCTCCGACAGCAAAGACTTTTGTGAAAGCCTTCTGGTGTTTTAGCGCCTTGATCAGATTGGCCCTCGGGTCCGAAATATCCTGAAATTCATCCACCAAGATCAGCGAATAAGGGCTCTGATAGCGCCCCGTCTCAACGAGGCGCACTGCGTCGCCGATCATTGAATCGAAGTCGATACGCTTTGCCTCGTCGAGCTTGCGCGAATAGGCTTCGGTGATCAGCCAGACAGCACGCGCGAAATACTGCGCGCGCGGTTTGTCATGCAGGGACTTTGCACGTTCCAGCAGCATCTCCAGCGTAAGCTGGCTCGCTCGAATGTGTTTGATGCACACGCCGATCAGCTTCTGGTAATGCGTGATCACCACTGGTTCGACCGCTTTGAGGATCTCGTCGACACTTTTCTCAGTCAGGGGAATTTTGCGTTTGATCAGCTCAGCCTCGAGATGTGGCAACAACGTTCCCTCGTGCGCCTGTGCGGAGGTTGTCTCGAAGAAATCCAACTCTTTGCGCTTGTACCCAGCGCGTTTACCCTTGGTATGCTCAGCATAGTTCGCAAAGGGCGAGGAGCCATCCGCGTTGATCGCGAAATGCTCGTGGAACGTGTCGGTGAGAGGGTAATGAAAGTCCGGCTGGACAAAACGTTCGCTCCCGTCCTCCTCTTCGAATGAGATCTGCTTTTCATATTCGAACTCGACAGAGTGGACCCACAACCAGTTCGCGATCCGCTGCTCCTGAAGGGATTTCACATACACGTTTGCAAGCGTACCGATGGTGCTGCCGCCCTTATCGTTGCGATCGGCGATGTAGCGATTGTAGTCTGCCTCCGAGTCAAAGACCTCTGCGGGGATGTCGGCCTTCGGCAAAATCGAGAGGAGGTCGATCCACAGACGGCGAAACTCTTCATTTACCTCCATCAACTCGCGTATGATCTTGTCGATCACACGGGCTTCGCCGGCGGGATGCTCGACCCAGTTTGCGAGTTGAGGTGGGCGACCTTCCGTCTCTTCGATGATCCCCCGACCGAGTGCATGAAACGTCGTCACCCGGCTCTCCAGAGCATCTTCATCGACGTTCAGCTGCCTGGCGATCCGTTCCTTTAATTCGTCGGCTGCACTCTTGTTAAATGCCAGGACGAGGATCTCGCTCGGATGGTAAAGTCCCTTCTCGAGGACATAGGCAACTTTCCCGACCATGGTCGCGGACTTGCCCGATCCAGCGGATGCGACGAGCAGGTTGTTGTCTTCGAGGCGGATGCAAGCCTCGCGCTGCTCCTGGGAAAGCGAAAATCCCCCAAGGTCGGCGAAGAATTCCTCGAACTTCTGCATCTCGTGAAAAACGAAATTTTCATTGTAGCGACTGCGGACGCCGGGGTCAGTGAGCATCGCAAAAGAGGTTGGCAGATAGCCTCTTAGGGTGTCGGGGATCAGAGAGGCATCAAACAACGGGTGCGCCAATGCCAGTGACGCATTTCCCGGGACACTCGCGATCGCCCGGCCGACGTCGGCATGAGCAAGATATTGCCTGTTGCTGTCGGTCATCGCGCGAATCTTGCTATCGACCTCGCGCAAGCGTTCCTTGTCGGAATCGATGAGATTCGCGAGATGCTGGTTCACGAAAGCCAGCAAATCGTCGCGTAAAGTCTGAGACGCCTTGGCGGTCAGGCCGGAAAGAGCATCGATACGGCCCTTCGACCGGATCTCGACCGTGTGCCAAAGCAGGGCCTTGGTTGACGAAACCGACGAGATATCAAGGCACTGAATTTCATCCTCGCCTGTCGATGTCAGGCTAACTCGGTCCTGCGAAGATGGGCTGAGAGCCAGTTTCCACTTCTCCGACAAGAAAATGCGCGCCCAAAGGCTGGGCCGGTATATGCGGGATCGTCCAAGCATTGGCAGTTTCATCGAGCCGCCCGGTCTGCGCCTGCGACGTTCTTGTTCATGATCTCGCAAATCGTCTGGTGGGCGCTCTCGATCTCCTTGTTCCAGTCGGGTTCCGATGAATCGGCATCGTCACTCCCTACAAACCGAGATTTTCGCACCTCTTCGACGTCGCGCATATTCCCCCGCCCCCGTTTCTTATTTGGCTGCGCCGTTCGCGCGCGCGACTATATCGGCGCACTGCGCCATAAGCGCCTCGAACGGCTCAGCGTCATCGAAGAGCAGCCCATCCTCAACCATGCGGGCATAGTCGTCCTCCAACGCCTTCGCGCCATCGCCGACCGGCACGAGTTGCAAGCCGCCGCTGACAGCCGCTGCATAGTCGATCGGCGTGCGGTCGGCGGCTTTCTCCGCGAAGAACATCGACTTGTGCCGGGCGACAGCGTTGGCCAGCTCGCGATCGGCGAAAGCAGCTTCCGCAAAGCCGGCTTCATCCAGCCGGACAACATCGTGCCAGTGTCGTGCGAAGCGGTCGCCGCGAAGCCGCTCCTGAAGGCAAAAGACGTGGATGGCGGTCGCCTTCTCCCAGAAGGTCCGCTCCGCGTGCATGACGCGCGGACGCGCCGTCGGGAATACCAGCCCGTCGATCAGGCCGGCGGCGTCGCAGGAGACATCGCGCAGGCTCGCCGGTTCGCCCGTCGAGCGCGCGCCGAACTCCAGCATGACGCTGGGCGCGACATAGCCGGACCCGGCCGCGGTCGCCTCGTAGTCGATGAAGAGCTTGTCATCCTCGACGCGGATGGCCGCAGCCAGACCTTCGGCGGCGAGTGCGTTCGCGATCACGGGCTGCACGGTTTCCGCGACCCATGCCGGCAACCGCCGACGGACCTCGCTGGACCAGCGCTTTTCCTCGCTTCGCGTTTTCGGCAAGCCCTCGCCATTGTCCCCGACCAGATCGGGCGCGATCGCCCGAATGTCATAGGTCAGATCCACATCCTCCGAAAACCGGCGAATGACGTGATAAGCTTTCGACAGCGACGTGCCGCCCTTGAACACTAGATGTTCGCCGAGCGGCGCAGCGTAGAGGGTCGCCAGCGCCCACACCACCCACACATCCTTTTCGAGAAGATGGGTGGGACGACCCGAACGGTCGGCCGCGACACCCAGCGCGTCGCGCCGGTCCTCGGCCGAAAGCTGGAGAAAGACATCAGCCATACGCCGCCTTTCCGACGCTCTGCGCGAGCCATGTCGGAAGCTGCGGCGCGGCGGCGACCAGTTCGCCGAACACGCCGGGCGGCATCTTCCGCTTCAATGTCGTGAGCGCGGCCTCTGCCTTTTCCGGGCCGAGCCAGGCCAGCGCCCGCACGGCCTCCCCCGCCGGCCGGTTGGCCAGGGCCAGTTGCCAGCGCGGTGCATGCCGCAATTCCACGATCTGCTTGCCGAGGTGCACCTTTCGGCTGCGCCCGGAGGTCAGATAGACCGAGCGGACGGGCACCTGCGTCGTCAAGCCAAGGGCGTTCGCCGCGGCAGCGCCGTTCGAGACGATGACCTCCCCCTTTTGGGTTGCAAGAGCCTCGACAGCCTGCTCGACCGAAGGCGTGCGCGTGCCGAACCGGCTGGCGATGGGACGCAGATAGACGCCACGACCGGCGCGGATGAGTTGCCCGCGCTCCGTCAGGCGCGACAACGCCTGATCCACGGCGGCCCGGTTTCCGAGGTGCAGCAGGCTCTTGGCGGACACAGGAGCGCCTTCGGGCAGGCCCGTCGCATGCGACAAAATCTGTTCGGTCAGCCGTGTCATCGTCTTTCTCCTGTCGGAAATATATGCGAGTTTCTGACAGTTTTCAAGGAAGTCCGGATAGGGGAAAGCCTTCCCCTGAGGCCGAGCCTTGGTCTCGGCCTACCCCTTCTGCGGGGAATCCCCGCAACGCCCCCTTCAGAGTGAGAGTGCGGACGGGTTTTCCGTGACGGGTTGAGGGCTGGAAGAGAGGCTTCCGGCGCCCGTCGCGGAGATCATCCCGATGGCCAGACACGATCGCAGCCCCGCAGAAGGTGGCGCGCGCAGCAACCTTTACGACGACATCACCAACAAGATCATCGCCGAGTTGGAGCAAGGGCGGCTGCCCTGGGTCCAGCCCTGGGGCGCGTCACCCAATACCGCCCCTCTGGGCCTGCCGAGAAATGCTTCAACCGGCCGTAGCTATTCCGGCATCAATATTCTGATCCTTTGGGGCGCTGTCATCCAGCACGGCTTCCCCGGTCAGGCGTGGCTGACTTTCCGCCAAGCCCTTTCGCTTGGCGGCAATGTCAGAAAGGGCGAGCGTGGCACCACTGTTGTCTATGCCGACCGTTTCACTCCCGAGGACGAGAAACGCCGTGCCCGCGAGACTGGCGAGGATGCGCATGCCATACCGTTCCTGAAGCGGTTCACGGTCTTCAATGCCGCACAATGCGATGGCTTGCCCGATGACATCACGGCAGTCACGCCGCAACCGCCGCCGGGCCTGATCGAACCTCAGGTCGAGGCGCTGATCCGGGCCACCGGCATCGACTTCCGAATTGGCGGCGATCGCGCCTTCTACATGCCCTCGCTCGACTATGTGCAGGTGCCGCCTCCGCAAGCCTATTTCGAGCCTATCAACTGGCACCGGACGGCCCTGCACGAGCTGGGTCACGCCAGCGGCCATCACAGCCGCCTCAGCCGCGATCTGACCGGCTCGTTCGGCTCGAAGAAATACGCTTTCGAGGAGATGATTGCCGAACAGGCCGCAGCTTTCAGTTGCGCTGCGCTCGGGATCGTGCCGACCGTCCGCCATGCCGATTACATCGGGTCGTGGCTGGAGGTCATGCGCGAGGATTCCCGCGCCATTGTCCGCGCAGCCTCGCAGGCCAGCAAGGCGGCGGACTGGCTGCTGTCGCATCTGCCTGTCGAGGAGATCGAGGAGCCGGATGCGAGCGTAACCGACCGGAGGGCCGCGGCATGATCCTCCTCACCGGCACACAGCGCGACCGCCTGCTGGCAAATGGCCGCCAGCGCGATCAGGATCACATCCCGGTCGTGAAGTTCTTCAACCCCCTTGGCGAGGGCGTCTGGCTCGCCACCGAACTGGACGAGGACGGCGACATCATGTTCGGCCTGGCTGATCTCGGCTATCCCGAACTGGGGTCGTGGAGCCTTACCGAAATGCAGTCAGTCCGGCTGCCCTTCGGAATGGGCATCGAGCGCGATCTGCTGTTCACCGGGGATTTCCCGATCTCGGTCTGGGCCGAGGCCGCCCGTGAGAGCGGCAGTATCCGCGCCGCTGAGCGCCTGCTCTACCGCGTCGGGGCGAGCTATTCCCGTACATCCGCCGATACAGAAAGCCGGAGTGCCTGATTTCCGGGTTTCAGGTTCTACGGCTGGCGTCGCTCTCTTCAGAGGAAGAGGGCGGCGCTTCGCTTCGTGACGGGCTGATAGCCGGAGAGAGAGGCTCACCGGCGTCCGTCATGGAGCAACTGACATGGCCACTGCCGTTCAGAAGATCACCCTGTCGTCCTCGCGCGACATTCCCTTCAACAAGCTGGTGCTCAGCCAGTCCAACGTCCGGCGCGTCAAGGCCGGGATCTCGGTCGAGGAACTGGCCGAGTCTATCGCCCGTCGCGGCCTGATCCAGTCCCTGCATGTCCGCCCGGTCGTGGATGCCGAGGGCAAGGAAACCGGCATGTTCGAAGTGCCCGCCGGCGGTCGCCGCTTCAGCGCGCTGGAACTGCTGGTCAAGCAGAAGCGCCTCGCCAAGGTCGCGCCGGTCCCGTGTGTTGTTTCGGAGGCCAGCGCCGATGTGCTGATCGACGAGGTATCGCTCGCCGAGAATATCGAGCGCGCACCGCTGCATCCGCTCGATCAGTTCCGCGCCTTCCAGACCATGCGCGAAAAGGGCATGACCGAGGAAGCCATCGCCGCCGCCTTCTTCGTGGATGCGAAGGTGGTGAAACAGCGCCTGCGTCTGGTTTCCGTCTCACCGACATTGCTCGACGTCTATGCCGAGGATGGCATGACGCTGGAACAGCTCATGGCCTTCAGCGTCAGTTCTGACCATGCCCGTCAGGAGCAGGTCTGGGAAGCGATCAAGGACGGCTGGCAGAAGGAACCTTACCTCATCCGACGCCTGCTGACCGAAACCACGGTCCGCGCCGCCGACAAGCGGGCAGTGTTTGTCGGCATTACCGCCTATGAGGAGGCTGGCGGCTGCGTGCTGCGCGATCTCTTCCAGCAGGACGATGGTGGCTGGTTGCAAGACCCGGTGCTGCTCGACCGGTTGGTGGGCGAAAAACTCAAGGCCGAGGCCGAGGCCATCGCCGCCGAGGGCTGGAAGTGGATCGAGGTCGCCATCACCTTTCCCTATGGTCACGATCATGGCCTTCGCCAGATTGTCGGCACCACAGTCGATCTGACCGAAGAGGAACGCGCCACCCGCGAGGCATTGCGCGACGAATATGACCGGCTTGAAGCCGAATATGGCGAGGCTGATGAACTGCCAGACGAGATCGACGCCCGGCTGGGTGAAATCGAACAGGCGCTGGAAACCTTCGAGCGCCGCCCGATGACCTTCGACCCCGTCCAGATCGGCACGGCAGGCGTCTTCATCAGCATCGACGCCGATGGCGCATTGCTGGTCGAGCGCGGCTATGTTCGCGCCGAGGATGAAACGCCTGCGGAACCGGAGGCTGAGATCGTTGACCCGGAAACCGGCGAGGTGATCCAGCGGGCAGAACCGGAGGTGAGCCGCATGCGTGCGGTTATCACGCTGGGCGGTCAGCCGGTCGAACCGGAGGAGGATGACGAGACCGAGACCATCAAGCCGCTGCCTGATCGTCTGGTCAGCGAGTTGACTGCACATCGCACCCTGGCGCTGCGGGATGCGGTGGCGGTGAACCCGCATGTCGCCATGACGGCACTGTTGCACCGGCTGGTCATGGATTGCTTCATGCCGCGTTCCAGCCGCGGATGCCTGGAAGCACAGGTCCGGGAGGTTCATCTGCCCGCACAGGCCGAGGATCTGCGCGATAGCGCGTCAGCCAAGGCCATCGCTGACCGCCACGAACGCTGGGGCGATCATGTCCCGGCAGACGATGCCGCCCTCTGGGATTGGCTGACCGATCTGGACGATGGATCGCGCATGGATCTGCTCGCCCATTGCGTCAGCTTCGGTGTCAACGCGCTCTATGAGAAGCCGAATCCTTACAGCGGAACGGGCGTCAGCCAGCACGGGCTGGACGTTCGCCTGTCGCAGGCTGATCGGCTGGCGCGTTCAACCGGCCTCGACATGGTGGCCGTGGGCTGGCGGCCGACGGTTGGCAATTATCTCGGCCGCGTGACCAAGCCGCGCATCCTTGAAGCTGTACGTGAAGGCGCTGGAGATCGAGCCGCTGAACTGATCGGGCACCTCAAGAAGGGAGACATGGCCAAGGAAGCCGAACGCCTCCTGGCGGAATCCGGCTGGCTGCCTGAGCCGCTGCGCATGGTGGATGATGGTGTCGAAGTCGATCCGGCATCGGGCGCTGCGGCAGAAGCCGACGATCTGCCCGATTTCCTCTCCGGCGATGGCGAGGACGACCCGGCTGACGACGAGGAAGAACAGCACATGGTCGCTGCTGAATAGTTCTCAGGCGGGGTGGCTTCGGCTGTCCCGTTTGCACCCTCCGTTTCCGCAACTCGCCCGGTCCTTGTGATCGGGCTTTTTCATTGGAGCGCTTCCATGCCCGCCATCATCGACGTCGATCAAATCTTTCTTGAGGATCGCGAACATTCCCTATCGGAGCGCACCCTGCCCTGGGAGGAAAGCCGCGACGGCATGACCGTTGTTGTGGAGCCAAAGCCCCATTGGGCCGAAGACATGCGCGTCTTCCGGCTCGATGCCCGTGAATATTGCCGCTACGCCGAATGGACAGCTCATGGCGCTCGTGCCCGTTTCTTCGGTCATATCGACACCTCAGGCGATGATCTGATGATGAAGGCGCGCGCGATGATTGCCCGCGAGATTGCCGATGGGCTTTGGAGCTGAAGACCCGATCGCAGGGTGTTGGGCCGTGAAGGTGGGAGGTCTGCACCGGACGGGTCCAATCCGGCTTCACCATACAATCCGCCGTCCCCATCAGGGCAAGCGGCAGCCATCTCTGGCCTGAACGGAACACGATCCTGATGCCAGCATGGTGGCAAGGCTGGCGCGGCAGAGCATCTGCGACGGGTATCCGGCATCCTGTCAGATGCGAAAAACCACCCCCGCTTCCATTCGCAAACCTTGGTCCGATCCGTCTCTTTGACATTCAACCCCGAAGGGGTCGGCTTACGCGCGCGTGCCGCCCTCGGGGATTCGGAAAAAGTCCGAACGCCCGAGGGTGATTGCAGATCCGGTCAGACACTTCGGGCGCCTGTCGCGCGGGGGATGGTCCCCCGCCTCCAAAGACAGGAGCCGGAACCCATGTCCTATGCAGATGCCACCGCCTTCGCCGCCAGCCTTGCCGCCACGCTGATGGTTTCGATTGTCGTGTTTCAGGCCGGAGACGGCACCCACGCCGCTTGCCCCGCCGCCGAGTTCGACGGCGACGACGACATGGTGAAGCTGGAGCTGGACCCGTGGGAGTAAGGCGCGAAAGCGCCTCATCCCCGACGGCCCGAGCGCGGAGACCCGCGCTTCGGGCCTTCATTGCCTCAAGATGGCCCCCCATCGTCGGCAGCGGAACCGGGAACAAGCCCGGTCAGAGAGGAAGAGTGCGGGCCGTTCGGCCGTGACGGGTTGATGGCTGGAGAGAGAGGCTTTTCGGCGCCCGTCATGGAGTGATGCCGATGACCTTTGCCCGTTCCGAAACCTTCCGTTCCATCGGTCAGATTCTGGCTGCCGATGTTCTGCCCGCGCTTTATCGGTCGCAAAAGCTGCCGTTGCGCATCTCATGCCTCGGCGCGGCCAGCTATGACGCCAGTGACGCGGCGAACAGCTTTGACCGCGTGATCCCGCTTGGGGAATGCCCATCACTGGACGAGGCCATACAGACCGCAGCCTTGCGCGTGGCGCGCGGTAATATTTGCACGGGGCCGGACAGCTTCCCGTTTTTTCAGCCGCGCATCATGCTCATTCAGGACCGAGATCAGCGCCTGGTCCTCGCCGGCGAAATCCGCGCCGGCATTATCCTCTGGCAACAGCCAGTCGCGTCCGATGCCGAGGCACGCAGGATCGTGACCGAGGCCAGCCGCCTGCGCGGTATGGCGTTCCGGGCTTCGGACCCCGGCGATGCGAGACGGCTGCGTTACCGCGCCGCTGCGCTGGAGGCCCGATTGGTCGATCCCTTCTGGCGCGAAACCTCGGCCGATCTGCTCCGCCTGCCGCAGGCCGCCTGAGCTTCACCCATTCCATCCCATTCGGCTCGGCCATACGCCGGGCCATGTCATGTCCGGAGACCGTCATGGCCGATTATTACACGCACTTTTCCTGCCTGCTTGACGTGGGCACCCCCGAAAACGCCGCCCGCGCGCTTGATCTCTACAACGCTCTGGCGGATGACAATGCCGTTGAGGATCCGCCTTCAGATGGCTTCCTGCTTTCCATCCAGCCAGAACATGGCAGCACGCAACTCTGGATGCGCGATGATGTCACCGGCGATCCCGAGCATGTCGTTCAGTTTGTCAAACGCTGCGCTGCCGAATTTGGCCTCAGCGGATTATGGGGTTTCCAGTACGCAAACAGCTGCTCGAAACCGCGTATCGACGGATTTGGTGGCGGGGCGCATGTCCTCGATCTTGCCACCGGCGAAACGGTGGACTGGATCTATACCGACGGCTGGCTTTCCACCGTGCTGGAGGGAGGCGATCCCTATGCCTGAGATCATCGAAACCACCGTCTATCGTCTCGATGAGCTGTCCGATGCAGCGAAGGACAAGGCCCGCGCCTGGTATCGCGAAGGCGGCTTCGATTATGACTGGTACGATGCCGTCTACGAGGATTTCCAGCGCATCACGGAAATCCTCGGATTGAAGCTCAAGACCCGTGCCGTCCGGTTGATGGGCGGCGGCACACGGCAGGAACCCTGCATCTGGTTCCGCGGCTTCTGTTCACAAGGTGACGGTGCCTGCTTTGAATCCTGGTACTCCTACCAGAAACATGGGCCGCGCCGGATCAGAGAATACGCCCCGCAGGACACCGAACTGCACCGCATCGCCGATGCCCTTCAGGCGATCCAGCGCCGCAATTTCTATCAGCTTCGCACCGATGCCAGCCATCGCGGCCATTATTATCACGAATACTGCATGTCGATCACGGTCGAGCGCGACAGCCCGACCTGGCAGGACATGACCGCTGATGCCGAGGAGGCGGTCATCGAGGCGCTGCGCGATCTGGCCCGCTGGCTCTACCGCCAGCTTGAGCGCGAGTATGATTATCTGTCCTCGGACGAGGCTGTCGATGAAACCATTGCCGCCAATGAATACACCTTCACCGCAGCTGGTCGCCGCTTCGGATGATCCCGAGAAGACACTGACAAGCGCCCCACCGTCCGGTCGGGGCGCTTTTTTTTAGCTGCGCTTTGAGAGTCAGAGGCGGGCCGGAAGGGGTTAAGTCCGGGCGGTCGAGAGAGAGCGCTGTTCGGACCTGTCCTTTTCGCTCTCCTGAGGTTCCAGACATGAACATGGTGTTCCCCGTGACCGATCCGGTCACGCCAATGGCGGCTGCGCCCGCCATTCTGGCTGCGGCCAATCATCTGCTCCCCCATCTCGAACGCGGTCAGCGCGTCGATGCTGCCATCCTGCGCGGTGTGATGGAAACGGCCTTCGGCGCATCTGACGCTACCGGCGTCTGGGACTGGAAGCTTGCCTATGAGGCCTGCGAGGTCGCCACGGTCCTCTTCCTGCGCAAATACGGAAAGGCGCTTTTCCGTAAAGCCGCGTCTCCGGCTGCACGGATTTCCGTGCTGGCAAAGGTCGCGGGGCTGCTGCCCACGCAGACCCGACGTTCCGAGGAAAGCCAGAACTTCCAGCAATTTTCGACGCCGATCCCGCTCGGCCTTACCGCTCTGACGGCTGCCGCGATTACGCCCGATGACAGGGTGCTGGAACCATCGGCGGGCACCGGCCTTCTGGCGATCTTGGCGCAGACCATCGGCGGCTCGCTGATCCTCAACGAACTGGCCGAGACCCGGGCCGATCTGCTTGCCCAGATCTTTCCGGCTTTTGCCGTCACCCGCTTCGACGCCGCCCAGATCGATGATCATCTGGCTCCGGATGCTGTCCCCTCCGTGGTGCTGATGAACCCGCCATTCTCGGTCATGGCCAATGTCAGCGGGCGTGTCGCGGATGCGGCCTATCGCCATGTTGCCGCGGCACTGGCCCGTCTTGCTCCCGGCGGTCGGTTGGTGACGATCACCGGCGCTGGCTTTGGCCCCGAAGCTCCGGCATGGCGGGACGCCTTCATCCGCTTGCAGGCCCGTGGCCGCGTGGTGTTCAGCGCTGCCGTCGATGGTGCGGTCTATGCAAAGCACGGCACCACGATCGACACGCGGCTGACCGTTATCGACAAACTGCCCGCCGACGATCCCGCCAGTTTGCCGGCTTCGCCGGGGATCGCGCCTGATGTTGCCACGCTGATCGGATGGATCGAGGAACAGGTTCCGCCGCGCCTGCCAGTGTCATTGCCGAAGATCGTGGTTTCCGCTTCGGCCACCGCGCCGAAGACCGTGCGGGGCTATCTCGCTCGCTCGGCGGCTACGCGATCTGTCGCTGCTTCGGCCAATGATCCTGATGGCGTCGAACTCGCCTATGAGACCGTGGACTGGACGCCACCGGAAGGCGCTCGCCTGTCCGACGCGATCTATGAGGAATATGCGCTGCAATCGCTGCGTATCGCTGGTGCACAGCCGCATCCGACCAAGCTGGTGCAATCCGCCGCCATGGCCTCGGTCGCACCGCCCAAGCCTTCCTACCAGCCCATGCTGCCGCCCGACATCTGCGCGCGTCTGTCGGACGCCCAGCTTGAAACGGTGATCTATGCCGGTGAAGCCCACGCCGATCATCTCGCCGGCGCCTGGACCGTGGACGAGCATTTCGACAATGTGAGCGCCGCGCCCGAGGATGCTGCCGGATCGATCCGCTTTCGCCGGGGCTTCATGCTCGGTGATGGAACCGGCGCTGGCAAGGGTCGCCAGTCCGCCGCCATCATTCTCGACAACTGGCTGCGAGGGCGCCGCAAGGCGATCTGGATCTCCAAATCCGACAAGCTGATCGAGGACGCGCAACGCGACTGGTCGGCGCTCGGCATGGAGCGGCTGCTTGTCACACCTCTGTCACGCTTCCCGCAGGGCAAGCCGATCACGCTATCGGAAGGCATCCTGTTTACCACCTATGCCACGCTGCGCTCCGATGACCGGGGCGAGAAGGTTTCCCGCGTCAAGCAGATCGTCGAATGGTTGGGGTCCGATTTCGATGGAGCCATTATCTTCGACGAGAGCCATTCCATGCAGAATGCCGGTGGCGGAAAAGGTGAACGCGGTGATGTCGCCGCCTCGCAGCAGGGACGTGCGGGCCTGCGGCTTCAGCACGCGCTGCCCGACGCCCGCGTCGTCTATGTCTCGGCGACTGGCGCCACCACCGTCCACAATCTCGCCTATGCTCAGCGCCTCGGCCTCTGGGGCGGTGAGGACTTTCCGTTCCAGACCCGCGCCGAGTTCGTCGAGGCGATCGAATCCGGTGGCGTTGCGGCCATGGAGGTCCTGGCCCGCGACCTGCGATCTCTCGGCCTCTATACCGCCCGCTCACTCTCCTATGATGGCGTCGAATATGAACTGATCGAGCATCAGCTCACGGACGAACAGCGGCACATCTACGACTCATATGCTGCCGCCTTCGCTGTCATTCATGGGAACCTGGACGCGGCGATGGAAGCCGCCAACATCACCGGCAGCGAGGGGACGCTGAACCGGCAGGCCAAATCCGCCGCCCGTTCGGCCTTTGAAAGCACCAAGCAGCGCTTCTTTGGCCATCTGCTGACCTCCATGAAAACCCCGACCCTGATCCGGTCCATTGATGCCGATCTTGAAGCGGGCCATGCGGCCGTCATCCAGATCGTCTCGACCGGCGAAGCGCTGATGGAACGGCGGCTATCCGAGATCCCCACCGAGGAATGGAATGATATTTCCGTCGATGTCACTCCGAGGGAATATGTCGGCTCGTATTTGCAGCATTCCTTTCCGGTGCAGCTCTATGAACCTTTCAGCGATGGCGAGGGCAACCTGTCGTCACGCCCCGTCTTCCGCGATGGTCAGCCGGTGGAATGCCGCGAAGCGGTGGCGCGGCGCGACGAGATGCTGGAGCAGCTGGGTTCGCTTCCGCCTGTCCCCGGTGCGCTCGACCAGATCGTGCAGCGCTTCGGCACGGATATTGTGGCGGAGGTCACGGGCCGCTCACGCCGGATCGTGCGCAAGGGTATTGGAGCAGCGGCCCACCTAGCCGTCGAGAACCGTGCGCCTTCTGCCAATCTTGCCGAGACTTCGGCCTTCATGGATGATCAGAAGCGCATTCTGGTCTTCTCGGATGCCGGTGGCACGGGGCGCAGCTATCACGCCGAACTCTCGGCGCGAAACCAGCGGCTGCGCGTGCATTACCTGCTGGAGCCAGGCTGGAAGGCAGATGCCGCCATTCAGGGGCTGGGCCGCACCAACCGGACCAATCAGGCGCAGCCGCCGCTCTTCCGCCCCATCGCTACGGATGTCAAAGCCGAGAAGCGCTTCCTCTCGACCATCGCCCGCCGTCTCGACACGCTGGGCGCGATCACGCGCGGCCAGCGCCAGACCGGCGGTCAGGGGCTGTTCCGTCCGGAGGATAATCTGGAATCCGCCTATGCCCGCGACGCGCTGCGCCAGCTCTATCTGCTGATCGTGCGCGGCAAGGTCGAGGGCTGCTCGCTCGAACGGTTTGAATCCGCCACCGGCCTGAAGCTGATGGACAGCACCGGTGTGAAGGACGAACTGCCGCCGATCACCACCTTCCTCAACCGCCTGCTGGCGCTGACCATCGAATTGCAGGGCATCCTGTTCTCGGCCTTCGAGCAGCTTCTGCAGGCACGGATCGACGGAGCAATCGCATCCGGCACCTATGACATGGGGCTGGAGACGCTGAAGGCCGAAAGCTTCATCGTCACAGACCGGCAGGTCATCCACACCCATCCGGGCACCGGCGCGGAAACCCGGCTCCTGACGCTCACCGAGCGCAAACGCAATCAGCCGGTTACGCTCAATGCCGCCCTGGCGGAACTGGATGATCCCCGCGCAAGATTGCTCATCAACGAGCGATCCGGTCGCGCTGCCGTTCAGGTCCCGACCACCAGCGTCATGCTGGATGATGGTGAGATCGAAAGGCGCGTGCGGCTGATCCGGCCGATGGAAGCGATGAACATTCCGGTGCGGGCGATGGGCGAGACCCATTGGATCGAGGCTGACCGTGCCGCCTTCACCACAGCCTGGAAGGCGGAACTGGCCCAGGTGCCGGAGTTCACCGACAGCATCCTGCATATGGTGTCAGGGCTGCTTCTGCCGATCTGGAAACGCCTGCCGCAGGACTCCGCCCGCGTCTATCGGCTCCAGACCGACGAGGGCGAACGCATCATCGGTCGCCGGGTATCGCCGGCCTGGGCCGCCAATGCTTCGACCAGTGGCGTCACCAACAACCTGACACCGGATGCCGCCTATGCCGCGCTGATCGAAGGTCGCACGATCCTTGATCTCGCCGAAGGGCTGAAACTGCGCCGCGTCCGCGTCATGGGCGCCAACCGGATCGAACTGACCGGCTTTACTGATGCGATGCGTGACCGGCTGCGAGCCTATGGCCTCTTCAGTGAGATCATCTCGTGGAAACTGCGCTTCTTCGTGCCCGTCGATGCAACGGGGCCGGAGATCATCGGCAAACTGCTTGACCGCTTCCCGGTTGAGCGCATCGGTGAGCGGGAGGCCGCATAATGGCGCGTCTCAACGCTTCCGAACTGGCGCAGCGTCTCGGCCGACAGGCCGAGGCGGTGTGCCGCCACTATCTCTCCAATGGCCGCAAACAGGGCAATTACTGGCAGGTTGGCGATGTCCGAAACACGGCTGGCCGCTCCATGTTCGTCCGGTTGCACGACAGCGTGAAAGGCATTGCCGGTAAATGGCAGGACTCGGCCACGGGGGAATATGGCGATCTGCTGGACGTGATCCGGGACTCGCTCGGTCTGATCGATTTCACAGACGTTGCCGAAGAAGCCCGGCGCTTCCTCAGCCTGCCGCATCCTGAACCGCAGCCGCCATCCCGTCAGTCCCGCCCGCCAGCACCATCGGGATCATCGGAGGCCGCACGCCGACTCTGGCGCATGACACAGCCGCTGATCGGCAGTACCGCAGAAGCGTATTTACGCGGATGCGGGATGACGGATATACGCCAAACCGCAAATCTGCGTTTCCATCCCAACTGCTACTGGCGGCCCGAGGACGATGCCCCGACGCAAGCCTGGCCCGCCATGATCGCCGCCGTCACCGACTTCGATGGCAGGATCACCGGCGCGCACCGCACCTGGCTGGCCCCGGACGGTTCCGGCAAGGCACCTGTCGATCCGCCAAGGAAGGCAATGGGCGACCTGCTCGGACATGCGGTTCGTTTCGGTGATGCGCACGATGTCATGGCAGCAGGGGAAGGTATCGAAACCATCCTGTCACTGCGTCAGGCTCTGCCCACCATGCCGATGGTTTCCGCACTCTCGGCCGGACATCTCGCCGCTATTCTGTTCCCGCCACAACTGCGCAGGCTCTATATCGTCCGTGATAACGATCCGGCAGGGAACAGCGCCCGCGATAGCCTGGTGGACCGGGCGCACGAGGTCGGAATCGAGACCATCACGCTCTCGCCCATGATGGGGGACTTCAACGAAGATCTCGTAACTCATGGGCTGGATGCCGTTCGAGCAGAGATCCGGGTGCAAATCGCCCCCGAGGACGTCAGCCGCTTCATGGCTTCAATAGCATAGCCGGTATGGGGCCGTGATCGGGGACGTTCCGATCCGGTCATGCGCGCAGGCTGCCTGTCATCAGAAGAGGACCGCGCCTTGGCCTTCCGAGAGGGCGATCGGCCCACAAACGCTCCGGTCAGGCAATGGCGGCGCCCGACTGATTTCCGTCGGCGGGCAAGCCCGCCTTTACAGCGCGAAACAAATCAGTCGGGCTTTGCCATCAAGGCCCTCGCCAGAGGCTCGTGCTGCCAGACCGGAGTGCCCGTGGGCGTGTCTCGCCATGAAGGCCGCGACGGTCGCGGTCCAACTGACGGAAGCATCCCATGTACGCACACGACGATTTCGAACCCGATCACAGCACGTCCCCGACCGGCCATGCCATCGAAGAACTCGAACTCTACGGCTACCGCCCCTCCGAAGACGAGGCCGATCCCCGGATCACACCCGAAGATCACGTCATCCAGGGGGCAGTCTCCGACATCTTCGACGCCCTGATTTCCACCATGGCCGACACCAGCCTCGATTTCGACCTCGACGAAATCCTCTGGTCCACCGTCAACACCTTCCACCGCGCTGTCGAACGGATCGAGCGCAAGCTTGACGATAACGAGCAGACGCAGAAACGCCTTCAACGCGAACAGGACGGCAGCGAGGTTAAATCCGTCCAGTTGGAAACCCTGATCGGCGCGGGACAAAGCCTGATCGAGCGCCGTGACAGCATGGAAATCTTCCGCGAGACTGCCGCGGACATCTATCTGCGCACCACCGGAACGCCCTGGTCGCAACGCTCCGGTTCACGGGTCAACCATCGCCAGATGACCTCGGCCATGATCGACAGCCGCGACTTCATCGCCGCCAAACGCCGGGCCGACAACGAGGTGCTGTTGCCCGCCGGGCCAAAGATCGCCTTCTCGGGCGGAGACACGACTGATCACCGGACGATCTGGGCCAAGCTCGATCAGGTCCATGCCAAGCACCCGGACATGGTTCTGATGCACGGTGGATCGCCCAAGGGCGCGGAATGCATCGCGGCCACCTGGGCCAGCAATCGCAAAGTCGCGCAGGTCGCCTTCAAACCTGACTGGGCTAAACATGCCAAGGCGGCGCCGTTCAAGCGCAACGACCAGATGCTCGGCATCATGCCGATCGGGGTCATCATCTTCCCCGGCACGGGCATTCAGGACAATCTGGCCGACAAGGCTCGCAAGATGGGTATCCCGGTTTATCGCTTCGGGACCGGCAGCGCGTGAGCGCTGCCTGTTCAGCATAAGCACTACTGCAATAGCGCCAGGTCGTCCCAACGAATTCGGACATAACGGCCTGAGCGCTTTGGCAATTGCTTGCGGCTGACCATTCGCCCGGAGACCTGGAATTCCGCATTAATTTTGACCACGAGCAGCTTGCTGAAATGCCTTGATGTATCCACCATCACCACGTCTTTGCTCTTGAAAGGAGTGATGGTTTTGATCTCGACATGATCATTTTCGAGCTTGCCGTCCGAACCTTGCGCGTAGGTCTTGTTCAACTTGATGCCGTAGGTGATGGCACCGAACAGCTCACCGATGTCGCCATACACCGATAAATGCAGGCCCGTCTCCAGATGGTAGCTCTCGGCGAGTGAGATCAGGTCCTCAAAATACGGGATCATTGATCGGATGGCGTTTGGATACTTCGCTCCCCATTCCTTGTGACGAAGCTGTTCGTCAATGTCTGACCATGTCACCCATTCGCCGTCATCATAAAATGCCCGATCTGACCAATCGACTTCTGCCATAGCTTTAACCCGCATCCTTCCGCCCAACGATATGGTCATCGTAGAGGTGCAGCAGATACTGGTCCACCAGACGCATAAGCTTTCTCATTCAAACTGCGAGTTTTCGGACAGGCCTGGCCTCGAAAGCCATCGCTTCTCGCGCGGTGAGAGGAATGCTGCTATGCTGTGATTGCGCCATGGTGGTGGTGGAAGGCGCAACCGTCCAACCTTTTGCACGGAGACACCACCATGATCGTTCTCGGAATCCTCGTTTCCATCGCAGCCATCGGCACCATGTGCTGGCTGCTGTTCAATCTCGCCGTATTCGCTTTGCCGTTCTTTATTGGCCTGAATGCAGGCGCCTTGGCCTATGATACTGGGGCTGGCTGGCTCGGCGGCATCGTCGTTGGTCTTCTCGCCGCCGGTCTGACGCTGGCTGTTGGTCAGGGCCTGCTCATGCTGATCCGCCCGATGTGGGCGCGTCTGCTGATTGCTCTGGCCTTCGTCGCTCCGGCGGGAATGGCCGGATTTTACGCCACGCTCGGTATTGTCAAGCACATGATGCCCTCGGAGATATGGCAACTCATCTTCTCGGTGATCGGAGCGGTTGCGGTGGGCGTGACGGCGTTCCTGCGCGTTGCGGGCATGGCGGCAACCGACCACGCGGACGGCGGCTTTGCACGAACCTGAACCGCAATGATCCGTTGATGGCGACCAGAAGCGGATGCTGATCGTCTTCCGTCTTCGTCAGGAAAATGGTGACAGACAGCGGCCAATCACCGGATCAACCTGGGGCACAGACGCGGCCCATAGGAGCGCAGGACGGTCGGCACCAGCGCGTGCAGACTGACGGGAACCCGCGGGTGGTGGCATGCCGGTGGAACAGGCCGGAAGCAGAGATGCGCATGATCTGAGACGCAGGGTGACAGGAAAGGCCGGTGTTGCCGGTCAGGTCATCCTGATGGAGCCTCAAGGTTGCCACATCTCCGTTCAGCCCCCGTGTCTCGACCACTCCAAACGGCCTCTTCAATGGCCTGATCTGGCCGAAGAGCAGCGCGATGCGCTTCGACCGCTTTAGCGCAACAGCGTCGTCACAACTTTCTTCCCCTGACGGCAGAGCCGCCATTCCGCGCGGAACAAGAAAGTTCCTCCTGTGCTGTCCAGCCCCCGAGGGGGTGCGCCAGCGTTCGTCTCCGGCCGGTCGATCGCCATAGAGGCCGCAATGGTGCGGGCTCGGAAACGGAAAACGGAGACTTAAAATGGCAACCATCGGCACCTTCAAGAAGACCGGCTCGAACGAATTCACCGGCGACATCGTCACCCTCAGCGTCCAGGCCAAGGGCGTGCGCATCATCCCCGACCTGCGCGCTACCGGCGAAAACGCCCCCAGCCACCGGGTTCTGGTCGGCCGCGCCGAGATCGGCGCCGCCTGGTCCAAGCGCTCCAACGAGGGCCGCGACTATCTCGGCCTCAAGCTGGACGATCCGAGCTTCAACGCTCCGATCTACGCCAACCTCTTCGATGACGAAGAAGGCGAAACCTTCTCCCTCATCTGGTCCCGCCCCAACGGTCGCCGCGGCGACTAAGGCGCGGCACAAAGGCCCCGACCGCAAGGTCGGGGCCTTTCTCATGTCCGCGGGAAAGTCGTCACGCCACCGCGCCCTGTCGTGTCTGGCACGGATCAGGCGCTTAGGATCGGGATGATGGTTTTGACATGGGCGTCGATGCGCTCCAGCACGGGCGGCGGGACCACTTCGCGCTCCGGCAGTGTCCACCATTTCGTATCAATGCGTTTCACCGTCTCGACAACGGCCTTGAGCACGGCTGGCTCGGGAAGCCTTGCCCGATTGGCAAACGTCTTCCAGCGGGCCGGGGCCAAGCCCTTGAAGGCCCGCTCGCCGCCCAGAGACAGCGCCAGCCCATCTGCCGGAATATAGGGCACGGTCGAAAGCATGTCGTAGATCGGTGCTAGAGCGGGCGTGTCGCCGTCGCCCGGATAGATCAGCGACCAGTTCTTGAGGTGCATGTCGCCATTGCCCATGACCACCGAGAAGGTCAGCCGCCGGACAAACTCCAGCGCGGCGAACGGCGAGATCGCAACATTCAGCACAGAGGCGATGTCGTGGGAGGCGGCGCCATCATATTTGCGCGCCGGGTACAGGCCGAAAACCTGCGCGAAATCCTCGATATGGATGCGCTGCCCGTCTGCCCCGCGATCAAAACGCCGCACGAGCAGGACAAGCCCCTCGGCAAGTGTTTCAAACTCTTCGGGAATGCCCTCGAACTGGTCTCGGCTGACCAGTTCCCGCTCGGGCACATTCATGCCGATGGCTTCGGCAAGCGCGAGGTTCGCGAACTCGTTCTCCGACACGCCCGGAAAGGCGGTCGAGGGGAATTTCGCAATATATTGGCCCTCGTCATCCCCGAGCGGCAAGGTCAGCCCGCCGCCCTTGCCGGTGTTCTTCATCACCGAGAGCTTCATCTGCACGCCTGCCAGCGAGAAGCGGGCCTTGGGCCGTCCTTGGGTTGGCGCCGCCCCGATGCCGGGTTGACCGTCACTGGGCAGCACCCGAACGGCCCCCGGCAAATCCGCACCAAGGGTGGCCAGGAGATCGAAATCATTCCCCGACCGCACATTACCCGCATGGTGCTTTTCCATCGCCTCGCGCAGCCGGTCTTCGGGCAGCAGGTTGGCAAAGAAGGGCGGCAGGCTGCCTGCGACGGGTCGCGGATCCTTGCGCAAGCCCCCTGATGCCGCGCGAAGGGATAGGCTCAGAACCGGATGGCCTCCAGTCGCGCGATAGGCCGGATCAAGGCTGAAGGCGTTGAAATCACCCGGCGTCCTGACGATCGTGCCAACCTTCGCACTGTTCAGGAACACGTCCAGCGCGGTGATGGTCTCAGCGGTACGGACGGCTGTCATCGTCGCTCTCCGGTTGCGGGCTGAAGGCCGGATGATCATCCTCGGCCTCGGGGCGCAAAAGCGCCTCGATGGCGGGCACCATTGCCTGCGGGACCAGCATCATTTCCAGCCCAAGCGCCCTGGCAATGTTGATCAATGTCGTGGTGCGCGCAGCCGCCGCCCCCGTCTCGATGTCGCGGTAGCGCGGGCGCGAAATGCCCGCAAGATCGGCCACCTGCTCCTGCGTCAACCCCGCTGCAAGACGCGCGCGGCGAAAATGGTCGCCGATCAGCCTCAGTGTTTCTTCTTCCGCCTTCATGTGATGCCTTTACGGATCATTTTTGCTGCACTGATCTGGATGGGTACCATATCCAGCGCAAAACGCAAAGAAAATGATCTCCAAACATATCGCTATCATTTCCCATGGAGCGTTTAGGGATCATTCTGCGCTGGTCGGCGTTACGGCCAGCACAAGTGCTGCAATTGCGGCATACAGGCGAATCAGTCGGGCTGCATGCTCAGCCGTGCAGATAACGCCCTGACCAGATTCGACGATTTCGTATGGCGTATCGGGCGAAGACGACTAAAATAGCCGTAGTTCTGGAATGCGCGCCGGTCGCGATGGGAGGTGATCATGCATGATCACCGCTCGACAGTCGCGGGCCGCACGCGCGTTGCTGGGTTGGACGCAGGAGACGCTCGCTGACAAGGCCCGAATATCGCTGACTGCCCTGAAACGCCTTGAGTCCGAGAACCGGCTCGAGGTGTATGAGACAACGCGGGATCAGGTGCGCCGGGCGCTTGAAGCAGCAGGGATTGTTCTCCTGTCCACGGATCGCGGGCAAGGAGTGTTGCTGGTACATGGCCAAGACGAGAAGAGACACCGACAGATCCATGACGCCTGACGGGCGCGGGCGGAATCATCGATCCGCTGCGGCGGCCTGTGCTCTGTGGCGACCCGCGACATGACATCTCCGCTTCCCCCCTTCGACGATATTGCACCTGTTAGCGACGAGCTGACCGAATATGACCGCGCGCATATCAAGCTCTATATGCGGCTGCTCGATGCCGCCGATGATGGGGCGGAATGGGCCGAAGCCGTCAATGTGCTGTTCGGAATTGATCCTGTTCGGGAACCGGAACGCGCCCGGCAGGTCCATGACAGCCATCTGGGACGGGCGCGCTGGATGACACAGAGCGGCTATCGTCAGCTGCTGCGTCATCCGACAGATCGGACCTGACCTCGCCGCCGTCGCACCAGTGATGCCTTCAGAGCATCACCCCATGTCTTTGTTCTGGCTTCCATCTCGGTAGAGGCACCGCAATTCTTTCACGCTCCACCTGTGCAGTTTCAACCAGGAGCGGAGCAATGAAGCCGGATACATCCCGCTGGCGAGACCAGGACCAGTATGAATTCTACGATGCGCTGCCCGTTGAGGGCGTCGCCTGGGAATGCCTGCGCCGTAACGCGTCCTATCAGGCCTGTTTCGATGACCTTGTAGCGCAAGGCGCCGGGCATCTTCCCCTTGCGGATCACGTCCAACATCGCTGGGGGTTGCGATTTCCCGGCAGACCCCGGCTTTTCCGCGCTCGACCAACCGGTCATCTGGTCGCCTGTTGCCAATCCGGACATGCTGATGCTCGGGGCAGCGCCCGATTTTCTTCCGCCTTCTCCGTCCGCCTTATCGGTCGATCTTGCTGATGCCATCTGCGGACCAGAGGGGACATATGGTGTCTGTGATGCCAGAGACGGCGTTCAATATCTGACCCTCACCGGCACCGATGCCAATTCGCAGCCGGCGATCATCCTGCCACTTGACGAAAATCTGCCGGATCGGCTCGAAGCCATTCTCAGGCTCTGGCACATGCTGGCCGGGAAACCCGCGCGCCGCGACCCCAGGATGACGCCGTATCAGCGCCGGCGGTTTCGCCTGATGATGCAAGCTGCCGACGGAAACGCCAACCACGCGACCTATCGTGAGTTTGCCATCGCCATCTACGGAGAGGCGCGCGTTCGCGCTGAGCCGTGGAAGACATCGGCTTTGCGCGCCTCTGTCATCGCCCTTGTCCGATCTGCCGCCGCGCTGATCGACGGCGGTTATCAGGACCTTTTGCGCCATCGTCGCAAACCCTGACACTGACGTCTGATCGAGGGTGAGGATTCTACCCCTTCGATCTTCCTCATCCCCCATGCCGCCGCGCCTTCGCCACCGTGCGCATGTCATGCCGTTGATCGTCAGCGGCATCCTGCACAACCACGGAGGCCACCCCATGCGACCTGATCTCGCCGCCTTGCCGCCACGCTACCTGCGCACCAAGGAAGCCGCCGATTTCCTCAGTCTGTCCGCGCGCACGCTGGAAAAGCACAGAACCTACGGAACGGGACCTGCCTATCACAAGCTCGGCGGCCGCGTTGTCTATTCGGTCGAGGATCTCGCAGCCTGGGTTGCGCGCGGATCGGTTACCTCCACGTCGGACCCACGCGGACAGGTTCTCCCGGCGAAACCTCTACCGCCGACCGCATTCACCTCGCCCAAGCGCATTACGCGCTGAACACGGCGGTCAGCCCTCTATGGCAGCGCAGCACCCATCCGCCTCGGAACGCGGGCAACTCGATCTGTTTCGGGCGCTTCCCGGTGAACTCGCGCCACGAGACGCGCAGGATCTCATGGCCTATCCTTTCTTTTCCCTTTCCAAATCGCACCGTATCCGCCCGATTGACTTTGCCTTGGGCAACGTCTCGATCCGTGTCGAAGCTGTTCCCGATCACGGTATGGCGACGATCTGGGACGCCGATATACTGATCTGGGCGGCCAGCCAGATCGTGGAAGCGCGGGACGCCGGTCTGCGCACGTCGCGCCTGATGGCGGCAACGCCTTATGAAATCCTGACATTCACAGGGCGCGGAACCTCCCTGAGGGACTATCAGCGTCTGAAGGCGGCGCTGGACCGGCTGCAATCGACCACGGTTGCAACCTCGATCCGCCAGCGCGCGAATGGACGGCGACATCGTTTTTCGTGGATCAACGAATGGCACGAGCTGACCGATGCCAATGGCCGCCCGGACGGCATCGAGATGATCGTGCCTGACTGGTTCTACAGTGCGGTTCTGGATGACGCCCTGATCCTCACCATCGACCGGGCCTATTTCAATCTGACCGGCGGGTTGGATCGCTGGCTCTATCGCCTGGTGCGCAAGCATGGTGGGCGGCAGAAAAACGGTTGGCGGTTCGACTTCCGTCACCTGCACCAGAAATCGGGCAGTCTGTCGCCGTTCAAGCGCTTCGCCTTCGAGCTGCGCGACATTATCCGCCGCCAGCCACTGCCCGGCTACACCCTGTTCGCCGAGGTCGAAACCGGCGGCCGGATGCTGCTCGCTTTCGAGCCTGTCCCGGCCTGTGGAAAACCTGTGGATAGTCTCGTGCTATCGGGAACCCGGACTATCGTGCCATCAGGAACCGGAGGCTCGTGCTATCGGGAACCCAAACACCTCCTATCCTTCGGTAACAAAAGCGAAAATCGCGCCCTTAACTTAGAGTCTAACACAGAATCTAACTTTGAAGAGCGGCGGCGCGATGTGGAAAAGCTCATCGCGAAGGCTGGTGCGGCCCTCAGATCGGGTGCCCATAAAGGCAAGCTGACACCCCCAAAGCAAGGATCGCCCGCGTCAACAAGCACGCCTGAACTTCCTCTCGGCAAACCGGGAGGACGGCGATGATTGTCGCGCTCCTCAATCAGAAAGGCGGCGTGGGCAAGACGACGCTGGCGCTGCATCTCGCCGGAGCTTGGGCCGCGGAAGGCAAGCGCGTCATCCTGATCGATGCCGACCCGCAAGGCTCCGCACTCGACTGGTCGGAGCGGCGCAGCCATGAAGGGCTGCCAAGGCTGTTCACCGTCATCGGACTTGCCCGCGATACCCTGCACAGGGAGGCGCCGGAACTGGCGCGTGACGCGGATCATGTCGTCATTGATGGTCCGCCCCGTGTCGCTGGTCTGATGCGCTCTGCGCTGCTTGCAGCTGATCTGGTGCTGATCCCGGTGCAGCCATCCCCCTTTGACGGCTGGGCATCAGCCGAAATGCTGGCGCTTCTGAGCGAAGCACGCATCTATCGTCCCGAGCTTGCCGCCCGCTTTCTGCTGAACCAATGTGGGGCGCGCACAGTCATCGCCCGCGAAACGGCCCAAACACTGGCGGACCAAGATCCGCCGTTGCTGGCCACAACGGTCGGCCAGCGTGTCGCCTTTGCAGACGCCGCACAGACCGGACGGCTGGTCTCCGAAACCGATGGCGGCGAACGGGCCGCACAGGAGGTCACAGCGCTGGTGGCCGAGATCGATGGCCTCGGTATCAGGAAGATCGTGCCATGACACGTCTGCCCGTCAAATCCGGCTTCGCATCGCGTCCGGGCAATCCCGATAGCTGGGTCAGAGCCGCCGATGCGCCGGCAACACACAAGACGGCGGCGGAGGCGTTCACCGCCCGTCTGACCATCGACATCACGCCCGAACTGCGCGGGCGCATCAAGGTTACCGCTTTCCGGCGCGGCGTCACCGTCGCCGTGATGCTGCGCGAGCTGCTGGCTCGCGAGTTTCCACCCACCGAAGGAGATCAGCCATGACCGGCAAAACCGCGCGCGCTGCGCATGAACACCCGCTGGCGAACGGGCCTGCCCCGTTCACCACAATGGTCGAACTGACCTTCCAGAAGAAGAAGGTCGAGCGCTGGATACGCTTCGGCCGCAAGAGCTTTGAGCAGATCATCGACCGCCGCCGCAGTCTGATCGGTTTTGCGCCCGAAAGCATCTTCGCCTTCGTCCGCTGGGCCTCCAACGATTACGGCACCATCGTTTCGCGGCTCGACATCCTGCGCGCCGCCGGGCGTGGCGAACCGTACCAGACCGTGCCCTTCGTTCGTCCCGGCGGCGCGATTTTGCTGCGTATCGATGGCTGGCCGAAGGTCCAGCGGGTGCTGGCCCTGATTGATGCCGTGGACGCGCTTGGCGTCGATCCGGCGGATGTTGCGCCGGACCATTGGCGGCACGTCCACAACCATTTGAGTGCCGGTCAGGAACCCAATCCCTACACCCCGGAGCGCCATGCCGCATGGGTCAGCCGCGAGAGAATCGCGCCATGAGCCGCCGTCATATACTCGCCGTGTCCATGCTGGCCGTCGGTACGCTTGTCGCCACGGCGGTTGCCGATCAGCCAACCCGGCTGATCTGGAATGCAACCGCCAGCGCGCCCATCGGCTTCTACATAGTTGCTCCCGCCGATGCGCTCGAAGTTCCCGAACTCGTCGTCATCGCGCCGCCCGAACCGCTGCAGCGGTTCATGGTCGAGCGCGGCTATATCGGGCGGGGCGTGCCGCTGCTGAAGCGCGTCCTCGGCTTGCCGGGACAGCGCGTCTGCCGCAGCGGTGCGACGATCACCGTCGATAACGTCGAGATGGGCGATGCGCTGGAGCACGACCGCATGGGCCGCGATCTGCCGGTCTGGCAGGGCTGCCGCATCATCCGCGACGGCGAACTCTTCCTCATGAATTGGGACATCCGGGACAGCCTCGACGGCCGTTACTTCGGACCTGTTCCCGCCAGTTCCGTCATCGGCCGGGCGCTCCCGCTCTGGACCGATGAGGAAGGCGATGGCCGCTACGAATGGCGGGCGGCCACGCATTGAACCCACGCCAAATCCACCAACACAGGAGACACACCATGCCACAGATCGGTCAATTCGCGCGTGACGCATCCGGCTTCGCCGGTCAGCTCGTCACGCTCACCATGAAGCGTGATCTCGTCATCGTGCCCGCTGAACATTCCGATGCGGAGAATGCGCCGGACTATCGCGTCCATTACATTGAACATGACGGGCCGGAGGTCGGCGCTGCATGGAAACGCACCGGCGAAAAGGCTGGCGAATATCTCTCGGTGCTGCTCGACGATCCCGCCTTGCCGCAGCCGATCCGCGCCAATCTGTTCCGCGATGACGACACCGGCTCGTCATGGTCACTGCACTGGAGCCGCCCGCGGCCCCGCGAAGATCGGGACTGAGATCATGCGATCCCTCGCCCTTCTTCTCTTCACGGCCCTTCTGTCGGCTGGCAGCGGCTCGATGCCGGCCATGGCGCAGGTCACGCCGCAACCCGCGCCTGTTACCGCGCATCCCCATGCTGCTTTCATTGCAGAGGCGTCACAGCGTTTCAGCATTCCAGAGCAGTGGATTCGGGCCGTGCTGCGTGTGGAAAGCGCGGGCGATGTGCGCGCCATTTCATCGGCAGGCGCGATGGGACTGATGCAGGTCATGCCCGATACCTGGGCGGGCCTGCGCAGCCGCCATGGCCTCGGGCGCGATCCTTACGATCCGCGTGACAACATCCTCGCAGGTACGGCGTATCTGCGGGAGATGTGGGACCGCTATGGCAATGTCGCGGCCATGCTTGCCGCCTACAATGCCGGTCCCGGTCGCTATGACGAGCATCTGGCGACAGGTCGCACTTTGCCCGCAGAAACACGCGCCTATGTCGCCACGCTCGCACCTGTTCTCGGCAGTGCGACTGCGCCTGATGTGCCGACGATCGTGCCGCCGCCGCCACCGGATTGGCGCGAAGCCCCGCTCTTCGTTGCGCAATCCGGCGGCATTTCAGCGGCGGTTAATCAGCCATCGAGCGACATCCACGCAACCGCTTCTCTGCGCGATCCCGCCGTTCAGGAGCCGCAGGACAGCGGCATATTCGTGGCCCTTGCGAGCGATGGCGACAAGCCATGAGCATGGCGTTTACGCGCTCGTTCGGTCCATTTCCGGTGTGCAGTCAGGCTTGGGTGCGCCTGGCAGCATTCCCGGCAGGAAGGGCAAAAAGGGAAGGAAAGGCGGAGGGCAAGATAAAGGAAACCGGCACCCTGTCGGGGCGGTTTCTGGGCAAGCCCTTGTCTGCACACTGTTTTGGGACGCGGCGCACGGCACCATGCTTTTGGGCCTCGCGTGCCGCGATATGGCGCAAAGCCATGGCGTTGCTGGGTTTTGACCGGCACTCTAACCGAATATCGGCCGATTTTCCGCCGTCACGGCTTCGGATACGATGATGAGTGGCGACGACGAGAACCGCTTTCTCCCGAAGCCTGGCCGCATCAGGTCGGACGTGCCGAAGGCGGGCAAGGCGAAGAGCTTTCTGACGCAGGCAAAGAAGCTGGCGCGTCAGCATAGCAACCGCCCCGGCAGATCATCATCATTCGCATCACGGACCTACTCGTCGCCTTCATCTGGTTCGGCTGGAAAGAGTGGGAAGGCATCGCGGGCCGGCAAAGGTCCGGGCGTCAAGCGTGGCCGTGGTGCGGCCTTTGTCCGCGTCCGAACGCTGTCGGGCGGCTGGCGGCACAGTGCGGCCGGCGTGCGCCGCGTCGTCGTCAAGACCCGTTATGCCCAGAGCGCGTGGAAGAATGGCAAAGGGGCTGCCCATCTGCGCTACATCCAGCGCGACGGCACCTCGCGCGATGGCGAACGTGGCCAGCTCTATTCGGCGACCGAGGACCGCGCTGATGGAGATGCCTTCCTTGATCGCGGCAAGGATGATCGCCACCAGTTCCGCTTCATCGTCTCGCCCGAGGATGCCGCCGATCTTTCCGATCTCACCGACCACACCCGCGATCTGATGAGCCGCATCGAGGCCGACCTTGGCACGAAACTCGATTGGGTGGCGGTCAATCACCACAATACCGGCCATCCCCATGTCCATGTCATTGTTCGGGGGAAGGACGATCTGGGCGAGAACCTGGTTATCAATGGCGACTATCTCGCCAATGGTATTCGTGAGCGGGCGAGCGAACTGACCACGCTGGAACTCGGCCCCGTGACCGAGATCGAGCAGAGCCGCAAGCTGTCTGCCGAAATCGATCAGGACCGCTTCACGCGCATCGACCGCGCCATGACCGAGGAAGCCGAAGAAAGGTTCCTCGATCTGCGCCACGAACCGGCAGATGCACGCCGCCAGTTCAACCGCACACTTCGCCTGCGCCGTCTCGCCAAGCTGGAAAAGATGGGGCTGGCTACGGAACATGCACCCGGCGTCTGGGAGCTTGGCGCGAAGATGGAACCGGCGCTGCGTGAACTCGGTGAGCGCGGTGACATCATCCGCAACATGCACAAGGCGCTGAAGGCCGATGGGCAGGAACGTGATCCGATGACCTTCCAGCTTCACGATGCCGCACCCGCGGCGCCCATCACCGGCCGCGTCGTGGACAAATATCCCACCGACGAGATGGGCGAGAACCTGACGCTCGTGGTGGACGGCATCGACGGGCGAACACACCATCTTCCCGGCATTGATCCGGCCCGCGTCGAAGATGCCCGGATCGGCAGCATCGTGGAAGTCGGTCCCGCCGATACAGCACAACGTCCCTCTGATCGCACCATCGCTGCGATCTCGGAAAATGGTATCTACCGACCGAGCCGCCACCTCGAACAGGCGAAGTTCGAGGGACGTGTGCCGGGTGGCGATTATGAGGGCTATGTCGATGCCCATGTCCGGCGATTGGAATCGCTACGCCGGGCCGGGATTGCCGAGCGGATCGACGCCGACCAGTGGCACATCCCCGAAGACTTCGAGAGCCGCGCCACCGCCTATGATGCCGGTCGCAACCGGCAGGCCAGCATCCGTGTCGTCTCGACCTTCGATCTGGAAAAGCAGATTGGGTCCGATGGCGCGACCTGGCTCGACCGGCGATTGGTCACACTGGACGCCTCGGACCTTACCCCGGCAGGGTTCGGCCAGCAGGTGCGCGAGGCTATGGACCAGCGGCGTGAACACCATATCGCACAGGGCGATGCCACGCGGCAGCAGAATGGACGCATCCTCTATCGGCGCAACCTGCTCGCCAATCTGCGAGAAAGGGAAGTGGCCCGCGTCGGTGCGGAAATGGCCAGCAGCAAAGGCTTGCCGTTCCGGGCGGCTGCCGATGGCGAAAATATCAGCGACAAGTTCACCGGGACCGCACATCTATCGAGCGGCAAGTTCGCCATTGTCGAAAAGAGCCACGAGTTCACTCTTGTCCCATGGCGGCCAGTGATCGACCGCCAGCTCGGCCGCGAGATTGCGGGCATCGTGCAGGGTGGATCGGTATCGTGGCAAATGGGGCGAACACGAGGGCTCGGGATTTGAGCCTTTGCCGATCTGGCACCTCGCAAATTGTTCTGTCGACATCGGCATCTGAAAGGGCCTGTCCGATGTGCCGCCGATAGTATCCGGCAACACGGCACCCCTGCTTTTCCTATTGCCGCTTTCGAAAACGTCTATTCTTTGATCGGCTCCGACTCTCTTGCCGATTGGAGCCTGTATGCGTGGTGGCCGAATACTCTGGGGCCAGATCATTGTCGTATTCACCATTGTCCTGGTGATGGTCTGGACTTCGACACAATGGGTGGCCTTCCGCCTTGGCTTTCAGCCCCAGCTCGGCAATCCATGGTTCGATGTTGCGGGATGGCCGGTCTATTATCCTCCGGCCTTCTTCTGGTGGTGGTTTTCCTATGACGCCTATGCGCCCGGTATTTTCACCGAGGGCGCGTTCATCGCCACGTCCGGGGCGTTGTTCGCTATCGCCGCCGCTTTTTTCATGTCGATCATCCGGGCGCGCGAGGCGCGCAACGTCGCCACCTACGGTTCGGCGCGATGGGCCGAAGACAAGGAAATCCATGCTGCCGGACTGCTCGGTCCCGATGGCGTGGTCCTTGGCAGGCACAGCAAGGACTATCTCCGGCACGACGGCCCCGAGCATGTCCTTTGTTTCGCGCCCACCCGATCAGGCAAAGGCGTCGGTCTCGTTGTGCCGACGCTGCTGACCTGGCCGGGAAGTTGCATCGTGCACGACATCAAGGGTGAGAACTGGAATCTGACGGCCGGCTTCCGGTCCCATCACGGCCGCGTCCTGCTGTTCGATCCGACCAATGTGCATTCCGCAGCTTACAACCCGCTGCTGGAAGTCCGTCAGGGGGAGTGGGAAGTCCGCGATGTCCAGAACATCGCGGATATTCTGGTCGATCCCGAGGGCAGTCTCGACAAGCGCAACCACTGGGAAAAGACCAGCCATTCGCTACTGGTCGGCGCCATCCTGCATGTACTCTATGCCGAGAAGGACAAGACGCTGGCCGGCGTCGCGAGTTTTCTGTCCGATCCCCGCCGTCCGGTCGAGGCAACCTTGCGCGCCATGATGGACACACCGCATCTGGGCGAAGCCGGTGTGCATCCCGTCATCGCTTCGTCGGCACGCGAGCTGTTGAACAAATCCGAGAACGAACGCTCCGGTGTGCTGTCCACGGCGATGTCCTTTCTCGGCCTCTACCGAGATCCGGTCGTGGCCCGCGTGACGGCCCGCTGCGACTGGCGCATTGCTGATCTGGTCGGAGCAAAAAAAACCGTCAGCCTCTACCTCGTCGTACCGCCCTCGGACATCAACCGGACCAAACCGCTGATCCGTCTGATCCTCAATCAGGTCGGGCGGCGGCTGACCGAGGAGCTGGAAACCACCGAAAAACGCCACCGTCTCCTGTTGATGCTGGACGAGTTCCCCGCGCTCGGGCGGCTTGATTTCTTTGAATCGGCGCTCGCCTTCATGGCCGGCTACGGCCTCAAAGCGTTCCTGATCGCGCAGTCGCTCAACCAGATCGAGCGGGCCTATGGACAGAACAACGCCATTCTCGACAACTGCCATGTGCGTGTCGCCTTTGCTGCCAATGATGAACGCACCGCCAAACGGATCAGTGATGCGCTCGGCACGGCGACAGAAATGCGCGATTCCACCAACTATGCCGGTCATCGCCTCGCGCCATGGCTCGGGCATCTCATGGTTTCACGGCAGGAAACGGCGCGGCCACTCCTGACGCCCGGCGAAATCATGCAGCTTCCGCCAACCGACGAGATCGTCATGGTGGCGGGCGTGCCGCCGATCCGCGCGGCTAAGGCGCGCTATTACGCCGATACGCGGTTTCAGGAACGGGTGTTGCCGCCGCCCGATCTGCGCAAGCCGTCGGTGAAGATGGTAACATCGGCGCCAGACGACTGGACGAGCCGTGTTGTTGCGGCCGCGGCCGGCCACGGCCCCACGTCGAACACGTCCGACGACGATCCTGCCAATGCCGGTATCCGTCGTGAGCCGGAGCTTCCCGAGCATGAGGAAATCATCCCGCCACCACCGCCGCCATCGCAGGAGTTTGATTTTCTCGATGATGAGCCCGACGTCGATGCCGCCAAAGCCCGCGCCATGCGTCAGCGGATGCGCATGGTCGCGCGGCAGGCGTCACTCGACCCAAATGACGGCATCGAGCTTTGAGAAGGAAGACAGGCATGACGAGTCGCACCCGCATGAATGTCTACTTCTCCTCGGATCTGCTGAAGCAGGTCGAGGGTCTGGCGCTGCGTCGCAATGTTTCAAAATCCGCAGTGATCGAGGCTGCGGTCGCATCCTTCCTGTCCGGTGACACGACCGAACGGCTAGAAGCCGCAATGTCGCGACGCCTGGATAAGCTTGGCCGCCAGTTCGATATGCTGGACGAAGATGTCGCCATCCTCGGCGAGACGCTTTCGCTGTTCGTACAATTCTGGCTCACCATGACGCCGCCGCTGTCAGATAGCGCGAAACAATCGGCGCGCATCAAGGGCAACGAGCGCTTCGAAGGCTTCATGCAGACGCTGGGCAAGCGCCTGGCTTCCGGCGACAGGTTCCTGAAAGAGTTGTCGCGGGATATGGATTCGCTTCCCGATCTTTCGTCGCAAGGCCAGTCTGAAGCCGATGGAAACCAGCCCTGAACGTTCGATCCATCCGATTTGCCGCCGTCAGCCGCCGATGCTGCGCACACCGGGGTCATCCGGTCACCGATTCCGATAATATCCGGTCGGTCATTCCGATTTAA
>NZ_AQRC01000007.1 GCF_000737065.1 Thioclava atlantica | reverse complement strand
TCAGCAGGTGCAACGAGTAGCTTAATTTACGCCAGATCCTGTCCAACGATCGGGGAGTAGCTCACTGGTGCGCCTCCCCCGGGATATTTCAGGCATTTGGAAGCGAGAAACGCCCGGGCTCGTTCCTCAGATGGGAGGGCGAGCCCGGGCGCGTCCAGATGCACGGCCATCGGCGTCCGGGCCCGTCCCGCGAGATCATCTGCGCCAGCTCGCCATCAAGAAGGGGCTTCCCCTTCCAAATGCTCAAAATATCCCGGGGGTGAGGCGCAGTCGCGCCGAGGGGGCAGCGCCCCCTTCCGCCTTGCCGCCACGTCGTTCAGTCGGCCTTGCGCTCTTCCGCCACCATCTGCGCCATTGCCGCTTCGGGCGCATAGCCGCGCAGGAGTTGCCCGCCGATCACGAAGCCCGGGGTGCCCGAGATCTGGAGACGCTGCGCGAGCTGGTAGGTCTTGCGCAGCTCGTCGGTGACCGCCGCGTCGTTCATCCGCTTGAGGATCGCATCCGCGTCGAGCCCGTCCTTCTTCGCGAGCGCGCGCAGGCTCTCGACGGTGATGTCGCCGCGGCCGCGCATCAGGGTGTCATGCACCTTTTCATAGGCGTCGTTGCCGGCGATCTGCCGCACCGCCACCGCGAAGCGCGACCCCAGTTCGGATTGTGCGCCGAGGATCGGGAATTCCTTCACCACGAAGCGGATATTGCCGTCCTTGTTGATCAGGTCGAGCACATCCTCATAGGCCTTCTTGCAGTAGGTGCACTTGTAATCCATGAACTCGACGATGGTGATGTCGCCATCGGGATTGCCGCCGACCCAGCTATAGCCATCCTCGAAGATGTCCTTGGCGTTGACCTTCACCAGTTCGCGGTCGGTCTCGGCCTGCTGGGCCTGCTGCTTGGCTTCGAGTTCGTTGATCGCCTCGACCAGCACTTGCGGATTCGCCATCAGGTACTGGCGCACGGCCTCGCCGAAAGCCGCTTTCTGGCTCTCGGTCATGTTCGCGAAGTCGAAATCCTGCGCCGTCGCCGAGTGCGGCGCGGCGGAGGTGAGCGCGGCGAAAGCCGTCGCGGCCAGAAGGGTGCGGAGCATCGATGCGTTTCCTTTGATCGGGATCCCTGTATCTGGGGGCAAACTGACCTCTCGCGCGCCCCGGATCAAGGGGTTGTGAGCGCGATGGGCGGAACTCTTGCAATGCACCCGCGCCTGGCCTAACCCCGGCTGAACGAGATTTCACGAAGTCGGGAGCGTCGGATCATGCGCCAGTCGAACCGCGGGCAGGTGGCCCCATTCATCGCGATGGACGTGCTGCGCATGGCGGCCGAGGCCGAGGCGGCGGGGCGCGACATCGTCCATATGGAGGTGGGCCAGCCCTCGACGCCCGCGCCGCTGCGCGCGCGCAAGCGGCTGGCGGACGCGCTCGAGAGCCAGTCGATGGGCTACACGGTGGCGCTCGGCCTGCCCGAGCTGCGCGCAGGCATCGCACAGCTCTACAAGCGCTGGTACGACATCGATCTCGACCCGGCCCGGGTGGTGATCACGTCGGGCTCCTCCGGCGCCTTCCAACTCGCCTTCACGGCGCTGTTCGATGCGGGCGCGCGGGTGGGCCTGGGCGAGCCCGGCTATCCGAGCTATCGCCAGATCCTGCGCGCGCTCTCGATCGAGCCGGTGGGTATCCCGACCGAGGCGCAGAACCGCTATCAGCCGACGCCCGAGGACATCCCCGGCGGGCTCGAGGGGCTGATCGTGGCCTCGCCCGGCAACCCCTCGGGCACGATGCTGGGCCGGCCCGAGCTCGAGGCGCTGATCTCGCATTGTGCGGCGCGCGACATCGCCTTCATTTCCGACGAGATCTATCACGGGCTGCAATATGACGCCCGTGCAGTCTCGGCGCTCGAGATCTCCGACGATGTCTTCGTGATCAATTCCTTCTCGAAATATTTCTCGATGACGGGCTGGCGGATAGGCTGGATGGTGGTGCCCGAAAGCCATCTGCGCACCGTCGAGCGGCTCGCCCAGCACATGTTCATCTGCGCGCCCCATGCCAGCCAGGTGGCGGCGCTCGGGGCCCTCGAGAGCCTCGACGAGCTGGAGCAGAATCGCGCCGCCTATGCTGCGAACCGCGCCCTCATGCTCGAGGAGCTGCCGAAGATGGGCTTCACCCGCATCGCGCCGCCCGACGGGGCCTTCTACCTCTATGCCGATGTCTCGGAGCTGACCGAGGACAGCGCGGCTTTCGCGGCCGAGATCCTCGAGACGGTCGGGGTCGCGGTGACGCCGGGGATGGATTTCGATCCCCATCGCGGCGCGCAGACGATCCGTCTCTCCTATGCGCAAAGCCCCGAACGGATCGCGGAAGGCGTGCGTCGGCTCAAGGCCTTCATGGCCGATCGCTGAGCTTTCGCGGTTTGCCGGGCCTCGCTATAGTGGCGAAAAACGACGAGGCGGCAGGCATGATCAGGCGGTTCATCACCCTCATCGCGCTCCTTTGCGCGGTGGCGACGACGGTCCGGGCGCAGGAGCTCTCGGCGCTGGCGCGCTACGAGCCGACGCGCAGCGCGATCGCGCGCGAGGGCGGGGCGACCCGGATCAGTCTCGGCATCAGCCAGCCCGTGCCCTTCCGCGCCTATCTTCTGGCCGATCCCTATCGGCTCGTGATCGATTTCCGCGAGGTGAATTTCGGGAGCAACCCGCCCGCGGCTCTGATCCGCAAGGGCGGCGCGATCAAGGATCTGCGGTGGGGCCGGTTCCGGCCCGGCTGGTCACGGATGGTGGCCGAGCTTTCCGGTCCGATGGAACTTGCAAGCGCCGAGGAGCGCACCGGCGCGAGCCCCGAGATCCGGCTTCTGCTGAAACCCGTTCCGGCGGCGCAGTTCCGCCCGCGCGAGGGAGCGGCCGACAGCGCGCTGTGGGATCTGCCGCAGCCCGCCGCGGTCGATCGGCCCCATCGCAGGCAGGATGGCACGCGTCCGTTGCGGATCGTGCTCGATCCGGGACATGGCGGGATCGATCCGGGGGCTGAGGATGGTGGCGTGCACGAGGCCGATATCGTGCTCGGTTTCGCGCGCCAGCTGCGCGACGCGCTGCGCCGGGCGGGGATGAGCGTGGTGATGACCCGCGACCAGGATGTCTTCGTGCCGCTCGAGACCCGGGTGACGGTGGCGCGCGCGGCGGCGGCGGATCTGTTCGTCTCGCTCCATGCGGATTCGATCGCCGAGGGGCGCGCGACCGGGGCGACTGTCTACCGGCTTGCCGATCACGCCGAGAACGAGGCCACCCGCAAACTCGTCCAGCGCCATGACCGCGACGATCTGCTCGCCGGGGTCGATCTGAACGGGCAGGGCGATCAGGTGGCGCATGTTCTCGTGGATCTGGCGCGGCGCGAGACGCAGCCGCGCTCGGTCCGGCTTGCGCAGGTGCTCGCGGGCGCGATCAAGGGCGAGGGGCTGCACATGCACAAGCATCCCGTGCAGGGGGCCAATTTCTCGGTCCTGAAATCGCCCGATATCCCTTCGGTGCTGGTCGAGCTCGGGTTCCTCAGCTCGCCTGCCGACCGCAAGCGCCTCGCCGATCCCGACTGGCGGGCGCGCATGGCCGAGGCGATCACGCGGGGGATCGAACGCTGGGCGCAGTCCGATGCGGCCGAAGGGCGGCTCTTGCGCCAGTAATCGCGCGCGCTCGGATGGCTGACGCGCGGTCATCCGCCGGTCGGGAGAAGTTGTGAACGCACATACCCTTCCCGCATCCGTGAGCGCACATTACTTTGACCGTCACGAAAGCGCGATGTATAGGCAGGCGCTGAAGGGGCACGGGGCCCCGTCGCGAGGGGTGTCCAGTGATCCGTTTCATCTTCAGCACCATCGGGGGCGTCTTTTCCTGGGTCGTGACCGGGCTGTTCTTTGCCGCCCTCACGATCGGGGCGATCTTCTGGATCTATTCGCGCGACCTGCCGAGCTATGACCAGCTGGCGCAGTACCGGCCCAAGACGATCTCGCGCATCTATAACGGCGACGGGCGCCTGATCGACGAATTCGCCGACCAGCGCCGCCTCTTCGTGCCGATCCGCGATATTCCCGATCTGGTGAAGGGTGCTTTCGTCTCTGCGGAAGACAAGAATTTCTACATCCATCCCGGTTTCGACCCGCGCGGGATCGCGGCAGCGGTCTTCACGGCGGTGAAATCGGGCGGGCGCGACGTGCGCGGTGCCTCGACCATCACCCAGCAGGTGACGAAGAACCTGCTGCTGTCCTCGGACCGCTCGATCGAGCGCAAGATCAAGGAACTGATCCTGTCCTCGCGCATCGAGCATGTGCTGAGCAAGGACCGCATCCTTGAGCTCTATCTCAACGAGATCTATCTCGGGCAGAACTCCTACGGCGTGGCCGCGGCCGCGCAATCCTATTTCAACAAGAGCCTGTCCCAGCTGACGGTGGGCGAGGCGGCCTATCTCGCGGCGCTGCCGAAGAAGCCCGCCGACCTGCATCCGGTGCGCGACTACAAGACCGCCGTGGCCCGGCGCAACTACGTGCTGCGTCGGATGTACGAGGACGGCCGGATCGACAAGGCCACGATGGAGCGCGAGCAGGCGGCACCGCTCAAATCCGTGCAGAACGGGGATTACGCGCCGTTCCGCGCCCAGCTGCCTCCGCGCGACTATTTCACCGACGAGATCCGCCGCCAGCTTTCCAAGAGCTTCGGCGAAGAGGAATTCTTCGGCGGTGGCCTGACGATCCGCGCGACGGTGAACCCCGATCTCCAGGCGCAGGCCGCCAAGGCGCTGCGCAATGCGCTCGAGACCTATGACCGCGAACAGGGCGTGTGGCGCGGAACGGGCGTGAGCATTCCCGAAGACAAGCTCAAGGACGAGAAGAGCTGGCGCGCGGCGCTTGACGACGTGCCGGTGCACAAGGCCCCGCGCGACGTCGAGGGCTGGCATCCGGCGATCGTCCTGGGCTTCAAGGACGGTGCGGCCCGGATCGGCATCGAGGGCATCGAGGAGACCGAGAGCGGTCACTGGATCCCGGCCGAGGACGTGACCTGGGCGCGCAAGCTCGGCAAGGACGGCAAGCTCGGGCCCAAGGCCAAGACCGCCGAGGACCTGCTCGAGACCGGCGATGTCGTGGAAGTGCGCGCGATCACCAAGGACAGCGATGGCAGCTTCGTGCGCTGGTCGCTGCGCCAGGTGCCCAAGGTCGAGGGCGCCTTCATGGCGATGGACGTCAATACCGGGCGCGTGCTCGCGATGCAGGGCGGCTTCTCCTACCAGTCCTCGGTGTTCAACCGCGCGACGCAGGCGATGCGCCAGCCGGGGTCGAACTTCAAACCCTTCGTCTATGCGGCCGCGCTGGATTCGGGCTTCTCGCCCGAGACGATCGTGATCGACGCGCCGATCGAGGTGAACACGCCGCAGGGCCTGTGGCGGCCGAAGAACGCCTCGAACAAGTATTACGGGCCGACGCCGATGCGCACCGGGCTCGAGCATTCGCGCAACCTGATGACGATCCGGATCGCGCAGGAAATCGGCATGGACACGATCGCCTCCTATGCCGAGAAATTCGGCGTCTACGATCACATGGGCCGCTTCCTCGCCAACGCGCTCGGATCGCAGGAAACCACGATGTTCCGCCTGATCTCGACCTATGCGATGTTCGCCAATGGCGGCGAGCGGGTCGAGCCCACGCTGGTGGACCGGGTGCAGGACCGCTACGGGCGCACGATCTACCGCCACGATCAGCGGAGCTGCGAGAACTGTGCCGACCCGAACCTCCCCGAGGGGCAGGGGCCGCAGATCGTCAGCCATCGCGAACAGATGATCGATCCGATCACCGCCTATCAGATGATCTCGCTGATGGAAGGCGTGGTGAAACGCGGCTCGGGGCAGGGGGTGAACGTGCCGGTGCCCGTCGCGGGCAAGACCGGGACCACGAACGACGCGAAGGACGTTTGGTTCACCGGTTTCACCTCGAACATCGTCGCCTCGTGCTACATGGGCTATGACAACCCCCGTTCGCTCGGGCGTCACGCCTATGGCGGCACGCTCTGCGTTCCGGTCTTCAACGAGTTCATGAAAGAGGCGGTCAAGGATTTCGGCGGTACCAAGTTCAAGGTTCCGCCGGGCGGCCAATGGGCGAAGTTCAACCGCTATACCGGCGAGCGTCTTCCCGACACCGCCACGGGTGAATTCGTGCAGGCCGAATATCTGCGTCCGGGTCAGGGCATGTCGGGCCTGGGTGCGCTGGTGGTCGATGGCGGTTTCGCGATGGGGGCGAACCTGCCGCTCTTCGAGCCGGGCCAGAGCGACGACAGGAACCAGACCGTCACCACCTCGACCGGTCAGCGCAAGGTGATCCCGAAGCAGAAGACCGATTTCGGCACGCTCTCCGCAGGCGGGCTCTACTGAGCCAGCGTTGAGGCGCCCAACCGCCCTCGCTTGGCGGTCGGGCCGGACAGAACATAGGCGCGCGAGATCCCTCGCGCGCCTTTTTCGTTCCTCAGCGGCGTTCAGAAGGTAAGACGGCGATACATGTGCCAGCTCGCATGGCCGAGGACCGGCAGAACCACCAGAAGCCCGAGGAACATCGGGATCATGCCGATGAACAGGCTCAGCGCGATTGTCCCGCCCCAGATCGCCATCGAGACCGGGTTGGCCGTCACCGCGCGCACCGAGGTGATGATCGCGGTGATGATGTCGATCTCGCGCTCGAGCAGGAGCGGCAGGCCGACCACGGTGAAGGAAAACAGGGTGAGCGCGAAGACGCCCCCGATCACGGTTCCGATCGCCAGCATCGCCAGCCCGTTCGCGGAAAACAGGATTTCGGGCGAGGAACTGACATTGGTGAAGGCCGACAGCCCCATGAAGAGCGCGAAGACCGTATGCGCGACGAAGACCCAGAACATGAACATCATCAGGATCAGCATCGCCATCGACGGGATCTGCCGGTCCTTTTGCGAAATGCAGCAGGCGATCACGTCGCGCCAGATCAGCGGCTGGCCCGCCTCGATGCGGCGGCTGACCTCGTAGAGCCCGATCGCCGCGAAGGGCGCGAGCAGCGGAAAGCCGAGCGCGAAGGGGATCGGCCACCATTCCTCGCCGCGCGCGGAAAACACCATCCAGAGCACGATTCCGCCCAGGACGTAAAAGCCCGAGAAGGCCAGCCCGAAGGCCGGGGCACGCAGGAAATCGCGCCAGCCCGCGCGCAGGACATCGGGTATCGCCGAAACCGGCATGTCGCGGAAATGTGGAAGTTCGGACGGTTCGGACATGACATGTTGCATTTCTCTCTCCCTGACAGGGGCCTTCTCCCCAAGGCCCGCAACTTCACGTTGCGTCACGAAAATGTGAGCTGTCCAGAGAATTCCTCGCCGCGCCGCCGCGCGGCTCAGCGCCCCAGCCTGCCCGTCAGCCTGAGCGAAAGCGCATATGGAAGCCGTTTCAGGAGCTTGAGCTGCCAGGTCAGCCGGCGCGGGAAATGGATCTCGAACCGGCTCGAGGTCAGCCCGTCGGCGATCCGGCGCGCCGCGTCCTCCGGATCGAGCAGGAAGGGCATGTCGAACGCGTTCTTCTGCGTGAGCCGAGTCTTCACGAAACCGGGCGAGACGAGGCGGACGTCGATCTCCGGCGCATATTCCACCCGCAGGCTCTCGGCGAGGTTGATCACACCGGCTTTGGAGGCGGAATAGAGCTGTCCGTTCGGCAGGCCGAAATAGCCCGCGACCGAACCGAAGATCACCAGTTGTCCGCCGTCGCGCAGCAGACCCGGCGCGGCCTGCGCGAACCAGAGCGTGCCCAGCAGGTTCACCTCGACCAGCCTGCGCGCCGCCTCCCGCTCGATGTCGGAGGCCCGGCCCGGATCGTAGAGCGCAGCGGTGGTGATCATCGCATCGAGAGGGCCGTCGCTGAGGATCTCGGCGCGCGCATCGGCGAGGCTCTCGGGATCGGCGATGTCGCAAGGCACGATCTCGGCGCCGCCGATCTCCGCGGCGAGGGTCTCGAGCGGATCGACCGAACGCGCCGAGAGCACCAGCCGCGCCCCGCGCCGCGCCAGTTCGAGCGCCAATGCGCGCCCGATCCCCGCACTCGCACCGAGGATCCAGATCCGTTTGCCGTGAAAGCCCATCGCCTGTCCTTTCCTGCCGTCGGGAATGACTACGCAGGAAGGCGCGTTATGGTTTTACCCTGAGCGCCCTGACGACTTCCGCGGCCAGGTCATCGACCGGACGGGTGCCCGACAGTTCCAGGACCGGCTCGCTGCGCCCCGCGAGCCATTCGCGGTGCCGGGTGAGCGAGCGGCCCGAGAAATAGGGCTCGTCATAGCCCGCCGCCCATTTCAGGAAGGAGGCGTGATTGGCCTGCATGTCGCCGCCCGCCCGGATGCGCGGCCCGAAAATCGCGGCCTCGCGCTTGCGCAACCGCGCGAGGCGGATCGGGGTGGGGGCGGTCAGGAAGACGATCAGGTCCACGCCCGCGAGCGCGCTCTCGCCCCAGCCGTCGAGCGAGCCGGAGATCACCCAGCCTTCGGGTGATTTCGCCGCCTCGATCAGCGCGAGCCGCTCTCCGACGTCGCGCTTTACGGTGAAGGGCGGATCGCTCGGCGCCCAGTAGAAGGCGTCGGTGTCGATCTGGGGCACCTGCAGATGTTCGGCCAGAACCGCGCCCAGCGTCGAGGAGCCAGACCCTGCGGCGCCGGTGATATAGACCCGCGCCGCCATTATGATCAGTCGTCCGCCTGCGCGTCGGCGCGGGACTTTCCGTCGAGCCCCATCGCCAGTGTCGCGGCCATGAACCCGTCGAGATCCCCGTCGAGGACCCCTTGCGTGTCCGAGGTCTCGTGCCCGGTGCGCAGGTCCTTCACCATCTGGTAGGGCTGCAGCACATAGGACCGGATCTGGTTGCCCCAGCCGGCCGAACCCTTGTTCTCGTGGGCCTCGTTGATCGCCGCGGTGCGCCGCTCCAGCTCCATCTGGTAGAGCCGCGATTTCAGCGCCTTCATCGCGATGTCGCGGTTCTGGTGCTGCGACTTCTCGGAGCTGGTGACCACGATGCCGGTCGGGTGGTGGGTGATCCGCACCGCCGAGTCGGTCGTGTTGACGTGCTGACCGCCCGCGCCCGAGGAGCGGTAGGTGTCGATGCGGATATCGGCCGGGTTGACCTCGATCTCGATATTGTCGTCGACGACCGGATAGACCCAGACCGAGGCGAAGGAGGTCTCGCGCGTGCCCTTGCCGAAAGGCGAGATCCGCACGAGACGGTGCACGCCGCTTTCCGACTTCAGCCAGCCATAGGCGTTGGGCCCCGAAATCTTGTAGGCGCAGGATTTGATCCCGGCCTCGGCGCCCGCTTCTTCCGATTGCAGCTCGACCTCGTAGCCGCGCTTCTCCGCCCAGCGGACATACATCCGCTGCAGCATCGAGGCCCAGTCGCAGGCTTCGGTCCCGCCCGCGCCCGCGTTGATTTCGAGGAAGGTGTCGTTGCCGTCCGCCTCGCCGTTCAGAAGCGCCTCGAGCTCCTTGGCCGCGGCGTCCTCCCTGAGCGCCTTGAGCGCGGCCTCGGCATCGCTTACGACTTCCTCGTCATCTTCCATCTCGCCGAGTTCGATCAGTTCGACATTGTCGTTCAGATCGCGCTCGATGCGCTGGTAGGTGTCGTATTTGTCCATCAGCTGCTGGCGGTCGCGCATCAGTTTCTGCGCACGCGCCTGATCGTCCCACAAGGTGGGGTCCTCGATCATCGCGTTGAATTCCTCGATCCGGTGGGGCGCGGTCTCGATATCCATCCGCTGGCCCAGCAGGGCCAGCGACTTGCGGATCGCGTCCACGGTGTTTTGCGTCTCGGCGCGCATGGGTCATCCTCTGAAAGTCTTGAGCCGGGTGATACGAAATCGGCAGCCCGCCCGCAAGCGGTGCGGGGCCAAGTGAGAAAGGCCGGGCCCTCGAGCCCGGCCGCGAGATCCCGTGAACGGGTCTGCGAAACACGGCGAGAGGACGACGTCCTCCGCCTTCTGGGTCAGCTCGCCTCGAGTGCCGCGATGATCGCGCCGAAATCGGCGGCTTTCAGCGAAGCGCCGCCCACGAGCGCGCCATCGACATTCGAGACGGCGAAGATCTCGCCCGCATTGCCGGGCTTGACCGAGCCGCCATAGAGCAGGCGCATCGCGTCGCCCTCGCTGCCGAAATGGCCGATCAGCTGCTCGCGCATGAAATCATGCACTTCGGCGATCTGCTCGAGCGTCGGCGTGCGCCCGGTGCCGATCGCCCAGACCGGCTCGTAGGCGATGACGCAATTCGCGCCCGTCGCGCGGTCGGGAAGCGAGCCCTTGAGCTGGCTGCCGATGACCGCGAGCGTCTCTCCGGCATCGCGCTGCGCCTCGGTCTCGCCGACGCAGACCACCGCCGTCAGGCCCGCCGCGATCGCCGCTTCGGTCTTGGCGCGAACCTGATCATCGGTTTCGCCGTGATCCGCCCGGCGCTCGGAGTGACCGAGGATCACATGCGAGCCGCCCGCATCCGCGATCATCTGCGCCGAAATGTCCCCGGTATGGGCCCCCGAGGCCTGCATGTGGCAATCCTGCGCGCCCACCGCGATCTGCCCGGCCGTGGTCATCGACATCCCCGCGAGCAGCGTCGCCGGGGGGCAGAGCAGCACGTCGCATTTGGGGGCGGGATGGGCTTTCATCAAGGCCGAGACCTCGTGCAGGTCGGCCTTGAGCCCGTTCATCTTCCAGTTTCCTGCTGCCAGTTTCCTGCGCATGTGCCCTCCCATTATCTTGATTGTCCGTGAAGATTAGGGCAGGGGGCGCGACCGCGCAAAGGGCAAATTGGCGCGGGGCTAGGAAGAGCGCGTTCAGGCCTTCGATGCCGCCTCGTCCATATCGGCGAACTTGATCGACTCGCCGCAGCCGCAGGCCTCGACCACATTCGGGTTGCGGAACTTGAAGCCGCTTTCGAGAAGACCGGTTTCGTAGTCGATCTCGGTCCCGAGCATGAACATCTGCGCCATGGGCGCGATCAGCACCCGTGCGGGGCCCTTTTCCACGACGATATCCATCGGTCCGGCCTCGGCCGCGACCTCCATCGTGTATTCCATGCCCGCACAGCCACCCTTCTTCACGCCGATGCGGAAGCCGGCCGCGTTCTCGCGCGCCATCAGCTTCGCGATCTGGGCGATCGCGGCATCGGTGAGGGTGACGGGATCTTGTCCGGGGACGTTGAACATGGGTGGGTTCTCCTTCACCGCCAAATCTAGTTTGCGGGCGGCAGGATTCCAAGGGGCGGCAGATGTGCGAGCAAGGCGAGGGTCGCGTAGGACCCGGCCAGCGCCCAGCCGAAGGAGGCCAGCGTGCCGATGATGACATATTCGCTCTTGGGGTTTGCGCCATCCTTGCTCACGGCCTCGAAGCGCAGGATGGATTTCGCGGCGATCAGGAAGCCGATCCCCGAAGGCTGTCCCGCCAGAACGAGAAGCAGGATCACCCCGCGTTCGAGCAGGCCGATCATCCGCCCGCCCTGCGGCAGGCCCTCGGGCGGGGCGGAGGCCTCGTAGCGCGCCATCAGGAGCCCGACCGCGAAGCCGCCCGCGCGGATCGTGAGCACCGCGCCCGCGACCAGCGCGAGGAGCGCGGGAAGCCAGCTCTGTCCGGCCCAGACCGATCCGGCCCAGAGGCCGGGAAACCCCGCCGCGATGAGAGCGGTGGCCGCGAGATGCGCACCCTGATCCGCGAGGAAGGCGGAGAGCGTGGGCGGGGCGAGGCTTTTCGCGAGGTCGATCAGAAGGTGACTGGCGAGAACGAGGGCGAGCGCGAGGAACAAGCCGTTCGACACTTGCGCCAGCGCAAGCGCGCTCAGCGCCATCAGGATCACCAGATGCAAGGCGAGCGCGGCGACGTCGCGCTTCGCCTTCCGCCCGGCCATCGCGTCGCTCTGGAAGGCGAAATCGGTCAGCGCATGGGCACAGAGCAGGGCGGCGAAGGTCTCGATCATCGGGCGGTCTCGATCAGGGTCAGGGCCTCCACGATGGCCGCGTAACCCGCGCCCTGCAAGGCCTGTGCGAGGGACTGGCGGGTGATCCCGATTTCCGCGGCCGCGGCGGTCTGCGTGGGCGGATCGGGACGCAGCATCGGCACCATCGCGCGGGCCTGCGCCTGGGTCCAGCCTTCCGAGAGGTGATCGAAGAGGCGCAGCGCCGCGCCGAGAGCGCCGCCCGAGGCATGGGCGATGCGCGGCCCCTCCAGCCGGTCGAGAAGCTGCCCGGAGGCGGTGAAGACCGGGCCATGCGCCGCATTGAGATCCAGATCGGGCGCGACCTCTCCCACGCCCTCGGCGATTGCGATACGGGTGGCGAGGTCCGCACCCTTCACGCGCAGATGGGCGCGGATCATCAGGGCAAGGCGCGCCTGCCAGCGCGGCGCGCTCATCGCGATCTGCCAGCCGTCGCCGCGATGGCGCGCATGCCGGACGGGGTTGATCCGCGCGTCAAGATCGGCGCAGGCGGCGGGGATCGCCGCGAGCGCCGCGTCGATCTCGCGGGGCGAAAGCCGTGTGGAGAGGACGAGGTCTCCGGTGAGAACGCAGATCTGTGCCATATGCAGGTTATAGTGCCTGCGAAGCTAAAAAGGCAAGCATAAATGCCTGCGAAATAAAAGATGCAGGCCCGAAGGCCTGCATCATCTTTCGTGTCACGCAAGTGCGGGATAATCCGTGTAGCCTTCCGCGCCGCCGCCATAGAAGGTCGCGGGGTTCGGCTCGTTGAGCGGGGCGCCCTTCTCGAAGCGCTCCGGCAGGTCGGGATTGGCGATGAAGAGCTTGCCGAAGGCCACCGCGCTCGCACCATCGGCCAGCGCCTGCTCGGCCATCTCGTGGCTGTAGCCGTTATTCGCGATATAGGGCGCCGCGATCTTCGTTCGCAGCGTCTCGATGCCGCCCTCGGGCCAGTCGCGCGCGCCGCCGGTCTGGCCCTCGACGAGATGGACGAAGGCCATCGGCTGGGTGTTGAGGAAATCGACCACCGCACCGAACAGCTCGGCCGTGTTGCTGTCGATGCCCACATTGTTCGCATTCGACCAGGGCGAGAGGCGGATGCCGACGCGGCCCGGCCCCCAGACGTCGACGACCGTCTCGACCACCTCGCGCAGGAAGCGGATGCGGTTCTCGATCGGGCCTCCATAGGCGTCGTCGCGGGTGTTCGAGGTATCGCGCAGGAACTGGTCGATCAGATAGCCGTTCGCGGCATGGATCTCGACACCGTCGAACCCTGCCGCCTTCGCCTTCTCGGCGGCATTGCGATACTGGGCGAGCACCTCCTGGATCTCCTCGATGCTCAGCGCATGGGGCGTGGTGGTCTCGATGAAGCTCTCGCCGTCGAAGGTCTTGGCCTGGGCCGAGATCGCCGAGGGGGCGACCGGGTCCTTGCCGCCGAGGATCGCGGGCGCGGAGACGCGGCCGACATGCCAGAGCTGGGCCGCGATCTTGCCGCCCGCCTCATGCACCGCGTCGGTGATCTTGCGCCAGCCCGCGACCTGCGCGTCGTCATGGATGCCGGGCGTCCAGGCATAGCCCTGACCCATCGGCGAGATCTGCGTGCCCTCGGTCACGATCAGCCCCGCGCTCGCGCGCTGACGGTAATACTCGATCATCATCTCGGTCGGCACCAGCTCGGGGGCGCGGTTGCGCGTGAGCGGGGCCATCACGAAGCGGTTGGCGATCTCGATCGCTCCGAGTTTCGTCGGGGTGAAGAGCGTCTCGGTCATGAAAATCCTCTCAGGATGCTTGAGGTTCGGCCCGACGAGATGGGGCGGGGGGCGGTGCCCGGCAAGCCCGGAGCCGCGCAAGGGGATGTGCGAAAATGCGAAGTCGCGGAAAATACGTCCCTGAGGAAAGAAAAAGAGGGGCGCTGCCCCTCTCTGGCCTGCGGCCATTCACTCCCCGGGATATTTCGGTCAAGAGGAAGGAGGTCCTTGCCCTTCCTCTTGATGAAAATATCCCGGGGGGCTCGCGGCAGGCGAGCGGGGGCAGCGCCCCCTCCGGGCTAGCCGCTCACATGAAGCCCAGTTCCAGACGCGCCTCGTCCGACATCATGTCCATGCCCCATTGCGGGTCGAAGGTCATCTCGACATCCACATCGCGCAGCCCTCCCACGCAGGCCACCGCATCCTGGACCCAGCCGGGCATCTCGCCGGCCACAGGGCAGCCCGGTGCGGTCAGGGTCATGATGATCTTGGCGTCGTTCTCGGGGCTGATCTCGATCGTGTAGACGAGCCCGAGATCGTAGATATTCACCGGAATCTCAGGGTCATAGACCGTCCGGCAGGCCTCAACGACCTTTTCGTAGAGCGGGTGATCGGTCGTCGAGGGCTTGATCAGCGGGGTGCCTTCGAGCGGCTCTTCGGATGTGGGGGTCATTTTGGTCTCTCTCGCGTGGCGCGGATTTGTCGAGCGTTTATATAGGGATTTGCACGGCGCGGGTAAAGGGAGCGCGGAAGCCGTCTACGCTGCCTACTTGACCATGCCCGCGCTTCGCGCCAAACCCGAGCCCATGCTGCCCGAAGAGAAACTCGACCAGATCCTTTCGCGCTTCGAGTTTCTCGAGGCGCAGCTCGCCGCGGGCGCCGAACCGGCGAAGATCGCGCAGATCAGCCGCGAATATTCCGAACTCAAGCCGGTGGTCTCGCAGATCGAGGCCTACCGGCAGGCACGCGCCGATCTGGCCGAGGCCGGGGGCTGGCTCGCCGATCCCGAGATGAAGGACCTGGCCGAGGAGGAGATGCCGCGCCTCAAGGCCCGCATCCCCGAGATGGAACAGGCGCTCCGGCTCGCGCTGCTGCCCAAGGATGCGGCCGATGCGCGCCCTGCGATCCTCGAGATCCGTCCCGGCACGGGCGGCGAGGAAGCGGCGCTCTTCGCGGGCGATCTGCTGCGGATGTATCAGCGCTACGCCGAGAAACGCGGCTGGCAGTTCGAGCTGATGGAGCTGAGCGAGACCGAGCTCGGCGGCGTCAAGGAGGCGGTCGCGCGGATCGAGGGGGAGGGCGTCTTCGCCCGGCTCAAATACGAAAGTGGCGTCCACCGGGTCCAGCGCGTGCCCGAAACCGAAGCCGGCGGGCGCATCCACACCTCGGCCGCGACGGTGGCGGTGCTGCCCGAGGCCGAGGCGGTCGATATCGATATCCCCGCCACCGAGATCCGCATCGACACGATGCGCGCCTCCGGCGCGGGCGGGCAGCATGTCAACACGACCGATTCCGCCGTTCGCATCACCCATATCCCGACCGGGATCGTCGTGACCTCCTCGGAGAAATCCCAGCACCAGAACCGCGCCAACGCGATGGCGGTGCTGCGGGCCCGGCTCTACGAGATCGAGCGCGACCGCGCGGCCTCCGAACGCGCCGAGACCCGCAAGAGCCAGGTCGGCTCGGGAGACCGGTCCGAGCGCATCCGCACCTATAATTTCCCGCAAGGCCGTCTGACCGATCACCGGATCAACTTGACGATCTACGCTCTCTCGCAGGCGATGGAGGGCGAGCTCGACGAGGTGATCGACGCGCTCATCGCCGACGATCAGGCGGCCAAGCTCGCGGAGATGGAAGGGTGAGGGCGCAAGACGCGCTGGTGGCCGCGACGCGCCGCTTGCGCGCGGCGGGGATCGAGAATGCCGCGGGCGACGCGCGGCGGCTGCTGGCCCATGCGCTCGCGATCGCGCCCGACCGGCTCACCCTGGCGCTGCACGACCCGATGCCCGAGGGCGCCGATGCGCGGCTCGAGGCGGCGCTGAGCGCCCGCGAAGCGCGCCAGCCCGTCGCGCAGATCACCGGCAAGCGGCTGTTCTGGGGCCATGCCTTCCGGGTCACCCGCGACACGCTCGATCCGCGCCCCGAAACCGAGATCCTCGTCGAGACCGCGCTGGAACATCCCTTCGTTCATGCGCTCGATCTCGGAACGGGCACCGGTTGCATCCTGATCTCGCTGCTCAAATCCATGCCCTTCGCGGCCGGTCTGGGCACCGATCTTTCGCCCGGCGCGCTCGAGGTCGCACGGGGAAATGCGCAAGCGCTCGGCGTGGCGGATCGGGCGAAGTTCCTCCGCTCCGACTGGTTCGCGGAGGTGCCGGGGCGGTTCGACCTGATCGTGTCCAACCCGCCCTATATCGCCGAGGCCGAGATGGAGGGGCTCTCGCCCGATGTGCGCGACTGGGAGCCGCACGGCGCGCTGACCCCCGGCGGAGACGGGCTCGACGCCTATCGCGCGATCGCGAAAGGGGCACCCGCCCGGCTGATGGCGGGCGGGCGGATCGTGCTCGAGATCGGGCCGACCCAGGCTGCCGCCGTCACGGAGCTGCTCGCCGCCCAGGGGTTCGAGGCGATCGAGACCCGTCAGGACCTGGATGGGCGCGACCGCGTCATCCTGGCGCGCAAGCCCCGCGATCCCGCCGAGTGCGGCGCTCTCTGAGCACAAAACCGCGCAAAAAATCGTGGAAAATCCGGGTAATCGTGCATTTGCGGCATTTTCCGACTTGAAAGCCTCTGCCGCACATGTTTAGTCAAGCTTGTGCGAGGCGGACTACATCCCCCGCACGGCTCAGCTTCACAGCGCGGGTGATGGAACCGGACCGGGCAGGTTTGCTCAGGGGACATCCGCACCCGCAAGGCCAGTCCTTTTCGGCCAGATCCAAAGCAGCCCGCCATGTCGGGCCAGAAAAACGAAAGCCATGAGATCTTCGAAATCCCGTTCGCGCAATAAGTCGAACCGTCAACGGTCGATGGGCAACATCGTCAACCGGGTCTTTGACAGCTCCGGTCCCGAAGGCAAAGTGCGTGGTACGCCGCAGCAAATCATCGACAAGTATCTTGCGCTCGCTCGCGACGCGCAGCTCTCCAACGACCGTGTGGCCGAGCAGAACTTCCTCCAGCATGCCGAGCATTACACGCGCCTGCTGGGCGAGGCGCAGCGTGAACAGGCGCGCGAGCAGGAAGCCCGCAGCCGTCAGCGCGAACAAAGCCAGCAAGGCCAGAACCCCGGACAGGGCAGTGGCGGCGGTCAGGGCGGGCAGGGCCAGGACGGCCAGCGCGGCGGCGACGACCGTTCGCAGGATCGCTCCCAGGACCGGTCGCAGGATGGCGGCAAGACCGAGGAAAGCAGCTCGATGATGCCCCCCATGCCGCCGGTTGGCGATGAGGGCGACGGCTCGAGCCTCGTCGACACACCCGAGAGCCGGTCGCAATCCGATGCGGCGCCCAAGGAAGAGAAGGCCGAAAAGCCCAAGCGGGCGCGCGCTCCGCGCAAGCCCCGGGCACCGAAGGCGGCCAAGAAGGGCGATGAGACCCCGGCCGAGCCGGCGGCGGAGACCCCTTCCGAATAAGCCTTTCCGCATCCCGCAGATCGAGCGCCTGCCGCGGTTCCGCCCGGCAGGCGCTTTGCGTCAGGCCAGCCGTTTTCGCAAGAAGATGCGGTCATAGCCCTTGTGCCAGCGCCGCTCGACCGTAACGAAGCCGTGCTGCCGGTAGAAAGCCTGCGCCGCGCGCATCGCCGCATTGGTATGGAGCTGCAAAGCCTCGGCAGATCGCTCCCGCGCGCGCGTCTCGGCGAAGGCAAGAAGCTGGCCGCCGAGCCCCTGGGCCTGACGCGCGGGATCGACCGCGAGCACGTCGATCTCCCAGAAAGATCCGAGATCGCGCGTGACCATCACCGCGGCGATCTTTCCATCGGCCTCGGCCACATATAGGTGACCCGCCGACAAGGCGGCGGCATAATCGTGATCCATCGGCGCGGGGCGCCGCCCGATCTCGGCGACGTAGCGGGCAAAACCCGCCTCGACCAGCGCCTGCACGGCAGACAGGTCGCCGCGGCGGGCCGGACGGATCGTCGCGCTCATTCCTGCCCGTCGACGATCCGCGCGAGGCGGCAGAATTGCTCGAGCGTGACCCGCTCGGCCCGCTCCGTCGGCGCGATGCCCGCGGCGTCCAACTTGGCCTCGATATCGGGCGCGACACCCTTGAGCGAGGCCCGCAGCATCTTGCGGCGCTGGTTGAACCCGGCCGCGACGATGCGGCTGAGCGTCGCGGCCTTGGCCGGGTAGCGGGGCTCGGGCAGGGCGCGCAGATGCACCACCGCCGAATGGACCTTCGGGGCGGGGGTGAAGGCCTCGGGCGGCAGGCTCATCACGATCTTCGCCTCCGCGCGCCACTGCGCGAGGATGGCGAGGCGGCCGTAATGCTTGGACCCGGGCTGGGCCACGATCCGCTCGGCCACCTCGCGCTGGAACATCAGCGTCAGGCTGTCCCAGAAGGGCGGCCAGTCCTTGGGCGTGAGCCAGCGCACCAGAAGCTCGGTGCCCACGTTATAGGGCAGGTTCGCGGCCACCTTGATCGGCGGCGTGAGATGCGCGAGCGGGTCGACCTCGAGCGCGTCGCCATTGATCACCTCGAGCCGGCCCGGATAGGCCGCCGCGATCTCGGCCAGCGCGGGCAGGCAGCGGCTGTCCTTCTCGATCGCGAGAACCTTGCGCGCGCCCTCGGCCAGAAGCCCGCGCGTGAGCCCGCCGGGGCCGGGCCCGATCTCGAGCACATCCGCCCCGCTCAGATCGCCCGCCGAGCGCGCGATTTTCGCCGTCAGGTTCAGATCGAGCAGAAAGTTCTGCCCGAGGCTCTTCTTGGCCACGAGATCATGAGTGCGCAAAACCTCGCGCAGCGGCGGCAATCCGTCGATCGTGGCCATCATTCGGCTCCTGCTTCACCTGGTGGAAAATACCCCCCGCGGAGCGGATATCGGCACGATCGGGAGCCTCCGGCGGGGGTATTTGGGTCTAGGTGAAGATGCATGGGCTCACGCTCCGCGCGCGGCGCCCATGCGGGCGGCCATCTCGAGCGCGGCAATCAGGGAGGCGGGATTGGCGCGGCCCTGTCCCGCGATGTCGTAGGCGGTGCCGTGATCGGGCGAGGTGCGCACGAAAGGCAGGCCCAGCGTGACATTCACCCCGCCATCGAAATCGAGGGTCTTGATCGGGATCAGCGCCTGGTCGTGATAGGCGCAGATCGCCGCATCATAGCCGGCACGCGCGCGCGCATGGAAAAGCGTATCGGCGGGCAGGGGGCCCGCGAGCGCGTAGCCTTCGGCGCGCAGACCGGCCACCGTGTCGGCGATCCAGTCGGTCTCTTCCGCGCCCATCGCGCCACCTTCCCCCGCATGGGGATTGAGACCCGCCACGGCGATGCGCGGCGTCTCGAAGCCGAAATCGCGCCGCAGCCCCTCGGCGGTGATCCGCACGGTGTCGCACAACAGCTGCGGCGTGAAGGCCTCGGGCACGTCGCGCAGAGCGATATGGATCGTGGCCGGCACCACCCGCAGCGGCGGATCGCTGCGCGAGGAGGCGAGCATCATCACCACCCGTTCGACGCCCGCGAGATGGGCGAGAAACTCGGTATGGCCGGGAAAGGCGAAACCGGCCCCGTCCTTGAGCGCTTTCTTGTTGATCGGTGCGGTGGCGAGCGCCGAGCCTTCGCCGCGCATCACCAGATCGACACCTTTCGCGATCACGTCGATCACCGCCTTGGCATTGGCTGGATCGGGCGCGCCGGGCGTGGCCGCGGCGGGAAAGGGATGGGCCATCACCGGCAGTCCCGCATCCGCGTGGCGCAGCGCGTCCGAGGCGCGGTCGATCTCGCGGATCTTGCTGCCGCGCGGCAGATGCGCGGGGTCGCCGATCCAGACGAAGGGCAGGCGCGCGCCGAAATGCTCCCAGGCGCGCACCGCGAGCTCGGGCCCGATGCCCGAGGGATCGCCGCAGCTCAGGATGACCGGGCGCTCGGTGAGAGGCTTGGGCGCAGGCGAGTTCATTTCCGCACGATCACCGCTTCGGCCTCGAGATCGGCGAGATAGCCCTTCGCGAAGCCTTCGAGCGCCTTGTTCTCGAGCGCCGCGCGCACCTGATCGCGCCCCGGAGGGGTGGAATCGGGCCCGCTCGCGACCTGACGGTCGCAAAGCATCACCAGAACGTCCTGCCCGCCGCGCGGCATCACTTCGCTCTCGCCCGGATCGAGATGGGCGAGCGCGAGGCCGTCCACCGCGGGGATTTGCGACTGCGCGACCTGCTCATGGGAGACGAGCGCGGAGGCGGGCATCCCCTTCGCGACGGTGTAGAGCTGGTTGCAGCTGCGCACGTCACGCGCGACGCGCGCCGCAAGACGCCGGGCCTGCTCGCTGCCGCTCTGGCCGAGCGCGAAGGTCATGTAGCTGAGATCGGTCGGGCCCGAGCTGGGCGCGCCATCGCCGATCGCGCGCAGCATGAAGACCGCGACGGCCCCCTTGAGCGAGATCGGCTGGGTCGCCGTACCGGGCTTGAGCCCGAGGATCTGGCCACGCAGTTGCGGCGGGAGTTTCTCGATCGGCATCCAGTCCAGCCGGCCGCCGCGCCCGGCGGACGGGGTGGCGGAATACTGACGGGCGAGGGCTGCGAAGGCGCCTTCACCACGCGCGGCCGAAAGCTGTCGCGCGGCCGCCATCGCCTCGCCCTCGCGTCCGGGCGGGGCAGGGATGATCGCCTCGGAGATCAGCACGCGCACGCCCTTCCCGGTCTGCGATTCCGGCCGCATCGCGCGGTCGATATCGGCTTTCGAGATGTTGACCCGGGGGCCGAAGCGGGCGCGCACCACTTCGCGCCAGACCACCCCGGCCTTGACGAAATCGCGGAATGTGTTCGGGTCGACGCCGTTCTGGGTGAGTGCCTTGGTGAACTCCTCGGCGCTCATATTGGCGCGACCGGCGAATTCCTCCATGCCCTTCTGGACGCCCTGATCGTCGATCTGGAGCCCGATCTGCTTGCCGGCCCAGATCCGCAGGCGGTCCTGGATCAGAGCCTCCTCCGCATCCTTGCGGGTGGTGCCGGCGGAATTGAGCAGCTCCATGAAGCGCTGGCGCTGGCTGATCTCGTAATCGGTGACGCCCATGCCGTTGACCGTGACGACCGGGGCGAAGCTGCCGCCTGCCTGCGCGAGCGCGGGGCGCGGGGCGAAAGGCAAGGTCAGCACCAAGGCCAGAAGGGTGAGCAGTCGGGTCATCATCGTCATCGCGTGCCTGTCCGTTTCGTCTCGTTCATTCACGGCCTGCCGGGCCTCTGGTTTCCGGTTCCGTCTCAGCTTCCGCACATCCGGCGGACGGGTTCGCCTCCGCCGGCGCCGAACCCGACAAGCTGGACCGAAAATCCGAAATTCGTCTCGGGCGTTACACTAGTGGAGGAAGTGAAGCGGCGCGAGAGGGAAAGATCAACCGCCACGCATTCGTTGGTGTAGCGCAGTCCGATCTCCGCGCGCGCCGCGCGTTGGGCGGTGAAGTCGTAGCGCGAGCTGAACGTGCCCGACCAGCCGTTCCCCAGGGTCCAGCCCGTGTCGAGCAGAAGCTCGGACATATCGGTGTCGCGCATCTCGGCGGGATTCGCCTCGAGCCAGAGATAGCCCGTGGAGACATCGTAGCGCTTGCCCGACCACGACAGCCGCAATTCGTCGCGCGAGATCGAGAAACCGTCATCGAAAAGCGCCCGGTTCGACAGCGTGAGCCCCCGCACGGTGGCGACATGGGTCGAGAGGAGCCAGTCGGAGCGCAGCCCCGAGAGCCCGGTGCCCGGCGTGAACTGGTTCAGGTCGCGCTGGCGGAAGATCCGGCCTGCCGCGACGCCCAGCGACCAGCCCGAATTGTCGTAGCGCGTGAAGCTGAGACCGAGATTGGCGCGCAGTCCGGTCTCGCGCGCATCCTCGCCGGGATAGCGGGAGAGCGAGAAGAGGTTGCCCTCGTCGAATTCGGGCAGCTGGCTGTCCTCGTTGGGTGAACGCGAGAGCCGATCGGGCGCCCAGACGATCTGCGCCACCGGTTCGATGACGTAAGCCGCGCGCCCGCTCGTCTTGACCCAGGGCCAGCGCAGTTCGGTCGCAAGCGTCGGCTGGCCGCGCAGCACGGTCTTCGAATAGGACGGATCCTGCTGGGTCTCGATGACGTCAGCGGCGAACCTGGCCTCGATCGAGCCTAGGATGCCCGCGCTCAGAAGCCAGTTGCGCCGCCAGTCGGCGCTGAGCGAGCCGCGCACCATGTCGCGCCCGTCAGGCACCCCGTCGCCATCGCCGTCGAGCGTCGAAGTCGAGGCGCGCCGTGTGGCGAGCATCGAATACCGGATGCTGGCCTCGCCGCCGAGCACGTTCGGGCGGAAGCTGCGCACCCATTCGCCCATCCCCGACAGCATCGGCTGGGTGGTGTTGCTCTCGTCGGGACGGATCGAATGGGTGTTCCCGACCCGTGTCCAGATCAGCTCGTTGCGCCGGACCCGTTCGACATTCACCCCCGACCAGAGGCGGTCCTCGCCCGAGACCCCGTAATTGAGCAGGTAGGAATCGTCACTCACCATGCGCAGCTGAGCGGTGAGCTTGAACGCATCGGGCAGCCGGGCCTCGAGTTCGCCGAAGAGATAGCCGCGGGTCTTGTTCGCGATGATGTCGTCGCGGCTGAGCGCCCCCGACCACTCCATCTTGCCCCAGTCGAAGGCCTGTCGGTAGCGCGCCTCGAGCGTCCGGGTGCGCGACGCGGCGATATAGGGCGTGACGGTGAGGTCGCGGCTCGGGCCGAGCGCGAAGAAATACGGGATCTTGATCCCTGGGCCGAGGCCGGATGTGGTGCGGAAGGACGGCCGCAGGAAGCCCGACATCCGGGTGACCCCCGGCGCGGGCATCCGAAGCCGCGGGAGATAGGCAATCGGCACGCCCATGGCGCGGAACTGCGCGTCGCTGAAGACGATCTGGCGGGTCTCGGCATCGTGCACGACCTGCCGGGCGCGGATCTCCCAGAGCGGTGTCGGGTCGGTGCGGCAGACCTCGCAGGACGAGGCCACGACCTTGTCGAGCACGGTGAATCGGCCGTCGCGACGCTCGATCCGGGCCGCGGCGAGCTGCAATTCGCGCGCCATCACCATCCGCGCGCTCAGCAGGATCCCGTTGCGCAGATCGGAGGAGAGTTCGGCCTGCGAGGCCAGGATCACGACATTGGTGCGCCCCGGCTCCTCGAGCCTGATCGGTCCTTCGAGCGTAAGCTTGTCCGTCTTGCGGTCATAGATCACCCGCGTGGCGGTGAGCCGGCGCGAATGGTAGTAGATCTCGATATTGCCCTCGGCCACCAGCCGGTTGTCGCGCTCGATCGAGACGCGGTCGGCGAGCAGCGTCGCCATCGCCTCCGAGGACGGGGTCGCGCCGGCCTCCGGCGAGGGGCTGGGGGCGGCGGGATCGGTCGTCACCTGCGCGGGCAGGTTGCCGGCGCCCGCAAGCCCGAGCGCGCAAGCCAGCGCGAGCGCGCTTGCCCGTCCCGTCCAAGCGCCAGAGCGAAGCCGCGACCGCATCATCCGTCCTCCCGGTGCAAGAGCCGCGCAAGCGGCAGCAAGAGCCCGATGACCGGCGGCGCCCAGGCCGCGAGCAGGACGGGAATCTCTCCGTTGTCGCCCAGAACTTGCGCGATATTGCGCAGGAAGAACAGCCCCAGCCCGGCGCCGAGCGCAAGCAGGACTTTCAGCCCGGTTCCGCCGGAGCGGGCGGGGTCCATCGTGAAGCTCGCCGCGATCAGCACCATCGCGATCAGCATCACGGGCAGGGCGAGTTCCATATGGAACCAGACGAGGTGGCGGCGCGCCGAGAACCCGGCGCCTTCGAGCGAGGCGATGAAGCTCGGCAATTGCCAGATCGGCACCGCGGAGGGCTTGCCGAAACTGTCGCGGATGCGTGCTTCGGTGAGGTCCGAGGGCAGGGTGAGCTTCGCCTCGGTCTTCGCGTCGCGCTCGGGATTGGTCGAACTTCCGAGCGGCCAGTCCTTGACCCCGCTCAGCCGCCATTCACCGGGCGCGAGCTGCGCGGTGCTCGCATTGATCCGGCGCACCGGGCCGCGCTCGGGATCGAAGATCAGGAAGGTTACGTCGTAAAGCGTGGTCGCATCCGAATTGGCCCGGGCGGCATGGATCACCGCCTGCGCCTGCGCCTGGCCGTTCGCGCCGACGCCCGCGCTCTGGCGCATCCAGACGCCCTCGCGCCCGATCGAGACCGTGGAGCCGCCATCGAGCTTGTAGTGATCGAGCAGCGCGTCATAGCGTTTCGAGGTGGCCGAGACGAGCGGGTTGCCGATGAGCAGCGCCAGAAGCCCGAGGATCAGGGCGACCCCCATCGGCGCGACGAGCATCCGCAGCGCCGAACGGCCCGCCGCGCGGATCACCACCAGTTCGGAGGAACGTGCGAGCGCGATGAAGAGGGCGACCGCGGAGAGCATCACGATCAGGGGAAGGATGTGATAGAGCGTCTCGGGGATCTTGAGCGCGGCCAGCACCCCGATCTGCGCAAGCGAAAGGCCGTCGCCCGCGAAATGACGGATCTCCTCGACGATATCGATCAGGAACAGGATGCCCCAGAAACTGGCCGCGACGATGAGGAAGGATTTCGCGAAGCGCCACGAGAGATAGAGCGCGAGGGTCATGCCGTCTCCTCCCGCACCGCCCGGATGCGGCGTGGCCGCCCCGAGACCCACAACATCACGAGCGCGATCAACCCGCCGCCCACGGCCGGGATGAAGAGCAGCGGCCAGAGCGCAGGATCCGCGCGCGAACTGGTTTCGGCGGCGTTCTGGAGGAACTGGACAAATACCAGCCCGCCGATCGCGAGCGTCATCTGCCGCCACATCCCGAAGCGTGAGAAGGTGCCGATCATCAGCGCCGCGAAGCCGATCAGCGCCGCGGTGGGCGCGAGCAGGGGCAGCGCGATCCGGCTGGCGAGCTCATGCGTGAGACGCGCCCGCGGCTCGCCGCTTTCAGGCAGGGCCGCGCGTGCGGCGACAAGCGCCGGCGTCATCGTCTCGTCAAGGCCCGGCGGGCGTATCGACGTCGTGTGCAGCAGGCTCCCGACATCGTAGGTGAAATTGGCGAACCGCGTGATCGAGAGCCGGCCCGTCGTCTTGCGCAGCGATTGGGCCATGCCGTTGAACATGATGAGCTTCGGCCCGGTTTCCGTGCGCACGATCAGCGCCTTGTCGGCGGTATAGGTCGTTTGCGTGGTGGGAGAGCGGTTATCGGCAAGCAGGACATCGCTCAATTCGCCCAGATCCGAGATCTGCCGGATATAGATCGTGACCCCGGCGGTCGGGTGCTGGAAGCTGCCCTCCCTGAGGAATTGCGCGGTGATGTTCTGCGCGACTTCCTGCTGGCGCTCGGCCAGGCGCGCCTTGGCGGCGGGGACGAGGAAATTCACCAGCACCGCCATCATCACCGACACGATGAGACCGAAGACCAGCACCGGCCGCGCAAGGCGCCAGTTCGAGGTGCCGGTGGCGCGCATCACCACGAGCTCGCTGTCCTGATCGAGGCGGTTGACGGCGTAGATCGTCGCCGCGAAGGCCGCGACGGGCAGCACGATCCGGATCACGTAAGGCAGGGTCAGGGCGGTGAATTCGAGGACCACCGCCGCCGTCTGGCCATCAGAAATCAGGCTGTCGAACATCAGGACAGCCCGGTTCACCCAATAGACAGACACCAGAACGAGCGCGAAAAACCCGAACAGTGTCATGAGTTTGGACAAGATATATCTGTCCAGCCGGGTCACTTGCGCTGTCTTCCCTCCGGGTGTTTTCCCCTCTCTAGCCTGTCGCACGGGGCGAGGAAAGTCCGGCTTTGGGGCGCTTTTCATTTTCCGAGCCCAACGCTAGGCTCGCGCGGAAAGCCGCCAATTCCGGGCCCCGCGCAAGTCGCCGGCACGCAGCCGCGACGTCGCCTCGGGCCCTTTCATCGGAGATATTCATGACCCAACCCGTCGCCATTGCCTTCAAGGAGACCGATCCCGAGGTCTTCGCCACCCAGAGCGGTCGCATCGCGCTCGTCGTCGGGGAGGAGGGCAAGCTCGGCCCCGCGGGACGCAAGCTCGATCGCGCGATGAAGGGGGCACTGAAGCGGGCCGTCGAGTCGGAGCCCTACGGCAAGCTCGGCGCGGGCGAGGCGATGGAGCTCAACTGGCCGGCCGGGATCGCCGCGCAGGCGGTGCAGGTCGTGAAGCTCGACCGCAAGGCCTCCGCGGAAGAGGCGCGCAAGGCCGGGGCCGCGATCGGTGCGAAGCTGGGCAGCGATGGCGTCCTCGTGATCGCGCAGACCCATCCGCGCGCGGCCGATCTGTCGCTCGGGCTCGCCCTGCGCGCCTATCGCTTCGATTACCACTCGGGCGAGAAGGACGCTTTCGGTCCGGTCACCATCATGGTCGCCAAGCCCGAGGAGGTGGCCGCCGAAGCCGCTCCGCATGCGGCGCTGGCCGAGGGCGTGTTCTTCACCCGCGATCTGGTGAACGAGCCTGCCAATATCCTGACGACAGACGATTTCGCCGCGCGCCTCGCCGCGATGCAGGAGCTTGGCCTCGAGGTCGAGATCCTCGAGGAAGCGGATATGAAGAAACTCGGCATGGGCGCGCTTCTGGGGGTGGGGCAGGGCTCCGAGATGCCCTCGAAGCTCGTCGTCATGCAATGGAAAGGCGGCGACAAGGATGACGCGCCTTTCGCGCTCGTCGGCAAGGGCGTCGTCTTCGACAGCGGGGGGATCTCGCTCAAGCCCGGCGCGGGCATGGAAGAGATGACGATGGACATGGGCGGCGCGGGCGTCGTCTCGGGCGTGATGCGCACGCTGGCGCTGCGCAAGGCCAAGGCCAATGTCGTGGGTCTCGTCGGGCTCGTCGAGAACATGCCCGACGGCCGTGCGCAGCGTCCCGGCGATATCGTGACCTCGATGAAGGGGGACACGATCGAGGTGATCAACACCGATGCGGAAGGCCGTCTCGTGCTGGCCGATGTGCTCTGGTACGCGCAGGACCGCTTCAAGCCCAAGGCGATGATCAATCTCGCCACGCTGACCGGGGCGATCATCGTCGCGCTGGGGCACGAGAACGCGGGCGTGTTCTCCAATGACGACAAGTTCGCGGCGGATGTTCTCAAGGCCGCGAAATCGGAAGGCGAGGGGGCGTGGCAGATGCCGCTCCAGCCCGCCTATGACACGCTGATCAAGTCGCGCCTCGCGGATGTGAAGAACGTGGGCGGGCGCTGGGGCGGCTCGATCACCGCCGCCGCCTTTCTCAAGCGTTTCGTCAAGGAAGACGTGCCGTGGTGCCATATCGACATCGCGGGCGTGGCGCTGCCCCCCTCCGAGACGGCGCTTGCGCCGAAAGGCCCGACGGGCTGGGGCGTTCGCATGCTCGACCGGCTGATCCGCGACAAGTTCGAAGGCTGAGATGGGGCAGGTCAATTTCTACCATCTGACCCATTCGAGCCTCGAGGAGGTGCTGACGAACCTGGCCTCGCGCGCGCTCGAACAGGGCTGGAAGGTGGAGTTGCGCGGGACCGACGCCGACCGGCTCGACCGGCTCGATCAGCGGCTCTGGCTGATGGGGGAGGCGAGTTTCCTCCCCCACGGGCTCGCGGGCGGGCCCCATGACGCGCTCCAGCCGATCCTGCTCACGACGATGCCGGCTGCGGATGGGCGGCAGGCGGTGATGGCGGTCGACGGGGCGCAGGTGAGCGCCGAGGAGACCGACGCCCATCACCGGGTCTGGATCCTGTTCGACGGCAACGATCCGCAGGCGGTGCAACACGCGCGCGGCCAGTGGAAGGCGCTGACCGGGGCGGGCGCGAAGGCGATCTACTGGTCCGAAGAGGGCGGTCGCTGGGAGAAGAAGGCGGAGAGCTAGTCCAGAAGCTCGCGTTCCAGCACCACAACCGTCGGCTTGCGCGGCAGGGTCCTCACCGAGACGATAAGATCGCTCGAGAGCGGCCGCTCGATCTCGAAACTGCCCTCCATCCCGTCGAGGAAGCTCTGCAAGGTCGGCTCGCCGAACCAGTGCACCGGGATCACCACCCGCGAGCGCAGCCGGTTGAGAATGCGGATCATCGTCGGCTGATCGACGGTCATCGAGCCGTCCACCGCCGCCATCACCACGTCGAGCCGGCCGAGTGCGGCATATTGCGCGGGGTTCGGTTCATGGTGGAGATGGCCCAGATGGCCGATGCAGAGCCCCGCCACCTCGAAGACGAAGATCGAGTTGCCGTTCTCCTCGACGCCGCCCCAGCTGCGGATATCGGTCGGGACGTTGCGGATCAGCATCTCGCCCAGATCGAGATGGTGGTCGGCCGCGACCCCGAACTGATCCGACCAGCCGCGCAAGGCACGTGTGCCCTCGGGGATCAGATCGCTCATATGGCTCGAATGGGCATGGTTCATCGTCACGATGTCAGGGGCGAAGCGCGACCCGCCCACCCAGCCATTGTAATCGGTGATGACCGAGAGCCCGCCCTCGGTCTCCAGCAGAACCATCGAATGGGCGATGTAGTGCAGCCGCACCGATTGCGCGGGCACCGGCTCGCCCCAGCTCGCCTTCTGGACATATTCGAGCCCCGGCGCCGATTGCGCGATGGCGATGCAGTGGCTGATCGGGCGGCCTTGCGCCTGCGCGGCGAAGGGCAGCAGGCCGACGAGCGAGGCGATCAGGGCGCAAAGCGTGCGAAACATGACGGGGTCTCCCTCACTCAAGCTTAGACGCAGAGGGTGATTCCGGTCCATGGCCTAACACGAGCGAGATGCTTTTCTTTCGGAGCGATCGGGTCTATCAGCCGGGCCGAAGGAGAGCCCGATGACCAGATTCAGCTTCAGCCTCACCGCCACGGATGGGCGCGCGCGTACCGGGACGATCTCGACCCCGCGCGGCGAGATCCGCACGCCGGCCTTCATGCCCGTGGGCACCGCCGCCACCGTCAAGGCGATGATGCCCGAGAGCGTGGCCGCGACGGGCGCCGACATCCTGCTGGGCAATACCTATCACCTGATGCTGCGCCCGGGCGCCGAGCGCGTGGCGCGGCTGGGCGGGCTGCACAAGTTCATGAACTGGCAAAAGCCGATCCTCACCGATTCCGGCGGGTTCCAGGTGATGAGCCTCGCGGGCCTGCGCAAGCTGACCGAGGAGGGCGTGCGCTTTTCCTCGCATGTCGACGGCTCAAAGCACCTGCTCACCCCGGAGCGCTCGATGGAGATCCAGAAGCTGCTGGGCTCGGATATCGTGATGGCCTTCGACGAATGCCCCGCGCTGCCCGCCACCGATGAGGAGGTCGCGAAGTCGATGCGGCTCTCGATGCGATGGGCGCAACGCTCGCGCGACGCGTTCGGCGACCGTCCGGGACATGCGCTTTTCGGCATCCAGCAAGGCGGCGTGACGCGTGAGCTTCGCGAGGAAAGTGCCGAGAAACTCAAGGAAATCGGATTTGAGGGCTATGCGGTCGGCGGTCTCGCCGTGGGCGAGGGACAGGAGGCCATGTTCGGCGTGCTCGATTACGCGCCTGGCATGCTGCCTCAGGACAAGCCGCGCTACCTGATGGGCGTGGGCAAGCCCGACGATATCGTCGGCGCGGTCGAGCGCGGCATCGACATGATGGATTGCGTTCTGCCTTCGCGCTCGGGGCGCACCGGCCAGGCCTGGACCCGGCGCGGGCAGGTCAACATCAAGAATGCCCGCCACCAGGACGACCCGCGCCCGCTCGACGAAAACTGCACCTGCCCGGCCTGCCGCAACTACTCGCGCGCCTATCTGCACCATGTCTACCGCGCGGGCGAGATGATCTCGGGGATGCTGCTGACCTGGCACAACCTGCATTACTATCAGGAACTGATGGCAGGTCTGCGCGCGGCGATCGCCGAGGGCGAGCTTGCGCGCTTCGTGGCCGAGTTCCACGCGATGCGCGACGCGGGCGATATCGAGCCGCTCTAGGGTCTCAGTGGGAGATCACGATCACCGCCGCGTAATGGGTCGCGGCGGCGGCGAGCACATGGACATGCCAGATCGCGCGCGAAAACGGGATGCGGTCGATCTGGTAGAAGATCGTGCCCACCGTATAGGTCACCCCGCCCACGACCAGCAGCACGAGCGCGGGCAGGGGCAGGGCGGAGACCAGCGGCCACACCGCGATCATCCCGAGCCAGCCCATCGCGAGATAGAGCACGAAGCCCAGCCGCTCGGCGCGGTGGAAGAAGCCGAGCTTCATCACGATCCCGATCGTCGCAAGTCCCCAGACCGTCGCGCTCAGCACCCAGCCGGCGGTGCCGCCGAGCCCGATCAGCGCCATCGGCGTGTAGGTGCCCGCGATCAGCAGGTAGATCGCGGCATGATCGAAGCGGCGCAGGATGGCGCGCGTGGGGGCGTGAAGCGTCAGGTTATAGGCCGCCGAGAGCGAGAAGGAGGCGATCAGCCCGACACTGTAGACCGCAAGCGGCCAGATCCGCCCGGGAGGAGCCGCGAGCGAGGCCCAGACGATGAGCGCGCTCACCCCGGCCACGGCGAAGACGACGCCCAGCACATGGACGACGCCATCGGCGACGTGTTCTCGGAAGGAATGGGGCAGCTGGTGGCGGGTCATCTCGGGCTCCTGTGTATTCAGCCAAGATAACAACGAAAGCGGGCGCCCCCAAGCGCTGCGCCCAAATGACGCTGGGGCACGAGGGTCGGAAGCGGGTACGCTGCCCCCTTGCGGCGCGCGCCGCTCACCCCCGGGATATTCGTGCAGATCCGAGATGGAACACCCGGCCACGCCGGGTGCCTACGGCCCTGAGGGTCACCGGCGTCCCCGCCTGTTCCGCAGGATCATCTGCGCCAGATCGACATCGCGAAGGGGCTCCCCCTTCCAAATGCTCCAAATATCCCGGGGGTGAGGCGCGGACGCGCCGAGGGGGCAGCGCCCCCTACTCGGACATTATTTGCCGTCATCGGGCGATCAGGGCAGTGCCCCCTGTCCGCGCTCAGATCCCGTCGCCGACGAAGGCCTTCTCGACGACATATTCGCGTGGCTCTGAATTCGCGCCTTCGCGCAGACCGAAGCCCTCGAGCACCTTCATCACATCCTTGTTGAAGGCGAGCGAGCCGCAGACCATCGCGCGGTCGTGCTCGGCATCCATCGGAGCGATGCCGAGATCCTTGAACACCTTGCCGTTCTCGAGATTGTCGGTGATCCGGCCCATGTGGTGGAATTCCTCGCGGGTCGTGGTCGGGTAGTATTTCAGCTTGCCCTCGACCATCTCGCCGATCAGCGGGTCGTTGACGAGGTCCTCCACCAGCTTGCGGCCATATTCCAGCTCCTCGACGGTCCGGCAGGTATGCATCATCACCACCTCCTCGAACTTGTCATAGGTCTCGGGGTCGCGCATCAGCGAGGCGAAGGGGGCGATGCCGGTGCCGGTCGCGAGGAACCACACCCGCTTGCCGGGCAAGAGCGCATCGAGCACGAGCGTACCCACCGGTTTCGGGCGCAGGATGATCTGGTCTCCGGGCCGGATATGCTGGAGCCGCGAGGTGAGCGGCCCGTCGGGCACCTTGATCGAGTAGAATTCGAGCTCCTCGTCCCAGTTCGGCGAGGCGATCGAATAGGCGCGCAGCAGCGGTTTGCCATTGTCGCCCATCAGCCCGATCATCACGAACTCGCCCGAGCGGAAGCGCAAGCTCTGCGGCCGGCTCACGCGGAAGGAAAACAGCCGGTCGGTCCAATGCGTGACCTCGGTCACGGTCTGGGCGTCGGGAAGGGTCTTTGCCTTGGGGCTCTCGGTCACGACTCTCTCGTTCATCTCTGGGTCCTCGGGCCGGGTGCGGCCGCGTCGCGCAATGGTCCGAACTCGATAGGGGCTCGCCCCGAGGCGGCACCTTGATCTGGCTCAAACCTGCGTTCTCTCGCGGGCGGTTCTAACGGGAAAACGGGGCGGGGGAAAGGCTCAGCCGGCGAGCCGGGCGCGGTAGTCATGCGCGGCCCAGTCGGCGCGGAAGAGCCATTGCGGGCTGGGCTGGCGCGCGGCCATCTCGTCGGGAATCTCGACCTCGTCGAAGCCCACGCGCCGCGCCATCGCATATTGATCGGCGATCAGCGGGCCGGTCGCGCGCAGCCGCCCAGTGAAGCCCATCGCCCGGATGCGCCGCGCCAGCGTGAAGCCGCGCCCGTCGGAAAAGCTCGGGAAGATCACCCGCACCAGCTCCGCGCCCGCGATGAGCGCGGGCAGGTGACCGGCATCGGCCTCGGGGAGGATGTCGAGCGCCTCCCCCGAGAAATCCTCCGGATGGAAGCCGTCGTCACGAACGATCACGCTCATGCCACTTTCTCCTTCTTGTCAGTCTCTTGCGCGGCGTCTTTCACACGGACGGGTTTGCCGCCGATGAAATGGATGCCGCATTCGGACTTGGCCGCGCCGCGCCAGCGGCCCGCGCGCTCGTCTTCGCCCGGCTTGACTGGCGAGGTGCAGGGCGCGCAGCCGATCGAGGGGTAGCCGCGTGCGACCAGCGGGTGCCGGGGCAGCCGGTTCTCGGTGATGTACTCCTGCAGATCGTTCTTGTCCCAGTGGGCGAGCGGGTTGATCTTCATCCGGCCCGCCGTCTCGACCTCGAAGAAATCGAGCACGGCGCGCTCGCCGCCCTGGAAGCGTTTGCGCCCCGTGATCCAGGCGTCATATCCCTCCAACGCGTGCTCGAGCGGGGCGGCCTTGCGCAGCGCACAGCAGGCATCCGCGTCATTTTGATGCAGATGCCCATCGGGGTCCTTGCGGGCGATCTCGGCGTCGGCGGCACGGATCAGCTGCACATTCGTCAAACCCAGGGCGCGCGCGACCTCACGCTGATAGGCGAGCGTCTCGGGAAAGAGCATCCTTGTGTCGATGAACAGGACCGGCGTGCCGGGCGCGATCACCGAGACCATGTGCAACAGCACGACCGATTCCGCCCCGAAGGAGGAGACCAGCGCCACCTCGCCCACCTCCGGATCGCGCAGGGCGCGTTCCATCACCGCGGTCGCGGCATGGTGGCGATAGCGCGCGTTGAGCCCGGCCACGCGGTCGGCAATATCGATCCCGTCACTGAGCGGCATGGCGTTGGGTCTCCTGGTACAGGGCATCCTTGAAGGGCGCGGCGCCGAGCCGGCGGAGCGTGTCGAGGAAGCTCTCCCCGGGCGCGTCGCGCAGCTCGAGATAGGCGCGCAGCAGGCGCTCGATCGCCGGGATCACCTCCGTATAGGCGAAGCCGGGGCCGGCGCGATCGCCGAGCGCCATCGTCTCGCTCGCGTCTCCGCCGAGCGTGATCTGGTAATTCTCCACCCCCGCCCGGTCGAGGCCGAGAATGCCGATATGGCCCAGGTGATGATGGCCGCAGGCATTGATGCAGCCCGAGATCTTGATCTTGAGCGCGCCGATCTCCTCCTCCAGCCCGAGATCGCGGAAATGGGTCGCGATCTGTTGCGCCAGCGGGATAGAGCGTGCCGTGGCGAGCGCACAGTAATCCATGCCGGGGCAGGCGATGATGTCCGAGATCAGCCCGATATTGGCAGTGGCCAGCCCCCCCTTGCGCAAGACCTCGAAAAGCACGGGCAGATCGGCCTTCGCGATATGGGGCAGGACGACATTCTGTTCGTGGCTGATGCGCAGTTCGGCTTGCCCGTAGCGTTCGGCCAGATCGGCGAGCAGGCGCATCTGCGCCGCGCTCGCATCGCCCGGCGGTGCGCCGTGTTCTTTCAGGCTGACCGTGACCACCGCGTAATCGGGGTTGCGATGCGGAGTGACGGAGCGTGCGGCCCAGGCCCGCAGGAGCGGATCGACCGCAAGCGCCCGATCGTAACCGGCACTGTCGCGTGCGGGCAGGACGGGCGGGGCGAATTGCGCCTCGAGTTCAGCGAGGATATCCTGATCCGCACCCTTGAAATCCGCGCGGCGGGCCCGGAACTCGGCCTCGACCAGCTCGGAAAACCGTTCGATCCCAAGCTCATGGACGGTGATCTTGATGCGCGACTTGTACTTGTTGTCGCGCCGTCCGGCGAGGTTCCAGGCCGCCACGACCGCCTCGAGATAAGGCAGCAGATCGCGCGCGGGCAGAAACGCCCGCAACTCGCGCCCGATCATCGGCGTGCGCCCCAGGCCACCGCCCACGAAGACCCGAAACCCGAACTCTCCCTCGCGTTCGACCAGTTGCAGCCCGACGTCGTGAGCGCGGATCGCGGCCCGGTCGGCGCGCGCGCCATTGATCGCGATCTTGAACTTGCGCGGCAGGAACTGGAATTCGGGATGATCGGTGGACCATTGCCGGATCAGCTCGGCGTAAGGTCGGGGATCGGCGATCTCGTCCGCGGCCGCGCCCGCGAAGGCGTCGGTCGTGGTGTTGCGGATCGCATTTCCGCTCGTCTGGATCGCGTGCATCCCCACATCGGCCAGCGCGTCGATCATCTCGGGCACATCGACCAGCCGGGGCCAGTTGAACTGGACGTTCTGCCGGGTGGTGAAATGGCCATAGCCGCGATCCCAGCGTTCGGCGATCATCGCGAGCTGGCGCATCTGCGTGGCCGAGAGCGTGCCATAGGGGATCGCGACGCGCAGCATGTAGGCGTGAAGCTGCAGATAGAGCCCGTTCATCAGGCGCAGCGGTTTGAACTCGTCCTCGGTCAGGCTGCCATCGAGGCGGCGCTGGACCTGGGCGCGAAACTGGGCCGCGCGCGCGCGGATCGCGGCGCGGTCGAACTCGGAGGGTTGGAACATCGCTCAGCTCCCGGGGATCTCGATCGAGGGGCCGGAGGCGCGGAAGGCCTCGCGGAAATGGGCGGGTTCGGGGCCGTTGGGGCCCAGCGTCGCGGGGGCGAGATAGGCTCCCACCACGCGGTCGGTCTGTGCATTGGCGATGCTCAGCCACATCTCGGCGATCACCGGATCGTCGAGATAGGCGGCATCGGAGAGGCGCAGCACCCAGCGGCCCGCATCGTTCATGTAGACCACATGGCCTTCACGCAGGTCGTTGGCGCTGATCACGCCGGGGATGAATTTGCGGCTCATAGCGCGATCTCCTTCAGGCTTTGGCGGGCGTCGCGCGGCGCGAGGCCCAGCAGGATCACGGCGGGGCCCTCGGCCTCTTGCGTGACTTGGGGCAGGGTGGCGAGCGTCGCGGGGCGGATCGTCTGGTCCGGGCGCGAGGCGTTCTCGATCACGGTGGCGGGGGTCTCGGCAGGCGCCCCATGCATCAGCAGGCGGCCCTGAACGAAGCGCGCGGCGCGCTTGCCCATGTAGATCGCGGCCACCGCCCCGGGGCGGGCAAGCGCGGACCAGTCCTGTTCGGCTAGACCCTGCGCGTCATGCCCGGTGATCAGCCGCAATTCGCGGTTGCGTCCGCGTTCGGTCAGGCTTTGTCCGAGGCTGGCCGCGGCGGCGGAAGCGGCAGTGATGCCCGGCAGGACGCGATAGCCGATACCCGCCGCGTCGAGCGCGTCGAGCTCTTCCCCCAGCCGCCCGAAGACCCCCGGATCGCCCGATTTGAGGCGCAAGACGCGGCGGCCTGCGCGCGCATGGGCGATGATCGCGGCGCTGATCTCGTGCTGGGGGCGCGACGGGCCGAAGCCGGTCTTGCCGGTCTCGATTACGACCGCCTGCGGATGCGCGAGGGCGAGGATCTCGGCACTCACCAGCGTATCGTGCAGGATGACCTCGGCCCGCCCCAGCTCGCGCAGCACCGCCACGGTGAGAAGGTCCGGATCGCCCGGACCGGCACCCGCGAGAATGACTTCGCCGATGCGCGTGGTGATCGTGTCCGCCATGTCGCTCTCCTTTCGCCTGTCTTGCGGCTGAATATAGGAAAAAGTTCTGCATATCCGCTAGATATCGGTGCGAATAAGGAATAACGTCCCTCGCGACACGGGGCCGGGAGACATCGGTCCAAATCACAGGGGAGAAGCGGAATGGCGGCACGGATCGACGCGCTGGATCGGAAAATCCTTGCGGAACTGCAGGAGGATGCGAGCCAGTCCCTCGACGAGATCGCGCGCAAGGTGGGCTCGTCGAAGACCCCGGTCTGGAACCGGATTCGCAAGCTGCGGGAGGCCGGCGTGATCGGGAAGCAGACGGCGATCCTCGATCCCGAAGCGCTCGGGTTCGACGCGTGTTTCTTCGTGCTGATCCGCACCTCCGAACACGAGGCCGAATGGCAGGAGAAATTCCTGGCGACCCTGCGTGCGCGGCCCGAAGTGCTCGAGGCGCACCGGCTCGCAGGCGATATCGACTACATCCTCAAGGTCCGGGTCGAGAATGCGCGTGCCTATGACCGCTTCTACCAGGCGCTGATCTCGGAGGTGAAGATCCACAACGTCACCGCGCTCCTCTCGATGGAAGAACTGAAATCGACGACGGCCCTGCCGCTCTAGCGCTTCGAATAGGTCACATCGAGCCGCCCGAGCCCGTGGAAATGGTAGAGATCGGCATAGAGGGGGCGGTGCGGCAGATCGAGCCCGCAGAGGCGTTCGACCAGGATCGGGATCGCCACGCTCAATTCCAGTCGCGCAAGCGGCGCGCCGATGCAGAAATGCGTCCCCGCCCCGAAGGCGAAATTCGTCCGCACCGGGCGCGAAGGGGCGAAGACGCCCGGATCTTCCCAGGCCGAGGGATCACGGCTCGCCCCCGCCAGCAGCAACCCGATCTGGGTGCCTTTCTCGATCACCTGGCCCTGGAACTCGACATCCTCGTAGAGCCAGCGCGTGAAGAGATGGAGCGGCGGATCGAAGCGCAGCAGCTCCTCGACGGTCCCGGCCAGCCGTTCGGGCGCGAGCCAATGCGGGGAGACCTCCTGTTCGATCAGGGTCTTCACCGCGTTTCCGAGCGTATGCACCGTGGCTTCGTGCCCGGCATTCATCAGCAGAATGACGGTGGAGATCAGCTCCTCGCGGGTGAGGTTCTCGCCGGCTTCCTCGACCTTGATCAGCTCCGAGATCAGATCGGGACCCGGGGCCGCGCGCCGCGTCTCGATCAGTGCCTCGAGATAGGCCGAGAATTCGGCCGCGGCGTGCGCAGCCTCCCGTTCATGCCCCTCGTCGCGGCGCGCCTGATACATCTGCACCATCGCATGCGACCAGGCGAGAAGCTGCGGGGCGTCGATCTCGGGCACGCCGAGCATCCGCGCGATCACGATGACGGGCAGGGGCTGGGCGAAATTGACCAGCAGATCGCATCCGTCCTCCGGCATCGCGTCGATCAGGCGATGGACCAGCGCGGCGATCTCCGCCTCCATCGCGGCGACCCTGCCGGAGGTGAAGGCCTTCGCGACGAGCCTGCGCAGCCGGGCATGGCGCGGACCCTCGAGTTCGAGCATCGAATGCCGTTCGACCGCGTAGAAGGGCTCGAGATGCGGCGGGACCTCCAATTGGAATTCGGGCGGTGCCTCGCGGCCGAGCCGGCGGTCGCGCAGCGCCGCGGCGGTGATCGTGGCGCGGGCAGTGACGGGCAGGCCGTATTCCCCCCATTCGGCAAAGGGGCCGGCTTGTCGAACGCGGTCATAGAAGGGATAGGGATTTTGCACGAAGGCGGGATCAAGCGGGGATTGGAACAGGGCTTTCATACGCGCTCCGGTTTTGCGGTGTTCAGTTGGCCCGAAGGAATTGCATTATGCAAGTCCCGGTTGCATTGATACGCACTTCGCCGCAGGAAGGGATCAGGAGGATCGTCGATGCTGGGCCGGGTCGCAGTGTTGCTCATCTGGATCGCGCTGACACTGGCCGCCTCGATCGGGGTCTGGCGTGTCTCCGCGCGCGACGGGCTTGACCGGATCGCGGCGCAGGGGGCATCGGACCTTCGGCTCGCGTCCGATCGTCTGGTTGCGGCCCTCCTTCAGTTCCGCGAGGTGGCGGTGCTCGCGGCCGACCATCCCGATGTAGTGGCCTTGGCGGAAAGTTTTGCCTCCGAAGGGCGCGCGAGCGGCGCTTGGCGTGATGCCGCGGTCAGCCTGACGCTGCAACGTCTCGCCGATCATGCGGGCGCGCGCGATGTCTGGCTGATCGCTCCCGGTGGCGCCGTTCTCGCCGGGCCGGAAGGCGCACCCGCGCGCTTGCCGATGAGCCGCGCGCTCGGTCGGGCTGCGCAGGGGGCGACGGGCTTCGATCATTTCGTCGACCCGGCGACCGGTGGACGGCTGTTCAGCTTCGCCGCACCGGTCTTTTCTCGCGCGGGCGGCGTGGTGGGGATCGTGCTGCTGCGCCTGGCGGCCTCCGACGTGGAGGCCGAGGGGCGCGGCAACCCGGTGCCGGTCTGGTTCACCGATGCCGACGGGGTGAGTTTTCTCGCCAACCGTTCGGATCTGGTGCTGCTGAGCACCGAGGGCGCGCAGCCCGATCCGGCGATCTATCCGGCCGGATCGGTGAGCCACGGGCTGCGATTGCGCAGCCATGATCTGGCCGGCCAGAAACTGGTGGCCGGGACGGGCTCGCTCGGCGGTCTCGGCCTCGAGGTCTCGCGCGACCTGCCGGTGATCGAGATGCAGGGCCATGCGCTGGCCTCCGCCGCCCCCGTCCTGCGCTCGGCCCGGCTCGCCGCGCTCTCGACCGCGGCGGGGTTTCTCGCCATGGGGGCGGTGCTTTTCGCGCTGTGGGAGCGAAGGCGTGCGCTTGCCGTGGCCAATGCGGTGCTCGAGGCGCGGGTGACGGCGCGCACCGCCGAACTCAGCGCGGCGAACGAGGAACTCCGGCGGGCGCAGGCCGAACTGGTGCAGGCGGGCAAGCTCTCGGCGCTCGGGCAGATGTCGGCGGGGATCAGTCACGAACTCAACCAGCCGCTGATGGCGATTTCCTCCTATGCGGAGAATGCGGAGCTGCTGCTCGAACGCGGTCGCGCGCAGGAGGCGGGCGAGACGCTGGGCAAGATCGGGGCGATGGCGCGTCGGATGGGGCGCATCATCCGCAACCTGCGTGCCTTCGCGCGGCAGGAGAGCGAGCCCGCGACGCGGGTCGGACTTGCCGCGGTGGTCGAGAGCGCGCTCGAGATGCTCGACCAGCGGCTCGAGCGCGCGGGGGTGACGGTCGACTGGCGGCGTCCCGATTTCCCCGCGATCGTGATGGGCGGCGAGGTTCGGCTGAGCCAGGTCGTGATCAACCTGATCTCGAACGCGATCGACGCGATGGAGGGACAGCCCGAACGGCGCCTGACGGTGCGCATCGCGCGCGAGGACGACATCGTCCGGCTCACGCTGCGCGACACGGGCCCCGGGATCGCCGATCCAGAGCGCATCTTCGATCCGTTCTACTCGACCAAGGAGGCGGGCTCCTCCGAGGGGCTTGGCCTCGGCCTGTCGATCTCCTATGGGCTCGTGCAGGGCTTCGGCGGCAATCTGCGGGGCGAGAACGACCCGCGGGGCGGCGCGGTCTTCACCGTGGAGCTGCGCGAGGCCAAGGAACGTGAGGTCATGGAAGGCGAGGTCATCGCATGATGCGCCGGGTTCTCTTTGTCGATGACGATCGGGCGGTGCGCGAGGCGCTCGGGCAGACGCTGGAGCTGGCGGGGCTGAAGCCCACGCTCGCGAGCAGCTATATCGAGGCCAAGGATCATATCTCGACCGATTTCGACGGGGTCGTGGTGACCGATATCAGGATGCCGGGCAAGGACGGTTTCGCGCTGCTCGATCTGGTGCAGAAGGCCGATCCGGAGCTTCCCGTGGTTCTGCTAACAGGCGAGGCAGATGTGCCGATGGCGGTGCGCGCGATGGCGCGCGGGGCTTTCGACTTTCTCGAAAAACCGTGTTCCGGGAAAGATTTGCTGGCCGTTGTTGAGAAAGCGCTCGAAACCCGTGCGCGGGTGATGGAGGCGCGGTTCTCGCGCGCGGCGGGCAAGCGCGGCGATGCGGCGGCGCGGATGCTTGTGGGCGAGTCCCCGGTGGCGGAGGCGCTGCGCGAGGGGGCGCGCAAGGCCGCGCGCTCGGGGGCGGAGGTGCTGATCACCGGCGCGCCGGGGGCGGGCAATTCCAAGCTCGCCGAGGTGATCCACCTTCTGTCCACCAACGCGCGGCGGCCCTTCGTGAAACTCGCCGCGGCCGGGCTCGGGGTCGAGGCGCTGGAGGCGGGGTTTGCCCAAGCCGAAGGCGGCACGCTCTATCTCGACGAGGTGGCGGACCTGCCGCGGCCTGCCCAGTTCGCCTTGATCGAGCTTCTCGAAACCCGCCCCGCGACGCGTCTGATCGCGGGCACCTATCGCGATCTTCCCGGCGAGGCGCGGGCAGGGCGCTTCCATCCCGATCTCTACTGGCGGCTCGAGGCGCTGAGGCTGCGCATCCCCTCGCTTTCCGAGCGGCCCGAGGATATCCCCGCGCTCTTTCGCCATTATGTCGCGATCGCCTGCGAACAGTCGAATCGACCCATGCCCGAGATCCCGCCCGAATTGACCGCCCAGCTGATGGCGCGCGACTGGCCCGGCAATGCGCGGGCACTGATGTCCGAGGCGATGCGCTTCGCGATGGGGCTCGACGGGGCGCAGGCCAGCCCGGCGGCGGAAATCGGGTTGGCCGGGCGCATGGCGGCGGTGGAGCGCTCGCTTCTGGCCGAGGCGCTGGAACAGGCGGGCGGCAGCGCGACGGAGGCGGCGGCGGCGCTCAAGCTGCCGCGCAAGACTTTCTACGACAAACTCGCGCGGCACGGGCTCAAGCCCGAGGACTTCCGAAAATAGGCGCGCACCAAGGGCGTCGGGCGCAACCCGCATCAAGGCGAAAAATCGCACGCGCTTCGTCGAGACTGTGCGGAATTTCGCACGCGCTGAAATGCGCGGCCCTCAACTTCGTGGCGCAAGGGATTGAGAAAACTACGGAAATATTGGTTGTAACGGGATCTTCACGAACCTGTTGAAAAGCCTCCGCCCAGTGCCTCTTCTGTCGAGGACGCCGGGGAGGACCGGCAAGAACTGACCTTGGGAGGACATAATGAAGAAGTTTACCGCCGCGATTTCGGCGCTTGCGCTCGTGGCTTCGGCCGGGATCGCCATGGCCAATCCGGAAGGCTGTGACGATGGCGAAATGGTCATCAAGTTCAGCCATGTCACCAATGCCGACAAACACCCCAAGGGGATCGCCGCGGCGCTGTTCGCCAAGCGCGTGAATGCGGAGATGGACGGCAAGGTCTGCGTCGAGGTCTATCCGAACTCGACCCTCTACAACGATGACCAGGTGCTCGAGGCGATGCTGCAGGGCGACGTGCAGATGGCCGCGCCCTCGCTGTCGAAATTCGAGACCTTCACCAAGAAATACCGCATCTTCGACCTGCCCTTCATGTTCAAGAACATGGATGCGGTGGACGAGTTCCAGAATTCGGAAATCGGCCAGAAGATGAAGAACGAGATGGTGCGCCGCGGCCTGCAGGGGCTCGAGTTCTGGCATTCCGGTCTCAAGCAGTTCTCGGCCAACAAGCCGCTTCTGGTGCCGGGCGATGCGAAGGGCCTCAAATTCCGCGTTCAGCCCTCCGACGTGCTGATCGCCCAGATGAAGGCGCTCGACGCGAGCCCGCAGCCGATGGCCTTCTCGGAGGTCTATGGCGCGCTGCAGACCGGCGTCGTCGACGGTCAGGAAAACACCTGGTCGAACATCTACGGCCAGAAGTTCTACGAAGTGCAGGACGGCATCACCGAGACCAATCACGGCCTGCTCGACTACATGGTGGTGACCTCCGTCGACTGGTGGGAAAGCCTCGATCCCGCGATCCGCGACCAGATCGCCTCGATCCTGCACGATGTCACCGTCGAGCGGAACGCCGCGATCAACGAGGTCGAGGAGAACTCGAAACAGGCGATCCTCGCTACCGGGGCGACGATCCGCGAACTGACCCCCGAGCAGCGCCAGCAATGGGTCGATGCGATGAAGCCCGTCTGGGCCCAGTTCACCGATGATGTGGGCCAGGCGAACATCGACGCGGCGCAGGCGATCAACGCCAAGCACTGACCGGAACCGGACGGGCGGGCCCCCTTGCCCCGCCCGCTCCGCGGCGCGCGCAGCCCCACACACTGCGCGCGCATTTCACATACGCTAGAACGGAGATCCCCATGTCGCAGGGCTACGAGCCGCGGTCGCGTATCTCGCGTGCGATCCACCATTTCGAAGAAACCATGATCGCGCTGATCCTCGGCGTGATGACGGTGATCACCTTCATCAATGTGATCCTGCGCTACATTTTCAACGACTCGCTGATCTGGGGGCTGGAGGTCACGCTGATCCTGTTCGCATGGCTGGTGCTCTTCGGCATGTCCTATGCCGTGAAGATCACTGCGCATCTCGGGGTCGATGCGGTGATCAACATGCTGCGACCGGGCCCGCGCCGGCTCGTGGGGCTGTTCGCGGCGGCGCTTTGCATCCTCTATGCCGTGCTTCTTCTCAAGGGGGCCTGGGATTACTGGGCGCCGTTTGCGGGGCTCGAGCAGACGGGCGGGCGCTGGTTCCCGACCGGTTTCGTCGCCACCCGCGACCGCGCTTTCTACGAGACCGACCAGGTGCCCTTCGCGCATGCGCTCGCGGTCTATTTCGGCAATCTCATCAATCAGGGCGAAGCCTATGACAAGCTGCCCCGCTTCATCCCCTATGTGATCCTGCCCGTGGGCGTGCTGTTGCTGCTGATCCGCTTCATTCAGGCGACGATCGGGATCGCGCGCGGCGACCGCACCGCGCTGATCGTGAGCCACGAGGCCGAAGACCAGGTGGCCGATGTGGCCCATATGAACAAGGACGACTGAGGCATGGATATCCTCTTTCTCTTCGCGATGGTGATCGGCTTCATGCTGCTCGGCGTGCCGATCGCGGTATCGCTGGGCCTCGCCTCGACGCTGTTCCTGCTGATCTTCTCCGACGCCTCGCTCGCCTCGATCGCGCAGTCGCTCTTCGACGCGATGGACAATCACGCGACGCTCCTGGCGATCCCCTTCTTCATCCTCGCCTCGAGCTTCATGTCGACGGGGGGCGTGGCCAAGCGCATCATCCGCTTCGCGATCGCCCTGGTGGGGCATTTCCCCGGCGGGCTCGCGATCTCGGGAGTCTTCGCCTGCATGCTTTTCGCCGCGCTTTCGGGGTCGAGCCCCGCGACCGTGGTCGCGATCGGCTCGATCGTGATCGCGGCGATGCGGCAGGTCGGATATTCCAAGGACTTCGCCGCCGGCGTGATCTGCAATGCCGGCACGCTCGGCATCCTGATCCCGCCCTCGATCGTGATGGTGGTTTATTCCTCGGCGACCGATGTTTCGGTGGGCCGGATGTTCCTCGCCGGCGTCATCCCCGGCCTTCTCGCGGGCGTCATGCTTATGGCGACGATCCTGTTCATCGCGATCCGCCGCAACCTGCCGAAGGGCGACTGGCTGGGCTGGGGCGAGGTCTGGGCGAGCTTCAAGGACGCGTTCTGGGGGCTGATGCTGATCGCGATCATCATGATCGGCCTCTACGGCATTCCCGGCATCACCGGCGGCATCTTCACGCCGACCGAAGCCGCCGCCGTGGCCGCTGTCTATGCCTGGATCGTGGCGAATTTCATCTATCGCGACATGGGACCGCTCGATCAGGGCGAGACGAAAACCTCGCTCCTGCAGAAGCCCCAGGCCCTGATCACCGCGATCTGGCATCGCGGCACGCGCGACACGCTTTTCGAGGCGGGCAAGCTGACCATCACCCTGATGTTCATCATCGCCAACGCGCTGATCCTCAAACATGTGCTTACCGACGAGCAGATCCCGCAGAAGATCACCGAGGCCCTTCTGGGCGCGGGGCTGGGCAAGATCATGTTCCTCGTGATCGTGAACGTGATCCTGCTGATCGGCGGTCAGTTCATGGAGCCGTCGGGGCTGATCCTGATTGTTGCGCCGCTGGTCTTCCCGATCGCGATGGAGCTCGGCGTCGACCCGATCCATCTCGGGATCATCATGGTGGTGAACATGGAGATCGGGATGATCACGCCGCCGGTTGGGCTCAACCTCTTCGTGACCTCGGGCGTGGCGGGGATGCCGATCATGCGGGTGGTGCGCGCCTCCGCGCCCTTCCTCGCGGTGCTCTTCGTCTTCCTGATCCTGATCACCTATATCCCCTTCCTCTCGACCTGGCTGCCGACGATGGCGATGGGGCCCGAGACGGTGGTGAAATAACCCGGGCGGGGCGGGGGCTTTCGGCCCTTCAAGCCCCGCCTTCAGACTGACGCGTCCGTGGGTTTCCACGCGACGCGTCTTTCTTTTTGGTAGTGTCTGCATATCGTGTGGGTCTGTTTAAGGCATCTTGTGGTTTCGTGGCGTCTGGCTAACTTGATGCACCACTAAACCAGATTTCGGTGGCAGTTGGCATGGAAGACAAGAATGACAGGGTTTCCACATCTCTCGCCTTAATAGTGGTTCTTTGGCCGGCTGGCCTTTGGCTCATCGGCTTCTTCGTCGCTCAACTTGCCCGGCTTAATGGCTGCAAGATATGGGCAAGAGGCCCTGAAGAATGCCTATTCTTAGGAATGGATGTCGGCGAATACATCTACCCGCTTTGGTCGCTGGGATTTTACTTGCTGGGTGTTTTTCTCTGGATTCCAATCGGGCTCATCCTTCTTGGGGTCATACGCTTCATCCGTGGTGCAACCTGAACCTGACCGATCAAAGAACAGTCCTGGCCGATGAATGTGCGCAATCCGGGTGCCATTGCGTCCAGTGAAGGTCTTTTTACAGCTACCACAACGGTAGCGCTGCACATTCGTGCGCATCTTGTCCCATCTTAGGCGCTTGCCGCTACCGCAGCGAGGACATTCACGAGCGCCACCTCCCTCGATTTGAGCGAGTGCCTCATTCCTCCTGCGAACATCGGAAATCCGAGCTCTTGCTTTTTCAATCTGCGCAGGGGCCAGCAAATCAAAATGCGTGAGGAACTGGATAAATTCGTGCTGATGCAATTTCGGCTTCTTTCTAGAAGCCGAATAATATTGGCCATTTATGCCAAAAACGAAGAGGGCCAACACGATTTGCGGACACTACTTTCTTTTTCCGTCCAAGCCGCGCACCAGCGCCTGTGGGTTGTCTTCGATATTGACCGAATGACCGCGGGGGGCGAGGGCCGCAGGCGACAAGGGGCAGCGCCCCTCACGTCAGACCCGCGCGACAAAGAAAAAGGGCGGCCTCGAGAGGCCGCCCTCATCCGCTCTGGCTCTTGCCGGGGCTTATTTCTTCTCGGTCGTGGCGGCGGGCGCCGGGGCAGCCTCGGCCGTCGGGGGCGCGAGTTTGGGAGTGCCCTGGCCGTTTTGCAGCGGGTCGTCCTGACGCTGCACCGAGCCTTCGAAATGCGCGCCGCTCTCGATCGCGATGGTCTTGTGGATGATGTCGCCCTCGACGCGGGCGGTCGAGGTCAGGCGGACCTTCAGGCCGCGCACGCGACCGACGACACGACCATTCACCACGACGTCATCGGCCATGATTTCACCCTTGATCGTGGCGCTTTCGCCGACGGTCAGGAGATGGGCGCGGATGTCGCCCTCTACGGTGCCTTCGATCTGGATGTCGCCGGTCGTCTTGATGTTCCCGGTGACCGTCAGGTCCGTGGAAAGGACCGAGGGCGAGGGCTTCGGACGCGGTGCCGCATTCGACATATGCTCCGAGGACGTGCGCGCGGGTGCGGACGAAGCCTCGGGAGCTTTGGGCTTGTCACCATCGGCCTTGGGGCCGGGTTCGTGGATCTTCGACTTAGAAAACATTCTTACCAGCCTTGATGAAGGTCATCGGATTGATGGGTTTGCCACTGATGCGGATCTCGTAGTGCAGATGGGGCCCAGTGGAATGTCCGGTATTGCCCATATCAGCAATCCAGTCCCCTTGCGACACTTTTTGCCCCACCTTCACACGGATTTTGTTGAGGTGGCCATAGCGGGTGGTGATGCCGAATCCGTGGCGGATCTTGACGATATTGCCATAGCCGCGCTCCCATTCGGCGGCGATGACGACGCCATCGGCGGGGGAGTAGACCTTGGTGCCGATCGGCGCGGCCATGTCCACGCCCTCATGCATCCGGCCCCACCGCCAGCCGAAGGGCGAGGAGAAGCGGAAATGCGACTTCACCGGCATCGCGAAGGGCAGCTTGTCCACCGCGATGCGATACATGTTCATCTCGTCGAGCTTGCGCAGGATGCTTTCGGCCCGTGCGGTGTCGCCGTCGAGATCGGCCGTGCCCTTGGTCGAGAGCGCGACCGGGGTGAGCGGGCCACCGGTGCCCGAATAGCCCTTCTTGATCTCGGCCAGCACATGGTTGGGATCCATGCCCGCCTGCTTGAACACCTTGTCGAGCGGCTCCATCGAGATCTTCACGGCGCCTTCGAGGGTGGTGAAGATCTCGTTGTTGCGCTCTTCGAGAAGGCGTTTCTCGAGCGCGATGCGGTCCATCTCGACCTGGGCGGACTTGGCGTCGTCGGAGGCGGCGTCGCGTTCCTTCGCGGTCTCGCCGAGCGCCGCGGTCAGCATGTCGACGGTTTTCGCCATGTCCTCGGCGCGCGCGGCCTGCGTCGGGCCGGCATTCTTGACCTTGCCCTCGGATTTGGCGAGCGCCAGACGCGCGGTGTCGCGCTCGTCCATCGTGCGCCGCAAGGTGGACTGGATCACGTCGATCCCGGTCTCGAGTTCGCGGCGGCGCTCTTCCGAGGCGAGCAGCGTCGATTGCATCTTCGAGACCTGTTCGAGCGCGGTCTGGAAGCGCTGCTGGGCGGCATGGGCTTCGGCGGCGCGGGCATCGCGCTCTTTCGAGAGCGCGTCGAGGCGGCGTTCGAAGGCCAGCTTGGCGACCTGTTCGTTCTGGACCGCGCTTCCCGAGGAGATCCCGTCGATGAAGAGCATCGCGCTGGCCACGGTGGACCACAGGAACAGCCCGGCGCCGATCGCCAGAACGCTTGCCTGTGTGAGGGGTCGGAGTCTCACGAACCGTGTCGCGCTATCCGATTTCATGAACAGCCGCTGTTCGGGGAGCCAACGCTCGAGGCGGGTGTTCAGGCGGTCGAGAATGCGTCTGGGCAAACCGGTCGATCCTGTCTTGTTATTGGGTCAGGGTGGCGACGGGCCACGGAAGAGCGGGGGGCGACGAGGGCTTCTGTGTCCCTGTGGATAAGAAAGCCGCCCAAGGTTGTATCGGGATTAGCAAGGGGGGGCGTGCCGGGCAACCGATTTTGCCCTCCACTTGTGGCGCAGTTCCCTCACACGCACGAGATAGGCGATTTCTTGCTTATTTCCACAGGGGCGCCGGCCGGGTTTCGACGCGGTTTCCGGGGGCCGGTCACGATCCCGAGAGGGGCAGTTGACCGTGCCGCATCGGCCGCTCAGGCGAGCGCGCGGGCAGCCTCGAGAACCTCCTCGGCATGGCCCTTGACCGAGACCTTCGGCCAGACCCGCGCCACCTTGCCATCCCTGTCGATCAGCACGGTCGAACGCACGATGCCCCAGAACGTCTTGCCATACATGGATTTTTCCGCCCAGGCGCCGTAGGCCTCGCAGGTCTCTGAGCCGTCATCGGAAGCGAGATAGATGCCCAGATCGTGCTTGGCGCAGAAATTCTCGTGTTTCTTCAGGCTGTCCTTCGAGATGCCGATCACCACCACGCCCTCCGCGGCGAAATCCTTCGCGAGGCGGGTGAAATCGAGCGCTTCCGTGGTGCAGCCGGGCGTGTTGTCCTTCGGGTAGAAATAAAGGACGACCGGATGCGGGCGGGCGGCGCTCAGCGTGAGGCTTCCGTCTTTCGTGATCAGATTTCCGAGTGTCTCGAACCCCTTGCCGCCGGTCGCGGGCAGGGTGAAGTCCGGCGCGTTTTCGCCTGTTTCGATCATTTGCGGTCTCCGTGACAGATCGGGGCTTACTTTCGGCCCCCGCTTGCGCAAGAATTAATCACGAGGCAGGACAGGGGGGCAAGGCCGACCCGCCTCCGGCCCGGGCTTTGCGCAGGGGCACCGGAGGGAAAAAGGGGTGCCCCGAAAGATGACGATGGAGCATGAACGCCCCACCGGCCCCGAGACGGGGCAGCCGCGCGCTGACGCGGCCGATACGCGCGAGGATGCGCGCCCTGTCGGTGATGCCTGTGGATCGGAAACCCCGCCGCTCGCAGGGGATGGCGACGCGCCCGCCCGTCGCGCGCGCACCGGCCTTCTCCTCCTGCTGACTCTTCCGGTTCTCGCGCTCGCTGCGGTCTTCGGCTGGCTCGTCGTGACCCATCGCCCGGTGCCGATGCCCGACTGGGTCGTCGCGCAGTTGCAGGCGCGCGCCAATTCCGCCCTCGAGGGCCGGATGAAGGTGACGCTCGCGGGTGGGGTCGACGTGATCCTGGACGAGGGGCTGCGCCCGCGGATCCGGTTCAACATGGTGCGGCTCGACCGGCCCTCGGGGCTGCCGATCGCGGTGCTGCCCGAGCTGCGCGCCACGCTCTGGGCCGAGCCGCTTCTGCGCGGGAAGGTGGAGCCGCGCTCGTTCCGGGTGCGTGGCGCGAGCCTGTCGCTCCATCGCCTGCCAGACGGTCGGCTCGATCTCGATCTGGGCGGCGGGGACACGTTCGGCAATCTCGAACTCACCAATGCCTCCGATGCGGTCGAGGCCTTCGAGAAGGTCTTCGAGGTTCCCGCGCTCTCCAAACTCGAAGCGGTCACCGCGGAGGATGTCGAGATCCGGCTGATGGATGAGCGGCTCGAACGCCTGTGGAAGGTGTCGCAGGGCCGGTTCAAGCTGACCCAGAGCGGGTCGCAGATCTCGGTGGCGCTTGGTTTCGACGTCGGAGGGGGCGGGGCGAAACCGGCCCGGATCGCGCTGTCGATGACCACCCAGAAGAAGGGCCGCGAGGCGAGCTTCGGCGCGGCGGTGACCGATCTTCCGGCGCGCGATCTGGCCGTGCAGTCGCCGGCGCTTGCGGCCCTTGGCGTTCTCGATGCCCCGATTTCGGGCGCGCTGCGCTCGGGGCTCGACGACAAGGGGCATTTGACGGGCATGAACGCGATGCTCGAGATCGGGCGCGGGGCGATCCGGCCCAATGACAACGTCCAGCCTTTCGCGATCGAGAGCGGCAAGCTCTATCTCACCTACGATCCGGATCGCCAGCGCGTCACCGTCTCGAACCTCTCGGTGACCAGCCGCGCGCTTCGCCTGCGCGCGGACGGGCAGGCCTATCTGAAGGACCTCAAGGACGGGCTGCCGCAATCGATCCTCGGCCAGATCTCGATCTCCGATCTGCAGCTCGACCCGGCGGGGCTGTTCGAGAAACCCGCGCAATTCACCCAAGGGGCCGTGGATCTGCGGCTCTCCTTCGATCCGTTCCGGGTCGAACTGGGTCAGCTCGAACTAGACGATGCCGGGGCGACCACGATCAGTGCGAAAGGGGTTCTGAGCGCGCAGAAGGATGGTTGGAAAGTCGCGCTCGATACCGGGATCGACCAGATCGACCAGGCCAAGCTGCTCGCGCTCTGGCCGCCCTCGGTGGTGCCGGAGACGCGCGACTGGCTCGAGCAGAACGTCACCACCGGGCAGCTGCGCAATGTCCGCGCGGCCTTGCGCCTCGCGCCGGGAACGAAGCCCGAGCTGGCGCTCGGCTACGAATTCCGCGGCGCCGACGTCCGCGTGCTGCGCACCTTGCCGCCGGTGCAGCAGGGGCGGGGCTTTGCCACCATCATCGACACGCGGCAGGCGCTGCAGGTCGAGGAAGGGCATGTCACCGCGCCCTCGGGCGGGCGGATCGAGGTCACGGGGACGAAGCTGATCGTGCCCGATATCCGCATCAAGCCCGCCCCGGCGATCGTCACCCTGATGACGCGCTCGCCGATCCCGGCGGCGCTTTCGCTCCTTGACCAGCCGCCCTTCGAATTCCTCAAGAAGGCGAATATGGGGACCGATATCGCGCAGGGCTGGGCGGAGGCGCGCTCGGTCATCCGTCTGCCGCTCAAGCCGCGCGTGCCCGCCGAGGAGATCGGCTTCGACGTGTCCGCGCGGCTGACCGAGGTGAAGAGCGACACGCTCGTGCCGGGACGCGAATTGCGCGCGGCGCGGCTCGACCTGAAGGCCGACAATGCGGGCATGGTGATCTCGGGCAAGGGATCGCTCTCGGGCGTCGCCTTCGATGCGGCATGGGATCAGCGGTTCGGCCCGGAGGCGAAGGGCCGCTCGACGGTGAAGGGCAAGATCGAGGTGACGCCAGACGGGCTGGAGAGCTTCAATGTCGGGCTCCCGAAGGGGATGGTGCAGGGCCAGGGCTGGGGCGATATCGCGCTCGATCTGCAAAAGGACGAGCCGACGCGGTTCAGCTTCGAGAGCGACCTGAAGGGATTGCGGATGTCGATCCCGGAAGTGGGCTGGTCGAAAGCCGCGGGCACCGCGGGCGATCTGAGGCTCGCGGGCACGCTGGGGCAGCCGCCCCGGATCGACAGCGTGAACCTCGATGCGCCGGGGCTGACGGCAAAGGGCGCGCTTTCGCTGGTCAAGGCCGGGGGGCTGGAGCGCGCGCGCTTTTCCGATCTGCGGATCGGGAACTGGTTCACCGGCAGCGCGGATCTGGTGGGGCGCGGGCCGGGCCGTCCGGTCGATGTCGACGTGCATTCGGGCAAGTTGAACCTCGCGGCGGCCGATTTCGGCCGCGGGGCAGGGAGCGCAGGCGGCGTCACCGGCGGCGGAAGCGGCGGCAAGGGCAGCACGATCACCGCAGCGCTCGACCAGGTGCGCATCACCGACGGGATCGGGCTTACGGGCTTTCGCGGCCGGTTTTCGGCGGGCGGCGGCTTTTCGGGGCAGTTTCAGGGCCGGGTGAACGGCGCGGCCCCGGTCTCGGGTACGGTGACGCCTGCGCCCGGGGGGCGGGTGGCGATCCGGGCTCAGGCCGAGGATGCCGGGGCGGTGCTCGCCGCGACCGGGATCTTCACCAAGGCGCGCGGCGGCGCCGGGACGCTGGTGCTCAACCCGGTCGAGCGGCAAAGCTATGACGGTACGCTCAAGATCACCAATCTGCGGGTGCAGGACGCGCCCGTTCTCGCCTCGCTGCTTTCCGCGGCGTCGGGGATCGGCCTGCTCGAACAGCTCAACGGCGAAGGGATCCTGTTCTCGGACGTGGATGGAGAGTTCCGCTTGACGCCCAAGGGGGTCAGCGTCACAAGGGGCGCCGCCGTGGGCGCCTCGATGGGGGTGACGATGGCGGGCAATTACTATCCGCAGAGCAAGCAGCTGGACATGAAGGGCGTGATTTCTCCGTTCTATCTGATCAACGGGATCGGGCAGATCTTCTCCAAGAAGGGAGAGGGTCTCTTCGGCTTTTCCTATTCGCTCCGCGGTCCGACCGAGGGGCCGAAGGTCTCGATCAACCCGCTCTCGGTGCTCGCGCCGGGCGCGACGCGCGAGCTGTTCCGCGCCGCGCCGCCCAAGGTTCTCAGCGAGTGATCCGGATGAAACTCGAGGATTTCGACTTCGACCTGCCCGAGGGGCTGATCGCGACGCGACCCGCGCGGCCGCGCGATTCCGCCCGGCTGCTGCTGGCGGAGGGCGACACGATCACCGACCGCCATGTCTATGATCTTCTCGAGATTTTCCGCCCCGGCGACCGGCTGGTCCTGAACAATACCAAGGTGATCCCGGCCCGGCTGATGGGCACGCGGACGCGGCAATCGGCGCAGGGAGAGGTGGTCGCGAAGATCGAGGTCACCCTTCTCGAGCCCGCCCCGGGCGGCGAATGGACCGCGCTCGCCAAACCGCTGCGCAAGGTGAAGGAGGGCGAGGAGATCGTCTTCTCCGAAGCGCTTTCGGCCCGTGTCGCGGCGATCGAGAACGGACAGATGCGCGTCGCGTTCAACCTCGAGGGCGAGGATTTCGACGCGGCGCTGGCCGAGGCGGGCGCGATGCCGTTGCCTCCCTACATCGCGGCCCTGCGCGCGCCCGACGAGGAAGACAAGCGCGATTACCAGACCGTCTTCGCGCGTCATTCCGGCGCGGTGGCGGCCCCCACGGCGAGCCTGCATTTCACCCGCGAATTGCTCGAGGCGCTCGCCGCGAAGGGGGTGGAGTTCACCGAAGTCACGCTTCACGTCGGCGCGGGCACCTTCCTGCCGGTGAAAGTCGAGGACGTGACCCAGCACAAGATGCATGCCGAATGGGGCGAGGTGAGCGAAGCGGCCGCCGCCGCGATCAACGCGACGAAGGCCGCGGGCGGTCGGGTGATCCCGGTCGGCACCACCGCGCTGCGCCTGATCGAGAGCGCCGCGCGCGCTCCGGGCGGCGCGAAGGGGCATATCGTGCCCTATCGCGATGCGACCGACATCTTCATCTATCCCGGCTTCGAGTTCCGCATCACCGATGCCCTGATGACGAATTTCCACCTGCCGAAATCGACATTGATGATGCTGGTCTCGGCATTGATGGGGCCAGAGAGGATCCGGCGGATCTACGCGCATGCGGTTGAAAACGGGTATCGTTTCTTCTCTTATGGCGACGCGTCGCTTCTGATCCCGTAAGGTCGCAAACGGGCCTGTTCTTCGAGCGATACCGTTCTAGATGCCGACCTCTGGGACGGCCCAGACCCACGCCAAGCTTTGAGGGACGATTCATGCTGCTAGTGCTTCGCCAGACCTGGCCCCTTCTTCTGGGGATCATGCTGCTGATGGTGGGCAACGGGATGCAGGGCACGCTGCTCGGTATCCGGGGCAAGATCGAAGGCATCGACACCTTCTACATGTCGCTCGTGATGTCGGCCTATTTCGCGGGCTTCCTGTTCGGGTCGCGCATGGTCCCCGAAATGATCGGACGCGTCGGTCACGTACGGGTCTTCGCCGCGCTCGGCTCGCTGATCTCGGCGGTGCTGGTGCTCTATGCGGCCTTTCCGAACTGGCCGTCCTGGGTGCTGATGCGCGTGCTGATCGGGTTCTCCTTCTCGGGGGTCTACATCACCGCCGAGAGCTGGCTCAACGCGGGCGCCACGAACGAGACCCGCGGCCAGGCGCTCTCGCTCTACATGATCATGCAGATGATCGGGATCGTGGCGGCGCAGGCGCTGCTCAACGTGGGCGACCCGGCAGGCTATCTGCTCTTCGTGATCCCCTCGGTGCTGGTGTCGCTCTCCTTCACGCCGATCCTGCTCTCGGCCTCGCCCGCGCCGGCCTTCGAGACGATCCAGCGGATGACCTTCAAGCGGCTGTGGGAGGCTTCGCCGCTCGGCATGGTCGGGATCTTCCTGCTCGGCGGGATCTTCTCGGCGATGTTCGGCATGGCCTCGGTCTGGGGCACGGCCGAAGGGCTCAGCGTGAAGGAGATCTCGGCCTTCGTCGCGGCGATCTATGTCGGCGGGATGGTGCTGCAATACCCGATCGGCTGGGTCTCGGACCGCATGGACCGGCGCAAGGTGATCGCGGTCACGGCACTGCTCGGCGGCGTCGTCACGGCCCTCGTCTTCCTGTTGAGCCCGCCCTTCTGGGTCGTGCTGATCGCGGCGACGCTGATCGGGGGCGTGGCCAATCCGCTCTATTCGCTTCTGATCGCCTACACGAACGACTATCTCGACAATTCCGACATGGCTTCGGCTTCGGCGGGGCTGATGTTCACCAATGGCGTGGGTGCGGTGACCGGCCCGCTGGTGACCGGCTGGCTGATGGGCGTGATGGGGCCGGGCGGTTTCTTCTTCTACATCGCGGTGCTCTGCCTCGGGATCGCGGGCTATGCCGCCTGGCGGATGACGCGGCGCGAAGCGCTGTCGGTGGACGAGGCGGGGTCCTATACCGTGCTCTCGCCCACCGCGACGGCGGTCGCGGTCGAGGCTGTGCTGGAATATGCGCAGGAGGAGGCCGAGGCGGCTGCCGAGGCGGAGGCGGAGGCCGAGAAGGGCGCACGCAACGACGCGGCCTGACCCCCTTTCTCCTTTGCCGCCCTCCGGCCTTGCCCTACCATTGGGACGAGTTCGGCAGGGGAGGGCCGTGTGATGGACCGGATCGAGGAAATTCTGCGTTTCTGGCGCAGCGAGGTCGGCGAGGCGAATTGGTATCAGTCGACCGAAGAGATCGACGCGGCGATCCGCCGCCGCTTCGCGCCGCTCTGGCAGGTCGCCACGCAAGGCGCACTGGCCGATTGGGATCGCGGGCCGCGCGGGGCGCTGGCGCTGATCCTCCTGCTCGACCAGTTCCCGCGCAACATGTTCCGCGACGATCCGCGCAGCTTCGCGACGGATCCGGCGGCGCGCGGACATGCGGAGCGCGCGATCGCCGAGGGGTTCGACCTGAAGATCGGGCCGCCGATGCAGCAGTTCTTCTACCTGCCTTTCATGCATTCCGAGGCGCTTGCGGATCAGGATCGCGCCGTGGCGTGCTTCCGCGACCGGTGGCGCTCGGCCGACAACCTTCGCCACGCGCGGGCCCATCGTTCAATCATCGAACAATTCGGCCGCTTCCCCTGGCGCAACGCCGCACTGGGACGCGAGACCACCCCCGAGGAAGAGACATTTCTGCGTGAGGGCGGCTACCGCAAGGCGCTTGCGGCGCAGGGCGAGTTGAATGTGGACGAAAAATAGTTTAACGCCAAACCAGTTTCCAACCGGAGGATGACATGGCATCGAAAAGCTACGACATGATCGTGATCGGCGCGGGCCCGGGGGGCTATGTCTGCGCCATCCGGGGCGCGCAGCTGGGCCTCAAGGTCGCGGTCGTGGAGCGCGAGCATCTTGGCGGGATCTGCCTGAACTGGGGCTGTATCCCGACGAAGGCGCTGCTGCGTTCGGCCGAAGTGTTCCACCTGATGGAGCGCGCGAAGGAGTTCGGCCTGAGCGCCGAGAAGATCGGCTACGATCTCAATGCGGTGGTGAAGCGTTCGCGCGGGGTCGCCAAGCAGCTTTCCTCCGGCGTGGCCCATCTTCTCAAGAAGAACAAGGTCGATGTGGTGATGGGTGCGGCCAAGCTTGCCGGCGAGGGCAAGGTGACGGTCAAGACCGCGAAGGGCACCGAGGAGCTCACCGCCAAGAATATCGTGCTCGCCACCGGCGCGCGCGCCCGCAACCTTCCCGGGCTCGAGGCCGATGGCAAGCGCGTCTGGTCGTACAAGCACGCCCTGCAGCCGCCGCACCAGCCGAAGAAACTGCTGGTGATCGGCTCGGGCGCGATCGGCATCGAATTCGCCTCCTTCTTCAACACGCTCGGCGCCGAGACCACCGTCGTCGAGGTGATGGACCGCGTGCTGCCCGTCGAGGATGAGGAAATCTCGAAATTCGCCAAGAAGCAGTTCGAGAAACAGGGCATGACGATCCGCGAGAAGACCACCGTCACCAAGCTCGACCGCAAGGCCGACAAGGTGATCGCGACGCTCGAGTCGGGTGGCAAGAGCGAGACGCTCGAGGTCGATACGGTGATCTCCGCCGTGGGTATCGTCGGCAATGTCGAGGATCTCGGGCTCGAAGAGGCGGGCGTGAAGATCGACCGCACCCATGTCGTGGTGGACGAGTTCTGCCGCACCGGCGTCGACGGGCTCTATGCCATCGGCGATATCGCCGGCGCGCCTTGGCTCGCGCACAAGGCCAGCCATGAGGGCGTGATGGTCGCCGAGCTGATCGCGGGCAAGCATGCTCACCCGATCAAGCCGGGCTCGATCGCGGGCTGCACCTATTGCCAGCCGCAGGTCGCCTCGGTGGGGATGACCGAAGCCAAGGCGAAAGAGGCGGGCTATCAGGTCAAGGTCGGCCGCTTCCCCTTCGTCGGCAATGGCAAGGCGATCGCGCTCGGCGAGCCCGAAGGCATGGTGAAGACCGTGTTCGACGCCAAGACCGGGGAGCTTCTGGGCGCGCATATGGTGGGCGCGGAAGTGACCGAGCTGATCCAGGGCTATGTCGTGGGCCGTCAGCTGGAGACCACCGAGGAAGACCTCATGAACACGGTCTTCCCGCACCCGACGCTCAGCGAGATGATGCACGAGTCGGTGCTCGACGCCTACGGGCGCGCGATCCATTTCTGATCGGGCAGGGGGCGCTTCCCCCGCCCATCCGTCTGACAATCAAAAAGGGGCCCAGGTGGGCCCCTTTTCGTTATTCTTCGAAGGTCCGGCTCAGCGTTCGATCTCGCCGCCGCCCGCGTGCCAGTCGCCCAGCCCGCCGATATTGTAGACCTCCTGGTAGCCCATCTGGGTCAGCATCTGCGCCGCGCCCGCCGAACGCGCACCCGAGGCGCAATAGAGCGCCACCGGCTTGCCGGTGTCGAGCTCGGGATGCTTTTCGGGGCTCGCCGGATCGGCCTTCATGCGGATCGTGGCGAGCGGAATGTGCAGGGCGCCCTTGGCCTTGCCCGAGCTTTTCACTTCCATCGGTTCGCGCACGTCGACCACGGTGATCTCACCGGCCTTGGCCTTGCTCACGGCGTCCTTGGGATGGATCCGTTCCACGCGTGCGCCCGAGGGGCGAAGGAAGTTCAGCATGTCGATACCTCTTGCACTCTCTTGGGCTCTTGGCCCGGTCTGTGCCAGATGTGGCAGATCGCGCCCCTCATTCAAGGCTGTTTTCCTCACGGAAAGCAAAATTATATTCAAGAAATGGAATTCGAGGCGTGATTGCCACGTTTTCGGGCGCTCCGCGGGGCAGGAAGGCGCGCAAGGAAGCGCCGGCAGAGCAAGGGAATTTGAAGAGTTCCCTCTTCGTTCGCGTTTTTCGATTGGAGACTCGTCCCGTCTCACCTATCTAGGAGCGGTAATGTCAGGGGGCATTCATGGCCGAGCAGAAATACATCGAAGTCCGCGGCGCACGCGAGCACAACCTGAAAGGCGTGGATCTGGATATCCCGCGCGACCAGTTCGTGGTGATCACGGGCCTGTCGGGCTCGGGCAAGTCTTCGCTCGCCTTCGATACGATCTATGCCGAGGGGCAGCGCCGCTATGTCGAGAGCCTGAGCGCCTATGCGCGCCAGTTCCTCGACATGATGGGCAAGCCCGATGTGGATCATATCTCGGGTCTCTCGCCGGCGATCTCCATCGAGCAGAAGACGACCTCGAAGAACCCGCGCTCGACAGTGGGCACGGTGACCGAGATCTACGATTACCTGCGTCTCCTCTTTGCCCGCGCGGGCACGCCCTACAGCCCTGCCACCGGCCAGCCGATCGAGGCCCAGCAGGTGCAGGACATGGTCGATGCGGTGATGCGCATGGAAGAGGGCACGCGGGGCTACCTGCTCGCGCCCATCGTGCGCGATCGCAAGGGCGAGTATCGCAAGGAATTCGCCGAGCTGCGCAAACAGGGCTTTCAGCGCGTGAAGGTGAACGGCGAGTTCCACGAGCTGGAGGAGCCGCCCACACTCGACAAGAAGTTCCGCCACAATATCGACGTGGTGGTGGACCGCGTCGTCGTGCGCGAGGGGATGGAGACGCGGCTGGCCGACAGTTTCCGCACCGCGCTGGATCTGGCCGACGGGATCGCGATTTTCGAGAGCGCCCCGAAGGAAGGCGATCCCGAACGCACGACCTTTTCGGAGAACTTCGCCTGCCCGGTTTCCGGCTTCACCATCCCGGAAATCGAGCCGCGCCTGTTCTCGTTCAACGCGCCGTTCGGGGCGTGTCCGGTCTGTGACGGGCTCGGGGTGGAGCTGTTCTTCGACGAACGCCTCGTGGTGCCGGATGTGACGCTTTCGGTGATGGGGGGGGCGCTCGCGCCCTGGGCGCGCTCGAAATCGCCCTATTACACCCAGACGATCGAGGCGCTGTCCAAGCATTACGGCTTCGACCGCCGCAAGCCCTGGAAGGATCTGCCCGAGAAGGTGCAGCAACTCTTCCTGTTCGGCTCGGGCGAGGAAGAGATCAAGTTCCGCTTCGACGAGGGCGGACGGGTCTACGAGGTCAGCCGCACCTTCGAGGGGATCATCCCGAATCTCGAGCGCCGCTATCGCGAGACCGACAGCGCCTGGTCGCGCGAGGAGATGGAGCGCTACCAGAACAACCGTCCCTGCCATGCCTGCGAAGGCTACCGTCTGCGGCCCGAGGCGCTCGCCGTGAAGATCGGCGGGCTGCATATCGGCCAGGTCGTCGAGATGTCGATCAAGGATGCGCATGACTGGGTGGCGACGGTTCCCGCGGCGCTGAGCCAGCAGAAGAACGAGATCGCGACGGTCATCCTCAAGGAAATCCGAGAACGCCTCGGGTTCCTTGTGAATGTCGGGCTCGACTATCTCACGATGAGCCGCGCCGCCGGCACGCTCTCTGGCGGGGAAAGCCAGCGGATCCGGCTCGCGAGCCAGATCGGCTCGGGGCTGACAGGCGTGCTCTACGTTCTCGACGAGCCCTCGATCGGTCTGCACCAGCGCGACAATGACCGGCTCCTGCAGACGCTCAAGAACCTGCGCGATCAGGGCAATACGGTGATCGTGGTGGAGCATGACGAGGATGCGATCCGTCATGCCGATTACGTCTTCGATATCGGTCCCGGCGCCGGCGTGCATGGCGGCCAGATCATCGCGCGCGGAACGCCCGAGGAGATCGCGGCGGATCCGGCCTCCATCACCGGGCAGTATCTCTCCGGCAGCCGTGAGATCGCGGTGCCGATGGACCGGCGCAAGGGCAACAAGAAGAAGCTCACCGTGGTCGGTGCTTGCGGGAACAACCTCAAGGACGTGACCGTCGATTTTCCGCTCGGCAAGTTCGTCTGCGTCACGGGTGTGTCGGGCGGGGGCAAATCCACGCTGACGATCGAGACCCTGTTCAAAACCGCCTCGATGCGCCTCAACGGCGCGCGCCAGACGCCCGCGCCCTGCGACACGGTGAAGGGGCTCGAGCATCTCGACAAGGTCATCGATATCGACCAGCGCCCGATCGGGCGGACGCCGCGCTCGAACCCGGCGACCTACACCGGGGCCTTCACCCCGATCCGCGACTGGTTCGCGGGGCTCCCCGAGGCGAAGGCGCGCGGCTACAAGCCGGGGCGGTTTAGCTTCAACGTCAAGGGCGGGCGCTGCGAGGCCTGTCAGGGCGATGGCGTCATCAAGATCGAGATGCATTTCCTGCCCGACGTCTATGTCGAATGCGAGACCTGCAAGGGCAAGCGCTACAATCGCGAGACCTTGGAAATTCTCTACAAGGGCAAGAGCATAGCCGACGTTCTTGATATGACCGTCGAGGACGCGCAGGAGTTCTTCAAGGCCGTGCCCGCGATCCGCGAGAAGATGGATGCGCTGATGGAGGTGGGTCTCGGTTACATCAAGGTCGGCCAGCAAGCGACGACGCTTTCGGGCGGTGAGGCGCAGCGAGTGAAGCTCTCGAAGGAGCTCTCGAAGCGCGCCACGGGCCGCACGCTCTACATCCTCGACGAGCCGACCACGGGTCTGCATTTCGAAGACGTGCGCAAGCTGCTGGAGGTGCTCCATTCGCTGGTCGAGCAGGGCAATACGGTGGTGGTGATCGAGCACAATCTCGATGTCATCAAGACGGCCGACCACATCATCGATATCGGTCCCGAGGGTGGCGATGGCGGTGGCGAGATCGTGGCCGAGGGCACGCCCGAAGTCGTCGCCTCGAACCCGCGCAGTCATACCGGGCAGTATCTCGCGCCGATGCTGGGGGTGAAGGTGGCGGCGGAGTAGGGCGCCGCGCCCTTAGTGCCGCCCCATCACCTCGAGCACCTTGTGGTCCTCGGCGCCGACCCGGTAGATCACGCCCTGCACCGCGTAATAGCGCCAGGCGCCGGTGACCGCCGGCAGGTCATAGCGGTTGAGGTTGATGATCATCGAGTGCTGGTAGACGGGAAACTCGTCGCCGACCTGGAAGCCCGGGCGCATCCTTCCCTGAAGGACCCACCGCGAGACGCCGTTTTGCGCGACCTTGCAGAAGGTATCTCCCGTCGAGAGCTTCTTGCATTCCGGCGCCGCGGTCTTGGCGACGGCCTCCGAGGGTTCGGGAGCGATCTTGCCGCCGCGCATGATCTGAACGTCCTGGGCCTGAGCGGGCAGGGCGAGCAGGGACAGGAGCGGGATCAGGAAATACGGTCGCATGGTCAACCTCCGGGCGCGTCGCAAACGCGACGGGAAAAGCATAGCTCGAAATCAACATGGATCGGCATGCGCCGTCCGGCCAGGACGCCACTCGTGGCGCCTGTTATGGGTTCGGGAGCGGATGAAAGGGGGAGGTGCGGCGACCGGCCTGGCTCCCTATCGGAGGTGCTGCCGGAAAAATGCGCCAAGCTGGCGATGCGCCGTATTCTGTTCATCTTCTGTCCCCGGTTTCTTTCGGGGCAAACGCAAGACGGGCGGAACTGGTTCCGCCCGTCTCCTCATCCGGATCGCGTGTGCGACCTGTTATTGACCGATGACCCGGTCCGCGGAGCCGACCTGGGCGAGGACTTCGCCGGTCTCGTTGTTCACGCGGTAGATGTAGTCATAGGAGCGCCAGTAGGTCGCGTTCGGGTCGAGGCCGAACTGCCCCGGCTGACGAATGCGGACGTGGTTGCGGGAGATCCGCTCGCCCTTCTGCCACAGACGCTCGTTGCGGACCGAGGGGAGCTCGTCCATGCGGGCGTTCACGAAGGTGACTTTCGCGGGGGCTTCGGATTTCGACCACTTGCTCGGACCGTCAGCCATAACGGCGACCGGCAGCAGCGAGGCGCCAACAACCGCGATCACGGCGAAACGCGAAAAATAAGCCATGCGCATATTCCTTTCCGTCCTGTTCGCCGGGATAAATGCCGCATCGCAGAAAAATAATCTATTGCAGATTTCGCATTTCCGCTATGCACCTAGCTGACATTCCGTCACAACTCCGCGCGCTTACGCTGCGGCAGCACAATCACGAATTGAATTGGGCGGGTTCAGGCAGAATTCGAGCCCGCGCAGGGGTAGATGCGCGGGCTCTCTCGGTCCTGGGACTGGGGGAGGATCAGTTGCCCAGAAGCGATTGCGCGAGGCCGATCAGGGCAAGAACCTCGCCGGTCTTGCGGTCGACGCGATAGACATAGCCGTCGGCGCGCCAATAGGTGTCGCGCGGGTCGAGCCCGTAGCGCGCGGGCTCGCGCAGCACGATGTAGTTGCGGGTGATCCGCTCGCCACGGCGCCAGCGATGATGCTCGTCCTCGTCATAGCGGTCTTCGTGATGCTCGCGCACCAGCCCCGGAGGCCGGCAGCCATTGTGCTTCTTCGCAAGTCCCGGCGGGCAGCCGCGATAGTCATGTTCGTAATGACCTCCGCGCTCTTTCCATTTGCCGTGCCCGTCGGCCAGCGCCGCGCCGGGCAGAAGGCCGGCGCCGAGCGCCGCGATCAACGTGAGGCGAGACATGCGTCGCATGCGACCACTCCTTTCCATTCATTCTGCACGCAGTAATGAACGGAGGCCCGCTGCTGTTCCATCGGGCTTTTCGCGGCTCGGCAAGGCTTGGCGCATGACGCGGCGAAAGACTGCCGAGACGCGGCGGGACAGAAGAAGGTCAGGGCGCCTAGGCGGTCCGCTTCAGCGCTTGCAGGTATTGATCCCGAGCAGGGTATAGAGCCCGCAGGTCCCGAGCAGGCCCGTGGCGAGCGGGATCACCCCCAGCCAGTAAAGCCAGCTATAGGCGCCTTCCGGGTTCAGGAAGTAGCCGAGGATCAGGCCGAGCCCGACCACGATGCGCACGATGCGGTCGATGCCGCCGACATTGCGTTTGAACATGATGTCCCCTCCTTCGAGGCGATTGCGTAAGATATTGATAACTCTACGCGTCGCGCGGCGGCAAGGATTAAACTCGGGGGCACAGGCAGGAGAGGGGGCGCGCGCGAGATCCCGCGCGCGCCCGCGATTGCGTCAGCTGCGCCCGCGCTTTTCGAAACGCGGCAGCATGGCCGAGAAATCCTTGCCCTTGCCGTCCTCGGCCTCGACGAAGGCGGCATAGAGCGCGGTGGCGAGCTTGCCCATCGGGGTGTCGGCATCCGCGCCTTCGGCGGCCTGCTGGCTCAGCCGCAGGTCCTTGAGCATCAGTTCCGAGGCGAAACCGGGCTTGTAGTCGTTATCGGCGGGGGTTTGCGGGCCCACGCCCGGCGCCGGACAATAGGCGTTCATCGACCAGCTATAGCCCGAGGAGGTCGAGACCACGTCAAACATCTTCTGCCGGTCGAGGCCGAGCTTGTCGGCCAGCGCGAAGGCCTCGCAGGTGGCGAGCATCGTGACGCCGAGGATCATGTTGTTGCAGATCTTGGCCGATTGGCCCGCGCCCGCATCGCCGCAATGCACCGCCTTCTGGCCCATCACGTCGAAGAGCGGCTTGACGGTGGTGAAGGCGTCTGCCGGGCCGCCGACCATGAAGGTGAGCGTGCCCTGCGTGGCCCCGCCGACGCCGCCCGAGACGGGCGCATCGAGCGCGCCGAGGCCCCGATCGGCCGCCATCTTCGCGACCGCACGCGCGCTTTCCACATCGACGGTCGAGCAATCGCACAGCACCGCGCCGTCCTGCATCGCCGGGATCACCTCCTTGGCGACCTCGCGCAGGATCTGGCCATTGGGCAGCATGGTGATGACGACCTCCGCCTCCTGCGCCGCGGCCGCGGCGGTGGTCGCCTGCCCGACGCCTTCGGGCATCGGTGCGGTCAGATCGAAGCCGATCACCTGATGGCCCGCCGCGACCAGATTGGCGGCCATCGGCCCGCCCATGTTGCCAAGTCCGATGAATGCGATTTTCATTTTGTCTCCTCCCAGATGGCCCAGTCCGGCCCCAGCGGCTCCAGCATGCGCGCCACCGCCTCCTCGGGCAGCGTGTCCAGAGCGTATTTCCAATGCGGGTTGCGGTCCTTGTCGATGATCTGCGCCCGCACCCCTTCGAGAAAGTCACCTAGCTCCGCCGCCCGCCAGGTAAAGCGGAACTCGTGTTCGAGCGCGGCGCGGATCGTGTTCTCGGCGCGGGTCGTCCGGATCAGCCGCATCGTCGCCTCCATCGAGAGCGCCGAATTGCGGCGGATCGCTTTCAGGCAGCGTCCCGCGAAGTCCCCGCCCTCGACCTCGAGCGCGTCGATCACGCCGTGGATGTCGGGGGCCGCGAAGGCGGCGTCGATCTCGGGCTGAAGGGAGGCGAGGCTGCCGGGCTCGGGGGGCGCTTCACCCTCGGGCAGGGTGGCGACATCGCCGCTCTCGATCAGCCTGGCCTTCACCGTGTCCCATGTCGTCTCGGGCAGGAAGCGGTCGGCGAAGCCCGCGTAAAGCGCATCCGCCGCTCCCATCCGCGTGCCGGTGACGCCCAGATATTCGCCCACGCGCCCGGGCGCGCGCGCCAGCAGCAGCGTGCCGCCCACATCCGGAATGAGGCCGATCCCGCTTTCGGGCATCGCGACCTGGGTGCTCTCGCCGATGATGCGGTGGCTCGCATGGCCGCCCACGCCCACGCCGCCGCCCATCACGAAGCCCTGCATGAAGGCGACGATCGGTTTCGGGAACTCGGCGATCTTCGCGTTCATCCGGTATTCGTCGCGCCAGAAATCGCGCCCGGGCGCGTAATCCCCGGCGATCCCGGCGCGATAGACGGCGGCAATGTCCCCGCCCGAGCAGAAGGCGCGCTCGTCCTCGGCGTCGATCACGACCAGATCCACCTCCGGATCGTCGCGCCACGCGTCGAGCGCGGCCTCGATCGCCATCGCCATGTCATGGTCGAGCGCGTTGAGCGCTTTCGGCCGGTTGAAGGTGAGCCGCCCGGCGCGGCCCTCCTTGCGTGCGATCATCGTCTCGTCGGACATCTCAGCCCCGTTCCGCCAGCATCGCGCGGCTCACGATCAGCCGCATGATCTCGTTGGTGCCTTCGAGGATCTGGTGCACGCGCAGGTCGCGCACGATCTTCTCGATCCCGTAATCGGCAAGGTATCCGTAGCCACCATGCAATTGCAGGCACTGATTGGCCACCTCGAATGCGGCATCGGTCACGTAGAGTTTGGCCATCGCGCAGAACTTGGTCGCGTCGGGGGTCTTGTTGTCGAGCTTCCACGCGGCCTGGCGCAGGAAGGTGCGGGCCGATTGCAGCTTCACCTCCATCTCGGCGAGGCGGAATTGCAGCGCCTGGAACTGGTCGAGCGATTTGCCGAACGCCTTGCGCTCGCCCATATAGCTCAGCGTCTGGTTCAGCGCGGTCTGCGCGCCGCCGAGCGCCGAGGCCGCGATGTTGAGACGCCCGCCATCGAGACCCGCCATCGCATAGGCGAAACCGCGGCCTTCCTCGCCCAGCAGGTTCTCGGCCGGGACCACGCAATCGTCGAATTGCACCTGCGCGGTGGGCTGCGCCTTCCAGCCCATCTTCTTCTCGAGCGCGCCGAAGCTGAGCCCCGCGGTGCCATCCTCGACGACGATCGTCGAGATGCCCTTCGGCCCGTCGCCGCCCGAGCGCACCATCGTCACATAGACATCCGAATAGCCGCCGCCCGAGATGAAGGCCTTGGTGCCGTTGAGCTTCCAGCCCTCATTGGTGCGTTGGGCGCGGGTGCGCAAAGCCGCCGCGTCCGAACCCGATCCCGGCTCGGTCAGGCAATAGGAGAAGATCTTGGTCATGCTGGTGAGGTCGGGCAGCCAGCGCGCCTTGTCCTCCTCGGTGCCGAACTTGTCGATCATCCCGCCGCACATGTTGTGGATCGACAGGAACGAGCCCACGGCGGGGCAGGCCATCGCGAGCGCCTCGAAGACGAGCGTCGCATCGAGGCGCGACAGGCCCGAGCCGCCATACTCCTCGGAGACGTAGATCCCGCCCAGCCCCAGCTCCGCGACCTTGGGCCAAAGCTCCTTCGGGATCGTGCCGGCCCCTTCCCAATCCGCCGCATGGGGCGCGATCTCATCCTGCCCGAAGGCATGGGCCATGTCGAAAATGGCCTGCTGTTCCTCGCTGAGCGCGTAATCCATGAAACTCCTCCCCCGAGTTCGCCGATTGGACGGATGAATTGAACACCCGTTTAATTTCGAATCCTTGCAGGAGTTTTGCAAGGGGGGAGGTGGCGTATCGGGAACACCCGTGTTCGGCCCGTCATCTGGCCGCGAGCGCGGGGCACGACGTTCCGCCGCTTTCGTCGGACGGGGCCACCGCGACCTTCATCTCACTTCTTCCGGAGCGCGGGGAGGCCGATACCGGTCGCCTCGAACCCGCCATCGGCGGCGAGCACCTGCCCGGTGATATAGCTTGCGCGGTCGGAGGCGAGGAAGCAGACGGCTTCCGCGATCTCGCGTTCCGAGCCGTAGCGATTGAGCGGGATCGCGTCGTGATAGGCCGCGATGATCTCCTCGCTATGCACCGCCATCGCGAGCTTGGTGCGCACAGGCCCCGGCGCGACCGCGTTGGCGCGGATGCCGAGTTCGCCCAGCTCCACCGCCTGTTGCCGGGTGAGCGCGTTCACCGCCGCCTTCGAGGTGCCATAGGCGACCCGCAGCGTCGAGGCGCGCAGCCCCGAGATCGAGGAGATGTTCACGATCGACCCCCTCGCTTTCGCGAGGAGCGGCGTGAGCGCCTGGCTCATCAGGAAGACCCCGTCGAGATTGACCTGCATGACCCGATCCCACGTCGCGAAATCGGTCTCGCCGATCGGCATGAACTCGGCCACGCCGGCATTGTTCACCAGAGCGTTGAGCCCGTATTGCGCGATCCGGCCGACCTCCTCGGCCATCACCGCCACGTTCTCCGCGCTGCCGACATCGCACAGGATCGGATGCACGCCTTTCAATTCGCCGGCCACCGCTTCCAGCTCGTCGCTGTCGCGATCGACCATCACCACCTGCCAGCCCATCTCGAGAAAGAGCTGCGTCGTCGCCAGTCCGATCCCGCGCGCCGCGCCCGTGACGAGTGCCAGATTTATCATCGTTCCCTCCCGCAGTTTCCCCGACGCTAGCGCGGGGCGGGGCAGGGTTCCAGTGTCAATACAACGGACCTCTTTCGCATGCCGGATTTCCCGGCTTCGCGTAACGGGAGCGCTCAGATGCCCTCAGCGATGGTCACGGCTTCGAACTCCGCGACGCCCGGATCGGTGCCATCTGTGAAGCAGGCGACGGTAACGGGCTCGGGCGCTTCGGGAAAATGATAGACGGCGTTCACGCTGAAGGGGCCGCTTCCCGAATGCCCGATCGCGGCGCCCACGCGCTGCATTTCCCCGCGCATCAGCCCGAGTCCATATCCGCATCTCGTCCAGGGACGACCCGGCAGGGCGCCTCCCACCGGGCGCTCTTGGAGCATCTGCGCGCGGGCCTCGGGGGACAGCAGATGCCCCGAACACAGAGCGTGCAGCAATCGGGCGGCATCCGCGGCAGTGCCGGTCAGGCAGCCGTGATAGACCCAGCCCGGATCGTAATCTCCGGCGGCTGTCCAGTGCAGAGAGGCGAACTGCGCCTCTGTTTCCGCCAGTCGCACGCTCTCCAACCCCAGCGGCGCGCAGATCAGATCGGAAACAAGGTCTTTCAGCGGCTTCCCGGTCGCCCGCTCGATCTCCTCCCGCGCACGCATGTAGCCGACATTCGAGTAGGACCAGCCCACGCCCGGTCGAAACAACGGGCCGTTGCGCATCACCCTGTCGAGAAGCGCGTCGCGCGACCAGGGCGGCTCCCCACGGCTGACGGCGCGATGATACTCCGCAAGCTGCGCGTAATCGGGCAGCCCGGAGGTGTGCGCGAGGAGGTGGCGAAGGCTGTAGGGCTCGCCGGCCAGTGGCGCATCCAGGTCCAGAGCGCCACTCTCGGCAAGATTGAGCGCGCAGATGGCGATCACCGTTTTGGTGAAGCTCCAATAGGGGAAACGGACCTGCGAGGCTCCGCTGCCGCCCTCGCGTCCGGAGGAGGCAATCCAGTGGGTATGAAGATCCGCTTTCGTCACATGGCGATGCTCCGCACCTTCGCAGGCGATGTCAATTTCGGGCGCGTCGCCGACCGGAAAGATCCCAATATCCGCAAAAAGAAAAGGGCGCCCCGAGAGGCGCCCTTTCCGTGATCCCGAAGCGGGAACGGCTGATTACATCATGCCGCCCATGCCGCCCATGCCGCCCATGTCCGGGGCGCCGCCAGCGGCACCTTTCGGCTCGGGCTTCTCGGCGATCATCGCCTCGGTGGTGATCAGCAGGCCGGCAACCGAAGCCGCATCTTCCAGAGCGGTACGGGTCACTTTGGCCGGGTCGATCACGCCGAATTCGAACATGTTGCCATATTCTTCGGTCTGGGCGTTGAAGCCGAAGTTCAGGTCGTCGCTCTCGCGGACCTTGCCGGCCACGACAGCACCGTCCACGCCGGCGTTCTCGGCGATCTGACGCAGCGGCGCTTCGAGTGCGCGCTTGACGATGGCGATACCGGCGTCCTGGTCGCTGTTCGCGCCCTTGAGGTCGGCGAGCACTTTCGCGCCCTGAACGAGGCTGACGCCGCCGCCGACGACGATGCCTTCCTGCACGGCCGCACGGGTCGCGTTGAGAGCGTCGTCCACACGGTCCTTGCGCTCTTTCACTTCGACCTCGGTCATGCCGCCGACGCGGATCACAGCCACACCACCGGCGAGCTTCGCGACACGCTCCTGGAGCTTCTCGCGGTCGTAATCCGAGGTGGTTTCCTCGATCTGGGTGCGGATCTGGCCGACGCGGGCTTCGATCTCGGCCTTGTCACCGGCACCATCGACGATGGTGGTGTTTTCCTTGGTGATCGAGACCTTCTTCGCGGTACCGAGCATGTCCATGCCGACATTCTCGAGCTTCATGCCGAGATCTTCCGAGATCACCTGGCCGCCAGTGAGGACCGCGATGTCCTGCAGCATGGCCTTGCGGCGATCGCCGAAGCCCGGAGCTTTCACGGCCGCGATCTTCAGGCCGCCACGCAGCTTGTTGACGACGAGGGTGGCGAGCGCTTCGCCTTCCACGTCCTCGGCGATGATGAGGAGCGGCTTTTGCGACTGGATGACCTGCTCGAGCAGCGGGACCATCGGCTGCAGCGACGAGAGTTTCTTCTCGTGCAGCAGGATGAAGCAGTCTTCCAGCTCGGCGACCATCTTGTCGGGATTGGTCACGAAGTAGGGCGACAGGTAGCCGCGGTCGAACTGCATGCCTTCGACGACCTCGACTTCGGTCTCCATGCCCTTGTTCTCTTCGACGGTGATCACGCCGTCATTGCCGACCTTCTGCATCGCGTCGGCGATGAAGCGACCGATGGTCTCTTCGCCGTTCGCGGAGATGGTGCCGACCTGAGCGACTTCGTCGGAGTCCTTCACCGGGCGCGAGGCGTTCTTGATCGCTTCGACCACTTTCGAGGTGGCGAGGTCGATGCCGCGCTTGAGGTCCATCGGGTTCATGCCCGCGGCCACGGCCTTCAGGCCGTCCTTGACGATCGCCTGAGCGAGCACGGTCGCGGTGGTGGTGCCGTCGCCGGCCTCGTCATTGGTGCGCGAGGCCACTTCCTTGACCATCTGCGCGCCCATGTTCTCGAACTTGTCCGACAGTTCGATCTCTTTCGCGACCGACACACCGTCCTTGGTGATGCGGGGCGAACCGAACGATTTCTCGATCACGACGTTGCGGCCTTTCGGGCCTAGGGTCACCTTCACCGCATCGGCGAGGATGTCGACGCCCTTGAGCATGCGGTCGCGCGCGTCGGTCGAGAATTTCACGTCTTTGGCTGCCATGTCTGTTGGCTCCTTGACTGATTATTTCGTTGGGAAATCAGGGGTCTCGAACAGGGCTGTCGCCTTATTCGATGATGCCCATGATGTCGCTTTCCTTCATGATGAGCAGTTCTTGCCCATCGAGCGTGACCTCGGTGCCGGACCACTTGCCGAAGAGAACGCGGTCGCCCGCCTTCACCGCCGGCGCGATCAGTTCACCCGAATCCTTGCGCGCACCTTCGCCAACCGCGACGATCTCGCCCTCGGCGGGCTTTTCTTTCGCGCTGTCGGGGATGATCAGGCCGCCCTTGGTTTTTTCTTCGCTCTCCACGCGCTTGACCAGCACACGGTCATGAAGCGGTTTGAATGCCATCTGGCTCACTCCCTAAGGTTCCAGGTCTGAAATGCTTTAGCACTCTCATCAGGGGAGTGCTAACAGGAGCGGAATTAGTGGGTGAGAATGCGCCCGTCAACTCCTTCGTTGCGAAAATTTTTCTTCTTCGGGGCTCGGCGGGCAGGGCGGATGACGTATGGAACGGGGGCGATATTCGCGCTTTGCCTGAACGTGGCCGCGTGGCACTGTGCGGGCATGAAAAACAGCGTTCTCTTGCGTGCTCTGCTCGCCCTTCCGGTCTGGCTCTTCCTCGTCGCTTCCGCGCGCGCGGAATGTGTCGGCAGCGACCTCTTCGATGCGATGCCCAAGGCCGAGCAGGCCAAGCTCGAACAGGCCGCGCATGCCGCGCCCTTCGCTCAGGGGCTCCTGTTCGCGGCCCGCAAGGACGGGCAGGAGATCACGCTGGCCGGCACCTACCATCTTCCCGATCCGCGCCATGCCGCCCTGGCCGGTCGGGTCAAGGAGGCGCTCGCCAAGGCCTCGGTGCTTCTGGTCGAGGCCGGGCCGAATGAGGAGGCGCGCCTTCAAAAGGCGATGACCACCGATCCGAGCCTGATGTTCTCGACCGGCAAGACGCTTCCCGAACTTCTCTCCGAAAAGGACTGGGATCTGACCAAGGCCGCGCTTGCCGCGCATGGGATGCCCGCCTTCCTTGCCGCCAAGATGCGGCCCGCCTTCGTGGCGATGACGCTCTCGCTTCCGCCCTGCGCGATGGAGGAGATCGCCAAGGGCGGGAAGGGGCTCGACAAGCTGGTGATGGAGAGCGCGCAGGGCCGGGGCGTGGCGATCGAGGCGCTCGAGCCGTGGGATACGGTCTTCACGCTCTTCAACGCGATCAGCGAGCCCGAGGCGCTCGAGATGCTGCGCGCCGCGGTGATCGGCGCGCCGCTTGCGGGGGACATGGGCGTGACCATGGGCGATCTCTATTTCCGGGGCGAGCCGCGGATCATCTGGGAGCTCGCGCGTCAGCAGGCGGTCGCGGGCGGAATGGATCCGGCCGAGGTCGAGCGCCAGATGAAGCTTTCCGAGGATCTGATGATGGATGCGCGCAACCGCAACTGGCTGCCAAAGATCGAGGCCGCCGCCGTGAAAGGCCCCGTCGTGGTCGCGGTGGGCGCGCTGCATCTCTCGGGCGAGCAGGGGCTCTTGAAGCTCCTGCAGGAGGATGGCTGGACGATCACCCGGCTCGACGGGTGAGGGCGCGGCGCCCGGTCGCGTTGCCGGGCGCGTTCCCGTTCCGCAGAATCGTGACAAGAGTTTCTGCACCGCCTATAAGGCGCGCGACAGACGAACATCCGAAGGAAGACCCATGACCACCAAGGTTTTCGGCCACAAGGCCCCCGATACCGACTCGACCGGATCGCCCATCGCCTGGGCCTGGTATCTGAGCGAGGTGAAGGGCACCCCCGCGGTTCCCTGCCTGCTGGGCGAACCCAATACCGAAGCCGCCTTCGTGATCGAGCATTGGGGCCTCGAGAAGCCGCAGATCATCGAGACCATCGCCGAGGGCGAGAAGGTCGTCATCGTCGACACCAACAATCCCGCCGAGCTGCCCGAGGGGATCAACGCGGCCGAGATCGTGCAGATCATCGACCACCACAAGCTGACCGGCGGGATCGAGACCACCACGCCGATCGACATCACCATGCGCCCGCTCGCCTGCACCGCCACCATCATGTACGACCTGATGGGCGATGACGTGGCCAAGGCTCCGCGCGGGGTGAAGGGCGCGATGCTGAGCTGCATCCTCTCGGACACGCTGGAATTCCGCTCGCCCACCACCACCGATCACGACCGCGCGGTGTGCGAGGCGCTGGCCAAGGATCTGGGCGTCGACATGCACGAGCTGGCGACGAAGATGTTCGAGGCGAAATCCGACGTCTCGGCCTTCTCGGACGCGGAACTGCTGCGGATGGATTCGAAGGAATATGCCGTCGATGGCACCAAGTTCCGCGTCTCGGTCCTCGAGACCACCGCGCCGAAGATGATCCTCGACCGCAAGGACTCGCTGATGGGCGCGATGGAGACGGTCGCGAAAGAGGACGGTGTCGACCAGGTGCTGCTCTTCGTGGTCGATATCCTCAAGGAAGAGGCGACGCTGCTGGTGCCGAACGATCTGGTGAAGGGCGTCGCGGAAAAGAGCTTCGGCGCGACCGTGACGGGCGACGCCGTCGTCCTGCCGGGCATCATGAGCCGCAAGAAGCAGATCATCCCGTCGCTCAAGGTCTGAAGACCGCGCAGCGGCGACATGCGAAGGGGCGTCCCGCGGGGCGCCCCTTTTTCCGTCTCACTCTTTCATCGTGCCGGTTTCGACGAAGCGGCGATGCCAGCTCAGCGCCTCGGAGAGGACGTTGGGCGCATGATTGCCGTAACTGTCGCGCTGCGCGCGCTCGAAATAGGCCCGCAGCCCGTCTCGATAGGCGGGATGGGCGCAGGTCTCGATGATCGCTCGGGCGCGTTGTTTCGGGGAGAGCCCGCGCAGATCCGCGAGGCCCTGCTCGGTCACGATCACCTGCACGTCCTGCGCGATGTGATCGACATGGGCGGCCATCGGGACGATCGCCGAGATCTTCCCGCCCTTCGCCGTCGAGGGCGTCATGAAGATCGAGACATAGCCGTTGCGTGCGAAATCCCCCGAGCCGCCGATCCCGTTCTGGATCCGCGAGCCCATCACATGGGTCGAATTGACGTTGCCGTAGATATCCGCCTCGATCAGCCCGTTCATCGCGATGCAACCCAAACGGCGCACCAGTTCGGGATGGTTCGAGATTTCCTGCGGGCGCAGGATCAGCTTGTCGCGGAAGAACTGCGCGTTGTCGTTGAAATAGGCCGCCTTCTCGGGGGAGAGCGAGAAGGCGGTGGCCGAGGCCATGTGCAGCTTGCCCGCCTCGATCATGTCGAGCATCCCGTCCTGGATGACCTCGGTGAAGGCGGTCATCTGGTCGAACGGCGCGTCGATCAGCCCTGCCATCACCGCATTGGGCACGTTGCCGACGCCGGATTGAAGGGGGAGCAAGCCGCGCGGCAGGCGGCCCTGTTTCACCTCGTTGCCGAGGAAGTCGAGGATATGCCCGGCGATCGCCTCGGCCACGGCATCGGGCGGCGAGAACGGCGCGTTGCGGTCGGGCGTGTCGGTCTCGACCACGGCCACGACCTTATCGGGATCGACATCGAAACGGGTCTGGCCGATCCGGTCGTCGGGCTTCACCAGCGGGATCGGCACGCGGTTCGGCGGCAATGCGGTGCCGTAATAGATGTCATGCATCCCGTCGAGCGCCTCGGACTGCCAGTGGTTCAGCTCGAGGATGATCTTGTCGGCCTGCTCGAGCCAGGTCTTGTTGTTGCCCACCGAACTCGACGGGATCAGCTTGCCGTCCTCGGTGATGCCCGAGATCTCGATCACGGCCGTGTCCAGCTTGCCGAGAAACCCCATCCAGGCCATCGGAGCGACCTGGCTCAGATGCAGGTCGAAATACTGCATCTGGCCGCGGTTGATCCGCTCGCGGGCGATCGGGTCGGAATTGTAGGGCAGGCGGAATTCGATCCCGTCGGCGCGCGCGAGGGCCCCGTCGAGCTCGGGCCCCGTCGAGGCCCCGGTCCAGACCTTCACCTTGAAGGGACGCCCCGCGGAGTGCTCTGCCTCGATCCGCTCGGCAAGCGCCATCGGCACGGCCTTGGGATAGCCCGACCCGGTGAAGCCGCTCATCCCGATCGTCGCGCCATTGTCGATCAGCGCGGCCGCCTCCTCGGCGGACATCACCTTCGCGGCCAGACCTGCATGACGGTTGCGGTGTTTGCTCACGCGCGCCTCCTTCAATTTATGGGGGCCGAAAGGCGCAGGAACTCGCTGGGCGGTTTTCGCCGTTCCGCCGCGCCCGGCCGGATTTCGCGCGGCTAGGAAACCAAGATTGCGGGAACTGTCCATGTTTGGCCGGTATGCTGCCGTTGCATACCTTTGTGCACAATCGGAATGGCAAGGGGAGGGCGCTCAGGTCGCCTTGAAGCCCATCGCGACAAGCGCCCGGGCGATGTCGTCGCCGGTATAGGGTTTGTCGAGCATCGCGCCGCTCGGGAAGGTGCCGAGCAATTCGGGCTCGTGATCGTAGCCGGTCGAATACAGGATCGGGACCGCGCGTTCGGCCAGCGCGCGCGCCGCTGCCAGCGAGGTTTCCCCGCCCAGATCGATATCGAGAAGGGCAAGCGTCGGCAGCAGGCCTTCGGCGATCTTGCGCATCGCGTCATCGAGCGTCGCGCAGATGACCACCTCTGCCGCCCCGAAATCACCCAGCATCGCCGCGACATCATACGCCACGATCATCGCATCCTCGACAATGAGGGCGATCCCGTCGATACGCGGCAGGGAAGGAAGTGTCATGATCGACACGCGCGGGCCAGCCACAACGAAGATGTCAGCCGGAGCCGAAGAATCTGGAGCATCCTGCTACCTTCCAAAGCATCTAGATGTGCGTGAGGCGCCGAACTTCTGCGCGTCAGTAGAATCCAGTCTGCAGCGCCTTTTGTCATTTAACTATGACATGTCCCCAAAGGGAACTCGCTTCTGCCCAACTCGCCCGAGAGTGGCGGAATCCTGTGGTTTTCCGCAGTCCCGCACTGAATTGGACGGCAGCTTTTCGCCTTTACCTACCGGAACCCGACGAACCGATCGGCGTTTGGCAGGTGACATAGGTGAGGAAGTTGCATGGCGAGTTGTTGCGATATGTGCCCCTTTGGGAAGAACCCGGCCTTCAAGGCGCCGGACGGGCAGGAATATCGCGCGATCGCGCAGATGCGGGTGAACGAACTGCGGCTGAAGGCAGGCGAGTTGATCGTCATGGAGGGAACGGAGCCCGAACGTTTCTATACGCTCCTCGAGGGGCAGGCGATGCGCTACCGCATTCTCGAGGACGGGCGGCGGCAGGTTCTCAACTTTCTCTTTCCCGGCGACATGGTCGGGCTCGATGCCATTCTCCTTGGCGAGACCGGGCATACAACCGAGGCGCTCTCCTCGGCGCGCCTTTGCGCGTTCGAACGCCGGCGCATCCCGGAGCTGTTCTCACAGATGCCGCAACGCGCGATGACCCTGGCCTGGCAGGTGGCACGCGAGGAGCATTTTCTTGGCGACGCTCTTCTTACCGTCGGGCAGCGCAGCGCGCGCGAGGCGCTCGCCTGGGCATTCGTGACCTTGTTCGAGCGGGGCCGCGAGACCGGACTCGTGACCGATGGCCGGATGCCGTTTCCGGTGCGCCAACAGGATCTGGCCGACGCGCTCGGCCTCTCGCTGGTGCACACCAACAAGACCCTGGCGAAGCTGCGCAACGAAGGCCTCGTCCAATGGGCGAGCGGCTGGCTCGCGTTGCCCGATATCGAAACGCTGGCCGAAATCGGCCTCGTCGAGGACCGTCCGTCGCTGCCGCGCGTCTATCTCTGAGCGAAAGCCCGCCGAACAGGCGACCCGACGGAAACCCAGAAAATTTTCGGGGGTTTAACCTATGACGTAGCGGGAGACGGAGCTTCCCGGCAAACGCACGATGCGAGCTCCTTCCGCCGAATGAAGAACGGAAAAAACGACACCGTGGAAGACCTATCGAGACAGCCTGATCTCGGGTTCTTGGCCGAGTTGGTGACGCTTCAGCGCCTGGTTCCGCCGGGCTCTGTGCTGTTGCCTGATCCCGGATTCGCCCTCGTTCGCGTGGAGAGGGGAATCGGGATTCGCTATGCGTTGCTCGAAGACGGACGCAGGCAGATCGAAGGGCTGATCTATCCGGGGGACCTGTGCGGTCTGCCCGAATGCGTGCTCGGCGAGGGCACCAGCTACCACGAGGCGCTCACCGCGATGTCGGTGTCGCATTTCGATCCCCTGGATGTGCGTCAGAGCCGCGCTGCCGAACAGCTTCCGGGGCAGGTCCTGCTCTGGCTCATGGCGACGGAATCCTCGCGGCTGAGCCAGTGGCTGGTCTCGGTCGGGCAGCGCAACGCGCAGGAAGGCATCGCCTGGTTCGTCCACCATGTCTGGGAGCGCGCCGGGATGGCCGGCCTGATCCAGGGGGCGAGCGCGCCCTTCCCGTTTTCCCAGCAGGTTGTCGCGGATGTGTTGGGGCTCTCGCTGGTGCACACCAACAAGACGATGCGCCGGTTGCGCGATCTGGGGCTGTTCCGGATCGCCTCGGGCCGGGTGGAGATCGCCTCGATCTCGCGGCTCCGGCGCGCCGCTGCGCTCTGAACCGCATCCGCCACCAAGCCGATTTTCAACGCTGAAAGGGCCGCAAGGCCCTCTTTTTGTTCACGGAACGATCAACGCGCAATCACAAGCGCGAGAGATCCGGGCTTTTGACCTGTCTGAGCGCCCGAAATTACAACCCAGAACCCCTTGAAAAATGGGGTTTTCGCGCGGCGGTCGCGGTAAAGTTATTTGATTTATGTATGAATAACAGACAGTTGCGCGCCGAGGTGCGACACTTTGTCAGTTTCGATTGACGTTAGTGTCGCTGCCCTAGCTCCACTGACATCGCGCGGGGAGGGAGCCCACGCGGCACCAAGCCCCGCGCCAAGAAGAGGGAATAGGAAGGGTATTCCGTGTTGTTGCAGAATATAAATCAGCGGCCCCGCCGCCTCGCTGCCCCGGCCCTGATGGCTGCGGCAGCCTTGTGGCTTTCAGGATGCGCCGAGAACGGGGTGATGTCCCCGCTCGGACCGGTGGCGGCCGGCGAACGCGCGCATCTCATCGTGTTTTTCCTGTGGATGCTTCCGGTCACGCTGCCGATCCTCATCGGCCTGCCCTGGATCGCCATCCGCTACCGCCGCCGCGGCGGGAAGGGCCATTACACGCCGCATTGGGAGCACTCCACGCTCGCCGAGGCGGTGATCTGGGGCTCGGCCACGGTCACCGTGCTGATCCTCGGCTTCTTCACCTGGGTTCAGGTGAAGCGCGAAGATCCCTATGCGCAAACCGGCGCCGACCCGGTCCACATTCAGGTGATCGGTTCGGAATGGAAATGGATGTTCATCTATCCGGGCAAGATGGCCACGGTGAACAAGGTCGTCCTGCCCCAGCACACGCCGGTCGAGTTCGACATCACGGCCACCGGGGCGATGCAGAGCTTCTGGATCCCGCGTCTGGCCGGCCAGATCTACGCGATGCCGGGCATGGGTACCAAGATGAACCTGACCACGGGCGACACGACCGAGGTCTTCGGCTTCAACAGCCAGTTCAACGGCGCGGCTTTCCCGCTCGACAAGTTCGAGGTGGATGTCGTGACCAAGGACCAGTTCGACGCCTTCCTGCAGGAGCCCAAGCACCCCTGGGCGCAACTCGAGGCGGCCTTCAAGAAGACTGCGACCTGGAGCGGGCCTGAGCTCTTCGAGCCGCCCTCAAAGGATTATTGGATGAAAGTGATGATGAACCCCTCCATCGCGACCGATGGTGGCGCTGCGATCCTTCCGGACAATTCGCCCGGTCAGAAGGAAATCGACAAGGCGATCAACAAGGACCTGCATATCTCGCAACTTAACGGGAGCGCGCAGCAATGAACATTCTGGGTAGTCTAGACTGGAACGATATCTTCATCGTTCCCTTCCTGAAGGAGCCGACGCTCTCGACCGGCATCGCGGCCGGTGCGGGGGGCATCGTCGTCCTCGGCGCGCTCGCGCTTGCGCTCCTGCTGACGGTCAAGGGCTGGTGGAAGCCGCTCTGGAGCGAGTGGATCACCTCGCTCGATCACAAGAAGATCGGCGTGATGTATGTCGTGCTTTCCGGCATCATGCTGGTGCGCGGCGTGCTCGAAGCGGTCGTGATGCGCGCCCAGCAGGTTTCGCCCGCGCCGGGCTTCCTGTCGGTCGAACACCATGCCGAGCTGTTCTCGACCCACGGCACGATCATGATCTTCTTCGTGGCGATGCCGTTCCTCACCGGTCTCATCAACGTCGTCATGCCGCTCCAGATCGGTGCGCGCGACATGGAGTTTCCCTTCATGAACGCCGTGTCGCTGTGGCTGTCGGTCGGCGGCGCGGCGCTGGTGATGGCCTCGCTGGTGGTCGGCCATTTCGAGACCGGCGGCTGGACGGCCTATCCGCCCTATACGGGCATCAATCTCTCGCCCAATGAGGGCGTGGATTACTGGATCTGGTCGCTGGCGCTGACCTCGGTGGGCTCGACATTGTCGGGGATCAACTTCGCGGTCACGATCTACAAGCAGCGCGCCCCGGGCATGACGCTGATGCGGATGCCGATCTTCGCCTGGACGACGCTGTGCACCGCGATCCTGATGATCTTCGCGATGATGCCGCTCACCGTGGCCTCGCTGATGCTGGCGCTCGACCGTCAGGCGGGCTTCCACTTCTTCACCGCCGCCCAGGGCGGGAACATGATGAACTTCGCCAACATGTTCTGGCTCTTCGGCCACCCGGAAGTCTACATCCTGATCCTGCCGGCGTTCGGCGTGTTCTCGCATGTGATCCCGACCTTCTCGGGCAAGAAGCTCTATGGCTACACCTCGCTCGTCTGGGCGACGATCGCGATCGCGGTCCTGTCCTTCACCGTCTGGGTGCACCACTTCTTCACGATGGGTCAGACCACGAACCTCAACGCCATCTTCGGCATCGCCACGATGACGATCGGCGTGCCGACGGGCGTGAAGGTCTATAACTGGCTGCTGACCATGTATCGCGGGAAGCTGCGCTTCTCGACCGCGATGCTGTTCTCGGCCGGTTTCATGTTCACCTTCGTGATCGGCGGCGTGACCGGCGTGATGCTGGCCAACCCGACGATCGACTTCGCGACCCACAACTCGCTGTTTCTGGTGGCGCACTTCCACAACATGATCATTCCGGGCGTCCTGTTCGGCATGTTCGCGGGGGTGAACTACTGGTTCCCGCTCTGCTTCGGTTTCCGTCTCGACGAGACCTGGGGCCGTCGGTCGTTCTGGCTGTGGATGGTCGGCTTCTACCTCGCCTTCATGCCGCTCTACGCGATCGGCCTGATGGGCGCGCCGCGCCGCATGGCCTTCTTCACCGACCCGGCCTACCTGCCGTGGCTGGTGATCGCGATGTTCGGCGCGCTTATGGTGCTTGGCGGTCTTGCCGCCCAGGTGATCCAGATCTGGGTCTCGGTGAAGAACCGCGAGAGCCTGATGGTGCCCGCGGGCGATCCGTGGGACGGCCGTGGCCTCGAATGGTCGCTGGGCTGCCCGGTGCCGGAATATGATTTCACCACCGTGCCGCACATCACCTCGCGCGAGCCGTGGGTGGATGCGAAGGCTCAGGGCAAGCGCGTGATCGACCCGACCGAGTTCGTCGACATCCATCTGCCGAAGTCCACCGGTCTGCCTTTCGTGACCGCGATGATCGCCACCATCGGCGCCTTCGCCCTCATCTTCCAGATGTGGCTGATCGCGGCGGTGTTCTTCGTGGCGATGTGGGTCACGGTGCTGATCCGGTCCTATGACACCGACTGGGAAGAAACCATCTCCGCCGAGGAACTGCGCAAGGGGTATGAGGCCCACAAGCATCTCGTCGAGACCACGCCGAAGGCGACGTTCGAAGACGAGTTCACCTCGAAGAACCGCGGCCTGATCCTGGAGGAAGTAGTATGAGCGCAACGATGACCCATGAGGGGGCGGTTCACACCGCCTCCCACGATCACGGCCATCACGACAAGACGGGGACGGTGATCTTCGGCTTCTGGATCTTCCTGATGTCCGATCTGATCGCGTTCTCGCTGATGATCGCCAACTATGCCGATGCCGAATGGCACGGTATCGCGAACGGGCCGAGCCCGCATGAGCTGTTCAGCCTCGGTCTGCCCACGATCGAGACCATGGCGCTGCTGATCTCGACCTTCACCTTCGGCCTGTGCACCCTGGGCATGAAATACGGCGCGTCGATGAAGCGCACCGTGTTCTGGCTCGTGGTGACGCTCGCGCTCGGCGCGATCTTCCTCGGGATCGAACTCTACGAGTTCCACGAGTTCTGGACCGAGGGCAACACGCCGCAGGTCTCGGGCTTCCTGACGGCCTATTACTCGCTGGTGGGGCTGCATGGTCTGCACGTCACGAGCGGGATCATCTGGGGCATCCTTCTGATGGTGCAGATGAAGACCTTCGGGATGAACGACCTGATGAAGTCGCGTCTCGTGCGTCTGGGCCTGTTCTGGCACATGCTGGATATCGTCTGGATCGCGCTCTTCACCAAAGTCTACCTGATGGGGGTGCTGTCATGAGCCACATCAACTCCGATCTCGGCATGGATTCGGCCGAGTACAAGCATGCGCTCGCGCGCTATGTCTGGGGCTTCGCACTGTCGATCGTGCTGACGCTTCTGGGCGTCGTGCTCGCGGGTGGTGGCATCTTCTCGACCGGGCTTGCCTGGAGCATCGTGGGCATCCTCGCGGTCGCTCAGCTCGTGATCCAGTTCTGGGCCTTCATGCACCTCGACCTGTCGAAGGAGGCGCGGCCGGATCTCTATCTGGTGCTCTTCACCTTCCTGCTCATCATCCTGATGGCGGCAGGCACCGTGTGGGTTCTGGCCGATCTGGCCTCCCGCATGGGCATGGGCGGCATGTAAGACCGAGCGGGGGCAGGGGGCGCGTCGCGCCGCCTGTCCTTTCGCGACACACGAACGCGGGCAGCATCGCTGCCCGCGTTTTTCATTCGGCACTGCGAACGCTTACATCTTGAAGAGTTCGTAGCCTTGGCTCTCGAGCACCGGGATCGCGGCCAGCGCCGAGAGCGCGACCTCGACATTCGGCCCCACCTGATCGGGGGTGAAGCCGTTATCGGCCAGTGCCTGTCCGCAGACATAGAGCTTCACGCCCGCCTTCGTCAGTTCCTCCTTGAGCTTGGTGTCGGGATCTTCCTTGCCGAATTTCGCCTTGTAGGCATCGGGCGAGAGCGCGAGCGGCGTGGCCGCGCCATGCAGGACGACCGCGAACTTGCGGTGCTCCTGATCCACGCCCGCATCGGAATAGACATTGACCGCGCGCGCCACGTGCCAGAGCGCCTTGTTGACGCCCTCCTTGGTGGTGTCGCCGCCGCCGATGTCGAAGACGATCTTCCAGGTCTTGTTCGGGTCGGGCTTGAGCGCACCGTTCGGGACGGGATGCATCTTGCCGTAATCCTTGATCACGGGATTGATCCAGTCGGTCTGGGACGAGGTGCCGGCATTCGCCGTGAGGGCCGAGCCGGTGCCGATCGAGAGGGCGGCGAGCACGGGCAATGCGAAGCGGATCGGATGGGGCATGAAAACCTCCTTTTGCGGAACTGGGGTCTGAAATCTCGGGCCGCGGGGGCCTCGGAAGATCAGCGTCCGGCAAGGCGAGGCGTTCCCACGCGGCGCGTTCAAGCGCATTCAGGAGGCTGTGATCCGCGCGGGCAGGGAGGCGATCCCGCCAGGCATCGCGCAAAGAAAAAGCGCCGCAATTGCGGCGCCGGTCGGGATTGCATCGGGATCGGGCGGGGCGTCAGGCGCCCCAGGTGCGGACCGGTCCGCAATCCATATGCACGAAGTTCGAGCGCGAATACTTGCCGACGCCGCCCGCATGGCAGGCCAGCGCCGCCTTGTACATCTGGCTGACCGAACGCGACTTGAGCCGCAGGTCGGTGGCCTGACCCTTCATGTGCAGAGAGTTCTTCGCGACGCCTTTCGAGCGCGAGCGGAGCATCGCATTCGTCTTGGGCGAGCGGTAGCCCGAGAGCAGCAAGTAGGGTTCGCGGATTTCCATCAGGTTGTGGGCGGCCGCCGCGATGTCGATCGTGCGCGGATCGATGTTCTTGAGCTGGTTGGTGCGCCAGTCGCGGGCGAAATAGGTGATCTCCTTGAGCGCATCGGGGATATATTCGCCCTCGATCCAGTAAACGGTGTCGAGGCTTTCGCCGGTGCGGCCGTTGTACATCCGGATGCGCCGGATATCGCCTGCACCTTTCAGTAGACCGAAGGCATTGCTCATCGTGGGAGCCGCAGTCACCATGGTCGCAGCAAATACACCCAGAAGGCCACGCCGGGAGATCGTCGTCATCGCTAAAATCCTGTGTTCGCCTGTCTCTCGATTTTGTTCCGCCCTGTCATCGGACGGCTGATCGAATGGTTGCCCCAAAGTCACGAGCTTTATGGCATAGACCTTAAGGCCAATAAAGAAACGATTTGCCTCATCTTTGTGACACTCGGGAAATCGGCGAAAAATTGCTGGTTCCATGTTGAAATCCGCCGAGGCGCATTCTCTGAAATCCTGTTGCGATGGTGCATCTTTTGGGGGGTGCCGCGCGTCATCCTGCCGAAAGCCACAAGCTTTTCTGGACAGGGCGCGGCAAGTCTGTGAGAGCTTGAGATAACGAGCATCCAAAGCGAGCAGGTAGGCGATGACGGGTATTCTCCGGACCATTGGGCTGGCGATGTCGATTTCTGGTCTCGCGATTGGCGCGCAGGCCCAGGGGACCGCGCAGATCGCGGCCCAGGGGGCGATTTCGCCGATCACCGGGGTCGAGCTGAGCGGGTTCACGCAGGCAATCGCCGAGGCGGCCGCGTCGGATCCCGGCATCGCGGCTTTCTATTCCGCGCGCGATTATCGCCCGATCTGGACCGCCGAGGCCGATGCCGATCGTCGCGCCGCCTTCTTCCGCGCGCTGGACCTCTCGGGGCTGCAGGGCTTGCCGCAGAGCCGCTATGATGCGGACGGTTTGCGCGCGCGCTTCGCCTCCGTGCGATCCGAGCGTCAGCGCGGCGAACTCGAAGTGGCGATGTCGAAGGTCTTTCTCGATTACGCGCATGATCTCTCGCACGGCATCCTCAAACCGCGCGAGGTCATTTCCGACATCAAGCGCACGCCGATGCGCGCCGATCCTCAGGCACGGCTGAGCGCCTTCGCCGCAAGCGGAAATCCCGCGCTCTTTCTGCGGGGCCTGGCGCCCGCGATGCCGCAATATGCGCAACTGGTCCGGGCGCGTCTCGATCTCGAGGCGCAGATCGCGGCAGGCGGCTACGGCCCGACGGTCGAGGCGAAGAAGCTCGAGCCCGGCGATCAGGGCCCGGCGGTGATCGCGCTGCGCGACCGGCTCCAGAAACTGGGCTATCTCGGCCGCTCCGCCACCGCGGTCTACGATGCCGAGATCCAGAAGGCCGTGCAGGCCTTCCAGTCCGACCAGGGGCTGGCCACGGACGGGATCGTGGGGCAGGGCACGCTGGCCGAACTCAACCGCTCTCCGAGCGAACGCCTGAAATCCATCCTCGTCGCGATGGAGCGGCTGCGCTGGATGAACGGCACCGATTTCTCGGGCCGCTATGTCTGGGTCAATATCGCCGATTACTCGGTCAGTGTGATCGACGACGGCAAGACGACCTTCCGCTCGAAAACCGTGGTCGGTCAGAATTCCTCCGACCGGCGCTCGCCCGAATTCTCCGACGAGATGGAGATGATGGTCATCAACCCGGCCTGGCATGTGCCGCGCTCGATCGTGACCAAGGAATATCTGCCGCAGCTCAAGCGCAACCCGAATGCCGCGAGCCAGCTTCAGCTGATCGACTCGCGCGGGCAGGTCGTGCCGCGTTCGGCGGTCGATTTCTCGGCCTATAACGCGAAGAACTTCCCCTTTGCGATGAAGGAGCCGCCCTCGACGCGCAATGCGCTCGGGCTGGTGAAATTCCTCTTCCCGAACCCGTGGAACATCTATCTGCACGACACGCCGTCGAAATCACTCTTCCAGAAGGAGTCGCGGGCGTTCAGCCATGGCTGCATCCGTGTCGGCCAGCCCTTCGATCTGGCCTATGTGCTGCTCGGCGCGCAGAGCGACGATCCGCAAGGCGAATTCCAGCGCATCCTGAACTCCGGTCGGGAAACGACGGTGCCGCTCAAGAAACATGTTCCCGTGCATCTGGTCTATTTCACCGCCTGGCCGCGCGCCGATGGTCATGTCGAATATCGCCGCGACGTCTATGGGCGTGACGCGACGCTTTTCGACGCTCTGGCGAAGGCCGGGGTGGAATTGGAGGCCCGGGGCAGCTAAATCTCTGGCGAAACGGGGCCTGCGGGCCCGCTGCCACGAGAGAACCGGACATGTCCCAGACCATCGAGCAAATCGCACGCGCGCTGGACGCGCAGGCCGAGGGCGACCTGTCGATCACGGTGACGGGCGCCGCCGAACCCGCTGCGGCGGGCCCCGAGCAGATCGCGCTCGCGATGAACGAGAAATATGCCGAAGGGCTCCGGGCGGGCGGCGCGCGCGCGGCGCTTTTGTGGGAAGGGGCGGACTGGCGCGCCTACGGGCTCGAGGCGGCGATCTTCGTCACCCGGCCACGGCTGGCGATGGCGGGGCTCTCGAAGGCCTTCGATCCCGGTATCGAGATCGCCTCCGGCATCCATGAAAGCTGCGTGGTCGATCCGAGCGCCGAGATCGGCGCGGGCGCCTCGATCGGTCCCTTCACCGTGATCGGACGCGGTGTGAGGATCGGCCCGAACGCGCGGATCGCAAGCCAGGTGACGATCGCGGAAGAGACGCGGATCGGGGCGGATGCGCTGATCCATTCCGGCGTGCGGATCGGGGCGCGGGTGGTGATCGGCGATCGCTTCATCTGCCAGCCCGGCGCGGTGATCGGTGCTGACGGCTTTTCCTTCGTCACGCCCGAGACCTCCGGCGTCGAGGAAATCCGCTCGACGCTCGGGCAACGCGAGGAGATCCGCGAACAGCACTGGGTGCGCATCCACAGTCTCGGCACGGTCGAGATCGGCGATGATGTCGAGATCGGCGCGAATGCCTGTATCGACCGCGGCACGGTGCGCGCTACCACGATCGGCTCGGGCAGCAAGCTCGATAACCAGGTTCAGATCGGTCACAACGTGCAGGTGGGCGAAGATTGCCTGCTCTGCGGGCAGGTGGGGGTCGCGGGCTCGACGAAGATCGGCGACCGGGTGGTGCTGGCGGGCCAATGCGGGGTTTCGGACAATATCATCGTCGGCGATGACGTGATCGCGGCGGGCGGAACGGACATCTACACCAATGTGCCCAAGGGCCGGACGGTCTGGGGCAGCCCGGCGGTAAAGATGGAAACACAGCTCGAGATCAACAAATCCCTGCGCCGCCTGCCAAGATTGTTTGGACAATTCGCAGAACTTCGAGAAACTGTTACGAAGCTCAAGCAGAAGGGAAGCACGGAGTAACGCCACAATGAGGCCCGACGTGCAGGAACAGGTTTTCTCGATCATCGCCCGCGAAGCCCTTCGCGATCCGTCCGAACTGACCCCCGAGATGACTCTCGAGGAGCTGGGGCTCGACAGCCTCGGTCTCGTCGAGGTGATCTTCGCCATCGAAGAGACCTTCGACGTCTCGGTCCCCTTCAACGCGAACGAACCCTCGAGCGCACAGTTCGACATCTCCTCTGTCGGCGCGATCGTGCGCGCGGTGGAGCACCTGGTCACCGGCGCCAGCCCCTCGGCCGCCGTCGCGTGATGCGAAGGGTTGTCATCTCCGGGGCGGGCACGATCAATGCGCTGGCCGAGGGGGTGGAGGCGACGCAGGCCGCGATGGCGCAGGGCCGTACGGGAATCGGCCCGCTCGCATTCCGGGACTCGGAACGGCTGAGCATCCGCATCGGCGCGCAGATCCACGATTTCGACGCGACCCGGCGCTTCAGCGCTTCGCAGCTCGCGCTCTACGATCCCTTCACCCAATATGCGCTGGTCGCGGGCGAGGAGGCGATGGCGCAGGCGGGGCTCGAGCGCGCGCCAGATCCGGCCCGCTGGGGCTGCATCATCGGGACGGCGGGCGGCGGGCACACGACCGCAAACAACGCCTATCGCGCGGTCTTCGCCGAGGGCAAGAACCGCGTCCACCCCTTCACCGTCCCGAAGCTGATGGGCAATGCCGCGCCCTCGCATCTCTCGATCCGTTTCGGTCTGCAGGGCCCGAGTTTCGCCGTCGCCACCGCCTGTGCCAGCTCGAACCATGCGATCGGGCTCGCCTTTCAGATGGTGCGCTCGGGCATGGCCGAGGGGATGCTGGCCGGTGGTGCTGAGGCGATGCTGAATTTCGGCGGGCTCAAGGCCTGGGAAGGTCTGCGCGTGATGTCGCCCGATGGCTGCCGGCCGTTCAGCGCGGATCGCAACGGCATGGTGCAGGGCGAGGGCGCGGGTGTTTTCGTGATCGAGACGCTCGAGAGCGCCCAGGCGCGCGGCGCGCTCCCGCTGGCCGAGATCGCGGGCTTCGCGATGAATTCCGATGCGAGCGACGTGGTGATGCCTTCGCTCGACGGGGCGGCGGCGGCAATCGCGGGCGCGCTCGACGATGCGGGCATGGCGCCCGGGGAGGTGGGCTATATCAACGCCCACGGGACCGGCACGGCGGCCAATGACCGGATCGAGACCGCCGCGATCCGCAAGACCTTCGGCGCTGCGGCCGACAACGTGCCGGTCAGCGCGACCAAGGCGATGCATGGTCATTGCATCGGCGGCACGGGGGCGGTGGAGCTCGTCGCCTGCCTGATGGCGCTGCGGCAAGGCGTGATCGCGCCCACGATCAATTACGCGACGCCCGATCCCGATTGCGATCTCGATTACGTTCCCAACGCGGCGCGGCGCGCGCAGGTCGGCGCCGCGCTGTCGAACGCCTTCGCCTTCGGCGGGCTCAACGCGGTTCTGGCGCTCCGCGCTATCTGAAGGGCTCGTCGAAGAAAAAACGCCGCGCTTGCGGGCGCGGCGTTTCGAGATTCCGGCGGCACCCGGCCCGCGCGGGGCAGGGCGCGCGGGCGATCACTTGACCGCGCCGCTCTCCTCGTTCGTCTTGACCACTTCCTCATAGGCCTTGGTGAAGCCGTTGAGCGAAATGTCGGCCGAGACCTTCTGGTTCGGGGCCGCGAGCGGAACGATGGTGATGGTCGCCTTCGAGCCCTTCTTGAAGGCGTCGAGCTCTTCCGGCAGCAGGCCGATCCGCGCAAAGCAGCCCATCGGCTGGCAGAAGGTGAAGGGGTAGACCTTGGGCTGGCCGCCATCGACGGCCACCAGCAGGTTCTGCGTCAGCAGCGTGTCGAGCGGGACCATGATCGTCGCGCCCGCCGCAGCCTTCGAACCCTTGGGCAGACCGAAGAGCGAGATATCGGCGAGGTTGCCGCCGTTCTTGTCCTTGATCACCTGGTAGATCTGGCACGGGTCCTTGCCGTCGGGCGACTTGATGCACTGAAGCTCCCAATCGCCATAGGTGGCCTTGGTGTAGGTCTGCTGCTGTTGCGCAGCCTCGCCAGTGGCGGCCTGATCGCCCGTCGCGGGAGCCGCTTGCGCGGCATCGGCTGCGGGGGCTGCGGGCGCGGGCGTGTCGGTCGTCGCCGCATCGGCGGCCGGAGTCGGCGTCGCGGCGTCGGTGGCGGAGCTGTCCTGCGCCCAGGCACCCTGCGCAAGGCCGAAGGCCAGAACGAGTGCGAGCGGTTTCGTCAGCTGAGACATGATAACTCTTCTCCTGAAACAGTTCGGCTGAACGCTTAACATGCGCCGGGGCCGGTGTCAGTCGGGAAAACCGGCGCGTTTATCACGGATCGGCGGCATGCTGCCACAGTTTCGTGAAGGGGATGCGGGCGTTCTCAAAGCGAAAGGGGCCCCGTAAGGAACCCCTTCCTACTTCCCCCTGTCGGACTGGCCGACTTCATCATTGATGGGCACGCTATTGCGGTTTCTTTCACAGGTCAACAGGCAAAATTGAACAGGTTTGAGAGCAGCCCAAGCCCTTTTGACGAAACAAAAAAGACCGCGCCCGTCGGGGCGCGGCCAGTCTGACAGGGAGGAAACGCCCCACCGTGCGGACGAAGCGCTTGGCGGGGCAGGTTCAGACTGGCGCGAACTGGTTAAGATAGTATTGTCTGAGGGGAACAATTCTGCGGGAGGCGGTATGACGGGAGTTCTGACTGAAGAGGGCGTGTTCGTCGGCGGCGGCGGCGAGGGATATGGGACGCCGCAGGAATTGCTGCTCAAGTTCGGCAATCGCCACGGCCTGATCGCAGGCGCGACCGGCACCGGCAAGACCGTCACGCTGCAGATCCTCGCCGAGGGGTTCAGCACCGCGGGCGTGCCGGTCTTCATGGCCGATGTGAAAGGGGATCTCTCGGGGATCGCCACCTCCGGCTCGGAAGCCGCGAAACTGCACAAGCCGTTCATGGAACGCTCCGAGACGATCGGCTTCGATCTGAGCTACCGCGCCTATCCGACCGTGTTCTGGGACATGTTCGGCGAGCAGGGCCACCCGGTGCGCACCACCGTTTCGGAAATGGGGCCGCTCTTGCTGTCGCGCCTGATGGGGCTTTCGGATGCGCAGGAGGGCGTGCTCAACATCGCCTTCCATCTGGCCGACGAGGAGGGACTCGCGCTCCTCGACCTCGACGATCTACGCGCGATGCTGCGCCATGTCGGCGAGCGGGCCGACGAGATCGAGCTTGAATACGGCAATGTCGACACCCGGTCGATCGGGGCGATCCAGCGCCAGCTGCTCGTGCTCGAGAACCAGGGCGGGGACAAGTTCTTCGGCGAACCCGCGCTGGAGCTGTCGGACCTGATCCGCACCGATGCGGAGGGCATGGGGCAGATCAACATCCTCGCGGCCGACAAGCTGATGGCGAGCCCGCGCCTCTATGCGACCTTCCTGCTCTGGCTGCTGTCCGAGTTGTTCGATGAACTGCCCGAGGTCGGCAATCCCGACAAGCCCAAGCTCGTCTTCTTCTTCGACGAGGCGCATCTTCTCTTCGACGATGCCCCGAAGGCGCTGGTCGACAAGGTCGAGCAGGTGGCGCGGCTGATCCGTTCGAAGGGGGTCGGGGTCTATTTCATCACGCAGAACCCGGCCGATGTGCCCGACGGCATTCTCAGCCAGCTCGGCAACCGCGTGCAGCACGCGCTGCGCGCCTTCACCGCGCGCGATCAGAAGGACCTGCGCCGAGCGGCCGAGAATTATCGCGCCAATCCCCGCTTCGACACCGAGATCGCGATCAAGGAGGTCGGCACGGGCGAGGCGGTGACCTCCTTCCTGCAGGCCAAGGGCGTGCCGGGCGTGGTCGAGCGGACCCTCGTGCGCCCGCCGCAATCGCGTCTCGGGCCGCTCACGGTGACCGAGCGCGCGGCGGTGATTGCGCAGACCGGGCTCGGCGGGAAATACGACAAGTCCGTCAACCGGGAGTCGGCACAGGAAATCCTCGCCGCGCGGGCCGAGCTCGCCGCGCGCGAAGCAGCGGAGGCCGAGGCGCGCGAGAAGGCCGCGAAAGTGTCGCGCGGCCGTTCGGAGCTCGAGGACAGCTTCGACGGGTTCAACAAGGCCCGCCGTTACGAGCCCGCCGCCAAGACGCGGCGCAAGACCTCCTCGCGCTCCAGCCGGTCGGATTCGATCGTCGAGACCTTCGGCAAGAGCCTGGCGCGCCAGCTCGGCACGAAGACCGGGCAGGCGCTGGTTCGGGGCGTTCTGGGCTCGCTCTTCAAGTCTCGCTGAGAGCGGGGCGCGGCAGCAGTCGCGCCTCGGCCATCACCGCGATCAGCAACTCGATATGGCGCGCGAAGCTGTAGGTGGCCTCGCCCGCGCGGCGCGCCTGTTCCAGCGCGTCTTCTTCGGCCATCAGCTGGCGCAGCGCGGCCTCGGGATGCGGCGGGTCCGCCAGCCGCATCAGCCGCTTCAGGTCGCGTCGGCGATTGTAGTCGCGCAGCCCGAAACGCGCGGCGCGCACCAGCAGGCGCGGCCGGGTCAGTCCGGAGAGATCGGGGCAGGGCGGGAGCGGTTGCGGGTTGGACATCAATACCTCCGTCATGAAAGAACGGCCGAAGGATGCCTCACCCGATAAGGGTGTTGCGCGGCGCCGCGGTCCTGCGCACGCGCTGCAAAGCTTTGTTTAGGAAGTTTAAGGAAAGCTTGCCTGCGTCCCGTTTCTTAACGAACGGGTAACCAAAGCAACCCACGGTTGTAACTCGGACAGACTCGCCGCCCCGTGCGGCGCCATCTGGGGGACATTATGAATTCGATCGCACCAGTCCCGGCGGAGCTGCCCGCCTGGCTGCCGGACCATGCCCGCCTCTATCTGCGTCATGTGGAAGAGGGGGTGCCGATCCGGGCCCTGGCACGCGCCGAGGGCTGTGCCGCCTCGACCATCCTGCGCCGCGTGCGCCGGATCGAGGCGCGGCGGGACGATCCGCTGGTCGATGAGGCGCTCGACAGGCTCGGTCGAGTGACCGGGCCGGAGGCCGCCAATGTCCTGCGCGCTCCGGGAACGGCCGTGTTTTACAAGGACACATATGCCATGACCGCGCCTTTCCGCACCAAAGAGATTCCCGCCGATGAAACCAGGCTCGTTGCCGAAGCGCGCCGGATCCTGCGCCGGCTGTCAGAGCCCGGCGCGCTGCTGATCGTCTCGACCGAGATGGAGAAGGCGGTGGTGCTGCGCGGCACCGTGCGCACCGCGGTGCTTGAACGCTCGGTCGCGCAGGCTTTCGCGCTCAAGGACTGGATCGAGGTCGCGCATGCGGGCCGTGTGACCAGCTACCGGGTGACGCAGGCGGGACGCGCCGCGCTCAAGCGCATTCTCGAGGAGGATCTGGCCGCGCGCGGCGAGGAGGCGGTCGATCCCTTCGCCGCGCAGCACGGCAGTTTCGAGACGCGCGAGGAGGAGGGGCCGAACGGCCAACGCCGCCGCCTGCGCGCCAATCTTTCGGAAAGCCCGCTTGCGGTGCTCGCACGGCGGCGCGACAAGTCGGGCGTGCCTTTTCTCGGCGCCGATCTGGTGGCGGCGGGCGAGCGTCTGCGCGAGGATTTCGAACTGGCGCAGATGGGGCCGCGCGTCGGGCAGAACTGGGAGCGTTTCCTCACCGGCGGCGGAGGGCGCGGCCAGTATCGTCCCGAACTGACCCAGGGCGGGGGCTCGGAAAGCGCCCGCGAACGGGTGGCTCTGGCGCTGCGCGATCTCGGGCCGGGCCTGGGCGACATGGTCCTGCGCTGCTGCTGTTTTCTCGAGGGGCTCGAGACGGCGGAGAAGCGGTTGGGTTGGTCGGCGCGCTCGGGCAAGATCGTGCTGCGCATCGCGCTCCAGCGGCTCAAGCGCCATTACGACGACACCTATGGCGGGGCGAGCCCGATGATCGGCTGAGCCGTCACGGCGAGCGTGAATTCGGCGCGGGAAAGCCAGTTTGGGGCAGACAAGCGCCACGGCGGGCTATAGGGAAAGACTGTAGCCCCACTGCTTCGGAATAGCTTTCGGTTATGAAGATCACGCTTCGCCAGCTCACCTACCTGCGCGCGCTCGGTCAGACGCGGTCCTTTTCGCGCGCCGCCGAAATCGTCCATGTCTCCCAGCCCGCGCTTTCGGTCCAGATCCGCGAGCTCGAGGATCAGATCGGCCAGCCGCTGGTCGAGCGCCGCCCGCGCGACGTGCGCCTGACGCGGGCCGGGCGGCGGGTGCTCGAGGCGGCCGAGCGGATCGCGGGCGAGTTGCGTGCGCTCGAGGCGGAGGCGCGGCGCGGGCTCGGACAGATCAATCTCGGGGTCATTCCCACGATCGCGCCCTATCTTCTGCCCGCAGCCCTTCCGGGGCTGCGGGCGCAGGGCTCGCTGCGGCTGCGCGAGGCGCCGACCGAGCATCTGCTCTCCGAGATCGCACAGGGCCGGCTCGATGCCGCGATCATCGCCACGCCCGCGCCCGATCTGCACAGCGCGCCGCTTTTCGAGGATCGCTTCCTGCTCGCGGGTACGCCCGATCAACTCACTCTCAATCGCGGCCTCGCCCCCCAGGCACTCGATCCCGATCAGCTTCTCCTGCTCGACGAGGGGCATTGCCTGGCCGATCAGGTGCTGGCGCTGTGCGGGTTGACGCGGGCGGCGCAACGCGTCGATCTCGGGGCCTCTTCGCTCAGCACGCTATGCGCCCTCGCGGCGCAGGGGATGGGGCTGACGCTGGTGCCCGAGATCGCCGCCGTGCAGGAGAGCCGGGCCTTCCCGACGCTGGGGCTGATCCGCTTTGCCGAGGAGCCCGCCCGGCAGGTGCGGCTGGTGCGCGCGCAAGAGGCCTCCGATGCGGATACCTGGTTCGAACCGATCGCGCAGGTGCTGTCGCGGGCGGGCGAGGGGCTGGTTTCGCAGGCCCGCAGGCGGTTCTGAGCCGCCGTCACGCGGAATTTGCATCCGCGCGGCTTTCGGCTTATGTGAAGCGCAACCCCAATCGGAAAGGATATCCGATGCGCGATCTCAAGATCCCCGGTGAACGCCACCCCGAAAAGGCGCATCGCGCCGATAACGCCCAGCCCAAGAAACCCGATTGGATCCGCGTCAAGGCGCCGGTCTCGGAGGGCTACAAGCAGACGCGCGACATCCTCAAGACCAACAAGCTGGTCACGGTCTGCGAAGAGGCGGGGTGCCCGAATGTCGGGGAATGCTGGTCGCAGGGCCACGCCACGATGATGATCATGGGCGAGATCTGCACCCGCGGCTGTTCGTTCTGCAACGTCGCGACGGGCAAGCCCGATGCGCTCGACGTGTTCGAACCGGGGCGCGTCGCCCATGCGGTCGAGACGCTCGGCCTCAAGCATGTCGTGATCACCAGCGTCGACCGGGACGATCTCGAGGATGGCGGCGCCGAGCATTTCGCGCAGACCATCCGGGCCGTGCGCCACCGCTCGCCCGAGACCACGATCGAGGTCCTGACCCCGGATTTCCTGAAATGCGATCCTGCCGCGCTCGAGAAGGTCGTCGAGGCGAGGCCGGACGTGTTCAACCACAATCTCGAGACCGTGCCGGGCCTCTATCCGAGCGTGCGTCCCGGCGCGCGCTATTTCCATTCGCTGCGGCTGCTGCAGCGGGTGAAGGAACTCGATCCCACGATGTTCACCAAGTCGGGCATCATGGTGGGGCTGGGCGAGGAGGCGCAGGAAGTGCGCCAGATCATGGATGACATGCGCTCGGCCGATGTCGATTTCCTCACCATCGGCCAGTATCTCCAGCCGACGTCAAAGCACCATGCGGTGATGCGCTTCGTCACGCCCGAGGAATTCCGCGACTACGAGCGCGCGGCCTATGGCAAGGGCTTCCTGATGGTCTCCGCGACGCCGCTCACCCGTTCGAGCTATCACGCGGGCGATGATTTCGAGCGGCTGCGCGAGAACCGCCTGAAGAAACTGGGCCGGATCTGAGCCACCGCGTTTCGCCACAACTGCGAGCGTCCCTGAAGTGACGAGCCGCGCAGCCAGTCGGTCGCGCGGCTCTTTTCGCCTCAGGCGTGTGAATTCCCCGGTATTTTTCCACCCAAGCCCCTGAAAACAGGGGGGTGTGCTCAAGATTTTCTCGACAGATCACGGGAAATTGAGCACCATCGGGTCATGAACAAGGCGCCAAACCTGCCGCGGTACGCGGTCGAAGGACTGTCGGTCGTCATCCCGGTTTTCAACGAAATCGGCAACCTTCCGCGCTTGCATGAGGAACTGACCGCCGCGCTGGAGGCGATCGGCAAGCCTTACGAGATCATCCTCGTCGATGACGGCTCGACCGATGGCAGCCGCGAAGCCGCGAGCGAGATGGCGGGCGCCGATCCGCATCTGCGCTGCGTGCAGTTCCGGCGCAATTACGGCCAGACTGCCGCGCTGAAGGCCGGCATCGACCACGCCTCGATGGATGTGGTGGTGACCCTCGACGGGGATCTGCAGAACGACCCGGCCGATATCGCGGCGATGGTGGCCAAGCTCGAGGAGGGCTACGATCTCGTCCATGGCTGGCGGCGGCACCGCAAGGACGCGTTCGTCAGCCGCAAGCTGCCCTCTCTGATCGCAAACCGTCTGATCTCGTGGAGCACCGGCTTTCCGATCCACGATCTGGGCTGCACGCTCAAGGCGGTGCGGCGCGAGCTGGTCTCGGAGATCGAGCTTTACGGCGACATGCACCGCTTCATCCCGATCCTGCTGTTCCAGCGCGGGGCGCGCTGCGTCGAGGTGGAGACCAATCACCGCGCGCGCATCGCGGGCGAGACGAAATACGGGATCGGCCGCACGCTGGTCGTCGTGCTCGATCTGCTGACGGTGAAATTTCTGCTCAGCAACGCCGCCCATCCGATGCTGGTCTTCGGCGGTCTGGGCCTTGCGGGCTTCGCGCTCGCGGGTGTCGCGGGGCTGGTGACCGTCACCATGAAACTCTTCGGCGGGGTCGACATGACCGGCAACCCGTTCCTGCTGCTCACGGTGATGGCGGGACTCGCGGGGGTGCAGATGCTCAGCCTCGGCATTCTCGGCGAGGTGCTGGCGCGGGTCTATTACAGCCAGGGCAGGCGCAAGCCCTATGCGGTGCGCCGGCTGGTGAATTTCCAGCGCGATCCGCTGCTCGAGGGAGAGTTGAATGAGCCAGCCTGAGCAAACCTTGCCCGCACCGCGCTGGAAGTCGTGGTCCCTGCAAAGCGTTCTTCCGGTTCAGTTCGGCGACCAGATGCTTCTTGCTGCGATCTTCCTGATCGCGGCGGCGCTGCGCTTCGTTCATGTCACCCAGCCGCTTGTCGACGTGTTCAGCTGGCGCGAGGCCAGCACCGCGATGATGGCCGACAATTTCCGGCTGCACGGCTGGAACATCTTCTTTCCCGAGGTCAGCTGGACCGGGCCGGGCCCCAGCTATCAGGGCCGCGAATTCGAGCTGTTCGCCTATATCGTCGCGATCCTGCAGGCGATCTTCGGCTGGCATGACTGGTTCGGACGGCTGGTCGCGGTGCTGTTCAGCTTGGTCACGGTCTTCTCGCTGCACCGGCTCGTGGCGCTGGTCTGGAACGAGCGCCACGCCCATGCGGCGGCGCTGAGCTACGCGGTGATGCCGGGCGCGATCGTGATCGACAGTTCCTTCCTGCCCGACCCGGTGATGCTGGCGATGATCACGCTGGGGGTCTGGCGCTACGTCGCTTATTGGGTCGAGGGCGGCAAGGGTTACCCGATCCTCGCGACCGCGGCCTTCACGCTCGGAGCGCTCTCCAAGCTCCCCGGCCTCGGGGTCGGGCTCGTCATTCTCTGGCTTCTGGGGCACGCCGTCATGCGCGAACGCTGGCGAGTGGTGGGTCACACGTTGCTGGCGACGGCGCTCGGGCTCGTGGTGATCGCGGGTTATTATTCCTGGGCGGTCTATCTGGGGCGGAGCTATCCTCCCTATCACGTCGCCGGCAGCGGCTATATCTGGGATTACGGGCTCGCGCGCTTCGCGGCCGAGAATTTCTATCTCGACGACATCTGGGACATGGCCTGGTGGTGGTTCTACGGCTACCCGATGATCGTGCTGTTCGGCGTGGGCCTGTGGGTGGGTGTGCGCAAATTCGGCGCCGCAGCGGATGCGGAGGCGGATCCGGCCCTCGTCGCCGTGCCCTATATCTGGCTGCTCGCGGGGAGCATCGTCTATCTCGTCGCGGCGCGCGAGATCAGCAACAACCCCTGGAACCTGCATGTGCTCCATGTGCCGGTCGCGATCTTCTGCGGGCGCGGCCTGATCGCGCTGGCGGAGATCGGCGGCGTGGCGTTGTCGTCCTTGCTCGGGATCGCGCGGCTGGCGGTGATGGTGATTGCAGTCGTCGCGCTGTCGCTGGTGCCGCTGGTGCCGCGCCTGAAGGACCCGCAGGGCGAGGAGGCGCGGCTGATGGGCCAGCGCCTCGATCAGCTCGCCGCGCCGGACGATCTGGTGATCGCGATCAGCCCCGAGGTGGGCGATCCGATCGCGATCTACTATTCGCGGCGTCACGGCTGGGTCTTCCCGCCCGGGGGCGGCGACAAGACATGGTCGGTCTTCGTCGAGGACAACGCCACCGCGATCACCCAGCTCGAGAAGCTGCGAAACGAGGGCGCGCGCTGGTTCGCGGTGACCAAGAACGCGAAAGACTGGAAGAAGCGGCTCTTCGTCGAGCATCACGCGGGCGTGCTCGCCTATCTCGACCAGAATGCCGAGAAGGTCGAGGATACCTCGAACTACCTGATCTACCGCCTCCGCTGAGCCTCAGCGCGGCTCCGAACGAAGCGAAGCCTGGCGCCCGGTGATCCGCGAGACCGCCCGTTCATAGGCCGTGCCGATCGGGGTCGGGCGCAGCTTGTCATCGACGAGGTTGATCTTCGGGTGGCGTCCGTTCTCGACATCGGGATTGGCGGCGAACCAGGCGTGGCGCTCGACGAAGGGCAGGCGCTCCATCATCTGGATCGCAGCCTGGGCGAAGGTGGCGTTTTGCGCATAGGAGACCGATTGCGGGCGCGACCAGTCGATATAGGCGAATTCGGTCACCCAGATCGGGCGCTTGTATTCGGCATGGACCTTGCGCAGCCATTTCTCGAAATCGCGCACGCTGCCATTGGTCGAGTAGTAATGCACCGCCATGAAATCGACGCGCAGCCCCTTGGCCTCGACCTGATCCATGAAGCGGCGCTGCCAGGAATTCTTGCCCAGCGTTCCGCTTTGCATCGTGGCGGGACTGCCGAGCCGGAGCCCGCGCGCCTCGAGCTTGGGCCAGAGCGCGATTGCCTTCTCGACCGGCAGACCGCGCCCCTTGCTCGCGCCGGCATCGGGCTCGTTGAAGCCCAGAAGCGTGCTCACCGGCAGGTCCGAGACGATCTTCTTGTTCACGTCGGAGGGGTTGTGGATCATCGGCACGAACTCGACCGTGCGCGAGCGGCGCCGTTTTTCCCAAAGCTGGTCGGGGCGCCAGTTGTAATACCAGCTGAAGGAGGAGCCTTCCTCGATCCAGCTCAGCATCGTGTAGTTCGAATTCTCCCATGCACCGATCCCCGGTTGTGCCGCGAGGGCAGGGAAAGGCATGAGGAACAATCCCGCTGCAAGGAGTGCCCGTATCATGTCTGCCTCTTGTTTTTCCGTATCCCTAGCAGAAAAAGGCAGGGAGATTGAGGCAGAAATTGGACGCGGATGCCCCTGGGGAAGGATCTGTGGCATTCACGCCCCGGTTGAGCGGAAACCCGCCGGGCGACCCCGAGAAAAGCGTCCGGCCACCCGAGGGGCGGGGCGGCCGGACCAGTCAACGCTCAGAAGTCGGTCTTTTCCTCGTCGATCGAGGTCATCAGTGCATCGAGCATCTGCGCGCCCTCATCGCCGAACTTCTCTTCGATCAGTTTGCGCACCGCGGGTTGCGACGCGTCGGCGAATTTCTTGAGTTCCTCGGGGGCGACGGTGTTGACTTCCATCTTCTTCGCCAGCGCCGGCAGCCCCTTGTCGGAGGCCTCGATCACCCGGCTCATCGCGCGCCCCGCATCGGTGGCCACATCCGCGGCCCAGCTCACGAGATACTGGTCCCCGGGGCTGAGGCTTTTGAAGAAGTCCTCGTTCATCGTCCAGGTATAGGGGGTGATGAGATGGTTGGTGAGCGAAAGATATTTCTGCACCTCGTCGAATTTCGCGAAGGCCACGATCGGCACCGGGTTCATCTCGCCATCGACGACGCCGGTCTGCAGCGCGGTATAGAGCTCCGACCAGGCCATCGGCGTGGCTTTCGCGCCGAGGCTGTCCACCAGCGTCTGCTGGGTCGGCACCGTCATCGTGCGGATCCGAAGCCCGGCCATGTCGTCGATCGTCCTGATCGGCTTCTTCGAGTTGGTGAATTCGAAGAACCCGCCCGAGTCGAGCAGGCCCAGCACCTTCAGCCCGGTCTTGGCCTCGAGATCGGAGCAGAACTTCTTGCCGAAGGAGCTGTCCTTGGTGATCACCTTCGAGGCCACGCCGATATTGGGGAAGGCGAAGGGAATGTCGAACACCCCCACGAGCGGGTAATGCTGGGCCATGCCGCCGGAGGAGGAGATCGCGCTCTCCACCAGCCCGTTGCGGACCTGGTCGATCACCTCGTTATCCTTGCCGAGCTGGCCGTTGGGGAAGAGCTGCACCTCGATCCGGCCGTTCGAATTGCTCTCCACGAGAGATTTGAACACCGCCCCCATCGCGCCCGAATGGCTCGCGAAGGGATCTTCGGGGTTGAGATGGGCGAGCCGGATCGTGATGTCGGCGGCCTGGGCCTGAAGCGCCAGGCAGGCGGCGGCAAGCGTCGTGGCCGCAAGTTTCATGAAGCTCATGGGACTGTCCTTTTCTGTTGGGAGGGGCGCCGCCGGGTTCATAGCCCGAGCAGTCTTGGTATGAAGAGCGTGAGGTCGGGCCAGAAGGCGATGAGCAGCAGCACCGCGACCTCGGCGAGGATGAAGGGCCAGAGCTCGCGCGTGATCCCCTCGACCTTCTCGCCGGTGACCGAGGCCAGCACGAAGAGGCAGGCGCCGACCGGTGGCGTCATCAGCGAGATGTTGAGCGCGAGGATGATCATGATCCCGGCGTGACCCGGCTCCATCCCGATCTGCAGCGTGAGCGGCGCGAGCACGGGCGCGAGGATGATCAGCGTCGCGTTGATATCCATCACCAGCCCGATCACCAGCAGCAGAAGCAGGATCAGCCCGATGATCACCTGGGGGTTGTCGGACACCGTCAGCAGCCCCGACGCGATCGCCTGCGGGATGCGGTTGAAGGTCATCCACCAGCCGAGGATCGAGGCCGAGGCGATGATCAGGAAGATCACCCCGGTGATCCGCGTCGTGCGCAGCGCCACCTCGTAGAGATCGCGCCAGCTCAGCGCGCGGTAGATCACGCCGCCGACGAAGAGCGCATAGGCCACCGCGACCGCCGCCGCCTCGGTGGGCGTGGCCCAGCCACCGAGGATCGAGCCGAGGATGAAGATCGGCAGAAGCGCGGCGAGGAAGCCTTCGCGCAGTGCCTGGGTCACGTTGCGCAATTGCAGCCTGCCCTTGCCCTCGGGCAGGTTCTTGCGCTTGGCGTGCAGCGCGATCACGCCCATGCAGATCGCGCAGATCAGCAGGCCCGGCAGGATCCCGGCCGCAAACAGCCCCGCGATCGACACGCCCATGATCGAGCCGTAGATGATCGCGAGCGTCGAGGGCGGGATCGTCGGCCCGATGATCGAGCCCGCCGCGGTGACCGCGCAGGCATAGGCGCGGGTATAGCCGCCTTTCTGCATCGCCGGGACCAGCGTGTTGCCGAAGGCCGCCGCATCGGCGGTGGCCGAGCCGGTAATGCCCGCGAACATCACGCTCGCGACCATGTTGGAATGGGCCATGCCGCCGCGCATCCAGCCCACCAGCGCATCGGCGAGCCGCACCAGCCCCTGCGTGATCCCCGAACGGTTCATGATCTCGCCGGCGAGGATGAAGAAGGGCATCGCGAGGAAGGGAAAGAGGTCGAGCCCGGCGAAGACCCGGTCGGGCGCCATCGACAAAAAGCGCGGCCCCATGTCGAAGATCCCGATCATCCCGGCCACGCCGATCGAGAAGCCCACCGGCATCCCGAGCGCGAGCAGGCCGAAGAAGGCGACGGTGACGAAGACGATCCCCATCATTCCTCTCCTGCGATGACGGTGGCGGCCCCGGTGCGGTCGGGATCGCGGTCGCTGAAGAAATCATGAATGCCGATCAGCGCCAGTTGCAGGCAGGCCATCAGCGCGGCAAGCGGAACGCCCGCGAAGGGATAGCCCTTCGGGATCGCGTAGATCATCGTCAGCCGCGAGAAGCCGCGCAGCGTGAAGCCGATCCCGTAAAGGAACAAGAGCAGGAAGAAGGTGAAGGCGATCAGGTCGAAGCTCACCGCGAGCCAGCGCCGAACCGGTCCGGGCAGGCGGGTGAAGACGAACTCGACCCCGATATGCTCGCGATAGACGATGCCCGAGGAGACCGCGAGCAACGCCATCCAGATCATCAGGTAACGTGCCAGTTCTTCGGTGAAGGTGACCGGAAGCGGGATGACATAGCGCGCGAGCACGCCCAGCCAGACATCGAGCACGAGAAGCGCGAGCAGCGTCACGCACGCGATCTCGACCACCCGGTTGAGCCGCAGGCTCCAGATACGTGCCCTCGAGGCGATTTGTGACACGGCTGCGAATCTCCCGGATTGGTGTCGTCGCAGCTATGAAAGAAGAATTTCTAATACTGCGAAAAGGCGAAAGGATTTTTCCAGCGGTGAAAATGTCCAGTGCTGAAAAATTGCGCAGAAATGCCGCGGCGCGAAGGTCGGGCGCGTAGCGATCGGGCGGTTTCGCGACAGAGTGCGACGAGCGCTCAGACGGGCAGGGCGATCCGCGTATGGTGGCCGTCGGGGAGCATCTCGAAGCGCAGCTCGCCGCCGAGCGTCTCGAGCGCATCCGTGGCGATCGCCAGCCCGAGCCCGCTTCCGGAATCGTCGAATTGCGTGCCCTTGACGAATTTCTCCGTCGCGCGCGCACGGATCGCCTCGGGCAGGCCGGTGCCGCCGTCGCGCAGGTCGAAAGTGCAGCGCGACCCGTCGAGGCTCAGCGCAAGGCGCACCTCGCCGCCGCTCGGCGTCGCCTGGATCGCGTTCTCGATCAGGTTGCGAAGCGCCAGCGTCAGCAGGAACTCGTCACTCGCGATCTCGTGCCGCTCCTCGGGCAGGTCGAGACCGAGTGCGACGCCGCGCCGGTCCGCAAGATCGGTGAGGTCCGCGAGCGTCTGGCGTGCGACCGCGCCGGGATCGGTGCCCGCCGTCTCGCCCTTGCGCTGCTCCACCCGGGCGAGATCGAGAAGCTGGCGCACCATCCGGTCGGTCCGGGTGACCGAACGCTCGATCGCCGCAAGCGCATGATCGCGCGTCGCATCGTCCTCGGCGCGGCGCGCCACATGGGCCTGCATCTTCAGCCCCGCAAGCGGGGTCTTGAGCTCATGCGCGGCGTAGCTGATGAAGTCGCGCTCGCGGCTGCGCGCGATGGCGAGGCGGTGCAGCAGGTCATTGAGGGCGCGGGTGACGGGCCGGATCTCGCGCGGCGGCGATGGGCCTTCGGGCAGGGCGCCCAGATCGCTCACCTTGCGGCCCTCGAGCTGGCGCGCGAGCTGATCGAGCGGGGCGAGACCGCGCGCGGTCGCGAACCAGATCAGCGCGGCCATCACCGGCAGGATCACCAGCGCGGGCCAGAGGAACCCCGCGACAACGTCATGCACCAGCTTGTCGCGCATCGCGAGGCTGTCTCCCACCATGACCTGCCCGCCAAGGTCGCGGTTGACGATCGCGAAGACGCGCAGCCTTTCTCCGTTCTGGGTGATGTTGCGAAACCCGGTATCTTCCGCAGGCAGCAGCCGCTCGGCCGGCGCCCCTTGCGAGCGGCCGACGAGCTCGCCCGAGAAGGACCAGATCTGGCAGAATTGCTGATGCTGGTATTGCGCATCGGCGGGAAGCGAGATCTGCGCGGGATCATGCGTGTTGAGCGAGATCTGGTTCTTCGAGACCAGCGACGAGACCATCCGCGCGGCCTCGATCAGCCGGGCGTCGAGCACCCGAGTCACCTGCGCGCGCGTCGAATGCTCGATCCAGAGCACCGCCGAAAGCCAGACGGCCAGCGTGGCGCTGATCAGGATCAGGAAGAGGCGGAGACGGATCGAGATGGCAAAGCCTCCTTCGGGCGGATGCGGTAGCCGATGCCGCGCAGGGTTTCGATGAAGTCCCGGCCCAGCTTGGAGCGCAGGTGATGGATATGGACCTCGATCGCGTTGCTCTCGATTTCCTCGCCCCAGCCGTAGAGCCGCTCCTCGATATCGGATTTGGCGAGCACCCGGCCCGGGCGCTCCACCAGCGCCAGAAGGACCGAGAATTCGCGCCGCGACAGGTTCAGGTCGCGGCCGTCGAACGTCGCCCTGCGCGCGCCGGGATCGACGCTGAGCCCGTTGACGGTGATCACCGCCTCGGCCCGGCCCTCGGCGCGCCGCGCCAATGCGCGCAGGCGCGCGGCCAGTTCGTCGAGATCGAAGGGTTTGCCGAGATAGTCGTCCGCCCCCGCATCGAGCCCCGCGATCCGGTCGCTCACCCCGTCGCGGGCGGTCAGAAGCAAGATCGGCTCGCGCCGCCCCTCGCGGCGCAGCTCGGCCAGCAGGTCGAGCCCGGAGCCGTCGGGCAGCATCAGGTCGAGCACGATCGCGCCGTATTCGGTGCCCGCAAGGGCTGCGCGCGCATCCTCGAGCGTGCCCACCGTGTCAGGGGTGAACCCCGCCATCCGGAGGCCCACCTGCAACCCGTCCGCAAGCACTTCATCATCTTCGACGACCAACAGCCGCATGTTCTCTCCTTTTGCCGCAGTGTCGGCCGCGAAGCTTAAGACTGACTTAAGATTCGGCGGTGATCCAGCCGCCATGATCGGAAAAGCTCTCCTCCCCCGTCTTCTTCGCGCCCTGGCCATGGCTGGGTTTGTTCTGCTTTCTCTCGCGCCCGGTCTGACCGCGGCGCAGGGATTCGAACTGCTCAAGCCCGGCGGGCAAAAGCCGCTCAGCCCCGATGAGGCCTTTCAGGTCCACACCGAATGGGGCGACGATGGCAAGCTGGATGTCTCGATCGACATCGCGCCGGGCTATTACCTCTATCGCGAACGGCTCACGGCCTCCGCCGCCGATGGCGCGCCGCCGAAGGTCTCCTCCGCCCCCGGGGTGATGAAGGACGACCCGAATTTCGGGCGCATCGAGGTCTGGCACGATCACACGACGGCCGAGGTGAGCCAGATCACCGGCCCCTTCACGCTGACCTGGCAGGGCTGCGAGGAAAAGGGGCTGTGCTACCCGCCGCAAAGCCGCGAGCTGGTGCCGCCCGACGGCTGGGTCACGGCGTCGGCGCGTGCCGAGACGCTTCAAGGCGCGGCCCCGTCCCCCGAGACCGCGCCCGAGACCTCTGCGCCAGAGAGCATGCAGTCGGCAGATCAGCCCGCTGCGGCCCCGGGCGGCGCGACCGGGACCGGCCTCACGCTCGACACGAATTCCGGGCTGGTCGCGGGGCTTGCGGAAAAGGGCGGGGCCGCGCTCGTGGTGCTGGCCTTCTTCGGCTTCGGCCTGCTGCTGGCCTTCACCCCTGCGTTCTGCCGATGGTGCCGATCGTCGCGGGGATGCTCGGGGCGCAGGGCGAGAAACTGACCGCCTTGCGCGGGCTGAGCCTCACCGGCGCCTATGTCGTCGCGATGGCGGCCGCTTTCGGGGCGCTCGGGATCGTCGCCGCTTGGTCGGGGCAGAACCTGCAATTCGTGCTTCAGGCGCCCGCCACCATCGCCGCGCTCGCGGCACTGTTCGTGGTGCTTGCGCTGTCCTCCTTCGGCCTGTTCGAGCTGCGCCTGCCCGAGGCGGTGACCTCGCGGGTCGGCGCGGTGCGCGGCCCGCGCGGGACCCTGGCCGGGGCGGCGCTTCTGGGCTTCACCTCGGCGCTGATCGTGGGGCCTTGCGTCACCGCGCCGCTGGCCGGGGCGTTCCTCTATATCGCGCAGACGGGCGATGCGGGGCTCGGCGCCTCCGCGCTCTTCGCGCTCGGGCTGGGGCAGGGTGTGCCGCTTCTGGCAGTGGGTCTTTTCGGCTCGGCGGTGCTGCCGCGCATGGGCGGCTGGATGGTCGGCATCAACCGTGCCTTCGGCGTCGTCTTCCTCGGCGTGGCGATCTGGCTTCTGGGCCGGGTCGTGCCGGGGCCGGTGGTGCTGGGGCTCTGGGCGCTTCTGCTGATCGGCGCGGGCGTCTGGCTCGGTGCGCGCGACCAGATCCCCGCCGATGCCCCCAATTCGAAGCGGCTTCTGGCGGCGCTCGGGATCGTCGCGCTTCTCGCCGGCATCCTTCAGGGCGTCGGCGCCGCGACCGGCGCGCGCGATCCGCTCAACCCTCTGGGCCCGCTGGTGGCCCGCGAGGGGTCGGGCGCCGCGCCGCGCCCGGCCGAAGCGGCTTTCGTCCATGTCGAGACCCCCGCCGAACTGAAATCGGCGCTCGCCAACGCTTCGGGGCGACCGGCGATGCTGCTGGTGACGGCGGAATGGTGCACCTCGTGCAAGACCCTCGAACACGAGGTGCTTCCCGACCCGGCGGTGCAGGCGGCGCTGGCCGGCGTGACCCCGATCGCGGTCGACGTGACCAAGACCGGGGCGCCGCAACAGGAACTCCTCAAGGATCTCGGCGTTGTCGGCCCGCCCACGATGATCTTCCTCGGTGCCGATCATGGTGAGCGGTCCGGCTCGCGTCTCGTGGGCGAGGTGAGCGCCAGTGAACTTGCCGCCGCACTCAAGGAGGTCGAGAACTGATGCAGATGTCGTTCACCAAACCCGCCGCGACCGCGCTGCTTCTGCTGCTGGCGGCCTGCGCGCCCCGGCCCGATGCCGCGACGCCCCCCGCCGAGGGGACCGCGCCGGAGACCGCCGCTACCCCGATGCCGAGCCCCGAGGTGCTCGCGATGTATGGCGCGGAAGAGGATGACGGCCGGGTGATCCCCGCGGTCGATCCGAAGTTTCTCTCCGACGCGAAAGCCCGGCAGGAGGTCGATTACTGGACCGACGAGAAACCCGGCACCATCGTCGTCGACCCCTGGGCGCGCCGGCTCTACCTCGTGAAGGAGAACAACCGCGCGCTCCGCTACACCGTCGCGGTGGGCGAGGACGGGCGCGGTTTCTCGGGCGAGGCGCATATTCCCTATCAGCGCGAGTGGCCGAGCTGGACGCCCACACAGAACATGATCGCGGAAGATCCCGAGCTTTACGGCCCGGTCAAGGACGGGCTGGAGGGCGGGCTCGAGAACCCGCTGGGCGCGCGCGCGCTCTATCTGCACCGGGGCGGCAAGGATACGCTCTATCGCATTCACGGCACGATGGACGATTCCAGCATCGGCAAGGCGACCTCGGCGGGCTGCATCCGCCTCTTCAACCAGGACATCATCGACCTCGCGGAGCGGGTGCGTTCGGGCACGCATGTCGTCGTGCTCACCCGCGCGCAGAGCGGCAAGGGCACGGTGCCTCCGGGCCAGCCCCTGCCGCCGGTGGACTATCGCCCGGAAGACTTTCCGGCCAATCCAACAACACAGGAGACATGACATGATGAACCGCAGAACCCTGCTCGTGGCCGCGGGCAGCGCCCTCGTCCTTCCCAGCTTCGCGCGGGCAGAGGACATCAGCCCGCAGGCGGTCTTCCATGATCCCGATGCGCCCGCGCTCGGCAATCCCGATGGCGACGTGACGCTGGTCGAGTATTTCGACTACCAGTGCCCCTTCTGCAAAAGCAATCACCCCGTCGTCGAGAAGGTGATGAAGGAGGACGGCAATCTGCGCGTCGTGATGAAGGACTGGCCGATCTTCGGGCCGCCCTCGGTCTACGCCTCGCAACTCGTGCTCGGCGCGCAATCCTTCGGCGGGTACGAGAAGGGTCTCGAGGCGCTGATGGCCACCAAGGGCAAGCTCAGCAACGAGCTGATCGACGACACGCTGAGCGCCGGCGGCGTCGATCCCAAGAAGGCCCAGGCAGGCTACAAGGCCGACCAGAAGAAGATCGACGCGCTTTTGTCGCGCAATTACGGTCAGGCGGTCGGCATCGGGCTGCAGGGCACCCCGGCCTATATCATCGGCCGCGACATCTATCCCGGCGCGGTCGACGAGCAGACCCTGAAAGACGCCATCGCGCTCGCGCGGGGCGCGTGATCGCAGGCAGGAGCAGGACGGGAAGGGCGGTCGTTTGGCCGCCCTTTTTCCGTGGGGGCGTCGCTCGGATTGGCCCGTAACGCGGCCAAGCGGCCATTCTCAGCCCGGCCGGCTCGCCAGTTTCCAAGAGAGATTGGCCTTCACCATCGGCCACTCGCTGGCAATGATGGAATAGGCGGTCGTGTCGCGGATCGTGCCGTTTTTCATGATCATCTGGGACCGCAACACACCGTCGAGTTTTGCCCCCAGACGCTCTATTGCGCGGCGGCTTTGCATATTCAGGACATGCGTCCTGAACTCGACACAGATGCAGTTCAGTTCCTCGAAGGCATGGCGCAGCAACAGCAGCTTGCACTCCGTGTTCAAGGGGGTTCTCTGAACGGATTTCCGATACCAGGTCGAGCCGATTTCGAGCCGTTTATTCGCCGGATCAATGTTCATGTAGCTCGTCATTCCAACGGCTTGGCCCGTCGAATTGTCGATAACGGCGAAGGGCAGCATCGCCGAAAGCGCGAGCCTGCGGTCGATTTCGTCTGCCATGCCCTCGGCGTCCGGGATCGTCGTGTACCACAATTCATGCAACGCGCCGTCGGCCGTCGCTTCAGCCAGATCGTCGCGGTGAGCCTGCGAGAGCGGAACCAGAGAGACGAATTTCCCTGTGGCTGAAAACGGCGCGGGCCAACTGCTCATTTCTATCCCTCGATATCCGGAATACCTCGGAACAAAGGATGAAACCCGAAAGCATGCAAGCCGAAACTTCTGCGCCCGTCCTTGCAGAGGCAGCATTGCGTGCCCCTCCTTTCCCGCGCGTGCCGGAAAGGGGGGAGCGACGCGGATCAGCACGGTTGCGCGGCCGGTCTTTTCCGTTGCGCTCCGACAGATCGTTTGACGCGGGCGGCGGAACTTGCGAATTCGAACCCACGCGCCATCCTGGGCGGCGCGAGACGAGCGGAAGGATGAGAGCGACGTGAGGTGGTTCCGGGCGCGCAGGTCGGCAGGCGACCCTCCGGCGAGGCAGAGCCGCGGTTCCGGCGCTCTCCTTCTATGGTTTGCGCTCTCGCTCGCCTTCATGCCTGGCGCGGCGCAAGCGAGGGATCTGCTGAAGATCGGCGTTCTCGATTATGCGGGGGCCGAGCATTCGCGCGATCACTGGGAGCCGACCCGGGCCGCGCTTGCAGCGGCGCTGCCCGATCACCGCTTCGAGATCGTCGCGCTCGACCTGTCGCAGCTCGAGACCGCGCTGCGCGAAAACCAGATCGACTTCGTGATCACCAATCCGGGCAATTACGCCGAGATCGAGCAGCGCTACCATGTAAGCCGGATCGCGACCGCCGAGGACGATGCACCGGTGGCCTCGACCCTGGTGACGACGAGCGACATTGCCACCCTGAAGGATCTGGCGGGAAAGCGCCTCGCGATCGTTTCGCCCGAGGCTTTCGGCGGGTTCCAGACGGTCTGGCTGGAAATGGCATCCGCCGATGCGGGGCTGCCGCGGCGGGTCAAGCTCGAGGTCACCGGCTACCCGATGCAGAAGGCGGCCGAAGCGGTTCTCGACGGCAGCGCCGATGCGGCGGTGTTGCGTGGCTGCATGCTCGAGCAACTCCGGCGCGATGCGCCCGCGCGCTATGGCAGGCTGCACGCTTTCGCCGAGAACGAACAGGCCAGCGCCGAGGCGGGATGCGCGTTGTCGACGCCGATCTACCCCGGCTGGCCCTTCGCCAAGGCGCGCGGCACCTCGCCGGTTCTCGCCAAGCGTGTCGCGATCGCCCTGATGCAGATGCAGGAGGGGAATTTCTGGACCGTGCCGCTCGATTACCAGCCGGTCCACGCATTGATGCGCACGCTCCAGATCGGGCCCTATGCCCGCACCGGCCCGGTTTCGCTGCGCGCCTTCGTCTCCGATTACCGCGACTGGATCATCGCCTTCGGGATCGCGCTGATGTTCTGGGGGATCTACTCGGTGCGCATCGAGACGCTGGTGCGCCGCCGGACGCGGTCCCTCGACGAGGCGAATGCGGCGCTGACCCGCGAAATCGCCGAGCGCAAGCGCGCGGAAGAGGCCGATCGCCGCCATCGCCGCGAACTCGAACATGTCGCGCGCCTGTCGATTCTGGGCGAGATGGCGACCTCGATCGCCCATGAGCTCAACCAGCCCCTGAGCGCGATCTCGAACTATGCGCAGGGCTGCCTGTTGCGGATGCGGGTGGGCCGGTTCACCGAGGCCGACATGCAGCGCGCAACGCAGGAGATGGCCGATCAGGCCGAACGGGCCGCGACCGTGATCAAGCGCATCCGCGCCTTCGTCGGCAAGCGCGAGCGCCGTCTCGACCGGGTGGCGCTTCCCGCCCTGATCGAGGATTGCAGCGCGATCTATTCCGGTTCGGCCCGCCGCGCCGGGGTCGAGGTGGTCACCGATATCGCGCCCGTGCTGCCCGAGATCATCGCCGACGGGGTGCAGTTGCAGCAGGTCATCCTGAACCTCGTACAGAACGCCATCGACGCGATGGGCGAGGAGCCGCCCGAGAACCGCTGGCTCAAGCTGAGGGTGGTGCCCCATGCCGACCTGATGCGCGGCAAGGGGGTGCGGATCTCGGTGCGCGATCGCGGATACGGGATGAGCGATGCCGCGATGGACCATTTCGCGGAGGCCTTCTATACGACCAAGTCCGAAGGGATCGGCCTCGGCCTTGCCCTGAGCCGTTCGATCGTCGAGGCGCATGGCGGATGGATGCGCGCGGAGCGTCCCGAGGACGGCGTGGGGCTGAGGGTCATCGTCTGGCTGCCGGAAGGGGAGAGCGCATGAGCGCAGAGGGCATCATCCATATCGTCGATGACGACCGTGCGGCGCGCGAGGGGCTGGGGTTCCTGCTGTCCTCGCTGGGTCTCGAGATCGAACTGCACTCCAGCGCCACCGCCCTGCTGGCGAAACTGGGGACACAACGCGAGGGATGCATCATCGCCGATGTGCGGATGCCGGGCATAACCGGGCTCGACCTGCTCGACGAACTGGCCCGGATCGAGTGCCCGCTGCCGGTGATCATGGTCACCGGTCACGGGGATGTCCCGATGGCGGTGCGCGCGATGCGCTCGGGCGCGATCGACTTCTTCGAGAAACCGGTGAACGGCATGGCGCTGATCGAGCGGCTCCGCGAGGCCCTCGCCGAGAGCCATACCCGCGCCGAGGCGGAGCAGGGGGCCGTCCAGCTGCGGCGCCGGATCGACAGCCTCACCGCGCGCGAGGCCGAGGTGGCCCGCGCCGTTCTCGCCGGGCGGCAGAACAAGCAGATCGCGGCCGATCTCGGGATCAGCCTGAAGACGGTGGAAATCCACCGCCATCACGTGATGGAAAAGATGGGCGCGGGCTCCGCGGCCGAACTGGTGCGGCTGCTTGTCGCGGGGGGCTGGTCCGAAACCTAGGGGTTAACCCCTAGCGGATTCGGGTTTCCTCGGATTCCGGCCCTGATCTCAAAGTCCTAGTCTCCGGCTGACCCACATAGAAAGGATCAGCCAAATGGACACGACTCGCCGCGGGTTTTTCGGAGCCATCGGACAGGTGACCATCGGTGCTGCGGCGACCGTCGCGGGTGCGACCAGCGCGGCCGAAGCCGCCTCGGAGGACGGCCATGTCCCGCATTGGGGCATGGTGGTCGATCTGAGAAAATGCATCGGCTGCCAAGCCTGCACGGTTGCCTGCATCATGGAGAACCATGTTCCGGAAGACGCCTTCCGCACCCATGTTTCGGTTTATGAACTCGTCAAGGACGGCCACGACCCCGCGATGGTCATGCTGCCGCGCCTGTGCAACCATTGCGACGATCCGCCCTGCATCCCGGTCTGCCCGGTCGAGGCGACCTTCAAGGCGGAGAATGGCGAGGTCCTGGTCGATGCCGACAAATGCGTGGGCTGCGCCTATTGCGTTCAGGCCTGCCCCTATGACGCGCGGTTCATCAATCACGAGACGCAGACGGCCGACAAATGCACCTTCTGCTTCCACCGCACGCAGTCGGGGCTGTTGCCGGCCTGTGTCGAAACCTGCGTCGGCGGCGCGCGCAACTTCGGCGATCTGAACGATCCCGGGAGCGAGGTCGCGACGCTTCTGCGCGAGAACGAAGTCTCGGTGCTGCGCCCCGAGATGCATACCAATCCCAACGTTTATTACATCGGTCTCGATGACGTGCTTCAGGGTCGTGTGGCGGGCGAAGCCGCCTATCACCCCGAGATGCCCGCCGAGGTCACGCATCACGGGGAGGGCCTTTGAATGGGCGTCCAGGTTCACGAATTGGTCGGGGCCGTGCATGAGGCAGCTTGGCTGCCCTGGGCGGTTCAGTATTTCTTTCTCGTCGCGATCTCCGTGACCGCGCTGCTGCTGTCGCTGCCGGCCTTCGCCTTCGGTCGCGAGGACATGGTGGCGCAGGGGCGGCTCGCGCTGATGACCGCGGTCACCACCGGGATCACCGCGCCGATCGCGCTTCTGGCGGACCTGCACCAGCCGTTCCGCTTCTGGGAATTCTTCGTCTACACCCACAAGACCTCTTGGATGGCCTGGGGCGCCTGGATCGTGCCGTCCTATGTCGGACTGACCCTCGCTTTCGCCTGGGCGGTGCATCGGCCCGGCTTCGCGGCGCTGGGGCGCGGCGAGTGGCGCTATGCGCGGCTGTTCCGCTGGCTGAGCCTGGGCGGCGAGTCGAACGCCTTCGCCCGCCCGCTGGGGATTGCCGCGGGGATCGCCGCGATCGGCATCCTGACCTATACCGGCACCGAGGTGATGGTGGTGCGGGCGCGTCCGCTCTGGAACACGCCGTTCCTGCCGCTGCAATTCGCCGCCACCGGCTTCGTCGGCGCGCTGGGCGTGATGCTCGTGCTCGAACGCAGCCTGATCCGCAACGTCGCGCTCGAAGCCCGGCTCAACCGGCTGCTCGCGGTCGCTCTCGCGGTGGTCGGGGCGCTCGGTATCGCCTGGTATGGCGTCGCGATCTCGGGGATCAGCCCGCGCCACACCCAGGCCCTCGCCTCGGTCGCAGGCTTCCCGGTCTGGCACCGGATCGTCTACTGGGCCGGGCTTGCCGTCGCGATCCCCTTCGCGCTGGCTCTGCTCGCGCCGCGCCGGTCGGGCTGGATCACCGGGCTGATCGCGATCCACGCCGCCTGGATGTTCCGCTGGACCGTGTTCATGGGCGGGCAGGCCGTGCCGAAAGTGGGCTCGGGTCTCTATGACGCGATGATGCCCACCGGGCTCACCGGCCTGATGGGGGTGATCGGGACCTTCGGCCTCTGGCTCTTCCTGTTCATCGCCTACACCACCTTCATGCCTTGGGACGAGGCGCAGTTGCCCGAAGGGGATACCCCCGACACGCCCGCCCGTCCTGCACGCTCTGTCTGAGGAGAGATAATGATGACCACGCGTCGCAACATTCTCAAAGGCGCAGCCGCCGCCGGTGCGCTCGGCACCTTCGGAGCGGGCTATGCCGGCACCGTCAAGAAGCTCGCGAAGGGCAAATGGTCGGGGGAGGCGCCCGACAAGCGCCTCACCGGCTTCGCCCCCGATCCCGAGTTCCGCATCGATCCCGAGACCGGAGATGTCGTTCTCAACCCCGATCAGGCGATGAGCTACACGATGTGCATCGGCTGCACCACGATGTGCGGGGTCCGGGTGCGCGTCGACAAGGCCAATAACAAGGTCCTGCGCGTCGCGGGCAACCCCTACAGCCCGATGAGCACCGATCCCTTCATCGCCTACGAGACCCCGGTGCGCGACAGCTTCAAGGCGCTCTCGCAACTCGGGCCGGATCAGGGTCTCGCGAACCGTTCCACCGCCTGCGGCCGCGGCAATGCGGTGCTCCAGCAGGTGGACAACCCGCGCCGCGTCCTCAAGCCGCTCAAGCGGGTCGGCCCGCGCGGTTCGGGCAAATGGGAGACGATCAGCTTCGAGCAGCTCGTCAAGGAAGTCGTCGAGGGCGGCGATCTCTTCGGCGAGGGCAAGGTGGCGGGCCTGAGCGAGATCCGCGATCTCGAGACCCCGATCGTGAAGGGCGCCCCGGAATTCGGACCGCGCGCGAACGGCCTGGTGCTGATGAACTGCGTCGATGACGGGCGCGACAACCTCGTGCTGCGCTGGCTCAAGCAGAGCTTCGGCTCGACCAACTTCACCCGCCACGGCTCCTATTGCGGCGGGGCCTACCGCTCGGGCTCGGGCGCGCTGTTCGGCGATTTCAAGAAGATGCCGCATGCCAAACCCGATTTCCTGAACGCCGAGTTCATCATCTTCGCGGGCACCGCGCCCGGCAATGCGGGCAACCCGTTCAAGCGGATCGGCACGCTCATCGCGAAGGCGCGCTCGGACGGCAACCTGAAATATGTCGTCGTCGATCCGGTGCTCAACAATTCGCAGAACGGCCCCTCGGGCGATCGCTCTCGCTGGGTCCCGATCCGTCCGGGCACCGATGGTGCGATGGCGATGGCGATGATCCGCTGGATGTTCGAGAACGACCGCATCAACTCCGATTATCTCGCCCAGCCCTCCAAGGCCGCGGCCGAGGCCGCGGGCGAGGCGAACTGGACCAACGCGACCCATCTGGTGATCGTCGATCCCGACCATCCGCGCTTGGGCCATTTCCTGCGCGGCTCCGATCTCGGTCTCGAGATCGCGGGCGACCGCTATTCCGACGCCGACCCTCACATGGTCGCATCCCAATCCGGTGCCGTCCCTGCCGGACCCTCCGCCGCGCCGCTCTTCTTCGACGGCGTGGCGGAGACCTCGGGCGGCCCGGTGGCGGTCAAAACCTCGCTCACGCTCCTGCGCGAGGAGGCGATGGCCAAGACGCTCGAGGAGTACTCGGCCGATTGCGGCATTCCGGCAGACACGCTGGTCTCGCTCGCACGCGAGTTCACCAGCCATGGCCGCAAGGCCGCGGTGAACAGCCATGGCGGGATGATGAACGGGTCGGGCTTCTACAACGCCTATGCGCTGATGATGCTCAACACGCTGATCGGCAACCTGAACTGGAAGGGCGGCACGATGATCGCCGGCGGCTGGTTCCCCGACAATAACGGGCCGGCCTACGATCTCGCGAAATTCCCCGGCGCGGTGAAGCCCAAGGGCCTGCCGATCGGGCGCAACGTGCCCTATGAGAAGACCTCGGAATTCAAGGCGAAGAAGGCCGCGGGCAAGCCCTATCCGGCCGACGCGCCTTGGTATCCGAACGCACCCGGACTCGCGACCGAGTGGATCTCCTCGATGGTCAACGGCTATCCCTATCCGGTCGAGGCGCTGATCTTCCGCAACACCAACCCGGTCTACGGCATCCCCGGCATCTCGCATCTGGTCGAGAAGATGAAGGATCCGAAGGTGATCCCGCTGATCATCTCGGTCGATCCCTTCATCAACGAGAGCACGGCGATCTCCGATTACGTGATCCCGGACTCGGTGATGTACGAGACCTGGGGCTTCACCAAACCCTGGGGCGGCGTCGCCACCAAGACGACCACCGCGCGCTGGCCGGTGATCGATCCGAAGATGGAGAAGAATGCCGAGGGCGAGCGCATCGGGCTCGAAACCTTCCTGATCGCCACGGCGAAACGGATGGGGCTGCCGGGCTTCGGCGACAAGGCGATCCCGGATGCGGATGGCAATCTGCACCCGCTCAACCGGGCCGAGGACTGGTATCTGCGCGGCGCGGCCAATGTCGCGACGATCGGAAAGCCGGTGCCGGAAGCGAGCGACGACGATCTCGAGGTCTCGGGGGTCTCGCGCATCCGCGCCGATCTCGAAGCGACGCTCAAACCCGGGGAGTGGCGCCGCGCGGCGACGATCTTCGCCAAGGGCGGGCGCTACGAGAATATCGAGCACAGCTACAAGGGCGACAAGGCGACCCATGCCTTCGGCAAGCCGATGCTGGTCTATAACGAGGGGCTCGGCACCTTCCGCCGCGCCACGACCGGCACCTGCCTGCCCGGAACGCCGGCCTGGCGCGAGGCGGAATTCGCCGATGGCAGCAAGGTCGCGGAGCACTATCCCAAGGCCGACTGGCCGGTGCATGTGGTCAGCTACAAGTCGCCGCTGCAGAACTCCTACTCGGTGGGGGCGAAGGCATTGCTGCGCATCGTCGCCTCGAACCCGGTGCAGATCGGCGGAGAGCTGGCCCGGGCGCACGGCATCAAGACCGGCGACCGGGTGCGGCTGACGACCCCGGGCGGTGCGCTCGAAAGCGTCGCGGTGGTGCGCGAAGGGATCGCGCCCGACACGGTGGCGATCGAGCATGGCTTCGGCCACCGCGCCTTCGGGGCCGAGGATATCGTCATCGACGACGAGACCTGGCCCGCCGATCCGCGGCTCGCTGCGGGTGTGTTGCTCAACGATCTGGGCATCATCGACCCGACGCGCGCCAAGCCCGGTGTCTGGGTCGATCCGGTCTCGGGCACGGCGGTGCGCCAGGGCCTGCCGGCGCGGCTCGAACGGGTCGCCTGAGGGCAAGGCGAAGAGCAGGGCGCCATCGGGTGACCTGCGTCCTGCGGTTCCCGCGGTGGGACCTCGCGACATGCGGGGCGCGGGGACGAAAGAAGAAGGCGGCTCGGGCCGCCTTCTTTGCTTTTCGGCGGGCAAGATATGCCCGCCGCCTCTGGTCTCTGCGCGCAAGCAGGCTAATCTGGCCCGCGAATGCGCGCCACGAGGAGGAGCGAAGGCGATGAGTGCCGAGATCTTTGACGACCGCCGCTGTCTTCTGGGCGAGGGACCGCTCTGGCATCCCGAACGCGGCCAGCTCTTCTGGTTCGACATCCTCGGCGCGAAGATGCTCAGCCGTGACGGCGAAGGCCCGCGCGTCTGGGAAATCGGGGAGATGGCCTCGGCCGCGGGCTGGGTCGATGCGCAGACGCTCGTGATCTCGACCGAGACCGGGCTGCGCCGGTTCGACATCGCGACGGGCGCGCATGAGCCGCTGGTGCGGATCGAGGACCGCAACACGGTGACCCGCTCGAATGACGGGCGGGCCGATCCGATGGGCGGGTTCTGGGTCTCGACGATGGGCAAGGCGCTCGAACGCGGGGCCGGGTCGATCTACCGCTATTTTGAGGGCGTGGTGGAGCCGCTCTTTCGCGATATCACCGTGCCTAACGCGATCTGCTTCACCCCGGACGGGCGGCGCGCCTATTTCGCCGACACGCCGACGAGCCGGATCCTGACGGTCGCCCTCGATGCCCAGGGCTGGCCTGCGGAGGCTCCGGAGATCTTCGTGGACCTGAAGGAAGAGGGGCTCAAGCCCGATGGCGCGGTGCTCGATATCGAGGGGGGATTGTGGAATGCGCAATGGAGCGCGGGGCGTGTCGCGCGCTATGACCGCGAGGGCCGGTTCGATCGCGCGATCGCGGTGCCGGGGCGGTTCAGCACCTGTCCGGCCTTCGGCGGACCCGATCTCGAGAGCCTTTTCGTGACCTCCGCGCAAGAGGGCGAGAGCGACCCGGCCCAGGGCTGCACCTTCCGCGTCGAGGCCGGCGTGGCGGGCCTTTCGGAGGCGCGAGTGCGGCTGGTCTGAGCGGCTCAGCGCGCGGGCAGGGGGTGGAAACAGGCGACGCGCTGATCGGGACCGATCTGTTCGAGCACGGGGGCGGTCGCGCGGCATTTCTCGGTCGCGTAGGGGCAGCGCTTGGCGAAGGCGCAGCCGGGCGGCGGATCGAGCGGATTGGGCAGTTCCGCCTGCCCGGTCTCGGGATCGCGCAGCGGACGGCCCACGACCGGGGCACTGTCGGCCAGCAGCTTGGTATAGGGGTGACGGGGATGCGCGAAGATCTCCTCGGCGCGTCCTTCCTCGACCACGGAGCCGAAATAAAGGACCGCGATCCGGTCCGAGACCGCCTCGACCACAGCGAGATCGTGGCTGATGAACAGGTAGGTCAGGCCGAATTCGCGTTTCAGATCGGCGAGCAGGTTCAGAACCTGCGCCTGCACCGAGACATCGAGCGCCGAGACCGGCTCGTCGAGGATCAGGATGCGCGCCTGCGCGGCGAGCGCGCGGGCGATGCCGATGCGCTGCGCCTGACCGCCCGAGAACTCATGCGGGTAGCGGTCGAGGAAATCGGCGCGCAGGTTCACGCTGTCGAAGATCTCGCGGATGCGTTCTTCCCGCGCGGCCCTGTCCATTCCGTGCAGCAGGCGCAGGGGCGCCTCCATGATCTGCCGGATCGTCTTGCGCGGGTTGAGCGAACTGATCGGGTCCTGAAAGACATATTGGATGCGCTTGCCGAACGCGGCCGGATCGGCAGTGTCGAGCGCCGCGCCCTCGATCTCGATCGTGCCGGTCGTGGGCGGCAAGAGCCCCACCAGCATCCGCGCCAGCGTGGACTTGCCGCAGCCCGACTCGCCGACGATCCCCAGCGTCTCGCCGGTCTCGACCGACAGCGTCATCGGATGAACCGCCTTCACCGAGCCCCTCGCGCCCCCGAAGAGTTTCTTCCCGACCGGAAAAGTCTTCGACAGATCGGTCACTTGCAGGGCGATGCTCATGCGGTTTCCTCCGCGATCTCGGTCTCGGGATGCAGGCAGCGCACGGCGCGCGCGCCCGCCCGCTCAAGCGGTATGTCGTTGACCATGCAGCCGGCCTGGACCTTCACGCAGCGATCAGCGAAGGCGCAGCCCTTGGGAAGGTCATCCACCGAGGGCGGCAGGCCGGGGATCGCCTCGAGCTTGCGCTTGCCTTCGCCCAGTTCGGGCACGCAGGCGATCAGCCGCGCGGTATAGGGATGGGCGGGCGCGTCGAGTACCGGGCGGGTCGGGCCCTGCTCGACGATCCGGCCCGCATACATCACCGCGACCCGGTCGCAGAGCTGTCCCACGACGCCGAAATCATGGGTGATGAAGACGATCGCGAGGCCGCGTTCGCGCCGCAGATCGTCGAGCAGCGACAGGATCTGCGCCTGCACGGTCACGTCGAGCGCGGTGGTGGGTTCGTCGGCGATGATGACGTCGGGATCGTTGGCGAGCGCCATCGCGATGCCGACCCGCTGGCGCATGCCGCCCGACATCTCGTGCGGGTAACTGTCGATCCGGCTTTCCGCATTCGGGATCCGCACCGATTTGAGAAGCTCGATCGCCTTGGCGCGGCCCTCCGCCTTCGAGATCGGCCGGTGGCACGAGATCGCCTCGATCAGCTGGTCACCGACCTTGTAGAGCGGATGCAGGGTCGCGAGCGGGTCCTGAAAGATATAGGCCACGCGCCGACCCCTGAGCGATCGCAGCTCGGGATAGGGCGCGCCGATCATGTCGCGCCCCTCGAGCCGCGCGGCGCCGCCGGTGATCACGCCCGGAGGCGAGGCGACGAGCCCCATGATGGATAGCGCGGTGACCGACTTTCCCGAGCCGCTCTCGCCGATCACGCCGAGGCATTCGCCGGGCTTCACCGAGAGCGAGACGCCCGAGACGGCCTTGTAGACGCGGTTCTTGACGTGGAACTGGGTGTGGAGATCTTCGAGGCTGAGGAGCCCCTCGGTCGGGATCTCGCGGTCGGGCCGCGTGCGCCGGTCGACGCGGGTCGCCGCCATCGGACGGCTCAGCGCGCCCGATTTCAGCCGCGGATCGAGCGCGTCGCGCACCCCGTCGCCCAGCAGGTTGATGCTCATCACGATCACCAGGATCATGAACCCGGGAATGACCGAGACATGGGGGTTGGTGATCAGCGCCGAGCGGGCCTCGCCCAGCATCGACCCCAGATCCGCCTGCGGCGGCTGGCTCCCGAGGCCGAGGAAGCTCAGCCCTGCCGTCTCGAGGATCATCCAGCCGATCGTGGTGGACATCGCGATCACGATCACCGGGACCACGTTGGGCAGGATCTCGGAGAGGATGATGCGCGCATGCGACATCCCCGCGAGCTTGGCGGCATCGACGAATTCCTTATGCGCGAGCCCCACCGTGATGCCGCGGATATTGCGCGCGAAGAAGGGGATGTTCACGACCGCCACCGCGATCAGCGCGTTCACGAGGCCGGGCCCGAGCGCGGCCACGATCGCGAGCGCGAGCAGGATGTAGGGAAAGGCCATCAGCATGTCGACGCCGCGCATCAGCAGGTTGTCGGTGCGCCCGCCGAAATAGCCCGCGACGATACCCACCGCGGCACCCGAGACGGCTGCGAAGATGGCCGCCGCCGCCCCCACGCCCAGCGAAAGCCGCGTCCCCCACAGGAGCCGCGAGAGCAGGTCGCGCCCGAGCTGGTCGGTGCCCAGGAGATGGCCGTCGGAGAGCGGGCGCAGGTAGCGATCGGCGGTGTTGGTCACGTCCGGATCGGCCAGCGGCAGGAGCGGCGTGATCAGGGCCAGCGCCACCACGAGCCCCATCACGATCAGACCGCCAAGCGCGAGCCGGTTGCGGGCGAGAAGCTTGAGAAAGGCGCTCATGTCTTGATCCTCGGATCGAGCAGGCTCTGCGCCACATCGACGATGATGTTGAAGATGACGTAGCAGGCCGCGACGAAGACGACGCCGCCCTGCACGAGAAGGATGTCGCGCTGCAAGATCGCATCGACCAGCATCCGACCGATGCCGGGCCACTGGAAGACGATCTCGATATAGACCGCGCCCGAGAGTACGAAGCCCGCCTGGATACCGAGCACCGGGATGATCGAGACCATCGCCGCGCGCAGGGCATGGCCACAGATCACGCGCCGCTCATGCACCCCCTTGGCCCGCGCGGTGCGGATGAAATCCTGCCGCAGCACCTCGAGCATGGCCGAACGCGACAGCCGCGCGATCACCCCCGTCGCCACCACCGCGAGCGCGAGCGCGGGCATCGTGAGGTGATGGATCAGGTCGGGCAGATCGCCGCCGCCATAGATCGCATACATCCCCGAAACCGGCAGCCATTGCAGGTCCACCGCGAAGATCAGGATCATCATCATCCCGAGGAAGAACGACGGGATCGAGATCCCCAGCAGCACCGCGAAGGTGATCGCCTTGTCGGCGAACCCGTATTGGCGCGCCGCCGAGACGACACCGGCGAGGATGCCGAGGACCGAGCACAGCACGAAGGAGCTGCCGGCGAGGATCAGCGTGTTGTTGAACCGCTCGAGCACCTCGTCGATCACCGGGCGGTTCAGCGAGAAGCTCTGCCCGAAATCGCCGTGCAACATGTTCCACAGCCAGATGAAATAGCGCGCGACCAGCGGCTGATCGAGGCCGAGATCGCGGTTGAGCTTGGCCACGTTCTCGGGCGTCGCGTAGGAGCCGAGGATCGCGGTCGCCGGATCGCCCGGGATCATCGCCATGATCAGGAAGACGATCACCGTGATCCCGAGGATCACCGGCACCGCCAAGGCGAGGCGTTTGAGGATGTATCCGCCCATCGAAGCTCCGAAGGTTCGCGTGGTCTCGACAATAGCACAGGAAAAAGGGGCGAGCCTGTCACCGGGCTCGCCCCTTTCCTTGAAGGATCAGGCCTTCTTCACGTCCTTGAGGAGCAGGAAGAACGACGGCTGCAGCGTGAAATCGGAGACCTTGTCATTGGTGACCGCATTCTGCTTCCAGTTCGCCACGAAGACCCAGGGCGCGTCGTCATGCACGATCTGCTGCATCTTCTTGTAAAGCTCGGCGCGCTTGGACTGGTCGGTCGCGGTGCGGGCCTCCTCCAGCAGCTTGTCGACCTCGGGGTTCGAGTAATAGCCCGAGTTGAAGCCGCCCTTGTCGGGCCAGGCATCGGTGCGCAGCGCGAGATAGGGCAGGGTGTCGGGATCGTTCGTCATCCAGGCCATCTCGGCCATGTCGACATGCTGGCCCTTCGCGTCGAGGCCCGGGTTCACCTTGCCCAGGAAGGTGTTCCACTCGAAGGTCTCGATCTTGGCGTTGAGCCCCACGGCCTTCAGATCGGCCTGGATCGCGGTGGCCATCGGCACCGGGTCGAGCATGCCCGAGCCGCCATCGGTGACGTAGAAGGTGACCTCCTGCCCCTCGACACCGGCTTCCTTGATCAGCGCCTTGGCCTTTTCGGGATCGTAGGGGTAGGGCTTTAGCTGATCGTCATGCGCCCAGGCGAAGGCGGCGGGCGTCGGACCATTGGCCACGGTCGCGGTGCCCTCGAGCACGTCGTTGACGATCGCCTCCTTGTTGATCGCGTAATTGGCGGCCTGACGGACGCGCTTGTCCTTGAACGGCCCCTTGGCGCAATCGAGGATCAGGAACCACAGATGCGGGCCCGCCTGCTCGACGAGGTGATACTTGTCGTTCTGGAATTCCTTGAGCGCGACGGGCGGCACCTCGACCATCAGGTCGATCCCGCCCGAAAGCATCTCGGCCACGCGGGTATTGGCGTCGGTGATCGGGCGGAAGATCACCGCCTTGAGGCTCGTCGCGCCGTCCCAGTAATCGGGATTGCCCTCGACGACCACGGCCTCGTTCGGACGCCATTCCTTGAAGGTGAAGGGGCCGGTGCCGACCGGGTTGCGCCCGAAATCCTTGTCGGATGTCTTCACCGCCTCGGGCGACACGATCAGCCCCGTCGGATAGGCGAGGTTCGACAGGAAGGGCGCGTAGGGCTCCTTGAGGGTGAAGGTGACGGTTGAGGCGTCGGACGCCTCGACCGTGTCCACGCTCGAGAAGAAGAAGGCGAGCGGGAAGGGGCCGGTATGGTGATAGGGGTGGTTCTCGTCGAGCATCCGGTCGAAGTTGAACTTCACCGCCTCCGCGTCGAGCGGGGTTCCGTCATGGAATTTCACGCCCGGGCGCAGCTTGAACACGTAGGTCTTGCCGTCCTCCGAGATCGTCCAGCTCTCGGCCAGGGCGGGTTCGACCTCGAGCGTGCCGGACTTGTAGCGCACCAGCCCGTCATAGATGTTCATCAGGATGCGGAAGTCGTTGACCGCGGTGACCGCGGCCGGGTCGAGCGCCTTGGGTTCCGCGATCTGGCCCACGACCAGAACGCCCGGCGGTGTCGCTGCCATCGAGGGCAGGCCCGTGCCCGCCAGCACGCCCGTCGCCACGCCCGAGATCAGAAGCGCGCGCCGCGTGAGAGAAAATTTCGCCATAGTACCTCTCCTGTTCAGCTTTGTTCAGCTTGGCTGATATTTTTTATGATAATTGCATGAGGGCAAATTATCATGATAAATGCAAGAGGCAGCTGAACGGAGACGCGCCGTGACGGTATCGATCCTCGCATATGACGAAAAAACAGGCAGCCTGGGCGGCGCGGCCATGACCGGCAGCCTCTGCGTGGGCGGCTGGGTGCTGCGGGGGACGGCCGAATCGGGATTGTCCGCCTCGCAGGGCACCGCGCCCTCGACGCTCTGGGGCGAGGAGGTGCTGGCGCGGATGAAGGCGGGCGAGCCCGCGGCGGAGGCGGTGGCCGAAGTGACCGCGCCCGATACCGGCCGAGCCCATCGTCAGCTCGCCGCGCTCGATCCGGCGGGGCGCAGCGGCCATTTCACCGGCGCGGAAAGCGTGCCGGTCTGTGGCGCGCTGGAAGGGCCGGGCGTCGTGGTCTCGGGCAATATGCTCGCCGATTGGGCGGTGATCCGGGCGGTGCGCGATACCTATCTCGCCGGCGCGGGCGCGCTGCACGACCGGCTGATGGCGGCGCTTGTGGCGGGCGCGCAAGCCGGGGGCGACAGCCGGGGCTTGCTCTCGGCGGCGCTTCTCGTGGTCTCGCGCAGTGCCGCGCCGCTGACCCTGCGCATCGACCGCTCCGCCAAACCGCTCGAGGATCTCGCCGATCTGCTCGCGGCCGCCCGGGCCGAACCCTATTACGGCTGGACCCGCGTCGTGCCGACGCTGGACGATCCCCATCGCGCCCCCGATCTGGTCGAACCCGAGGCGCTGCCGCTGCCCGAGACCGGGACGGAGTAAGAGAGCGCCCGTCGCAACGGGGCTTTGACTTCACAGGTTTGATTGCCGACTATCGCCCCGGCGCGCCATCAGCGCGCCGGACCGCCCTTTTCGACAGAAGTTATTTCAGTCTCAGGATTGCGGATGAAAACCGAAAGCGTCTGGATCGCCGATCTGCACCGTGATGGAACCAATGTCGTAACTGATCTTGATTTTGATCGCGACGAACCCGCGCGAAAGGCGATTTTGTCCGGGGGTGAGCCGCGTTCCGAAGACCTTCCGATTGTTGCATTTGAAAAATACGAAGACGGCCCAATCAAACGCTTGCCTTCACTGTTTATTGGTGCAGGTGGCATTGTCATTTCTGGTGAACTTGCCGCACCCCTTCTGAAATTCGATCTCGGGCGCACATTGGTTTTGCCGTTGCGGATTTTCAAACATGATCGAAAGACGGAGATTTTTCTGAGCTGGGATACCGCATCATTCTTCGAAGAGAGGCCTTTGAAGCCCTGGCGCCAGAGGCCTGTCGTCACCTTCGCGCCGACAAATGGTCTCCGCAGACATGGTTATTGCCGCTCACAAGAGCAATCGAGGATGACGATATTGTCGTCGCGCCGAACGCCCTGGAGAGTCCGGCTTTGTGGCGGGATCCAGCACTTTCCGACGCGACATTCCTGAACGGGGAGGTCGTCGCCGCGATGCGCGAGAACGGCACCGCGAAGTTCTGGAACCTGAAGCGGTGCCGGGTCTTGAGGCTGAATTGAGGGGCAGGTTTCCCATCGGTTCGACCCGAGCGGCGCGGGCAGCCTGCAGAACCATTCGGCAGGACCTCCGCTGAGGGCTCCTGCGCTCTCGCTCACTCGGCCATGAAGCGTTTCATCACCTGCGCCTCCTGCGCCTCCATCAGGCGTTGGGCGGTTTCCATGTGATCGGCCATGATCGCGCGGGCGTCACCGGCGCGGCCCTCGCGCAGGGCCGCGATCAGCGCGATCTGGTGGTTGCGCCCGGTCTCCCACAGCTCGCGGTTCGGCGGCGCGTAGAGTTTCCGGTAGACCGTGAGGTCCGACAGGATCTGCGCCATGAAGCGGATCAGGAAGGACAGCAGCGGATTGCCCGAGTGACGCGCAAGCACGGCATGGAACTTGAGCGATTCCACATGCTGTTCGCGCTCTTCCTCGGGGTCGGCGGCGGGGGCGGCGTAATGCGAGATCAGTTCCTCGAGCTCGGCCAGATCGGCCTCGGAGAGCTTTCCGGCCAGGCTCGCCGCCACTTCCGGCTCCAGCGCGCGTCGGATCTGGTAGATATCGGCGACCGTGAGATCCTTGAAATAGAAGTAGTTGCCCAGAAGCGCGCGGGCGCGCTCTTCGCTCACCTCGCCGACGAAGGAGCCGCCTCCCGGTCCGGTGCGCGTCGCGACGAGGCCCTGCGCCTCGAGAAGCCGCATCGCCTCGCGGATCGTGCCCTTGGACATCCCGAACCGCTCGATCAGCTCGGCCTCGCCGGGCAGACGGTCGCCTTTCTTCAGGCGCTGCGCCACGACCCAGTCCTTGATCTGGTCGGCGACCAGTGCGGGGCGGCGGCGTTTGGGTTCGGAGCTGGCTCTGCGCGTCATCGTCCTGTCGTCGAAGGGGGGCGGTGTTTTCGTCCTAGACCATAGCGGTGCGAAAGAGTAGAGACAAATTATCATGATAAATAAAGAGGGTCCGATGTCCGATTGGGGAGAAATCGCGCGCGCCCGGCTGGAGCGTATCGCGCAGGCATCCGAGGAAGGGCCGGGCGTCACGCGTCTGCCCTTCACCTCCCAGCACCGCGAAGCGCTCGGGATCATCGAGGGCTGGATGCACGCGGCGGGCTGCGCGACGCATCTCGACGCGGCCGGCACGCTGATCGGGCGGCGCGAGGGGCCTCCCGGCGCCCCCACGCTGCTGATCGGCTCGCATCAGGACAGCGTGCGCCATGGCGGGGCCTTCGACGGGATCATGGGGGTGGCGCTCGGCTGCCTTGCGCTCGAGGCTCTGGGCGATGCGGCACTGCCGGTCGCGGTCGAGATCCTCGCCTTCGCGGACGAAGAGGGGGTGCGTTTTCCCACCGCGCTGATCGGGCCGCGCGCGCTGGCGGGCACGCTCGACCCGGCCGTCTTCGAGATGCGGGACGGGGCGGGGGTGCGGCTCGCGGATGCGCTGGCCGGGATCGGTGGCGATGCGGCGGGTGCGATGGGCCTTGCGCGCGATCCGGCGCAGGTGGCGGGCTATCTGGAGCTGCATATCGAACAGGGCCCCGTGCTCGAGGCGGAGGAGGCCGCGCTCGGGGTGGTGAGCGCGATCTCGGGGATCGAACGCCACAAGGTCGCGGTGATAGGCGAGGCGGGCCATGCCGGCACCGTGCCGATGGGGCTGCGCCATGACGCTCTGCTGGGCGCGGCCGATCTGGTGCGCGCGGTGCATGATCTGGCCTGCGAGCATGATATCCGCGCGACGGTGGGCGCGCTCGATGTCAGCCCCAATGTGGTCAACGCGATCCCCGCGCGGGTCGATCTGACCATCGAGATCCGCGCGGCCGAGGATACCGCGCGCGCCAAGGCGGCCGCCGCGCTCGGTCCGATCTACGAGGCGATCGCCGCGCGTACCGGCACCGAAATCACGCGTGAGAAGACCTATGCCCAGGCTGCGCAAGCCTGCGACGAGGCGCTGCGCGCGGGGCTCGCGCGCGCGGTCGAGGCGGTTTCGGGACGCGCGCCGGTGGTGTTGCCCTCGGGGGCGACGCATGACGCCTCGGCGATGGTCGATCTCTGCCCGGTCGCGATGCTCTTCGTGCGCTGCCGCGGCGGGATCAGCCACAACCCCGCCGAATATGCGAGCGCGGAAGACATGGGGCAGGCGGTAGACGCGCTGACGGAATTCCTGCGCGCCTATCAGGGCTGATCTGCGGCGCTCACTCGGCGAAGGTCGGACGCTCGCCCGCCACGCCGAAGACCTGTTCGAGCGCGAGCCCGAGCCGCAGGATCGTGCCCTCGTCGAAGAGCCGCCCCCAGAGCGAGATCCCGTGCGGCACCCGGAAGCGCGGCCCCGGCGCGATCATCTGCGCCTGCGATCCCAGCACCCCGCGCGGCCTTGTGCCCGACTGCACGAACCCCGCGCGCAGATGCAGGCAGGGATGGCCGGTGAAATTCGACGCGACCAGCATCGGGCCGGTATTGAACGGTCCGATCAGCACGTCGATCTCGGAGAACAGCGCATCGAGCGCGGTCATCACCCGGTAGCGCAGCCGGTCGAGCTGGACGTGATCCACCGCCGAGAGGAAGCGCGCCATCCGGAACCGGTTGGGCCAGGCCGCCGGGTCCTGCCGGGTGAGCCGGTCGTCCTCGTCCGAAAGCGTCAGATCCTCGAATTGCGCGGCGGCCTCGGCATGCAGGAGATCGTAGAGCGCGGTATAGGGCAGGTCGGGCAGGGCCACCTCGACCGGTGCGAGCCCGAGATCGCGCACCGCCTGCAGGGCCGCATGATCGACCTCGGTCGCGCCCTCGCCGAAGGCCTCGGGCAGGTAGCCCACGCGCAGCCCCGCGATCCCCGCGCCCGCATCGAAGGAGAACGGGGCCTCGATCGAGCCGCGATCGCCGGGATCGGCGCCGTTGAGTGCCGCGAGAACCATCGCCGTATCCTCGACGCCCCGGCAGATCGGCCCGATCTTGTCGAGCGAGGGGCAGAGCGCCATGCAGCCGCGCCGCGAGACCCGGCCGTGGGTCGGGCGCAGCCCGGTCGTGCCGCAGCGCTGCGAGGGGTTGGTGATCGAGCCCAGCGTCTCGGTGCCGATCGCGAAACCGCACAGGCCCGCCGCCGTGGCCGAGGCCGAGCCCGCCGAGGAACCGCCCGAGCCTTCGTTGAGGTTCCACGGGTTGCGGGTCGTGCCGCCATACCAGACATCGCCGAGCGCGAGCGCGCCCACGGCGGATTTGCCCAGCAGCACCGCGCCCGCCGCCGAAAGCCGCTCGGCCACAGCCGCATCGCGCGTGGGGATCCGGTCGCGATAGGGTTCGGCCCCCCAGGCGGTCGCGATATCCTTGGTGTCGCAGATATCCTTGAGCGCGTAGGGGATGCCGTGCAGCGGCCCGAGATGCGTGCCCTCGGCCAGAAGCTTGTCGGTCCGGTCGGCCTCGGCCCGCGCGCGTTCGGGGCAGAGCGTCGCAAAGCAATAGAGGCGCGGGTTCAGCGCCTCGATCCGCGCGAGATAGATCTCGGTCAGCGCACGGCCGGTGATCTGGCGCGTGGCGATCCAGTGGGCGAGCGCGGGCAGGGGCGCGTAGGCGATATCCTCAGATGTCTCGGGCAGGGGGCCGGGATCGTCGGCGGAGAAACGCAGCCCGGTCTCGGCGGGCATCTCGAACCCGGCGAGGCGCGGATCGAAGCGCAACGCGGGCGGTTCGTGATTGGCGAAGACCAGCTCGCGCCGCGCGACGGCCGAGAGGATCTGGTGCTCGATCCCCTCGCAGATCTGGGCGCGCTCGGTCTCGGTGTAGCTGATCCCGAACAGGGGTTCCGCGGCCGCGATATCCCCGGTGGTGAGCTTGTCCGCCATCTCAGCGCCCCACCGCATAGGCCTGCATGAGGCGCGGGGTGGCGGCGGCGCGCATCAGCCCCGAGGGGTCGCGCTGCGCCGCCGTCAGCCGCCCCACGGTCCAGGGCTCGGCTACCTCCAGCCGGTGGCCGCGCGCGCGCAGATCGGCGATCGCCGCCTCGCCCAGCGAGGGCTCGACCATCAGGTGACCGGGCCGCACGCCACGCGGGTAGAACGAGGCCTGGAAATGCGCAGTGTGGAAGAGCGGCGCGTCGATCGCCTCTTGCAGGTTCGCGCCCGAATGCATCAGCCGCAGGAAGAAGATCAGCTGCCACTGGTCCTGCTGGTCGCCGCCGGGCGTGCCGAAGGCCATCTTCGCGCCGTCCGGGCGCACCGCCATCGAGGGGGTGAGCGTCGTGCGCGGCCGCGCGCCGGGCATCAGCGAGGTGGCGACGCCTTCCTCGAGCCAGAACATCTGGGCGCGCGAATTGAGCGGCATCCCGAGACCCGGCACCACCGGAGAGCTTTGCAGCCAGCCGCCCGAAGGCGTGGCCGAGACCATGTTGCCCCAGCGGTCGATCACGTCGATATGGACGGTGTCGCCGCGTTTCTCGGTCGGGTGCTTCTTGACCAGATGCGCCATCGTCGGTTCGCCCGCGCCCACGCCGGCCGCCTCGGTCTCGCGGCCCGCACGCTCGATCGCGGCCTTGGCCCAGGCCTCGTAGCCCGCGATCTGGCCGGGGCGCTGGTCGAGCGAGGCCGAACCGGAGATCTGTGCGGCACGGGTCGCGGCATAGTCGCGCGAGAGCAGCGTCTCGAGCGGGATATCGGAGAAATCGGGATCACCGTAATAGGCCTCGCGATCGGCGAAGCTGAGTTTCATCGCCTCGGTCACGGTATGGACGAATTCGGCGCTCGAGAGGTCCATCCCGTCCAGGCCCGCGGCCTCGAGGGTGCGCAGCGATTGCAGGAAGCTCGGTCCCTGCGACCACGGCCCGCATTTGAACACTTCCGCGCCGTTGTAATCGACCGAGACCGGGGCCTCGTAGCTCGCCTCCCAACTCGCCATGTCCTCGCCGGTCAGCACGCCCTTGCGCCGCGCGCCGGCCGCATCCATCACGCAGGCCTCGGCGATCCACTTGTCGACCGCCTCGGCGACGAAGCCCTTGGAAAACGCGGCGCGGGCGGCGTCGATCTGCGCGACGCGGCCCGAGGCGCTCTCGGCCTCGCGCAGGATCCGCTCCCATGTGTCGGCGAGATCGGGATTGGCAAAGAGGCTCTCCGGCGCGGGAGCCTCGCCGCCGGGCAGCCATGTCGTGTAGGAGGTCGGCCATTCGTCGCGGAAGAACTCGGCAAGCCCCGCAATCGTGTTGGAGACCCGCGCCAGCGTCGGATGGCCCGCACGGGCGTAATGGATCGCGGGTTCGAGAACGTCGCGCAGCGGCAGCGAGCCGTGATCGCGCAGCATCAGCATCCAGCCGTCGAAAGCGCCGGGCACCACGGTCGCCAGCAGCCCCGAGCCCGGGATCATCGACAGGCCCTCGGCCTTGTAATGTTCGATCGTGGCGCCCGCGGGGGCGACGCCCTGGGCGCAGATCACGGTCGGGCGCTCCTCGCCCGCAGGCCAGATCAGCGCGGGCAGATCGCCCATCGGGCCGTTGAGATGGGGCTCGACGACCTGCAGCACGAAGCCCATCGCGGCGCCGGCGTCGAAGGCGTTGCCGCCCTTTTCGAGGATCGCCATGCCGACCGAGGTCGCGATCCAGTGGGTCGAGGCGGCGACGCCGAAGGTGCCGAGGATTTCGGGGCGGGTTGTGAAACTCATGGAAGGGTCCTGATCACTGGGAAAGTCATATGTCGCGCGGGTCGAGCGCGTCGCGCAACCCGTCGCCGACGAGGTTGAAGCCGAGCACCACGAGGAAGATCGCGAGGCCGGGCCACATCGCCATCCACGGGGCTTGTTCGAGGAAGTTCTTCGCGGTGTTCAGCATCGAGCCCCAGGAGGGCGCGGGCGGCTGCTGGCCGAGGCCGAGAAAGCTCAGCGAGGCCTCGGCGATGATCGCGGTGGCGACGGTCAGCGTCGCCTGCACGAGGATCGGCGGGAAGATGTTGGGCAGCACGTAGCGCCACAGGAGCGCCAGCGGCGGCACCCCGATCGCATGGGCGCTCTCGACGTAATCCTCGGTCAGGACGTCCATCGTCTGGGCGCGCGAGAGGCGGATGAAGACCGGCATTGCCGAGAGGCCGATCGCGATCATCGCATTGCTGAGCGACGGGCCGAGAAAGGCCGCGAGCGCGATCGCGAGGATCAGGAAGGGCGCGGCCAGCAGCGCCTCGGTCATCCGGCTGATCGCCGCATCGGTCCAGCCGCGCAGATAGCCCGCGAGCACACCCAGCGGCACGCCGATCGCGACCGCGATCGCGACCGAGACCACGCCGGCCATCAGCGAGGCGCGCGCGCCCCAGATCATCCGGCTCAGCAGGTCGCGCCCGATCTCGTCGGTGCCCAGCCAATGCGCCGCCGAGGGCGCCTTGCGCACGGCGGTCCAGCTGGTCTTGGTCGGGTCGTCGATCGGCAGGATCGGGGCGGCGAGCGCGACCAGCACGAAGAACAGCACCAGCACCGCGCCCAGAAGCGCCGCCGGGTTGGCCCGGAGCTTGGCCCAGGCGCGCGACCGGCTGCGGGGCGGCAGGAGAACGGGATCGGCGGCTGCGGTCATTGGTTCCTCATGCGCGGATTGAGCAGGCGATAGGCGATGTCGGCGAGAAGGTTCATCGCGATGAAGGCGATCGCGGTGCACAGGACGATCCCCTGCACCACGGCGTAATCGCGGCTGAAGACCGCATCGACGACGAGCTTGCCGAAGCCGGGGATGGTGAAGATCTGTTCGGTCAGGACCGCGCCGCCCAGAAGCTCGCCGAAGATCAGCGTGGCGACGGTCACGACGGGCACCAGCGCATTGCGCAGCGCATGCTTGATCAGCACCACGCGTTCCGACAGGCCCTTGGCCCGCGCGGTACGGACGTAATCGGATTTCAGCACGCCGAGCATCGCCGAGCGGGTATGGCGCATCAGCGCCGCGGCCAGTCCGGTGCCCAGCACGACGGCGGGCATCAGCATGGTCTGGAACGAGCGCAGGGGGTCTTCCCACGGTGAGACATAGCCCGAGGCCGGCAGCCAGCCGAGCCGGACCGAGACCAGCAGGATCAGCATGATCCCGAGCCAGAAATTGGGGATCGAGAGGCCCGACAGCGCGACGATGTTCGACAACCAGTCGATCCAGGTGTTCTTCTTGTAGGCCGAGAGCACGCCCGCCGGGATCCCGATCACCAGCGCCACGATCAGCGCCATCACCGCGAGCTGGATCGTCACCGGCAGCTTCTGTCCGATCAGATCGGTCACCGGTTCCTGGGTGCGCAGCGAGATCCCGAGATCTCCGCGCGCGGCCGAGGTGATCCAGTAAAGGTACTGCTGCGGGATCGGGTCGTTGAGATGGTATTTCTCGCGCAGCATCTCGATCGTCGCGGGATCGCGCTCCTCGCCCGCCATCGCGAGCACCGGATCGCCGGGCAGGAGCTTCTGCATCCCGAAGACGAACATCGAGATCAGCAGGATCGTCGGGATCGCGATCAGCAGGCGGCGGAGGATGAATTCGAACATGGCTCAGCTTTCCAAATTGGCCCGGCGCCGAGGGGAGGCGCCGGGCCGCAGGGATCAGTTCTCCAGCGAAACGTTCTGGAGCCTGATCATGCCGTCGGCATAGGGGGTGTAGCCCTTCAGCTTCGCGCTGTAGGCCCAGAGCCAGACGGGGTGGTAGAGGTAGATGATCGGCAGCTCGTCCATCAGGATCGCCTGCGCCGCGTCATAGGATTTCTTGCGCGTCTCGGGATCGGTCGAGAGCCGCGCATCCGAGAGCGCCTTGTCCACCTCGGGGTTCGAGTAATGGCCGTCATTGAGGCCCGCGCCGGTGACGACGAAGCCGTAGATGTTGCCATCGGGATCGACGCGGCCCGACCAGCCGACCTGGGTGGACTGGAAATCGCCCGCGGTCTGATCCTTGAGCATGGTGGCGAATTCCTTGGTCACGATCTTGATGTCGATCCCGGCCTCGGCGGCCATCGCCTGGATCACCTGCGCGACCTGCTGGGTCTGCGGCGAAGGCGAGGTCTGCATCTCGACGCTCACCTTGTCATAGCCGGCTTCCTTCAGAAGCGCCTTGGCCTTCTCGACGTCGCGCGGCTGGAGCGGGAAGTCCTTGTCATACCAGGGCGAGGTCGGCGGGAAGGGCTGGTTGCCCGGCGCGAAGGCGCCGTTGAACACCACCTGGTTGAGCGCGTCGCGGTCGATCGCGAGCGAGAGCGCCTGGCGCACCAGCTTGCTTTCGCCCAGCGGGTTCTTGGCGCGGTCGGTATTGGCGGTGTTGATCGTAATCCCCTGATAGCCGATCGAGACGGCCGAGGCGGTCGCGAGCTTGTCATCGGCCTTGACCGAGGCCAGGTCGGTCGGGGCGAGGCGCTCGATCATGTCGAGATCGCCCGCGCGCAGGTTCGCCAGGCGTACGGTCGTGTCGGGGATCGGACGGAAGATCACCTTGTCGAAGTGGATCTTGTCGGCATCGTAATAGCCGTCATATTTCTCCAGCACGATCTTGTCCTGCTGGACGCGCTCGGCGAATTTGAACGGCCCCGCGCAGACCGGGTGCAGGCCGAAATCGGCGCCTTCCTTCTCGGCCGCGGTGGGCGAAAGCATCATCCCCGAGCGGTCGGCGAATTGCGCAAGAAGGGTGGCGTCGGGCGCCGCGAGGTTGAAGGTGACGGTGTGGGGATCGACCACGTCCACCGACTCGATCGACTTCACCTCGGATTTGCGGCGCGAGAGCTCGAAAGTCTTCGACCGCTCGATATTGTACTTCACCGCCTCGGCGTCGAAGGGCGTGCCGTCCTGGAAGGTGACGCCGTCGCGCAGGGTCATCGTCAGCGCCTTGCCGTCATCGGACCATTTCCACCCGGTCGCGAGCATCGGCACGATCTTCAGATCGGGGGTGATGTCGACGAGCTTGTCGCACATCGAGGCGTAGACGATCCGCCCGACGAAGGTGCGCGACTGATCGGGGTCGAGCACATCGGGATCTTCCTGAAGCCCGATGCGCAGATCTGTCGCATGGGCGAAATGCGCCATCATCGCCATCGCGGCGGCGAGGGCCAGTGTCTTTCCTGGGTTCTTCATCTTCCTTGTCTCCTTGCTGGGGCTTGCCGCCTTCTGTGGGCGGTTATTCGGTGGTCGCCTCGGCCGCGCGGGCCTTGGCGTAAAGATCGAAGCGGCGCTGCGCGGCGGGGCTGCGCACGGTCTCGGTCTCGGCGAGACCGGAGAGCGACAGGTCGGCGGCGCGGTGGCAGGCGACCTGGCGGCCCTGCGCATCGGCGGGCGACAATGCGGGACGCTCGCGGGCGCAGCGCTCGACCGCATAGGGGCAGCGCGGGTGGAACTTGCAGCCCGGAGGCGGCGCGATCGGGTTGGGCAATTCGCCCGCGACACGCGCCTCGGCCCGGCGCATCGCAGGGTCGGGCAGGGGGATCGCGGCGACGAGCGCCTCGGTATAGGGATGGCGCGGGGTCTCGAAGAGCGCCTCGGCCGGGGCAAGCTCGACGATCTCGCCCAGATACATCACCGCCACCCGGTCGGCCATGTGCCGGATCACCGCCAGATCATGCGCGATCACCACCAGCGTCAGTCCGAATTCCTCCTTCAGATCCGCGAGTAGGTTCACCACCTGCGCCTGGATCGAGACATCGAGCGCCGAGACCGGCTCGTCGCCGATCACCACCGTCGGCTCGGAAGCGAGCGCCCGCGCGATCCCGATACGCTGGCGCTGGCCGCCCGAGAATTCATGCGGGAAGCGGCTCGCGGCCTGCGCGGGCAGGCCCACGCGTTCGAGAAGCTGGCCGACGCGCGCGCGGCGCTCGGCCCGGGTGCCGATCTTGTGCACCCGCATCGGTTCCTCGATCAGCGCGCCCACGGTCATGCGCGGATTGAGCGAGGAGAACGGGTCCTGGAAGATGAACTGGATCTCGCGGCGCAGCGCGCGCACCTCGGCGGGCTTGAGCAGGGACAGATCGCGCCCGGCGAAATGCACCGCGCCGCCCGAGGCCGGGATCAGCCGGGTCAGCACGCGCGCGAGGGTGGATTTGCCACAGCCGGATTCGCCCACGATCGCGAAGGTCTCGCCCTGGCGCACCTTCAGGTTCACCCCGTTGACCGCATGCACCACGGTCGGGGTGCCGAACATCGGGTTGTCGGTGGTGAAGCGGCGCTCGAGAGCGATCGCTTCGAGGATGACCCTGTTCATGCGGGCTCCTCCAGACGTTCGAGCGGGGCGCGCCAGCAGGCGACGGAATGGCCGTCCAGCGCGGTGAGCGGCGGCACCTGCGCGCATTGCGCCGCGCGGAAGGGGCAGCGGCTCGCAAATCGGCATCCGGGCGCCATCGTCGCGATCGGAGGGACCATGCCGGGGATCGTGACCAGCCGCTCGGTGCGTGCCCCGAAAGAGGGCATCGAGCTCATCAGACCGATCGTGTAGGGGTGCTGCGGATTTGCGAAGATCTCGGCCATCGGGCCCGCCTCGACCACCCGGCCCGCATACATCACCGCCACCTTGTCGGCCATCTCGGCGACCACGCCCAGATCGTGGGTGATCATGATGAGCGCCGTGCCCGCCTCGTCGCGCAGCGCCCGCATCAGGTCGAGGATCTGGGCCTGGATCGTCACGTCGAGCGCGGTCGTGGGTTCGTCCGCGATGATCAGGGCCGGGTCGTTGGCGAGCGCCATCGCGATCATCGCGCGCTGGCGCATCCCGCCCGAGAGCTGGTGCGGGAATTCGCGCAGGCGTTTTTCCGGCGCGGGGATCCGCACCCGGCGCAGCATCTCGAGCGCGCGCGCCTCGGCCTCGCGATGCCCGAGCCCCTGATGGCGGCGCACCGATTCCGCGATCTGCTCGCCGATGCGGATCGCCGGGTTGAGCGCGCTCATCGGCTCCTGGAAGATCATCGCCATCCGGTTGCCGCTGAGCTTCGCGCGCTCGGTGCGGGGCAGGGTCAGCAGATCCTGTCCCTCGAATTCCGCCGCGCCCTCGGCGATCTCGAGCGGAGGGCTGGCGAGCAGGCCCATCAGCGCGAGCGCGGTCAGGCTCTTGCCGCAGCCCGACTCGCCCACGAGGCAGAGCGTCTCGCCGGGGGCGACCGAGAAGGAGACCTCCTCGACGAGGTTGCGCTGCGCGCCCCGGATGCGGATCGCGAGGTCGCGCACGGTCAGAAGGGCGGTGTCGCTCATGACGCGGCCTCCGCTTTGGTGTTCGAGGTGACGAGCGTGCCTGCGAGACGGGTCAGGTGGGTCTCCATGCAGCGTCGGGCCTTCGCGCCGTCCCCGGCCTCGATCGCGTCGATCATCGTGCGGTGTTCGTGATCGGATTTCGCCATCGAGGCGGCCGAGCGCGCACGTTCGCGCAGCGCCTGCCAGTCCTCGCGGATACGGAGCTCGTCGATCAGCTGGAAGGCGGTCAACAGGATCGGATTGCCCGCGACCCGCGCGATCATCCGGTGCAGCGCGCCGTCCCACAACTCCGCCGTCTCGGTCGCGGGCGACAGGCCGATATGATCGACGAGCCGGCGCATCTGCTCGACATCCGCCGGCGTCGCGCGGGCGGCCGCAAGCTCGGCCAGCGCCGGCTCGACGCAAAGCCGCGCCTCCATGATCGCCTGCGCATCGACCACCTGCACGATATCGGCCGCGATCTTTCCGTGCGGATCGGGCGGCTGGCCGATGAAGGTGCCCTTGCCCTGGCGGCGCCAGACGAGCCCTTCCTCCTCGAGCACCTCGAGCGCGGCTCTCAGCGCGCGGCGCGACACCCCGAGCTCCTCGGCCAGAGCCCGCTCGGTCGGCAATTGTCCTCCCTCGCCGAGATCGCTCGAGGTGATCAGGTGGCGCAACTGGGCGAGGGCGTTCTGGGCGTCGGCGGACATGGGTGCGGATCAATTCCCGATTGGCTCACGGACCATTCGGGAAAAGGTTCACGCACCTGTCAATGTTTAATGCCCTTCAAATCGAGGTTTTCGAGGCGGCAGGGCAAAATGCCCAAACTTTGGGCGCTTTCTCGCGCCAGAAGGCAGAAAACTCCGTTCCGGAGGCTCAATGAGGAAGGAAAGAACGCAGCCGGCAGGTCTTGCGAAAGATTCGTCAAGTCCGGTGGTGAAAGGTCCCTTTAGACCCTGTCGCGCCGGCATCGACAAGCGGAGGCGGGCCCCGGCCGCGTGCGGCACGGGGCGCCGGCGCTGTTCGTCACATCATGCCCGGCAGCCAGAGCGAGATCTGCGGCGCGGCCACGAGGATCGCCAGCGTCACGAGCATGGCAATCCAGAACGGCGCCACCCCGCGGAAGATCTCGATCAGCGGCACATCCTTCGCGACCGATTTCACGATGAAGACGTTGATTCCGACGGGCGGCGAGATCAGGCCCATCTCCAGCGTCAGCACCACCAGCACGCCGAACCAGATCGGGTCGATCCCGAGATCGAGGATGACGGGCAGGAAGATCGGCAGGGTCAGGACCAGCATCGCGAGCCCTTCGAGAAAGCAGCCGAGCACGAGATAGATCGCGAGGATCAGGATCAGCGTGCCGTAGCGGCCCAGATCGAGGGCGACCAGAAGATTGCTGACTTCGGCGGGCAGGTGGCTCAGCGCGACGAACGGGTTCACCAGATGCGCCGCGATCAGGATCAGCATCACCGACGCGGTGGTGACGATGCTGCTGCGCGCCGCCTCCCAGAAGCTGCGCAGGGTGAGGTTTCCGCTGACCGCCCCGATCGCGATGACGAGCGCGGCACCGATCCCGGCGGCCTCCGTGGGAGAGAAATATCCCGAATAGATGCCGCCGATGGTGATGAAGATGACCAGAAGGATCGGAATCGCGCCCAGGAAGGCGCGGCCTTTCTCGGCGGTGCTGGTCGACGGCCCCTTCGGGCCCATCTCGGCATGGACGGCGCAGAGGAGGGCGATGGTCAGGACGAAGGCGCTCAGCAGCAAGAGACCGGGCAGGATCCCGGCCATGAAGAGCCGCCCGATGCTTTGCTGCGTCAGGATCGCGTAGATGACAAAGCCCGTCGAGGGCGGGATCAGGATGCCCAGCGTGCCGCCCGCGGCCACGACCCCGGTGGAGAGGCGCGGGCTGTAATCATAGCGGTCCATCTCGGCCAGCGCGGTGCGGCCCATGGTCAGCGCCGAGGCGACCGACGAGCCCGAGAGCGCGGCGAACCCGCCGCAGCCGATCACGGTGGCCAGCGCGAGCCCGCCACGGACCTGCCCGATCGTCGCATAGGCGGCATCGTAGAGGCGTCGGCTCATCCCTGTGACGCTGGCGACATTGCCCATCAGGATGAAGAGGGGCACCACGATCAGCTCGGAATTCGACGCGAGCGAGAAGGTCTCGGAGGCGAGAAGCCCGGTCGCGGCCTGCAATCCGTTCAGGATCCAGATCCCGACGAAGCCGACCGCGAACATGCTGAAAGCCACGGGGACGCGCATCAGGAGCATGGCCAGAAGCAGCGCAAGGCCGAGCGTGCCGACGAGAACGGGGCTCATAGCATTTCCTTTTCGGGGTGATGTTCGTAGCCGGGGGTGAGCACCAGCGTCACCGCGCGGAGCAACATCGCGAGCGCGCCGACCAGCGACAGCACGCAGAGCGCGAATTGGAACCAGGCCGTCGGCAGGTTCAGCAGATTGGTCGAGAGGTTCAGCATCTGGCTGAGCTGGGCCGACTTGAAGACGGTATAGGCGATGAGAACGAAGATCGTCACCCCGAGCAGGGCCGAGAGGATGTCGATCGCCCGGTTCAGCGCCGGAGAGAAGGAACTCTCGAAGATGTCGACGACGATATGGCCGTCATTGCGATCGCACAGCGCCATGCCGCCGAAGACGATCAGCACCATGGTCATCGTGATCAGATCCTGCGAGCCATAGAGCGGCATGCCGAAATTGCGCCCGATCACGTCGATCACGATCACGGCGACGACGAAGAGGAGCCCCGTCGTGCCGATGATCGCGGACAGGCCGATCAGCCTGTCCGTCAGTTTCTGCAGCCGCGCGAGCATCACTCGCCCCGCATCGCGGCGAGCGTGGCTTCGCCGCCGACCTTGCTCACATAGGCGTCGGTGACACCCGCGAGCGCGTCGTCGAAGGGCTTGCTGCCGGCCGCGTCGAGGTCGATCACCGTCGTGCCGTCGGATTTGCGCGCCGCGTCCAGAGCGGCATTCGCGGTCGCGATCCAGGCCTCCTCGGTCATCTTCGAGATCTTCTCGCCCTTGATCGCGTCGAGCGCCGCCTTGCCCTTGTCGGACAGCCCGTCATAGGCGGATTTGTTCATCACCGTGAAGAAGGCCAGACGGCCGAGGTTCGGACCGGTGGTCACGCTGCCCACGACCTCGTTGAGCTTGAAATCGGAGAGCACGGAGGCACCGCTCACCACCCCGTCGATCAGCCCGGTCTGCAGCCCGTTATAGACCTGCGTCATCGGGATCTGCACCGGCGTCGCGCCGAGCGCTTCCATCGCGGCGGCCGAAATCGAGCCGGCGACGCGGATCTTCAGCCCCTTGAGGTCTGCGGGCGAATGAACCTCCTTGTCGCGCATCATCAGCACGTTGGGTTCCGAGCCCCAGAGCGCGATCACCTCGGTCTGCGGGTATTCGCCCTTGAGATTGCCGTCGAACGCGTTCCACAGCGCCTTGTAGCCCGGCGCGTCGAGCGGCAGGGCGCCCGGCAGTTCCGCGATCAGGCTCTTGGGAAATTGCGACGAGGTATAGCCCTGCAGGCCCCAACCCATATCGGCCGTGCCCTGGAGCACGCGGACATATTGGTCGGCCGGGCCGGCCCCCAGTTCGCCGCCGTGAAAGCCGCGCAGGGTGACGGCACCGTCGGTGCCCTCCGCGAGCGCCTTGGCGAGCGGCTCGATCTGGGCCGCGTTGATCGTGTGGGTCGGCGGGGCCCAGTTGGCATATTTCAGCTCCTGCGCACCAGCGCTCGCGGCCGTGGATGCCGCGAGCGCCGCCCCGACGGTGAATGACGTGATCTTCATGGTCTCTCCTCCCTTGGACCTTTGATGAACCTGTCAAAAGGTTCGACGAAATGCTCTCCCGTTCATGCGGCGACGATCTCTCCCAGATCGTCAAGCGCAACCGGTGCGCCGCTTGCCAGAAGCCGCCGCGCCTTCATGTGGACGCGGGCGTTGTTCACGGTCTCAACCGCGGCGAGGCCCTGCGCGTCGAACCGCGCCACGATCCCCTCGGCGACGGCCTCCTCCGTCGCGTCGGGGTCGGCATAGCCCGCGATCTGCAGTTTCCTGTCGCCCTGATCCGACCAGAACCAGGGCAGGGCGGAATAGGCCGCGCTCTCGCCCTTCGCGATCCGGGCCGCGATCAGCCGCGCGTGATCGGTCGCGGCCTGCACGCTCTCGAGCCGGACCGGCCGTCCGGTGCGCGGGTCGGGGAAACAGGCGCAATCGCCAAGCGCAGAGATTGCCGGATCGGAGCTGAGCAGACAGGCATCGACCTTCACCCCGTTCTCGATCTCGAGCCCGGCCGCCTCGGCAAGCTCGGTATTGGGGCGCACGCCTGCGGCGAGCAACACGAATTCGGCGGGAATGGTGGTCCCGTTCGCCAGCGTCACGCCGTCCCCCTGGACCGCGACCGCGGCCTCTCCGAGATGGAGCGCGGTGCCCCAGTCGCGATGGAGCGCGGCGAAATGGTCCGACATCCAGGACGATACGGCACGGGCCATCAGTCGCGGCGCGGCCTCGATCACGCTCACCTCATGGCCCAGCTTGCGCGCCACCGCGGCGAATTCGAGCCCGATGAAGCCACCGCCGATCACCGCGATACGCTGCGGCTGCGACAGGCGCGCGCGCAGGATCTCCGCGTCGCGCAGGGTGCGCAGATCGCAGCTGCGTTCGACCCCGGCGATTGGCGGGCGAAGGTTGCGCGTGCCGGTCGCCAGGATCAGGTGGTCGTAGCCCAGGCGCCGTTTCCCGCTTGCGCCTGCGATGACGATCTCCTGCGCGGCGCGGTCGATCTGCTCGACCCGCGTCTCGGGCAGATAGTCGACCTCCTTGGAGGTGAAGAAGCTATCGGGGCGCAGGCGCAGCGCCTCCGCATTGCCGTCATGCAGATAGGCCTTCGAGAGCGGCGGGCGCTGATAGGGCAGCCCCGGCTCGTCGCCGATCAGCGTGATCGCACCCGCGAACCCGTTCTGGCGCAGGCTGATCGCCGCCTGCAGCCCGCCCTGGCCGGCCCCGATTATGACGACGCTCTCGCGGCTCAAAACTGTTCCTCGGGCAGATGAACGACGAGCCCGTCGAGATCGGCGCCGAGTTTGATCTGGCACGACAGGCGCGAGCGGTCATTGACCTCGCAGGCCGCGCCTTCGAGCATGTCCTCCTCGCCGTCGCTGCGCGGGCCGACACGGTCCTGCCATGCCTCGTCGACATAGCAATGGCAGGTCGCGCACATCATCGAGCCACCGCATTCTCCGACGATCCCGTCGACATCGTTCGAGACGGCGGCATGCATGACGCTGTCGCCATCCTCGGCCTCGACCGTCGTTTGCGTGCCGTCATGCGCGACATAGGTTACCTTCACCATTCGTTAGCCTCCTCAAATCTGTCTGATCCGCCGCGCGCAGGTCAGTTCAACACGACCGGCAGATTGATCGGTCCGCGGAACCCGAAACCGCGCCAGATGACCGCACCGGGATCGGGCAGGCGCATCTGGGGAAAGCGGTCGAAGAGCATCGGCAGGATGATCTTGCCCACGGTCCGGCGCGCGATATGGGCGCCCGCGCAGTGATGCGGGCCGTTGCCGAATGCCTGATGCGGGTTCTTGTCGCGGAAGACGAAGAACTCCTCGCCGTTCTCGAACAGATCCTCGTCGCGGTTCGCCGAGGCCTGGATCGTCATCACCGTGTCGCCCTTGGGGATGTCGAAACCGCCGAGCTGCGTATCCTCGGTGACCAGGCGCGAACTGGCCTGGATCGGAGCGACCCAGCGGACGCCTTCCTCGAAAGCCTTGCCCCAGGCCTGCTGGGCACGCACCTCGGCGAGCTGGTCGGGATTGGTGAGCAGCCCGTAGACGATCGTGGCCAGCGCATCGCGCGGCTCGTTGATGCCGCCGCCGATGGCGATCTTGATATTGGCGTAGATCTGGCTCATCGGGATCGGATCGTCGGCGTTGAGCATGACCGAATAGGCCGAGCCGTCCGGTTCCGCCCTGCGCTTGTCGCACAACTGGCCGAACAGCAGGTCCATCTCGTCATTGGCCTCGTCCGAGGCGGCGAAGGGCTCGGGTTTCCAGCCGAAATTGCCCGCGCCGTCGATCAGACGCTGCGACCAGCGCTGCATCTCTTCGTCGCTGGCCTCCGGGATGCCGAGCACATGGGCGAGGATCCGCGCCGCGAGCGGGCCGCACAGCTCGGTGAACAGATCCACCGTCTCGCCGCGCGGCAGGCGCGAGACATATTCCGCGGCCAGCTTCTCGTAGAGCGGCCCCCAGTCGGACTGGATCTTCTTCGGCGTCAGCGCCGGCATCATCGCCTTGCGCTCGCGCAGATGCTCTTCGCCATCCTTGCGCATCAGCGTATGTGCGCGGAAGGCGGGTTTCATCGGCGTGTTCGGATCGTCGCTGCTGAACAGCTCCGGATTGTCCTTGACCTCCTTGGTCAGCGCGGCCTTGGTCAGGAAGGTGCGTCCGGCCGACGCGACCCGCAGGACCGGGCTTTGCGCGCGCAGCCGCCGGTAGATCGGATAGGGATCCGCGTTGAGTTGCTCGAGTGTGATTTCCTCGTCAAGCGGTGCGAGCGCCATGTGTCCTCCCCCCAAATAATCTCCCTGCCATTTTGACTAGAGGAGGGCGGCCCGTGTAACAATAAGATGAATCTAGTATATATCATCAACAGATTTGATGGGGGCGGTCATGCCGAAGAATGCCAGCGCAGACGCCGGCAGGCTCGATTTCGCGGCGCTGGAAACGCTGCGGCTCGTGCATCAGCTCGGCTCCTTCACCGCCGCGGCCGAGACGCTCGACGTCAACCAGTCGGCGGTGAGCTACACGATCGCCAAGCTGCGCCGGCATTTCCACGATCCGCTCTTCGTGCGCGAGGGCGGGCGGCAGGTGCCCACCGATCGCTGCGAACACATTCTGGGGCAGGTGGTCGAGATCCTCGACATGCTCGACGACATCGCCCAGCCCGAGGCGTTCGACCCGAAACTCTCGGATCAGAAGGTCACGATCGCCTGCAATTACTACGAGCGCATCCTGATGATCCCCAAGATCGTCTCCGCGCTGCGCAGGCAGGCGCCCCGGCTGTCGGTGGAGGTGATCAACGCGCTCGGCGACGGCCATCTGCGGCTGCTTCGGCGCGAGGCGGATGTCCTGGTCGGGCCTTTCGGGCGCACGGAATCGGGCTTTCACTCGCGCCGCCTCTATACCGAGGAATATGCCTGCTTCATGGATCCGGAGCACCCTCTGGCGGGAAAGACCCTCGATGTCGAAAGTTATCTCGCGCTCAAGCATGTCTACATCAATTACGGTGGAAGCTGGAAATCGGCCTATGTGCATGAGCTCGAGGCCGCGGGCCATACGCTTTCGCCCACGATCACCGTCCCCAGCCCCGCCGGGCTCGGCACGTTGCTGGCCAATTCCGATCTCGTCGCGACGATGCCGCGCCGGCTGGGCCAGACGATGTCGGGGCGGCTCGTGCTCGGCGAAAGCCCGTTTCGCGGCAGTTTCGACCTCTCGGTGGTCTGGACCGCGCGCACGAATGCCTCGGCCATGCATCGCTGGCTGCGCCAGGTGATCCTCGAGACCTGCCGAGGGTAGGGGGACGGCGCGGGACGCGAGGCAGCCGGGCTCAGCCCGCGAGATAGTCCGCGATCACCGCCTGCGAGCCGCGCGCCCAGATTTCATCGAGGGTCCGGGTGAATTGCGCCACGATCTCCGGGTTCGCCGCCAGGTCGCCATAGATATCGGACATCTCGAGCCAGGCGGCGGGACGGTCCTTCGCCAGCGTCGCCTGCGCCACGAGGCGATCCCAGTTCGGATCGTTCGGCGCGATCGTGCTGCCGGTCTCGCTCACCCCGTAGCAATAGCGGCACCAGAGCGCGCTCTCGAGCAGGAGCCCCGCGCAGGACCCGCCCGCCGCGATCCGGTCGAGGATCGAGGGCAGGATGAATTTCGGCTGCCGGTTGGAGCCGTCGAAACACAGGCGCCGGATCGTGTCGGCGACCTCGGGGTTCGAGAACCGCTCGAGGATCTTGGCCTTGTAGGCGGTCAGATCGGTATCGGGCACCGGCGGCAGGATCGGCAGGATCTCGTCGGTCTCGATCTTGTCGAGGAAGGCGCGGATCCGGCTGTCGGCCATCGCCTCGTGGACATATTCGATATCGCGCAAACCCGCCGCATAGGCGATGATCGCGTGGCCGCCATTGAGGATGCGGATCTTCATCGTCTCGAACCGGTCCACCGCGTCGGTGAAGGTCACGCCGACCTTCTCGAGGGCAGGGCGCCCGGCGGGGAAATCGTCCTCCATCACCCATTGGCGGAACGGCTCGCAGGTGACCGGGGCGGCGTCCTCGATCCCGAAGCTCTCGGTCAGCGCGCGCTCGCGCGGGCCGGTCGCGGGGGTGATCCGGTCGACCATCGAGTTCGGGAAGGCGACGTTGTCGCGGATCCAGGCGCTGAGTTCGGGATCGGACAGCGCGGCCAGACCACAGACAGCGTCGCGCGTGACATGGCCGTTATGGGGAACGTTGTCGCAGCACATGACGGCGAAGGGCGCGATCCCGGCGGTGCGGCGCGTCTTCAAGGCGGCGATGATCGCGCCGAAGGCGGTGTCGGGCGTCTCGGGATGCGCGGCGTCGGCCTGAATGTCGGGATGCGAGGGCGAGAAGGTGCCGGTCTTCGGGTCGATGTAATAGCCGCCCTCGGTCACGGTGAGCGAGACGATCCGCACGCCGGGATCCGCCATCGCGGCGATCAGCGGGGCGTTGCCCCCGGCGACCTCGACGAAGCCCGTCATCGCGCCGATCACCCGCGCCGATTTGGCGCCCGGGTCCAGCTCGATCACGCTCGACAGCCCGTCCTGCGCCAGAAGCGCCGCGCGCATCTTCGCGTCGCCCTCGCGCACGCCCGCGCCGAGGATCGCCCAGTCATGGCCTTCGCCGAGATTGAACAGGTCGTCGAGATAGACCGCCTGATGCGCGCGGTGGAAATTGCCGCAGCCGATATGGACGATGCCGGGGGTGAGCGCGGCGCGGTCATAGGTCGGACGGGCCACCTCGGCGGGGAGTTCGGGAAGGGTCGCGTTCGAGAGTTTCATATCAGCTCATCCAGTTTCCGCCATCGACATTGTAGGTCTGGGCGACGATGTATTCGGCCTCGTCCGAGGCGAGGAAAACGGCCATGCCGGTCAGGTCGTCCGCGGTGCCCATGCGCCCGAAAGGCACGGCCTTGCCGACCTCTTTCTTCTTCTGTCCCAGGGGCTTGTTCTCGTATCTGGCGAAGAAGGCATCGACACCGTCCCAGTGCTCGCCATCGACCACGCCGGGCGCGATCGCGTTCACGTTGATGCCGTGTGAGATCAGGTTCAGGCCGGCCGATTGGGTCAGCGAGATCACCGCGGCCTTGGAGGCGCAATAGACCGCGACCAGCGCCTCGCCGCGACGACCGGCCTGAGAGGCCATGTTGATGATGCGCCCCCCACCGCCCTGCGCGATCATTTCGCGCGCGGCCGCCTGCATCATGAAGAGCGTGCCCTCGACATTGATTCGGAACACCCGCTCGTAATCGGCGCGGGTAATCTCGACGAGGGGCGCGGCGGTGAAGATCGCGGCGTTGTTGATCAGGATGTCGATCCCGCCCGAGGCGCGCATCGCGGCCATCGTCGCGTCGATGCTGTCCTGATCGGTCACGTCGAGGCGCAGCGCGGAGGCGCCGATCTCTGCGGCGGTGTCCTCGGCGCGCGCGATGTCGATATCGCCGATCACCACCTCGGCGCCCTCGGCGATATATTTTTCCGCGAAGGCCCTTCCGATGCCGCGCGCGGCCCCGGTGATGAGCGCCCGTTTGCCCTGCAGCCGCATCAGATCGCCAGTCCTTCCGCGTCGAATTTGTGGAGCTGGTTGAGATCGGGGGTCAGGAAGACCGCGTCGCCCGCATGCAGGCTCACCTCGCCATCGCCGCGCACATTGATCACGCCGTGGTCGGTCTCGACATGCAGGAAGGTGTCCGAGCCCAGATGCTCCGAGACGCCGACAGTGCCTTTCCACGCGCCCTCGCTGGTCGAGATCGCGATATGTTCGGGGCGGATACCGATGGTGTCGGCGCCATGTTTCGCAGCCTCCTCTCCGCCGATGAAGTTCATCTTCGGCGAACCGATGAAGCCCGCGACGAACCTGTTGCGCGGGCTCCGATAAAGCTCCAGCGGCGAGCCGACCTGCTCGATCCGCCCCGCTTGCAGCACCACGATCTTGTCGGCCATGGTCATCGCCTCGACCTGATCGTGGGTGACGTAGATCATCGTGGTCTTGAGCTTCTGGTGCAGCTCGGAGATCTCGAGGCGCATGTTCACCCGCAGCGCCGCGTCGAGGTTCGAGAGCGGCTCGTCGAACAGGAACGCCGCCGGTTCGCGCACGATGGCGCGGCCGATCGCGACCCGCTGACGCTGCCCGCCCGAGAGCTGTCCGGGGCGGCGGTCGAGATAATCGGTGAGGTTGAGGATGCGCGCGGCATTCTCGACCTTGCGGTCGATCGTCGCCTGATCGGCCTTCGCCATCTTCAGCGGGAAGGCGATGTTCTTCTTCACCGACATATGCGGATAGAGGGCGTAGGACTGGAACACCATCGCGAGGCCGCGCCTGGCGGGGGGCAGGTCGGTCGAGGGCTGGCCGTCGATCTCGATCTCGCCGCCCGAGACATCCTCGAGACCGGCGATCAGGCGCAGAAGGGTGGATTTGCCGCAGCCCGAGGGACCGACGAAGACGACGAACTCGCCCTCGTTGATATGCAGGTCCAGCGGCGGGATGACCTCGACATCGCCGAAGGCTTTGCGGACGCCCTTGAGGGTAATCTGTCCCATTGGATTTGCTCCTTATTTCACGGCGCCGAAGGTCAGGCCGCGCACCAGCTGTTTCTGGCTGAACCAGCCCAGGATCAGGATCGGTGCGATGGCCAGCGTCGAGGCGGCGGAGAGTTTGGCGTAGAAGAGCCCCTCGGGGCTGGAATAGGCGGCGATGAAGGCGGTCAGCGGCGCGGCTTTCGCCGCGGTGAGGTTGAGCGTCCAGAACGCCTCGTTCCAGGCGAGGATCACGTTCAGGAGCAGCGTCGAGGCGATGCCGGGCACGGCCATCGGCGTCAGGACATAGAGGATCTCGCTCGAGAGCGTCGCCCCGTCCATCCGCGCGGCTTCGAGGATGTCGTTCGGGATCTCCTTGAAATAGGTGTAGAGCATCCAGATCACGATCGGCAGGTTCATCAGGCACAGCACCGCGACGAGCCCGATCCGGGTATCCAGAAGCCCCCAGTCGCGAAACATCAGGTAGATCGGGACGAGCACGCCCACCGCGGGCATCATCTTCGTCGACAGCATCCACATCAGCACGTCCTTGGTGCGCTTGCCCGGCACGAAGGCCATCGCCCAGGCCGCGGGGATCGCGATCACCAGAGCGATCAGCGTCGAGCCGAGCGAGATCACCACCGAGTTCCAGAAGTGCCGGAAATAGTCCGAACGCTCCTGCACCACGAAATAGCTCTCGAAGCTCCAATGCGAGGTGAGCACCTGCAGCGGCGACTTGATCGCGTCGCCCTCGGATTTGAACGACAGGATGATCGTCCAGAGGATCGGGAAGAAGATCAGGAAGGCGATCACCCAGGCGATGGCGGTCATGATGGCCTTGCGGCGGGTCGAGACTTTGCGTGCCATGCCTCAGGCCTCCAGGTTCTTGCCGATCATCCGCATCAGGAAGATCGCCACGATATTTGCGAGGATGACCGCGATGATGCCGCCCGCCGCTCCGCCGCCCACGTCGAATTGCAGCAGCGACTGGACATAGACGAGATAGGTCAGCGTGGTCGACGCGTTGCCGGGGCCGCCATTGGTGGTCACGAGGATCTCGGCGAAGGTCGAGAGCAGGAAGATCGTCTGGATCAGGATCACCACGGTCGCGGCGCGCGCCAGATGGGGCAGCATGATGTAGAAGAAGCGCGAGAATGCCCCGGCGCCATCCATCTCGGCGGCCTCGAGCTGCTCGCTATCGAGAGATTGCAGCGCGGTGAGCAGGATCAGAGTCGCGAAGGGCAACCATTGCCAGGCGACGATCAGCGTGATCGAGAGCATCGGCGCCTGGGCGAGGAAATCGAAGGGCGGCAGGCCGATCGCCTGCGCGATATGGGCGAAGATCCCGTTCACCGGATTGAAGAACATGTTCTTCCACACCAGCGCCGAGACGGTCGGCATCACGAAGAAGGGCGCGATCACCAGCACGCGCACGATGCCCTGACCGAAGATCTGCTGATCGAGCAGAAGCGCGAGCAGGATCCCCCCGACCACCGTGATCAACAACACGCCCCCGACCAGAACGAGCGTGTTCTTGAGCGCGGTGAAGAAGGCCGGGTCGGTGAGGAAGTAATAGTAGTTGTCCCAGCCCGTGAAACCGCCCTGGCCGGGCATCAGCAGGTTGTAGCGCTGGAACGAGAACCACAGCGTCATGCCCAGGGGAACGGCCATCCACAAAAGAAGAAGGATGACGGAGGGCGAAATCATCAGGCGCGCGGCTGCGCGCGAGGCTTGCGTGGACATCGGTCCGGCTCCGGCAGTCAGGTGTTGAGGGGGGGAATCGGGGCGGCCAGACCCATTGGCCGCCCCGACCGGGAGGAGGTCGGTTACTTGATGTAACCGGCCTTCTTCATCTCGCGCTCGGTCAGGCTCTGCGCGTTCTGAAGGGCCTGCTCGCCCGAGATCTGCCCCGCGAGGGCGGCCGAGAACTGCTGGCCGACCGCGGTGCCGATCGCCTGGAACTCGGGGATCGCGACGAACTGGACGCCGGTATAGGGGACGTCCTCGACGGCCGGATGCGTCGGATCGGCCGCGTTGATCGAGTCGAGCGTGAGTTTGGCGAAAGGCGCCGCCTCGAGATATTTCGGGTTCTCGTAGAGCGAGGTGCGGGTGCCCGGCGGCACATTCGCCCAGCCCTCTTTCTCGGCCACCAGTTCGGTATAGTGCTTCGAGGTCGCCCATTCGATGAAGGTCTTCGCGGCCTCTTCCTTCTGGGTGCCCGCCGGGATCGCCAGCGACCAGGCCCAGAGCCAGTTCGCGCGCTTGTCCACGCCTTCCTTGTTCGGCGCGAGCGCGAAGCCGACCTTGTCGGCCACGGTCGAATCCTTCGGGTTGGTCACGAAGGAGGCCGCGACCGTGGCGTCGATCCACATGCCGCATTTGCCCTGCTGGAACAGCGCGAGATTCTCGTTGAAGCCGTTCGACGAGGCGCCGGGCGGCCCGTAGTTGTTCATCAAGTCGAGGTAACGGGTGATCGTTTCCTTCCACGGCGCAGTGTCGAATTGCGGCTTCCAGTCCATGTCGAACCAGCGCCCGCCCATCGAGTTGTCCATAGTGGTCAGGAAGGCGGCGTTCTCGCCCCAGCCGGCCTTGCCGCGCAGGCAGATGCCGTAGATTCCGTTCTCCTTGTCGGTCATCGCGGCGGCGGCTTTCTCGATATCGGACCAGGTGGGCTTCTCGGGCATTTCCATCCCGGCCTTTTCCATCAGGTCCTTGCGATACATGACGAAGGAGCTCTCGCCATAGAAGGGCGCGGCATAGAGCTTGCCGTCGACCGTGAGGCCCTTGCGGATCGCGGGCAGCAGGTCGTTCACGTCATAGCTGTCGGGCATGTCGTCGAGCGGCACCAGCCAGCCCTGCTTGCCCCAGATCGGGACCTCGTAGGTGCCGATCGTGAGGACGTCGAACTGCCCGCCCTTCGTGGCGATATCGGTGGTTACCTTCTGGCGCAGGACGTTCTCCTCCAGCGTCACCCACTCGACCTTGATGTCGGGATGCAGCTTGTTGAAATCATCCATCAGGCCTTGCATGCGGACCATGTCGCCATTGTTCACGGTGGCGACGGTGATGGTGGTCTCGGCGGCGGCCGCAGTCGCGAGCGCACCAAGAGCGCAGGCGCCGAGAAGCGCCCGGATCGAGATAGTCATTGATTTCCTCCCTTACGGAATGAGCAAATGCCCAACCAGTGAGAAAATACTCAGTCACGCGATGGCGTCTGTCAATCGCGAAATGTTCGCGATCACGTGTGCTGCCCGCGAAAGGCGGGCGTCAGGCCAAGGCTTTCAGGGGGTTAGCCGAGCAGGGCGCGGGCAGTCGGTTCGTCGGTGACGAGCGCATTCACGAGTTTTCCGCTCAGCGCTCCGCGAATCGCGGCCAGCTTGTTCGTGCCCGCGGCGATGCCGATGATGGGGGCCTCGCGCCCGCCTTCGATCCGGTAGCTGCCGATCCGCGCGGTCAGGGGCGTCTCGACGGGCTGCCCCTCGTCGTTGAAGAACGACCCGACGATCTCGCCCACCGCGCCCGCGCCTTGCAGCTCCCGCAACTCCTCGAGGCTGATGAACCGGTCCTTGTAGATCGGCGCGTCGTCGTTCATCTGGCCGATCCCGACGAAGGTCGCATCGGCTGCGGAGGCAAGTTTCTTGACTGCCTGAACCGGCTTGAGGTGGTCGAACAGCGCCCGTTCCTCGGCGGTTTCCGAGATTACGGGGGCCAGCATCGGGTAATGCGGCAGCCGCAGCTTGTCGGCCATCCGCATGATCACGTCGTAGAACGAGGCCGAGCCGTCCGGGGCGATATTGCCGATCAGCGAGACGATCTTGTGTTCGGTCGCGGGGCGCTGCATCACCTCGCCGACCATCGCCGAGAGCGAGCGCCCGGTGCCGAAGGCGATGACCTGCGGGTCGGGCCGCGCGAGGATCCGTTCGAGAAGCGTCGCGGCAAGCGGGGCGGTCGCGCGCGCGCTGTCTCCAGCCTCCCCCAGAGAGGGTGCCACACGGGCGGTTTGCAGGCCGAAGCGGCGCACCAGTTCCGCTTCGAGTTCGAGACAGGCCCCGATCTTGTGTTCGATGCGCACGCGCACGAGACCCTCGGACACCGCGCGGCTCACCAGGCGCTGCGCGCGCTGGCGCGACACGCCCAGCTCGTTCGCGATCTGGTCCTGCGTCATGCCGCCGACATAGTAGAGCCAGCCCGCCCGGGCGGCCTCGTCTTCCCGGCTGCTCTCGAACTCGGTCATCCGGTTCACGATTTCCTCCTGAGATCGGGGACACTGTGAAAGAAATCGGCGAAAGAGGCAAATTCGTGATCGGGCCGGGCCTCCTCGGGCGCCGTGAGATCGCGTCCCGCGAGGTGGCTCCCGCCGGTGAAACGCCAGACCTTCATGCCGGCGGCGCGACCCGCGCGCAGACCGTTGAGGCTGTCTTCGATGACGAGGCAGCGCGCAGGCTCCGCGCCCATCTCGCGGGCGGCGAGCTGGAAAAGATCGGGGGCGGGCTTGCCATGCGTGACCTGGCTTGCGGTGAAGAGCCGGTCGCCGACGCGTTCGGCAAGGCCCGCGATCGCCAGCGATCGCTCGGCGCGCGGGCGGCTCGAGGAGGTGGCGACGCACCACGGCGTGGCGATCTGGTCGAGCACCTCGGCCACGCCCGGCATCACCTCCAGATCCGCTTCGAACGCGTCGAGAAGCCGCGCCCGGTACTGCGCCTCGAAGCTCTCGGGCAGATCGAGCCCGAACGCGTCGCGGATCTGGTTCATCACGGTCGGGTAGGAGCGGCCGAGGAAATGGCGCGCGACGTAATCGAGATCGATCCGCACCTGCAGCTTGGCCAGTTCCTCGACCAGCATCTGTGCGGAAATGATCTCGGAATCGATGAGAACCCCGTCGCAGTCGAAGATCACCAGGTCGATCATCTCAGCACTCTCCAATGACGGGGCGCGTGAGCTCTATCGGCTGCGCCTTTGCACGCGCAGCACCTGTCACGACTGTCTGGTCTTTCATCGCTCCCTCCCGGATTTCGTCGACGCTAGCGCGGGGCGGGGCAGGGAGCCAGAGCGAAAAGAACGACTGGCCTGGGGGTTCATCGGCGCTCCGCCCGGGTCCGCGACGCCGGGCGGAGCGCCACAGGGACGCTGCGTGAGCGGCCGGATGATGCGAAGGACGAAACGGATTTCGCGGGCGCAGAAATGGGTCGATCACAGCGGTATCACGAAAATGTTGACAGAATGACGATGATCTTCCCACACTCGATGATGGGCCTGCGCAACTTCAGGGAGAAATGCATAGGCGCGCCGGTCCGCTAACCTGGGGAGGACCACATGACTATCAAAGCACTCATCCCGAGCGTCGTGCTCGGGGCCGTCTTTGCTGTTCCTGCGTTTGCGCAGGAAAACATGGACAAGCTTTCCAAGATGCAACGAACCGACGCGACCTTCACCTATGTGGAGCAGAGCGGAGAACGCGCCGACGCCTTAAAGGCCATCGTCCCGCATATCAAGGTTCCCGACGGCTTCGAGGTGAGTCTCTACGCCGTCGTGCCGGATGCGCGCTCGATGGCCGTCGCGCCGCAGGGAACCGTGACCTTCGTGGGCACCCGCAAGGACAAGGTCTGGTCGGTCGTCGACCGCGATCGCGACCGCATCGCCGACGAGGTGAAGGATTTCGCCCCTTCGGTCACCTTCGACATTCCGAACGGCCCCTGTTTCTCGCCCGACGGTTTCCTCTTCATCGCGGAGCGCAACCGGGTCCTGACCTTCCCGGCGGCCGAGTTCTTCTTCGAAGGACCCGATCCGGCCGTCGGCGAGGTGGTGGCCCAGGGCAAGCTGATCCCGGCGGAGGAAGAGAGCTTCAACCACACCGCCCGTGTCTGCCGCGTCGGGCCGGACGGCAAGCTCTACATCTCGCTCGGACAGCCGCATAACGTGCAGCCGGTCGAGAAGCACGAGATGTATGACAAGATCGGCATCGGCGGCATCATCCGGATGAATACCGACGGTTCGGGCCGCGAGGTCTATACCCGCGGGATCCGCAACTCGGTCGGGCATGACTTCAACCCGGCCAATGGCGAATTGTGGTTCACCGACAATCAGGTGGACGGGATGGGCGACGACATTCCGCCGGGCGAGCTGAATCGCCAGACCTCCGCGGGTCAGCATTTCGGCTTCCCCTGGACGAATGGCGGGGTCGATATTCCGGCCTATAAGGAGGTCGCGCGGCCCGAAGGTGTCGAATTCGTCGAGCCGCAGGTGAACATGGATGCCCATGCCGCCGATCTGGGGATGCGCTTCTACACCAAGGGTTCGTTCCCCGAGAAATATCACGGCGGGATCTTCTCGGCGCAGCATGGCTCGTGGAACCGCACCACTCCGGTCGGCGCCCGCGTGATGTTCACCACGCTCGATGAAGAGGGCAATGCCGCGGGCACCGAGGTGTTCGCCGATGGCTGGCTGAACGGGGAGACCGGCGAATATCGCGGCCGCCCGATGGACATCGCCTTCCTGCCCGACGGCTCGATGCTGGTTTCGGACGATTTCGCCGGCGCGATCTGGCGGATCTCCTACAAGTCCGGGATGTCTCAATGAGGCTTGCCACACTCACGATCCTCGGCGGGCTCATGCTCGCCGGGATCACCCCGGCGATGGCCGGTGACCCGGTCGAGGGACAGAAGGTCGCGCGGATGTGCCAGACCTGTCACGGGATCGACGGGCTGGCGCGGATCCCGCTCGCGCCCAATATCGGAGGTGAGCCGAAGGACTATCTCGAGGCTCAGCTCATGGCATTCAAGACAGGCGCGCGCGAACACGAAATGATGACGGTCGTGGCGGCGAGCCTTTCGGCCCAGCAAATCTCGGATGTCGCGGCCTGGTATGCTTCGCACACCGCCAGTGCCGAGCTTGCCGATGGGGTCAGCGCGGAGGATGCCCCCTCCGCCTGCGTGTCGTGCCACGGGGCCGACGGCATCTCGGTCGCGCTCAACGCCCCGAACCTCGCCGGTGAAGCGACGACCTATATCGTGACCCAGCTCAAGGCCTTCCGCCTCGGCCAGCGCAAGCACGAGATCATGTCGGAAATCGCCGCGGGCCTGAGCGACGAGGAGATCCGCGCGGTCTCCGACTGGTACGCGAATGTGCACCTGACGATCGTGAAGGAGGAGTAGGGGCGGGTAGACTGCGCCTTCCCGGTCGGGCGGGTCGGATGTGATCCGGCCCGCCGCTCGGGCGCGATTGCCAGCGGCGCCGCGATGGCGGATAGTTCGGCCATGTTCATCCGGCAACTCACCTATCTCCTGGCCCTCAACAAGCATCGCCATTTCGGGCGGGCGGCCGAAAGCTGCCACGTCTCGCAGCCCGCGCTGTCGAACGGCATCCGCGAGCTGGAGCGCGAGCTGGGCATCACCATCATCCGCCGCAACCGCGCCTTCCAGGGCATCACCCCGGAGGGCGAGCGCGTGATCCTCTGGGCGCGCAGGACGCTCGCCTCGCTCGAGGCATTGCGCCAGGAGGCCGATCTGGTGCGCGCGGTCCCGAGCGGCCATCTGGCGATCGGGGTGGTGCCGACCGCCGTTCACGCGGCCTCGCTGCTGGCCGCGGAATACCGCGAGATCGCCTCGCGCATCACGCTCGACGTGCGCTCGCTCAGTACGCCCGAGATCCTGCATCTGCTCGAGGATGGCGAACTGCATCTGGCGATGCTCTATGACCAGTCGGTCACGGGCGAGAAATACGATGTCCTGCCGCTGTTCTCGGAACGCTATGTGCTGATCGCCGAGGCCGAGGCCAGCCTTCCGCACGGCCTGAGCTGGGGCGAGGTCGCCGAGCTTCCATTATGCCTGCTGTCGCGCGGCATGTGGAACCGTCAGGTGCTGGACCGTGTCTTCGCCGCCCAAGGACTGGTGCCGGACGTGGTGCTGGAAACCAACGCCCTGCGCGTCCTGCTGGCGGAATGCCGCAGCGGCCGGGCCTTCACCGTCATGCCGCTCAGCGCGGTCCCGCCCGAGGCGGCAGTCGGTCTCGTGGCGCATCCGATCACGCCCGCCCATGCCGAGGATGTCAGCCTCGTGCGCCGCAAGCGTGAGGAGCAGACGACGCTGTCCGACGCCGCCTGGCGGATCGCGGGCAATCTCGATCTTCAGGCGCTGCTCGACGACCCTTGGGGCGGCGGGCAGGGCCCGGCCCGGGCCGGGCCGCCGGGCGGGCCGCTCAGAGCGTGACCACCCGCACCGGGATCGATTTGGCCGCGGGCGTCCCGCTCGAGCGGTCGTAATAGTCGAGCGGCAACAGCGGGTTGAGTTCGGGATAATAGCCCGCGATCGAGCCGCGCGGCATCGGATAGTCGAGCACGGTCAGCCCCTCGACCCGCCGCCGGATCCCGTCTCCCGAGATCGTCTCGAGCGCGACCTTCGCGCCCGGTTCGAGCCCCCGCGCGTCCCGGTCGAGCGCGTTCATGAACAGCACCATCCGGTCGTTGTAGACCCCGCGATAGCGGTCGTTATTGCTGTAGATCGTCGTGTTGAACTGGTCGTGCGAGCGCACCGTGGCCAGCCGCAACATGGTCGGATCGTCGACCGGCGCGTTTGCCTCCAGCCCCGGCAGAACCAGGAAGTTCGCCCGCCCGTTCGGCGTGCGCCACTCGCGCCGCCGCGGCGGAATGTCGAGGTGAAAACCGTGCGGCGCTTGGATGCGCTCGGCGAAATCGTGGTAGAGATGGGGATAGACCTCGGCGATCCTGTCGCGGATCAGCCCGTAATCCTCGATGAATTCGGCCCAGGGCAGGGGGCTGTCGGGCAGCGTGGCCATCGCCATGCGGCAGACGATCTCGACCTCGGGGCGCAGGTCGGGGCTCGCGGGCTCCAGCACCCCGCGCGAGGCGGTGACGTTCGACATCGCGTCCTCGATCGTGATGAACTGCTCGCCCGCGGCGGTCACGATGCGTTCCGAGCGCGCGACCACCGGCAGGATCAGCGCATCCCGGCCATGCACGAGGTGGCCGCGGTTCAGCTTGGTCGCGATCCCCACGGTCAGTGAGAGCCGGCGCATCGCCTCATAGGCGCGGTCGGTATCCGAGATCGCGCGCACGAAATTGCCGCCCATGCCGATGAAGACCTTGGCGGTGCCGGCGAGCATCGCCTCGACCGATTCCACCGCGTGATGGCCGTGTTCGCGGGGCGGGGCGAAGCCGAACACCTCATGCACCCGGTCGAGATAGTCCGCGCTCGGGCGTTCGTCGATCCCGACGGTGCGGTCGCCCTGCACGTTGGAATGGCCGCGGATCGGCGCGATGCCTGCGCCCGGCTTGCCGAAATTGCCCCGCAGCAGCAACAGGTTCGCCACCTGCTGCACAAGGCCCGTCCCCTGCTGGTGCTGGGTCACGCCCATGCCGTAGCACATCACCGTCGCGCTTGAGCGGATATAGACCTCGGTGATCCGGCGGATCTGCTCTTCCGGCACGCCCGAGATCGCGACGATATCCGCCCAGCTCTGTGCCAGCGCATCCTCGCGCAGCGCCTCGATCCCGGCGGTATGCTCTGCGATGAAATCGCGGTCGAGAACGTCCTCACCTGCCGCCTCGCGTTCGAACATGATCTTCATCATGCCCTTGAAAAGCGCGAGGTCGCCACCGATCCGGACCGGAACGAATTCGCTCGCGATCTCGGTGGAGCCGAAAGTCGCCATCTGCACCGCATCCTGCGGTTCGGTGAACCGCACCAGCGCGCGCTCGGGCATCGGATTGATCGCGATGATCGGTACCCCGCGCTTGCGGGCCTCGACGAGGTTGGACATCATCCGGGGCGAGTTGGTCCCGGTGTTCTGGCCGATGATGAAGATCGCCTCCGCCTTCTCGAAATCGTCGAGCACGATGGTGCCCTTGCCCACGCCGATCGCGGGGGGTAGGCCGCGGCTGGTGGGCTCGTGGCACATGTTCGAACAGTCGGGGAAGTTGTTGGTGCCGAAGGCGCGCACGAAGATCGCATAGAGGAACGCCGCCTCGTTCGGCGTCCGCCCCGAAGTGTAGAATTCCGCCTGGTCGGGGCTGTCGAGGGCGCGCAGGTGGCGTCCGATCATCTCATAGGCATCGTCCCAGCTGCACGGGACATATTTGTCCTGTGCCGCATCGTAGCGCATCGGCTCGGTCAGGCGGCCCTGCATCTCCAGCCAGTAATCGGATTTCTCCATCAGCTCGGTCACGGTATGCCGGGCGAAGAAATCCGCGCGCACGCGCCGCTTGGTCGCCTCGACCGCGAGCGCCTTGGCGCCATTTTCGCAAAACTCGAGCCGCTTGCGCTCGTCGGCATCGGGAAAGGCGCAGCTCGAGCATTTGAAACCGCCGGGCTGGTTCATCGCCAAGAGCGCGCGCGAGCCCTTGCTCAGCACGCTCTGCTCCATCAGTACCTTGGCCGTGGCCGCCGCCGCGCCCCAGCCACCGGCCGGGTGTTCGTAGGTCTTGTACCGGGGTTTTTCGTCCGCCATCTCGGCCTCTCCGCTTTCCGGCGCCGCGGATCGATACGTCGCGGCGCGCTTGTCTATCGCAACCCCGCGGGGCTGCCCGATTGAAACGCTCTCCACGGGGATCCGCGCCGCGGCCGGCCGGGGGACGGCGGCTGGCGCATCAAGCCGCGCCTCCGGGCGGGGTGAGCGGGCGAAAGGCGCCGCGAGGAGGGGGAGAGGGCGGGCGGCGCCGGGAAACCCGGCATCTCCGTCCTTCCGGTCTCGGCGCGTTGCGCTGGCCCCGCTCCGCTTTCTCGGTGCCCGGTCTCTCCGGGCGCGCGGTCTGCGGTCCTGCTCTTGCCCCGGTGGGAGGTCATGGCACTAGCTATGCGCCCGGAGAGGCGATTGGAAATTCCAATGCCGAATGGCGTGATAAGCGGGAGTTATCAGGAATTTCGTTGACGCCACAGGGCTTTGGGCTACCACAAGGGGCGCTCGTTCCGTGTCCGGCGCAGCGCGTGGGAACACGCGGATCCTGCGCGCCCGGCCGGTTTGCCCGGCGCGGAGGAGCACCGTTCCACAGCAACGCGAGAGAGCCGATGCCGTCCCCATTTCCCTTCACGCCGGGCCAGCTGCCCGGACGGTCCGAGGCCGACGCGTGCCGCCGCAGGGCGGGATACCGGGGGAGCGCCCGGTGATCGTACGCTCGCAACCCTCGCTGCGCGACATCCTCTTCGCGGTGAACGGGTCGATCCTGCCCAGGATCTGGCCGCGGCTTCTGGCCATCGCGCTGGTCAGCATCGCCTCGGTTCTCGTCGCCAAGCGTCACCCCGGGATTTTCGAGGCGATCGGCGCAATCCCCTTCACGCTGATCGGGATCTCGCTCTCCGTCTTCATGAGCTTTCGCAACAACACCTGCTATGTCCGCTGGTGGGAGGGGCGCCAGCTCTGGGGCGAGCTGATCGTTGCCTGCCGCTCCTTCGCGCGCCAGATCTCGACATTGCCCGAGGAGGACCGGCGCGCGCTTGCCTACGGGGTATGCGGCTTCTGCGCCGGTCTGTCGGCGCGGCTGCGCGGGACCGACGAGGCGGAGGCGATCCGCCAGTGGTGCCCCGCGGGGTCGGCGGCCTGCGATCCCAATCCGACCAACACGGTGCTGACCGGGGTCGGGCGGCGCTGCCTGTCGCTGATGCAGGCGGGCAGGCTGGACCCGATCCATTATTCCGTGCTCGAGACGCAGCTGACCAAGCTGGCGCAGGTTCAGGGCGGCTGCGAGCGGATCGCCGGGACGCCGGTGCCCTTCGCCTATTCGCTGCTCCTGCAGCGCACCGCGATCGTCTTCTGCCTGACGCTGCCCTTCGCGCTGGCGGGCAGCCTGGGATGGTGGACCCTGCTGCCGGTTCTGCTCGTGGCCTATACCTTCTTCGGCCTCGACGCGCTCGGCCACCAGCTCGAGAATCCCTTCGGTTTCGCGCCGAACTCGCTGCCGCTCTCCGCGATGCGGCGCACGATCGAGCGCGAGATGCTGGGCGCGCTGGAGGGAGAGGACGTCCCGCCGCCGCTGGAGCCGGAGAACGGGGTTCTGCTCTAGCTGTTCGCGCCGGGGGAGGAGGGGGGGCGGGCCGGTCTGGCAGCCGGAAGCCGGAAGGCCAGACGGTCGGCGAAACCGCGCAAAGCGCCCCTCAAAGCGAAAGCTATTCGTTTTCGCGAGGGGAAAGTGGCGGAGAGACAGTCCGTCGTTTCGACTTTGCCAGACTATATTATCTCCTTAAATCAGCGACTTACAAAAATCACGCGCCGCAAAATGTGTTGCAACTTGTGTTGCAAAATCTGGTGGCGATAGAACCGATTCCCGATAAACTCGGAAATGGAAACGCCCCCGGCTGGCTGACCGGGGGCGTGGAAGAAGTGCACCCTCATGCAGAGGCCCATAGGAGACCAAAAGATGCCTGATAAGAATACGAAATCTGCCGATGCACGGCAACCCCTGACGCTGACTCGCTTCCCGACACGCGGCGCTTTCCAGAAAAAGGAACTGACCTTTTCGCTGGCCGATCTGGCGCGCTGGATTGCGGACCAGCGGGCGGAGAGCAAAGACGGCCTGCCGTGGATCAAGCTGGCGACCTTCGGCCCCGATAAGACGCCGAAGAAAAGCCTTCGCCACAATGCCAACGTCCGCACCGTGACCGGGCTGGAAGCGGACTATGACGCGGGCAACATGACCCCCGACGCGGCCCGCGATGCCTTGGAAAAGGCGGGCGTGGCCGGGCTTGTCTACACCACCCCCAGCCATAGCCCGGACGCGCCCCGCTGGCGCGTTCTCGCACCGTTTAGCGGCCCGTTGCCGCCCGAGGCCCGCGAAGACCTCATGGCGCGGCTGAACGGCATTCTGGGCGGCGCGCTGGACCCGGCCAGCTTCACCCTTTCGCAGTCCTATTACGCGGGCAACGTAGAGGGCGGGACTCCGGTTGAAACCTTCCTTGTGGACGGGCAGCCGATTGACATGGTTGATGGCTTGGCCCCGATCTACAAGGACGGCGGCAGCGTGAAGCGCGAGCGCCGGGCCGCTTCTGGCGAAGGCGAAGGGCTGGCCCTTCAGCACGTCCGGGAAGCCCTTCTGACGATCCCCAATGACGCGAGCAACCCGGACGCGGCGGAACGCCTCTGGTGGCTGCATATGGGCATGGCGCTGCATCACGCGACGGGCGGCAGCGAAGACGGGCTGGCCCTGTTCCATGAGTGGAGCGAGCGGCACCCCAGCTATGACCCCGACGAAACCGCCGAAGTCTGGGACTCGTTTGGCGGCGGCGGGAAGAACCCTCGCACCTTCGCCACGATCCGCGCGGAAGCGGAGCGCCGGGGCTGGATTGACCTGTCCGCTTTTGATGACGTGATCCCCGCCGATGAACTGGCGGAGATTGATGACCTGATCGGCCTGCCCGCGACCACGGAAGGGCCGGATTGGGGCAGCGTGATCCGGGAACGGGGCAAGCCCGTGAACAACCTGAACAACGCGATTGTGTATCTCGGGCGGAACCTCGACTCGATCCTTCCCGGCCTTAGGCACAACCTTATGACCCGGCGCGATGAATGGTGCGACGGGCCGTTGAATGACGCGGCCCTCGCGCTGGCGCGGACGGGGCTGGAACGGCGCGGCTTGCGCACCGTCGGGAAGGAACTGGTGGCCGACGCCGCCCTGACCGTGGCCCGGCATTTGCAATATCACCCGATCCGGGACCAGTTGCGGAGCCTTCACCATGACGGGCGCGAGCGGTTAGACTCGTGGCTGGTGCGCTATACCGGGGCGGCAGACACGCCCTATACGCGGGCCGTGGGGCGCAAGTTCCTTTTGCAAATGGTCGCCCGCGTCATGGAGCCGGGATGTAAGGCGGACCACACCCTTGTTCTGTCCGGGCCGCAAGGTATAGGCAAATCGACCGCCTGCCGTATCCTCGCCGGGGCGGAGTATTTTAGCGACACGCTGCCCAGCATCGCCGGGGACAAGACGGACGCTATTCGCCACCTTCAGGGCAAGTGGCTGGTGGAACTGGCCGAACTCGCGCCGTCCCGCAAGAGCGAGGCCGAAGACCTGAAGGCGTTCCTGTCCGGGGCGGTGGACCGGGTGCGGCTGCCCTACGCCCGCTTTGACGAGTCGTTTCCCCGGCAATGTGTTTTCGTGGGCACCACCAATGAAGACCAGTTCTTGCGGGATGCGACGGGCGGGCGGCGCTTCTGGCCCGTGACCGTTCACCAGATCGACCTTGAAGCCCTTGCCAGCGCGCGGGACCAGCTTTTTGCCGAAGCCTTCGCCGCCTATGAGGCCGGGGAAGCGTGGTGTTTGGATCGGGACTTTGAAGCGGAACACGCGCGCCCGGTGCAAGAGGCAGCGCGCGAAGCCGATAGCTGGGCGGATGACGTGGCCGAATGGCTGGACAAGCCCGCAGACGATTTTGACGCCGCTGGCGAGGTGAAGACCGAGGTGCGGATTTCGGAAGTGTTGAGCGGTGCGCTTGGCCTGAATAGCGGGCAGCAAACGCGGGCGAACCAGAAACGTGTGGCCGATATTCTGCGCACCCTTGGGTGGGCGAAAATCCATACGCGGGTCGGGAAACGGTGGGCGCGGGTTTAATGACCACGGCGGCAACATATCAACGGGGCGTGACCCATTGTGACTCTTGGGATGACCCTTATGGGTCACTCGCAAAACCCTGTTTTCATTGGCTGAATCCGTCCTGTGACCCTTGTGACCCTTATCAGTTCAACAAGAGTGCTGGGGAACAGGGACAGGCCACGGCCCACCAGTGGAGAGGGCAGCACGGGGGCTGGGGGAGTAACATAGGGGTTTTGTGGGTCACTTGGGTCACGAACGTCGTTTTGTCCTTTGTTGTCAGTGCTTTGTGCGTGACCTTCGCCGAGGGTCACAGGTGGCATAGGTCACGGCTTGACCACGGCGGCGCGTTGATCGGGCTACGGGTCCTATACGGCGGGTGGGGTGCGGGGGCGCCGAAGCCCCGATGTATTGCCCACCACGAAAATTTTGAAATCGAAAACCCGTTTTCCGCTGTGGCGGGATGATCGGGACAGTTGAGAGGCCATGAGCATGGAGAATTTGACCGATACCGAACTTGCCGAGATTGATGACCTGATCGGGCTGCCCGAGACGCGGGCCGAAGACGGCGATCTGGTGAACGCTGCCGATCTGGCGGAATGGCTGGGCCTGACCCCCAACCGCGTTTCGGCGCTCGCCCGCGAAGGCGTCTTGCCCCGGAACCCCGACAAGCGGTTTCCGCTCCGCAAGGCGATCCGCGCCTATTGCGATCATGCCCGCGCCGGGGCGCAGGGCCGCCGCGTCGATTCCGAACTGGCCGCCGAGAAACTGCGCGCCGCGAAGGCCACCGCCGAGAAACTGGAAATCCAGAACGCGAAGGCGCGGGGCGATCTTCTGGACGGGCGCGAGGTGGCGAACGAATGGCGCTCCATCGTGACCGATTTGCGCGCCGCCGTGCTGGCCGTGCCGTCGCGGGTGGCTGGGCGGATGGGGATGGACCGCGCCACGACCGCCGCGCTGGATGCCGAAATCCGGGACGCTATGGAGGTGATTTCCGATGACCGTTGACCCCCGCCTTGCCCAGATGCGCCGGGACGCCCTGCAAGCCTTCCGCCCGCCCGCGAAGCTGGCGCTGGCAGACTGGATTCAGGCGTCCGTCTTCCTGCCGTCCTCGATTGCCGCCCAGCCGGGGCGTATGCGTCTTTGGAAACCCCAGATCGAAATCGCCAACTCCATCGGGGACGACACCGTGGAGCGCGTTTCCATCCTCAAATCGGCCCGCGTCGGGGCCACGCAACTCATGGTGGGAACCTTGGGGCATTTCGTGGAGAATGACCCCAGCCCGGTCCTTTGCGTTGTGCCTGCCGAGGCGGACGCGCGGCACCTCATGGTTTCCGTGATCGAACCGACCTTCCAAGAGTCCCCGTCACTCCGGGCTGCCCTGTCCGAAGACACCGCCGGGCGTGACACCATGCTTCACCGCCGTTTTGCCGGGGGCAGCCTTTCCATCGTCTCCGCCCGCGCGCCCCGCAACCTTCGCGCCCGGACGGCCCGGATTCTGTTTGCCGATGAAATCGACGCTTACGAACTGTCCGCTGGCACCGAAGGCGACCCTGTAGAACTCGCCATGCGCCGCACCATGACCTTCGGCAATCGCCGGATCGTGCTGGCCTCCACGCCCGTTGATGCCGAGACCAGCCGGATTTTGCGGGCCTATGAGCAATCCGACCAACGGGTCTTTGAGGTGCCTTGCCCCCATTGTGGGCAGTTCTCGGAAATCCTGTGGGCGGACATCAAATGGGACGCGGACAAGCCCGAGACGGCCCATTGGCGCTGCCCCTCTTGCGAAGGCCGGGTGGAGGACCGCCACAAGGCCCAGATCGTCGCGGCGGGCCGCTGGCGCGCTCTTGCGCCCCATGTGGAAGGGCATAGGGGCTATAAGCTGACTTCTCTGACCTCCACGCTGCCGAACGCGACATGGCCGAAGCTGGCGGCGGAGTTCCTTCAGGCCAAGCGCAGCCCCACGACCCTGAAACCGTGGCTGAACACGGTGCTGGGCGAGGCTTGGCGCGGGGAAGGCGATGACCTGGACTCGACCGATTTCGCGGCCTTGCAACGGCCCTTCAACATGGAGACCGTGCCCGAAGATTCGCTGGTGCTGACCGTGGGCGGGGACGTGCAGAAGGACCGCGTGGAACTGACCTATACGGGCTGGACGGCAGACGGGGACATGCGCGTCTTGGGTCATGTCCCGATTTGGGGCGACCCGACCGACGCCGAAACATGGGTGGAGGTGGAAGACGCCTTGCGCCGCCAGTTCCGTCACCCGCTTGGGGGCGTGTTGAACGTGGACGCCGCCGTGATCGACTCCGGGAATTGGGCGGATCAAGTCTATGATTTCTGCCGCCCCCGCACGGCCCGCCGGGTCTTGCCCGGCAAAGGCGTGTCCGGCTTCAGCCGCCCGTCTCTGGCCTTCAGTTCATCCCGCAAGGTCCGGCTGGCTCTGATCGGGGTGGACGGCGTGAAGCTGGCCTTGCACCAGCGCCTTGCCCACGGCGAAACGATCCTGTTTTCGGAAGACCTGTCCGGCGATTATTTCGACCAAATACGCGCCGAACGGCTGGTGACAAAGTTCAGCCGGGGCCGCCCCATGCGCGTCTGGGAAGTCATCTCGGGCCGCCGGAACGAGGCGCTGGACACTTTGGCCTATTCCTACGCCGCGCGGCAGCTTGTCGGGCTGGACATGGAACGCCGGGAAAGCGATCTTGCCAGAAAGGACGGGCCGAAAAAGGCCCCGACCGTTGTTAAGTCTGCTTGGCTGGAAAGGTAGAGTTATTGCAAGGGCGGCAATGTATTGGGGTCTTGGACTAGTTCGGGGCGCATTGCGAAATCTGGCGAAAAAGAACTGTCATCGCCTTGCGACAAGTAACAGTTCCGATTTCCGTCGCTTTTTAAGAGAGTCCACGCATAACCTCCTTGAACGCGGTCATTTGCAATCAATGCCGTATAAGATGAACCTCGAAAAGGTGAGCTAAAGTGCTGCACTAGACTTGGGCCAAGCTCTTTGTTTGCCCAAGCTCGGACAGCAACGCTACCCATTGCTCCATCCGACTCGTCATTGCAGCGCCGTCTTGAGGTGCCGGGAAGCCCGAACTCCGCCCCGAAACCCGGAATGTCATGTAGACTCTGCAAGATTTCCAATTCATCCCCAGCCCCGATAAGACAATATGTGAGGGTTTCATTCTGGCGTTCAAGAATGCGCCATTTCGCTGGATTTGATTGGTCCGCTGCGTTTCCCAAAGCGACGAAGATCATGAGTCTTGTTTCGCCGCCGTTTTTCAATGAGATACCCATGACGCCGGTATCTGGCATTCCCTGAAGGGCAAAATTCATTGCAGTCACAACTTCAAAGCAGTTCTCCGTTACAGGGCGCTCTTGTGCTTTTAATGGTGAAACAGTTGAAATTGTGAGTAAGACGCCAGCCCACAGGCTCAGGCTGTTCCAAATTTTCATCGCCGCGAGTCCCTTTAAAAATATCCCGCGTAGCTGACCACAGAATCGCCCTTAGTTCCACGCTTGATTAGACCGGAAGCGCCCCGCGACCATCCCGCAACGCCAGAACCTTGTTCAGCATGGCGGTAAAGCCTGTGTCGCGGGCCATATCAGCGTCAATCGCTTCGCAAATCTGATCGTCATCCCAAGACAGGCTGGCAAACTCGCCCGACCGCCGAACCCACTGGTGGACAAGTTGCTGCGCGACCTCTTGGCGCTTGGGATGAATCTCACCCGCAATGAACGGGGCAAACAGGCTGTGGGCGTTCCGGGTGTTGCGATCCACGTCTTTGATCCTTCTGAAATGGATGGGGCGGGCGAGGCCATGTCGAAACCCCGCCCGCCCCTTTGGCGTGTTGACGAATCCTCCATACCATCTTCCTGCAAGACGATGCAAGGATTTGCTGTATCCCTTAATCGACCGTCAAACCAAATTTGACGTGATATTATAGACACTTGAGACGACTTGTTGCGAGATGATATTCAGGGATTCGCCAACTTAGGAGTCCCTGACAATGACCAGCACCGAAGACCGTGATCCTGAATATGGGGGTGTGTTCTTCATCCCTGAAGAAGCCCCCGACGAACTCGGGGTGACGACTGAACAGGCTGCCCGTGCGCTCGCCCATGTGGGCTTTGACGCGAAGCAGGCCGCCAAGTTTCTCCGCAATCGTGTTGCCGACGGGTATGTGACGCCTTACGGACGCCGCCGCTCTGACAAGCGCCGCAGCTATCTTTTCCGCGCTGAACAGATTCTTGTCACCGCGATCCTGCACCGCCTTGCCGAATGTGGCCTGACTGGTGAGCCTATGGCCGCTGCCGGGCGTCATTTCTTGGGCTGGAACCTCAATGATCTTGACGGCCAAGAGCCGCCCGCACCGAACCCCGCCGCGTGGGTTATGCGCGGCTATCTCCAAGGCCACCGCAACTTCGGCTTTGAACTCGCCACTATCCGCAACACGACCGGGCGGGGTGACCTGAAGTTCACGGCCCGCGTCCGCCATTACGATTTCGAGTCCAATAATTCGGTGGGCACGTCTTTCTGGAACCCCGGCGAAAGCTGGGAACGCCGTTCGCTCTGGGTCCTCGATCTGGACCCGATCCTTGAACACATCACCCGCGACAAACCCGTGGTGAACTGATATGGCCCTTTTGTCCTTTCCGAAGCTGTTTACCCGCCCCGCAAAGGCTAAAGCCGTCCGTCGATTTGATGGGGCCGCTGGTGGCCGCCGTGGTTTCGGGGTTGGGACGTTCGGGCGCGTCAATTCGGAAGTGTCCGCCTCTGGCGCGACTCTTCGGTCCCGCGCTCGCTATCTGGTGGCGAACAATCCTTGGATGGCCCAAGCCGTCGCAAATTGGGCTGGTGCGTTGGTCGGGGCCGGAATTGTCCCGACGCCGCGCCACCCCGACGCCTCGACCCGTGCCGATCTGACCGCCGCTTTCGGCGCTTGGGCTGACCATGCCGACGCCGATGGCCGCACCGACTTTTTCGGCCTCCAAGCGGATGTGGCGCGCGGGCTGGTGATTGATGGCGAAGCCTTCCTTCACGTCCTGCCGGGTGAAGACGGGCCGCGTCTCCGCTTGCTGCCGCCGGAACTGGTAGACGAAAGCCTGACCCGTGAAATCGGGGGTGGGGCCGTAATCGTTCAGGGCGTCGAGTTCGATGCCGAAGGCCGTCGGGTGGCGTATCACGTCTTGCCCCACCGCCCGCACGATCAATTCGCCAATCACGCGCCGCCCGTCCGGGTCCCTGCGGATGAGATCATCCACGTCATGAAACCCTTGGCGGCTGGTCAGGTGCGCGGTGTCTCTTGGCTCGCCCCGGTCATCCTCTCCGCCTCTGACTTCGACCAGTTGACCGATGCGCTCTTGATGGGTGCCAAAGTCGCGGCGATGCACAGCGCCTTCCTTGTCGATTTGAACGGCACGGGCGGGGAACCCTACGATGGAACCGGGGAAGGCGGGATTCTGGAAACCGGGCTGGAACCCGGCACGATGAAACGCTTGCCCACCGGCTACGACGTCAAATTCAACACGCCGGGCCAACTCACTGAAATCGGGTCCTTTCTTCGCCTGCAATTGCAGCAATTGGCCGCCGGTCTGGGCCTGCCGGATCATCTGTTGTCGGGCGACCTCTCGAACGCAAACTATTCGAGCCTGCGCGCCGGGCTTCTGCCTTTCCGCCAGCGGGTTGAACAGATTCAATACGGGGTCTTGGTCCCGCAGTTCCTCGCGCCGATCTGGCGGCAGGTCATCACCTACGCCGTCCTGTCCGGTGATCTGGCCGCGCCCGATTTCGAGTCCGCCCCTCGCGCATACGCTGCCGAGTGGCTGCCGCCCGCTTTCATGCAGGTGGACCCCGCCAAACAGGTTCAAGCCGACGTGGCCGAACTCGAAGCGGGCCTCACGTCTCGCCGCAAGCTGGTGGCGCAACGCGGGTGGTCCTTGGAAGACCTCGACGCCGAAATCGCCGCCGACCCGCGCCAGACGGCCCCGAAACAGGAGGCCGCCGAATGACCCCGCAAGAGCGCGACAGAGAGAAGTATCACCGCAAACTGGTTGAGCGCGCTGGTGCATCTGACGAAATCACCGGGCCGCGCCTGACCCTGAACCCCGAGAAAGCGACCGTGATCGTGCTGCCGAAAGAAGGCCGCAAGCTGACGCCCCAAGACAAGGAATTTGAAACGTGGAAACGCAAGCTTTCCTGACCCGCCGGGCGGTCTTCGCCCCGGACACCTTCAACGCCGATGCGGGCACCGTGGAGGCCGTGATTTCGACCTTCGCCCCGGTGCAGCGCAAGGGCTTTATGGAGCGGCTGGACCCCGCCGGGCTGGATACGTCCCGCCTGATCGGTGCGCCCGTTCTGGACGGCCACCGCCAAGGCTCTGCCCGTGACGTGATCGGCACCATTACCGGGCACCGCATGGAAGACGGCAAGCTGGTGGCGACCATCCGTCTTTCCGGGGCAGCCGATGCCGCCCCGATTGTGGAGCGTATCCGCGAAGGCACCATCAAGGGCGTTTCCATCGGCTACCGCGTGACCCGCTGGGCCGAGTCCGCCGATCCCAATTCCCGCGCTCGCGTTCGGACGGCGGCGGCGTGGTCTATTTCCGAAGTCTCCGCCGTCCCTATCCCTGCCGATCCCGGCAGCCAATTCCGAGGTGAATCCATGGAAAACGAAGACCTTCAGGTGGAGAACACCGAAGACAAAACCACCGAAACCCGCGCGGCTATCCGCCAGATTTGCCGCTCCGCTGGCATGACGGCGGAACAGGCTGATGACATGATCGACCGTGATCTGTCCATCACCGAAGCCCGCGCCGAAGCCTTTGAGGCGATGCAGCGCCGAACCCCGGCCCGTATCCGCACCGCCGCCCCGGCCAATGATGACGCCGCCGCGCTGCGCACCCGTCAGGCCGACGCGCTGGCTTTCCGCATGGCCGGGGGCGAACTGCCCGATGCCTCGCGCGAGTTCGTCAATATGTCGCTCCGCGATATGGCCGCCGATGCCCTGACGCGGGCGGGCGAGTCCACCCGTGGCCTTTCGGCGGATGAACTGTTCCAGCGCGCCGCCGCGCACGGCACGTCTGACTTCCCTCTGCTGGTCTCCAATGCGATGGGCAAAGTCGCCCTGGACTCGTATCGCGCCGCCGAAAGCCCGCTGAAGGCGCTGGCCCGCCAGCGGACGCTTCCGAACTTCAAGGAATCCACCTCCATCCGCTTGGGTGAGATGGGCCGCCTTGAAGAAATGACGGAACACGGCGAGTTCAAAGCGACCAGCCGCGCCGAAGCGGGCGAGAAGATGGCCCTGAAGACCTTCGGGCGGGCGATCAATGTCAGCCGCAAACTGTTGATCGACGATGATCTGAACATGCTGGGCGACATGACGGCGGCCATTGGTGCGGCGGCGGCCCAGACCGAAGCCGAAGAACTGGTGGCTACCTTCATCGGCAACCCCGACCTGTCCGACGGCACGGCTGTTTTCGCCACTGGGCGCGGCAACATGGCGGCGGCGGGTGCTGACATCACCGAAACGTCGCTGGACGCGGCCCGGCTCGCCATGCGCGGCGTGAAGGGTCTCGACGGCAAGACCATCATCGGCGTGACCCCGCGCTATCTGGTGATCGGGCCGGAACTCGAAACCAAGGCCGAAAAGCTGTTGGCCGCGATCTACGCCGCGACCACGGATGACGTGCAGCCGATCAAGCTGAAGCTGGTGGTGGAACCCCGGATCACGGGCACCGGCTGGTATGTCATGGCCGATCCGGCGGCGGTCCCGTCGCTTCAGTTCGCCTATCTGTCGTCGGCGCAGGGCGTTCAGATTCAGCGTCAGGAAGCGTGGACCACGCTCGGGATGCAGTATCGCGCGTTCCTCGACTTCGGCACGGGCTGGGCTGACTGGCGCGGCGCTTACTTCAACGAAGGCGCGTAATATGGCGACCGTGGCCGAACTTCAGAAAATGCGGGCGGACCTCTTGGCCGCTCGCGCTGGCGGCGTCCGGCGCTTCCGGGACCAGAACGGGGAGGAAGTAGAATACCGCTCCGACTCCGAGATGGCCCGCGCGCTGGCCGCTCTTGATGCGGAAATCGCCGCCCAGACGGCCCGGCCCGCCTCCACGATCCACTTCAATATGAGCAAGGGAATCTGACCCATGAAGAACTACGTCCAACCCGGTGAGAATATCACCATCACCGCGACCGCCGCCGCCACGTCCGGCCAAGGCGTCCTTGTCGGCAACCTCTTTGGCATTGCTGCCGGGAATGCCGAAATCGGGGACTCCCTCGACCTTGTGACCGTCGGTGTTTTCGACATGCCGAAAGTCTCGACCGACGTGCTGGCCGTGGGCGATTTCGTCTATTGGGACGATACCGCCAAGCTGGCGACCGCCGATGACGACACGGGCAACAATGAACTGATCGGCCTTGCCGTGACCGCCGCCGGGAACCCGTCGGGCACCGTCAACGTGCGTCTGAACGGCTAAGACGATGCGGGCGGCCACCACCATGCAAACGGACTTGGAGCGCCTTCGGGCGGCTCTTGAGACCGTTGCCAAGCTGGTGGTGGCCGATCCCGTCTATGCGCCGATTTTCAGCCGCCTAGAGGCCGAAATCGCGCAAGAGGAAGCCTTGCTGGCGAATGACGTGGTGGCCCGCGCTCGCGCGGTTGCCGCTCAAAGTGCCACCCGCTGAATCAGGTCCCGAACGTGGGCCAGCGAAGCCCCCTTGCCGTAACGCTCACGATCAAGGGCGTGGCCGAAAAGGTCGCGCCTGATCCGCTCATCTATGCCCGCCGCCAAGAGTCGATCTTCAAAGCTATGCCGCAACCCGTAGAGAGAATGTCCCGGCGTCTCCATGAGACCATTGGCGCGAAGGTATTTGTTCACCGTCGCGGACAGGCTGGCGGATGTGGTGCGGTATTTGGGGAAGCCCTTGGGGCAGGCTTTGAAGGCGTCCAGCGACACGCCCACCAGCGGAATGACGCGGCGGGCGTTGCGGGTCTTCAACTGCCTGTCGACCGGCTCAATGGAGATATGGGGCACCGGGGCGTCCAGATGGATTTGCGCGCCCGTCAGGGACGCCAGTTCGCTGGGCCGCGCGCCCGTGTTGACCATCGCCAAGAGGATGCACCGGGCGTCCTTGTTCAGCCCGTCCAGCGCGCCGGGCTTCAACAGGTGGTCCTTGATCCAGCTTTCCGAGAAGGGCGGACGCTGGCGCGCTTCGCCTTCCTTGAAGGAAAGATCGGACAGGGGCAGCACCAGCCCGAGGCGCTTCATCTTATTGACCGTCTTAAACACGTCCCCGAGGTGAATCAGGTCCTTGTTGGCGCTGTTCGGGGTGAGGTTGTCGGACTCCAGCTTCTCAAGCCACCAGCCCCGGAAATCCAGCATGTCGTCGCCCGTAATGTCGGGCAGGGCCTTGTCCCCGACCACCTCTATGAAATTGCGCACGGCTTTCTTGCGCGGGTTTTTCCAGCGCCGAAGCTGGTCATCGCTCTTGCCGAGGGTCTTATCGGCGGCCAAGCCCCAATAGAGATCAAGCGCCCGAGAGACCGTGATTTGCGGCTCGGGGACGCCGCCCAGCACCGCCGCCGCCTCGCGCGTGTCCGGCTCACCGTCGCGCCCTGTGACGGCCTCCACGCGGGCCAGAAGGTCTTCACGGGGCAGATCGGCCACGCGGACCGCCGGAAGGTATCGGAAGCCCCGCACCGCCGCCAATTCCTTGGCCGCGTCAAAGCGCCGTTCCGCGTCTGCCGTGTCGCCCGCCAGCCGGGCTTCCCATGCTTCCACCAGATGTTGCCACGCGATAGGGGCCTTCTGTTTGGCAATGGTTTCGGAATCAGTGTGCAAGCTGATCCAGACGCTCTTGCGGTCTTCAACCCGCTGGTATCGCGTCGGAACCCGCTTCCGCAGGTGGTATGTGCTGCCGCGCTTCATAATGGTCATGGCCGGACTCCCGGTTTTGCCCCGTGCTGCGATTTGTGCGGCAAAATGTGTAGCAAATCAAGCCATAATAGCGGACCCGCCGGGCGGCGGATTTCCATATCATCTTGTTTTTGCTTGATAAATGCCGATTTCACACTGGGGAAATCTGGCGGAGAGACAGGGATTCGAACCCTGGGTGGGCTTGCACCCACAACGGTTTTCGAGACCGCCCCGTTCGACCGCTCCGGCACCTCTCCGCATCGGTGGTCGCTTTGGTAGGGCGGGATTTATCGCTCCGCGCGGTGGCTTGCAACCCGTTTTTCACAAAATTTTTCGGCGCCCCCGCAGCGCGTGCGGGGGCGCCCGTTTCAGCGCATTCGCAGCGCGCCGTCGAGGCGGATTACCTCGCCGTTCAGATAGGGCGACTGGAGGATGAAAGCGGCCAGTTTCGCATATTCCTCGGGCTCGCCGAGCCGCTTGGGAAAGGTCACTTCCGCGGCGAGGCTGTCCTGCACGTCCTGCGGCAGCCCCTTCATCATCGGGGTCGCGAAGATCCCCGGCGCGATGGCGCAGACCCGGACGCCCTGGCTGGCCAGATCGCGTGCGAGCGGCAGGGTCATCCCGACGATCCCGCCCTTGGAGGCGGAATAGGCTGCCTGACCTTTCTGCCCGTCGAAGGCCGCGATCGAGGCGGTGTTGATGATCGCGCCGCGTTCGGGCCCCTCGTTCTTCGCCATCTCGGCCGCGACCAGCCGCAGCACGTTGAACGAGCCGATCAGGTTGATGTCGATGGTGCGCCGGAAGCTTTCGAGCCGGTGCGGGCCCTCGCGCCCCACGATCCGCTCGCCCGTCGCGATCCCCGCGCAATTCACCAGCGCGTTGATCCCGCCCATCGCGGTAAGCGCGGTCTCGATCCCCGCGGCCACGCTTTCCTCCGAGGTCACATCGACCTCGGCGAATTGCGCGCCGATCTGCGCCGCCAGGGCCTCGCCCGTCGCGCGGTCGCGATCGAAGATCGTCACCTGCGTCCCCGACCCGGCGAGGTATTGCGCCGTGGCCGCGCCCAAGCCCGAGGCTCCGCCGGTCACCACGGCCCGAAGCGCCGTCAACTCCATGTGATCCTCCCTAAATGAACACTCGTTCATTAAGCCCTGTGCGGGGGCGCTTTGTCCAGATGCCGCAACGGGTTTCGCGCGCGCTATTTCGCCGGTCGCGATCACGTTTCGGCAACTCCCTGCCGAGGCATGGAACCAAGTGCTTTGACGAGGACTTAAACAGGCATAGGTCCGGGCCACGGATCTGATCCGAAATGTCAAACGGGGGATGAGCCCCCAGGACAGGAGAGAGAAACAATGAAACGCATTATCGCTACCACGAGCATTCTCGCCCTCACCGGCACCGCGGCGCTGGCCGGCGGTTACACCGCGCCCCAGCCCGCTCCCGAAGTCGCCCCGGCCCCGGTCATGACCGCGCCCGCGAACTTCAACTGGAGCGGCTTCTACGGCGGTGCCCAGATCGGCTACGGCAATGCCGACGGCGCCATCAGCGGCGACGGCGCCGTGGGTGGTGTGCACCTCGGTTACCTCAACGACTTCGGCAACTTCGTCGCGGGTGGCGAGCTGGCCTATAGCGGCGCCGACGTGAAGGACGACGCCACCGGTGACCGCGTCAAGAACATGACCGACCTCAAGTTCATCGGCGGTGTGCCCTATCAGGACATGCTGTTCTACGGTGCTCTCGGCGCGTCGCACATGAAAGCCGAAATCGGCGGTGCCAGCTACACCGACACCGTGCCGATGGTCGGCCTCGGCATGAAGAAGGCGATCGGCAACAACTGGTCGGTCGGTGGCGAGCTCGATTACCGCAAGGGTAACGACTTCGACAGCACCGGCAGCGACCTGGACACCACGACGCTGAACCTCACCGCGTCCTACAAGTTCTGATCGCACGGACTGTCGCGAAAATCGCGGGCGGGGGCCGATGGCCTCCGCCCGTTTTCGTTTCAGTCGGGCGCGATCAGGCCGAGCCCGCGCAGATAGACCCCGATCCCGCTCTCGAGCAGGTCCGCGGGCGCGAAGGGGGCACGGTTGCCCTCGCGCGCGTAAAGCTCGACGACGCCGTGGCTCATCGCCCAGACATGGGCTGCCACCATCGCGACCGGCGGGCGCTTCTCGGGAGGCACATGCTCCATCAGCGCCTGGGTCGCCCGTTCCATCGCCGCATTCGAGCGCGCCGCCACCGCGGCCAGCTCCGGCGACCGGTTGGGCGAGATGCCGCTTTCGAACATCGCCATGTAATGGCCGGGATATTTGCGCGCGAAGGCAAGATAGGCGCGCCCCACCGCCGAGAAGGCGGCGAGCGCCGAGGGCTTGCCCCCGTTCCAGGCGTGATCGAGCAGATCGCCGAAGATCAGATAGCCCTGCCGCGCGCATTCCGCGATCAGGTCCTCGCGCCCCTCGAAATGGCGATAGACGGCGGCCGGGGTGACGCCCGCGCGCTTGGCCGCCTCGGAGAGGGTGAAGCCCGTGGGACCCTTCTCCTCGATCAGCGCGAGCGCCGAGGCGACCAGCGCCTGGCGCAGATTGCCGTGGTGATAGCCTTGCTTAGACATTCAATACGTCGATGCCGCCGCAAATCTTCTCGTCGACCGCGCCGATCGCCTTGGGGTCCTTGCGCGCGTAATCGACCGCATGCAGCACGGTCTGGATCGCCGCGATCCGCGCGCGTTTCTTGTCGTCGGATCGGATCACGGTCCAGGGCGCCTGCGCGCTGTCCGAGCGTTCCAGCGTTTCCTGGATCGCCTCGGAATAGGCATCCCACCGCTTCAGCCCCTCGACATCGATCCAGCTCAGCTTCCATTGCTTGAGCGGGTCGTTTTCGCGCGCGAGGAAGCGGCGCAGCTGTTCGGCGCGGTCCACATTGAGCCAGAGCTTGACCAGGATGATCCCGTCATCGATCAGCATCTTCTCGAAATCGGGAAGCTGGCAGAAGAAATGTTCGCGCTGCTGGGGCGTGCAGAAGTCGAAGACATGCTCGACGACGCCGCGATTGTACCACGAGCGGTCGAACATCGCGATCTGGCCTGCCGCGGGCAGCCAGTCCACGTAGCGCTGGAAATACCATTGCGTGACCTCGGTCTCGGTCGGCTTGGGCAGCGCCACGACATAGGCCGAGCGCGGATTGAGATTCTGCCGCATCCGACCGATCGTGCCGCCCTTGCCGGCCGCGTCGCGCCCCTCGAAGAGCACCACCAGCCGCTTGCCGGTCTCCTTGACGTCCCAGAACATCTTCACCAGCTCGACCTGGAGCGCCTCCATGTGGCGGTCATAGGCCTTGCGCTTCATTTCCTCGTCATAGGGATAGGAGGCGGCGAGGATCTCGTCCTTGTCCGCGCCCTCGATGGCCTTGCGGATCTCCGACGGCGCCTCGTCGCGAAGATATTTGGTGATGTCGCCCACGAAGGGGATCTCGAACGGGGTGTCGGACTTGTCCTTGGCCATCCCTGCCTCCTCTTTTCGCGCAGTATGCGGCGCACCCGATGAGCGCGCAAGCGCCCGCCGGCCCCGGTTCGCGACGGCGGGTCAGAACCGGCCCGCGCGCAGGGCCACCCGGTCCACCGCCGCGACCGTCTCCTCGAGTGCGACATGGGGAACCATATGTCCCAGCCCGGCGAGCGTGACCAGTTCGGCCTCCGCCACGGTCTCGGTGAAGGGCAGGGCGTGGATCTGCCGCGCGACGATGGTGTCGGCGGTGCCGTGCAGCGAGACCACGGGTAGGTCGAGCCGGGCGTAATGCGGGATCAGCGCCTCGATCTGCGGCTTGAGCTCCGCGCGCTGGCGGGCATTGATGCGCATGGTCCGGGCCCGCAGGGTCATGCCCGGGCCGAACCACTCCGCATAGCCCGTGGGCATCTCCTGCGGGGCGAAGACCGCCGCCACCTCGCCATGCAGCGTCGCGGGAGGCGTCCAGGCCGAGATCAGCGGCACGGCGAGCGCCTGGCCGAGCGGCGGCGCGGTGATCTGATAGAGGGCAGGCAGGGGCGCGTCCCAGCTATGCGAGGGCGCCGAGACCGGGACCAGTCCCGACAGCGTTCCGGGCCGTGTCACCGCCCAGGCGATCGCGACCGCGCCGCCATAGGAATGGCCCAGCACGATGGGATCGCGCGCGCCCGCCCGGTGCACCGCTTCTTGCAGATGCGCGGCCTGCGCCGCGATCGTGTCCGTCTCGAGCGGATCCGACCAGCCGAAGCCCGGCCGGTCGGGCACGAAGACCCGGTAGCGTTTCGCAAGCTCGGGAGCGAGATCGAAGGTCAGAGCGCGCGCCGACCCCGACGCGCCGTGGATCAGCACGACATCGGGGCCGCGATCGCCCATCACCACCAGATGCACCCTCTGGCCATCCACCTCGACGAAGATCCCGTCGGGCGGGTAGCGCGCCTCGGCCTTGCGCGCGCGCCACAACGCCAGCCCCCAAGTCGCCGCGCTGAGGACCAGCGCGAAGAGCAGCAGGCTAGCGACCAATCTCGGCCAGATCATAGGGGGTTTCCTGGTAGATCTCGTTGATCCAGTTGCCGTAGAGCAGATGCGCGTGGCTCTTCCAGCGATTGCTCGGCGCGCGGCTCGGATCGTCGTCGGGATAGTAGTTCCTCGGCACGTTGATCGGCTTTCCGGCCGCGACGTCGCGGTCGTATTCTTCCTTCAGGGTCCCGCTGTCATATTCGAGATGGTTGAAGATGTAGAGCGCGCGATGGGCGCGGTCCTCCACCAGGCAGGGCCCGGTCTCGTCGGAATGGATCAGCGTCACCATCCCGGCCGCCTCCAGCTCGTCGCGCTTCATTTCGGTCCAGCGGCTCACCGGGATCAGCAGGTCATCCGAGAAGCCGCGCAGATAGGGCGAGGCGGGGGCGCAATTGCGATGCCGGAAGCATCCGAAGGCCTTGTGATCGAGCATGTGCTTGTCGACGCCGTGGAAGTGATAGGCCATCGCCATCCCGCCCCAGCACACGCCGAAGGTGGAAAAGACGTGGCTCTGCGTCCACTCGAAGATCCGGGTGAGTTCGTCCCAGTAAGTCACCTCCTCGAAAGGCAACTGCTCGACCGGGGCGCCGGTGATGACGAGGCCGTCGAATTTCTCGCCCGTCGCCTCGACCTCGGCGAAGGAGCGATAGAATTCCTCCATATGCTCGGCGGCGGTGTTCTTGGTCTGGTGCTCGCTCATCCGGATCAGCTGGAAGTCGATCTGCAACGGCGTCGCGCCGATCAGCCGGGCGAACTGGTTCTCGGTCTGGATCTTCTTCGGCATCAGGTTGAGAAGACCGATCCGGATCGGACGGATTTCCTGCCGCATCGCGCGTTCGGGCGACATCACCATCACGCCTTCCCGCGACAGGATGTCGAAGGCGGGGAGGTTTTCTGGCAGCTTGATCGGCATTGTTTTCAGTCTCTTATGGTTTGTTCTTCAAGTGATGAGCGAGCTTTGCGCTCTCAGGCGGGAAGGGCCTCCGCGATCAGCGATGTAAACCCTTCGAGGTCGCGGACAAGATAGAGATCCTCGGCGCGGATCTTCACACCCCAGTTGCGTGCCATCGCCGCATAGCGCGGCTGGCGATGGGCAAGCGCCTTCGCATAGGTCCAGCGCACGAAATCATCGGGATCGACAGCCTCTTCGTCCAGCCCCTTCAGATCGCGATACTCGGCCCATTTCTCGGCGAGGAATTCGGGCTGGTAATACATCGGCTTCGGCGCCCGGTCGAAGCGGCGCACCAGTTCTGCCGTATGGGCGTCCGAACCCTCGATCCAGACCATCAGCAGGTTGTGCGACAGCGCCGTTAGGATCGGATCTTCCGGGTCTTCGGGATCGACGACCTCGCAGATCGACCCCCCGGAATCGCAGACGAAATTCTCGATCCCGTAGATATCCTCGGCGCGGTCGATGAAATGCGCGGTATCGAGCAGCGCCGCGGTTTCCGCCTCGCGGTGCTGGCGCTGGCGGCGCATGTATTCCTCGAAGGGCAACCCGCCCTTGGCCGGATCGCCCGGCTTGCCCAGATAGGTCGAGAGCGGCGCGAGATTGTCGAAGGTGATGTTCGACGCGATATAGACCGAGTCCGACAGAAGCAGCTCGGCAAGAAAGGGGTTCTTCATCGCCTCGCGCTTGAAGTTGTCGGAGATGAACTCGCCCATGTAGCGGGTGCCGATCCGGTAATCGACCGAGTAGTGGAACCAGCCCGCCTCGCGCAGCAGGTTCGCAGCCCAGGTCTTGCCCAGACCCGACATGCCGAAGAGCAGCACGCGTTTCTTCGGTGCCGCCAGCCATTCTGCACGATTGGAATAGATCATCGGTCCCCCTTGTCCTGTCGCCCCGGTTTAGCTTGGCCGGGCGCGCGCGTCACGGGGTTTTGCGGCGGGGCGGCGGTTGAGGATGACCAGTCCGAGGGCCAGCAGCGCAAAGCCGGCCAGCTCGGCCGCGCCCAGACGTTCGCCATAGACCGCCCAGCCCGCGACGATCGCCACCGGCGGGATCAGCAGCGTCACCAGCGCGAGGTTCGCCGCGCCCGCCAGTGCGAGGATCCGGTAATAGAGCAGATAGGCGAGCGCCGAGCAGCCGAAACCGAGCCAGAGCATCGCCGCCCAGACCGAGGGCGCGTAGTCGAGACGCGGGAGCCCCTCGGTCGCAAGCAGGATCGGGGTCATCCAGACGACGCCCCCGGTCAGCATCCCGGCCGCTGCAACTTCGGGCCGCAACCCCTTGACGGCAAAGCGCGCATAGGCCCCGGCGAAGCCATAGCTGAGCGAGGCGCCGAGGATCGCGAGCTGCCCGGCCGAGGTCGGATCGAACCCCTTGAGCGCATCGGGCCCGATCGCCAGCACGACGCCCGCGAAGCCGACCGAGATCCCGGCGAGCTTGCGTGCGCTCAGCCGTTCGTCGGTAAAGACCAGCGCCGCGACCAGCGCGCCGAAGATCGCGGTCGAGGCGTTCAGGATCGAGGCGAGGCCGGACTCGATATGCTGCTGGCCCCAGACGATGAGCGAGAAGGGGATCGCGTTGTTGAGAAATCCCATGATCAGGAAATGCCCCAGATAGCGCGGCGCGCGCGGAACGGGCAGGCGGCGCAGCGCCACCCAGAGCCAGAGCAGGAGCGCGCCGCCCAGAACCCGCACGAAGACGACGGTGAAGACGCCCGCGCCCTCGAGGGCCGCGCGGTTCGACAGGAAGGACGAGCCCCAGATCAAGGCGAGCCCGCCCAGCAGGGACCAGGCGAGGGGCGAGAGCGAGAGGGGGGCGGGCGCGTTTTTCATGGGATGAGCGTTACTGCCGCCGAGGGACCCGCGCCACCCGGAACTTGCGGATCACGCATGAAAAAGCCCCGCCGCAGGGGCAGGGCTTTTCCGGAGATCTGATACGCGTTGGATCAGAAGCTGATGCCGACCCGCAGGCCCGCGCCCCAACCGGAGTTGCCGGAGAAGTCGCCGTTGATGCTCTTCGTGGTCGCATCGCCGATATCGACATAGCGCAGACCGCCGGTGACCTTGATATTGTCGGTGGCCTGGTAGCTCGCCGCGAGCGACACGGATTTGTAACCATCGGTCGGCCCGAGGTTGCCCGTCGGCTTTCCGGTGTGCTTCTCGTAGCCGAAGATCACGGCACCCGACCATTGATCGGTAAACTTGCGCCCGACGCCGAGATTGTAGGTGATGGTGTTGTCGTCATAAGACACGAGCGCGCCGTCTTTGCCGGCGGCACCACCGCCCAGTGTCGCACGATAGCCGTCGGGAGCGATCTGGAACTGGGTCCAGTGTACCCAGCGAACGGAGCCCAGAAGAAGAGTATCCGCAGCGATGCCGGTCTGGAACTCAAGGTTGACAGATTCAGGCGAAACGGTCTCGAAGGTCGAGTTCAGAGTCGCCGTGGTCGGTAGCACTTCCGTGGCACTGAAGTTGTGCGTGATTTTCGAGTTGTAGGTCAGGGCCACGCGTGCCGCGATCTCGGGCTTTTCCCATGCGACACCGACAACGTAGCCGAAATCAGTCTCGGTGGAGGTGTCGAGCTTATAGGGGACGTATCCCATTGCCGCGGTCGAGTAGACGCTCAGATCCGCCTTGCCGGATACCGTCTGCGAACGGATGCCCCCATAGATCGAGACGTTATTTTCGAGCTTATGGCGCAGGAGTGCTGTGATCGCAGTCGATTTGATTTTTGCGGTCGACCCGGCAAACGGATAGCCGGTCCCACTGGGGTAATGGACATTCGCGCCGAGCGGCTGGTCCACAATCACTGCGAGATCCAGTTTGTCACTAAGCGCCTGCTTGTAGCCAAGGCTGAACGTGCCGTAGCCCGGGGCCATGTCACCCGATTGCGCGCCGTTCGTGGGGAAAGTCCCCGAAACATCCGGATTGAAGCCGCCGATGCTGAATTCGGCGTAATTGCCTTTTTCGAACAGAATGCCGACCGACTGGCTCGAACGCTCGACGCCGCCCGCCTGCGCGGCGCCGGCGCAAAGCGCCAGAACTGCCGCAGATGTCAAAACACGTTTCATGCTAGTCCTCTTCCCTAACGTGCCGAAGCTGGTTCCCTGACGCGACGCTATCAGCCGAAGGGTGTAAATCAATCGTTACGTTGCGCTTACGTGACGTCGCATCGCGGCGAGGCCGGGGCTCTTGTGGCCTGCGGGTCACGCTTTTTGACGTTAACGTCAACTTTTGAACTGAAGAGTTCAGAACCCGACGAATTTGCAGGCAAAAATCGCCTTCTTCCGGAGACCCGGCGCCGTTTCCTGCCGGGAGCCGAAGATTCACACGCGCCCGTTCTCGCGGGCGTGAAAGATGAAGCCGAGGAAGTTGAGCAGGATCTGGGCGGCGAGGATCGGTGTCGCGCCGGTCGGGTCGTAATCGGGGGCGACCTCCACCAGATCGATGCCGACGATCTCGTTGCGCCGTGCCACGCCCTGCAGGATCTCGAGCACCTCGTAATAAAGGAAGCCGCCATGGCTCGGGGTGCCGGTGCCGGGCGCGATCGAGGGGTCGAAACCGTCGATGTCGATCGTCACATAGAGCCGCGCACCTTCGGGGATCCGGTCGAGCACGCCCTGCGTGCCGAGTTTGCGCACCTGGCGCACCGAGAGGAAATCGTCGCCCATCTTCCGCGCCGCTTCGTAACCGTCCTTCGCGGTGGAGGAGACGTTGCGGATGCCGAGCGCGGTGATGCCCGAGACGTAATCGCGTTCGGCCGCGCGGCGCATCGGATTGCCGTGGCCTTCGGTGACTCCGTGGCGCTCGTCGACGAAATCGAGATGGGCGTCGATCTGCAGGATGTGGAGCGGGCCTTTCTCGGCGCAATCCTCGGCGAAGGCGCGGATGCAGGGGATGTTGACCGAATGATCGCCGCCGATCACCACCGGCAGCGCGCCGCGCGCGAGCATCGCCCGCACTCCGGTCTCGATATTGGCATGGGATCTGGCCGTGTCGGTATGCACGATATCCGCGTCGCCGATATCGACGATGCTTACCTCGGGCCCGAGATAGGTCGCGTCATCCTCGTGGTCATAGGCCCCGGCATGGCCGAAGGAGAACAGCGTCGAGGCCTCGCGTACCGCGCGCGGACCGAAGCGGGCACCGGCCCGGAACTGGGTTCCGAAATCGAACGGCGCGCCCATCACGGCGACATCGGCCTCGATCGCGTCCCAATCCGTGACGAGGGGGCGTTTGCCGAAGGTCGCGATCCCCACGAAGGGCAGGTTCAGCCGCCCGGTCTCGTAGCCATGTCCCGCCATAAGCCCCCCTCGTACAAAGTGCCGCAGCCCAGGGCAGCTTTTCGCGGCGCGCGCGCGATTGCAAGCGCCTGTCTGTCGCGGCTATCACGGGGGTGTCAGAACTCTATGCAGGAGAGCCCGACATGACCTTCGCCCCCTCGAAGCCCACGCCCAAGGGATTGTTTCGCCGCACGCCTCCGGCGATCTTTCCGCCGATCCTCGGTCTGATGGGGCTCGGGATCGCCTGGCGGCGCGGCGTCGGCGCCTTCGCGCTGCCTTCCGGTGCCGTCGAGCTCTTTCTCGGAGGGGTGACCCTGATCGCGCTCTTCGCGCTTCTCGCCTATGGGGTGAAGATCGCGCGCCGGCCCGGCGTGGTGATCGAGGATCTGCGGATCCTGCCGGGGCGGGCGGGGCTGGCGGCGGCGGTGCTCACGCTCTACCTCGTTGCCGCGGCGCTCGGGCCCTATGGCGGCTTCGCGCAGGGGATCTTCTGGGGTGCCGCTCTTCTGCACCTGGCGCTGATCGCCACGGTGATCCGCGTCTTCGCCACCGGCCCGGCCGAGCAGCGCCGGGTCAATCCGGTCTGGCAGCTCACCTTCTCGGGCTGGATCGTGGGCGCGATCGCGGGGCTCGCGCTCGGGCTGACGACGCCCGCGCTGGTGATGTTCTGGGTCGCGCTGATCTCGGCCTCGGCGATCTGGGTGATCTCGATCGGGCAATTCGCGCGCGAAAGGGTGCCCGCGCCTCTGCGGCCGCTGCTCGCGATCCATCTCGCGCCCGCGGCCCTTCTGGGAACCGTCGCCACGGGTTTCGAGGCCTCGGGGATCGCGGCGGTGATGGCCGGGCTGGCCGCGGCCTATCTTCTGGTTCTGCTGCTTTCGGTGCGCTGGCTCACCGCCGCGGGATTCTCGCCGCTCTGGGGCGCGTTCACCTTCCCGGCGACGGCCGCGGCGGGGTGTTTCCTGGCGCAGGGCGGCGACTGGACGATACCCGGTGCGGTGGTGCTGATCGCCGCGACTGTGATCGTGATCCCGATCGCGGTGAAGGTACTCCAGCTCTGGGCGAAGGGGCAGCTCGCGCTCAAGACGAACGCCGCGATCGCCTGAGCGGGCACGCACAGATGCGCCTGCCGCGCTAGGGGGTTGCCTTCGGGTCCATTGCGTGAAACAGGGAACTGCCAAACGCATCTGGTCCCGGAGATCCCCCCATGCAGATTCGCGAGGCGCTCACCTTCGACGACGTCCTTCTTGTTCCCGCAGCCTCTTCGGTGCTGCCCTCGGACGCGGATGTCTCGACCCATGTGACGAAAACCATCCGGCTCAATATCCCGCTTCTGTCCTCGGCGATGGATACGGTGACCGAGGCGCGCATGGCGATCGCGATGGCGCAGGCGGGCGGCATGGGCGTGATCCACCGCAACCTCACCACCGAGCAGCAGGCCTCCGAGGTCAGCCGGGTGAAGCGCTTCGAGAGCGGGATCGTCTACAACCCGATCACCCTGCGCCCCGACCAGACCCTTGCCGATGCCAAGGCTCTGATCGAACGCTACAATTTCACCGGCTTCCCGGTGGTGGACGCGGCGGGCAAGCTCGTCGGCATCGTGACCAATCGCGACATGCGCTTCGCCTCGGACGACAAGACGCCGATTTCGGCGATGATGACCAAGGACAATCTCGCGATCCTGACCGAGCCCGCCGACCGCGACGAGGCCCGCGCCCTGATGAAGGAGCGCCGGATCGAGAAGCTGCTGGTCACCGACGGCAAGGGCAAGCTGACCGGGCTCCTGACGCTCAAGGATACCGAGAAGGCCGTGCTCCATCCGCTCGCCTGCAAGGACGACAAGGGGCGGCTGCGGGTCGCTGCCGCCTCGACCGTGGGCGATGCGGGCTATGAGCGCTCGGTGGCGCTGATCGAGGCGGGCTGCGACCTGATCGTGATCGACACCGCGCATGGCCATTCCGAGGGCGTCGCGAAAGCCGTCGAGCGCGTGAAGGCGTTCCGCTCGGACGTGCAGGTCGTGGCGGGCAACGTCGCGACCGCCGAGGCGACGCGCGCATTGATCGGCGCGGGCGCGGATGCGGTCAAGGTCGGCATCGGTCCTGGCTCGATCTGCACCACGCGGGTCGTGGCGGGCGTCGGCGTGCCCCAGCTCACCGCGATCATGGACGCGGCCAGCGCGGCCGGCGACATCCCGATCATCGCCGATGGCGGGATCAAGTTCTCGGGCGATTTCGCGAAGGCGATCGCGGCGGGCGCAAGCTGCGCCATGGTCGGCTCGGCCATCGCGGGCACCGACGAGAGCCCGGGCGAGGTCATCCTCTATCAGGGGCGCTCCTACAAATCCTATCGCGGCATGGGGTCGCTCGGCGCGATGGCGCGCGGCTCGGCTGACCGCTACTTCCAGAAGGACGCGGCGTCCGACAAGCTCGTGCCCGAGGGGATCGAGGGGCAGGTGCCCTACAAGGGCCCGGCCGGCGCGGTGATCCACCAGCTCGTGGGCGGGTTGCGCGCGGCGATGGGCTATACGGGCCATCCGACCGTGACCGCGATGCGCGGAAACTGCAATTTCGTGCGCATCACCGGGGCGGGGCTCAAGGAAAGCCACGTCCACGACGTGCAGATCACCCGCGAGAGCCCGAACTACCGGATCGGGTAATTAAGTAAAAACAATGCCTTGAGGTATTAAGGGCTGCATACAATATCATGCAAGTGTCGTGAAATATCGCTGATTTTCGGCAAGTATCGCTCAGTGTAGATGCAAAATAGATGCAGTGCGGGTGCGATAGATGCAGCCACCGGCTCACGACAAAAGCCCATCCAGAGCTTCTCTCGAAAGCTGGCGCCTGGGCCCGCGTGCATGAAAGCGCGGGCCGAGTTGGCAGTTACAGAGAGAAGTACCCCGTCTGCACTTCATCGACGAGCCAGACGCCGTTGTCAGACTGAAAGAAGTCATGCCCGGATGCATGCAGGCCGGCGGCGTCGACATGAAGCACTGAATAGCCCCGCATTTCTTAGACGCCGTCTTGTCTCAGTCTCTGCTGTCGCTCGAAGTCGACGGGCGACAGCATTCCGTTCTGGGCGTGCTTGCTCTTTGGATTGTAGAACATCTCGATGTAGTCGAACATATCCTGCCTGGCTTCTTCGCGCGTTCGGTAGGTCCGTCGTCTGATCCGCTCACGCTTCAGCAGGTTAAAGAAGCTCTCAGCGACCGCGTTGTCATGGCAGTTTCCACGGCGGCTCATCGAGTGCTCCAGGTTGTGGGCCCGAAGGAACGCAGCCCAGTCCATGCCGGTGAATTGGCTGCCCTGGTCCGAGTGGATCAGAACCTTTGCCCGGGGTTTTCTCCGCCATGTCGCCATGAGCAGCGCTTGCAGGACAACGTCTGTCGTCTGGCGGCTCTGCATTGCCCAGCCGACGACACGACGCGAGAAGAGATCAATGACCACGGCAAGACAACCTAGAGCGCCCGCCGCCATGCTGAAAACTTGGCGGCATTTTCGTTACCCCAGTTGTTACCCTAGGGAGGAAACGAGAAAAGCCCCCGAAGGGGCTTGCTCGCAAATCTCTGATTTATCAGGGGGATTTGGCTCCGGCGGTAGGGAACGGAGCTATCTTGTCTTCAGTCTTAAGGTGTTGAAGTCGTTAAGACTTTTCTGCGTAGATCCGTGGTTGTTGCCACATTTGGATGTCCCCGAGGATAGGTGTTCGAATTCGGCGCGGCAAGGCATTTTCGGTAGTCCGCTCACGTGATCAAGCCGATAAGTCGCTCGGCTTGACAGAAGGGGTCGCCTAGCCAAGTTCACCAAGTGTTCTTAGTTCACCTTGAGGTTGGAAGTTACACTAGGGGCGGGAAGCATGCGTAATTGGGCTGACCCTGCTCTAAGGTCGAGCTCCCGATAATATCTCAGCATTGCTGTGAGAATAGGGAGACAGAAAATGGAATACTTCGTTGGTTTGGATGTGTCGCTTCGGTCTTGCGCGCTTTGCATTGTGGACGGTCGTGGCAAGGTTTGCATGGAGCGAGAGCTCCCGTGTGAGGTCGACGAAATCGCCAACTTCCTGAATGCGTTCGGCGCCCCAATCGTGCGGATCGGCTTTGAGGCTGGCGCGCTGAGCCAGCACCTTTTCTTCGGCCTGCAAAACATGGGTTTCGAGATCGTGTGCATGGAAGCTCGCCAGGTCAGTGCCGCACTTTCAGCGATGCGGAACAAGACAGACAAGACGGACGCCAAGGGCATTGCCCAGATTTTGCGGACGGGTTGGTTCAGCCCGGTGCATATGAAGAGCCGGGAGGCGCACGGGCTACGGGCCCTGCTGAGCACCAGAAAGGCCTTGCTGAAGAAAACAATGGACTTGGCAAACGAAGTGCGTGGATTGCTGAAGATATTCGGTGTTCGCCTTCCCCGGACCGTCAAGCACGGTAGCTTCGACGGTCTCGTGAGGCCCATGATCGAGATGGATGAAGTTCTCGCGCACGCGGTCATTCCGTTGCTCGATGCACGTGCCGTCCTGTTCCAGCATTATCTTGAACTGGATCGACGGGTGAAGCGTGCGGCGTCGCAAGACGAGGTCTGCATGCGGATGATGACGGTGCCTGGTGTAGGCCCGATCGCTGCTCTGACTTTCAAAGCAGCGGTCGATGATCCCAATCGGTTCAAACGGTCTCGCACAGTAGCCGCGCACTTTGGTCTCACGCCGAGGCGATACCAGTCCGGCGAACACGACAACCCAGGTCGCATCTCCAAAGCCGGTGATCAGAATGTCCGAGCGACGCTCTACGCTGCCGCAAATGCGTTGCTTATGCGAACGATGGCCGGATCGCAGATCAAGTCTTGGGGCATGCGCCTCATGCGCACCAAAGGCCGCCGCCGTGCCGTCGTCGCGGTGGCTCGCAAACTGGCCGTCCTTTTACATCGGATGTGGATCGACGGCACAGAGTTCCGTCAGGAAAAAGTGGGAGGCCAGGCATGACCCAATAGCCCACCACCTAACCTGAACGGGATCGTCCATCCGGACGAGGTGTGTGGATGAAGCCGAAAATGTCTGCTGCGCAACTTGAAGCGCGCCGGAAAGCGGGGCTCTCCACTACCAATCCGACACATGCATGCAGCGGCGCCCTTCGAACGCCAAACCAGACTGCGAAGAGAAGCGTGACCCGGATACGCGATCCCTCATAAGAAGGAAAACGAGCTTGACCCAGACACCCAATTAGAGAAGCGGACCTTCGCTGCTATAGCATGGTATGGGACGGCTTCCTGCAAAAGCAGACATTCGGCAGAGAAATTGGTACAGCAAGAGGGAGACTGTAACCGGGCTTCCGGAATCGCGTTATCTAAACCGGCATAGTCCAAAGCAGGTCGTTCGTATACTGAAGCTCTTAAGCATAAAGAAGCAGAAAAGGCGTAAGGGGATTGACGGGTAGAAGAAATAATGTCGGCACGCTCTTCGATATAGATGAATCCGCGCCCGAGATCGATATCGAGTTTGATCGCAGGCTAGCCGTTTTTGGAGCGCAGTTTGGCGCTAGTATTGAGGCAATTGCAGAACCGGCCATTACCCGGCGGCTTAGAATAAGACCGTTTTCACAACGACATCTCGTCGGTGTCGTCGGCGAAGATCAGGACGGACACGAAATCCTGTTTCTTCCGCGTAAGACAACCTCATCTGTTCCGTTCGACAAAGTGTATGTGTGCCCCACGGCAGTTGACGTCGAGACCTTCGTCACGAGGGCCTCTGATGCACCACTCACCCTTCTAGCGCCGTTGCCGCTGAACCCGAAAAAAGATGCTGACGAAATTTCGAAGCTTTGCAATGAGATCGGTTCCAGCTGGACTAATGGCGTTTCTTTCGCAAGCGAGCAAACGGATGGCGATCAGGTCATCAAACCAGGTTTCCGCTCACCTCAGATTGGCGCTCTACACGCTTTGCAAGCCCATTGGACTGTGTCCGCGAAGATCGCCACGGTCGTTATGCCGACGGGAACCGGTAAGACGGAGACGATGATTGCAGCAGGTCTTCAAGAACGGGCAAATTGCATTCTGGTGATCGTGCCAAGCGACGCGCTCAGAACACAGATTGCAAATGCGTTCGAGCAACTGGGTATACTGCCTAAAGCTGGCTTGATTGATGAAGGCGCGCAATACCCAGTGGTATCGTTGCTGCGCAAGCGACCAACGAGTGTCGAGGAAGCACGTGGTCTGTTCGCCATCTCGAACGTCGTTATCACAACGATGTCTATCGCCGCTGGTGTGTCGTCAGAAATTCAAGCGGCAATGGCTGAGTGTACGTCGCATCTATTCATCGATGAGGCTCACCACGTGGCTGCGAGAACCTGGCGCGAATTCAGGGAAGCGTTCGGTAACGTCAAGATCGTTCAATTCACAGCAACGCCGTTCCGCAATGATGGAATGCGGGTCGATGGCAAGTTCATTTTTGTTTACCCGCTGGGACTGGCTCAAGCGGAGGGCTATTTCAGAAAAATCGACTATCAGCCCGTCGATGGGCTCGACCGCGACGATATCGACGAACAAATCATTGAGAAAGTCGGTGAAGCTCTCGAAGCGGACGAGGCGAACGGATATCGCCACCTTGCGATGGCGCGGGGAAACAAGCGGACCCGAGCGGAAGAGTTGCATGAGAAGTATCGGCGTCGTTGGCCTCAATACAATCCAGTTCTTCTACACAGCGGTTTGAGCGCATCTGAGCAAGCTGATGCGATCACGAAATTACGAGCAGGCAAGCATCGCATCGTCGTTTGTGTCGATATGCTCGGTGAGGGTTTTGATCTGCCCGAGCTCAAGATAGCGGGATTGCATGATCCGAAGAAGTCAGAGGCCGTGACGCTGCAGTTCGTTGGTCGTTTCACGCGCACTCGCGACGATCTGGGTGAGGCAACAGTTATCGCTGCGGTGACGCGAGATGAAGGAAGCCCCTTGGCAAGTTTGTTTGCTGAGGATGCGGATTGGAACAAGCTCATCAATCAGATTGGTTCAAAAGCAACCGAGCGTGCCGTCCGACGCGAAGAGGTGTTCGAGGGCTTTGGGGGAATTGATGCAGAGATACCTTTGGAAACATTGCGCCCGACCTTGGGGACGATTGTCTACAAGACAACCCAATCGCCTTGGGACCCAATTGGTGGCATTGAAAGGTTCGACCACCGACAGCTGATCGTCGATGGTCCACACATTAACCACCACGACGCGCTGGCAATCTTCATCACCGAACGCGCCGACCTACCGAAATGGAGCCGCTTCAAAGGCATCGCCGATGTTACCTACGATCTCTTCATGGTGCATTGGGATCAAGAGGCCGGTCTGCTTTATGTCTCGGCTTCGCATGATGATCGCTTGGACGATTTGGCCAAAGCGCTATGCGGCGACGATGCAGAACGAATTCGGGGCGAAGATATCTTTCGGGCGCTCGATCCTTTGCGGCGTCCGGTGCTGAATACGTTGGGCTTGAGTGAAACGCGTCGCCGCAAGATACGTTATTCGCAATATCAAGGCAGCGATATTGCTGATGAATTGCGAAGCCGAAGTGGGAACAGGACGCGCAGCAAGACAAACCTGATGGTTGTCGGCTTCACTGACGATGGTAGGGTGTCGCTCGGCTGTTCGCGAAAGGGAAAGATCTGGGCGCAAGAGCGTACCAATGATTTCGGACGCTGGATGGACTGGTGCCACGACCTTGGTCGTTCACTTCTCGATGAGACGATCTCGACGGCCGGCATCATTGATCGCCTCATTCAGCCCGAGCTTGTCTCGGAGGTTCCCCAAAAGTCTCCAGTCGCTGTCGATTGGTATGAGGGGATGTCTGTCCTTGATGAAGATAGTTGGGTTTTCACAATCAACGGCGAACAACGCTCCATTTATGACTGCGAACTGGAACTTTCGTCGCATGACGCACAGAACCGCATCGAGTTCTCGATAGTGGCAGGTACTGCGCGTGCAGAGTTTACGATGACGATCAACGACGAAGGCGTGCGGTACGCGTTGAAGGAAGGTCAATCTGCGTCAGCCGAAAAGAGTGCGGCGCCTGTCCCGTTGTCACGCTGGTTTCATGAGTATCCCCCGACGATCTACTTCGCCGACGGTGATTCCCTTGTGGCGGATGAACTCTTTCCACTTCCCGATACGGAAGTGCCGTACTTCCCAGATGACCATTTCGAGGTCTGGGATTGGACCGGAGTGGATATCCGCGTTGAATCGCTCGGACTTGAGCGGCGGGCCGATAGTGTTCAAGCGAGGACAATCGAGCAGGTTCGCTCAGCTACGGGAAGCCACATCATATTTAATGATGATGGGACCGGTGAGGTCGCTGATGTCGTGGCTTTCGAGCAAGATGGCAATCACGTCACGGTGCGATTGTATCACTGCAAATATTCGTCTTCGGATGCGCCTGGTGCGAGGGTCGGCGACCTCTACGAGGTGTGTGGTCAAGCCCAACGGTCAGTTCGAAGGTGCGAACGACCACAGAGGTTGATCGATCGGTTGCTTAGGCGTGAAGGTGATCGTCTGCGAGCTGGCAACCCAAGTCGCTTCGAAGAAGGCGGAGTTGACGATTTGAAGGCCCTGCGCTCGCAGCGAAACCAGCTCGAATACCAATTCGAGATCTTTGTGGTCCAGCCAGGGTACTCGCTCGCGGCCAAGAATAGTACACATTCACAAGTCTTAGCCTCAACGGAGTCATTCGTTGTTGATACCTTCGCATCAAAATTTCGAATGATATGTAGCACATAGAAGACGGCAGGCCTCTGCGCACCGTTAGCGGAACGGGTAGATGATATGAGATGAAGTCGTTCGATGATTTACCCAAGCGCGATCGCAATCATGCGTTGGAAGACGAGGCTGTCGGCCTTCTTGCCTCAAAGTTAGCGAGCAAAGTGTCTACAAATCTAGGGGCACCTCAATTTGCGTATGCGAAATGGCACACGCGAACGGCAACCAGGCCGTCCAATCCGCCGGAGTGGAACATCTTCGGACTTGGTCAGGACCGATTTTGACAGTGTGACTTGCAGATGTGAAGCTACGCGCGTCTTCAGAAACTATTTTTTTGCTGGTTCAACGCATGCCAATTACCGACACTGGCATTCGACGCACTCGTTCTGTCCGGTCAGGAGCTGCTCCAGGACCCCGCACGCCGAAAGGATTTCAATGTGAGGTTTGTCGATCGTAATGCCATCTCTGTCCCGGCAGCGTTCTCTCGCCCAACCGCACATGAAGCACGTCGCAATTTGTTGGAAATGTTCCGCCAGGATGTCCGAAAATTGCATCAAACGCGCCTCGAATCTGTTCTTGATCCCAAGGGGCCGAGCACAAGTGAGGATGTTCGGAATGCTTTGGAGACACTTTTCAAGAGCAGATGTGCGTTCTGCGAAAGACCTCTCACCGAGCCCTTGATCTATCGTTTTCGACCAAGTGCAAATGCCGAACCGGTCGAAGATGCCAGCGCGTCTCACCTGTATTATGCTTGGCTCGCGGAAGCCTGGGAAAACCTTTACCCTATTTGCCATGGCTGTAGGCCAGAGAACCCAAGCTTCTTTCCGGTAAATGGGCGACGGACAAACATACCTGACCTTCAGATGCTGGAGAGCTTTGTCGAGCGCAACGATGGGCGTTGGCCGGACTATCCGTTGGAAGAACGACACGTGCTTCTCGATCCCTGCAAGGACAAACAACTTTGGAGAAGTCTATTTTTTCGCTCAACCGGCGAGGTCGTTGGTCTCAGTCGACGCGGTCACGAGACAATCCGGCATTTCCGACTCGATCGGACTGAGCTCCAAGAAAGCCGCGAACGCGCAATTAGACACTCGATCCAACAAACAGAACTCCAGTTACGGCGCGAGACCGAAAGGCCAGATCCGACAGATTTTGGACACGAGGGCGCCTGTGATCTGTTCCTACGCGAGGTTCTTCATGAAGCGTTGGGCCGTCGTGCGTCCCGCGACCGGCGCGGTCAGATCGCAGCGCTTGCTCGAACGGACGACGGAATCCATCGGTTCCGTGCTGCGATTGAAAGCATCGACACGCGTGGGGACAACGAAGAGGCTGCGGCCCCATTGTTCGAACTTCGTGGTAAACCGGCATCGCTGCGATCGGTGTCGATACGCAATTTCAAGTCACTCGAACAAATTGACTTCGATCTGCCGCCATCGGAACCAAATCAGCCTGCACCGGCACTGCTGATTCTGGGCGAGAATGCTACGGGCAAGAGCACAATTCTGGAAGCTGTTGCCCTAGCGATCATGCCGGCGGCTGCGCGGACAAGAATGCGTTTTCCAGTCTCGAACGCCGTGCTCGATCCAAAATATCTTGGGGCACCCGATCAGGCGGCGCCGCCCAATGCCGAGATATCGGCAGAGTTTACTGAGCAACCGCCCATATCGCTCATGTTGTCGCGCGGAGAGGGCGGCCACATGACGCAAAGCGGCTCAGTTCATCTACCCATTTTTGCGTACGGCGCCTACAGGCAATTCCTGAAAGGCGAGCGCAACTTCGCGGTCCACAAGCACGTGAGGTCGCTCTTTCATTCAGACGAGCTCCTCTCCAATCCGGAACGTTGGTTGCTCAAATTGGATGATGCGAACTTCGATATGGTGGTACGTGCCCTGCGAGAGGTCTTCAGTATCGAGGGTGCGTTCGAAGTCCTTGAGCGAAGTGATGGTAAGATTTTCGTCGTCGCAGAGCCGTCCGGCAAGGAGCAGGAAAGTCCCCTCAGAACACCCATTGAGCTGGTGTCATCCGGATTTCGCGCCGTGCTCGCCATGCTCTGCGACATCATGCAGGGATTGATGGACCCGCGGGTGAACCCGGGCTTTGAGTCCCTCGATGGAGCGACGGCACTCGTCTTGGTCGACGAGGTCGAGGCCCACCTTCATCCTCGCTGGAAAATGTCGATCATGACCGGTTTGAGAAAGGCGTTGCCGGGTGTCACATTCATTGCGACGTCGCATGATCCGCTTTGTCTTAGAGGTATGAAGAAAGGCGAAGTTATGGTGCTGGAGCGGATATCCGGCGATCAGGCCCGCACCGACCTTCCAGTATTTACACATAGCCTCGTCGATCTGCCCGACAACGAGAACTGGACAGTGGAGCAGCTTTTGACCGCCGATTTCTTCCAGATGCGAACAACAGAAAGCCTCGCCGCGGAACGGCGCGCGGCGGAAATGGAGGACCGTTTGGCCAAGGGTACCAAACCTTCGGATGATCCGGAGCTGTCTGCTTATCTTACGGAACTCTCTGCTGATCTGCCGATTGGCCACACGGAAGTCCAGAGACTGGTCCAGGAGGCGATAGCGACTTTCCTGCGTGAGCGTCGCGACGCCAGCGACGAAAAGTTGCGGCAGCTGCGAGACGAAACCCGCCAATCCATTCTCGAAGCCTTGCGGAGCGTCGGATGAGAAAGGTCGATCGAACAGAAGCTGCGCCCGAGGATCTGAGTGAGAAGGGCGGTCAGGAGCTTCTTGATGCGATTACGCACTTCGAAGGCAATCCTGCAAACCCAGAGAGCTTTGACTTCAAGCGCTACAAGCTCAAGTCTGTCAAAGACGCGCTCGAAAAGATGTTTCATGGCAAGTGTGCCTACTGTGAAACCTTCTATGCGAGTTCTCAGCCGCTCGACGTTGAACACTTCCGTCCCAAGGGCGCCGTGGCTGGCGAAAGCGACCACAGGGGCTACTGGTGGCTGGCGATGGTGTGGGAGAACCTGCTTCCAAGTTGCATCGATTGCAATCGAAAGCGGAACCAGGTCACCCCTAAAGGGGATACGTCCCAAGTGCGACTGCTGGAGGAAACGGCTGGGTATTCGGCATCGGCCACCGTCGGATCAGGAAAGAAGGACAGTTTTCCGCTCGCAGAGACGGGCGTTCGTGCTTCGAAGCGCACCGACCAGATAACGGCCGAGAAGGCGCTTCTGTTGAACCCGTGCGAGGACGACCCGAAACTTCATATCAGATACTTCTTTGACAGAGAGAGGCCTGTCTCCTTCGTCCTAGCCAATGAACTCGCCGGCGATCCGGACTTTACGGGTGCGGACGGCTTGAGTTCGAAGGGTGCCACGTCGGTTCATGTCTATGGCCTCAATCGTCTGAGGCTCGTACAAGCCCGCACGCGCCTTCTTCGTCGGCTGGAATTTCTGGCCGATCTCGCAATCGATCTGAAACTCCTGGCTGAAAAGTTGAAGGGGAGTGCAGACCCGGACATCAAACGCGCGGGGGTGCAGGTGGACGGGTTCGGGGACCGAACGCTTGTCGAGCTGATAGAGATGTGTGCCGAAGATCAGCCCTACTCCGCCATGGCGCAGTCCTGGATGCGCGAGTTTCAAGAACGGCTCGAAGCGGTAGTATGAGGAACGCATATGCCAAAGAATATCGTCATTCTGCTCGACGGCACATCAAATGAAATATCAGCTGATCGGACCAACATCCTTCGGTTATATGGGACGCTGAAGAAGAACGAAGAGCAGCTCGTTTACTATGATCCAGGCGTGGGAACCTTCGGCGCTGAAGGGGCCTGGTCTCATCTTTGGCGAAAGGCGGTTGAGATCTGGGGAATGGCAACGGGGTGGGGGCTCGATGCCAATGTGAAGGAAGCCTATCAATTTCTTGTCGAGAACTACGAGCGCAACGATGGCGGGGAGCGCGATAGGATTTACATTTTCGGGTTCTCGCGCGGTGCGTACTCGGCCCGCGTCCTGTCGGGTTTCATTCACACGTTCGGTTTGATGGAAGCGAGGAACCTTAATCTTCTCGACTACGCTTACAGGGCCTACAAGCGCATTGGCTCCAGCGGCGAGGATGCCTTCGCCGAAATGCGTCTGTTCGAGAGGATCATGCGACCGGACCGTCCACCCGTACGACTGCTCGGACTTTTTGATACTGTCGCATCTGTCATCGAGAGCGGTCGCACTCTGCCTCGCCTGCGCAGCCATGCCCATACCCGCAACAATTCCTCCGTTGAGGCAGTGCGTCATGCCGTGGCTATTTCCGATCGACGAACGATGTTCAGGCCTCAGCTTTGGAGCGAGGGTCAAACATTCAGCGCGAACAGATTTGATGATACTGACGGAACGCCGCAAGATTTCAAGGAAGTGTGGTTTGCCGGTGTTCACGGCGATATCGGAGGCGGGTATCCGGAGGAGGAGGCTGGGTTGGCCAAGATCCCCCTACATTGGATGATCGAAGAAACGAAAGACTTTGGCCTGCTTTACAAGACACGAACCGTAAATGAACTGGTTCTCGGAAAGGCCGATCACGGACAATACGTTGGTCCGGATCCGACCTCGGACGAGCATGACTCCATGAGCGTTGGCTGGCGTCTGCTGGAATTCGTTCCGCGGAGAAAGCCTTCGGACTCCAAGAGGCGTGACGTCTTTGGGTGGATCATTCCGAGAATGGAACCTCGGCGCATCCCTTCAGGCTCGTGCATCCATCATTCGGTTTTCGAAGGAGGTCGGAAACCGGGAAATCTACCGGAGGAGCATAATATCGTCGACGGCGAATGAGCGCCCGCAGGACTGTTGTTTGTCCCGATACTCCTACGAGTCACGTTCACCTGTACTCAGTCTAGCAACCGATAAGCGGGAATGACGGTTACGATATTGCGACCCATCATGGTTGCCCTGAACCAACGCGCCTTGGCTTAAGTGGTGGACGTCCACTTTGGGGAAGCTGCATCGCAGCATTTGGCGTCAACTTCAGCGGCAGCTCTGGGCCGATCGCCCCCAAGCCTGACAACTCGAAGCTCCCACAAATACCCGAACCATGCTCTGAGAGACAGATGGAGAACTTTCGCGAAAAAATGCTAGAGGTGCGCCCGGAGATCGCGGAGCGCGAGGCTGAGTTTCCGGTCAAGATCGATCTCGCGATGGAACTCGGTGTTCTGCGCGACGCAGCCAACCTAAGCTAGGAAGAGATCGCAAGTCTTGCAGAGTTGCCGCTTGGAGGTGTTCAAGCCTGCGAGGCGCTCACCGGAGAGATGCCGGTGCCCGACCTTGTCGCTGAGTATCGCTCTGCGGTTGCCGCACACGTGGTAGGCTGTATGCTGCGATCATAGCTCGCGCAACGGGAGGGGCTGCTTCAGATGCAGGCGGACAGATTTGCGAGCTTCGGCGGAGCGCATGCGAAAGCATGCCCCTCGCCTGAAAGTTATTAAAGCGGCGCCTCTAAAGAGGTCCGGAGAACAGCGTCCAATATTCGCAAGGCATGCATTGGGGGACGATATGACTGAGACTTCGGAAGAGCTGAGAACCGAGTTTCTGCGCGATGCCGTGTTCGAGGCCGCCCCGCACGGGTATCTGATCCTCGACCCGCAATTCAACATCATCGACGTCAATCAGGAATACCTGAACCTGACCCGCAACCGGCGGGAGGACCTCGTCGGCGTCCCCCTGTTCGACGCGTTTCCCGACAATCCCGAGGATCCGACCGCCGACGGGGTGCGCAACCTGCGCGCGTCGCTGGAAACCGCGCGCTCGACCGGCCGCCCGCACGCGATGGCGGTTCAGAAATATGACATTCAGCTTCGAGATGGCCGGGGCGGCTTCGAGGAGCATTATTGGAAGCCGTTGAACACGCCTGTCCTGCGCGACGGCGAGGTCGTGGCGCTCATCCATCATGTCCGGGACGTCACCGAAGAGGTGACCCTCCGCCGCGATCAGGCGATCCGACTTCGGTCGGCCCAGCGGGTCAACGATCTCGCGTTCTGGGAATACGACCCCAAGACCGAGACGATCTACATGTCGCGGGCATTCTCAACCCTGCTCGGGCTTCCGGAACGCGAAGGCACCCTACCAGCGCCTGAATTCTTCGCACGTGTCCACCCCGATGACCGCGCCGATGTGCGCGCGACCCTCGAGCGGGAAATCGACGCCCCGGACCATACCTCCGTGTCGTTCACGCACCGCCTGGTCCTCGAGGACGGCACGACGCGCTGGCTGGCCGCGCATGGCGAACTCGTGCGGGATCATCGCGATGCGCTGCCGCGCTTCCTGGTTGTCAGCCTCGACGTCTCCATCTCGAAGGAGCGGGAGGAAAAGCTGACCGAGACACTGGAGCACCGAGATCGGTTGCTCGCGCAGATGGAAGCTCTGCTGGGCGAGGTGAATCACCGTATCAAGAATAGCCTCCAACTGGTGGCGAGCATTCTCAATACGGACGCCCGCAGGGCCGGAGAAGGCGAGGTTCGCGCCCGGCTTGAAGGGGCGGCGCGCAGGGTCTATGCGGTCACTTCCGTGCATGAGATGCTCTACCGTTCGAACGCGTTATCGACTGTCGCCTTCGGGAACTACCTGCAGCAGCTATGCGACCACCTCGCGGAAGGCGATGCCGGGAGCGCCGGCGTGGAAGTCCGAAGCAATCCGGTCGCGGTCGACCTGCCCGCCGACAAGGCCATCCCGCTCGCCCTGATCGTGAATGAATTGGCAACTAACGCGATCAAGCACGGGCTCGCGGGGCGTTCGGACGGGGTGATCGAGGTGGTGACGACCTTGGAAGACGGCGATCTGGTCCTCAACGTCGCCGACAATGGCACGGGCAAGGCCGAGGACACCGAACAGGGCTTGGGCACCCGCATCATCGACGGCCTCGTCGGCCAGCTCGGCGCCTCCATGAGCACCGGCGATGCGGCCCCGGGCTATCGCGTGACACTCCGGGTGCCGATCCAGATCGACTGAGCCCGCGCAGCGCCCGAGGACGCGTCTTCGTCGTGCTTACCCAGCTCATCAAGGATAAACCCCGCCCCTGCGCTCTGCCGTCGGCCATCCCGGTTCGACCAGTAGCCTCGATTTCAAGCGGTCTGAACCTTCGGAGAAAAAGGTCCGCCTGCTATCTTCGCCGCGCGGCGGGCTTCTCTGCCCCGTTGGTCCTTCTCTGCCGGAACAACGGCGGAAAAAATGCGGCGCTAGGCAGAAGCCCAGAGTGACAAATGCTGCGGATGGTATGAACAGGTGGTTTGGGACCTTGCGGACATCCAGATGAAACGCACAGATGACTGGTCAGCGTCGAATGACCGGTCTGCAGCTGCTAAATGAGGGTGCGCTCCATGAAGTAGACATGGTTTCGCCATGTGTCCGGAAAACCCGTAGGATGCGGAATATCCGAGAAGCCGGCCGCTTCATACATCGCTCTCGCGTGAGTCAGCCAATTTGCAGAGGAAAAAAATACCTTGCGGTAGCCGTCTGCTATTAGCTGCTCAAACATGTGCTCCAGCATCTTCTGCCCAAGTCCGTGGCCCCGGCCGCTCTCGCTCACGAACATCCGATTGAACTCTGCGAGGCCTGCTTCCTTTGTCGCTTCACGATACATCACGCACCCAACGGCTTGCCCATCCACCGACCCGATGATGATGCCGCCACCGGGCCGCTCATGGAGCGTTGGCAATCTCTGCACAATCGCCTCGAATTTCATGGGGTCCATCGGGTTGTCGGCCCCGCGCGGCCAATCGCTCGGGTAGTGGCGCCAATGCCAATCCAGCCATTCCCGGCACAACCTCTGGGCAACTTCGAAATCACCAGGATCTTCTGCCATCCGAACCGAAACATCCGACATGCATGGCTCCTCGTCGGCCCATTTCAACTTTCGAGGGTGCAGTTCTTGTTGCACGATGTCAACTTTGAGGCGGTCCCACAGCGGAGTTCCACGACGTCGGTTGGTGTAACGGGATTGTTCGCGAACGCGCCCAGATCCGGCCACGCGCCCAAACGCGGAAATGCGCAGGTAGCGAGCATCAAGGCGGTAGAGGCGAACGGCAGTGGCGTCCGCTCAGCTGACCTCCGCCGGAACCGGTTTGCTGAGCAAAGGGCAGATGACCGGTTCGGTGACGCTGCGCCGTAGCGGTCCGCCTTGGGATCAATGTCTCTTTCGGGCCGAACCGGTCAAAAAATAGGACGGGTCCCACCCGGCCTCGGCCTTGTTAGGCAACCTTTCCCATTCTGGGTGATCGCTGACTATTCAACACCAGGCCGAGCCTGTTTGCGCTCTGGTCTGTCTGGCTCGCTTGTTTCAGTAGTGAGCTCGTGAAGGGTTTCGCCGCAAAGCTCGCGTTCGCCGATAAGCGCATTTCCTACCCTCTCCACCGCTAGGACATTCTCACGAACCAAATCGCATGCGCGTTGCCATGCGGTGTCCAGCCGCTTTCGGACGTGCGAACGAAGCGCGCGCGGGCTCCCAACGGTGAGAACGTCTTCAGGGCTCCACAGTAAGCCGTCGCTTCCCATTCCGTATCTATGCTCGATAGCCATGCAGAGTTCGGTTGCATGCGCGAGGTCAGATCGATCCCCACCTCCGGATCCGTTCGACACTGTGCCGAGAAGGACGTGCTCTGCGGCTCGGCCGGCAAGGAGTGCTACGACTTGGTCTTCGATGTCAGCAAGCAGCATCGAAACGGGGGCGGGCGCACGCTCGATAAAGCCATGAAGTGGCGAAACTTGGACCCTGCGAACTGAGCCGGGACGAAGAAGTTCGGCGACAACAGCGTGCCCAGCCTCGTGCATGGCGATACGCTTCAGGTCTCCCGATGTCTCTTCCCCATGCCCCAGAAACGTCCGCAGCATCGGTGCATCGAGCATTCGGCCACTGTGCCTAGCTTCGGATTTCGCCGCCCGGATCGCAGCGTCGAGCGAGGCAGGCGTGTGTCCAACTGCGCACACCGACGCATCCGGTCGGGCATTCCGACAACATCCGGTCAGGTGTTCCGGATATC
>NZ_AQRC01000006.1 GCF_000737065.1 Thioclava atlantica | reverse complement strand
CCTCGAGACCACCGAGACCATCCTGATCCGCGAGGACGGCCCCGCCGAACCGCTCTGCAACGTGCCGCGGCAGCTCTTCGTCAAGGAGTGAGGATGGGTGGCGACCCGCACGGGCGACAAGGCACCAGATTGACCCGGCGCACGCGCCGGCCGATGATCGGGCAGACGTGACGAGGGCAGCAGATGGACGAACCCGAACCGATTTCGCATCTCGGCGAGCCCGAGCGCCTGCGCGCCCGCGACCGCTACGACCTGATCCATGACGAGATCCGTTCGCGGATCTGTCTGCTCGATTACCGGCCCGGCATGAAACTGTCGGAATTCGCGCTGGCCGAGGAATTCGGCATCTCGCGGACCCCGCTGCGCCGGGTTCTCGGGCGGCTGGAAGACGAGGGGATGCTGCGATCGGTCCACGGCGTCGGGACCTTCGTCACCGATGTCGATCATGCCGAGTTGGCCCAGGTCTACCGCTTGCGCCGCGAACTGGCCGTCCTGCAGACCACCCTCGACCCGGTCCCGCCGAGCCCCGCGCTCCTCTCCCGGCTGGAGGCACTTCTGCAGCGCGCGCTCGCGCTCAAGTCGACGCCGTCCGCGCGCGCCTTTTCCGAGCTCGACCGCGACACCTTCCTGACCTTGCTGGACCTGACCGCGAATGGTCCGCTCCGGGCGATGTCCGAGGCGCTCTATTTCCGCACCGCCCGGATCTGGCTGCAGCAGGTGACGGCCTCGCAGATCGACCTGATGCAGGAAATCGAGATCTATGCCGACGAATTGCGCGAGATCCTCAGGGCGTTGCGGCTGGGCGATCTCGACGCGGTCGGCCATATCCGGCGCGGCCATATCTCGATGAGCTTCGCGCGGATGCCCGCCCTCGCGGGCACTCCCGCGCCGACCGAGGATCTGCCCTCGACCGCTGGCTAGGCGAGACCTCGATCTCGTCCGAGCCCGGATCCCCCGGCTGCGTGTGTGGATTTACCCGGCCGACTCGATATGCCTCATCGCCGCCGCGCGCTGCTCCGCCGGAAGGGCCACGAAGATCGAGCACAGATCGCGCGTGAAGAGCGCATCGCTTTGCACATCGGTCATCTCGTCCACGGCGATGAAGTTCACGAAGCGCATGTTCTGCAAGCTGAAGATCGCCTTGCCCAGATCGTAGGCCGAGACCTCGGCGGAGACCTGCCCCGCCTTCTGAAGCGCCTCGATCTCGCGCACGAGGACGAGGGCAAGCTGATGATCGAGCGAGTGATAGGATTTGCCGAAGCGCGAATCGGCATCGGCGATCGAGGCGGCGATGACCTGACGCCAGATCTTCTTGTCGAGGAAGGTGATCGCGTGGTCGCGGATGATCGCCGCGAAGCGACGCGCGAGGTCGATCACGTCGCTCGATTTCCCCGGCAGATCCCGCGCCATCTTCTGCAACAACTCCCGGTCGCTTTCGGTCACCAGAGCGAGCAGGACGCCCGCCTTGGTCCCGTAATAGTTGTGAACGGTGACACCGGAGACCCCGGCGGCCTCGGCGATCGCCTCGATCGTGGTGGCTTCGGATCCGGCCTGGGCGAAGAGCGTGCGCGCGGCCTCGATGATGCGACGGCGGCGGTCCGCTTTCTGTTTCTCTCTCAAGCCCGACACGGGAATCCTCCTTCGTGGTCTCATGCCTGTCTGCCCTGCCCGGCCGACGGAGGCAATATTAAGCGAGAAAAATTTTTTATTGCATAAATTTTTTCCTTCATAAAGTTTATGTCAGTGCCCACCACCCGAAAGAGGACCGAGTCACCATGCGCACCCTTCCGCTCCTCCTGCCCGCCGCGGCGCTTGCCGCCGCGCTGACCTCAACCGCCGCCTTCGCCAAGGACAGCGTCAATGTCGGCGTCTGCGTTTCCTGGCCCGGCTACGGAATGCTCGAGGTCGCCAAGGAAAAGAACCTGATCCCCGATTACGACCTGAACATCACGATCTTCGAAGACCCGCTGGGCGGCCATGCCGCGCTCGCCGCGGGCCAGATCGACGTCTATGGCTGCACCGCCGACTACACCCCGCTCGTGGCCGAGCGCGGCACCGACGTGGTCAATGTCGCCCTGCTCAACCCCTCCTATGGCGTGGATCACGTCATTCTCGCGCCCGACGTCACGCCCGCCGATCTGAAGGGCAAGAAAGTCTCCGCACCGCAAGCCTATATCGGCCAACTCCTGATGGGCGTGTGGCTCGACGGCGAGGGGATCGCGCCGGGCGATGTCGAATGGGTCAACCTCAATGCCGACGAGGCGGTGGGGCCGATGCTCTCGGGCGATCTGTCCGCCGCCTACATGTACGAGCCCTGGATCACCAAGGTTCTCGAGGCGAGCCCCGGCGCGAAGAGCGTCGCGAACACCTCCGATCCGGAGATCCTCAAGACCGGGATCTTCATGGACGCGCTCTACATGAACAAGAACTTCATCTCCAAGCGGCGCGACGCGGCGCTCGCGGTGCTCAAGGCCCGCTGGGACGGCCTGGGCTACTGGCACGACCATGTCGAGGAGACCAACCAGATGCTCGCCGATTTCCTGCAATGGCCGGTCGAGGATATCGGCTATGTCGTCGGCACCAACGGCAAGAGCTTCGAGGGCGGCATCTACATGTTCGACTTCGACGAATCCGCCAAGGCCTGCGGCGTGCTCGAGGGCGACATGCCGCTCGACCTGAGCAACGGCTTCATGCCCGAGGCCGCGGCGCTGACCAATGACTGGTGGGTCAAGCTCGGGCTGATGAAGGACAAGGTCGATGTCACCAAGGCGATCGACTGCTCCCTGATGGGGGATCTCGCGGCCTCCGGATACCGTCAAGCCTTCGGCCCGAACGAGTAACCCTCAGCTGGCGGACGCCGTGGTCAACCCCCCTGTCGGCGGCGTCCGCCAATCGAATTCCCAGGAGCCCTCCATGCGCCCCTCCCACGCGCGCAAATCGCGCTTTCTCGAAGTCCGCCGCTCGATCCCGCGTCGACAGGCCATTCTCTCGGCCATCGGCATCTGGATCGTCTTCTTCGGCATCTGGCTGATCGCCACCGAAGGCGGATGGGTGAACGAATTGCTCGTCCCCTCGCCGCTCAAGGTCTTCCAGACCACCTGGAACCTCTTCGTCGATCGCGGCTTCATCGGCGATATCGGGATCTCGGTCGGGCGCGTCGTGATAGCCTTCGCGATGGCCGCGGCGCTCTCGGTGCCGCTCGGGGTGATGATGGGCAGCTTCCCGGCGATCGAGGCGATCTTCGCGCCCTTCGTCTCGGCCTGGCGCTACCTGCCCGCGCCCTCCTTCATCCCGATCCTTCTGATGTGGTTCGGGACCGGCGAGGCGCCCAAGCTCGCGCTCCTGTTTCTCGGGGTCGTCTTCTTCCTGATCACGCTGGTGATGGATCACACCAAGAATGTGCGCATGGAGCTGATCGAGACCGCTTTGACGCTCGGCGCGAACCGCTCCGTCACGGTCATGCATGTGATCCTGCCCGCGGTGCTGCCCGATATCGTCACCGCGATGCGCCAGATGCTCGCCGTCACCTGGACCTATCTGGTGATCGCCGAGATCGTCGCCTCCACCACCGGTATCGGTGCGATGATGATGCGTGCCCGCCGCTTCCTGAAAACCGACGAGATCCTCTCGGGCATCATCGTGATCGGCGCGCTCGGCCTGCTGTTCGACCTGCTCTTCAAGGCCGCGCATCGCTGGCTCTTCCCCTATCTGAAGGAGAGCCGCGGATGAGCTCGACCGTGCTTCAACTCGACCGGATCTCCAAGACCTTCCAGCTTGGCGGCGGACGCGAGCTCACCGCGGTGGACCGGGTGTCCTTCGAGGTCGAGGAAAACGCGATCTGCGTGCTGCTCGGCCCCTCGGGCTGCGGCAAGTCGACCGTGCTGCGGATGATCGCCGGGCTCGAGACCCCCACCGGCGGCGAGATCACCCTGGGCCGCCATCCCGTCACCGGGCCGGGCCGCGACCGCGGCATGGTGTTTCAGGCCTATACCTCCTTCGACTGGCTCACCGTGCGCCGCAATGTCGAGTTCGGCATGAAGATCAACGGCGTTCCGGCGGGCGAGCGGCGCGAGCGGGCCGAGCATTTCATCCGCCTCGTGGGCCTGTCGAAATTCCTCGACGCCTATCCCTCGCAGCTTTCGGGCGGGATGCGCCAGCGCGTCGCGATCGCCCGCACCCTCGCCAACGGGCCGGAACTTCTGCTGATGGACGAGCCCTTCGGCGCGCTCGATGCCGAGACCCGCTGGCAGATGCAGGAACTGATGGCCGACGTGGCCGAACAGGCGAAGACCGGCATGGTCATCGTCACCCATGACATCGAGGAAGCGATCTTCCTCGCCGACAAGATCGTGTTCCTCTCGGCCCATCCCGGCCGGGTCAAGGAAGAGATCGTTCCCGCCTTCAAAGCCGGCGGTCGCATCCGCCCCAAGGAAGAGCTGGTGCAGACCCCCGGCTATGCCGAGCTCGAACGCAAGATCATGCGCCTGATGCGCGAGGAAGGACAGCACGAATGAGCAAGACCATGCGCACCCATGTGATGCCCGAGATGACCTGGCCCGAATATGCCGAGGCGCTGAAATCGAACCCGGTCGTCTTCATCCCCACCGGCGCGCTCGAACAGCACGGGCCGCATCTGCCGATGGGGCTCGACTATCTCGTGCCCTCCGCGATCGCGAAGGAGATCGCCGAGGAGGTGGGCGGCGTCGTCGCGGCCCCCGTCACCTATGGCTACAAGTCGATGACCCGCTCGGCGGGCGGGCCCTTCTTCCCCGGCTCGACCGGGCTCGACGGCCAGACGCTCAGCGCCATCATCCGCGACATCATCCGCGAACTCGTCCGCCACGGCGCGCGCCGGATCTGCGTGCTCGACGGCAATTACGAGAACCTGTGGTTCCTCAACGAGGGGATCGACCTCGCGATGCGCGAAGTCGCTGACACGGGCGTGCGGGTGATGTGCCTGCAGCACTGGGAATTCCTCACCGAGGAAACGCTGGGCCAGGTCTTCCCCGACGGCTATCCGGGGATCGAGCTGGAACATGCCGCCGTGCTGGAGACCTCGCTGATGATGTATTTCCATCCCGATCTGGTGCTCTTCGACCGGGTGCCCGACAACGATGCCGCCGAGGCGCCCTGCTACGATGTCTGGCCGCCGCGGCGCGAATGGGTCGCCAAGGAGGGCTCTCTGATCTCGGCCAAGGGCGCGAGCCCCGAGAAGGGCGCGCTGATCGCCGCGCAATACCGGCGCGATATCTCGGCCGCCGTGCGGCGCGAATTCTACGAGTTGGGCTGATGCGCGCGACATTCGATTTCACCGGCACCTCCGTGCTCGTCACCGGCGCGAGCCGCGGCATCGGCTTGGGCATCGCCGAAGGTTTCGCGCAGGCCGGGGCCGATCTGACGATCCTGTCCGAAACCGAAGAGGTCTTCGAGGCCGCACGCGGGCTCGGGGCGAAACCGCTCCTGTGCGACATCTCCGACCGCTCCGCCGTGGCCGATGCCCTCTCGGGCATCGACCGGCTCGACGTTCTGGTGAACAATGCGGGCATGGAACGCCCCACCCCGCTGAACGGCCCCGCGCCGCAGACCGACGACACGTTCGAACGCGTGATCGCGGTCAATGTCACAGGCACCCAGAACGTCACCCGCACGCTCGCGGGACGGATCTCGGACGGGGGTCGGGTGATCCTCACCTCCTCGATCTGGGGCAAGACCTCGGTGCCGGAATTCTCCGCCTATGCCGCCTCGAAACACGCGATGATCGGGCTTGCACGCACTTGGGCCCTCGAGCTCGGCCCGCGTGCGATCACCGTCAATGCGGTCTGTCCCGGCTGGGTGATGACGGGGGCCGCGAAAGCCTCGCTCGCGGCGATGTCGCGCTCGACCGGCCGCTCCGAAGACGAGCTTCTGGGCGAGGTCATGGAAGCGCAGGCGATCGGCGGGATCATGGAGCCCTCCGACATGGCCGGTCTCTATCTCTTCCTCGCCAGCGACGCCGCCGCCAATATCACCGGTCAGGCGATCTCGATCGACCGCGGGGAGATCCTGCAATGACGCTCGCGGGCAAGACTGCCCTCGTCACCGGCGCCACCCGCGGCATCGGGCTCGCCATTGCCAAGGCGCTCGCCGCCCAGGGGACCCGGGTCGCGATCTGCCATCCGGGCGATCCGCAGGCGGCGCAGGCCGAGGCGGAACTCGCAAGTCTCGGCCCGGCGCTTTGCGTGCAGGCCGACGTGGCGCAGGAGACCGAAGTGATCGCGCTGTTCGACGCCGTCGAGGCCCGGTTCGGCCCGCCCGATATCGTGGTCTCGAACGCGGGCATCCTGCGTGAGGCGAAGATCACGGAGATGGAGATCGCCGCGTTCGACGAGGTCATCGCGGTGAACCTGCGCGGCAGCTTCCTCACCGCCCGCGAGGCGGCGCGGCGGATGAACGAGGGCCGCCTGATCCTCATCGCCTCCGATCTCGCGCATCTGGGCCGCGAGGGGCTCTCGGCCTATTGCGCCTCGAAGGGCGGCGTCGTGAGCCTCACCCGCGCGCTCGCCCGTGAACTCGCCCCCGCGATCCTCGTGAATGCGATCGCGCCCGGCTCCACCGCCACCGACATGACCAGCCCCGAGAGCATGAGCCCCGAGGCGCTGGCAAAGGATCTCGACACCCCTCTGGCCCGCTTTGGCCGGCCGGAGGAAATTGCCGCCATGGCCGTCTTTCTCGCCGGGCCCGACGCCGGTTTCATCACCGGGCAGGTCTTTGGCGTGAACGGCGGCAGCGCGATGACCTGAGGACATGACATGACCGACCCCTTCTTCCACCCCGTCTCCGGTTTCGAACTGCCGCGCTTTGCCGGCATCCCCACCTTCATGCGCCTGCCCCATGTCGCGCTCGACGATCCGCGGCTGGCCGAGGTGCAGGTCGGTCTGATCGGCGTGCCCTGGGACAGCGGCACCACCAACCGCCCCGGCCCGCGCCACGGTCCGCGCCAGATGCGCGACATGTCCACGATGCTGCGCGCCGAGCATGGTGCGAGCCAGGTGCGCCCCTTCGAGGCGATGGCCTGCGCGGATCTGGGCGATGTCGCGCCGAACCCTGCCGATATCCAGGACGCGATGGCGCGGATCACCAGGTTCTATGATCGTGTTCGCGCCGCGGGGATCGTCCCCGTCACGGCGGGCGGCGATCACCTCACCTCGCTGCCCGTACTGCGCGCGCTCGCCAGGGACCGGCCGCTCGGGATGATCCATTTCGATAGCCACACCGATCTCTTTCACTCCTATTTCAACGGGATGATGTACACCCACGGCACGCCGTTCCGCCGCGCGGTCGAAGAGGGGCTGCTCGATCCCAAGCGGGTCTGCCAGATCGGCATCCGCGGCTCGACCTACGATCAGGAGGACCGCGATTTCGCCCGCTCGGTCGGCATCCGGGTGATCCCGATCGAGGAATTCCACGCCCGCGGCGTCGCGGATGTGATGGCGGAGGCGCGCGAGATCGCGGGCTCGGGCGAGACCTACATCTCCTACGATATCGACTTCATCGACCCGGCCTTCGCGCCCGGAACCGGCACACCCGAGATCGGCGGCCCGAATTCCTATCAGGCGCTGCAGGTCGTGCGCGAACTGGAAGGCGTGAAGATCGTCGGCGCCGACGTGGTCGAAGTCTCGCCGCCCTTCGATCCCTCGGGCGGAACCGCCTATCTCGGCGCCACGATCATGTTCGAGATGCTCTGCATCATCGCAGCCGGGTGGGACGCGTCCTGAGACGCGTCCCTGAGGTTCACGGGGCACAGATGACGGCGTAATCCTCCGGCTCGCGGTGAAGCGCGAAGTTGAACACGTTGTCGCGCAGCTCGCGGCAGCGGTCGAGGTCGATCTCGGCGATCGCTATCTCGTCGCCGAAGCCCTGCGTGCGCGCGACGATCTCGCCGGTGGGCGCGATGATGCAGCTTCCCGCGATCAGGTCGCAGCCTTCCTCGCGCCCGGCCTTGGCGGTGCCGATCACCCAGTTGCCGTTCGCATAGGCCCCGGCCTGCATCGACAGGTGATTGTGGAAATCCTGCAGGTGGTCATGCTCGGGCGCGGGCGGGTAGTGGACGGGCGTATTGTAGCCCAGCATCACCAGCTCCGCCCCGCGCAGACCCAGCACCCGGAAGGTCTCGGGCCAGCGCCGGTCATTGCACAGGCACATCCCCATCTTTCCGCCGAACGCGTCGAAGACCGGGAAACCGAGATCGCCATGCTCGAAATACTTCTTCTCGAGATGCTGGAACGGCCGCCAGTCCTCGTATTCGGGATGACCGGGCAGGTGGATCTTGCGGTATTTGCCCAGGATCGTCCCGCTCTTGTCGACGAAGATCGAGGTGTTGAAGCGGCGCTTGCGCCCCCCCTCGATCACCAGCTCGGCATAGCCCAGATAGAAGCCCACCCCCAACTCGCGCGCGGTGTCGAAGAGCGGCTGCACATCGGCATTGGGCATCTCGGTCTCGTAGAACGCGTCCAGTTCGGCCTCGTCCTCGATCAGCCAGCGCGGAAAGAAGGTCGTGAGCGCCAGTTCGGGAAAGACCACCAGTTCTGCCCCGCGCCGGTGCGCCTCGATCAGAAGCGCCTGCATCCGGGCGACAGCGGAGGCGCGCGGCTCGTCCCGGGCGATGGGTCCAAGCTGGGCGGTGGCGGCAATGAATCGGCGGGTCATGGCAATCTTCCTGAAACTGATAAGGGGAAATGGAGGCTCATATCCGCAGCCCGGCCTGTGCGCAGGCCACGTCCATGAGAAGCTGGGCGCCCTTGGCGATCTCTTCGGGCGCGGTGTATTCGCGGATGTTGTGGCTGATCCCGTCCTGCGAGGGGACGAAGATCATCGCCGAGGGGCAATTGGGCGCGAACATCTGCGCGTCGTGACCGGCCCCCGAGGGCATCCGGCGATGGCTGAAGCCGCCGGCGACCGCCGCCGCCTCGACCGCATCGACCAGCGCCGGATCGAAGGCCACGGGCGCGAAACGGGCGAGCGTGCGGCGGCTCACCTCGCAGCCCGCCCGGGCGGCGAAATCCTGCGCGGCCGACCACAAACGCTCTTCCGCCGCCTGCAGCACCGCCTCGTCGGTATGGCGCAGATCGACGGTCATCACCGCCTCTTCGGGCACCACGTTCACCAGATCGGGCGCAAAGCGCATCCGGCCCACGGTCGCGACCTGCGGCGGGCCGTTCCGGGCGGCGATCTCCTGCGCCTCGACGGCGATCCGTGCGGCCACCGCGCCCGCATCGCGGCGCAGCGCCATCGGGGTCGTGCCGGCATGGGCCGAGGCGCCGGTGATCCGGAACTCGCGCCAAGAGATCCCCTGCACGCCGGTCACTACGCCGATCTCACACCCTTCGGTTTCCAGAACCGGACCCTGTTCGATATGCAGCTCGAGATAGCAATGCGGCGCGAGCGCCCCGACCGGGGCGGCCCCCGCCGCGCCGGTCGCCGCGAGCGCCTCGGCCACCGTGACCCCGTCGATCCCTTCCACCGCGAGCATCTCGTCAAGCGCAAGCGCCCCCTGCGCGACGCCCGATCCCATCATGTCGGGGGCGAAGCGCGCGCCTTCCTCATTGGTGAAGAAGGCCACCGCGACGGGCCGTTCGGTCTCGGCCCCGGCCGCATTGAGCGCCTCGATCACCTCGAGCCCGGCCAGCACGCCGAGGCTGCCATCGTAGAGCCCGCCCGTCGCCACCGTGTCGATATGCGAGCCGATCACCACCGGTTTGCCATCGCCCGAACCGGAGCGGACAGCCCAGCAATTGCCGATCACGTCGCGGGTGATCTCGAGCCCGAGCGCGCGCATCCAGCCGATGACCAGCGCGCGGCCCTCGCGGTCCTCGGGCGAAAGCGCGAGCCGCTTCACCCCGCCGCCCGGCAGCGCGCCGATCTGGCCGAGCGCCTCGAGCCGCCCCATCAGCCGGTCGATGTCGATCGCGATGCTCATGCCGCCCCCCGGACCTCGGCGGCGCTGCGGCCGACCAGTTCGCGATAGAGTTCCGGATCAGTGTCGCCCTCGGTCCCGAAGGTCAGGATCCGCGAGTCCGGCCCGATCCCGAGGGCGGCGCGCGCCTCGTCATTGGCCGCAACCGACAGGAACCCCGCGAGCCCCGCCACCGCGGATTCGCCTGCCGCCACCGGCGGATCGCCCGCGACCGGATCGGCGAGCATCCGCATCACCGCCACCGCATCCGGGTCGGCCACCGAGACCACCGCGCAGGTCAGCGGCTCGAGCACGTCCCAGGCCAGAAGCGAGACCTCGCCACAGGCGAGCCCCGCCATCAGGGTGTCGAGATCGCCCTCGATCGCGGTCGGCTGCCCTGCCCGGATCGTCTCGAGCCAGCAGGCCGAGCGGTCGGGATCGGCAAGGATCACCTTGGGGGCATCCGCGCCCCAGCGGCGGGCGAAATGCGCCGCCACCGCCGCAGCGACGCCCCCGACCCCGGTCTGGATGAAGACATGGGTGGGCGGAAGCTCGAGCGCATCGGCCGCCTCCGCCGCCATCAGCTCATAGCCCTGCATCACGTCCTTCGGGATCTCGGTATAGCCCGGATAGGAGGTGTCCGAGACGACGAACCAGCCCTCGCGCGTGGCGGTCTCCTGCGCCTCGCGCACGCTGTCGTCGTAATTGCCCGCGCAGCGGCGGACCTCGGCGCCATAGGCCTCGATCGCCTCCTTGCGCCCCTCAGACACCGTGGCATGGATGAAGATCACGCAGCGGCAGCCGAAACGCTGCGCCCCCCAGGCCACCGAGCGCCCGTGATTGCCGTCGGTCGCGCAGCAGACCGTGATCCCCGAGACCACATCCGCATGCGCCCCCGAGACGATCTCTTCGCCCGAGGGCTCGGCGATGCCCTTGATCCGGGCGACCTCGCGCGCCAGCAGGCGCAGCACCGCATAGGCCCCGCCAAGCGCCTTGAAACTGCCAAGCCCGAAGCGCCCGCCCTCATCCTTGAAATGGACCGCCGCGACCCCGGCCTGCGCGGCGAGCCCCGGCAGGCTCACCAGCGGGGTCGGCGCATAGCCGTCCCAGCCGGAGATGGTCGCGCGCGCGGTCTCGAAAGCCGCGTCATTGAGCACCGCCGCCTGTTTCGGCCCATAGGACATAACCGGATCGAAATGCGCATTGAGGAGAAGCTCGCTGCGCTGTTGCGCGCCCAGAGCATTGTCGAAGATCATCGAGGGATCCTTTTCTTGAGTGGTCATGACGCTCACCCCCTGGCCTGTCCGGCGCGGCGGCGGATCAGCTCGGCCAGCGCCACGAGGGCGATATTGCCGAAGACGATCATCACCGCGAGCGCGTTGAGCGAGGGCGACAGCGCGAAACGGAAATCGGAGGCCACGAGCACCGAGAGCGGTTGCGCACGGCCCGAGACGAAGGCGGTCAGAACGTATTCCGACGACGACAGGACAAAGGCCACGACCCAGGAGGCCAGAAGCCCGTTCGCCATCAGCGGCAGCACCACGCGGCGGAAGGCCGAGAGCCCCGAGGCCCCCAGATCGGCGGCGGCTTCCAGCAATCCCCGGTCGATGCGGATCAGCACCGAGGCGATCACCAGCGTCGAGAAGGGCAGCACGATCACCGTCTGCGCGCCGATCACGGTCAGCAGGCTGCGCGGCAGTCCGGCCTCGTTGAACAGGATCAGCTGCGCCACCGCGAGGATCAGCTTGGGGATCAGGAAGGGCGCGAGCAGCAGCACGGTGAAGATCCCGCGCCCGCGCATCGGGTAGAAGCTCAGCGCCAGCGCCGCGAGCGCGCCCAGCACGGTCGCGCAGATCGCGACCAGGAAGGCCACCGAGAGCGTCGTCAGAAACCCGCCGCCCAACCGCCCGTCACCCAGAACATCGGCATACCAGTGCAGCGTGAAGCCCGAGAACGGCAGCGACATGATCTTGGAATCGTTGAGCGAGAACAGCGCGATCATCGCGATCGGCAGATACATGAAGGCGAAGACCGCCCAGACCCAGAATGTGGCCGCGCGCGACATCTCACGCCCCCCCGACAAGGCTGGAGCGGCGGATCAGCACCGCACCGAGCGCGAAGAAGGCCATCAGGATCGCCAGCATCGTCCAGGCGATGGCCGAGCCCAGCGGCCAGTCGAAGGCCGTGCCGAAGAGGTCGTTGATCGCCGAGATCACGGTGATCCCCGACGCCCCGCCCAGAAGTTGCGGCGTCAGATAATCGCCCACCACCATCACGAAGACCATCAGCCCGCCCGCGATCAGACCGGGGCTGGTCAGCGGCAACACGACGCGCGCAAATCGGCTCGGCCCCTTGGCGCCCAGATCGGCGGCGGCTTCCAGCCACGCATCGTCGAGGCTCTCGAAGGCGAGCCAGAGCCCGATCACCATGAAGGGAAGGTAGTTGTAGGTCAGCGCGATATGGGTCGCGAGCGGCGAGAACAGGAGCCCCTGGATCGGCGCATCGGTCACCCCCGCCCAGATCAGCGAGCGGTTGATGACGCCTTCCGCCCCCAGCAGCACCCGCCAGGCGAAGACCCGCACGAGGTCGCCGGAATAGAGCGGCACCAGCAGGAGCGTCAGCAGCGCCGATTTCATCGCGCCCGCGCGCTTGGCGATGAACCATGCGACCGGATAGCCGATCACGGCGGTGATCGCGGCCACCAGCGCGCCCGACCCGAAGGCTTTCAGGATCAGCCCGCGATAGGTCGCGGAGCCCGCGATCTTGGCATAGTTCGCGAAGGAGGGATCGTAGGAGATCGCGACGAAATCGACGCGAAAGAAACTGTAGGCGAAGAGGATCAGGAGCGGCGTCACGCAGAGCGCGATCAGGAAGGCCATCACCGGCGCCGCGAGATATGTGCCCACGCGCGCGCTCATTGCGCTGCCTCCCCGGTTTCGGCCCGCGCGATCCAGACCTGCGCCGGATCGAACCCCAGGCGCAGATCGGCCCCGATCTCGGGGATCGCGTCATGCGCGGTGGTGAGCGCCAGCGCCACGCCTGCGGCCTCCAGCTCCACCAGCCATTCCGCGCCGCGATAGACGACATGGGTGACGCGCGCCGCGATCGGTCCCTCGGGGTCGATGCGCAGCTGTTCGGGGCGCAGACACAGCACGGCCTCGGCCCCGGGTCGCAGCCCCGCAACGCCGGGCGCCGCGAATTGACCGAGCGCGGTCTCGATCCGGTATCCCTCCGCCGCCTGCGACGCGATCCTGCCCGGCACGCAGGCCGCACCCCCGATGAAATCGGCGACATAGGCGGTCTCGGGCCGGCGATAGATCGCATCCGGCGCACCCTGCTGTTCGATGATCCCGTCGCGCATCACGACGATCCGGTCCGACAGCGCGAAGGCTTCCTCCTGATCGTGGGTGACATGCAGGAAGGTCATCTTCAGCCGGCGCTGCAGGTCCTTCAGCTCGATCTGCATGTCCTTGCGCATCCGCCGGTCGAGCGCGGAAAGCGGCTCGTCGAGCAACAAAAGCCGCGGTTCGTTGACGATCGCACGGGCCAGCGCCACGCGCTGCTGCTGCCCGCCCGACAACTGGCGCGGACGGCGATCGGCCATCGCGCCCATCTGCACGGTCTCGAGCGCCGCGCGCGCCTTCTCGCGGATCGCAGCCCTGCCCACCCCCTTGTAACGCAGACCGAAGCCCACATTTTCCAGCACGCTCAGATGCGGGAAAAGCGCGTAGCTCTGGAACACCGTGTTCACCGGGCGTGCGCTGGCCGCCACATCGTTGAGCTTCGCCCCGTCCAGTTCGAGCAGGCCGGAGCTGACCTCCTCGAACCCGCCGATCATCCGCAGGATCGAGGTCTTTCCGCAGCCCGAGGGCCCGAGCAGCGTGACATAGGAATTCTCGTCGAGCCGGAAATTCACGCCCCGCACCGCCTGCACCGTGCCGTAAGTCTTGCACAGGGCGCGGGCGCGCAGGAGCGGCATCGGCCGCCCCTGCCCACCTGTCGGCCCCGAACCTGCCTCTGTCATGATCAGCTGGCCTTCACTTCGTTCCACAGCGCGACCCAGTCGTTGTAGCGCGGCGGGTTTTCCTTCCAGACGAAGCTGTCCATCACCGAGAGATCCTTGATGAAGATCTTTTCCTGCTGCTCGGCGTCGATCTCGTCGCGCGCGGCCGAGGTCGATTGCGCATAGGGGCCGCCATAGGCCAGCTTCTTGCCGTAGGTCGGGCCCAGCAGGTAGTTCACCAGTTCGAACACCGCGTCGCGGCGCGCGCCCTCGACGCCCTTGGGCACCGCGATCGTGTCGCACCAGCCGATCACGCCCTGCTTGGGCTTGGCCATGCCCATGTCGAGACCCTTTTCCTTCAGGTCGTAATAGGGCGGCACCCAGGAGAAGGCGCAGACCACCTCGCCGGTCGCGAACAGGTTGGTCAGATCCCCGATCGAGTTCCAGTAGGTGCGCAGCTTGCTCTTCTGGATCATCAGGACCTTCTTGACCTCGGCGAGCTGCTTGTCGTCCATCTGGAACATCTCGTCGCGGGGGATCCCGAGATACATCGCGGCGATCATGATCCCTTCGAGCGCATAGTCGCGCATCGCGAGCTTGCCGTTGTACTTGTCGCCCTCGAAGAAGACCGACCAGTCGGGCTCCTCGTCCATCAGGTCGGCGCGATAGACGATCGGGTTGATGCCCCAGTAGAAGGGAATGCCGTAGGTCTGGCCGTCCACCTTGCCGAGGCCGGTCTTCTTGAACGTGTCGTAGAGGAGATTGGCGTTCGGCACCTTCTCGAAGTCGATCGGCTGAAGCAGGTCCGAGGCGGTGTAATAGGAGACCTTGTCGAGACCGGGCGTGATCAGGTCGACCGAAGAGGCCCCGCCCGCGCGCAGTTTCGCGAATTGCTCGTCATCGGTGCCGATGAAGGTCTTGGTCAGTGCGACGTCGGACCCGTCGAGGAAGGGCTGAAGGTAGTCGTCCTTGGCGAGGTTCTCCCAGGTCATCCAGAGAAGATCCGTCGCGGCCAGTGCCCGCCCGGCCGGGCCGAAAGCGCCCAGAGCGGTGCCCGCGAGCGCAGATTTCAGGAAGAGTCGGCGATCCATGGCATTTCCTTTCGCTGCATGAGATGGCGCACACCACCCTCACGGGAAAGATACCTTTCACGAAACTCTAATCAATGAAATTTTTCTTTCACTCCTGAAATGCCCATTTTTCCGGCGTTATTTCCGGGACTTTGCGGAATTCGCGAGCGCTTCGATTCCCTCGGGCGGCGGTCCGAGATCGTCGAATCGGGTGTGAAGATCCTCGATCCGGGCCAGGCGCTCGCGCACTTCGGGCCCCAATGCCTCGACCAGATTCGAGCACAGGTAGTTCACCAGGCTCATCGCCACGACGGTGCTGTCGAAGATCCCGTGGCCGCGATTGTGACAGCGCAGCACGAGGCTCGCCGGGCGCGCGGTCTGCGCCACCGTCGGGTCGCCGATCAGGATCGAGGGCACGCCGACCTCCGCCGCGACCGCCAGAACCTCCCCCAGAACCCGCGGCCGCCGCCGCAACCCGATCGCGAGGAGCACATCTCCGGGCGCGAACCCCGCCACGTCCTCGCCCAGCGACACGCCCTCATGCGGCAGAAGCTGCACCTCGGGCTTGAGATTGAGCAGCAGCGCGCGCGCATAAAGCGCCACCGCGCGCGAATTGCGATAGCCCAGAACCCAGATCCGGTCCGCCCGCGCGAGTAGTCTCACCGCTTCGGCCAGCGCCGCCTCGCTCAGGACCTCGGCGCTGCGATTGAAGTTCTCGACATCCTGCGCGAAGTGATCGGCGAGCTTGCCGGTGGCCGCGACCGCGCCCCCCTCCCCGCTCAGCTCGCTCAGGGGAGAGCCCCAGCTCCGGGTCCGGCGCGAGCGAAGCCGCGCCTCGTTGTAATTGCGGTAACCGAGCCGCTTGAAGAACCGCGCGGCGGTGGCCGAAGAGATCCCCGCCCGTTCCGCCAGTTCCGAGGCGGTGTAGCTCGAGAGCGAGGATTGCGCCTCCAGAACGACCTCGGCGAGCCGTTTCTCGCTCGGGGTCAGTTCGGGGAAGACGGCCATGATCCGCAGATCTATGGGATCGTCGTTCTCGCCCGTGTCCCCTGTCGCGTCGCCCGCTTCGCTCACGCCAACCTCGCCTTTTTCCAATCCTTTCAAGTCTTCCGCCAAGCCCGCCGTCTTTGCAAGGCGAAGTTCAGCGCGCGGGGCCTTGACTCAATCAAACGTTTGTTTGAATATTTTTTGCATGACGACTCAGGATCCCCCCGCCCCCGAAGGCACTGCGCTGGCGCTCATCGATGCCGGCATGGCGCTGTTCGGCACCAAGGGCTTCGCGGCCACCTCGACGCGCGAACTGGCCGAGCGGGCGGGCACCAATGTCGCCTCGATCTCCTATCATTTCGGCGGCAAGGAGGCGTTGCGGCGCGCCTGCGCCGAGGAATTCGTGCGCCGGCTGCGCGCGGCGATCGGGACGCTTCCCGATCCCGACGCGCTCTCCCCCGACGCCGCGAGAGAGGCGATGAAAGCGATCCTGCGCGCGATGGTCCTGCGCGTCCTCGCCGACGCGAAATCGCGGCCGATGGTGAATTTCATGGTGCGGGAAATCACCGAGAACACCGAGATCAGCGCCGCTTTCTACGACACGTTCCTGGCGCATATGCATCAACGCCTCTGCCGCCTCTGGTCGATCGCCACCGGGGAACCGGCAGAGGACGGCGCGACGAAGCTGCGCGTCTTCTCCGTGTTCGGCCAGCTTCTCTATTTTCGCCTCGGCGCCGATATCGTCTCGCGGCGCATGGGCTGGACCGAGCTCGGTCCGCGAGAGGCCGAGGAAATCTACCAGACACTTGCGGGCAACCTCGATGCGATGCTCGCCCAGGCCCGGAGGGCTGTCCCATGATCCTGTGCGCGATCCCGATCCTCTCCGGACTGCTCGCCGCCTGCGCCGCACCCGCCCCGCTCGCCACGGGTTATGTCGAGGGGGACTACGTCCTGATCTCGCCCGTCACCACCGCCCAGATCGAGACGCTCGGCGTGAAACGTGGCGATCGTGTCACCGCCGGCGAGATCGTCGCGACACTCGAGAAGAGAGACGCGAAGATCGCCGTGGCCCAGGCCGAGGCGGCCGTAGCCCGGGCCCAGAGCGAGTTGGCGAACCTGCGTGAAGGCAAGCGCCCGGAAGAAATCGCGGTGATCGAGGCGACGCTCGCCTCCGCCCGCGCGCAGGCCGACGAAGCGCAGCGCGCGGTGGAACGCACCGCAAAACTGGTCGAGCGCGGGGCCGCGACCCCGACCCAGCTCGACGACGCGCGCACCGCCCTCGAGGTCGCGCAGGCGCGGGTGGCGGAAGCGAAAGCCAATCTCGACGTCGCGAAACTCCCCGCCCGCCCCCAGCAGATCGCCGCCGCGCAGGCCACGGTACGCTCGGGCGAGGCCGATCTCGAAAAGGCCCGCTGGGTCCTCGAGAAACGCGACCTGCATGCCCCCGCGGACGGGATCGTCTCGAACGTCATCCACCGTGCCGGCGAGATCGCCTCGCCGTCCGCGCCCGTGCTCTCGATCCTGCCCGACGATGCGGTGAAACTGAGCCTGTTCCTGCCGGAACAGAGCCTTTCCAGCCTCGAGATCGGCGACAAGCTCGCGGTGAATTGCGACGGCTGCGGCGACGGGTTGACCGCGACCGTCACCTATATCGCCGACGGGCCCGAATTCACCCCGCCGGTGATCTATTCGCTGCAGAACCGGCAAAAGCTCGTCTATCTCGTCGAAGCCCGCCCCGACCGCGCCGGATCGCTCAAGCCGGGGCAGATCGTGGACGTGAGCCGGGCGGGCAACGATGGCTGAGGAAAACGCGATCGAGGTCACCAACCTCACCAAGAGCTTCGGCGACAAGATGGTGGTCGATCACGTCTCGCTCGAGGTGAAGCGCGGCGAGATCGCGGGCTTTCTCGGCCCGAACGGCTCGGGCAAGACGACGACGATCCGGATGATGTGCGGCTTGCTGCGCGTCGATGACGGCGAGGGCCGCGTGCTCGGCCACGACATCCGCCACGAAGGCCCCGCGATCAAGCGCGAGGTCGGCTACATGACCCAGCGCTTCAGTTTCTACGAGGATCTGAGCATCGAGGAGAACCTGGCCTTCGTCGCGGGCATCTACGGGCTCGGCCGCAAGGCGGTGCGCGACACGCTGGCCGATCTGGGGCTGACCTCGCGGCGGCGCCAGCTCGCAGGCTCGCTCTCGGGCGGCTGGAAACAGCGCCTCGCGCTCGCCGCCTGCATCATGCACCGCCCCCAGCTCCTGATGCTCGACGAGCCGACCGCCGGGGTCGATCCCAAGGCCCGCCGCGAGTTCTGGGACGAGATCCACCAGCGCGCGGCCGACGGGCTCACCGTGCTCGTCTCGACCCATTACATGGACGAGGCCGAGCGCTGCCACCGGATCAACTACATCGCCTATGGCAAGCTGATCACCCGCGGCACCGTGCCCGAGGTGGTGCGCGATGCGGGGCTTTCGACCTTCGTGCTCAAGGGGCCCCGCCTCGCCGAGGCGCAGCGCCTCCTGCGCGGCAAACCGGGCGTCGATCAGGTCGCGCCCTATGGCGTCGATCTGCACGTGATCGGCCGGAACAGGGTCGAACTGGAGGCCTCCGTCACCGAGGCCGCCCACGCCACCGGCAGCGAGGCCTGCCCGGCCGAGACGAGCCTCGAGGACGTGTTCATCCAGCTCATGGGCGAAGCGCAGGACAACATGGAATGAGACGCATCTTCTCCCTCGGCCGGCTGCTGACCCTGATCCGCAAGGAAGCGATCCAGATGCGCCGCGACCGGCTCACCTTCGCGATGATGCTCGGCGTGCCGCTGATGCAACTGCTGCTCTTCGGCTTCGCGATCAACAGCGATCCGAAACACCTGCCCGCCGCCCTCGTCGCCGCCGATCAGGACAAATATACCCGCGCGATGGTCACCGCGCTCGAGATGACGGGCTATTACGATTTCACCTATCCCGATGCGACGCCCGGCGAGGCGGCCCGGCTGATCGCCTCGGGCAAGGTGGTTTTCGTCGTCACCGTGCCCTCCGATCTGGGCGAGCGCATCGAGCGCGGCGATCATCCGCAGATCCTGATCGAGGCCGACGCGACCGACCCGGCCGCGGCCTCGGGCGCGATCTCGACGCTCGGAGCGGTCGCCTCGGACGCGGTCCTGCGCGCCACCGGGCAGGAATGGGACGCCAAGGCCCGCGCCGCGCGCGAGCTTCAGGTGGTCGTGCACAAGCGCTACAACCCCGAAGGCCTGACGCAGTTCAATATCGTGCCGGGGCTCCTTGGGGTGATCTTGCAGATGACGATGGTGATGATGACCGCGATGGCGCTCACGCGCGAGACCGAACGCGGCACGATGGAGAACCTGCTTTCGATGCCGGTCTCGCCGCTCGAGATCATGCTGGCCAAGGTGCTGCCCTATTTCGGCGTCGGCGCGGTGCAGGTTCTGGTCGTGCTGGGCGCCGCGCGGGTGATCTTTCACGTCCCCTTCGTGGGCAGCATCTGGCTGCTCTTCGCCGGGATCCTGCTCTTCGTGATGTCGCTCGTCATCCTCGGTTACCTGATCTCCAGCGTCGTGCGCACGCAGATGCAGGCGATGCAGGTGACGATATTCTACTTCCTGCCCTCGATCCTGCTCTCGGGGTTCATGTTTCCCTTCCGCGGGATGCCGGGCTGGGCGCAATATCTCGGCGAGACGCTGCCGCTGACGCATTTCCTGCGGATGATCCGCGGCGTGATGCTGAAGGGGGCGGGACCGGCCGATGTGGCGGGGCCGCTCTGGATGATGGCGGTCTTCGTGCTGATCTTCGCGCTTCTCGCGCTGAGCCGCTTCCGGCGCACCCTGGATTGAAAACGGGCCGCCCCCGAAGGAGCGGCCCGCTGAAGATTATCTCGTCGGTGTCCGGCGATCAGACCGGCGGCTTGCCGCGAACGGCGCGCGCCACCATGGCGATCACGAACAGGATCAGGAAGACCACGAACAGGATCTGCGCGATCCCGGCCGAAGCGCCCGCGATACCGCCGAAGCCGAGCGCCGCAGCGATGAGCGCGATGATGAGGAACGTAAGAGCCCAACCGAGCATGGCTATCTCCTTCGAATCTGGTTTACGACAACTGCGCAGCTTCCTGCGCCTTCTGACCATGAAACGTCGCAGCGCGTCGCGTGGTTCCTTGACCCGGCGGAAATACGCGCTTCCAATTGGGCCATTGGCCGGACGCCCCTTGCGGGCGTAACGTTGACCGCGAGCATATTCGAACGGATTCGGAGAGGGTAACATGATGCATTCTGGGATGTTTGGGCTGAACGGCTTCTGGGGCCTCATCCTGCTGGCGCTCGATATCTGGGCGCTGGTCTCGATCGTGAATTCCGACCGGGAGACCGGGTCGAAAGTGCTCTGGGTGCTTCTGGTCTTCCTGCTGCCGCTGCTCGGCTTCCTGATCTGGCTGATCGCGGGGCCGCGCGCGGTGAAACGGTAGCGATCAGGGAGAGCGAACGGCCGGGGCGCGGGGAGGAACCGCCGCCTCCCGGCCGCGTTGAGGGGACAGACGTGCGGCACCTGCCGCATCTTGCTTCGGGAGAAGATGATGAGCGAGGACGATTCCACCCACGACCATGCCCGTGACCACCACGGGACGGTCACCGACCTGCTGAGCAAGGTGGTGGATCACGCTCGCGAAATCGCCCGTGCCGAGGCCGATCTTCTGCGCGCCGAGGCGTTGCATCGCGCGGCGCTCCTGCGCAACGCGGTGATCCTCGCCGGTCTGGCGCTCATCCTCGGCCTCGGCGCGATCGGGCCGCTGACGCAATCGGCGGTTCTCGGGCTCGAATGGGCCGGGATCGCACAGGGCCCCGCGACGCTGATCGTCGGCGGCGTGCTGGCGATCCTCGGCATCATCCTTGCACTGGTGGCGATTTCGCTGGTGCGCCGGGTGTCCCGCCCCCCGAGCAGGATCAAGGAAAACCTGTCCGCCGATGCGCGGACCCTCAAGGAGAGCTTGAAATGACCGAGAAGACGACGATCAAGGAAATCGAAAACCGTCTGCGTGCGGATCGAGCCGATCTCGCCTCCACGCTCGCCGATCTCACCGGTCGGATCGCACCCGACTACCTGTCCGACCAGGTGTCGCAGCTGCTCAAGGAATATGCACGCCCCGCCGCCAAGCGCGCCGAGGAAGCCGTGCGCGCGAACCCGGTCGCCTTTGCCCTCGCCGGGGCGGGGCTTGCCTGGCTGGTGCTCGGGAGCCGTCGCTCCTCCGAGCCGGAGGCCCAACCCGAAGCCGGTGCGAGCGATCCGCTGCTGATGACCGAGGACGCGGTGTCCGACGAGTGGATCGACGAGATCGACGAGCTGCGCGAGACCGCGACCGACGAACTCAATCGCCTCGAGATCGACGCCGCCGAGCAGACCGACAGCTCGCGCGATTTCGTGAAGGAGCGCGCCGACGTGATGTCGCGCTTCGTCTCGGACATGCGCACCTCGCTGGCCTCGGGGCTGGGCGAGCTGAACGAGGAAGCCCGCGAGCGGATCGTCCGCGCCCGCGAAGCCGCCTATTCGGCGCGCATGAGGATCCAGGATCAGGCCGCCAAGGCGAGCGCCAGCGGCAGCCAGATGATCAAGGATCACCCGCTGATCGCCACCGCGCTCGGCATCGCTATCGGCGCCGCGCTGGTCAACGCGCTGCCCAAACCCGAGCTCAATCGCAGCCGGTTGGGCCCGCGGGCGAACCGCCTGCTCGACGAGGCGCGCAGCCTCTATGCCGAAGAGAAGGGCCGCGCCCGGAAAATGGCGGGCGAGGTCTCCGACGAGGTGAAGCGCACTGCCCGTTCGGTCGCCCAGACCGCGCGTGACGAGGCGCGCAACACCGCGCGCGACATCTCCGATCAGGCGATGTCGGCGGGACAGGATCTGGCTGAACGGCTCGCCCGGCAGCTTGCCGACGAGGCCAATCGCGCGCTCAAGGATGTCGGAACGCGCCTGCGCGAGCGGGACACCCCGACCAAGCCGCAGCGCGACCCGAACGGTGCCTTCCCGCACTGACGCGGTCCCTGAAGGAAAGCTGCAAAGGCCGGGCAACGCGCCCGGCCTTTGTGCATCTAGCCGAAAAGCATCCTGTGGCGCGACCCGATCCGGTCGCCGCGAAAAAGCGACACCACCACGCATAAACTGCGCCGCGCGCCGGAACAAAGCATCCTGGCTGACGTTGTTGGGCGGATACCATCGGGAGACTGATTTCTCACAATGCAACGCCTGGAGACCCTCTCGCGCGCCGCGGTGATCGTGATCGCAACCGTCGTCGTCGTCGCCGCGCTCGAGCAGGTGGAAAGCCTCTTCGCCCCCGTCACGCTTGCGCTGGTGGTCGGCATCGTGCTTTCGCCAATATCCGATGCTTGGGAGAAACGCGGGTACGCGCCTGTCTGGGGGGCGCTTACCTCACTTCTCATTTCTCTGATGGTGGCCGCATTGGTGGTCCTCGTGGTCCAGCCTGTCGTGAGCGAACTCGCCCGGCAGGCGCCCAAGGCCATCCAGGACATGCGCTCGACCGTGGTCGAGATGCGCCACATGATCCAGGGCATCCAGGACGCTTCCGATCAGGTTAGCAAGGCGATCACCCCCGCTGCCGATGTCGCGAAGGAAAAAACCTCCGACAAGAACGCGATGCCCGATGCGACCGATATCGTGATGCTCGCGCCTGCCCTGATCGCGCAGGCGCTGATCTTCATCGGCACGCTGTTCTTCTTCCAGCTCTCGCGGCCCGAGATCTACAGCTGGATCGCCAAGCATCTCGCCGAACCCTCGCAACGCGGCGCGACGGCGAACCGGCTGCGCCATGCCGAGACGCGGGTGTCGCATTATTTCCTGACGATCACCGTGGTCAATGCAGGGCTCGGCTTCCTCGTGGGGGTCGCCATGCAGGTGATCGGGCTGCCCAATGCGCCGCTCTGGGGCGTGGTTGCCTTCCTGATCAACTACATTCTCTATCTCGGACCGGCGGTGCTCGTGGTTGCCCTCACCTTCGCCGGTGTGGCCGCCTTCGACGGGGTCCGGGTGATCCTGCCGCCGCTGATCTATGTCGCGCTCAACAGCACCGAGGGGCAGTTCGTCACCCCCGCCGCGATCGGTCGGCAGATGCGTCTCAACCCGCTTCTGGTCTTCCTGTCGCTGACTTTCGGGATCTGGCTCTGGGGGCCGCTCGGTGGCGTGGTCGCGATCCCGCTGCTGCTCTGGGCGCTGGTCCTGACCGACAGCCTGCCCGAGCGCAAGCCGCGCACGGACACGGATTGAGGTTCAGACCATCTCTTCCGGGATGAACGGCAGACGCCGCCCCACCTTTTTCGACGCCTCGAGCGGATAGGGCATGATGAAGCCGCGCCGCTCCTCGGGGGGCTGGCTCGCATTAGCGCGCGCCAGTTCCGCCCAGGCCGAGACCGCGCGCGTCGGATCGAAGAACGCTTCCTCCGCCTCGTCGGGCAGCCAGTGCCGCATCACCCGGTGGCGCAACGCCTCGATCCCGTCGGTCCGGCGCAGATAGACCCCCGCCTCGCTGTCCCAGCGCAGCGACCGTCCGTTGAGATTGGCCGAGCTCACCAGCGCCGCCTCGTCATCGAAGATCGAAACCTTCGCATGGACATAGACCAGCGGCGCGCCACGGGTCCGGCCATCGCCATCCTCGGCGGGGCGCAAAGACCGCGGCTGGGCCGGGCATCCCACGAAGAGCCGGCTGCCGAACCCTTCCATCAGCGTCTCGATCGCGCGGGCCTGAAGAAATTCGCCATAGCGCACTTCCGGCGTGATCTTGTCGGCGAAGGCCAGTTCCTCGGGCGACGAGGGCAGCATCAGGATCAGCCCCAGACGCGGATTCGCCTGCGCCGCCCGTGCGAGATGGCGCGCCAGCGAGCGCGACCGGAAATACTGCGTCTCGAGATAGATCATCTGCCGCGCGCGCGCGATCAGCATCTCATGGGCGCTCTCGATTTCGGAGCGGTAGGCCCTCGGCCCGATATGAAAACCGGCGACCGGACGGGCGCGCGACAGCGTACGCAACAGCCTGCGCGGCGGTTCGGCCTCGGCCGTCCCCGCGCAGCATTCGTGGAAATTCTCCAGATGGGCCTTGGCCTCGCGCACGATCGGCCCGGTGATCATCAGTTGCAGATCGTGCCAGGTCTCGCTGCTGTCGCGCTCGTGACGCGGGGTGTCGTAGCGCCGCTCGTCCAGATCGAGTCCGCCGATATAGAGCTGCTTGCCGTCGAAGACCGCGAGCTTCTGGTGATGGGTCGCGGGGAAGAGCCGCGGCAGCCGCCCGAACTTGCGCCCCACCGCTCCATCCCCGCGCAGCTCGAGATACTCGGCGAGCCCGGGCATGTCGCGCAACGCCGCACGGCGCTGCGCTTCCGTCATGTCGTTGAGCCATTGCGCGTGAGACCCGAGCTTGCGCCAGACGAGCGGCCAGAAACCGATCCGCGGAACCAGACCCGATTGCGCCGGATGCATCAGGGCCCGCGACCGGAGCCGCGCCTTCGGCCCAGCCAGTTCGCGCGCCGCGCAGAGCATCCGGATCGAGGACCACGTCTGACGATGCATCTCGGGCCGCGCGCAGGGGTCGAAATCGCACAGGTCGATCCGGACCTCGACGCCGCGCTTGAGCACATGCAGGAGCAGGTCGAACCAGGTCCGACCGATCTCCCGCCCACGCGGCGAACGCAGCTTCGTTTGCGGATCGAAGATCCGGAACGAGGCATGGATACTCTGTCGCGCGTCGAGAAATGCATTCTCGAGCGCAGGGTAGGCCTCTGCGGCTGTCAGTAGCGATCTGACCCTGCTCTCCGCGCGAATTCCTGCTCTTTTCAACCGTTCCATACGGCCTGCATCGTCAAGTGTTTCTGTTCCTCCCGCGCCCCGTCACGGCGACGAAGTGCAAAGCGTTATCCTCTGGAAACTGTTTCTCTTTGTTGCGATTTCAACCTCTCCTCGTGGCGCAATTCGCTCTCGACGAGCGGTCGTAGGACAAAGTCCGCCTGCAGGCTGTATTCGGTTTCCTGAGCGTCAATCGTGAGTTGTCCGCTGAGCTGTTGCACGAAGGCATTCACCAGCTGAGAGCCGAGTCCCGTCCCGTCCACCGCCGCATCCGAGCGCGGCGCGTCCGGGTCGACGGTGTTGGTCACATGGAGCCGCGCCTGCATCCCCTCGAGCGCCCGCAGGCTGATCTCGAGTTTCGGCGCGCCGTCCCGCGCGGAGGCGTATTTCATCGCATTGGTCATCGCCTCGGTCAGCAGGAGCGACAGCGGCACCGCCTGATCCGGGGTCAGATGGATGTCGTCGACATGGCAATCCACCGCGATATGGCGCCCGGGCCCGGTCGCGAGCCGCGTGATCTGGCGCACGATGTCGGGCAACAGTTCGCGGGCGCGAATATCGGTCAGGCCCGAGGTCTGGTACAGGCCGCGGTGGATGGTCGCGAGACTGATCACCCGCTCCTGGAGGCTCTTCATCAAGCCCTTGGCCTCGGGCGTGCGCGCCTGCCGCATCTGCATGTTGATGATCGACGCGATGAGCTGGAGGTTGTTCTTCACCCGGTGATGCACCTCGCGCAGCAGCACCTCCTTGTGATGAACCATATCCTCCAGTTCCGCCTCGTCATGCAGGATCGTCTCGGTCATCCGGTCATAGGCCTCGGCGAGATCGCGGATCTCGCGCGGCGCGGCGGCGAATTCGAACGTGCCGACGATCCGGCTGCCGGTGGCGAAACTCGTGATGGCCCGCGACAGCTTGCGCACATGCCCGATCACCAGTTTGCGCATCGCGAAATAGGCGACCAGCAGGCTCGCCGCCCACATCAGCGCGGGGAAGAGGATCGGCGAGACATCCGCGAAGGGGCTGAGCGCAGAGGCTTCCTGCGCGGGCCAGCTCCCGAGCGCGTAAAGCTCGTCGGGCACCAGTTCGACCACCGAATAGACCCGGTCATTGCCGCTGTTCGACATCCCCGAGAAGGTCACCGCCCCCGCGCCTGCAAGCAGCTTGAGGGACCGGTCCGCGGGCAGATGCGCCTGCGTGTTGCCCAGCCCGTCGGAGGAGGTGAGGATCGTTCCCTCGTTGTCGAAGGTCATGATCACGAGCGGACGGTCGGCGGCCACTTTCGGACCGTCTTCGGCCAGCGACAACTGGGTATGCGGGATCGAGATCGAGATCACGCCGATATGGATGCCGCGATTGTTGTAGACCGGCTCCGCGATCCCGAGCACCGATGTCCCCGAGACCGGCGCGTCGCGATTGACGAAGAACGTCATCGTCTTCGAGTCGGAGATCCGCTTGAAGATGTCCTCGCCGCTGAAATCATAGGCCTTGCCCGTGTTCGAGCAGGTCATCTTGCCGCTGTCGGGAATGAAGGCGACGAGCGAGAAATAGGGAAACGCGCCGGCGATCTGCTTCATCCAGGCCGCGCAGGCATCGGAATTGACGACGAGCGGCTGCACCGTGTTGGCGAGCACCCGCGCGGCGTCCTGCGCATGCTGGATCACCCGGGTCTCGCCCGCCACCGCGCGCATCGTCTCGCCCATCAGCGCGGCTTCGGACCGGGCCTGCGCCTCGCGCACCACCGACGCCGATTGCAGGATCGCGATCAGAAGCAAAGGAAAGAGCGCGACCGCAAGCATCACCGCGAGCCGCGCTCCAAGACCATCAAGGAACGTGACGAGAATGCCCCGCCGCGAACGCGGCGGAGGCATCGGATCGTCCGTCTCGGTTTCCGCCGCCTTCGCGGGCTCTGAATTCATGCGGCGGCGACTCCGGACTTGCCCATGACAGCGAGCGAGTTCCGGTCCGCCCCGGCGAGGATGTCCTCACCCTCTTCCAAACCGAGCATCTCCGCCAGACGCGCCCGTGCGCGGTTCGCCCGGCTCTTCACCGTACCGACGGCGACGCCCATCGTCTCGGCGGCTTCCTCGTAGGAGAAGCCCGAGGCGCCGACCAGCGTGAGCACTTCGCGGTGTTCGGGGCTGAGGCGATCGAAGGCCCGCACGAAGTCGGACATCGCGAGGCGCCCGTCATGGGCCGGCTTCTCGTAAAGCGTCGCGGCGTGGATCCCGTCGGGATCGGCCACTTCACGTTTCCGTTTTCGGCGATCGGAATAGAATGTGTTGCGCAGGATCGTGAACAGCCAGGCGCGCAGGTTGGTCCCGCGCTCGAACTTCTCGATATTCGACCAGGCTTTGACGATCGTGTCCTGCACCAGATCATCGGCCGAAGCCGAATTCCGGGTCAGCGACAGTGCGAAGGCCCGCAAAGCGCCCAGATGCTCGGGCAGCTCCTCGCGCGGGTCGCGCACGGGTTTGGAGACGGAGGGCGTCGTCATTTGCCGCCCTCCTTCTCTTTGAGTTGAGCCAGAAGCTCCTTGAACCGATCGGGGACCTCTTCCTGAAGCGCCTGTTCGTAAACCCGCTTGAGGTTTTCGTTGATCTGCTCTCGGATGCTGGCCTTGGACTTTTCGTCAGCCATGTCACTATACATTCCGGTTTCCGATCCCATGTATTTTGCACGGAACCAAACGCGGGACCAGATCGTTTGGTTCCCGAAAAAACGTCAAAAGGGGGTTTTCATGTCCGAAGACATCGCCGGCACCATTGGGGCCAACCTACCATACCTGCGCCGCTACGCGCGCGCCCTGACCGGCAATCAGGACAGCGGTGACCGCTATGCGGCCGCGACGCTCGAGGCGATCCTCGAAGATACGACACCTTTCGAGAACAACGATCCCAAGGTCGCTCTGTTCCATGCCTTCCACCTGGTCTGGGCCTCCGCGGGATCTCCGCTGGGAGAACCCGACAACCGTCTTTCCGCCCGCGCGCAGGACCACATGTCGGCCCTGACGCCCAATACGCGCGAGGCGCTGCTTCTCCATTCGATCGAAGGGTTCCGCATCGAGGAGATCGGCGCGATCATGCAGGTCGACCCCGAAGAGGCGAAGGAACTCATCGACATCGCGATCCGCGAGATGGAGACCTCGGTCGCGGGCAAGATCATGATCATCGAGGACGAGGCCATCATCGCGATGGATATCCGCAACATCGTCGAGGATATGGGCCACACCATCACCGGCGTGGCGCGCACCCGTGCCGAGGCGGTCGAGCTGGCCGCGAAGGACAAGCCCGACCTGATTCTCGCCGACATCCAGCTGGCCGACAATTCCTCGGGCATCGACGCGGTGAACGACATTCTCGCGCAGTTCGGCAACGACCTGCCCGTGGTCTTCATCACCGCCTTCCCCGAGCGGCTCCTGACCGGCGAGCGGCCCGAACCCGCCTTCCTGATCACCAAACCCTATACCGAGAGCCAGGTGCAATCGGCGGTCAGCCAGGCGATGTTCTTCTCCTCGACCGAGACGCTCGCGGCCTGAGCCCGGCGCCCGTCACGCAAAAGCCCCGGCGCCATTTGGTCGCCGGGGCTTTTTTCTTTTCCGCTTCGAGGCCGTCACTCGGTTTCGGACGACCGCGCCCAGAGATTGATCGCCTCGTCCTGCGCGTGGCTGTCGATCTCGGCCAGTTCCTCGTCGGTGAAATCGAGATTGGCCACCGCACCGGCGCAATCGACGACCTGCTCGGGCTTCGAGGCCCCGATCAGCGCGGTCGTGATCCCGCCATTGCGCAGCACCCAGGCGATCGCCATCTGCGCCAGCGTCTGACCCCGTTTCTGCGCGATCGCGTCGAGCGCGCGGATCTTCGCGATCGCCGCATCGGTCAGCGTGTTCGGATCGAGCGACTTGCCCTGCGTCGCGCGCGAGCCTTCGGGGATACCGCCCAGGTATTTCTTCGTCAGCAGCCCCTGCGCCAGCGGCGTGAAGGCGATCGAACCGACGCCCAACTCGGCGAGCGTCTCCTTCAGCCCGTCGCGTTCGACCCAGCGGTTGAGCATGTTGTAGCTCGGCTGGTGGATCAGAAGCGGCACGCCCATCTCCTTGAGGATCGCCGCCGCCTCGCGGGTGCGCTCGGAATTGTAGCTCGAGATGCCGATATAGAGCGCCTTGCCCGAACGCCAGATATGCTCGAGCGCCCCCATCGTCTCCTCCAGCGGCGTTTCCGGATCGAAACGGTGCGAATAGAAGATATCGACGTAATCGAGCCCCATCCGCTTGAGCGACTGGTCACAGGACGCGATCAGGTATTTCCGGCTGCCCCACTCGCCATAGGGCCCCGGCCACATGTCGTAGCCGGCCTTGGACGAGATGATCAGCTCGTCGCGATAGCCCGCGAAATCGGTGCGGAGGATCTCGCCGAAAGCCTCTTCCGCCGATCCGGGGGGCGGGCCGTAATTGTTGGCCAGGTCGAAATGCGTGATGCCGTGATCGAAGGCGGTGCGGCAGATGTCGCGCTTCACCTGATGCGGCGTGTCATGGCCGAAATTGTGCCAAAGCCCCAGCGAGACCGCGGGCAGCTTGAGTCCCGAGCGTCCGCAATAGCGATAGGTCATCCGCGAATAACGGTCCGCGGCCGGTTGATAGGACATGCTCACCTCCTTGATGTTAGCGGGAACAGAGCACAAGCCCACGCCACGCGCAAGTTGCGCGGGGCCGGTCTCTGAGCGATGGTGACGCAAAGGAGATCTTGCGTGAACGGAACCTTCAAATTCGGCATCGGGCTGTTCGGGCGCCTGGTGGAATCGAACATTTCCCTCGCCTCGGCCGGCGTGGCCTTCTACGCGATGCTCGCGATCTTTCCCGGCGTCTCCGCCACCATCGCGATCTGGAGCGCCTTTGCCGATCCCGCCGTGATCCGCGAATACCTCAATGTCGCGGCCAATTTCATCCCGCCCTCGGCCTATGCGCTTCTCAACGACCAGATCCAGGGCTGGCTGATCGGCCCGCGTCCCTCGATCGGACTCGGCGTCTTCATCTCGGCGCTGGTGACGCTGCTTTCGGCGCGCGCGGGCGTGGCCGCGCTCGTTCTCAGCCTGAACGTGATCCACGGCACGCAGCCCCGCGCGACGATCTGGAGCTTCGTGATGGGTTACCTGATGACGATCGCGCTGGTGGGCGTGATGCTCGCCGCGCTGGCGACGATCGTGATCGTACCGATCGCGGTCAATTTCCTGCCCTTCCACGAATATACCAGCATCCTGCTTTCGGGCCTGCCCTGGGGCGCGATGCTGTTGCTGATGCTGACCGCGCTCGGGATCCTCTACCGATACGGGCCCAACACCGCGCCGCATCGCGATCCGATCTTCACCCTCGGCGCAGTGCTCGCCGCGGCGGTCTGGGGGCTGAGCTCGCTCGCGCTGACCTACTACCTCGCGAATTTCGGAAACTACAACAAGGTCTACGGCTCGATCGGGGCCGTGATCGCGCTGTTGTTCTGGCTGTATGTGAGCGCCTTCTCGGTGCTTCTGGGCGCCGCCTTCAATGCCGAGATCGCCGCCCACCGCCGCGGACGCCGCCGCCGCCCCGTCACCGAATAAGCCACGCTTATCTGCCCGCGACGCAGATAAGCGCAGCTAATCAATAATTGCGCTCGTAGAAGAGGCCGATCCCGCTCTTGCCGTCCGAACTCACCGAGCCGCGCGCGGTGAGGTTCTTGTTCAGGTCGAGATTGAGATCGATCTTCGAGGTCCCGTCGCCGCTCACCGTCACGTCGGTATAGAGGTTTTCCGACAGATATTTCCCCGCCTTGAGCTGGGTCTGTCCCGAGGCGTCGGTCGTGACGTCGAGATCGTCGAGGCCGAAATTCTTCCGCAGATTGCCGATGATCCCCTCGCCGCCCTTGCCCGCGAGCGTCGCGACCGCCGAGGCGAGCTGCGCCGCCTGGAACGGCGAGAGCTTGTCGAGGCTACGCCCGAAGATCAGCCGCGAGATCACCTCGTCCTGCGGCAGGTCCGGCGCCGAGGAGAAGGTCACCTGCGGTTCGCTCGCGCGGCCCTCGATGCCGATCGTGATCGTGTACTCGCCCTGCGTCGTCGTCGCCGCGAAGGAGATCCACGGGGTCAGCGCGCCCTGCAGCGCGATCTGCCCGCGATCGAGGGTGAAGCGCTGGCCGAGGATGTCGAGCCGACCGCGCACCAGATTGAACTGGCCGATCGGGATCACGTTGGCGGTGGTGCCGGCGACGCGCAGGCTGCCGCCCAGCTCCGCGTCGAGGCCGCGGCCGCGCACGAAGATCCCGCGTTCGGACGCGATGGTCAGGTCGAGCGGATAGGCCGGGCCCGCCGTCGCAGGCGCCCCGTTCGTGCTTCCGTTCGAGAGCAGGCTGGCGCGCTTGAGGGTCTCGTGCACCGCGGCGCTCTCGCCCACATGCTGGATGCCGTCGGGCACCGAGGCTCCGCCGCCGACCCCGCTGGAGGGCACGCGCAGTTCGGTATCGGCGAGCGTGATCCGCCCCGAAATCGTCGCCCCGCCCGCAAGCGGCCCGTCCATCGTGATCGTGCCGGAGGCGCGGGTGTCATAGAGCTCGGGATCGCGCAGCCGCGCCCGGTCGAGCTGCACCGTCAGGGTCCCGTTATAGGGCGTGCTCAGGGCGACCGGTCCGCTCACCGAAACCGTGCCCCCCGAACCGAGCTGCCCCGTGAGCGAAAGCTGCGCGGTGCCGGAGGCGAGCTGCACCTGCGTATCGACATTCTCCAGCACCATCCCGAGATTGGGCGCGACGATCCTGGTGCCCTGCGCGCGCACCGTGCCCGAGAGCGCCGCGAGCCCCGGCGTGCCCTGCATCCGCAGATCGAAGCTCAGCGGCCCCTGCAGCGAGCGCGGCGCGATGAAGGCGTTGACGAGCGCGGTCTGCGCGCTGCCGGTGATCGCGAGATCGGTATCGCCGAAATCGGGCGCGACACGGCCCGTGACCTTCGCATCGGTGCCGCCCGGCCCGCTGCCCGCGAGATCGAGCATGTAACCCTTGCCGTCATCGCTCACCGTGCCCGACACCGTGACCGGACCGGGGAAACCCGGCGCGATCAGCGCGGCGTTGGCAAGGCGCGCATCGAGACTGATCTTGCGGCTCTCCCCTTCCGCCTCGCCTTTCGCGGAGACGTCGAGCTGCGGGTTCTTCAGGCTCAGATCCTGCAGCCGCACCTTGCCATCGACGTAATCGGCCAGGAGCGAAAGATCGGTCTTGCCCGCCAGCACCCGGTCGGCCTCGGCCTGGCCGATCCCGAGCGACCGCCCGGTCCCGTCGAGTTGCAGCGCGTAGCTGTCTCCCGCACGGGTCAGCTTGGCCTTGGCGTCGAGCGATCCGCGATAGCCGCCGCCGAGGATCGAGAGATCCTTCGCCGAGAGATCGGCGGTGAGCGTGCCGTTATCGCTCGACAGCGTGCCCTCGGCATGGGCGGTACCCGCGCGCGTCGCCACGTCGAGCGCGTCGATCGTCAGCCCGGTTTCGTCGCGCCGCGCCGCGAGCTTGATCTCGGAACGCCCCTTGAGCGCGGCATCGGCCTGCGGCTGATCGAGCGTGATATCCTGTCCGGTCACCGCGAGCTTGGCGTCGAAGGCGCCGGTGAGGATCGTGTAGCGCCCCGAGACCTGCGCCTGGGCCTGGCCCGAAAGCGCGCGCCCCACGAGCCCCGAGATCCGCGTCAGATCCGACTGCGCGACTTTCGCGTCGCCGCGGATCGTCACGCCCTTGGTCAGGTCGTCGAGCGTGAGGTTGGCGTCGGCACGGTAATCGCGCCCGACAAGCGAGAGCTGCGACAGCCGCAGCGGCTGGTCCTTCTGCCAGGAGAAGACCGCCTTCGCGGTGGCGAAGGGACCGACCGCCTCCGAAAGCGCGGGATCGGCCAGTTCGAGACCGTTCAGCCCCAGAACGACCGTGCCGCCGAGTCCGGGCGGGGAGCCCTGCCGGATCCGGCCCGACCCCAACAGGTTCGCGGTGAGCAGTTTCGTTCCGTCCTCGCGGCGCAGCCCGTCGAGCGTGCCGTCGAGTTTCCATCCGTCGCCGGTGCTCTGGTCATAGGCGAGCTTGATCGTGCCCGAGGTGACCCAGGTCTTCGGCCCGGATACCGGCAGCAGAACCTCCTGCCCGTCGCCCAGACCGAGTTGCCCGGTCAGGTCGAACTTGGTGGGAAGCCCCGCCGCGCCGATCTCGGCCGAGCCCGAAAGCTGCAGCGCGCGCGATCTCAGGTCGAGCGATTTCAGGATCGTCTGACCCGAGGCGGTGCGGGAGCCCTCGGCGACGAAGGCCACTTCCTTGCCGAAGAACTCGCGATATTCGGGCGGCAGGAGCGGCGTCACGTCCCCGCCCAGCGCCGCCGAGAACGTCGTCTGCGGCGGCGTGCCTTCGGGCGACCCCTTCGGCGCCTTCTCCATCACCGCGACCTGACCGGCGAGGCGCTGCGCGCCATCGGTGCTCAGGACGACATCGGCGGTGAAATCGCTGATCGGGCCGCTGCCCGAGACCGCGAGGGTCATCGCGGGATTGCCGGGCAGCCCGATGCGCTTGACGATGATCCCGTCCTTGCCCTCGTCGACGAGCAGGTCGAGCGCAAGCTGCTTGGTGCTGTTCGCATAGGAGGCGTTGAGCGAGAAGGTCCCCTTCTTGCCATCGGTGCGGGTGATGGCGAGCTTGGCCTTGCCCTCCCCGCCCGCGAGCGACATCGAGCCCGAGACCTTGACCACGGCCGCCTCGCCGAGGATCGGAGCGCCGAGCCTGACGGTCTTCGCCTCGATCTTCCCGATATTCACCGAAACCGGCAGCTCGGGCAGCGAGAAGGGTTTCGCCTCGGGGCTGGGCGCGCCCGCGCTGGCCTGCGCCGAGGGCAGGCGCGGCAGGTCGATCTCCTCCGCCGAAAGCTCGTCGATCTCGATCTTGCCGGTCAGAAGCGCGGCGCGGTTCCACTTGATCGCGCCGTTCTTGATCGTGAGCCAGGCGCCCTGGTCGTCAGCGATGGTGAGCTGGGTGAAGGTCGCGCGCGAACTCAGGGCCCCCGCGAAACCGTCGAGCCGCACCGTGCGGCCCGCCCCCGAGAGGTTATCCTCGATCAGCCCCGTCAGATAGGAGCGGTCGCGCTCGCTCTGCGCGGTCGTCGCGGCACCGGCGCCGGTCTGCGCGGGAACGGAGCTGTCCTGCGCGCTCGCGATCAGCGGCGTCAGGCAGAAGGCAAGAAGGATCGCGATACGTTTCATCAGAAAGCCTGCCCGATACCGAGATAGATCTGCGCGCCGCTGCCGGTATCGCCCTTGACCGGGAAGCCGACATCGAGCCGGATCGGGCCGATCCCGGTCTTGTAGCGCAGCCCCAGACCGGCGCCCGCCTGCGAACCGCTCTCGCCGCCGCCCGCGACATAGCCGTAATCGTAGAAGGCCACCGCGCCGATCGTGTCGGTGATGCCGAAGCGAGCCTCGCCCGAGAGGCCGACGAATTCCGTGCCGCCGGTCTTCAGCGTGCCGCCATTGAGCACCTGAACCCCGAGCGACTGATAGGGCTGGCCGCGCACCGTGCCGCCGCCGCCCGAATAGAACAGATAGTCGCGCGGCGTCTCCTCCAGCGTGGAGCCGAAGACCCGCCCCAGTTGCAGCCGCCCGGCGAGAACGAAACGGTCATTCGCCCCGAAGCCGCGATAGGCGCGCAGATCGCCGGTCAGCTGCGCCCCGGTCCCGGTATCGCCGCCCAGGCCCACGAAGGGCGTGAACCCGACCTGCGCGTAATATCCGTCGGTCGCGTCGAGCTTGTTGTCGCGACCGTCCCAGGTGACGGTGCCCGGCAGGTAGACCTGGCGGAAGAAGGTCGTGCCCGAACTGTCGGTCACCCGCGAGACGCCGTATTTGATCGCGAGATCGGCGGTCAGCTTGTCGGAGAAGATCCGGCTCACGCCGAAGCCGATATCGAAGGCGTTCTGCTCGTAATCGACCTCGTCCTTCCGGCTCAGCTCGGTCTCGAGATAGGCGGACGTGTCGGGATTGAAGGTGGCCGGGCGTTCGAGCCGCGCCCCGAGCGAATAATCCACCCCGCCGGTCGTGCCGCCGATGCCGCTCACCGCGCTGTCGACGCGCAGCCGCTCGCCGCCGCCGAGCAGGTTGCGATGCAGCCAGTAGCCCGACAGGCCCAGCCCGGCATCGCTGCTCAGTTCCGCGCCGAAGCCGATCTTGCGCGGCTTCTGCTCGACCACGGAGAGGGTGAAGTCGAGGCTGTCATCGGGATTGACGGCCTGCGCCTCGGTCACCGAAACCGAGCTGAAGATCCCGGTGCGGCGCAGGCGCGCCTGCATCTTGTCGAGCTTCTTCGGATCGTAGCGTTCGCCCGCGGGAAAACCCGCCATCTCGCGCAGACGCTTGGTGCGCAGACGCTTGTTGCCCTCGGTCTCGAGCCTGCCGAAGGTGACGAGCGGGCCCGGATCGATCCCGATCTCCGAGGACAGCACGCTCGCCCGGTGATCGGCGACGATGTTCTGCGAGGCGACCTGCGCCTTGGCGTGGCCCACATCCTGCCAGCCGGAGGTCGCGGCATCCGCCGCCTCGACGATGACGCCCGATTTCGCGACCGCGCCCTTGGCGTAACCCTCCGGCAGCTTGGTGCCCGGCGCGACCGGGGCGACCGCCGCGCGGGAGAAATGGAATTTCGGACCGGATTGGATCGAGACGGTCACCCTCGAGACCGAGGCGGGCGCGTCGAGCGGCGGGATCGAAGCGGCCTCGCGCCCGTCGAGCCGGATCGAGACGACGCCGGAATAATACCCTTCGGAAAACAGCGCCGAGACGATCCGGTTGTAATCGGCGCGCGCACTCGCGAGCACGTCCTGTCCGTCCTTGCCCTCGGCGGAAGCCTCCTGCACCAGGAGCGAGGCGCCCTTGAGCACGGATTGCAGATCGGAGGAGGCGCCGGGCATCCGAAGATCGAGCTGATAGGCCTCGGAGGCCGGGGCTGCGACCCCCGCCAGCGCGACGCTCAATGCAAGAATCCTCGTGTGGTATAATCCCATCTTTCGCACCCCCGGATCGGTGCTCTCAACCTCGCAGTTCTGCTGGAAAAACACCAGAGCGCGCGCGGGATCGTGCGCATCCAAAGCGGCCGGATCGGCGGGAATCCTCCACCCTTCAGCGGATCAGGGCGGGAAGGATCCGGTCGATGTGATGCTGCATGTAGAACCGCAGGCGCGGCGCGAAGCGCTCGGGGTGGCGCCGGATCTCCGCCGCGAGGTCGTAAAGCCCGACCCAGCGGGTGGCGCGGATCGTTTCGGGGTCGGGGGTGACGCGCATGCCGGGGCGCGCGAAGGCGATATAGACGTCGAGCAGTTCATCCTCGACCAGACCGTCGCCAAGCTCCGCGCGGTGATCGACGCGGTCGGCATGGGCCGGATAAAGGCCCTCGATCCCGAGCTCGTTGCGCAGGCGACGCAGCGCGCAGGCCTCGGCGCTTTCTCCCCATTCGGGATGGGTGCAGCAGGTGCTTTCCCAGGGCGCGTCCTGCCCCGGCGCGGCGCGACGGCACAGCAGGATCTTCTCGCCATCCATGACGAAGATCGACACCGCCCGGTGGCGGAGCCCCTGTCGATGCGCTTCCACGAGTTCGACCGGCGCCATCTCTTCGCCGATCCAGGCCTGAATCTTTCCCATCTGCACCATGTTCCATCGGATGCCCGGACCATTCCGGGCACCGGCGCTTAATTGGGTCAATGGTGTTCGGAGTCACGGCGACAGCTTGTCCCTGAGGCAGCATGACGCGCCTCAGGGAGATCACGATCGTGTCAGGATCCGCCGCGCGGGCGGATCAGCTCACCTGCGGGGCGGCTTCGCTGGTCTGACGGCGCTCGAGCTCGGCGCGGTAGAGCGCGACGAAATCGACGATTTCGAGGTTGAAGGGCGGGAAGCCGCCATCGCGCGTCACGTCCGAGACTATCCGGCGCACGAAGGGGAAGAGCTGGCGCGGGCATTCGATCAGCAGGAAGGGATGGAGCTGATCTTCCGGGATGCCTTCGACATGGAAGATCCCGCCATAATCGATCTCGAGCAGATAAAGGGTCGATTTGTCGGATTTGTTGGTCGCGGTGATCTTGTATTTGGTGATCACCTCGTACTGGTTCTCGACATTGCGCTTCTTGGCGTCGAGGCTGACCTGCACCTGCATCTCGGGCTGGATGTCGCTGCTCTGGACACCCTTGAGCGCGACATTGTTCTCGAAGGACATGTCACGCACGAACTGCGCGAGGATGCTCATCCGAAGCTGCTGCTGGTCGGGCGCGGCGGCGCCGTTGGTTTCTTCCGTCATGGACCTCTCCGAAATTGTCTGCGCCGGGTGTAGCACCCCCTCGCGCGCGTCTCAATTCTCAATGACGCGTCCAGCCGGAGGGGCCGTCGGAAGGCGGGTGGCGATGGGTCATCTGTTCCGCCTCCTCCGCATCGAGGATCTCGGGATCGTTGGAGCGGCGCCCGTCATGGGGGCCGGTTCGATAGGCGCCGCCCATCTCGAAGCGGGAGACTTTCACATGCCGCCCCAGCGTCTTCATGATCCAGTCGCGGGTGCCGGGGATCAGCAGCAGGAGACCGACCGTATCGGTGAAGAAGCCAGGGGTGAGCAGCAGAACGCCCGCGACGAGGATCATCGCGCCATGCGCCAGCGGTCGCGAGGGATCGCGCAGCTCGTTGAGCGAGCCGCGCAGATCATCGAGCGCGCGCGCGCCCTCGCGCTGCACCAGTGCCGTGCCGACGATCGCGGTGAGCAGCACGATGCCCAGTGTCGGCCAGAGCCCGATCAGCCCACCCACCTTGATGAACAGCCCGATCTCGATCAGCGGCACAGCCAGAAAGGCCAGAAAGATCCACATCTCATCCTCTTTCGTCCGTGTCCCGAACGCGTTGCGCGCCGGTAGACTTGAACCTGTCGAGCCCTTACATAAGTAGCCAGCGACCAATACACAAACCAAGCAAGTTCACAGGGGTCACGATGTCCGGTGCCGTCATCCAGCTAATCGTTCTCGCGGCCATCGCGATCTTCCTGATTTTCAAGCTGAAAAGCGTGCTTGGAACCCGCGACGGCTATGAAAAGCCGATCACGCCGGCCGAACGCCCCGAGACGCCGCCGAAACCCGATTTCGAGGTGATCGAGGGCGGGCCCGACCATGACATCACCGACCATGTGCCCGAAAACTCGACCTCGGCGGCCGCGCTCTCCGCGATGAAGCGGATCGAGCCGAGCTTCTCGGTCTCGCAATTCCTGCAAGGCGCGCGCGGGGCCTATGAGATGATCGTGATGGCTTTCGAAACCGGCGATCTGGAAAAGGTGAAGCCTTTCCTCTCGGCCGACGTCTACGAGGCGTTCGAAGGCGCGGTGAACGCCCGCAAGGAGCAGGGGCTCGACATCCAGGCGGAGTTCCTCGGCCTGCGCGAGCTTGTCCTGAGCGATGCCGATTTCAACCATTCCACCAACGAGGCCGAAGTGACGGTCCGCTTCGGGGCCGAGCTGATCTCGGTGGCCCGCGATGCGAACGGGGAGGTGGTCGAGGGCGATCCGAAGACCCCGCGCCGCCAGCGCGACGTCTGGACCTTCGCGCGCATCATGGGCAGTTCCGACCCGAACTGGCAGCTCGTCGCCACGGGCGGCTGAGCCGGTGGCGCTGGCCTTCAGCGATATTCCCGGCTGGGATCGGGACGATCACGCCGCCGCCTGGGCGGCGTTTTGCGTCACTGCGGATCTGATCGGGGCGAAGCCCGAGCCCGCGCAGGATCCGCGCGCGGCTTTCGAGGCCCTGTTCGAGCCGGTCGAGATCGCGCCCGCCGGCGCGGCGCATTTCACCGGATATTACGAACCCGAGCTGCCCGGCGCGCGCGAGAGATCGGCGCGGTTTTCGCATCCGCTTTACGCGAGACCGGCCGGAATAGGGTCGAATGAACCGTGGTTCACCCGCGCCGAGATCGTCTCGGGCGATTTGCTGGCGGGCCAGGAGCTGGTCTGGCTCGACAGCCCGATCGAGGCGTTTCTGGCGCAGGTTCAGGGCTCGGTCCGGATCCGTCTCGAAGGCGGGGAGAGCCTGCGTCTGGGCTTCGACGGCAAGAACGGGCACCCCTACCGCTCGATCGGCGCGGAACTGGTGCGCCGCGGCGTCGCCCCGGCCGACGAGATGACGCCCGATCTGATCCGCCGCTGGGGGGCGGAAAACCCCGCCGCGGTGCAGGAGCTTCTCAATCACAACCCTTCCTTCGTGTTCTTCAAGCCGCTCGATCTGCCCGAAGAAACCGGGCCGCTCGGCGCGACGGGGCGACCGGTGACGCCCGGGCGCAGTCTTGCGGTCGATCCCGAGATCGTCCCGCTCGGCAGCCCGGTCTGGATCGATTGCCCGGGTTTCGGCGCGCGGCTGATGGTGGCTCAGGATGTGGGCTCGGCGATCCGGGGCGCGGGGCGCGGGGATATCTTCATCGGCTCGGGCCCGGAGGCCGGACGGGTGGCGGGTGCGATCAATGCGAAGGGCCGGATGATCGGCATGCGGAGGCGCGCATGAGCCGGCGCCGGAAGCTCTCGCCCGAGGAACGTGCGCTCTGGGACCGCGTCGCGGCGAGCACGCAGGGTTATCGGCCGAAAAAGACGGATCCGGCCGAAACAGAGCCTTTTTCGGCCCCGCAGCCGAAATCCAAGCCTCAGCGCGAGGCGTTACGGGGCTTCAATCTGGGGCAGCACGCAAAGCCCTCCCCGACCCGGTTCGATCTCGTGCCCGAGCCGGGCGAGGATCTCGCGCGGCAGCCGGTCACGATGGACCGCAAGGCCCACAAGGCGATGACGCGGGGCAAGCTGAAACCCGAGGCCACGCTCGATCTGCACGGGATGACGCTGGCCGAGGCCCATCCCGAACTGATCCGCTTCATCCTCAATTCCCAAAGCCATGGCAGGCGGCTCGTGCTGGTCATCACCGGCAAGGGCAAGCGCTCGGACGATGACGGACCGATCCCCCGCCGGGTCGGGGTTCTGCGTCACCAGGTCCCGCAATGGCTGCGGATGATGCCGCTCGCGCCCGCCGTCATGCAGGTGAGCGAGGCGCATCTCAAACATGGCGGATCGGGTGCCTATTACGTCTATCTGCGCAGGGCGCGCTAGCCGCCCGACAGCGGCGCGAGCACGATCTGGGTGGCGTTCTCGACCGTGAGGATCACCCCCGAGGCGAGGCTGGTCCGCCCCGCCTGGTCGCCCTCGAGCACCTTGGCCACCTGCCCCGTCCGCACCAGCAGCCGGATCAGCGCGGGCGAATTGGCCACGTCGAAATGCCCCACGCCGGTGCTGTAGGCCGCGACATCGACAAGCGTGACGCGATAGGGCGCGAGCGGCGCGGCGCTTTGCAGGTTTCCGAGCCGGTCGCTCTGCCCGGTCAGCCGCGCCGAGAGACGCAGGGCGCGGTCGCGCTCGGAGGTGAAGATAACGAAGGGCTGGGGAAGCGGGCCGATCGCGTCGGCCTGCGTCGCGAAGACATCCACCGCGATATCCGGCGAGATCAGGACGACGCCGGAAATATCCGAAAACAGAGCCTGTTTCTGCGCAATCGCCGCCTGCCGCAGCGCCTCCATCACCAGTTCGGCGCCCAGCGAATGGCCGATCAGAAGGATCTTCCTTGCCCCCGCGGCCTGCAGATCGCCCAGCAGATCCACCAACCCGTCGCGCGCGAACAGCACCGAATCCCGGTCATAGGCATAGCCCAGCACGTTCGAGCGCGACGGCCATGAATAATGCACCAGGACTCCGGGCAGGTCGAAATCCGTCGCGAGCTGCGCGGACCGGTAGAGCCCTTCGGCAAAGTTGTTGTTGAAGCCGTGCACGAAGACCACCGCCTCGCCATCCTGCGCCCGCAGCGCCGCACGTAGCCCCGAAAGGAAACTCGCGCGCGGCATGTCGATGCGCACCTGCGAAATCATGAATTGCGTGCGCGGATCGGCGGGAATCCCGGTCTTGGGCAGGTCGAGCATTCCGGTTTCATGCGCGGCAGGCGTGGCCACGTCGAACCGCGCGAGGCGCAGGGCGTGACTGCGCGCGAAGCCGAAAGCCTCGCCTGTCGCGGGATCGCGCGCGCGCGTCGTGCCCACCCAGATCGTGCTCGCCTGCGGGTCGGGCTGGGCAAGATAGGCCAGCCGCCCGCGCGGGGCGCAGCCCGTCACGGCGATCAGACAGACGATGAGAAGGATGCGAACCATGCCGGCCCCGGAGTTACCGGGGCCGAGGATAACAGAGCGCCCGCGCGGCGCCAGCACTCAGAGCACGTAGCGGCTCAGGTCGGTATCGCGGGTGAGATCGCCCAGTTCCTTCTCGACGAATTCCGCATCGAGCGTGAAGGTCTCGCCCGAGCGGTCCGGCGCGGTGAAGGACAGTTCCTCGAAGACGCGTTCCATGACGGTATAGAGCCTGCGCGCGCCGATATTCTCGACCGAGCGGTTGACCTCCGCCGCGATCCGCGCGAGCGCCGCGATCCCGTCTTCGGTGAATTCGACCGAGACTTCCTCGGTCTTCATCAGCGCCTGATACTGGCGGGTGAGCGCATTGTCGGTCTCCGACAGGATGCGGGTGAAATCGTCTTCCGTCAGCGCCTGCAACTCCACCCGGATCGGCAGGCGGCCCTGCAATTCGGGCAGCAGGTCGGAGGGTTTCGCGATGTGGAACGCCCCGGACGCGATGAAGAGGATATGGTCGGTCTTCACCGGCCCGTATTTCGTGGACACGCTCGTGCCCTCGATCAGCGGCAGGAGGTCGCGCTGCACGCCCTCGCGGGAGACATCGGCGCCGCGGGTCTCGGCGCGCGCGGTGACCTTGTCGATCTCGTCGATGAAGACGATTCCCGAATTCTGCACCGACTCGAGGGCGGCGTTTTTCACCGTCTCGTCGTCGAGAAGCTTGTCGGCCTCTTCCGAGATCAGCACCTCGTAGCTTTCCGCGACGCTCAACTTGACCCGCTTGGTGCGGTTGCCGCCGAAGGCCTTGAACAGGTCCTGAAGCCCCTGCATCTGCTGCTCCATGCCCGGCTGGCCGCCCATCATCCCGATCGGCATCCCGCCCGAGGGCTCGGCCACGTCGACCTCGATCATCTTGTCGTCGAGCTCGCCATTGCGCAGCTTGGTGCGGAACATCTCGCGGGTGCTGGCGCGCGCATCGGTGCCCGCAAGCGCGGCGATCACGCGATCCTCGGCGGCCTTGTGGGCCTTCGCCTTGACCTCCTCGCGCATGTAGTCGCGGGTCTGGACCATCGCGACATCCATCAGGTCGCGGATGATCTGCTCGACATCGCGCCCGACATAGCCGACCTCGGTGAACTTGGTGGCCTCGACCTTGAGGAAGGGCGCCTTCGCGAGCTTGGCGAGGCGGCGCGAGATCTCGGTCTTGCCGACCCCGGTCGGGCCGATCATCAGGATGTTCTTCGGATAGACCTCTTCACGCAGATCGTCGGGCAGCTGCTGACGGCGCCAGCGGTTGCGCAGGGCCACCGCCACGGCGCGCTTGGCGTCCTTCTGGCCGATGATGAAACGATCGAGTTCCGAGACGATTTCGCGGGGGGTCAGATCGGTCATGGATCACTCCGTGGAATAGGGCGGCAAGCGGCGCTTGCCGGGAAAGTCGGGAAGGGCCCGCATCAGGCGGGTGCGCAGCTCGGTCCAGAACGCGCCGAGCCCGGTCAGCGCGAGGCCGATCAGGATCAGCACCGTCCACCACGAGCGCGGATCGGTAGCGTCGCCGAAGGCGTAGAAGCTGAGAAAGATCATGTAGCCGATGCCCGCGGTGAAGAAGGAGCGGCGGTCGATGATCAGCGCCAGCGCCGCGGCGGCGATCAGCACGAGCGTGAGCAGCACGTAGCCGGAGCCGGGGCCCATCTTGTAGAAAGTGAGCGCGACCGTGTTCACCAGAGCCGGCGCGGCCAGAACATGCAGCCAGAAACCGGAGGCCGATTGCCGGCCCAGGCGGTGCGGGTCGCGCATGTCGAACCAGATCCCGCCCGCCAGCGCGAGCAGGCCGAAGACCAGCATCGCGAGCGAAGCGGCAGAGCCGCTCGCGAGGTTGAACATGTCCACGGTCTGGGAGATCGAGCTGTCGGGGCTGAGCCCCTTGGCCAGAGACATCAGGAGCCCCAGACCGCACAGCCCCACCAGGAACATCGAGAACGGCACCCGGTAGCGCAGGAACCACGCGATCAGCGCCACCGCCGTCGCCCCGAGCGCGAGATCGAAATTCGGCGCCTCGCTGACGAAGCGCAGCCCGATCAGCGGAATTCCGAGGAAACTCGCCATCACCGCGCCCGCAAGCGTCAGGGTCAGCAGGATCGAGGGCAGGACCATCCGGCGGCGCAGGGTGAAATACTCGGCCAGAACCGCCGCGGTCGGGATCAGCAGCACGAAGGCGGTGCGCCCGCCCGCGAACCAGATCATCCCGAAGATGCCCACGATCAGGATCGCGAGGCCGACGCTGACGAAGATCTCGGCGAAGCCCTTGAACAGCTCGAAGGGCTCGTCCTCGGGCGGCAGGGCATCCCGGCCCGAGAGGCGCTGACCCGCAAGCGAGATCACGCTCGCCGCCTGCGCCTCGGTGATGTGACCGGCCGCGACCGCCGCGCGCAGATCGTCGCGCGTCAGCTCAGCCACCGATGGTCTCCACGGTCAGATTGCCGTTGGTGTAGACGCAGATATCGGCCGCGATCGCCATCGCCTTGCGCGCGATCTCCTCGGCATCGAGATCGGCCTCGAACAGCCCGCGCGCCGCGGCGAGGGCGAAATTCCCTCCCGAGCCGATCGCCGCGATGCCGTTCTCGGGTTCGAGCACGTCGCCCGCCCCGGTCAGTACATAGAGATCCTTGCCGTCGGTGACGATGAGCATCGCCTCGAGATTGCGCAGATACTTGTCCATCCGCCAGTCCTTGGCGAGTTCGACGCAGCCGCGCATGAGCTGGCCGGGCGAGGCCTCGAGCTTCTTCTCGAGCCGTTCGAGCAGGGTGAAAGCGTCCGCGGTCGAGCCGGCGAAGCCCGCGACGATGTCGTGCCCGCCGGGGCTGAGACGGCGCACCTTGCGGGCGCTGCCCTTGATCACGGTCTGGCCCAGGCTCACCTGCCCGTCGCCCGCGACGACAACCTTGCCGCCCTTGCGCACGCCGATGATCGTGGTGCCGTGCCAGCCCGGGAATTTCTCTTCGGCCATGATATCCTCCGTTTGCGCCAAGATATGTAGCCCGCGGGCCGGTGCTGCAACCCCGCTTGCCGTCCGGTGGGGGCAGGTCTAGCCTCGCGCCATGAGTGAACGGCATCTTTCGATCTATCTCGACGACTGGATCCTGAAGGATGTCCGGGACGGATCCCACAATTTCTTTCGCCGCCTGATCGGGGCGGTGGAGGCGGCGGGCTGGAGCACGAGCCTGCACCAAACCGGCCCCGAGGCGCGCCGCGCCGCGCCGGATCGGCCGGGCTATGCGCTGTACCGGATGGAGGCCCCGACCCATGACCGGGCCCTGACCAGCCGACGGACCTATGTCGGCGCGTTCTGGCATGTCGAAGACAGCGCCGAACGCTGGGACTGGCCCGTGGCACGCGTCCATTTCGACGCTGACAGCATCGACGGGGAGGACGCCGCGCATTTCTTCTTTGGCACCCGGAACAGGCTCTATCCCGGCGTGAAACCGGTCGACGAGGACAATCTCGCCTTCATTCCGCTGCAGGGCAGACTGACCGAGCACCGCTCGTTCCAGGCGATGAGCCCGGTGCAGATGATCGAGGCGGTGATCGCGCGCCATTCCGGCCCGGTCGTCGCGACGCTGCATCCGCGCGAAAGCTACAGCGAAGGCGAGATCGCCGCACTCGAGGCGCTGGCCGCACGCTTTCCCCGCTTCCGCTTCCAGACCGGCGGCTCGCCCGACCTGCTGCGCCGCTGCCGCTTCGTCGCGACGCAAAACAGCGCCCTCGCGCTCGAAGGGTTCTTCCTGCGCAAACCGGCGGTGCTCTTTGCGCTCTCGGATTTCCACCATATCGCCGGATCGGTGCCCCGCGACGGGATCGAGGCGGCCTTCGCGCGGCTGAGCCAGACGCCCCCCGTCGCGCGCTACCTCTATTGGTTTCTGCAGCTCAACGCGCTCAATGCCGGGCGGCCCGAATTCGAGGAACGCCTGCGCGCCCAGTTGCGCCAGTTCGGCTGGCCGATATGAAAAAGGCGCCCCGCGGGGCGCCTTTTCCGTCAAACCTGTGGTCCGGATCAGATCGACTCGTTGATCCAGCTCTGCAGCGCCGCCTTGGGCGCGGCGCCGATCTTGTTCGACACGACCTCGCCGTCCTTGAAGAGGAAGAGCGCCGGGATGCCGCGCACGCCGAGCGTGGCCGGGCTGTCGGGGTTCTCGTCCACGTTCACCTTCACGACCTTGATCTTGCCGGCCATCTCTTCCGAGATTTCCTCCAGCGACGGGCCGATCATGCGGCACGGGCCACACCATTCGGCCCAGAAATCGACGACGACGGGGACGTCGGACTTGCGCACTTCCTCGTCGAAAGTGGCGTCGGTGACAGATACGGTAGCCATGGCAGCCTCCTGAAAATTCGGTTGGTGCGAAGGTATGGCTCGACCCGCAGCGCGTCAAGATACGGTGGCTGCGCGCATGCAGCCATCAAGCTGTGCATCGCCGAGCGGCATGATCGTGCCGGAGCGGGTCCAGAGGATCGCGCAACGGATTGGCAGACCGGGATGAATCTGGCGCAGAGCGGAGCGATAGGCGGCCATCTGACGCAGAATGCCTTCGGGCACCTCCTCGGGGCGCGCGGGCACGATGCGGTTCGACTTGTAATCGAGCACATGAACCCCCGCCGCGTCGATGCGCAGCCGGTCGATGAAGCCGTGGATGCGCGCCCCGCCCAGTTCGGGCAGTTCGGCGGTGATCTCGACCTCGGCGAGCGTCTCGGGCCCGACCCAATCGAGGATGCCGGGCGCGCCGAGAACCTGCGTCGCTTCGTGCAAAACAGGCTCTATCTCGGCGGGAAGCAGCGCGTCCTCGCCTTCCGAGAGCAGGATCTGCGCAAGGTCCGACCAGCTCTCGCGGGGATGGTCGGGGAGGTGTTCGAGCAGCTTGTGCAGGTTCCGCCCATGCCGTTTCGCAGCCTCTTCGTCACGCTCGGTCCCCTCGCCCGGCAGCGCCTTGGCTCCGCCGAGATCCGAGGGCGAGAGCACCGCAAGACGTTCGGGCAGCACCGGCGCGTGACGCCCGATCCAGTCGGGCAGCGGGGTGGTTTCGCGCTCGGGGGCCGATGCGGCCCTATGCGACGGGGCGGGCCAGTCGCCATTTCCGTGCCGCAGCACCTCGCCGAGTGCGCCCAGCGCCTCGGAATGACCGGAAACTGTCTCTGTTCCGGCCCGATCGAGCCCCGATTTCATCCTCGAATACCAGGTTTCGTCGCCCGTGCCGACCTCCCCGGCCCCCGCCACGATCAGCCATTTCTCGGCCCGCGTCATCGCGACATAGAGGAGCCGCAGCGCCTCTTCCTCGCGCGAAGCCGTCTCGGCCTCCGCCGCCTCGCGTTGCGCCGCCGGCGCCTCTGCCGAAGCCTGGCGGAAGGCCGCCGTGCCATCGCCCAAACGCAGCAATTTCGGCGGTGGAGGGTCTTTTTTCTTCGCCGTATCGGGCAGGATCACGATCGGCGCCTCGAGCCCTTTCGACCCGTGCACCGTCATCACCCGGATCGCGCGGCCGCCGCCTTCGAGCTGGCGCTTCACTTCCACGTCATCGGCATCGAGCCAGCCGAGGAAGCCGGTCAGGCTGGGCACTTCGTTGCGCTCGAAGGAAAGCGCCTGCGCGATCAGCTCGTCGATCCCGTCCTCGGCCTCCGCGCCCAGCCGCGCGAGAAGCCGCTCGCGCCCGCCATGCCGGGTCAGAAGCCGCTCGAGCAGCTCAAAGGGGCGCAGAAAATCGGCGTGGTCGCGCAGATCATGCAGGATCGCGAGCGTGTCGGGCCGGTCGGGGCAATGGCGCAGAGCCTCCCAGAGGAAGCCCTTGCGCGGCTGGGCGAGGCGGTAAAGCTCGGCCTCGGACCAGCCGAGAAGCGGCGAACGCAGCGCCTCGGCGAGCGCGAGATCGTCCTCTGGCGTCGCGAGAAAGGCCAGAAGCGAGCGGATATCGCGCACCGCCAGTTCCGCCCCGAGCTTGAGCCGGTCGGCACCCGCAACCGCGAGCCCGGCGGCCTTGCAGGCCCGGATGATCTCGGAAAACAGATCCGAGCGGCGACGCACGAGGATCAGGAAATCCCCCTCGTGGACGGGACGTGCGCCCCCTTCGACCCGGTGATCGGGGATCTGCACCCCTTGCGCGACCATCGCCTTGATCTCGTCCGCGATGGTGCGCGCGAGCACCGAAATATCCGAGGCCTCGCTGATGTGATCGACCGGGTCCTCCCAGTCGCCATCGGGATCGGCCTCGGGTTTCGCGACCGGGGGCCAGAGATCGACCCGGCCGGGAAGCGCTTCGTGAAAGGCGATATGCGTGGGCGCGCCGCCCAGGCCCTCGGTGGCTCCTAGCGCGAAGCTCTGATCGACCGCGCGCAGGACGGCCGCGGCCGAGCGGAACGAATGTTCGAGCTCGAGCGGCACCAATGCCCGCCCGATCCCCTCGAATTTTTCGCGGAAATGGGCCCGAACAGTCTCGAACTGGGCCAGATCCGCCCCCTGGAAGGAATAGATCGACTGCTTGCGATCCCCCACGACGAAAAGCGTCCGCGTCCCCTCGCGCGCGCCCTCCCCGGAGGTGAATTCCTCCGCGATGCGCTCGATCACCCGCCATTGCCGCGGGCTCGTATCCTGCGCCTCGTCGACGAGGATGTGGTCGATCCCGCCATCGAGCCGGAACAGGACCCATTGCGCGACCGACGGCTCTTCCAGAAGCGCCGCCGCCCGGTCGATCAGGTCGTCGAAATCGAGCCAGCCGCGCGCGGCCTTGTAGGCATCGAGCCTCGGCAGGAAGGCCTGCGCGAAGCGATGCAGCAGCTGGGTGCGCTTCGCGGCCATCAGTGCGAGACGGTCGGGACGGACCGCGGCGATCCGCTCGGAGAGATCCGCGATCCCCTCGACGAGCCCCGCCCCGGCCGTCTTGCGCAAGCCCTGGGTCAGGACGGCCTCGCCCTTCGCCTGATAGGGCGGGCCCTCCTTCGGTTTCTTGACGCACAGCACCTCTTCGAGCGCCCGCATCGCCGCCAGATCGAGTTCGGTGATGGCCCCGAGAACCGCACCGAGTTTCTTGTCATTGGCACCGCTCGCCAGGCAAAGCGGCGCAAGTTCGCGCATCAACGCCAGATCGCCCGGCCGGAACGCCTCGGCCAAAAGGCGGGCGTCGTCAAAGCCGGAGGGAAGCCCATAGGCCACGAGCAGGTCGTCGAAGCAGAGATTGCCTGCGAAACCGTCTCTATTCCGGCTGATTTCGGCACAAATCGCGCCCAGATCCTCACCGGAATAGACCCCGAGCAGTGCGTCGAGCGTGGCGCGGTCCGGCCCGTCGGCCATCTCCTCGAGGATCTCCTCGCGCATCAGTTCGCCCGCGCGATCATCCATCTCGGTGAAGCCATGCGGCACCCGCGCCTCGAGCGGGAAGCGCCGCAGGAGCGCCGCGCAAAACGCGTGGATCGTCTGGATCTTCAGCCCGCCCGGCGTCTCGATCGCCTTCGCGAAGAGCCGCCGCGCCTCGGCCAGTTGCTCGTCGGAAAGCGGACCGGGCGCCCCGAGCGCATCGAGCCGCGCGCGCAACGCGTCTTCCTCCATCATCGCCCAGCCGCCCAGCAGCGCGAGCAACCGGTTCTGCATCTCGGCGGCGGCGGCCTTGGTATAGGTCAGACACAGGATGCGATGCGGCTCGGTCCCCTCGAGCAGCATGCGCGCCACCCGGTCGGTGAGCACCTTGGTCTTGCCCGAGCCCGCATTCGCCGCGAGCCAGACCGAGTCATGCGGTTCCGAGGCGCGGATCTGCCTTTGACTTGCAAGATCAGCCGTCATTCGAGGTCCTCCGGGCAGGCAGGGTCGGTGATGTCCCATTCGCCGAACCGCGCGAGCTGGTCGTAATCGCTGCGCGCACGCGCCTTCTGCATCGCCCGGCGGGCGGTGAAGCCCTGATCGGGGCGCAGATATCGGGCGATCAGCCGTTCGAGCTTGGCCCAGCTTTCGGCGGGGGTCTCTTCGCGATCCTTCGACTTGCCCTTCACATCGCGCGTCTCGCCCTCGCCGCCGAGCCGGATATAGGTCATCGCGGCGACCTCGCGCGGACCGATCGCCTCGAAAGCGCCGCGCGCGACCATCTCGGCCTCGAGCAGCATCTGCTTGTCGAAGGACAGGATCTCGGGTTCGCTGGGCGGGCTGCCCGACTTGTAATCGAAGATCTGCGCCCGCCCGTCGTGCAAAATGTCGATCCGGTCGGGCTTGGCCGAGAGGGTGAATTCCACGGTTTTCAGTGAAACAGAGCCTTTTTTCTCGATGACGGCCGGCGCGCCCTGCGCCCGGCGCGTGGCCTCGTCGGCGCAGAATTTCGCGGCGATCCCGCGGATCCGGGCCAGCCAGATCGCGCGCGTGCTGGGCCAGGGGATCTCGGCCTCGAGCACCTCCTGGGCCACGCCGAGCAGCCGCGCCTGGGCAGCCTCAAGCGTCTCACCTTCGGGGTATTCCTTCACGAAACGTTCGACGATCGCATGCAGAACCTGCCCGCGCTGCGCGGGATCGGGCTCGGGATGCAGCGGGTCGAGCGGATAGAGCCGCAAGATCCGGCGCGCATAGACCGCGTAAGGATCGCGGATCAGGGTCTGGATCGCGGTAACCGGCAATTCGCGCGGCCGCGCGGCGAGCGGCGGGCGCGGCGACGGTCGCTGCGCGGCGGGCAGGTCGATCCTGGGCGTCTCGAGCACCGCGGCCATGTCGATCCACTGCCGGCCGCGCGCCTGCATCTCGGCCAGCGCCGCCTCGCCCCCCTGCCCCGGAAGCCCCTTCACGAGGTTCATGAGCCGGTTGAGCCAGCGCGAGGGGATCGTCTGCGCCTCGGCATCGCGGGCGGCGCGGCTGAGGATCACTTCGGGCGCCGCCACCGCCATCTGGAAGTCATGCGCCGAAAGCCCGATCTGCCTTTCGGGCAGCAACAGACCCGCATCGAGCCGCATCTGGCGGCTGAACCACGGATCGGGTGCGGGGCCTTCGGGCCAGCTTCCCTCGTTCAGGCCGCCGCAGATCACCAGCTCCGCGCCCTGCGCGCGCGCCTCGAGCGTGCCCCAGATCGCGATCAGCGGATGGGCGGCGACGGTCTGGCGCACCATGCCCGCCTGCAGGTGGCGATTGACCAGATCGGCGTAATCCCCGGCGGTGACCGCGCCGGCATGGTCGGCCTCTTCGCGAAGATCGCTCATCAGGCGCAACGCCTCGCGCCCGCCGGTGCCGGTCCAGAGCGTGCTTTGATCCGCGGTTCCGCCCGGCCCCGCCGCGAGTCGTTCGCAAAGCGACAGATGCGCCGCGACCCGCTCGGGCAGGCTGTCGGGCAGCGGTGTCGCGAGCGCGTCGAGCAGCGCACCGAGCCAGGCCGCCCACCCCGCCCGTTCGTCAGGCCGGTGTTGCGCCCAGGCGTCAAGCGCCGCGGCATCGGGAAAGGCCGGGCCCTTGCGCCGCAGATGCAGTTCCAGCTCGCGGGTATTGAGAAGGTGACGACCGCGCGCCTCGCCGCCCGCCCCGGTCGCGGCGAGCGGATGCTTGAGCAGCACCATCAGTTCGGAAATCGGCACCGGTCGGTCCGAGAGGTCGGCGACATGGCGCAGAAGACGCCCCGTCGCGGTCTGTTGCAGCGGCTCGCCCGCGCTGTCATCGGGAACGATCCCCCAGCGGTCGAGCGCCGCCGTCACCCGCCGCGCGAGCAGACGATCCGGCGTGATCAGCGCCGCCCGGATCTGCCGTTCGGCCGCCTCGCGCAGGGCGAGCGCGATGGCAAGCGCCTCCTCGCGCGGATCGCGGGCCTCGATCAGCGTGATCCCGGCCACGGCCTTGCGCAGATCGCCGAGGCTCCCCCCCTCGCGCCGCCATTGATCGGTGACGGGGGCGGGCCGCAGCGCGAGCGAGACCAGGCGGTTGCGCTCGGGATCGGGCGGGGCGACATCGCGCCAGGGCCGCACCGAAGCGGGTTTCATTTCCAGCTTGTCGAGCAGCGCGCGATAGCGGAATTGCGGGTGGTCCTCGATCGGATATCGGCCGGAATAGAGACTGTTCCAGGCCGCATCGCTCATGTCGCGGTCGAAGCCCGGCAGCACGATCGCCCCGTTCGACAGCCGCGCCACCGCCCGCATGAACAAGGCCGTCGCCCCGTGCGACCCGGTCGAGCCCGCCACGATCACCGGATCGGCGGGCGGCTCGGTCTCCCATGTCTCGATCAGCGCCTCGACGACACGGCGCTGGCGGGCCTCCTTGTCGAGCCCGGCATCGGTTTCGAAATAGCGCGCGATGATGCGAATGAAGGTCAAGCTCTCCTGCCAGTGCCGCGCATGGGTCTCGGCGATCTCGAGCCGGTCGAGATCGTCGAGATGCGCGCCTTCGCTCTGCATCTCGGCCATCAGCGTCATCAGGCTCTCGGCCAGCGCGAAATGGCTCGATCCGGCCTCGAATTCGGGCAGGGCGCGGGTGAGATGCTCGACCAGACGGGTCAGCTCGAGCTTGCGCCGCAGCGCCGGGACCGGCATCGGCAGCCCCGCGAGCGGGTCGGCGCCGAGATCGCTGATCAGCAGAAGCCGCGGCAGGTAGCGCGCGCCATTGTCCAGGAACGCCTCGCGCACCCGCCGCCGCATCCGGGACGAGTTGAGGTAAAGCCTCAGCCGCGCCATGGCCTCGGGCGGCTCATGCGCGAACCGCTCGATCAGACCCGCAACCAGCTCGCGCGGGAAATCCACGCCGGGCGGCAGGGCGTAGACCGAGGCGGGATCAACGCTCATCGAGCAACCCCTCGGCCAGCGGAATCGACTCGGGGCGCCCGACATCGCACCAGTGGCCCTCATGCACGATCCCGAACAGGCGCCCTTCCGAGATCATCCGGTCCCACAGCCGGTTGAGCGAGAAGAAATCCTCCTCGATCGTCTCTATTCCGGCCGGATCGATGATCTGCGCGCCGGTATAGACATAGCCCGGACCCCGGATCAGGCGCCCCTCGGGATCGAGGGTGAAATCGCCCTGCCCTGCATGCCCGAGCGCCTTTTCGGGCGCCACGAGCATCAGGAGCGCACCCATCCGGCCGGGTTCCCAGGCCGCGCGCAGACGCTCCACCGCGTTGGGTCCGCGCCAGATCGCATCGGTATTGAGGGTCATCACCGGTCCCGGTCCGAGCATCGGCAACGCGGCGCGCAACCCGCCTCCGGTCTCGAGGAGCGCGCCGCGCTCGTCCGAGATCGCGACCTCCTCCTGCGCCAGATGCGCGATCACCTGATCGGCGTGGTAATGGACATTCGCCACGATCCGGCGCGCCCCGCCCGCACGGGCGAGGTTCAGCGCATGGTCGATCAGCGGCCGACCCGCGACCTCGATCAGCGGCTTGGGCCGGTCCTTGGTCAGCGCTCCCATCCGCGTGCCGAACCCCGCGGCGAAAAGCATCAGGGCGTCAGGTGCGGTCGGCATCGTGGCGAAGCTCCTCGATCAGGTCAGGTGTCGGGGCGGGATAGGCGGCCTCGACGCATCGCGCGAGACCGGCCAGTTCGGGATGGGCAAGATTGCGCTCAACATAGCCCCAGACGCGCGGCATGAACCCCAGATAGCGCGGTTTGCGATCGACGCGGGCGAGTTTCGCGAAGATCCCCATGATGCGCAGCGCGCGTTGCACCCCGATCAGGGCATAGATGGCCGAGAATCGGTCCGCGTCGATCCCGCAGAGCGCGGCATAGCGGGCGAGTTCGCGCGCCTCGACCTCGGGCGAGACGTCGCGCCGCGCGTCCTGCAAGGCCGAGACGAGATCATAGGCGGGATGGGCCTGCACCGCGTCCTGGAAATCGAGCAGGCCCAGACGGGCATGGCCGGGCCGCTCGAGCAGGATGATGTTCTCGGCATGGAAATCGCGCAGGCACATCACGAAGGGCTCTTGCGAGAGCGCCTCGAAAGTGTCCGCGATCCGCTGCGCGACCTCGCGGGCCGCGCCGCGATCGGCGCGGGGATAGTGCTCCGGCACGAGATCGAGCAGCGCCGCGAGCCCCTCGCCATCGAGCCGGGACAGATCGGCGGGCGGCGTGTGGCGGTGCAGATCGGCGAGAAATTCGGTGATCGCGGCATAAAGGCCGGCTTCGTCCTCGGGATGGGTCTCGAGCCGGCGCGCCATCAGCGCATCGCCGAAATCCTCGAGCAGCAGGAGCCCCTTGTCATCGTCGCGCGCGAGAATGGCCGGGGACGAATAGCCCGCCTCGGCCAGCCACGCCCCGATCCGGACGAAGCGGGCGATCTCGGTCCCGGGCGGCGCCTTCATCAGCACCGCGCGCGCCGTGCCGCGCGAAAGCCGGTCATAGCTGCGCGACGAGGCGTCCCCGGCCAACGGCGCCCGCGCGGCGCCGGCCCAGCCCGATGAGGCGAGAAACGTCTCTATTTCGGCGCGATCAGCCATTCCACGTCTCCAGCACCGCCTCCGCCAATGGGGTCAGGGTCTCGAAACAGACCCGCCGCGCGGCCCCGTCTTCGGTTTGGAAAAACCGCAGCCGGAGCGCGCCGTCGGGCACCGCCGAGCCGAGCCGGTCGGGCCATTCGATCAGGCAGATCGCGGTGTCGAAGGCGTGATCGAGACCGAGCTCGAGCACCTCGTCGGGATGGGTGAGACGATAGAGATCGGCATGCCAGATCTCGCAATCGGCCTCGTAGGTCTGCACCAGGGTGAAGGTCGGCGAGGGGACGTCTTCGGCACGGCCCAGCCGCGCCTGGATCAGCGCCCGGGCGAAATGGGTCTTGCCCGCGCCGATCGGCCCTTCGAGCAGGATGACGTCACCCGGCCCGGCATGGCGCGCGAACAGCGCGCCGAGGCGGGTCGTGGCATCCGGATCGGACAGGTCGAGGCAGGGAGGACGCGCGGGCATGGGGCAAGTTTTACCCTGCCCTGCGGGCGCTGCAAGCGCTTAGCCGGAGGGAATGAGGCTCTTGCCGTCGCGGACGCCCTTCTGACCCTGCGGCAGCGCCGGCGCGGAGAAGCGCAGAAGGAAGGCCCCGCCCGTAAGCGTCGAGAGCCGGCAACGCAGCGAGCGACCGTCGCGCAGCACGATCTCGGCGTCGAGCGCGGCGCGCGTCCCGATCTGCTGGGTGAGAGCGTGCAGCCGGTCCCAGACCACGCTCGGCTCTGCCTGAGCCCGCCACTGAGCGACCGCGTCGCGCAGCGTCACCCGGCCCAGCGTCGTTTCGGGCTCCACGCCCCAGAGCGCGCAATAGCCCGCGTTCGCCATCGCCAACTCCCCCGAAGGGTGGAATACCGCGATCGCGTCGTCGATCTGGTCGAGAACCTCCTGCCCCATCTCGATCTCGCCGCGAAAGCGCCGGGTCAGAGACGTTTCGGCCGAGATATCCTCGAACAGGAACGCCACCGCGCCGTCGGGATGCGGACGCCCGGTCACGCGATAGGTCTGCCCGCCCGACAGGTTCCAGGTCTCGGCATGAAAGCCCGAGGCGGCGGCCTGCTCGAGCTCCGTCATCCGAAGCCGCCAGCTGCGGTAATCCTTCGGCTCGGGCATCATCCGGGTTTCGCGCAGACGGTCGAGAAAGGCATAGAGCGTGGGCCGCGCGGAGAGAAATTCGGGGCCGAGCTGCAGAAGGTCGATCAGCGCGGGATTGAAGAGCCGCAACTGCCGGTCCCGGTCGAAGATCGCCAGGCCGATCGGCAGGTCGGCGAAAGTCTTGGTCAGGGTCTGCACGAAATCGCGCAGGGCCTTTTCCGCGCGCACCGTGGCATCTGCGGGGATCGCGAAATGGAGCGCGCCGCCCTTCACGGGCAGCGAGTGGCATTCATACCAGCCCGCATCCCCCGTCATCCCGGCCTGCTGAAGCCGGTGCGGGCCCGTTCCCATGTCTTTTGGACATTGAAAGAGGCATGGCAGGGGCCAGGCGAAGCCGTCCTCATTCGCGTCGAACGCCCCCGATTTCACCAGATAGGCCCGGTTCGCCCAGCTGATCGACCCCGAGGGATCGCTGCGCCAGATCAGCACCGGCGAGCGGTCGAGCGTGACCCGCATCAGTTCCAGTTCATCCTCGAGCGCGCGTTGTGACAGCCCGTCGACGCGTACACCGCGCCCCTCCGCCTGCGGATCGACGAGAGTGATGCGCGCCAGCCCGCCGACATCCTCTGCGATGAGGCGCAAACGTCCCTCCCCGAGCCCGTCCACGGTCTCGGTCATCTCGATCCGGCCGTTTTGCGCGAGCATCGCGATCCGCTCGGCGAAATTCGTGAAGCGCGGCGCGACGAAAGCCGAGAGCCGCGCCCAGTCGCTCTGCCCCATCGGGGTCGCCTCGAGCAGCTGGCGCGCCGGGGCCGTCGCGTCCACCAGCGTCTGATCCTCGAACAGGTACACCGTCTCTTCCAGCGCCGCCGCCTCGCCCCTGTCGAGCTGGTGCGCCCGGCGTCGCCCGATCGCGAACCAGATGACGAGCAATCCCACGATCGCCGCGACGACCGAGGTGAGCGCGATCAACGCCGCTTCGAGCCACGGATTCGCCATAGCCAAGACCTCTCGAACCTATTCCGCCCCGAGACTGCGCTCGAAACAGTTAATGGCCCGTTAAGCCCGTTGCGGGTGCTGCCGCTCAGAGCTCGATGGGCTGGTTGAACCCGAGCGCATCCTCCTTGCGTGCAAGAAGCCGCGCGGCGGGCCATGTCACCTCCACCATCGCCCCCGTCGGCCGGGGATTGTCGGGATCGACGGCGCGCGGGCCTGCACCATTCGCGAATCTGAGCCGGCCACCGGTACGTTCGAGGAGCGTCTTCGCGATGAAGACCCCGAGGCCCATCCCCTCGTATTCCTTGCGTTCGGACGCGTTGGCGCGCGGCTGCAGGAACGGGTCGCCGATCCGGCTGAGCACGTTCGCGGGAAAGCCCTTGCCGTCGTCGCTCACCCTCACGGTGATCGTCTCGGCGCGCCATTCGGCCTCGATCCAGACCGTGGTGCGGGCGAAATCCACCGCGTTCTGGATGAAGTTGCGTAGGGCGTGGATCAGTTCCGGATAGCGATAGACGGTCGGCTGGCGTTCGCTCCCGCCGGGGGCGGGATGGGCATCGAAGCGCACGTCGATCCCCCGGGCGAGATGCGGTTCGGCCGCCTCGCGCAGCACCGCGATCAAGGGCGCGCTGCGCATATGCAGGTCGTCCTTGCCGACCCGGCCCATCGACTGGAGGATGTCGCGGCACCGCTCGGCCTGCTGCCGGATCAGCAGCGCGTCCTCGCGAAGTTCGGGCGCGTCGTCGAGCTCGTCGGCAAGTTCCGAGCTGACCAGTTTGATGGTGGCGAGCGGCGTTCCCAGCTCATGCGCGGCCGCGGCCACAACGCCGCCCAGATCGGTCAGCTTCTGCTCGCGCGCAAGGGCCAGCTGCGTCGCCCTCAGCGCCTCTCCCATCGAACGGATCTCGCTCGAGACCTTGTGCGCATAGGCCCCGAGAAAGGCCACGCCGATGACGATCGCCAGCCAGTAGCCGAATTCGAAGACGACGGGGACCGCGATCACCTCGCCGGTCTTCGTGACCAGCGGCAGGTAGACCAGTGCCACGACCGAGATCATCACCATTGTCGCAAGGCCGAGGAAGATCGTGGCGGAGCGTTCGAGCGCGGTCGCCCCGATCGTCACCGGCACGAGGATCAGCAGCGCGAAGGGGTTGTTCATCCCGCCCGTTATCGAGAGCAGCAATGCGAGCTGCGCCATGTCGAACAGGAGCATCGCCGCGGCCTCGGTCTGGGTGAGGCGCTTGGTGTCCGGAAACAGAAGGATCGAGACGATATTGGCCGCGACCGACGCCCCGACCGTCGCCAGACAGAGCGGCAGGTCGAGCGCGATATCGTAGACGTAATAGGTGACGAAGATCGCGCCGAGCTGCCCCGCAATCGCGGTCCAGCGCAGAAAGATCAGCGTGCGCAGGCGGACCCAGTCGTGATGCATCTCGGCCGGTCCCGGTCGGACCTCCAGGCTTCGGGCCATGTCACCTCCGCGTCAAAAGCGCACAATTTGGCCGAGCACGGCACGAAATCATTGATAATCGTCCCTCTTCGCGCAATCAATGCACGGCAAGGGAGCTCAGGGACGAATGAAGAATATCGCGAAATTTTCGGCGATCGGCGCCGCGCTTGCCGTGGTCGCGGGTCTTGGTTTCACCTGGTTTGCGAGCACGCGCCATGCCGGCGAAGACATCTTTGCGCAATGCCGCTCGAGCGTGGTGGCCGGTGGTGCGGGCGCGATCGGCGGGCCGTTCACACTGACCGACGAGAACGGCAAGACGGTGACGGATAAGGATGTCATCACCGAGCCCAGCCTTCTCTATTTCGGTTATACCTATTGCCCGGATGTCTGCCCGCTCGACAATGCGCGCAACGCCGAGGCCGTCACGCTTCTGGAAGATCACGGCTATTCGATCACCCCGGTCTTCATCTCGATCGACCCGGCGCGCGACACTCCGGAACTGCTGCGCCAGTTCACCGACCTGATGCATCCGAAGATGATCGGCCTCACCGGCACGCCCGAACAGGTCAAGAAGGTCTCGCAGGAATACCGCACCTATTTCAAGGTTCAGGACCCGAACGACCCCTACACGCTGATCGACCACTCGACGCAGAGCTATCTCGTCTTTCCGAAGATCGGCTTTGTCGAATACTTCAACCGCGATGCGAAACCGGAAGACATGGCGGACCGGATCGGCTGTTTCATCGACGCGTGGAATGAGGCGGGCGCCGATAGCGCAAGCTGAGTTTGACCACGGCGAAGCCAGCGCTTAAAACGCATGGGGAATAACGGATCGGAGATCTTTCATGGCCGAGGATAGCAGCGCGGATATCGGGCCGGACAAGTCTCTTCTTCTCGTCGATGACGACGTACCCTTCCTCACGCGGCTCGCCCGCGCGATGGAAAAGCGCGGCTTCGAGCCCAAGACCGCCGAGACCGTCGCGGCGGGGCTCGCGATCGTGCAGAGCGATCCGCCTGCCTATGCAGTGATCGACCTCCGTCTCGAGGACGGCAACGGTCTCGACGTGGTCGAGGCGCTGCGCGAGAAACGCCAGGATGCGCGCATCGTGGTGCTGACCGGCTATGGCGCGATCGCGACCGCCGTGGCCGCGGTGAAAATGGGCGCGACCGATTACATCTCGAAACCCGCCGATGCGACCGACGTGACCAATGCGCTTCTGGCAAAGGGCGAGACCGCCCCGCCGCCTCCGGAAAATCCGATGAGCGCCGACCGCGTCCGGTGGGAACATATCCAGCGCGTATACGAACTGTGCGACCGGAATGTCTCGGAAACGGCCCGCCGTCTGAATATGCATCGCCGGACGCTTCAACGCATTCTGGCAAAGCGCAGTCCGCGCTGATTTAAAAATATTGATTGAAAATTAATAAAACATGCGATTATAGCTCCTGAAAACATCAGGAGCGACCGAATGAACCTTGAAAATATGTCTCTTGAAGAACTGAAAACCCTGCGCAAGCAAGTTGACAAGGCGATCGACAATTTCGAAGAGCGCAAGAAGAAAGAAGCGCTCGACAAGCTTGAAAAGGCCGCGCGCGACATGGGCTTTTCTCTGGCGGAACTGACCGGCGCCGGATCGAACAAGCCGCGCCGCATCGTCGCGCCGAAATACGCCAATCCGGACGATCAGAGCCAGACCTGGACCGGTCGCGGCCGCAAGCCCCGCTGGGTGCAGGAAGCGCTCGACAGCGGAAAATCGCTCGACGATCTGAAAATCTGACAAATCGAAAGATTTGAATATCCCCGCCCTTTTGGCGGGGATAATTCGTTTCAGATCTCGGTCAGAAGCGCTGCGTGCCGCGCCGTGTAATCCGCGCGCACTTCGGATGGCGGGCGCAACCGGATCTTGAAACTCTCGCCATATTCGGAGTCGATCCGGCCGAATATCTTGTCCGCTTCCTTGGCGGAAAATCCGGCGATCTGTTCCGCCTCGAGTCGTGCCGAAACGATATCGGCCTTCTTGATCGCCCGCTTGATCCTCACGGGCAATGCGGCAGGCAGGCCGAACCGGATATGCACCGCCGCGATGAGTTTCGCATCGAGCGCGCCATAGCCCTCGCCGATCGTCGCCTTGACCGGGCTGATCATATCCCCCAGCACATATTCGGGCGCATCGTGCAAAAGCGCCGCGAGCTTCCAGCGCGGATCGGTTTTCGGGTTCTGTTGCGAGAAGATCTGTTCGACGAGCAGCGAGTGCTCGGCCACCGAATAGGGCCAGTCGCCGAAGGTCTGCCCGTTCCATCGCGCAACGAAGGCGAGCCCATGCGCGATATCCTCGATCTCGATATCGACAGGGGTCGGATCCAGCAGGTCGAGTCTGCGTCCCGAAAGCATTCTCTGCCAGGCGCGTTTCATGAGATCACCGTCTGTTTCCTCGAAAAAATGCGGGTCGCCAGGGCCGGGCGGCCCTCGCCGGACATGGCTGCGACGTCACTACCCAAGCCCGCCCCCGGTGTAAACGCGCAGTCAAGAGGGAACATTTGAACCCGGCGTGAGTTTGCCTCCCAAGACAGACAAACGTGGAGGACTCCGATGAAGGCCTCGAAAAAAACCATTCTGGCGGCTGGCATTATCGCGATGAGCGTCCCGGCCACGATCTCGCTGGCACGGGTCAGCAACGATATGAATCCACTCGACCGGACGCCGCGCGAGATCATGCTCGACGGCTATCAGGGTGACGGCCGGCCGATGGACGATATCGGCGGGAACATCCCCTATGGCGACCTGTCGGCCTTCGACAAGATCGAAACCATCGGCGAGGCGCAGAACGCCGAGACCCCGTTTTGCGATCACCGGCCGAAACTGCTTGAGGTCCTCAAGCACGATTTCGCGGAATCCCCGCGCGTGAAGCAGGCGATCGACAACCGGCGGTCGGTCGAACTCTGGGCGTCCTCGATGATGGGGACCTGGACGGCGGTCTATACGCGTCCCGACGGCGTGTCTTGCGTCGTGTCCTCGGGCATGGGCTGGAAACAGGGGCAGAACCCCGTCGCTCTGCTCCATCGCGAGGGTATCCTTCCCGCGACGTAACGGATTCTGGCGCTTTGTTGCCGCGTTAAGGACCCGGTGCTACATAGCTCCCGAAATCAAATCCGGGAGCCGTACATGGCCGATTACATCATCAAGGATATTGCGCTCGCCGATTATGGCCGCAAGGAACTGGACATTGCCGAAACAGAGATGCCGGGCCTGATGGCCTGCCGCGAGGAATTCGGGAAAAGCCGGCCGCTCAAGGGCGCGCGCATTGCGGGCTCGCTGCACATGACGGTGCAGACCGCCGTGCTGATCGAGACGCTCAAGGCGCTCGGCGCCGATGTCCGCTGGGCGTCGTGCAACATCTTCTCGACCCAGGATCACGCGGCGGCCGCGATCGCCGCGGGCGGCACCCCGGTCTTCGCGATCAAGGGCGAGACGCTGGAGGAATACTGGTCCTACACGGACAAGATCTTCCAGTTCGAGGAAGGCACCTGCAACATGATCCTCGACGATGGCGGGGATGCGACGCTCTATATCCTGCTCGGCGCGCGCGTCGAGAATGGCGAGGAAGACCTGATCGCCGTCCCGACCTCGGAAGAGGAAGAGGCGCTGTTCGCACAGATCAAGAAACGCCTCGCCCAGAGCCCCGGCTGGTTCACCAAGCAGCGCGACGCGATCCAGGGCGTCTCGGAAGAGACCACGACCGGCGTGCATCGTCTCTATGACCTGCACAAGAAGGGCCTGCTGCCCTTCCCGGCGATCAACGTGAACGATAGCGTCACCAAGTCGAAATTCGACAACAAGTACGGCTGCAAGGAAAGCCTCGTCGACGGCATCCGCCGCGCCACCGACGTGATGATGGCCGGCAAGGTCGCCGTCGTCTGCGGTTACGGCGATGTGGGCAAGGGCTCGGCCGCGTCGCTGCGTGGCGCGGGTGCGCGCGTGAAGGTGACCGAGGTCGATCCGATCTGCGCGCTGCAGGCGGCGATGGACGGGTTCGAGGTGGTCACGCTGGAAGACGTGGTCGACAGCGCCGACATTTTCATCACCACCACCGGCAACAAGGACGTCATCCGCATCGAGCACATGCGCCAGATGAAGGACATGGCGATTGTCGGCAATATCGGCCATTTCGACAACGAAATTCAGGTCGCCAGCCTCAAGAACCACAAATGGACCAACATCAAGGACCAGGTGGACATGATCGAGATGCCCTCGGGCGCGCGGATCATCCTGCTGTCCGAAGGGCGCCTGCTGAACCTCGGCAACGCCACCGGCCATCCGAGCTTCGTGATGTCGGCGAGCTTCACCAACCAGGTGCTGGCCCAGATTGAGCTCTGGACCAAGGGCGACGACTATGCGCCGGGCGTCTATATCCTGCCCAAGCATCTCGACGAGAAGGTCGCACGGCTGCATCTGGCGAAGATCGGCGCCAAGCTGACCGAGCTGCGCGCCGACCAGGCCGACTATATCGGCGTCACCGTCGAAGGGCCCTTCAAGCCCGAGCACTACCGCTACTGACGCCCGCCAAAAGGCGTCATCCGGGACCGCGCCTTCGGGCGCGGTTCTTCATTTGTCGGACCTCTCCTGCCTTGCTACGCTTCGCCCAACGCGACAGACGGAGGAAGCGGAGATGAACCCGGAGCAAATGGCCGAACTCTTCCGTCCGGAACTGGAACGCGAGCTTGCCCATCTGCGGGCGGACTCGGCGGGCACCGCCGAAGCGCGCCGTCCGGTCGAACTCGACCAGCAAAGCGTCGGGAGGCTCTCGCGCATGGATGCGATGCAGAACCAGGCGATGGCGAACGCCGTCGATGCGCGCCGCCAGAGCCGGATCACCGCGATAGAGGCCGCGCTTGCGCGCATGGCCGAGGGTGAGTTCGGCTATTGCGAAAGCTGCGGCGAGCCGATCCCCTTCAAGCGCCTCGAACTCGACCCGACCTTCACCCAATGCGTCGCCTGCCGCAGCGGCTGAGTTTTGTCTTTGTAATTTGTCTATCTCGTCTTACGCTTCCCGAGCCTCAATTTCGGACGGCAAGACTTCCAACAGGTGAGACAAATGGGAAAAAGAGACGAGCTGATCGCGAAATACGCCGATGATCTCAAGAACAAATGTGGCATGGATCCGGATATGGGCCTTCTGACCAAGGTCACGATCGGCTGCGGCCCTTCGATCTACGATGCCGACGCCTCGACCGTGGCGGGCTCGGACAAGGGCGAGCTTGAAACGGTGAAGAACAACTTCCTCGTCAAGAAACTCGGCCTCTCGGACAGCCCTCAACTGATGGACGCGATCGACTCCGTGATCGAGACCTACGGCCGTTCGGAGCGCAACAAGTATCGCGCGGTGGTCTACTACATGCTGACCAAGCATTTCGGGAAGGAAAGCGTCTACGCCTGAGCGGACGCACCCTCGAAATCCCGTTCGGCCCGGCACCCCGCCGGGCCGTTTTCCTGTCAGGGCACCAGAAGCTTGATCCCGGCCACATGGGTGGGTGTCGCGCCAAGCGCATCGGCCGCGAGATCCTCGACCGCCTGAGCGAGCGCCTCGGGGGCGACGACCCGGTCGATCAGGCCCCACTGACGCGCCTCCTCGGCCTCGATCTTCTGCCCGGCCATCAGGATCATCTTGCTGCGCGCCGGGCCGATCAGGGCGGCCATGCGCGCAGGATCGGAAGGCTGGGGCAGGAAGCCCAGCTTCATCACCGGATAGAAGAATTTCGCGCCCGGCACCGCGATACGCAGATCGCAGGCGAGGACCATCCCCATCGCGCCTCCCGCCAGCGTGCCGTTGAGCGCGGCGATGGTCAGGCAGGGCAGCGCGGCGATCGCGCCCGAGAGCCGTTCCCAGATCGGATCGGTCGCCAGCCCGGCCCGCGCCTCGTCGAGATCCGCCCCGGCCGAGAACACCTTGCCCGCGCCGGTCAGAACGAAGACCCGCGCCCCGTCTTCGGCCGCGCGGTCCGCGAGATCCGCGATCTGACCCAGCATTTCGCGCGTGAGCGAATTGGCCTTCTCGGGCCGGTCTATCGTGACGATCCACAGCCGGTCCCTGGTCTCGTGGCGGATCATGTCTCCCTCCCGAATTCGCTATCCCCCAACCGATCTATCAGCGCTCCGGGCCCTTGACCATCACGCATGGCAAGGGGAGGATGAGCGCGATTTCGGGTTTGAGGAAAGGTTTCGTCATGGCTTGGTTGAAAACCGCTGCATCGGGCACGGTCTGCGCGGCATTGCTCTCGGGCACGGCGGCCTTCGCGGATGTGACGCCCGAACAGGTCTGGCAAGCCTGGGAAAAGGGCTACGAAACCTATGGCTACGACGTCACCGTCGGCAAGAGCGACCGGGCGGGCGATGTGCTCACGATCTCGGATGTGAAGCTCGTCAATTCCGTCGAAGGGTCAAGCTTCGACATGACGATCCCCGAGATCCGCCTGCGCGATCGCGGCGACGGCTCGGTCGAGGCGAGCGTCTCCGAGAAGATGACCGGCATCGCCCGCGCCGATGTGCCCGACGAGCCCCCGGTGGAGCTCGACATGGTGATGACCCAGACCGGCACCAAGCTGGTGGTTTCGGGCACGCCCGAGGACATGATCTACGATATCGACGCGCCGAAGATCACGCTCGAGATGGATCAGGCGAGCACGCAGGACAAGAACCTGCCGATCAAGATCTGGCTCTCGATGGAGAACACGACCGGGCGCTACGAGATGCTGAAGGGCGACGCGGATAGCGTGAAGTCCTCGGTCAAGACGGGCCTGGTGAAATACTCCGCCTCCGGGGCCGATCCCGAATCCGGCGGCACGTTCAATTTCGACGGCGAGTTCACCGACGTCACCTATGACGGCAATTTCCTCCTGCCGAGCGGCGTGCCGATGGAGAAGCTCGACGAGGCGCTCAATGCCGGGGCGAAGATCGAGATGGCGATCAAATTTGCCAGCTCAAGCCATTCGGTGAATATCGACAGTCCCGACGGACCGGTCTCGCAGAAGAGCTCGGGCGAGGGCGGCAACCTCGATATGACCTTCTCCAAGGAGGGCATGCATTTCTCCGGGGCCAGCAAGGGCAGCGCTCTCGAGATGACGACGAAGGAGCTTCCCTTCCCGGTCAAGCTCGCCATCGACTCCGCCGATATGGATTTCATGATGCCGGTCTCCAAGGATGAGGCGGCGCAGCCCTTCAAGGCGAAGCTCTCGCTGAATGGCCTGACCGCCACCGACGATCTTTGGAACATGTTCGACCCGACCGGAAAACTGCCGCGCGATCCGGCGACGCTCGCGATCGACCTGAGCGGCCAGATGACGCTCGGCGCGGATCTCTTCTCGCCGGAAGTGGCGAAGATGCCCAGCCCGCCAATCGAGGTGAAGACGGTCGATATCAACAGGCTCAAGCTCTCGATGGTCGGGGCGGACCTGAACGGTACCGGTTCGCTCGAGATCCGCAATGGCGGCCCGCTCCCGATGCCCAAGGGCGTGATCGACCTGACCCTCAGCGGCGCGAACGGGTTGATGGACAAGCTGGTCGAGATGGGCCTCGTGCCGCAGGACCAGATCATGTTCGCGCGCATGATGCTTGGGCTCTATGCCAAACCGACGGGCGAAGACGCCTATGAATCGAAGGTCGAGTTCAAGGATGGCGGAGAAATCCTCGTCAACGGCCAGCGCGTCCAGTAAGAAAGCTCCAACAGGGCGTGAAGCCGTCCGGGTGGACCGGGCGGCTTCACTCTTTCTCAAGAGGTGAACATGAGCGAGCAGTCACTCCCCGATCTCACGCAGGCCCTGCTGGCGGCGGCCAAGCGTGCAGGCGCGCCCGCGGCGGACGCGATCGCGGTGGATGGAAGATCGGTCGCGATCGACGTGCGCGAGGGCAAGCTGGAACAGGCCGAACGCTCCGAGGGGATCGAGCTGGGCCTGCGCGTCCTTTTCGGCGGCAAGCAGGCCTGCGTCTCGGCCTCCGACATCTCGGAGCGCACGATGACCGAGATGGCCGAACGCGCCGTGGCGATGGCCCGCGAGGCCCCCGAGGATCCTTTCATCGGGCTCGCCGATCCCGCCCAGCTTTCGGATATCCGCGACGCTCACGACATGGAGCTGGCCGATCCGGGCCGCGAGCCCTCGGCCGCCGAGCTGCAGAGCGATGCGCTCGAAGCCGAGGCCGCCGCGCTCGCCGTCTCGGGGGTATCGCAGGTGCAATCGGCCTCCGCCGCCTATTCCTACCGCCGAATGCATCTCGCCGCCTCGAACGGTTTCGAGGGCGGCTATGATCGCAGTTCGCGCTCGGTCTCGGCGGTCGCGATCTCCGGCGAGGGCCTGTCGATGGAACGCGACTGGGCCGCCGAGAGCCGCGTCTTCCAGGCCGATCTGCCGAGCGCGCGCGAGGTCGGCGAACTCGCGGGCGAACGCGCCGTGGCCCGCGCGAACCCGCGCCGTCCCAAGACCGGCGCCTATCCGGTGCTGATCGACGAGCGGGTCTCGGGCAGCCTGATCGGCCATCTGCTCGCGGCGATCAACGGGCAGGCGATCGCGCGCGGGGCCTCCTGGCTGCGCGATGCGATGGACGAACAGGTGCTGCCCGAAGCGCTCTCGCTCACCGAGGAGCCGCATCGCAAGCGGACCTCCGGCTCGCGCCCCTTCGATGCGGAAGGGCTTCGCACCGCACCGCGCGCCATCGTGGAGAACGGCGTTCTGCGCAGCTGGACGCTCGATCTCGCCACCGCCCGCAAGCTCGGGCTGCAATCGACCGCCAATGCCGGCCGAGGCACCTCCGCCCCGCCCTCGCCCGGTGTCGGAAACGTGCGTCTCACCCAGGGCACGCAGAGCCGCGACGATCTTCTCGCGGAGATGGGAACCGGCCTGCTGGTGACCTCCTTCATCGGGGCCACGATCAACCCCAATACCGGGGATTATTCGCGCGGCGCTTCCGGCTTCTGGGTCGAGAACGGCGTCCCGGTCTACCCGGTCAATGAATGCACGATCGCGGGAAATCTGCGCGACATGCTGCGCAGCCTGCGCCCGGCCAACGACGCGCGGCTTCATCTGAGCCATGTCGTGCCCTCACTTCTCGTCGAGGGGATGACCCTTGCCGGAGACTGATCTCGAATTGCTGAGCGAGGCCGCCGTTAAGGCCGGTGAGCTTGCGCTCTCCTTCTGGAAGAAGGCGCCCGAAGCCTGGGACAAGGGCGGCGGCGCCGGCCCGGTCTCGGAGGCCGATCTCGCGGTGAATGCGCTCCTCGAGGACAAGCTGCGCGGCGCCCGTCCCGATTACGGCTGGCTGTCGGAGGAAAGTGCCGACGACCCCGCGCGACTGGCTGCAAGCGCGACCTTCATCGTTGATCCGATCGACGGGACGCGCGCCTTTCTCAATGGCGATGGCGGGTTTTCCCATGCGCTGGCGGTGGCACGCGAGGGGGAGATCGTCGCCGGCGTCGTGCATCTCCCGGTGCATGGCCTGACCTACAGCGCCACCGTCGACGGTCCCGCGCTGCTCAACGGCAAACCGCTGCAGCCCGGCACGCGCGCGGCTTTGGAGGGCGCGAGCGTCCTGACCTCGAAACTCTCCGACGACCCTGCGCATTGGCGCGACGGACCGCCAGCCTATCGGCGCAGCTTCCGGCCCTCGCTCGCCTGGCGGCTCTGCCTCGTGGCCGAGGGGAAGTTCGACGCGACGATTTCGCTGCGCAAGGCCTGGGAATGGGACATCGCCGCGGGCAGCCTCATCGCCGAGCGCGCCGGGCTTCGCGCGACCGACCAGCGCGGCGCGCCGCTGCGCTTCAATCGCGCCTTGCCGCAATCCGACGGGCTGATCGTCTCCAACCCGTCGCTGCATGATGCTTTCCTGGAAAAACTCGCCTCTTGGCCGGGATAGAGCCTACCAGCGCAGGAATTTACGCCCCAGAAACATCCCGATCAGGACGGTCAACCCGATCCCGGCCCCGTACCAGGTGACATAGAAGAGCGGGCTGTCCTCGGTGCAATGGAGCGCATAGATCGCCGTGCCGAGCCCGCCCGCCGCAAGCCCGGCAAGAGCTCCGGCGCGTTCGGGCGCCATCACCGCGCCCTTGCGCAGGCTCAGAATGAGCGCACCGAGCATCGGGGCCGAGAAAAGCGGCACCGAGAGGAGGCAGGGCAGAATCGTCTGCCCGGTGAAATCCGCCACCCGCTCATCCGCCGGCGTCGTCACATAGGCATAGCCGAGCAAGGCGATCCCGAGCAGCGGGAAAATCCAGATCCAGCCGAGCCGCACGCGCCCAAGCGGACGCGCCAGACGCAATGCGACCGGCGTCGCGATCAGGCCAATGAGGAGCGGAAGATAGAATTTCGGCGCGATTTCCGGCGTCAACAGGGTCTTCTGCATCGGAAAACGGATCCCGAAAAGCAGCATCATCGCCACGGCCGAGAGGATGAGCGCAGGCCCCAGCCACACGCGCAGCGCCTGACCCGCCTGCGGCTCACGCAGCTTGTCGCGTTCCAGAAGTGTCAGCAACTCGTCCGTTTTCATATCTCGATCAGCCTCTCTCGAAGCGCCGCCAGTTTCTTCAGGCTGCGATGCAGCATGACCCGCACGGCGCCCTCGCTCATTTCAAGTTCCTCGCCGGTCTCGGCGATGCTCTTCCCATCGAGCCCGATCGCGCGCACCAATTGCGCGGCGCGCGGCTCGAGATGGGAAATAAACCTCTCTATATCGGCCTTTTCCGTAGGATCGGCCTCGGGCGCGGCGGGCAGGACCTCGGCGAAATCCTCCACCGGGAGATGAATGCGCCGGCCGCGCCGCCGGAACGCATCCACGACCTTGTGACGCGCGATCGCGTAGCACCAGGGCGCGGCGGGCTCGTCCTCGCGCCAGGTGTGACGCTTCAGATGAATGGCGAGCAGCACCTCTTGCACAACATCCTCGCAATCGGCCTCGCCGAGCCCCGTCCCCCGGGACCGGACGACACTGCGCAGGACCGGGGTCACCGCATGCAGGAAGAGCCCGTAGGCGCGGGTATCGCCTGCGTTGGCAGCCCGCAAGAGCTGCGACCAGTCAGCCTTCCGATCATGCATCATCGCCTTCCTTTCGGCGCCGATCATGCATTCGTTACAGCGCGAGGGAAAAACTTTTTCGATCACGCTGCCGTGAGCATGTAACGCATTCGCGATCCGTTGCGAAGAGCAGTCAGGACCATTCCGGGTCCGATCCAATCAGGGAGATCAAGAATGAAGACCGAAACCACCCTTGGCATCGCCACCGCTCTGACCTGCGCGCTCGGGCTCGCCAGCGCGGCTCACGCCGACGACATGTCGAAGGATATGGAGAAGTGCTACGGCGTCGCGCTCGCCGGCCAGAACGATTGCGCGGCCGGTCCGGGCACGACCTGCGCGGGGACCGCGACGAAGGACTATCAGGCGAATGCCTGGAAACTCGTTCCCGCCGGCACCTGCGAGTCGATCGAGACTCCGCACGGCATGGGGTCGCTGAAGCCCAAGGAGATGTGATCACAGGCGCGGGGTGGGCCAGGCCCTCCCCGCCTCTTCAGGGAGGAGACGAGATGCGACTGCCAGCAAAACCGGGGCTCGGGTTCAAACCCGAACATTACCCCGCGATCGCCGAAACGAAACCCGATCTGGGGTTTTTCGAGATCCATGCCGAGAATTACATGGGTGCGGGCGGGATGCCCCACGCGATGCTCGAGCGGCTGCGACAGGATTATGCGATCTCGATCCACGGCGTCGGCCTGTCGATCGGCGGCCCGGACCCTCTCGATACGGACCATCTCGACCGGCTCAGCGCACTTTGCGCCCGCTACGAACCCGAAAGCTTCTCCGAACATCTCGCCTGGGCCAGCCATAACGGGATCTGGATGCACGATCTGCTGCCCCTGCCCTACACCCGGGAGACGCTGAACCTCATCTGCGATCACATCGACCAGCTTCAGACCCATCTGGGTCGGCAGGTCCTGCTCGAAAATCCCGCGACCTATCTGCTGTTCGAGGAATCCGACATTCCCGAGACCGCGTTTCTGGCGGAGATCTCGGCGCGCACCGGCTACGGTCTGCTGCTTGATGTGAACAATGTCTTCGTCTCCTGCGTGAACCACCGGAGCGATCCGCGGGGCTACCTGGCCCGGTTCCCGCTGGAGAAGGTGGGCGAGATCCATCTGGCGGGCCACGAGGAGGAGGAGCTTCCCTCGGGTCCGCTTCTGATCGACAGTCACGGGCGCTCCGTCGCCGAACCGGTTTGGGCACTTTTCGCCGAAACAGTGTCGAAAACCGGGCCTGTCGCAAGCCTGATCGAATGGGATAACGACCTGCCCGATTTCGCGACGCTGATGGCGGAGGCCGAGCGCGCCGGAGGCATATTGGCGGGGGCGTCCCATGCGCTCGCATCGTAAATTCGCGCGGAATTTCCTTGGCGGGATTTCCGGTGGGCCGGTACCCGAAGGCGCGACGAGCACTGCGCCTTCGGAGACGGAACACCGCTTCCGCGTCTACCGCAACAACGTCGCGCACGGGCTATCGCGGGCGCTCGCCCGGCATTACCCGGTTGTGGAGCGACTGGTCGGCCCCGAATGTTTCGCAGGCCTCGCCGCGCTCTATATCGAGCGCCATCCGCCCCGCACCCCGATCCTGACCGAATGGGGCGGTCGGTTCGCGCTGTTTCTGGCGGAAACAGAGACGCTTTCCGATCTTCCCTATCTTCCGGACATCGCCCGGATCGAATGGGCGCGCAGCCGCGCCTATCATGCGCAGGATGCCGCTCCCCTGCGCCCCGAGGATCTGCGCCGGTTCGCGGAACGTATCGGTGAGGGTCTTCAGCTCTACCTGCACCCGTCCACCCAGATCCTGCAGCTCGCCACGCCGGCAGGGTCGATCTGGGCCTCGCAGCAGCCTGACGGGCCGCGGCCGCCCGCGCCCGATCAATGGTGCGCCGAAACCGTGCTGGTGGCGCGCAGGGGGATCGCCCATGTGATCACGGTGGTGATCACGCCCGCGACCGGACGGTTTCTCGCCCATCTGATGGAGGGCGCGAACGTCGCGGAAGCGCATTCGCATGCCGGGGACGGCTTCGATCTCAACGCCGCCTTCGCGCTGCTATTGGAGAACGCGCTGATCGTCGGCGCGGGCCACAGGGAGGATCAGACATGATGGGCACACCCCGCGCTTCGGCGCCGAAACAGCCTCTGTTTCGCCTCTACCGGACGTTCGCCTCCGCGCTATCGGCGCTCCCCGAGGATATCCTGTTGATCGCCGCACGGGTGTTTCCCGCGGTGGTGTTCTGGATGTCGGGCCGCACCAAGGTCGAGGGGTTCTCGATCCGCGACGCGACCTACACGCTCTTCGAATACGAATACGACCTGCCTTTCCTTCCGCATGAATGGGCGGCGGTGATGGCAACGACGGCCGAGCATCTCTTTCCCGTGCTGCTCATTCTCGGGTTTGCCAGCCGCGCCGCCGCGCTCGCCCTTCTGGGAATGACGCTGGTGATCCAGATCTTCGTCTATCCGGGCGCCTGGGTCACGCATGGGCTCTGGGCCACTGCCTTTCTCGTCGTGATCACGAAGGGACCGGGACGGTTTTCCCTCGACCGGGCGCTCGGTTTGGAACGTTGAGGCTTGCCCTCCCGGCCCGGGCCCTTATCTGTGGGTCCGAAGGGAGAGCGCATGCGCGAGAGCGACGATATCGAAGCCGCGATGGACCGGGCCGAAGCTTCGGGGCGGGGCCATGTGCCGGATCCGGCCGAACCGCGCCTGTTGCGTGACGCGCTCGGACGGTTCGCGACCGGCGTGACGGTGGTCACCGCCTGCGAATGCGGCGGAGAGGGCAACCCGATCGGAATCACGGTGAACAGCTTCGCCTCGGTCTCGCTGTCGCCCGCTTTGATCCTGTGGTCGGCCGCGCGCTCCTCGATGCGCCACGCGCATTACACCGAAGCCCCCGCCTTCGCGGTGCATGTGCTGCGCCACGATCAATCCGGTCTCGCGCGCCGCTTCACGCGCAGCGGGGATCGTTTCGACGGGCTCGATTACACGATGAACGAGGATGGCGTGCCGCTGCTGGCCGATACGCTGGCGCGGTTCGAATGCGTGACCGAGGCGCGCCATGACGGCGGCGATCACACCATCATCATCGGCCGCGTCACCCGTTTCACCGCCGACCCGGACGGCACGCCGCTCATCTTCTCGGGCGGCCAGTTCGGCGGCTTCGTCCCCGACGCTCAGCCGAGCTGAGCGATCCGCCGGGCGAGCTCGGTCACAGCGAGACTTTGCGCCTTCGCGATCGTTCCCGGTTCCTGATCCGCAATCGGCACGGTGAAATCGAACCGCCGCACGATGTCGCGTCCGATCTCGCCGCCGGCCGGCGTGACGAAATAGACCCCGGCCACATGCAGCAATCCGTCGGAACCGGGCAGCATCTGCTCGATCCGCACCTCGATGCGGCGCGCGGGCGGCGACGAGAGCGGCCAGGGTTCTGCCAGAACCGTCGCCCCGGTGAGCCCCGAGATCTGCCGCGCCAGAGCCTGCGTCACCGCCTGCGCCGGATCGTTGGCCCAGAGGTTGTCGGGATTGGAGCGCAGCGCCCCGTCCGCCGTCTGGTAAGGGATCTCCTGCGCGGTCGCGTATTGCGGCATCGTCACCTCGCGCAGCTCAGCCCGGCCCAGGCGGTCGGGCAGAACCTTTTGCGCGGTGGGAGGGTCGATCGGGTAGCGTGCGACCTTCTCCGGGTCGGAACAGGCCGCCAGAGCCAATAGGCAGAGCGGGAGCAGGCGCAGTCCGGACATCGTCATCTCCTGTCAGCGGCCCAGCAGGAAGGCGCGGGGGTTACGTTCGATCATCCGCGCGAGCGAGCCGATATCCGCGATCGACCGGCGCAGCTCGCGCAGGGTGGTGAGGGTTTCGCTCGAGAAGTTCGAGCCCTGCCCATAGGTCGAGACCAGCGCGCGGGCCTGGTCGATCAGGGCCTGGAGCTTCTCGGTCAGGTCGGGAAGGCGGTCGGCCGCCTGCGAGATCGACCCGGCCGCCTGCTGCGTCGCATCGAGCGTCTGGTTCAGCTTCTCGGCGGCGCCGGCGTCGCGCAGCTCCTTGAGCAGGCTCGCGGTCTGTTCCAGCGTCGCGTTGAGCGATTGCGGCAGGTCCTGCGTGCCCGGCTTGTTCAGGAGACCGTTGATATCCGCGAGAATCAGGTCGATCTTCTGCCCGATATCGTTGAGCGGCATGTCCGCGATCGCGGTCGCCGCCCGGTCGGCCGAGGCCAGCGTCTCGTGCAGACCGTCGATTTCCTCGAGCACCGAGGAGGCCGCCTCGGTCACCCGGTCGAGCGCCTTCACCGTCTTTTCCGCCGCATCCTTCTTGTTGAGATCGCCCGCGAAGGTGCGCAGCTGCTCCAGCAGCCCCGCCAGTTCTCCCGGCACTTTGCGCGTGTCCTCGCTCTCGGCCACAGCCGAGATCGAGTCGAGCGCGCGGATCGCGGAGCTGAGGACTTCCTCGATCGGCAGCCCCTCGATGCGCTTGAAGACGCCCTCGGCGGATTTCGCCAGATCGTTCTCGGCCGCGGGCGCGGTCGGAATGGTCGGGAAGGGGTCCGCGTTCAGGTTCATCTCGGCCTTGGGCTGGTCCGGCACGTCGCTCAGTTCGATCACCATCGTCCCGCCCAGCAGCCCGATCGCCGCGATCCGTGCGCGCAGGCCGTTCTCGACCTCGCCTTGCAGGAATTGCGTGACGGCATCCGATTTGGAATCGCGCGCAAGCCCCAGACGGTCGGGCGAGAGCGCGATCGTCACCTGCTGCTGCGCGTAGCGCTGCCCGGAGGAATCGGTGCGGATCTTGATCGCGAGGGCTGTCACCTCGCCCGCCTCGACCCCGCGGAACTGAACCTTCGACCCGACCTCGAGCCCCTGCACCGGATCGTCGAAGAGAAGCGTGTAGCGCGGCGGATCGACGACATCGGACTGGAACACCGAATTCTCCGCCGTATCGCGGCTGGTGAAGAGCCGGAACGCGTGACCGCTATCGACGATGTCGCCGCCGCTGGTGAAGGTCTCGAACTCCACGCCGCCCTGCACGAGCGTCGCCAGGGACTGCACGTCGAGGCTCAGGCCGGAGGCGTCGAACTTCACCGAGAAGCCGGACGTGTCCCAGAACCGCGTCTGGGTCGAGAGGAGCTTGTTGTAGGGGGCGTCGATGAAGGCATCGACGACGACGCCCGAGCCGTCCTTGTCGAGCCGCAGGTTCTGCAGATGCCCGGCAGTGAGCCCGTGATAGAGAACCGGTGCGCCATCGGCGATGCCGCCCGCCTCCTTCGCGCGCAGTTCGATCAGGGTGCCCTTCGTCGAATCCGGGGAAATCGGCGGCTGGTCGAGCCCCTCGAACAGGGCCTTCTGGCCCTTCGGCTTGTCGTTCCAGTAGCCCTCGATATAGGTGCCCGAAAGCACCGTCCCGAGATTCTGGATGCCGCGCGCCGAAACCTCAGGACGCACCAGCCAGAACTTCGCCTCGGTGTCGATATAGGGCACGACGTCCTTGTCGACCCGGACGCCGAGCCGCACCTGCGTGAGGTCCGCGGTGAAGCCGATCGTCTCGACCTTGCCGACCTGAACCTCGCGGAACTTCAGCGGGGTGCCGATCTCGACCCCCGTGGCATCCTTGAAGTCGATCTCGATCAGCGCGCCCCGGTCCGCGAATGTCTTCCAGGCGACGCCGAGCGTCACCACGAGCGCCAGAAGCGGCACGATCCAGACCACCGAGAGCCGCGTCCAGATCGGACGCGGCGCTTGCGAGGTCTCGAGTTTCGCGGGGCCGGGCTCGGGCGTGTCGTTCATGCAGAAGTCACTCTTTCAGGGCCGCGCCAGATCAGGCGCGGGTCGAAGCTTTGGGCCGAGAGCATGGTGAATGCAACAGAAAGGGCGAAAGACGCCGCGGCAGGCCCGGGATGAATCGATGCCACGAAGCCAAGCTGCACCAGCGCCGAGAGGATCGCGACCACGAAGACGTCGATCATCGACCAGCGCCCGATGAACTCGACCACCTCGTAGAGGTGCAGATGCGGATGGCCGCCGCGGCGACGCTCGTTGCCCACCGCGAGGGCGAGATAGGCGATCGCGATGAACTTGCCGATCGGGATCAGCACCGACGCGCCGAAAACGATCAGCGCCACCCCGTAATTGTGATGGCGCCAGAGTTCGATCGCCCCGCCGACGATGGTGTTCTTCTGTTCCCCGGTCAGCGTCTGGGTCAGCAGCATCGGATAGAAATTGGCCGGGATGTAGAAGATCAGGCCGGCGAGCCACCACGCCCAGACCGCCTGCAGACCGTGCCGGTCCACGGTATGCAGCTTGGCCCCGCAACGCCCGCAATGGCTGTCCTCACGAGGCCAGACCCGGCCGCAGCGCGTGCAGCCGGTGAAGCCGGCATCGGTGGCGGTCAGCACGTTCATTTCTGCTCGATCTCGTCCCATATGACCCATTTGCTGACAAAGGAATTCTTGAGCGTGGTGACAATGATCAGCACGCAGAAGGCCCAGAAGGCGGGCCCGAGCGACACTTGCGCGAGCCCGGCGATCTTCACCAGCGCGACCGCGGTGCCGATGATGAAGATCTCGGCCATCGCCCAGGGCTGCGCCTCTTCGGCGAGCCGGAAGATCAGCGCCGCATGGGGCCAGGCGGGCTGGCCATTGGCCAGCGGCCAGAGCGTGTAGATCAGCGCCAGGAACCGAAAGACCGGGATCGCGACGATCATCGATAGCACCGCGAAGGCCAGCGGCGCGAGCCACCCGTCGGAAAAGGCCATCGCGACGCCGAAGATCGAGCTTTCATGGGTCAGCCCGCGCGCCGAGATCTCGAGGAAGGGAAAGAAGATCGCCCCGATCATCAGGATCATCCCGGTGAAGGAAAGCGCGATCACATGCAGGAACGAGCGCTCCCTCGGCACGATGAGCAGCGTCTTGCACCGGACGCAGCGCGCACGGGTACCCTCGGGGAGATGCTCAGCGCGGTGCAGCGCGTCGCATTGCGGACAGGCGATCAGCTCTGCCGGGTCCAGTTTCGCGGGGGCGGAAGTTTCGGCCATTGAACAAACCTAGCGAATGCCTTGGGCGCGACAAGCCGTCGCGAGAAATCGAAGCATTTTAGCTGTCAACGATGCCTTAAGCGAGCCTTGTTAGACCGGGGGCGGGTGAAATGAGGTGGTGGGATGAGCAACCGCGACAATGCGGCGCCAATCATCATCAAGCGCAAGAAGGTTTCCGGCGGCGACGGGCACCACGGTGGGGCGTGGAAAGTGGCCTATGCCGATTTCGTCACCGCGATGATGGCCTTCTTCATGCTGATGTGGTTGCTGAACGCGACGACCGAGAAACAACGCAAGGGGATTGCGGATTATTTCAATCCGACGATCCCGATCAATCGCATTTCCGGCGGGGGCGAGGGTGCCTTCGGCGGCGACTCGGTCTTCTCCGAGGATCAGATCGCGCAGACCGGGACCGGCGCCAGCGCGCAGCGTCCTACCGAAGAGAGGCAGGCCCGCGGGCAAGGCTCGGCGGAGGACAAGCGCGACACCGACCATGCCGAATTCGAAAAGACCGCGCGCGCGATCGAACAGGCCCTGAAGGGGGGCGGCGGTGAATCGATGGTCAGCCGTCAGCTCGCCCGGCATATTGTCACACGGGTCACCGACGAGGGTCTGATCGTCGAGTTCTACGACCTTCCCGGAGCGCCGCTCTTCGAGGCGGACAGCGCCACGCCCAGGCCCGTCCTGCGCGAGCTTGCCGGAATGCTGGCGCGGGTCTTCGCGCTGGTGCGCAACGATATCGCGCTCAACGGCCATGTCCGCGCCTATCCCAAGATGCTCGTACGCGACCCGGTCTGGCAGCTCTCCTCCGCCCGGGCCCAGCAAGCCCGCGAATTGCTCGAAGGGGCCGGGTTCGAGCCTTCGCGGATCGAACGCGTCACCGGATTTGCCGACCGCAAGCCAAGCGTCCCGCGGCCCATGGACCCGCGCAACAACCGGCTGGAGATCGTTCTCCTGCGCGGCCTGCGCTAACCATGTCGGCGAAAGATCCTGGAGCTTAGGAGGATCTTAAGCCTCCGTGCGCCACTCTGCCCGCAAGAGTAGGCACGCAGCAGAAAGGCGCAACATGTCGATTTCCTCCTCGCTGAACGCGGGCGTCGCCGGGTTGGCCGCGAATGCCACCCGGCTCGCCACGATCTCGGACAATATCGCGAATTCGGGCACCTATGGCTACAAGCGCGCCATCGCCGAATTCGAAAGCATGGTGATCAATCAGGCACGTGGCGCGGGGGCCTATTCCGCGGGCGGCGTGCGCGCCGACACGACCCGCCTGATCGAGGAGAGGGGCGCCCTTATCGGCACGGCCAACGCCCTCGATATCGCCGTTGCGGGTCGCGGGATGCTGCCGGTCGTTCCCTCGGTCTCGGTCGACAACACGACCGGCGAACAACCCCTGATGATGACGACGACGGGCGCGTTCCGGACCGATGCGAACGGCACCTTGCGGACCGAGTCGGGCCTCGTTCTGCTCGGCTGGCCCGCCAATGCCGATGGCTCGATCCCGGTCCTGCCGCGCGACACCACCTCCGGGCTCGCCCCGGTCATGATCAACGCGAACCAGACCGCCGGCGACCCGACGACGCGGATGAATCTCGGCGTCAACCTGCCCGCCGTCGACACCGAGGCCGGCTCGACGGGGGAGGCGCTGCCGCTCTCGGTCGAATATTTCGGCAATCTCGGCACCTCGGAGACGCTCGACATCACCTTCACGCCCAGCGTTCCGGCAACCGGCTCCTCGAATGAATGGACGATGGTGATCCGAGATTCCGCCTCGGTGGACGATCCCGCGACCCCCGCCGTCGACGAAAGCATCATCGGCGAATACACTCTCACCTTCGACGCCAGCCGCGGCAATGGCGGCACCCTGGCCTCGGTGACGGTCGTTTCGGGCGGCGCTTACGATCCCGCGTCCGGGCTGCTGGACCTCACCGTCGCGGGCGGCCCGCTCGAGATGACGATCGGCACGATCGGCGACACCAACGGCCTGACCCAACTCTCCGACAGTTTCGCGCCGACCTCGATCACGAAGGACGGATCGCCCGTGGGCAACCTCACGGCGGTCGAGATCGACGAGAACGGGTATCTCAAGGCGACCTACGACACCGGCTTCATCCGAACCGTCTACCAGATCCCGCTCGTCGACGTGCCCAATCAGAACGGTCTGATCGCCCTCGACAACCAGACATTCCAGGTCTCGCCCACCTCGGGCTCCTTCTTCCTGTGGGATGCCGGCGACGGACCGACCGGCTCGATCGAGGGCTATGCGCGCGAAGGATCGACGGTTGATGTCGCGCGGGAACTGACGAACCTGATCCAGACCCAGCGCGCCTATACCTCGAACGCGAAGGTGATCCAGACGGTGGACGAGATGTTGCAGGAGACGACGAATATCAAACGCTGACCCTGAACGGGGCGGCACCAGGAGAGCACGATGAGCATTTCGCAGACCCTATCGAACGCTGTATCCGGGCTCACTGCCGCCTCGCGCATGGCCGAGGCCGTGGCCTCGAACACGGCCAATGTGATGACCGAGGGCTATGCCCGCCGAGAGGTGCGTCTGGGCGCACAGATGCTCGGCCGTCAGGGCGCGGGCGTGGCCGTGCTCTCGGTCGACCGGATCGTGAACGAAAGCCTGCGCAGCGACCTGAGACTCGCCGATGCGGAGATGCAGAACGCTTCTTTGCGCCAAGGCTTCCATGCCGATCTCGAAAGCAGGATCGGAGATCCGGAAGATCCAGCCTCCCTCTCGCAAAAGCTCGCCACTTTCGAGTCCCGCCTGATCGAGGCGACAAGCCGGCCCGAAAGCGATGCGCGCCTTGCCGCGGTTCTCGACGCGGCCACCTCCATCTCCGATCATCTCAACAGGCTCACCGATCATGTTCAGGACAGCCGGGCCCTAGCGGATCGGCGGATCGCCCAGGAGGTGGGCCACCTCAACGAGTCCCTCGTCCGGATCGACGATCTCAATGCAAAAATTGTGGCGGAGCGGGCCTCGGGCCATGATGCGAACGCGCTGCTCGATCAGCGTCAGGCCCTTGTCGACGACATTTCACGGATCGTCCCGGTCCGGCAGGTTGCCCGCGAGAACGGCCGGATCGCGCTTTTCACCTCCGGCGGTGCAATCCTTCTCGAGGGCAGCCCCGCGAAAATCGGGTTCGAACCCGTCGGCGTGATTACCGCGGACATGACTCAGGCGAGCGGCGCGCTCTCGGGTCTCACGCTCAACGACATGCCCGTTTCAAGCGCGGATGATCGTACCCTGGGCGGGGGCTCGCTCGGCGCCCTCTTCGCGATCCGCGACGAGCTGGCGCCGCAGGCCCAGAGCAGGATCGACGGCTATGCCCGCAACCTGATCGAGCGTTTCTCCGATCCGGCGACCGACCCGAGCCTCCTGCCTGGTGCGCCGGGTCTTTTCACCGATAGTGGAAACCCCGTCGACCCTGCCGACGAGATCGGGCTTGGCGGCCGGATCGAGGTCACTGCCCTGGCCGATCCCGAGCGCGGCGGCGCACTCTGGCGGCTGCGCGACGGGCTTGGCGCCGCACTGCCCGGCGCGCCCGGCAATTCCGAGCAACTCTCGCGCCTGGCCGATGCCTTCGCGCGCGAAGTGACGCCCTCCTCGGGCGGTTTCGGTCCGCGAGCGCGTTCCAGCGCCGGCCTCGCGGCCGATCTTCTCTCCGCGAGCGCCAGCGCCCGTCTCTCGGCCGATGCCCGGGAAAGCTTCACGGCGACGCGCCATGGCGCGCTCAAGGAAATGGCGCTCGCCGATGGCGTCGACACCGATCGCGAGTTGCAGAAACTCCTTCAGATCGAAGAGGCCTATGCCGCGAATGCCCGGGTGATCCAGACCGTCGACACGTTGATCAAACAACTTCTGGAGTTGTAGGATGAATTACGTTTCCTTCGGGGATATGGCCCAGGCCTTCCAGCTCCGCCGCCACGATCAGCAGCTCAAGACGGCGATGACTTCGCTTACCAAAGAGGTGATGACCGGCATCCGCTCCGATCTCGGAGCCGCCGTGTCAGGCGATTTCACCGCCCTGGCGAAGATCGATCAGAGCCGCTCCACGCTTGCCGCTTATCGGACCGCCGCGGTCGAGGCCGATCTCCACGCCGGAACGATGCAGCGCGCCGTCGAAACGATCCGTTCGCTCGCGAGCGGATCGAGCGTGCCGCTGCTTTCGGCGGCCGCGACGGGCACGGCAACGATGATCGACGCGAGCGTCGCCGATGCCGCGACGAAATTTTCCACCCTCGTCGCCACGCTCAACACCAATGCGGCCGGCCGCTATGCGTTTTCCGGTGCCGCGATCGACACCGCGCCCCTGCCCGATCCGCAAGCGATCCTCTCGGCGCTTTCCACGGAACTCGCCGGGGCAACCGATCCTGCAGATGCGCTCGCGCGGATCGCGGACTGGTTCGCGCAACCGACCGGCTTTGCCGCCACCGTCTACCAGGGCAGCGCGTCGCAAACCGTCTTCCGCCTCGGAGAGGGAGACAGTCTGCGCCTCGATGTCACCGCTACCGACCCGCGCCTTCTGAGTGCTATGCAAGGCTTCGCGACCGCGGCTCTCCTCGATGGCGGGCTCTTCGCCGGTGACCTGCCGGCCCGCAGCACGATGACTGCCGCAGCCGGAGAGCAGATTGCCGCGGCCGATTTCGCGCTGACCGATCTCGCCGCGGAGATCGGCACGATCGAGGCCCGCATTGCAGCCACGACCACCCGCAACGGCGCCGAAAGCGCCGCGCTCGATCTCGCGCGGGCAAGCCTGATAGGCGCCGATCCATACGAGAGCGCCACTGCGCTCGAGGCCGTGCGGAGCCAGATCGAGACGCTCTACACGCTCACCTCGCGACTCTCGGCCCTCTCGATGACGGAGTACATGCGATGACACGGCTCCTGCTGATCCTGGCCCTCCTGCTCCCATCATTCGCCGCAGCCGCTCCGATCCGGATCAAGGACCTCGTGGAATTCGATGGGGTGCGCGGCAATGACCTGATCGGTTACGGCCTCGTCGTCGGCCTCAATGGCACGGGGGACGGGCTGCGCAACGCCCCGTTCACCGAAGAAATCATGTCGAACATGCTCGAGCGCCTCGGCGTTAACGTTACCGGAGAGCAATTCCGCCCCAAGAACGTCGCCGCGGTGATGATCACTGCCGCCCTTCCGCCCTTCGCCCGCGCCGGAAGCCGGATCGACGTCACGGTCTCGGCCATCGGCGACGCCAAGAGCCTGCTTGGCGGCACATTGGTGATGACGCCCCTCAAGGCCGCCGACGGAGAGATCTACGCGGTGGCCCAGGGCACGATCATCGCCGGCGGGGTCTCGGCCCAGGGCGAAGGCGCTTCGGTCACGCAGGGCGTTCCGACCTCGGGAAACATCCCCTCGGGCGGCCGTGTCGAGCGCGAGATCGACTTCGCCATCAACGATCTGTCGATGATTCGGCTCGCTCTGCGCAGCCCCGATTTCACCACTGCAGGCCGGATCGAGACCGCGATCAACCGCGCCTTCGGCCAGCGCGTTGCCGAGATGCTCGATGGCGGAACGGTCGCCGTGTCGATCAAGGCGACGGGCGCGCGTTCCGTGGCCCATGCGATCGGCCGCATCGAAACGCTGGGGGTCGAACCCGAACAGCGCGCGCGGGTCGTCGTCGATCAGCGCTCGGGGACGATCGTGATGGGCGAGGATGTGCGGATCTCCCGCGTCGCGGTCAGCCAGGGCAACCTGACCCTCAAGATCGAGGAAAGCCCGCTCGTCGTACAACCCAACCCCTTCGCCCGCGGCGAAACCGTGGTGGTCCCGCGCTCGCAGGCGACGCTCACGGAGGAGCCGGGGATCCGCATGGCCGAAATGGCCGAGGGCAGCTCGCTGTCCCAGGTCGTGGCCGGGCTCAACGCGCTCGGCGTCAGCCCGCGCGACATGATCGATATCCTGAAAAGCATCAATGCCGCGGGCGCGCTCCATGCGGAATTTCTCGTGAACTGAAGAACGCAGGCCCGGAAAACACGAAACGGGGCCAGAGGCCCCGCCGTGCGCCCGCTCGGAGCGGGAAAACTGGTGCCGGTGAAGGGACTCGAACCCCCGACCCCATCATTACGAATGACGTGCTCTACCAGCTGAGCTACACCGGCGCCGTGGCGGGCGATTAGCATGACCGATCGGGGATGTGTAGCCCCAAAATGCTCACTTCGGCGCGGTTTCCGCCTCTCCTGCCGACTGCTCCTCGCTTTCGACGATCTCGGCCTCGGCGATTTCGGCTTTCTCCGTCTCGCTGGCCTTCGGCTTGTCGGGTTTCCCGACGATCAGGGGCAGCATCTCGGCCCCATGCGGGAGCGGCGCTTGGGCCTGTTGCGGCTCGCGCCAGCTCAGCGTGTCGAAGCCGCCGCAATTGTCGCAAACCGGCGCCCACTCCGCCTGGATGTTGTGGCATTTGTCACAGCACCATTGCGGGCCCCGCGGGGCCGTCAGGGCTCGGGCGAGCCAGCCGCGTACGACCATGTCATCGGCGCCCTCGCCGCGCTCGACCGCCGCCATGATGGTCAGCACCCGCGCCGTCGGATGGGTTTCCACCAGATCGCCGAGCGCACGGCGCGCCGCGGGGAAATCTTCCGCCGCAATCGAGAGCTCGGCTTTCAGGAGCCGGGTTTCCTCGTGATCCGGCCGCAGCGCAAGCAGCTTGCCGAACCGCTTGAGACGTGCCTCGGCAGTCTCGTTCGGCGCGATCTCGGCATAGGCCGCGGCAAGATCGGGATGCGGCTGGACCTCCCAGGCCTTGCGCAGGATTCGGTCCGCTGCCTTCGGCTTGTCCTTGTCGAGATAGGCGCGCGCGGCCATCACCACCGCCGGGATCAGGTCGGGCGAGGATTTCGCCGCCGAGATCGCGGCTTCGCGGGCCTCGAGGCTCGCGCCTTCCTCCATCACGCCCTTGGCTTCCTGCAGGGCAAGAACGGCATCGCGGCGCTTGTGAACGTCGCGCGGCAACTCGCCCTGGCGCAGCTTGGTCTTGAGAACCTCGCGCGCGCCTTTCCAGTCGCCCTTGCGGGTCTGAAGGTCGAGCAGCGTGTCCTGCACCTCGCGATGGCCGGGCTTGAGCGCATAGGCTTTCTGCGCGAGTTTGAGCGCCGTGTCGGTATCGCCCTCGTCGAGGCGCTGCCGCAGCAATCCTCGGATCCCGACGAACCGCGTCCGCTCGTCCTGAAGAAGCCGCTTGTAGACCTCGGTGGCCTTGCTCCGGTCGCCGGTGATCTCCGCCGCCTGCGCGGTGAGCAGATTGGTCAGTTCCGGCTTCTGAAGAAAGCGCTCCGCCTTGGCGGCCTTCGAAAGCGCCAGACGCCCCTCGCCCGCCGCGGCCGCCATCATCCCCTCAGAGAGCGCCTTGTAACCCTTGCGCTCGCGATTGCGGTCGAAATAGCGGGTGAGCGCCGTCTCGTCGCCGGTGAGGAAGCGCAGGAAGGCCACGACGAGCCCCACCAGCTTGATCGTGAACCAGACCAGCACGAAGGCGAGGATCGCGACGATCACCGTTTGCAGCGGCCCGAGGCTGAATTCCATTCCCATCGTGGTGACCCGCAGCCCGCCCGACATGTCGGCCAGATGCGCGAAGCCGAGCGTCGCCGCCGCTACGACCACGATGAACAGCGCGATTTTGATGAAAGACCAGACCATTCCCGCCTCCTTACTGCGTCGCGCCGAGTTGGGTGACCGCGTCGATCGCGGCAAGCCGCGTCTTCGCCTTGGCGACCCAGTCGGAAAGCGGAGCCTGCGCGACATCGGGAAGCTTGGAGATCTCGTCGAGAGCCGCCCCCAGACGACCCGCATCGACATCGGCCTGTGCCCGCGACAGAACCGCGTCCGGGCTGTTGCCTTCGCGCGGCGCAACCGAACGCGCGCCCGTCTGCGCCAGAAGGAAAGCGCCGATCCGGTCGCTCAGCGTGGTGCCCGCCTTGGTACGACGCGCGGCGGCCAGTGCGGCCCGCGCCGCATCCGGGAAGCTTTGCTGCAACGATTGCTGGCTGGGGATCTCGGCGCTGAGCGCGGCGGGAACCGATGCCCCGGCTGCGCTCAGATCCGCCAGAGCGGGACCGAGCGGCGCGCCCATCTCGAGCGCGGCTTTGGCCCGTGCGGCGGCCGCTTGAACCATCGCCGCCTTCGCCGCCGCCTCGGATTGCGCCTTGAGCTGCTCGGCCTGCGCCTCGGCCTGCTTGATCCGATCCTCGGCCGCCTTCGCGGCCGCTTCGATCTGCGCCTGCGAGGAGCCGTCACCTTGCTGCGGCAGGGCCTTGATCTGCTGGCCCAGATCCGCGATCGCCGACTTGTTCGCCTCCACATCCGCGGTGATCTGGTCGAGCACCGATTTCACACCCGACAGATCGGGCGCGGGCGGAGTTGCGGATTTCAGGCTCGCGAGTTCTTCGCCCAGCGCGTCGATCTTCTTGGTCTGGGCGGCGAGCTTCGCATCCAGCGCCGCCTGAAGGTCAGTCTGTTGCGGTGGCTGGGGCAGCAGGCCGGAAAGCTGCGGGGGAAGATGCGGCAGCGCGTAGATGACAGCCCCCGCGCCGATCGCCGCAGCGACGACACCGCCGAGCACGACCGGAACGAATCCGCCGCGCTTCACGATGACGGGGGGCGGCGGTGCGGGTGCCGGGCCGGTTTCCGTTTCGCTCCGCGCTTGCTCTTCGGCAGCGGCGCTTTCGCCCGCGGGGACGGCTGCGGTCTCTTCGCTGGGCTCGGCCGTGGTTTCAGCCTCTGCTGCGGTCGTCTCCGGCGCCTGCCCGGAGGGGGCTTCCGGCTCCTCGGACGTCACGCGATCGGCGCTCGGCGCTGCATCGCTTTGCGGAGGAGTTTCGCCTGCCGCGGTCTCGTCGCTCTCAGCGGGCGCGTTGTCGACCTCGCTCGCAGCGGCGGTCGTCTCGTCCTTTTCCGGCGCGTCTTCCGGCTGCCCCTCGGTCTGAGATTTCCGGGTTGTCCGTTTCGCCATGACCTGCGCCCTCCACTACCACGCCAAAATTACGCGCATGCATCAATCTAGAAGCGCGCCCCGTCCGGCTCAACCCGCGTTTTGCCGCTGCAGCAAAGTGGCGAGCGCGTCGAGCATGGCCTCCTCATCGGGGCGTGCGGCGCATTCGAGAGCCTTGAATTCAACGCCGCGACAGGCCGCCGCCACCGCCTCGCTCATCACGGCGACCAGAAGCGGAGCGGGCGCGCTCGGCAAGATGTCGCACATGCGCCGCGCCGCGTTGGGAGAAAAGAGCGGCACGAGGCAGGGCCGGACTCCCGCAAGGGCCGCCTGCGCTTCCGGGCTCGGGGGGATCGCTTCCTGGCGGTAGAGGATCGCCTTTTTCGTCTCTATTCCAGCGGAATTGAGCGCTTTTGCGAGATCGAAGGCCACCTCCTCGCCGCGTGCATGCAAAAGCAGGCCCGCCGGACGATCGCCGATAATCCTGCTCGCGAGCGCGCGCGCATCCCCCGCCCCCGTGATCGGGTCGAAGCCCGCCGCGCGGGCGGCCTCGGCCGTGCGCCGCCCCACGCAATAGGCGCGCCGACCCCGCCCCTCTTCGCGCGCGGCAAAGGCCGACACCGCATGTTGCGAGGTAAAGATCAGGACACCCGCCCCCGGCAGATCTCCCGCGAGGGGACACATCTGCATCAGGGGCGAGAGGATCACCGGCCAATCCGCTCCGAAGCGCGCCCGGAAGGCCTCGGCAAAGCGTGTCGCCCCCTCTCCGGGCCGCGTCACCAGAAGAATCGGTCGTTCTTCGCTGCCGACCATGCGCCGCCCCGGGATTGTGTGAACCTCTCCCCGGTGTTACCTGCGATGCAACAGCCACGCAACATGGCGCCCGATGACGAGATCGCTCACCTTCCTGGGACTGGAATCGAGCTGCGACGATACCGCGGCGGCGATCGTGCGCCTGCGCGACGACACTCCCGAGATCCTGTCCTCGGTGGTGGCCGGCCAGACCGAACTGCACGCGCCCTATGGCGGCGTCGTGCCCGAGATCGCCGCGCGCGCCCATGCGGAGAAGCTCGATCTTTGCGTCGAAGAGGCGCTGAGCCAGGCGGGGATCGGCATCGAGGATCTCGACGGGATCGCGGTGACTGCGGGGCCGGGCCTGATCGGCGGGGTGATGTCGGGCGTGATGTGCGCAAAGGGAATTGCCGCGGGCGCCGGTCTGCCGCTTGTCGGCGTGAACCATCTGGCCGGACACGCGCTGACCCCGCGGCTGACCGACGCGCTGGCCTATCCCTATCTGATGCTGCTGGTCTCGGGTGGGCATTGCCAGTTTCTGATCGCGCATGGGCCCGAGGAGTTCACCCGGCTGGGCGGAACGATTGACGACGCGCCGGGCGAGGCCTTCGACAAGGCCGCGAAACTGATGGCATTGCCGCAACCGGGCGGCCCCGCCGTCGAGGCCGAGGCGAGGTCCGGCGATCCCAAGGCGTTCGCCTTTCCGCGCCCGCTGCTGGACCGGCCCGGATGCGACATGTCCTTTTCCGGTCTCAAGACGGCGCTTCTGCGCGCCCGCGATCAGGTCGTGGCCGAGCATGGCGGGCTGCCGCGCGCGGTCCGGGCCGATCTCTGCGCTTCGTTCCAGCAGGCGGTGGCCGATGTCCTCGTCGAGAAATCGCGCCGGGCGCTGACGGACTATCTGACCCATGCGCCCGCTCATCCTGCTTTCGCTGTGGCGGGCGGCGTCGCGGCAAATAGCGCCATCCGGGCCGGATTAGAGACTGTTTCACGGGAAATGGGCGTCGAATTCCGCGCCCCGCCCCTGCGGCTTTGCACCGATAACGCGGCGATGATCGCCTGGGCCGGAATCGAGCGATTCCGGCTCGGGGCGCGCGACGGGATGAATCTGATGGCGCGCCCCCGCTGGCCGCTCGACCAAAGCGCGGCGCCGCTTCTGGGCTCGGGCAAGAAGGGGGCGAAGGCATGAGCATCGCGGTTCTCGGAGCGGGCGCTTTCGGCACCGCGCTTGCGGTCAGCCTCGCCCGGAAGGGCCCTGTCACGCTGTGGGCCCGCGGCGCGGAGCAGGTGCACGAGATGGCCGAGAGCCGGGAAAACGCGCGCCGCCTGCCGGGGGTGAAACTGCCCGAGACGCTTACGGTGACATCGGATATCGAAACCGCCCTGAGCGCCGAGACCCTTCTTCTGGCGATGCCGATGCAGCAGATGGCGGGCTTTCTTCAGGCCCATGCAGAGGCGCTGGCGGGAAAGACCCTCGTTTCCTGCGCGAAGGGCATCGACCTGGCCACGGGACAGGGTCCGACCGGGCTCATCCGCGCCCATGTCGCCGGAGCGCGCGCCGCCGTCCTGACCGGGCCGAGCTTTGCCGCCGATATCGCGCGGGGGCTTCCGACCGCGCTCACCCTGGCCTGCACCGATCATTCGGAAGAGCTGCAGGCCGAACTCTCGACCCCGACGCTGCGGCTCTATCGCACCACCGACACGACGGGGGCGGAGCTTGGCGGTGCGCTCAAGAATGTCTACGCAATCGCCGCCGGAACCGTGATCGGGGCCGGCCTCGGCGAGTCCGCGCGCGCGGCCCTGATGACCCGCAGTTTCGCCGAGATGCAGCGGATCGCGCTCGCGCTCGGCGCCCGGCCCGAAACGCTCTCGGGGCTGTCCGGTTTCGGCGATCTCGTCCTGACCTGCACCTCGGCGCAGTCGCGCAATTTCCGGCTGGGCCGGGCGATCGGTTCGGGCGAGGGCTTCGACCCGTCGATCACCGTCGAGGGCGTCGCCACCGCGAAAGCACTCGACCGGCTGGCCCGCGAGCGCGGAATCGAGACTCCGATCGCCGCCATGGTGAGAGCCCTGACCGAAGAGAAAATCGGCGTGAGCGAGGCGATGCAGAGCCTTCTCGCGCGCCCCCTGAAGGAGGAATGAGATGTATTTTGCCGTCATTTGCCGCGACAAGTCCGGCGCGCTTCAGACCCGTCTCGACAATCGCGAGAAACACCTCGCCTATATCGAGGAGACCGGCATCGTCTTCATGGCGGGGCCCTTCATCGAGAACGGTCAGATGGCGGGCTCCCTCGTGATCCTCGAGACCGACAGCCTTCAGGCCGCGCAGGACTGGGCCGCGAATGATCCCTATGCCAAGGCAGGCCTCTTCGAGACCGTGAGCGTTCAGGAATGGAAGAAGGTGATCGGCTGATGCGCTACTGGCTGTTCAAATCGGAGCCCAACAAGTTTTCCTGGGACGATCTGGTCGCCAAGGGCGAGCAGGGCGAGGAATGGGACGGCGTGCGCAACTATCTCGCGCGCAACAACATGCGCGAGATGAAGATCGGCGATCGCGGCTTCTTCTACCATTCGAATATCGGAAAGGAAGTCGTGGGCATCGCCGAGGTGGTTGCGCAATCGCATCCCGACAGCACCACCGACGATCCCCGCTGGGATTGCGTGGACATCAAGGCGGTGAAGCCGCTGAAGACGCCGGTGACGCTGGCCGATGTGAAGGGCGAGCCGCGCCTGTCAGAGATGGCGCTGGTCACCTCGATGCGGCTCTCGGTCCAGCCGGTGACCGAGGAGGAATGGAAGATCGTCTGCGAGATGGGCGGTATCGACCCCTGATCGCGATATCTTCGTGCTGAAAAGACAGGAGGGTTCCGGCACCCCTACCAGAACCCTCCCTCACCCACGTGCTCCCCTTCGCACCACACGTGAAACTGATATCTCGGGTCTGGCCATCCTGGCCGGTATGTTCGTGATACAGCCTGCAGGCTCTCCATGCAATCACGAAGTCTCGAAAATTCAACACGTTTACAGTATGTTAACGAACATCGCGGCCGACGAGGCGCTCATTTGCACGGGGCGGAAAAAGCGATAGGCTGAAACCATGAACCCGGTCGTGATCGTCGCCCACGGATCTCCTTCCGATCCCGAAACGCAGGAAGCCGCGCTGAAATCGCTGGCCAGCTCAGTGGGCGACTTGCTGCCCGGCCGCACGGTGCGGAGTGCGACGCTCGCATCCCGGGGCGCGCTCGAGGCCGCCCTCGACGGGCTCGACGACCCCTGGATCTACCCGTTCTTCATGGCCGAAGGCTGGTTCACCAAGACCGAATTGCCGCGGCGCATCGCGGATATGGGGGTTAAGGCGCGCGTCTTGCGGCCGTTCGGCGTCGATCCTGAGCTGTCCGATCTGATCGCCCGCGTGGTGATCTCTGCCGCAACCGAGAGCGATCGCCCGATCTCCGACTTGCCGCTGATCCTTGTCGCGCACGGGTCGAAGGTCGCCCGCCGGTCGCGCGATTCGGTCTATGACATGGCCGAATCCCTTGCCCAAAGGCGCGACATGCCGCCGATCCACGTCGCCCTGATCGAAGAACCGCCTTACCTCGAAGACGTCGCGAAAGAGCTGGGGGACGGGATCTGCCTGCCCTTCTTCGCCCTTCGCGCCGGGCATGTTCAGGGCGATATTCCCGAGGCATTGCAACAGGCTGGCTACCGGGGCCTGCGTCTTGCGGAGATCGGCGCCCATCGTGAGGTCCCCGCCCTTGTGGCAAAGGCCATTGCCCGCGGGTAATCACGTGACCTCACGAAAACGTGGAATGTCATAAACCGGTTACATAAGGTTTGCATAAGCGTCACGAAACCGTCCTACGACGCCCCCGAGGCCCTGCTGGGCCCGTGTATCAGAACACTGGGAGTGATCTATGAAATTCGTCACCATCGCCGCCTCCGCGATCGCGCTTGCTGCCGCTTCCGGCACCGCCGCCTTCGCGCGCGACAACCTCCAGGTCGCCGGCTCGTCCACCGTGCTGCCCTACGCCTCGATCGTCGCCGAAGCTTTCGGCGAGAACTTCGACTTCCCGACCCCGGTGGTCGAGTCCGGCGGTTCCTCGGCCGGCCTGAAGCGTTTCTGCGAAGGCGTGGGCGAGAACACGATCGACGTCGCGAACGCGTCGCGCAAGATCAAGGACAGCGAAATCGCGACCTGCGCCGAGAACGGCGTGAAGGACATCATGGAAGTCCGCATCGGCTATGACGGCATCGTCTTCGCCAGCCAGAAGGACGGCCCGGCCTTCACCGCGTTCGAACCCGCCGACATCTACAACGCGCTCGGCGCGAAGGTGCTGAAGGACGGCAAGCTGGTCGACAACACCTACGCCAAGTGGAACGAATTCAACGCCGACCTGCCGGAAGCCGACATCGTCGCCTTCATCCCGGGCACCAAGCACGGCACCCGCGAAGTCTTCGAAGAGAAGGTTCTGGAAGCTGGCTGTGAAGCGACCGGCGCCAAGGAAGCCTATGTCGCTTCGGGCATGGACGAGAAAGCCGCCTCGAAAGAGTGCATGAAGGTCCGCACCGACGGCAAGGCCGTGGATATCGACGGTGACTACACCGAGACCCTCGCCCGCATCGGTTCGAACCCGAACGGCATCGGCGTCTTCGGTCTCGCCTTCTACGAGAACAACACCGACAAGCTGAAAGTGGCGACCATGTCGGGCGTCACCCCGTCGACCGACACCATCGCTTCGGGCGACTACCCGGTCTCGCGTCCGCTCTTCTTCTATGTCAAGAAAGCCCATATCGGTCAGGTCCCCGGCCTGAAGGAATATGCCGAGTTCTTCGTCTCCGACGACATGGCTGGCGCGGAAGGCCCGCTGGCCGCCTACGGCCTCGTGTCGGACCCGGAACTGGCGAAGACCCAGGAAGCCGTGGCCAACGAAGTCACGATGAACAGCGGCATGTAATTCATGCCCCGGGACGGCGGTACGCCGCCGTCCCGACCTTTTAGGACCTTTTCGAACTTACGGGTTATTCATGGAAGTCTTGTGGATCGGTGCGCTTCTTGCGGCGCTGGCGCTCGGCGGTTTCCTCGCCGGGCGATTTCGCGCTCTGAAGGCCGCGGGTGGCGACACGCGCGTATTGCACTCCGTGCCGAACTATTCGGGCACGCTGGTCGCGCTGTCCGCCGCGCTGCCCGCGTTCGCGCTTTCGATCCTTCTCGCAGCTTTCGGCGTCGCCCCGGCGGTGCTCTGGGGCGCGACGATCCTGGCGGGGGTGATCGGCTTCGCGCTCAGCCTGCGCCTGATCGGACGTGATTTCCGTGCCCGCAACGCGGTCGAGGCGGTGATCAAGGGGCTTCTGATCGCGGCGGCGAGCCTTGCGATCCTGACCACGCTCGGGATCGTGCTCTCGCTCGTCTTCAACACCATCGAATTCTTCCGTCTCTACCCGCTCACCAAATTCTTCTTCGGCACCGAATGGACGCCCAGCTTCGGCGGCGGCTCCGAGCTCGGGATCCTGCCGCTGCTGTGGGGCACGCTCTACATCTCCTTCGTCGCCCTCGCGGTGGCGGTGCCGATCGGCCTCTTCGCCGCGATCTATCTCTCGGAATACGCGAGCAGGACAGTGCGCGGCGCGGTCAAGCCGCTGCTCGAGGTGCTCGCCGGCATCCCCACCATCGTCTACGGCCTTTTCGCGCTGCTGACCGTGGGTCCGTTCCTGCTCTCGATCTTCGGCCCCAAGGGCCCGACCGCGGCATTTGCCGATGGCGGCTGGATGCATGCGGGAACCGCGGTGATGACCGCCGGCCTCGTGATGGGGATCATGCTCATCCCCTTCGTCAGCTCGCTCTCCGATGACATCATCAACGCCGTTCCGCAGGCCCTGCGCGACGGCTCCTACGGGCTCGGCGCGACCAAATCCGAGACGATCCGCCAGGTCGTCATGCCCGCCGCCCTGCCCGGCATCGTCGGTGCGATCCTGCTCGCGGCCTCGCGCGCGATCGGCGAGACGATGATCGTGGTGCTGGGCGCCGGCGCCGCCGCACGGCTCTCGCTCAACCCGTTCGACGCGATGACCACGGTGACGGCCAAGATCGTCAGCCAGCTGACCGGCGACGCCGATTTCGCCTCGCCCGAGGCGCTCGTCGCCTTCTCTCTCGGCATGACGCTGTTCGTCGTCACGCTCGGGCTCAATATCTTCGCGCTCTACATCGTGCGCAAATACCGGGAGCAATACGAATGAGCGACGCGAGCCCGAACACGGCGCGCCCGGTCAGCCGGTCGCTGCACCATGTCGACGCGCGCACCAAGCGCCGCAACGCCGCCGAGACCCGGTTCAAGGCGCTCGGCATCGGCGCGATCGCTGTCGGTATCACCTTCCTGGTGATCCTTCTCTCGACGATCTTCATGAACGGCGCCTCCGCCTTCGAACAGAGCTTCCTGCGCGTTCCGGTCCATCTCGACGCCGCGAAGCTCGACAAGAAAGGCAACCGTGACCCGGCCGATCTGAAGAAGGCGACAACCTTCACCTATGCCCCGCTGATCCAGCAAGGTCTTCTCGACGCGGTGCAAAAGGCCGGTATCGAGACGCCGCTGACGAAATCGGGGGACATGAAGAACCTGATCTCGTCCTCCGCGGCGGCGCAGCTGCGCGACCGCGTGCTGGCCAATCCCGATCTGGTCGGCCAGACGGTCACCGCCGAGATCCTCGCCTCCTCGCGCGTCGACGGCTATCTCAAGGGTCGCGTGAAACGCGATCAGGTCGCCCAGGACAAGAACATCTCGGTCGAGCAGCTCGACCTTGCCGATGCGCTGCTCAAGGCGGGCATTCTGCACAAGAGCTTCAACTGGGACTTCATCTTCGGTGCCGACGCCTCGGACAGCCGCGCCGAACAGGCCGGGATCGGCATCGCGATGCTGGGCTCGTTCTACATGATGCTGGTCGTGCTGGTGCTGTCGCTCCCGATCGGCGTCGCCGCCTCGATCTATCTCGAGGAATTCGCGCCGAAGAACCGGTTCACCGACCTGATCGAGGTGAACATCTCGAACCTCGCCGCCGTGCCCTCGATCGTCTTCGGTATCCTCGGCCTCGCGATCTTCATCCAGTTCGCGCATCTGCCGCAATCGGCGCCGCTGGTCGGCGGGCTCGTGCTGACGCTGATGACGCTGCCGACGATCATCATCTCGACCCGCGCGGCCCTGAAGGCCGTGCCGCCCTCGATCCGCGACGCCGCGCTCGGGGTGGGTGCCTCGAAAATGCAGGCGGTGTTCCACCACGTCCTGCCGCTGGCGATGCCGGGCATCCTGACCGGCACGATCATCGGGCTCGCGCAGGCGCTTGGCGAGACCGCGCCGCTGCTGCTGATCGGCATGGTGGGCTTCATCGCGACCAACACCCCGGACGGGTTCTGGGACGGGTTCGTCTCGCCCAACTCGGCGATGCCGGCACAGATCTACGAATGGGCGAAGCGCGCCGACCCGGCCTTCTACGAACGCGCCTGGGGCGGTATCATCATCCTGCTGGTGTTCCTGCTGGGGATGAACATCATCGCTGTGGTGCTGCGCCGCAAATTCGAGCGCCGCTGGTAAGGAAGCGGGATCATGAACGATATGAGTTTTACGGAGAGAGCCGTGGCCAACACCGAAACGAAGATCACCGCGCGCGGCGTGCAGGTCTATTACGGCGAAAATCATGCGATCAAGGATGTCGATGTCGACATCCTCGACAAGACGGTCACGGCCTTCATCGGCCCGTCGGGCTGCGGGAAATCGACCTTCCTGCGCTGCCTCAACCGGATGAACGACACCATCGACATCGCCCGGATCGAGGGCGAGATCCTGCTCGATGGCGAGGATATCTACGACAAGCGCGTCGATCCGGTGCAGCTGCGCGCGAAGGTGGGCATGGTGTTCCAGAAACCCAACCCCTTCCCGAAATCGATCTATGACAATGTCGCCTACGGGCCCAAGATCCACGGCCTGACGCGTTCGCGCGCCGAGCTCGAAGAGGTCGTCGAAAGCGCGCTGCGCAAGGCCGCGCTGTGGAACGAGGTGAAGGACCGCCTTCATGCGCCCGGCACCGGCCTCTCGGGTGGCCAGCAGCAGCGCCTGTGCATTGCACGCGCGATCGCGACCTCGCCCGAAGTGCTGCTGATGGACGAACCCTGCTCTGCGCTCGATCCAATCGCGACGGCGCAGGTGGAGGAGTTGATTGACGAGTTGCGCGCCAATTTCTCGGTGGTCATCGTGACCCACTCGATGCAACAGGCCGCGCGTGTTTCCCAGAAGACCGCGTTCTTCCACCTCGGACACCTGGTGGAATACGACGACACGGACAAGATTTTCACCAATCCGTCCGATCCGCGGACGGAAAGCTACATTACCGGCCGGATCGGCTGAGGAGACAAAAAATGAGCGAGCATATTCTTTCGGCATTCGACCGCGACCTCGAGGCCGTGCAGGCGCTGGTGGTGAAGATGGGCGGGCTGGTCGAGGAACAGATCCTCGAAAGCGCCCGCGCACTCGAGGAGCGTGACCCCGATCTCGCGCAACAGGTCCGCGATCAGGACAAGACGGTCGATGCGCTCGAGGAGCGGATCAACGACGAGGCCGCCCGACTCATCGCCCTGCGCGCCCCCGCCGCGCGCGACCTGCGCATGACGCTCTCGGTGATCAAGATCTCCGCCAGCCTCGAACGCGTCGGCGATTACGCGAAGAATATCGCCAAGCGCTCGCAGGTGCTGTCGGACGGTCCGCAGATCAACGGCACCGCCGCCGCGATCCGCCGCATGGCCTCCGCGGTCGAGTCGATGCTCAAGGACGCGCTCGACGCCTATATCCAGCGTGACGCGGATCTCGCCCACGACGTGCGCGGCCGCGATATCGAAGTCGATCAGATGTACAACGCGCTGTTCCGCGAATTCCTGACCTACATGATGGAAGACCCGCGCAACATCACCCCCTGCATGCATCTGCATTTCATCGCCAAGAACATCGAACGGATGGGCGACCACGCGACCTCGATCGCCGAGCAGGTGATCTATCTCGTCACCGGCGAGATGCCCGAGGAATCGCGGCCCAAGAGTTCGAGCGTGGTGAAGACGGAGGCCTGATAGATGTCGCCTGCCCAACAGCCTTGTGTGCTTGTCGTCGAGGACGAATCCGCGCAGCGCGAGGTCCTCAGCTACAATCTCGAAGCCGAGGGCTTCCGCGTCGTGATGGCAGAGAATGGCGATGAGGGGCTGCTCCTCGTGAAAGAGGAAAAGCCCGATCTCATCGTCCTCGACTGGATGCTGCCCAATGTCTCGGGGATCGAGATCTGCCGCCGGGTGAAATCCAATACCGAGACCCGCGGCATCCCGATCATCATGCTCTCGGCCCGCTCCGAAGAGGTGGACCGGGTCCGCGGGCTCGAAACCGGGGCCGACGACTATGTCGTGAAACCCTATTCGGTCGTGGAACTGATGGCGCGGGTGCGCACGCAATTGCGCCGCACCCGCCCCTCGACGATGGGCGAGCGGCTCTCCTTCGAGGATATCGTCCTCGATGCCGAGGAGCACCGCGTCTTCCGCGACGGCAAGCCGCTCAAGCTCGGCCCGACCGAGTTCCGGCTGCTCTCGACACTGATGGAGAAACCGGGCCGGGTCTGGACCCGCGACCAGCTTCTCGACCGGGTCTGGGGACGCGACATCTATGTCGATACCCGCACGATCGACGTCCATGTCGGCCGCCTGCGCAAGGCGCTGATGGTGCATGGCGGCTCGGATCCGGTGCGCACGGTGCGCGGCACCGGTTACGCGCTCGGCTGAGCCGCGAGAAACTCGGCGACCTCGGCCCCGGTCGGGATCGCCTCCGCCGCCCCCGGCCGCGTCACCTGCAGCGCCGCCGCGGCCGCGGCCACCCGCATCGCCTCGTCGACGGCGAGCCCCTCGGACAGGCCCGCAAGCAGGTACCCCGCATAGGTGTCGCCCGCGCCGGTCGTGTCCACCGCCTCGACGGCAAATCCCGGAACCCGGATCTCGTGGCCGCGCGCCAGATCGTGCCAGACCGCGCCCCGCGCCCCGAGCGTGACCAGCACGTTCTCCACCTCCAGCGCGTCAAGCGTGATCCCGAGCGCCGCGCAGAGCTGCGCCGCCTCCAGTTCGTTGACGATCAGAAGCGACAGATAGGGCAGCACCGCGCGCGCGGCCTCGGCCTCGAAGGGCGCGGCGGAATAGACCACGAACAGACCCTGTTCCTGCGCAAGACGGGCCGTTTCGACCTGCAACCCGGTCTCGTTCTGCAAGATCAGCGCATCGCCAGGCCCGGCCTCGGCCAGAGCCTGCTTCACGTGATCCTCGGCAATCGCACGATTTGCACCCGCATGGATGACGATCGCATTCTCGCCCGCCGCATCGACCGTGATGATCGCATGCCCCGAAGCTGCCTCGAGCTGAAGAACCGGGGTGCAATCCACGCCCGCCTCCTCCAGCCGCTCGACCATCCAGCGGCCGTCGCCCCCCACCGCTCCGATATGACGCACCTTGCCGCCCGATTTCGCGATGGCGACCGACTGGTTCGCGCCCTTGCCCCCCAGTCCCAGGGAATAGCTCTCGGCGGCAACCGTCTCGCCCGGCGCGGGCAGGCGCGCCAGGCGATAGACGTGATCGGCATTGATCGAACCGAGATTGTAGATCATCGCCCCTGCTTCCTCTTGATCTCAAATATCCCGGGGGCTGCGCGCAGGCGCAGCGGGGCAGAGCCCCTCCCCGCTTCGCCTCATTTCGCGTGCCCGAGCTTGCACGCCGCAATCGCCGCCATGTTGAGAATGTCGTTGACCGTCGAGGAGGTCGAGCAGAGCTGCACCGCATGCGGCGTTCCGGTCAGGATCGGGCCGATCACCGTCGCCCCTGCCGTCTCCTGCATCAGCTTCACCGAGATCGAGGCCGAGTGACGCGCGGGAACGACGAGGATATTCGCCGGACCGCTGAGACGGCAGAACGGGTAGTTCTTCATCTGGTCCATGTTCAGCGCCACATCGACGGTCATCTCGCCATCATACTCGAAATCGACCCCGCGCGCGTCGAGCACTTTCGGCGCGATATGCATCTTCGTCGCGCGCTCCGAGACCGGATAGCCGAAGGTCGAGAAGGAGCAGAACGCCACGCGCGGCTCGAGCCCCAGCCCCCGCGCCACCTGCGCTCCGGAGGTCGCGATATCGGCCAGGTCGTTCTCGTCGGGCCATTCATGCACCAGCGTATCGCCGATCAGGACGACGCGCCCGTTGTTGAGCACCGCCGTGATGCCCACCGCACCGTCTGACGGGTTCGCGTCGATCACCTTGTTGACCAGTTCGAGCACATGGGCCGATTTCCGCGTCGCCCCCGTGATCATCCCGTCGCCGTGCCCATGCACCAGCATCAGCGCGGCGAAGACATGCCGGTCGCGCGTGGCGAGCTTGTGAGCATCGACCCGGTCCACCCCCTTGCGCTGCAGCCGGGTATAGAGGAACTCCTTGTAGGCCTCGATATGCTTGGAATTCGCCGAGTTCACGATCTGCAATTCGCGATAGGCGTCGCCGAGCCCCGCAGCTTCGAGCTTCTCGCGCACATCCGTCTCGCGACCGACCACCAGCGCCCGGCCCATGCCGGAGCGCTGATAGGCCACCGCGGCACGCAGCACGCGCGGGTCGTCGCCTTCCGCGAAGATCATCGCCGCCTGCGCCTGACGCGCCCGGGCATGGATGCCCTGCAGGATCGAGGCGGTCGGGTCCATCCGCGCCTTGAGGCTCTGCGCATAGCCGTCCATGTCGATGATCGGGCGCCGCGCGACGCCGGTATCCATCCCCGCCTTCGCGACCGCCGGGGGGATCACGTGGATCAGCCGCGGGTCGAACGGCGTCGGGATGATGTAGTCGCGCCCGAAGGTCAGCTTGCGCCCATAGGCCATCGCCACCTCGTCGGGCACGTCCTCGCGGGCAAGCTCGGCCAGCGCGCGGGCGCAGGCGATCTTCATCTCGTCATTGATCGCGCGCGCATGGATGTCGAGCGCGCCGCGGAAAAGGTAGGGAAACCCGAGGACGTTGTTCACCTGGTTGGGGTAGTCCGACCGCCCCGTCGCCACGATCGCATCGGGCCGCACGGCATGGGCCTCTTCGGGCGTGATTTCCGGATCGGGATTGGCCATCGCGAAGATGACCGGATTGTCGGCCATCGACTGCACCATCTCCTGCGTCACCGCGCCCTTAGCCGACACGCCGAGGAACACGTCCGCCCCGGCCATCGCCTCCTCGAGCGTGCGCGCCTCGGTCACCGCGGCATGGGCCGATTTCCACTGGTTCATGCCCTCGGTGCGACCCTGGTAGATCACGCCCTTGGTGTCGCACATGATGCAATTGTCGTGCTTGGCGCCCATCGCCTTCACGAGTTCCAGACAGGCGATGCCCGCAGCCCCCGCGCCGTTGAGCACGATCTTGCAGTCCTCGATCTTCTTGCCCGAGAGTTCGAGCGCGTTGATCAGGCCCGCGGCGCAGATCACCGCCGTGCCGTGCTGATCGTCGTGGAACACCGGGATATCCATCAGCTCCTTCAGGCGCTGCTCGATGATGAAGCATTCGGGCGCCTTGATATCCTCCAGATTGATCCCGCCGAAGGTGGGCCCCATCAGCTTGACCGCGTTGATGATCTCGTCGGCATCCTCGGTATCGAGCTCGATATCGATCGCGTTCACATCGGCGAACCGCTTGAAGAGCACCGCCTTGCCTTCCATCACCGGCTTCGAGGCCAGCGCACCCAGATTGCCGAGCCCGAGGATCGCCGACCCGTTCGAGATCACGGCCACCATGTTGCCCTTCACCGTGTAATCATAGGCGGTCTCGGGATTCTCCGCGATCGCCTCGACCGGAACCGCCACGCCGGGGCTGTAGGCCAGCGACAGATCGCGCTGCGAGGTCATCGGTTTCGATGCGACGATGTCATATTTCCCCGGTCGCGGATCGAGGTGATAGGCCAGCGCCTCTTCGGGCGTGATACGGTTCTTGCTGGACATGGGCCGATACTCCTCCTCTCGGTCGGTCCGTCTTAACGGCCCGCGTCTCGTCGCTCAACGGAATTGCGCCCGAATCCCGGGTTTTGTAGGGTCGCCCGACAGCGATTTGGGGGACCTATGGGCAAGCCGACCGTCACACCGATGATGGAACAGTTTCTGGGGATCAAGGAGGCCAATCCGGGGGCGCTCCTGTTCTACCGGATGGGCGATTTCTACGAGATGTTCTTCGACGACGCCGTCGCGGCGGCGGCGGCGCTCGACATCGCGCTCACCAAGCGCGGCCAGCATATGGGCGAGGATATCCCGATGTGCGGCGTGCCCGTTCATGCCGCCGAGGGCTACCTGCTGACGCTGATCCGCAAGGGATTCCGCGTCGCGATCGCCGAGCAGATGGAAGATCCCGCCGAGGCGAAGAAGCGCGGCTCGAAATCGGTGGTGAAACGCGACGTGGTGCGGCTGGTCACGCCCGGCACGCTCACCGAGGAAAGCCTGCTCGAGGCGCGGCGACACAATTTCCTCGCCGCCTGGGCCGAGGTGCGCGACGAGGCGGCGCTGGCCTGGGTCGATATCTCGACCGGCGAGTTTCGCGTCACTCCCTGCCCGCTGACGCGGCTCGGGCCGGAACTGGCGCGCCTCGCCCCGCGCGAAGTGCTCGTGAGCGAGACGAAAGAGGGAGATTGCGCCGAAATCGTCTCTGATATGCGTGCCTCGCTCACGCCGCTCGCCCGCGCGAGCTTCGACAGCCAGGCGGCCGAAAATCGTCTTCTTGCGCTTTACTCGGTGGGCTCGCTGGATGCCTTCGGCAGCTTCACCCGCGCCGAAATGGCGGCGATGGGCGCGATCGTCGATTATCTCGAGATTACCCAGAAAGGGAAATTGCCGCTCCTGCGCCGCCCGATCCACGAGGAAAGCGGCTCGGCGATGCAGATCGACGCGGCGACGCGGCGCAACCTGGAACTGACCCAGGCGCTGTCGGGCGGGCGCGACGGCTCGCTGCTGCACGCGATCGACCGCACCGTGACCGCGGGCGGCGCACGGCTTCTCGAACGCCGCCTCTCCGCCCCCTCCCGCAGCCTTTCCGAGATCCACGCGCGCCACGATTCTGTGCGGTTCCTGCTGGAACAGGGTCGATTCACCGAAGATCTGCGCGCGGAATTGAGCCGATGCCCCGATATGGACCGGGCGCTCTCGCGTCTCGCGCTCGAACGGGGCGGGCCGCGCGACATGGCGGCGATCCGCAACGGTCTCGCCCAGGCGGGCCGCATCGCGGAGACCCTTTCCGAGAGCGAGGCCCCCGCGCTCCTGCGCGAGGCGGGCCGCGCATTGGTCGGCCATGACGAACTCACCGCCCTGCTCGATGCCGCCCTCGTGGCCGATCCGCCGCTTCTCGCCCGCGATGGTGGCTTCATCGCCGCCGGGTATGACGACGAGCTCGACCAGACGCGTCAGTTGCGCGACGAAGGCCGGGGCGTGATCGCGAAAATGCAGGCGGAATATATCGAGGCCACCGGCATCTCGAGCCTCAAGATCAAGCATAACAATGTGCTCGGCTATTTCATCGAGACCACCGCGACCCATGCCGAGAAGATGATGGCGCCGCCACTTTCGGAGCGCTTCATTCACCGCCAGACGACCGCGAACCAGGTCCGATTCACGACAGTAGAGCTGAGCGAGCTGGAAACCCGGATCCTGAACGCCGGAAACCATGCGCTCGAGATCGAGAAAAGGCTCTATTCCAGCCTCAGACAGGCCATTCTGGATCGGGCGGGTGAAATCAACGAGGCCGCGCGCGCATTGGCCGAGATCGACCTCGCCGCCGCCTTCGCCACCCTCGCGCGTTCCGAGAGCTGGTGCGAGCCCAAGGTCGATGACAGCCACGCCTTCATCATCGAAGGCGGACGGCATCCCGTGGTCGAGGCCGCGCTGAAGAAGACCGGCGAGCCCTTCATCGCCAATGATTGCGACCTGACCGAGGGCGAGACGCCTGCGATCTGGCTGCTCACGGGCCCGAACATGGCGGGTAAATCGACCTTCCTGCGCCAGAACGCCCTGATCGCGCTGCTCGCGCAGGCCGGCAGTTTCGTGCCCGCCGCGCGCGCCCATATCGGCCTCGTCTCGCAGCTGTTCTCCCGCGTCGGCGCGGCAGACGATCTCGCGCGTGGCCGCTCGACCTTCATGGTGGAGATGGTCGAAACCGCGGCGATCCTCAACCAGGCCGATGACCGCGCCCTTGTCATCCTCGACGAGATCGGCCGCGGCACCGCGACCTATGACGGTCTCTCGATCGCCTGGGCGGTGATGGAACATCTGCATGCGGGAAACCGCTGTCGCGCGCTGTTTGCCACCCATTACCACGAGATGACCGCGCTTTCGGCGAAGCTCGACGGGGTCGAGAACGCCACCGTCGCGGTGAAGGAATGGGAAGGCGAGGTGATCTTCCTGCACGAGGTGCGCAAGGGCGCCGCCGACCGTTCCTACGGCGTTCAGGTCGCCCGGCTCGCGGGCCTTCCCCATTCGGTGGTGGAACGCGCGCGCATCGTTCTCGACGCGCTCGAGAAGGGCGAGCGTGAAGGCGGGACCCAGAAACAGGCGGTGATCGACGATCTTCCGCTGTTTTCAGTCTCTAACACGCCTCAATCCGCACCAAAACCCCAGGGCGACTCCGCGCTCGAAGAGCGCCTCAAGGCGCTCATTCCCGACGAGATGACACCGAAAGAAGCCCTCAACGCACTCTACGAGCTGCGCGGGCTTCTGACGGATTGATCTTCGGTTCTGTGGAAATATCCCACGGGGGTCTGGGGGTGTGAAACCCCCAGCCTCTCCGATCAGGATTTCGGGGTGGAGCTGACGCCCACCTTGGCCGGCCGCAAGAGCCTGTCGTGGATCATGAAGCCCTGCTCCATGACCTGAATGATGTCGCCTGCCTGCGTGCCGGGCGCGGGCGCCTCGAACATCGCCTCATGCATCTTGGGGTCGAATTTCTCGCCCAACTCGGGAGCGACCGCGGTAATGCCGTGACGCGCGAAGACGTTGAGCAATTCCCGTTGGGTCAGCTCGACACCCTCGAGGAAGGCGCCCGCCTGGGCGCGCACGTCCTCATTCGCGGCCTCGAGCGCACGCGACAACGCGTCGAACACCGGCAGCATGTCGCGCGCGAGTCGCGTGCCACCGTAATTCGATGCTTCCTGGCGTTCCTTGTCGGCCCGCTTGCGCGCGTTCTCGGCATCGGCCAGCGCGCGCATGAACCTGTCGCGCATCTCGTCACGCTCGGCGCGCAGCGCTTCGAGTTCATCGGCCTCCTCGGCCATCACGTCTTCGAAGCTCTCGTCGATATGGGCCTGGTCTTCGGCGATCTCGTCTTTCTTCTCGCTCATGCCTGTCATCCTCTGCCCTGGCCGGAAATCATCCGCCCGACCAGTTGCGCTGTGTAATCCACGATCGGCACGATCCGTCCGTAATTGAGCCGGGTCGGCCCAATCACGCCCACCGCGCCGATGATCTTTCGGTCAGCGTTCATATATGGAGAGACGACCAAAGAGGAACCCGAAAGAGAGAAAAGTTTGTTCTCGGAGCCGATAAAAATGCGAACACCCTCGCCCTCTTCGGTCAGGTTGAGGAATTCGGCGATGTCCCGCTTGCGCTCCAGATCGTCGAAGAGCGAGCGGATCCGGTCGAGATCCTCTTCCGAGCCGATCAGATTCGACCGCCCCCGCACGATCAGCCGTTCCGAGCGCTCGCCCTTGTTCTCCCACGCCGCCAGGCCGCTCCCGATCATCTCGGCGGCCAGCGAATCGATTTCGCTGCGGCGCTTGGCGATTTCGCGCTGAATCTGGCTGCGCAATTCGGAAAGCGTCCGCCCCTCCGCGATCGCGTTCAGGAAATTCGCCGCTTCGCGCATCGAGGAGGGCGTCTGGCCCAGGGGCGGGGTGAAGACGCGGTTCTCCACCCGTCCATCCGCGAAGACCAGAACGACAAGCGCCCGGTCCGGCGCGAGCGAGACAAACTCGATATGGCGGATCGGCGCCTCGTGTTTCGGGGTCAGGACGAGGCTCGCGCCGTGCGTCATTCCCGAAAGCGCGCTCGACACCCGGTCGAGCAGCGACCCGACATCGCCCGAATTCGCCCCCATCGTCGCGTCGAGCGCGGCGCGGTCCTCCTCGTCGATCCGGCTGACTTCCATCACCCCGTCGACGAAAAGCCGCAGCCCCATCTGCGTCGGGATCCGGCCGGCCGAGATATGCGGGCTGTCGAGAAGTCCGAGGAATTCGAGATCCTGCATCACGTTGCGGATCGTCGCCGCCGAGAGCTTCTCGCTCATCTGACGGGTGAGCGTGCGCGACCCCACCGGATCGCCGGTCTCCAGAAAGCTTTCGACCACCCGGCGGAAAACCTCCCGCGAGCGGTCATTCAGTTCGGAAAGGATATCGTTACGGTCAGTCATCGCGCTTCATCTGCCGTGAATTAAAGCTGCGTGACGCCGAAGGTCAATCTCGGCGCTAGGGGTTGCATCGCTGGTCCGTCAGGATCAAATGAGGGCAAAGTCACGAAGAGGACCATAAAATGCGCCCATCCGGAAGAGAGTTAAGCGAACTTCGTCCGATTTCAATCGAGACCGGCATCACCAAACATGCCGAAGGATCTTGCCTGATCAAGATGGGTGATACCCATGTGCTCTGCACCGCCACGATCGAGGATCGTGCACCCTCCTTTCTCAAGGGTACCGGGCTTGGCTGGGTGACCGCGGAATACGGGATGCTGCCGCGCGCGACGAATACCCGCAATCGCCGCGAGGCCGCCGCCGGTAAGCAGGGCGGGCGCACCGTCGAGATCCAGCGCTTGATCGGCCGCGCGCTGCGCGCCGGCGTCGATCGGTCCGCCCTTGGCGAACGTCAGATCGTCGTCGATTGCGATGTCATCCAAGCCGATGGCGGCACCCGTTGCGCCTCGATCACCGGTGGCTGGGTGGCGCTGCGCCTCGCGGTGAACAAGCTGTTGAAAGCCGGCGCCTGTGTCTCCGATCCGCTGATGGACCATGTCGCGGCGATCTCCTGCGGGATCTATGCGGGCCAGCCGGTCGCCGATCTCGATTATGCCGAGGATAGCGAAGCGGGCACCGACGGCAATTTCATCATGACCGGGTCGGGCAAGCTGATCGAGGTGCAGATGTCGGCCGAGGGCGCGACGTTCTCGCGCGATCAGATGACCCGGCTTCTCGATCTCGCCGAGGCGGGTGTCGCCCGTCTGGTCGAGGCGCAAAAGGACGCCACCGCATGAGACCCTTCACCGACAGCAAGTTGCTCGTCGCGACCCATAATGCCGGGAAGCTCGCGGAAATCCGTGCGATTCTCGATCCTTACGGGATCGAGGTCGTCGGCGCGAAGGAGATGAACCTTCCCGAGCCCGAGGAAACCGAGAGCACCTTCGTCGGAAATGCCCGGATCAAGGCCCATGCCGCCGCGACGGCGACGGGGCTGCCCGCGCTCGCTGACGACTCCGGGATCGAGGTCGATTGTCTGGATGGCGCGCCGGGCGTCTACACCGCCGACTGGGCGACCACCCCGACGGGGCGCGATTTCGCGATGGCGATGGAAAAGACCTGGAAGGCCTGCGACGAGATCGAGGCGCCGATGCCGCGCACTGCGCGCTTCCGTGCGACCCTCGTCCTCGCCTGGCCCGACGGTCATGACGAGGTTTTCGAGGGCCGGGTCGAAGGTCAGCTGGTCTGGCCGGTGCGCGGCGAACTGGGGCACGGCTACGATCCGATGTTCCAGCCAGAAGGGTTCGATCTCACCTTTGCGGAGATGGACCCTGCCCGGAAGAACGAGATCTCGCATCGCGCCGCGGCTTTCCGCGAATTCGTCAAGATTTTCGAGGCCTGACATGTCCAAGCGCCAACTGATCTCGGGCGGATCGCCCTACGAACCGAAACTCGGCTATTCCCGCGCCGTCGTGCAGGGCGACTGGTGTTTTGTCGCGGGCACCACGGGCGTCGATCCGGATACCGGCGTTTTCCCGGATTCTGCGCTGGAACAGGCTCGAAATACGCTGATAACGATCGGTTCGGTGCTTGAGAAAGCAGGTTTCTCGATGGGCGATGTCGTGCGCGCCAATTACATCCTGACCGATGCCGCACTGATGGAGGAAGTCGCCCCTGCCCTCGGCGAGGTCTTCGGCGAGATCCGGCCCGCGGCAACGATGATCGTCGCCGGCCTGGTCAACCCGGCGATGAAGATCGAGATCGAAGTCACGGCCTTCCGGGGATGATCGAGGACTGGCGCCACGGCGGCTTCGGGCTCTATATCCACTGGCCCTTTTGCGCCGCCAAATGCCCCTATTGCGATTTCAACTCCCATGTCGCGGGGGTCATCGACCAGAAACGGTGGCAAGCCGCCTATCTCTCCGAAATCGAGCGCGCCGCCCGCGAAACCAAGGACCGCGTCCTAAACACGGTCTTTTTCGGGGGCGGCACGCCCTCGCTGATGGATCCTGAACTGGTTGCCGCGATCATCGACAAGATCCGCGCCTCGTGGCCGCAGGCGAACGATCCGGAAATCACCCTCGAGGCAAACCCCACAAGCATCGATTCAGGCCGGTTCAGAGCCTTTTCGGAGGCCGGGATCAACCGGATTTCGATGGGGATGCAGGCGCTCAACGATGACGACCTGCGCCGCCTCGGCCGTATGCACAGCGTGGCGGAGGGACGTCGCGCCTTCGAGATCGCGCGGACCCATTTCGAGCGCGTCAGTTTCGATCTGATCTATGCGCGTCAGCACCAGACGCCCGAAGCCTGGCAGGCCGAGCTGCGCGAGGCGCTCGGCATGGCGATCGATCACCTGTCGCTCTATCAGCTCACGATCGAGCCGGGCACGGTTTTCGGCGCCCGCCACGACGCGGGAAAGCTGAAAGGCCTGCCCGAGGACGACAGCTCCGCCGATATGTATCTGATAACGCAGGAAATTTGCGAAGAATTCGGATTTCCGGCCTATGAGGTCTCGAACCACGCGCGTCCCGGCGCGGAAAGCCGTCACAACCTCATCTACTGGCGCTATGGCGACTATGTCGGCATCGGTCCCGGGGCTCATGGACGCCTGACGCTGGAAGGACGGCGCCACGCGACCGATACTCCGAAGCAACCCGGTGCCTGGCTTGAGCAGGTGGAAACCAGAGGGAACGGGGAGGCCTCGCGCGCGCCGCTGGATGACGCGGAACAGGCGATCGAGTATCTTCTTTTCGCGATGCGGCTTTCGGAAGGGCTCGACATGCAGAGGTTCAACGCGATTTCCGGTACGCCGCTCGATCCGCAGCGCGTGGCCTATCTCGAGGAAATCGGCATGATTACGCAGGAACAGGGTCGAATCTTCGCGACCAAATCGGGCCGCCCGGTTCTCAACGCCATTCTGCGCGAGCTGATCCCCTGATGCGCGTGCTCTGGCTCATTCTCGGGCTGATTTCGGTCGCGATCGGCGTGATCGGGGTCTTTCTCCCCCTCGTCCCGACCGTCCCCCTGATGCTGCTCGCCGCGTTTTTCTTCGCAAGGTCGTCCGAGCGGCTCCATAACTGGCTCATCAGCCACCCACGCTTCGGACCGGCGATCGAGGATTGGCAGACTCGCGGCGCGATTTCGAAGCGCGGAAAGGTCGCGGCCTCCGTCTCGATGGCTGCGGCTTTCGGAATTTCGCTGATACTCGGGCTGAAGCCGATCATTCTCGCGGTTCAGGCGATCACGCTGGTGGCTGTGGCGATCTTCATCTGGTCGCGGCCGAGCGGCTGATCACTCGATACCGCTGAGAAGCTGGCAGATCTTGTCGAGCTGTTCGAGATCGCCGTAATTGACGGTCAGACGCCCTGCCCCGCTATTCGTGTGCTCGATCGAGACCTTCATCCCGATCGTCGCGGACAGATCCCCCTCGAGTGCGCGGGTATCCGCATCCTTTTGCGATTTCGGACGCGGCGCGCGCTCGGGCTCGGCCTGTTTCTTCGCCAGGCGCTCGACATCGCGCACCGAAAGCGTCTTCGCCACGGTCTGACGCGCCAAAGCGACCGGATCGGGCGCGGTGATCATCGCGCGCGCATGGCCGGCGGAGAGTTTTCCCTCGCGCAGATAGCCCTGAACCTCGTCGGGCAGCTGCAAAAGACGCATCAGGTTCGCGATATGGCTTCGGCTTTTCGAAAGCGCTTCGGCCAGTTTTTCCTGCGTATGGCCAAAACGGCTCATCAATTGCTTGTAGGCCAAGGCTTCTTCCAACGCGTTCAGATCGGCGCGCTGGATATTTTCGATGATCGCGACCTCGAGAACCTCGGTATCGTTGAACTCCCGCACGATGATCGGCACTTCGTGCACTTTCGCCATCTGCGAGGCACGCCAGCGCCGTTCGCCGGCGACGATTTCGAAATGATCGGGTTTTGCCGGGTGTTTCCGAACGATCAGGGGCTGAATGACGCCCTTTTCGCGGATCGACGCCGCGAGCTCTTCCAGAGCTCCGGGTTCGAAATCGCGCCGCGGCTGATCCGGATTGGGTTCGAGACGCTCGACGGGGACATATTGCTCGGCCCGACGCGGCACCGCGCTCGTTTCCTTCGGGTTGAGATCGACATCCGCCATCAGGGCTGAAAGCCCCCGCCCCAGGCCGCGCCGCTCCAATCGCTTATCCGCCATCGACCAAACTCCCCTTCTTCGCGACCGTGTGCCGCGCAACCAGTTCCCGCGCTAGCGACCGATAGGCGACCGCGCCGCGCGACGAGCTATCATAGGTGAGAACCGGCATTGCGTAAGAGGGCGCCTCGGAAATGCGGACATTGCGCGGGATCATGGTCCGAAAAACAAGCTCTCCGAGCGTCGCGCGCGCGTCCGCCTCGACCTGCTGCGAGAGATTGTTGCGCACATCATACATCGTCAGCACGATTCCCTCGATCCGCAAGTCGCGATTCGCGGTGCTCCGGATCTCCCGGATCGAGAGCATAAGCTGCGACAGGCCTTCGAGCGCGAAGAATTCCGCCTGCAACGGCACCAGAACCGAATGTGCCGCAACCATCGCATTCACCGTCAGAAGGCTGAGCGAAGGGGGGCAGTCGATCAAGATATAGTCGAACTCATAGCTATCGACATCAGGATGTCGAAGGGCGTCATGCAGAAGAAAGATCCGCTTCTCCGTCGAGACCAGCTCCATATCCGCGGAAGACAGGTCCGTCGTCGCCGGACAGAGGTAAAGCCCCGCCACATCGGTCTTTTGCAGCACCGCAGACACCGGGGCGTCCTCGATCAGAAGATCGTAGGTCGTCAGTTCGCGATGTTCGGGCTCGACGCCCAGCCCGGTGGACGCATTCCCCTGCGGATCGAGATCGATCAGCAGAACCTTGTGACCTTCTTCGACGAGCGCGGCGGCCAGGTTGATCGCCGTCGTCGTCTTGCCAACTCCGCCCTTCTGGTTCGCGACCGCAATGATTTTCGGTTCTGTCGCGCGAATTGGATCAGACACGCTGGGCTCCGTTTATCTTCAGGACAATACTGTTCGGATCGCTCAGGCTTGGGCTCGCCTCGCAGTCAAAGGACCAGCTTTGCCGCGCCAGCGCAAGCTCTTCCTGCCACCGCGCCCCTTTCGGAAAGAGCGCGACGCCGCCGGGCCGCAGATGCCGCTCGGCAAATCCAAGTAGATCCTGCAACGCTGCGAGCGCACGGGCCGAGAGCACATCCGCGTGAAGCGGCGCGATTTCCTCGATTCGCTTGGCCAGAACCCGTGTTTTCAGTTCGAGCTCGCGACTCACCGAGGCAAGGAAGGCCGATTTCCGACGATCCGATTCGACTAGGACAACTTCGAGATCCGGCGCATTTTCCTTCGCTAATATCGCGATCACGAGCCCGGGAAACCCGCCCCCTGCCCCGAGATCGGCCCAGGTCTTTGCCTCAGCTGGGGCCAGATTGAAAAGCTGGGCCGAATCGATGAAATGGCGCGACCAGACCTCGTCCAATGTCGACTTGGAAACGAGATTGATCGCCGGGTTCCACTTTTTCAGCAGTTCTTCATAGCGCCCCAGTCGCTCCAATGTTTCACGTGAAACATCAAAGAGCGTTTGAAAACGCTCGGCCTCCGCCCTGCTCATGCGGACTTGTCCCGCCGAGCTTGCCGCAATTTCGCGAGAATCAAGGTCAGCGCCGCAGGCGTGACCCCGTCGATTCGGCTCGCCTGCCCGAGCGTCCGCGGACGGGCCCGATCGAGTTTCGCCTTGAGTTCGTTCGACAAGCCGTTCAGCGCGGAATAATCGAAAGCTTCGGGGATTTCCCAGCCCTCATCGCGCTTGAGCGAAGCCGCATCCTGCTGCTGGCGCTCAACATAATTGGCATAAAGCGCATCGATAGCGAGCTGATTGGCAATCTCGCCAGGAATGGCCGTCAGTTCGGGCAGAGCCAAGCAGAGCGATTCGAGCGAGATATCGGGAAAGGAGAGCAGCTCGAAAACGGAGCGCCGCGTGCCATCCTGGTTGACCCGGAAGCCCTTGTCGCGCGCCTCCTTGGGCGTCAGAACCGTCGCCTCCATCAAGGCGCGCCCCGCCTCGAGCGCCTCCATCTTCGCCTCGAACGCCGAGCGGCGCCCCTCGCCCACGCAGCCGATATCGATGCCCATGCCGGTGAGTCGCTGATCGGCATTGTCGGCACGCAGAGACAGCCGGAACTCTGCCCGGGAGGTGAACATCCGGTAAGGCTCCGTCACCCCGCGCGAGACGAGATCGTCGATCATCACACCGATATAGCTCGACGTCCGGCTGAAATGGAAAGGCTCGCGCTCCTGAACGGACAGGGCCGCATTGAGGCCCGCAACCAAGCCCTGCGCAGCCGCCTCCTCATATCCTGTGGTTCCGTTAATTTGACCCGCAAGATATAGTCCAGGAAACGCACGCAGCTGAAGCGACAAATCCAGCGCTCGGGGATCGACGAAATCATACTCGATCGCATATCCGGGCTGCAGGATCTTAGCCTTCTCAAGCCCGACGATCGAATGAACGTAATCTTCCTGCACATCTGCGGGCAGCGAGGTCGAGATCCCGTTCGGATAGACGGTGTCATCGTCGAGACCTTCGGGCTCGAGGAAGATCTGGTGAGAGCCCTTCTCCGCAAACCGCACGATCTTGTCCTCGATCGACGGGCAGTAACGCGGTCCGACGCCCTGGATATGACCGCCATACATCGCCGACCGATCAAGGTTCGTGCGGATGATCTCATGCGTCTTTTCGTTGGTATGGGTAATCCCGCAAGCGATCTGGCGCACGGCCGGCGCCGTGTTCAGGAAGGAGAACATCACCGGATCTTCATCGCCCGGCTGGGTTTCGAGCCGCGACCAGTCGATCGTCTTGCCATCGAGCCGCGGCGGCGTCCCGGTCTTGAGACGCCCCAGCGGCAGGTCGAGCGCTTTCAGCCGCTCCGCGAGGGCGATCGAGGGCTTGTCGCCGATGCGCCCACCGGAACTCTTTTGATCGCCGATATGGATCACGCCATTTAGGAAGGTTCCCGAGGTCAGGATCGCCGCGCCGCAAGTGATCTCGCTGCCATCCGCAAGCGCGACCCCACTCACACGTCCGCCCGCCACCTTCAGATCGGTGACCTCCCCTTCGATCACGGTAAGGTTGGGTTGCGCCGCAGTCACCCGCTGCGCCGCCTCGCGGTAGAGTTTCCGGTCGGCCTGCGCGCGCGGCCCCTGCACGGCCGGACCCTTGCGCCGGTTCAGAAGGCGAAACTGGATCCCCGCCGCATCCGCGAGCTGCCCCATCACGCCGTCCATCGCGTCGATTTCGCGCACCAGATGGCCTTTACCCAAGCCACCGATCGCCGGGTTGCACGACATCACCCCGATCGCATCGGCACGCAGCGTCACCAATGCGGTCTCGGCCCCCATCCGGGCCGCCGCATGCGCTGCTTCGGTTCCGGCATGGCCGCCGCCGATCACGATGACGTCGTAATGTTTCACGTGAAACACTCCTTACTTACCGATGCAGAAGCTCGAGAAAATCTCGTCCAGAAGGTTCTCGACATCTACCCGACCGACGAGCGATTCGAGCGCCCAGGTCGCCTGGCGCAGCGATTCCGCCGCGAGCTCGCTCCGATCAGGCCCGCGCAATACCTCATTTCGCGCCGATTCCAAAGCCTCAAATGCCGTGCGCATCGCGACCCGGTGCCGCTCGCGCGTCATCACGCCGGCCCCCGCGCTCAGCCCCGCGAGGCGTTCCTCGATCGCCGCGATCAGTTCCGAGAGGCCCGCGCCGGTCTTGCCGGACACGCATAGCCCTTCGTGCGGGGTGACATCCGCCTTGCCGTGCACGATCAGGTCGCCGGGTTCGGGCGCGATCAGCGGCACCTCTTCCCCGTCAAGGAGGAAAACCCGCAGATCCGACTGCCGCGCCCGATCGAGCGCACGCTCCACCCCGATCGCCTCGACGACATCTTCGGTCTCGCGCAGACCGGCCGTGTCGAGCAGCGTCACCGCCTGCCCGCCGATCTCCATCCGGACTTCGATCACGTCACGCGTCGTCCCGGCAATCTCTGAGGTGATCGCCGCCTCGCGGCCAGCCAAAGCATTGAGAAGCGTCGATTTTCCGGCGTTCGGACGGCCGACGATGGCCACTTCGAACCCTTCGCGCACCCGCTCCGCGGCCCCGACCCGTCGCAGCTCGCCCGAGATCCCCCCGGCCACCGCCTCGATCAGTTCGAGCACTTCGGGCGAGACATCGACGGGAACCTCCTCATCGGCGAAGTCGATCGTGGCCTCGATCAGCGCCCCGGCCCGGATCAGCTTGGAGCGCCAATCCTCCACCAGCTTGCCGACCGCGCCGGACAGAACCTTGAGTGCCTGCTTGCGCTGCGCCTCGGTCTCGGCCTCGATCAGGTCCGACAGCCCCTCGACCTGCGCGAGATCCAACCGCTCGTTCTCCAGCGCGCGCCGGGTGAACTCGCCGGGCACGGCCAGCCGCAGCCCCTCGATCTGCCCGAGGGCCCGCAATACGGCCGAGACGGTCGCGACCGCGCCATGGATATGCAGCTCGGCCACGTCCTCGCCGGTGAAACTCGCCCCCTCCTCGAAGCACAGCACCACCGCCTCGTCGAGTTCCTCGCCTTCGAGGCGCAGCTTGCGCAACCCGGCCATCCGCGGTTTCGGCAGAGATCCGGCCAGCGCATGCGCCGCCGCCCAGGCGCGCGGCCCGGAAATACGAATAACGGCCACGCCCGCTTTTCCGCGGGCCGTGGCCAGAGCATAGATCGTATCCATCGCAATCCTCTTGCGCGAGGAAGACAGGACGGCCTCAGCCGTTCATCGAGTCGAAGAATTCCGAGTTCGTCTTCGTCTGCTTGAGCTTCGAGATCAGGAACTCGATCGCGTCGGTCGTGCCCATCGGGTTCAGGATGCGGCGCAGCAGATAGGTCTTCTGCAGATCCTTCTGATCGACCAGAAGTTCCTCTTTCCGGGTGCCCGATTTGAGGATGTCCATCGCCGGGAAGACGCGCTTGTCCGCGACCTTGCGGTCGAGCACGATTTCCGAGTTACCGGTCCCCTTGAATTCCTCGAAGATCACCTCGTCCATCCGCGAGCCGGTATCGACCAGCGCGGTGGCGATGATGGTCAGCGAGCCGCCTTCCTCGATATTCCGTGCGGCGCCGAAGAACCGCTTCGGGCGTTGCAGGGCGTTCGCGTCGACACCACCGGTCAGCACCTTGCCCGAGCTCGGCACCACGGTGTTGAAGGCGCGACCCAGACGGGTGATCGAGTCGAGCAGGATCACCACGTCGCGCTTGTGCTCGACCAGGCGCTTGGCCTTCTCGATCACCATCTCCGAGACCGCGACGTGACGCGTCGCCGGTTCGTCGAAAGTCGAGGAAATCACCTCGCCCTTCACCGAGCGCTGCATGTCGGTCACCTCTTCGGGCCGTTCGTCGATCAGCAGCACGATCAGGTAGCATTCGGGGTGGTTCTTCTCGATCGAGGAGGCGATATTCTGCAGCAGAACCGTCTTACCGGTCCGCGGCGGTGCCACGATCAGCGAGCGCTGCCCCTTCCCTATCGGTGCCACGAGATCGATGATCCGCGCGGAGCGGTCCTTGATCGTCGGATCCTCGATTTCCATCTTCAGCCGCTCGTCCGGATAAAGCGGAGTGAGGTTGTCGAATGCCACCTTGTGGCGCGCCCGCTCCGGTTCCTCGAAGTTGATCCGCTCGACGGTCGTCAGCGCGAAGTAACGCTCGTTCTCGCCCGGTGCGCGGATCACGCCCTCGACGGTATCGCCGGTGCGCAGGCTGTACTGGCGGATCATGTCGGGCGAGACATAGATATCATCGGGGCCCGGCAGGTAGTTCGCCTCGGTCGAGCGCAGGAACCCGAAGCCGTCCTGGAGCACTTCGAGAACGCCGTCGCCGCCGATCACCCAATCGTCCTCGGCATGTTCCTTGAGGATCGAGAACATCATCTCGCCCTTGCGCATCGTCGAGGCGTTTTCGATTTCCCATTCCTCGGCGAGAGCCAGCAATTCCTTGGGGCTCTTGGCTTTGAGATCGGAGAGATTGAGGCGTTCTTCGGACATGGGATCACCAGCAGCGGGCGCCTCGCCGGACCGGCCGGGGGCGCGAAATTTCATCATGGGTCAGAAAAACCGATCGGCCGGACGGCCGGGGCTTATTGGCGGAGATAGGCGCAAACTCGCGCTGAGTCAACGAAAGCTCAGAATTTCACGATCACCGAGGCGACGATCACCACCATGAACAGCGTCGGAAGCTCGTTCATCATCCGGTAATGGCGCCCCGTGCGCGCGCTCCGGCCCTCTGCGAGCGCCTTGCGTTCCTTCGCGCACCACATGTGAAACCAGGTCATCCCGAGTACGGAGACGGCCTTCGTCCAGGGCCATACGCTCGACCAGTCGACGATGCCGGGCGTGAAGACCAGCATCAGACCGAAGAGCCAGCTCGCGATCATCGCCGGGTTCATGATCGCCTTCAGCAGCAGGCGTTCCTGGTGACGGAACAACAGCTCCATCTCCGAGCCGCGCTCGACGCCCCGCTTTTGCAGGCCCTCGACGTGATAGACGAAGAGCCGCGGCAAATAGAACAGCCCTGCCATCCAGGCGATGATCGACATCACGTGAAGGGCTTTGACCCACGGATACCAGTTGCTCAGAAAGTCGGTCATTTCGCCTCCGAAACCACGACCTCTACTAAATCAAAACTTTTATAGAAAAGAGATGATGATGATGTAGGGCCTGTTGATGGTGTGGATTAACACTTTATCAAGAACTTCTCCACAGGCGGAAAAGCTGTGGTCGAGATCCAAGATTTCTCGAACGAAATCAAGCTAAATATTTGATAAAAAAAATGAAATTATGTTAGTGCCTTGACGTCATCCTGTGGATAACTCTTGGGATAGACTTCGGGAGAAGAAAAATTCTCCCCATCTCGGGACAGCCGAGATTCACAGGTGGAAAACTTCCGCGAACGTGCCTTGAGCTCGCCGGATTTTGTGGAGATACCCGCGAAAGACGGTTATGCCCAAAAACACCCCTAGAGTTCTGCGCCCGCTTATCCACAATTCCATGAACATCTGTCTTGCCTCCGCCTCCGAGATCCGCGCCCAGCTGCTGCGCAACGCCGGCCTGACCGTCGAAGTCGCGCCCGCGCGCATCGACGAGGACGCGATCCGGATGAGTCTGGAGGCCGAAGAGGCGAAACCGCGCGACGTCGCCGATCTCCTGGCCGAGATGAAAGCCGCGAAGATCGCCGCGCGGAATCCGGGTGTGCTCACCCTGGGCGCGGATCAGGTGCTCGAGCTGAAAGGCCGCATCTTTTCCAAGCCCGAGACGCCGGATGAGGCCAAGGCGCAGCTGCGGGCCCTGTCGGGCCAGACCCACAAGCTGCTCTCGGCGCTGGTCGCGATCCGCGACGGCGAACCGCTCTGGCGCCATGTCGCCGAAGTCGGGCTGACGATGCACGACCTCTCCGATGCGTTTCTCGACGATTACGTCGCGCGCAACTGGGAGAGCATCCGCTGGTCGGTGGGCAGCTACAAGCTCGAGGAGGAAGGCGTCCGGCTTTTCTCGCGTGTGCAGGGCGATTACTTCGCCGTCCTGGGCCTGCCCCTGATCGAATTCCTGAACTGGCTGCATGCCCGAGGAGACCTGAAGACATGAGCGAGCATCCCCGAATTCCTCTGGCAGGCGTGATCGGCTCCCCGGTCGCGCATTCGCGCTCGCCCGCCCTCTTCCGTCACTGGTTCGAGCAATACGAAATCGCGGGCTACTACATCCCGATCGACATTGCCGCTGAGGATTTCGAAACCGTTCTGCGCGCCCTGCCCAAGGCTGGTTTCGTCGGTGCGAACGTCACCATTCCGCACAAGCTGCGCGCGCTCGAGATCGCCGATGTGATTTCGGATCGGGCTGCGTTGATCGGGGCGGCGAACACGCTGATCTTCCGCGCTGACGGCAAGATCTATGCCGACAATACCGACGGGTACGGCTTCATTGCCAATCTCAAACAGAACGCACCGGGTTGGGATGCCGCATCGGGCCCTGCCGCCGTTCTCGGATCCGGCGGGGCGGCCCGCGCCATCGTCGCCTCGCTTCTCGAAGGCGGCGCCCCCGAAATCCGGATCTCGAACCGGACCCGGGCGCGCGCCGATGCATTGCGCGCGGAATTCGGCGCCCGCCTTGTCGTCTATGACTGGGTGCAGGCGGGCAACATGCTCGAAGGGGCTACGACCGTGGTGAACACCACCTCGCTGGGGATGACCGGAAAGCAGGAATTTCGCGTGCCGCTCGACGCGCTGCAACCCGGCGCGACCTGCTGCGATCTCGTCTATACGCCGCTCAAGACGAAATTCCTCGCCGAAGCCGAGGAGGCCGGTTGCACCGTGGTGGACGGTCTCGGGATGCTCTTGCATCAGGCGGTTCCCGGCTTCGAGCGCTGGTTCGGCCAGCGCCCCGAGGTCACCGACGATCTGCGTGACGCGGTCCTGAACGCATGAGCCGCCCCTTCCTTCTCGGGCTGACCGGGTCGGTCGGCATGGGAAAATCCACGACGGCCGCGATGTTCGCCGAGGCTGGCGTGCCGGTCTGGGATGCAGACCGCACCGTCCACGAGCTCTACGCGAAAGGCGGCGCGGCGGTCGCACCGATCGCGGCGGTGTTTCCCGAGGCGATCGTCGAGGGGGCGGTCGATCGCGGCGCGCTCAAGAAGATACTCGCCGCAGACCCGGGCGCGCTGTCGCGCCTCGAGGCGATCGTGCATCCGCTGACCACGGCGTCACGTGAAACCTTCATCGCGGATCATGCCGGTGCGGATCTGATCCTGCTCGACATCCCGCTCCTGTTCGAGACCGGCGCCGATGCGGTCTGCGATGCGACGCTCGTCGTTTCCGCCCCGCCCGAGAGCCAGCGCGCACGGGTCCTCGAACGGCCCGGCATGACCGAGGCGCAATTCGATTTCATCCTCGCGCGTCAGATGCCCGATGCCGAGAAACGCGCCCGCGCCCTCTACGTCATCGACACGCTGAACCTTGAGGACACGCGCCGAGATGTGCGAAACCTGATCGCGAAGATCAGGGGTGAGCGGCATGCGTGAAATCGTTCTGGATACCGAAACCACGGGTTTCGAGCCCGAGGAGGGCCACCGGATCGTCGAGATCGGCGCGGTCGAACTCTTCAACCACATGCCGACCGGCAATACCTATCACCAATACATCAACCCAGAACGCCCGATGCCGAAGGAAGCCTTCGAGGTGCACGGGCTGGGCAACGAATTCCTCGCCGACAAGCCGAAATTCGTCGAAGTCGGATTGGATTTTCTTGAATTCATCGGCACGGATTCGGTTCTGGTCATCCACAACGCCAAGTTCGACATGAAATTTCTCAATGCCGAACTGCGTTGGGCCGGAATGCCGCTGATCCCCGATGACCGCGCGCTCGACACGCTCGCGATGGCGCGGCGCCGCTTTCCGGGCTCGCCCGCCACGCTTGATGCGCTGTGTCGCCGGTTCAGCATCGACAACTCGGCGCGGACGCTGCATGGCGCGTTGCTCGACAGCGAGATCCTGGCCGAAGTCTATCTGGAGCTCATCGGCGGCAGGCAGCCCGGATTTGGCTTGCATCCCGTTGACTCCGCGCAAAAAAATGCCGCAGGCGTGAATGAGGCCTGGCGGCCGAAACCGCGCCCGGAGCCGCTGCCGCCGCGCCTAACGGCCGAAGAGAGCGAGGCGCATTCAGCCTTCGTGGGCAAGCTGGGAGAGGCCGCGATCTGGCATCGCTACGACTGAATCAGTGCACGATTGCACGATTTCTGGCCATTTTTCCATTTAACCCGGCGTAAACTCTTATTACATCCAAGGCCTGTTCGGGGCACGAGGGAGAGGAAGACCCATGCTGGACCTGACCGCAATGCGCGCCACACTGGCCGAGAGCTACGATCTCGCGCCGTCGATGGCGCTGGCGGAGGACATGCGCGACATCCATCAGACGATGGATCGCGTCGTGCCCCTGCCCGATTTCGCGCGCTATGCGCCCTATATCCGCGAGATCAACCGGCTGAAGCGCGAGAAGAACGCGGTGATCCTCGCGCATAACTACATGACGCCGGAAATCTATCACGGCGTGGCAGATGTTGTGGGCGACAGCCTGCAACTCGCGATCGAGGCGACCAAGGTCGAGGCGCAGACGATCGTGCAATGCGGCGTGCATTTCATGGCCGAGACCTCGAAGATCCTGAACCCGTCGAAAACGGTTCTGATCCCCGACATGCAGGCGGGCTGCTCGCTCGCCGAGTCGATCACCGCGGAGGGCATCGCCGAGATGCGCGCGAAATATCCCGGCGCGCCGGTGGTCAGCTATGTGAACACCACCGCCGAGGTGAAGGCGGCTTCCGATATCTGCTGCACCTCGTCGAATGCGGCGCAGATCGTGGCGGCGCTGCCCGAAGACATGATCATCATGACGCCCGACCAGTATCTCGCGCAGAACGTCGCCGCGCAGGTGCCGCAGAAGAAGGTGGTCTGGTGGGCGGGTTCGTGCATCGTGCACGAGCAATATACCGCTAAGGATATCAATGACTTCCGTGCACTGCACCCGGACACGCGGATCATCGCGCATCCCGAATGCCCGCCCGATGTGGTCAATGCGTCCGATTTCTCGGGGTCGACCTCGGGGATCATCTCCTATGTCGAGCGCGAAAAGCCGAAAGAGGCGATGCTCGTCACCGAATGCTCGATGGCCTCGAACATCGCCGATGCCCTGCCCGAGGTCGATTTCGTCGGGCCGTGCAACATGTGCCCCTACATGAAGAAGATCACGCTCGAGAAGATCCTCTGGTCGCTGCATACCGGCACCGCGGAGGTGATCGTCGATCCTGCCATCGCCGAGAAGGCGCGTGTCGCGGTCGAACGGATGATCGAGCTATCGCAGGCGATCGCGAAGTGATCGAGACGCAGCGGATCGTCATCGTCGGCGCCGGTCTGGGCGCGCTCTATGCCGCGCTGAGCCTCGCACCGCGTCCGGTTCTGGTGATATCGCCGGAAACGCTCGGCGAAGGCGCCTCCTCGGCCTGGGCGCAGGGGGGCGTCGCGGCGGCGATGGCGGAGGGCGATACGCCCGCGGCCCATGCACGCGACACGCTGAATGCCGGAGCAGGCACTGTTTCGCCCGAAATCGCGCGCCTCGTGACCGACGAGGCGCGCCGACACATCCTTGCCCTGACCGATCTCGGGACGCCCTTCGATCGTGACGAGAAGGGCGATTACGTGATGTCGCGCGAAGCGGCGCACAGCCAGGCGCGCGTCGTCCGGGTGAAGGGCGATCAGGCTGGGCGCGAGATCATGCAGACCCTGGTCGGCGCGGTGCGCCAGACCCCGTCGGTCCAGGTGCTTGAGGGCGTACTCGCCACCCGGCTCGAGGTCGAGGACGAGCGCGTCACCGGGGTCTGGATCGAGCGCGCCTATGAGCCCTCGGGCGCGGTGCTGATCCGCTGCCCGGCGGTGCTTCTCGCGGGGGGCGGATCGGGCGGGCTTTTCGCGATGACGACGAACCCGCCGCGCATCCGGGGCCAGGTGATCGGAATGGCGGCGCGGGCGGGCGCGCGCATCGCCGATCCGGAATTCGTGCAATTCCATCCCACCGCGATCGCGAGCGGCGAGGACCCTGCCCCGCTCGCCACCGAGGCGCTGCGCGGCGAAGGTGCGACCCTCGTCAACACTCGTGGCGAGCGTTTCATGCTCAAGGTGCATCCCGATGCGGAACTGGCGCCGCGCGACATCGTGGCGCGTGCGGTCTATCTCGAGCGCAAAGCCGGGCGGGAGCCCGCGCTCGATACCCGCGCGATTCTGGGCGAAGAGGTCATGACGCGCTTTCCCGCCGTGGCCGAGGCGTGCACACGGGCTGGAATAGACCCTGTTTCCGACCCAATTCCGGTGGCTCCGGCCGCGCATTACCATATGGGCGGCGTCGATACGGACGCGCAGGGGCGCAGCTCGCTCGCGCGGCTCTGGGTCTGCGGCGAGGCCTCTTCGACCGGGCTTCACGGGGCGAACCGGCTGGCGTCGAACGGGCTTCTGGAGGCACTGGTTTTCGCCCGGATCTGCGCGCTCGGAATCGAGGCGGAACTGGGTGAGATCCCGGCGCCCGACGACGTTCGTCCGGAGTTTCCCGAAACGGGCGAGATTCCCGTGAAAGACGATGCGGTGCAGCGCCTGCGCCATGCGATGACCGATGGCGTGGGTGTGGTGCGCGACGCGGAGGGGCTGAAAACGGCACTCAGGGTGATCGCCGGGATCGAGGAACATGCGCGCACCGAGACGATGCGCAACATGACCGCGACGGCGACGCTGATCGCGGCCGCGGCGCTCGCTCGTGAGGAAAGCCGTGGTGGTCATTACCGGTCGGATTTCCCGGAACTCGACCCTAAGATGGCCCACAGGACCAAGATGACGCTCGACGATGCGCTGAAAATCCGCGCCAAAGCCCTGGAGGAGTGAGATGCTGCCCGACCTCTTGATCGAACCGATTGTCCGCGCCGCGCTGGTCGAGGACCTCTCGCCGATGGGCGATGCGACGACGAAAGCGGTGATCCCCGCCGGCAAGACCTATTCGGCGCGGCTCAATGCGCGCGAAGACGGGGTCGTCTCGGGAATGCAGGTCGCGGCGATGGCGTTCCGGCTGGTCGATCCGGGCTTGCGGATCTCGGTTCTCGTCGCGGATGGGAAGCCCTGCCGCAAGGGCGAGACGCTGATGACCATCGAAGGCGCGGCTGCCTCGATCCTGATGGGCGAGCGCGTGGCGCTGAACTTCGCGGGCCGTCTCTGCGGGATCGCCACGAAAACCGCCGGATTCGTCTCGAAAACCGCCGGCACCAAGGCGCGGATCACCTGCACCCGCAAGACCACTCCGGGGCTGCGCCTTCTGGAAAAGGCGGCGGTGGTGCATGGCGGCGGGTCGAACCACCGATATGGCCTGTCGGATGCGATCCTGATCAAGGACAACCACATCGCGGCGGCCGGCGGCATCCGTCAGGTGCTCGAGGCGGCGAAAGCCGCGCGCAGCCACATGATGCGGATCGAGCTTGAGGTCGACACGCTGCGCCAGATGGAAGAGGCGCTCAAGATCGGCGGCGCGGATGTGATCCTTCTCGACAACATGGATACGTCAGAATTGCGCGCGGCAGTTGCGCTGAACGCGGGCCGCGTGGTGCTGGAGGCCTCGGGCAACATGGTGCTTGAGCGCATCGCCGACGTGGCGGCGACCGGCGTGGATTACATCTCGTCGGGGGCGCTCACCCATTCGGCGCGCACCCTCGATCTGGGCCTCGATTTCTGAGGTTTCAGCCGAGATAGTCTCGAAATTCGGTGCGAACGGCCTCGTAGACGCTACGCTTGAAGGGCACGATCTTCTCGACCAGCTCGTCGAAATCCATCCACTGCCAGACCGAGAATTCGGGATGGTCGGTCTCGATCCGAACCTGATCGTCCGAGCCGAGGAACCGGTACAGAAACCATTTCTGCTCCTGCCCGCGCCAGCGGCCATTCCAGATCCGGGGCACCAGGTCATGCGGCAGGTCGTAGCTGATCCATTCGGGCGTCTTCGCGACGAATTCGACGAGATCCGGCGTCACGCCGGTCTCTTCCTCGAGCTCGCGCAGCGCGGCCTCCTTCGGCTTTTCGCCCTTGTCGATCCCGCCTTGCGGCATCTGCCAGGCGGGGCCGGGATTGTCGATCCGCTGGCCGGCGAAGACGAGCCCCGCCGGGTTCATCAGGACGACGCCGACATTGCGGCGGTAGGGAAGTTTCTCGATGGCTTCGGGTGTCATCAGCAAAAGGGGGCCCGCAGGCCCCCTCCCCCTTAGTTCTTCTTGGTCGCGTCGGGTTCGGCCGGGGCGGCAGCGGGAGCGGCGGCCGCCTTTTCGCCCTGCAGTTCCGGCGCCAGCGTCGCGAGGCCCTTGATCAGGTCGATCGCGTAGGACAGCTGGAAGTCGTCGAGGCGACGCTTCGCGGCCTCTTCGGCTTTCGCGCGCTCGTCTTCGGCCTGCTTCTTCTCGTCCGCGCTCATCGAGTCGTTCGAGATCGCGCCTTTCAGATCGGCTTCCGAGGTCATCTGGCTGGTCTTGCCGTTCTTGTCCTCGGCGTTCTGATCGGCCGGCTTCGGTTCCGGCTGCGGCACCACGACGTTGGGCTGGATGCCCAGCGACTGGATCGAGCGGCCCGAGGGCGTGTAGTAGCGCGCGGTGGTCAGACGCATCGCGCCCTCGCCCTGGATCGGCATGACCGTCTGGACCGAGCCCTTGCCGAAGCTCTTGGTGCCCACGACGATCGCGCGGTGGTGATCCTGGAGCGCGCCGGTCACGATCTCGGAGGCCGAGGCCGACCCGCCATTGATCAGCACCACGATCGGCTTGCCATCGGCCAGATCGCCCGGCGTCGCGTTGAAGCGTTCGCTGTCTTGCGCGTTGCGGCCGCGGGTCGAGACGATCTCGCCCTTGTCGAGGAAGGCGTCGGCGGTCTTGATCGCCTGCGTCAGCAGCCCGCCGGGGTTGTTGCGCAGGTCGATGATGAAGCCATCGACCTTGTCCATCCCGCCGACTTCCTTGACCTGCTCCTTGATCGAGGATTCGAGGTTCGGGAAGGTCTGGTCGTTGAAGGTCGTGATGCGCAGGATCACCGTGTCGCCGTCATGCCGGCCACGCACCGCGGTCAGCTTGATCGTATCGCGGGTGAGCGTGACGTCGAAGGGCTCTTTCTCGCCTTCGCGCACGATGGTGATCGTGATGTCCGAGCCGACCGGGCCGCGCATCTTCTCGACCGCCTGATCGAGTGACATGCCCATCAGGGACTCGCCATCGACCGCAGTGATGTAATCGCCCGACTTGATGCCGGCCTCGGCGGCGGGCGTCCCGTCCATCGGCGAGACGACCTTGACCATGCCCTCTTCCTGCGTGACCTCGATACCGAGGCCACCGAAGGAGCCGCGCGTCTGCACGCGCATATCGGCGTAATCCTTGGGCGGGAGATAGCTCGAATGCGGGTCGAGCGAGCTCAGCATCCCGTTGATCGCGGCTTCGATCAGTTTCTTGCTGTCCACCGGCTCGACATAGTCCTGACGGATCTTCTCGAAGATGTCGCCGAAAAGGTCGAGCTGCTGATAAACGGTGTCGGGCTGCTTCGTCTCCTGGGCCATCAGCGGGGCCGCAACTTGCGTCGAGAGCACCGCGCCCGCAAGCGTGCCGCCCAGCGCTGCCATCATGAACTTTTTCATACTCAACCCTTGTCGTCTTTTGTCTGGGTGAACCACGGTGTCGGGTCCATGGGCGTGCCGCCCTGTCTCAGTTCCAAATAAAGCGTCTCGCTCCGATCTGCACCAGCGCCATCTGCCGCAGCCTGCACGAATTCCTTGCCGAATTCCTTCGCACCCGGCTGAATTCCGCCCATCAGCCCGATCGGCGCGCCTTTCTGCAAGACGTCTCCCACTTCACCATAGACGGTCCCGAGCCCCGCAAGAACCAGAAGATATCCTTCGGCCGGTTCCAGCACCATCACATTTCCGTAGTCGAGCAGAGGGCCGCGATAGCGGACCGTCGCGGGCCAGGGCGTGGTCACGAGGGCTCCCGGTTCGGTCGCGATCACGAGGCCGGGGCGCTTGATGCCGGCCGCGTCTGTCTCGTCATAGCCGCGCAGGACAGAGCCGATCACCGGGAGTTTCAGCGTGCCTTTCGCGCTCGCGAAATCGAGCATCGGCGGGCCGATGTCGTTTTCGAGCCCGCTCAATCCGCTGGCAAAACCCTCGAGCGTGTCGGCGCTTTCCACGAGTTGCCGCAACTCTTCGGGCTCGCTGATATAGCGGCGCGGAAGCTTGTCACGCTCCGAAATCGCCTCCGAGAGCGCGGTGCGCGCCTTGGTGACCGACACCATTCCGCGTTCGAGCACTTCGCGCGCGTTCTCCTGCAATTTGCGCAGCGTGGCGATCTCCTCGAGCTGCTTGCCGAGCGATTGCGCCTCGTCCTGAAGCGCCGGCGCGACCGAGGACAGAACCATTCCGGACCGCGCCGAGCCCTCCGGCCCCGAAGGATGCAGCAGCAGGAGCGGCCCGTCCGATTGCTGCATCGTCGACATCACCGCGAGCAGCCCCCCGAGCTCCTCGCGCTTGGCGTCGAAGCCTTTCTTGATCTCGTTCTCGCGGATCGCCGCCCGGCGCAGACCGTCGCGCAGCGCAGTCAGACCGACCTCATAGGCCGAGATCGTCCGGGTCAGCGCCTTCACCCGGTCCTGTTCCGAGCGCGCGGCATCGAGCGCGTCGATCGACGCGCGCAACTCGTCGGCCGCCTGCATCGCCGTCTGCGGGGCCTTTTCCGCCCAGAGCGGGCCGGCGGAGATCAGGAGGGCTGCAAGCGCGGCACGGATCACGATACGATCAGGCTCTTTCCGGTCATCTCTTCCGGGATCGGAAGCTGCATGAGGTCGAGGATCGTCGGCGCAAGATCGGCCAGGCGGCCTTCGCGCAGATGCACGCCCTTCGGCCCGCCCACCAGCGCCACCGGCACGAGGTTCGTCGTATGCGCGGTATGCGGCCCGCCCGTTTCCGGGTCGATCATGGTTTCGCAATTGCCGTGATCGGCGGTGACGATCATCGTTCCGCCCGCCGTCTCGAGCGCCGCGATCACCTTGGCCATGTCCCGGTCGATCTCTTCGCAGGCAGCGATCGCCGCCTCGAGCGAGCCGGTATGGCCGACCATGTCGGGGTTTGCGTAATTCACCACGATCAGATCATAGCCGTTCTCGATCGCCGTGACGAATTTCTCGGTCACCTCCGGGGCGCTCATCTCAGGCTGCATGTCATAGGTCGCCACCTTGGGCGATTTCGGCATGTAGCGATCCTCGCCCTCCCAGGGCTCCTCCTTGCCGCCGTTGAGGAAGAAGGTGACATGGGGATATTTCTCGGTCTCGGCGAGGTGGTACTGGGTAAGTCCCTGTTTCGAAACCCATTCTCCCAGCGTGTTGACCAGTTCGCGCTTCGGATAGGCGGTTTTAATATAAGCGTTGTGGCTGCTGGAATACTCGACCATGCCCAGAAGCGCGGCCCAGTCGGGGCGCGGGCCGGTGTCGAATTCCGCGAAATCCGGTTCGCCGATGGCGCGCAGGATCTCGCGGGCGCGGTCGGCGCGGAAATTCAGGCAGAAGAAACCGTCGCCATCCTTCGCGCCGTCGTAACCGCCGATCACGGTGGGCTTGATGAACTCGTCCATCTCCTGCTTGGCGTAGCTCGCCTCGACCGCGGCGACGGGGGTGTCGGCCCCGGGGCCCTCCCCCTTGATCATCGCGTCATAGGCCAGCCCGACCCGCTCCCAGCGGTTGTCGCGGTCCATCGCGTAATACCGTCCGTCGACCGTGACCACGGTGCAGCCCGCGGGCAGCCGGTCGCAGAGATCCGCGACGAAGCGTTTCGCGCTGTCGGGGGCCACGTCGCGGCCGTCGGTGATCGCGTGGATGAGCACCGGAACGCCTGCCTCGGAGATCATCTTCGCGGCCGCCAGAAGGTGTTCGATATGGCCATGAACCCCGCCATCCGAGACGACGCCCATTAGATGCGCCCGGCCGCCCGAGGCTTTCAGCGTCTCGATGAAGTCCAGTATCGCCTTGTTCTCGAAGAAAGTCCCGTCCTCGATCGCGAGGTCGATCTGGCCGAGATCCATCGCCACCACCCGGCCCGCGCCGATATTGGTATGTCCCACCTCGGAATTGCCCATCTGGCCGCTCGGCAGGCCGACATCGGGGCCGAAGGTGATCAGCGTCGATTTCGTCGGGTTGTTCCAGATGTACTTGTCGAGGGTCGGGGTGTCGGCCAGCAGGGGGGCATTGCCCTCGCGCTCCTTTCGCTCACCAAAGCCATCGAGAATGCACAGGACGACGGGTTTCGGACGGGTCATGGCGGCCTCCTTGAGATCTGGGCCCTGTTTACGCCTCGCCCCGCGGCGCGGCAACCACCGGGGCCGTGATCAGGCTTGAAACATGATGCGATCGGCCTTGGATTCGTACCCGATGATTGGGGTCTGGCGGCTCTCGCGCAAAAGCGTGGCGAGCGCGTCATCGGGATTGCGCAGATAGTGGCGCCGCAGATCGAGGATCACCGCGCCCCCGCCCTTCAGCGCCTCGAGAAAAAGATCGAGGTAATCGCCGACAGGATAGTGGAAGCCGCAGGAGATCAGGCTGGTCACGAGATCGCCTTCGAGGTCGCGCAGTTTCTCGGGCTCGCGGAGCGGGTTGAGCGTCACCACCTCCGATGCGCCGTTCTCCTTCAGGAAATCCCGCGCCGCCGTCAGCGAGGCATAACCCGATCCCTCCTCGTTCCAGGCATGATACTGCTCGGGCGTCTCCTCGATGTCGATGAGCGTGACCTTGCAGCCGTAATCCTTGACCAGAAAGGCATCATTGAGCGCCTGACCGCAGCCGATATCGATCACATGGCGCGGTACGCGGCCGATATCGGTGAGCGTCTTGCGGAGCGGCAGATATTCGGTGAACACCTCGGCAAGGGTGCCGCGAAAGATCTCGTCGCCGCGGGCCCGGACCTCTTCGAGAAGACTGTCGCGATCGCCGGTTTCCCAGGCCTGGCGGGCGGTGGCACTGATCTGGCGGGTGCGCTGAAACCCCATCAGGGCGAGCGCGTCATCCGGGATCGAGCCCCGGGTGATCGCCATCTCGCGCAAACTCTGCATCGGCTGGATGCTGGTCAATGTGCCGCCCCTTTTTCCTGCGTTTACGAACCGGCGCCGAGGCGATTCCCGAATTCAGGCGCGGTGATACGGGGTGCCGGCGATGATCTGGCCGGCGCGATAGATCTGTTCGGCGAGCATCACCCGGGCGAGCATATGCGGCCAGACCATCTTGCCCAGGGAGATCGAGAACTCGGCCCGGTCGCGCAGCCCCGGTTCGATCCCATCCGCTCCGCCGATCACGAAGGTTATGTCGCGCGCGCCGTCGCGCCAGCCCTCGATCTTGCGGGCGAAATCCGGAGAGGAGATCAGGCTGCCGCGTTCGTCGAGCGTGACGATGACCGAACTGTCGGGGATGGCGCGGGCCAGAAGCTCGGCCTCGGCCCCCTGCCCCAATCCCTTCTTGTCCTCGACCTCGACGATGGAGGCGGGGCCGAGCCCGTAGGCCCGCCCGGTTTTCTCGAAACGGCTGAGATAGTCGTCGATCAGTTCGCGCTCGGGCCCCTTGCGCAGGCGGCCTACCGCGCAGATCGTGATCTTCATCGGCCGGGCGCCTCAGACAGGGGCGCCCGCGGGCATCCACATCTTCTCGAGCTGATAGAACTCGCGCACTTCGGGGCGGAAGACGTGAACGATCACGTCGGAGCTGTCGATCAGCACCCAGTCACCCTGATCCTTGCCCTCGATTTTGCAGACACGGTCGAAATCGTGCTTGAGACGCTCGGCGAGCTTTTCGGCGATGGCGCTGACCTGGCGCGAGCTGCGGCCCGAGCAGATCACCATGTAATCGCCGATCGAGGACCGACCGCGGAGGTCGATCGTCACGATGTCTTCGGCCTTGTCGTCTTCGAGGGAAGAAATGACGCGAGCGAGGATATCTTCGCTCGTAAAATCGGCATTGGCGACCTTCGTCGTCATGGCCGCCGCCCTTGTGCCGGCATCACTCGGCACGAGTGAAAGATGAGACAGGACATGGTCCTCCAGAGATTGAGCGCCGCCAAGACCCCGGCGCTGGGCGTATGTTTAAAGTAGCATCGCCCATTCCTGATTTCAATTTTCCTGGGGCGGTTTTTCGCCATCCCGTGCGACGGCGAGTTGCGACCCCTCGACGACACGCACTTCGCGCTGCGGGAACGGGATCGAGATGCCGTGTTCCTTGAACGTGTCCCAGAGCGCGAGAAAGACCGCGCCGCGGACATTGGTCAGCCCTTCGACCGGGTCGGTGATCCAGAACCGCAGGATGTAATCGACTGAACTGTCACCGAACCCGGTTATGTGGCAGACGGTGGGCCGGTTCCTCAGCACGCGGCCGACCGATTGCGCGGCCTCGATCGCGAGCTTGCGCACGAGATGCGGGTCGTCGTGATAGGAAACCCCGAAATTCAGGTCGATACGGACGAACTCGTCGGAATGGGACCAGTTGACCACCTGCCCCGTGATCAGATCCTCGTTCGGGATCAGATATTCCTTCCCGTCACGGGTGACGACCGAGACATAGCGCGCGCCGAGCGAATTGATCCAGCCGAAGGTCTCGCCGAGCGAGATCACGTCGCCGGGCTTGATCGACTTGTCCATCAGGATGATCACGCCCGAGACCAGGTTCGACACGACTTTCTGCAAGCCGAAGCCGAGGCCCACACCGATCGCGCCCGACAGCACGGCGAGCCCGGTGAGGTCGAATCCGACCGCCTTGATGCCGATGAAGATCGCCGCTCCGTAAAGGACGACCTGCATCACCTTGATGACCAGTTCCGCCATCGAGGGGCTGATATCCTCGTTCGTCCGGACCCGCACCGAAGTCTGTCCCGTGACGATCCGGGCCACCGACAGAAGGATCGTGGTGAGCACCAGGGCCTTGAGCAGCGCATAGGCGGTGATGCGGAACCCGCCCAGCTCGACCGCCGCGCCCTCGAGAATGCGCACCGTCTCGTCCCAGAAGCCAAGATAGTAGAGCGTCACCCAGATCCATGCCCCCCAGCGGACGGCGGCGCGCAGGATGCCGTTGCGGATGAACCGTGCAATGAGGCCGACCACGAGCCACGCGGTCACCAGCGTCGCTGCGAGAACGACGAGAAAACGCCACGAATAGAACCCCTTGACCGCATCGAGCATCAGCACCGACGCCCAGGCGAGCAACACGAACAGGATTCCGCGCACCCTCTGGCGCATCAGGATCACCCAGCGTTTCTGGCGGGTGGTGAGTTCGCGCCTGCGGGCCCAGTCGTCGATCTTCGGCGCAATCCACACGCGGCCGAAATGGGCGAGCGCGAAACAGATGGCGATGATCGCGAATTGCCACAGCCGCGAGGGCAGCATCATCGAGCGGAAGAAAATCTCGATCTGGCTCCAGATGGAGCCGAGGATCTTGAGCATATCGGCATTCGTGAAATCCATTCGCACAGGTTATCCCGCTTTGTGCGGCGCGCAAACGGTGACTCTTTCGATTGCCACAGGGACGGATTCGCCGTATTTACGCGGCCATGACGCGAATTTTCGACATGGATGACCGCGCCCGCCTGCGCGAGCGTTTCTACGGCGAGAGCCGTTCGGTGCTGGCCCGACTTTGATGCTCCGGCCCCGCAGGCTTCGGCCTGCGCTTCCCCATGTCCGAAATCCAGCTATCCAAGGAAAGTGAGAGCCATGTCCGCTCCGAAGACCCTCTATGACAAGATCTGGGACGCGCATGTCGTGTCCGAAGACGAAGACGGCACCTGCCTGCTCTATATCGACCGTCACCTGGTGCATGAAGTGACCTCGCCCCAGGCTTTCGAAGGTCTGCGCCTTGCCGGCCGCAAGGTGCGCGCGCCCGAGAAAACCATCGCCGTTCCGGATCACAACGTGCCGACGACGCTTGATCGCGCCAAGGGGATCGAGAACGAGGAATCCCGCATTCAGGTCGACGCGCTCGACAAGAACGCGAAGGATTTCGGTGTGAACTACTACCCGGTCTCGGACGTGCGCCAGGGCATCGTGCATATCGTCGGGCCCGAACAGGGCTGGACGCTGCCGGGCATGACCGTGGTCTGCGGTGACAGCCATACCGCGACGCATGGCGCCTTCGGTGCGCTGGCCCACGGCATCGGCACCTCCGAGGTCGAGCACGTTCTGGCCACGCAGACGCTGATCCAGAAGAAATCGAAGAACATGAAGGTCGAGATCACCGGCAAGCTGCGCCCGGGCGTCACCGCCAAGGACATCACCCTCTCGGTGATCGGTGCGACCGGAACCGCCGGCGGCACCGGCCATGTCATCGAATATTGCGGTGAGGCGATCCGTGACCTGTCGATGGAAGGCCGCATGACCGTCTGCAACATGGCGATCGAGGGCGGCGCGCGCGCAGGCCTCATCGCGCCGGACGAGACCACCTTCGAGTATATCAAGGGTCGCCCCCATGCGCCGAAAGGCGCGCAATGGGAAGCCGCGCTGAACTGGTGGAAGACGCTCTATACCGACGAGGGCGCGCATTTCGACAAGGTCGTCACCATCAAGGGCGAGGATATCGAGCCGGTCGTAACCTGGGGCACCTCGCCCGAGGACGTTCTGCCGATCTCGGGCGCCGTGCCCGCGCCGGCGGATTTCACCGGCGGCAAGGTCGAGGCGGCGAAGCGTTCGCTCGACTACATGGGTCTGGAGCCGGGCACCAAGCTGACGGACATCAAGATCGACGTGGTCTTCATCGGCTCGTGCACCAACGGCCGGATCGAGGATCTGCGCGCCGCCGCCGAGGTCGTCAAAGGCCGCAAGCTCGCCGATGGCGTCCGCGCGATGGTCGTGCCGGGCTCGGGCCTCGTGCGTGCGCAGGCCGAGGAAGAGGGTCTGGACAAGATCTTCCTCGACGCCGGTTTCGAATGGCGCATGGCGGGCTGCTCGATGTGCCTCGCGATGAACCCAGACCAGCTGGCTCCGGGCGAGCGCTGCGCCTCGACCTCGAACCGCAATTTCGAGGGCCGTCAGGGCTACAAGGGCCGCACCCATCTGATGAGCCCCGCGATGGCCGCCGCTGCCGCCGTCACCGGACATCTGACCGATGTGCGCGAGCTGATGGAACTGGAAGACGCGTAAGGAGCGACGAGAATGGAAAAGTTCGAAAAACTCACCGGCATCGCCGCCCCCATGCCGCTGGTCAATATCGACACCGATATGATCATCCCGAAAGGGTTCCTGAAGACGATCAAGCGCACCGGGCTCGGCATTCATGCCTTCGACGAGATGCGCTACGATCGCGAGGGCAACGAGAACCCCGATTTCGTGCTCAACAAGCCGCAATACCGCGAGACCCAGATCCTGATCGCGGGCGACAATTTCGGCTGCGGTTCCTCGCGCGAGCACGCGCCCTGGGCGCTGGCCGATTTCGGCATCAAGGCGATCGTCTCGACCTCGTTTGCCGATATCTTCTACAGCAACTGCTTCAAGAACGGGATGCTTCCGATCGTGCTGCCGCAGGATCAGGTCGATATCCTCATGAAGGATGCCGAGAAGGGCTCGAATGCGCGGATGACGGTGGATCTGGAAAATCAGACCATCACCACCTCCGAAGGCGAGGCGTTCGAGTTCGAGATCGACCCGTTCAAGAAGCACTGCCTGCTCGAGGGGCTCGACGATATCGGGCTGACGCTGGAGAAGGCGGCGGCGATCGACAGCTACGAGACGCAGCTGGCGCAAAGCCGGCCCTGGGTCTGATCGCCCTCACAACCCGTTTCGAGGCCGCCCTTCCGGGCGGCCTTTTCTCATCCGGGCCGGAACCCGGCCGCGGTTGCGGTGTTTGTCTTCTGACATATGCGAGATGCAGGAGGCGGGGGATGCAGGCCGCGACGCTCTTTTTCTTGACCGGGATCGTGATGATCCTGTTCGGCGTTCTGGCCCTGGCCAATCCCTTCGCCGCCTCGCTTGCGGTGACCACCTTCATCGGTGCGCTTTTTCTGATCGGCGGGATCGTTCAGGCCTGGCTGACCTTTCAGGACCGCGACGGCGCGCATCGGCTCTGGCACGGCGTCGTCGCCCTGCTCAATATCGTCGTGGGGGTCTGGCTGGTGGCCAATCCGCTGGCCGGAACGCTCTCGCTCGCGGCGGTCGTGGGGGGGCTGTTCCTGATCATGGGCACGCTGCGGCTGATGATCGGCTTTCAACTCGCCGCGGGTCAGCTCCGATTGTTGCTATGGCTCACCGGGGCGGCCTCGATTCTGATCGGTATCCTCGTTTTCTCCGATTTCGAGAAGGCCGGAAGCGCCTTGCTCGGTCTTTTGCTGGGGATTCAGCTCCTTGCGGACGGAATCGGCCTCGTCGCGCTCGGCTTCGCGGCGCGCCGCAAATGAAGGGGTTGAGGACGCGATTTCGCGCACCACAAGATTTGGTGCAGATGTCTAGGGCGCCACAATTTTGCTATCTTATTGATGCAAAGCCGCACCAGTTCTTCCCCCAAAACGCCGGAAACGAACTGTTAAGTTTAATGAAAGATTGCCAAAGGTTGGGGACAGAGGCAGTTTGTCCCCAAAAAAAGGCAAGCCGTCGCGCTCCGAGGAGAGATGCGCGGAGAAATGGTTCGGCAATGCATCGAATCGTGCCGGTTTGAGGGGGTAAGGATAGTGGTTTCACGTCTGACTGGGGCGCTCATTCGCGCCATTCTCGTTGCTATTGCGATCGCAACGCCGGCAATGGCGCTGCCCGATACAACGAACGACACCACGCAGATCGTGGCCCTCGTCGCGCTTTTCGGGGCGACGCTCACGCTGTTCGAATATGCGGCGGTCTATCCTGGCCTGATCGAGTTTCGTGACGCACCGCCCTTCAACCGGATCCGCTTCGTCTCGCTCTATGCGACGGTCGTCCTGTTGACGATGGTCGTGCTGTCCGAGACCCACCCGACGACACTGACGCGATTTATCGAAGCGATCGGCTCGACGGTCGCGAGCTCGATCGACGTCCCCTACAGCCCGGTCCGCCTGCTTCAGCTCACCCTGCCCTCGAATGCGAGCGCCGCGCAGCTCGAACTCGTGCGGACGGCCGCCGGCATGGCCTATTTGATCTCGCTCTTCAGTCTCGGATATTTCGTCATCGTTCTGCGGGTGATCGGCTGGCCGCATGCGCAAACGCAGTTCAATGTCTGGGTGAACCTGCCCACCTTCGACCCGACGGCGGGCGGCGATGTCGTCGATCACCTGCGCCGCGACGCGTGGTTCAACCTCGCGCTTGGCTTCCTTCTGCCCTTCCTCATTCCGGCGGTGCTCAAGCTCGTCGCCTCGAGCTTCATGCTCGTGACGATGCAGAGCGCACATACGCTGATCTGGATGGTGACCGCATGGGCGTTCCTGCCCGCCAGCCTGTTCATGCGCGGGATCGCCCTTGGCCGGATTGCCCACATGATCGAGGAAAAGCGCAGGCTTCAGGAGACCGGCGGCTACGTCGCGGCCTGATCGCCGGGGCGTAACCCTCACCGCAGTCTTTCCGACCCGACAATGACGCGCCGCCTCCCTCCGGAGCGGCGCGTTTCTCGTCACAGGCTGGTCTGCGTGGACATCGTCCCGCCGGGATTGGGAACGACTTTCATGCCGCGCAGATAGAGATGCTCGAACACGATCCGGTCGAGCGTCTTGATCTTGAAGTCGGGAAAACGCGCCCGGAACTCCGCCCCGTCGATCTCGTGCGGCATGTCGTAGAGATAGCGCATCTCGCGCAGTTCCCGCGCGAGTTCCCAGAAGGGAGAGGCCAGCGAAAGCATCGTCCACGGAAAGCGTTTGATCGCGATCTTGCGGCCGAGTTGCGAGGCCAGCTCATCGGCCAGTTCGCGCGCCGAGAAGGTGGTGCCCGGAAACGCCAGATCGACAAGGCCCGGCGCGGTGTCGCAGGTTTCCGCGAGCCGCACCGCAACCTGGGACATGTCGGAAAGATCGGCATAGGCGCGCCGCGCATCGGGCTTGCCCATCGCGGTGATCCGGCCCTTGCGCAGATCCTTCAGCATCACCTGATTGAGGATCGTCTCGGGAGCTTCGGCATGGATGAAATCGCCGCCGCGCAGGATCACCACCGAATGGCCCTCCGCGGCGAAATCGCGATACCGCTCCTCCATCTCGGCGCGGATGCGGCCCTTGCGGGTGCAGGCGTGATGCGGGGTGTCGGAGCGCCAGGGCGAGGGTTCGCGGCCGTAGACATAGACATTGCCCGGCACCAGCACAGAAGCGCCGCTGTCGCGCGCGGCGGCAAGCACCTGGGTCGTGATGGCCGGGATCTGGGTGTCCCAGTCGTGATAGCGTGGCGGGTTCATCGCGTTCACGATCCAGCGCGCGCCCCGCGCCGCCACCGCCATGTCGGTGCCGCGGTGATAGCGGTCCACGTTCCAGCCAGCCGCGCGGAAGGCCCGCGCCGCGGCCGAGCCGAATAATCCGCCCATTCCCAGGATCAGCACCCTGCGATTCATATCCGGCCTCGTTTCATTACCTGCTCGTTTCGCCCCAACATGCGCCTATCGGCGCCAAAGCGCCACATCTGCGGGCTCGGATCCGCAAAAGCCCGCCGAAACTTCGGCAAGCCTCTGCCGATTGCCCGGACACGGTTTCGCGACCCGTGCCGCTTGACCAAGGGGCGGGCAGGGGCTACGCCGCTTTTGACCCTATTTTTCCGGGAGATCCGCATATGTCAAACCCCTCCATCCTCATCCTCCCCGGCGACGGGATCGGCCCCGAAGTCATGACCGAGGTCCGCAAGATCATCGACTGGTTCGGCGCGAAGCGTGACCTGGCTTTCGACGTCTCCGAAGACCTCGTCGGGGGCGCAGCCTATGACAAGCACGGCGTGCCGCTGGCCGATGAGACGATGGCGAAGGCGCAGGAGGTGGACGCGGTTCTCCTCGGTGCCGTGGGTGGTCCGAAATACGACGTTCTGGACTTCTCGGTGAAGCCGGAACGCGGCTTGCTGCGTCTGCGCAAGGAAATGGACCTGTTCGCGAACCTGCGCCCGGCGCAATGTTTCGACGCGCTGGCCGATTTCTCCTCGCTCAAGAAGGATGTCGTGGCCGGGCTCGACATCATGATCGTGCGCGAACTGACCTCGGGCGTCTATTTCGGCGAACCGCGCGGCATCTTCGAAGAGGGCAACGAGCGCGTGGGCATCAACACGCAGCGCTACACCGAGTCCGAGATCGAGCGCGTCGCGCGCGCCGCCTTCGAACTGGCGATGAAGCGCAACAAGAAACTCTGCTCGATGGAAAAGGCCAATGTGATGGAGTCGGGCATCCTGTGGCGCGAGGTGGTGACCCGCGTCGGCGAGGATTACCCGGACGTCGAGCTGAGCCACATGTATGCCGATAACGGCGCGATGCAGCTGGTGCGCTGGCCCAAGCAGTTCGACGTGATCGTGACCGACAACCTGTTCGGCGACATCCTCTCGGATTGCGCGGCGATGCTGACCGGTTCGCTCGGGATGCTGCCCTCGGCCAGCCTCGGCGCGCCGATGGAGAACGGCCGCCCGAAGGCGCTCTACGAGCCGGTGCACGGCTCGGCGCCCGATATCGCGGGGCAGGGCAAGGCGAACCCGATCGCCTGCATCCTGAGCTTCGCGATGGCGCTGCGCTACAGCTTCGATCAGGGCGCCGAGGCGGACCGTCTCGAGGCCGCCGTGCAAACCGTGCTCGCCGACGGCGTGCGCACCGCGGACCTGATGGGCCCCGAGGGCGGTGTCCCGGTCTCGACCGCGGAGATGGGCGACAAGATCGTGGCGGCGCTCGACGCCTCGCTCTGATCGGACCGACAGCCGTTTTGAGAGGGCGCGGGCGAAAGCTCGCGCCCGTTTCGTTGGGCAGTCATTGCGGGGTTGCAACCCGCCGTTATCCGCAGAAGATGTGAGCGGTAACGGAAGAGGCGCGCAATGGCGGACATGCAGGCGAAATCGAACGGGAAGGGGGCGGCGCTCGGCCTGACCTCGATGGCGATCTTCGCCACCCATGACGTCATCATCAAGCATCTCGGCCAGACCTATTCCCCGGTCGAGATCGTGTTCTTCGCGGCTCTGCTGAGCTTTCCTCTGCTGTCGATCATCCTGCTTAACGACAAGCGCGAGGGCAGCCTGCGCCCGATCCATCCCGGCTGGGTCGCCCTGCGGGTGGCCTGCACGGTGGTCACCGGGCTTTGCGCCTTCTACGCCTTCTCGACCTTGCCGCTGGCGCAGGTCTACCCGCTGCTCTTCGCGATGCCGCTCTTGATCACGGTGCTGTCGATCCCCTTCCTCGGCGAAAAGGTGGGGATCCATCGCTGGGCGGCGGTCATCGTCGGCCTGATCGGCGTGGTGATCGTGGTACGCCCCGGGCAGGCGGATCTGCAACTTGGTCATTTCGCGGCTATGACCGCGGCGGTCTGCGGGGCGATGGCCTCGATCATCGTGCGCAAGATCGGCGGCGAGGAACGCTCGGTCGTGTTGCTGCTCTCGCCGCTTCTGGGCAACGTGCTGGTGATGGGGGCGTCGCTGCCCTTCGTCTGGGTGCCGCTGCAATTGCCCGATCTCGGGCTTCTTGCGGTGATCGCGGTCTTCGGTCTGACCGGTTCTTTCCTGCAGATCCTGGCGTATCGCGCGGGCGAGGCGGCGATCGTCGCGCCGATGCAATACTCGCAGATCCTCTGGGCGATTTTCTACGGTTGGGTCATCTTCAAGGAGCGGGTCGATGCGCCGACGCTGATCGGGGCGGGCGTGGTGATTTTCTCCGGTCTCTACATCGTCTTCCGCGAAGCGCGGGCGAACGTGTCGCAATACCAGCCGGTGCTGCGGACGCGCGGGCGTACCGAAACCGCGACCGCGCCGCGCGCCTCGCTTCTGGGCCGTGCGATGGGCCTTCGGGGACGGAATGCCAGAAGCTGACCGAGACCCCTTGCAAAAGCTTGCACGAGGCGCTAATTCCCCGCCCACGGTCGGAGCGTAGCGCAGCCTGGTAGCGCACCTGCTTCGGGAGCAGGGGGTCGGAGGTTCGAATCCTCTCGCTCCGACCATTTCCCGAAATCTTGCTCAAATTCAGCTCTTGAGGCGACGCATCTGGCGTTTCGGCCCCAGCTTTGGCACAAAGCGCCAACAGTACAGGACGGGCAAGGAACCAATGCAGGTCGAGCATACCCCCCTCAACGGCGTTCTGGTCATCACCCCGAAGCGATTCGGCGACCATCGCGGATTCTTCTCCGAAAGCTATTCGGCGCAGCGCTTTGCCGAGGCCGGGATCGCGATCGGTTTCGTGCAGGACAACCATTCGCTGTCCCAGGCTGCGGGCACGGTGCGCGGTCTGCATTTCCAGGCGCCGCCCCATGCGCAGGCGAAACTCGTGCGTTGCGGGCGCGGGCGCCTTTGGGATGTCGCGGTCGATATCCGCCGCGGCAGCCCGACCTACGGGCAATGGTTCGGCACCGAGCTGAGCTTCGAGAACGGCAAGCAGATGCTGATCCCGGCAGGCTTCGCGCATGGGTTCGTCACGCTCGAGCCGGGCACCGAGATCGTCTACAAATGCTCGGATTACTACGCGCCCGATTGCGAGGGCGCGCTCCGCTGGGACGACGCGGATCTGGGCATCGACTGGCCGATTTCGGCAGGAACAGAGCCTGTTCTCTCGGCCAAGGATGCCGAGGCTCCGGGTTTCGCGGCGCTGAACTCGCCGTTTTCATGGGAGGGCTGAGATGAAAATCCTCGTCACCGGCGGCGCCGGCTTCATCGGATCCGCGGTCGTCCGGCTCGCGATCTCCCGCGGCCATGAGGTGGTCAATCTCGACGCGCTGACCTATGCGGCCTGCCTCGAGAATGTCGCGCCTGTCGCCGACAGCCCGCTTTATGCCTTCGAGAAAGCCGATATCCGCGACCCGGACGCGCTGGCGTCGGTCTTCGCGCGCCACAAGCCCGATGCGGTGATGCATCTCGCGGCCGAAAGCCATGTCGACCGCTCGATCGACGGGCCCGGTGCCTTCATCGAGACCAACGTGATGGGCACCTACAATATGCTGCAGGCGGCGCGCGCCTATTGGGAGGCCGAGGGTCGACCCGAGAGCTTCCGCTTCCACCACATCTCGACCGACGAGGTCTATGGCACGCTCGGGGCCACGGGTCAGTTCACCGAAGAGACGCCTTACGCGCCGAACAGTCCCTATTCTGCCTCGAAAGCGGGGTCGGATCATCTGGTGCGGGCCTGGCACGAGACCTACGGGCTGCCGGTAATTCTGACCAATTGCTCGAACAATTACGGTCCTTATCATTTCCCCGAAAAGCTGATCCCGGTGATCATCCTCAACGCGCTCGCGGGCAAGCCGCTGCCGATCTATGGCGATGGCTCGAATGTGCGCGACTGGCTATATGTGGAGGATCACGCAGACGCGCTGCTCCTCGTGCTGGAAAAGGGCGCGGTGGGGCGCAGCTACAATATCGGCGGCGAGAACGAGCGGGCGAATCTCGAACTGGTGCGTACGATCTGCGCCATTCTCGACCGGTTGCGCCCGGGCGACAAACCTTATGCGGATCTCATCACCTTCGTACCCGACCGCCCCGGCCACGACGCTCGCTATGCGATCGACCCGACCCGGATCCGCACCGAGTTGGGCTGGCGGCCGAGCGTGACCGTCGAGGAAGGGCTGGAACGCACCGTGCGCTGGTATCTCGAGAACGAGGCTTGGTGGCGCCCGCTCCAGACGCGGCAGGGCGTGGGGGAAAGGCTGGGGAAGGCATGATCCTCGTCTTCGGAGAAAGCGGCCAGGTCGCGCGCGAATTGCAGCGACTTGCGCCGGATGCACGCTTTTTGGGCCGGAACAGGGTCGATCTGAGTGATCCCGAGGCCGCCGCTGAGGCAATTCGCGAGATGCGCCCCACCGCCGTGATCAATGCCGCGGCCTATACCGCCGTCGACAAGGCCGAGGAGGAAGAGCCGCTCGCGCTCAAGATCAATGGCGAGGCGCCTGCCGCGATGGCCGGAGCCTGTGCCGAGCTGGGCATCCCGCTGGTGCATATCGCGACCGATTACGTCTTCGACGGCTCGGGCGAGGCGCCGTTTTCGCCCGCCGACCCGACCGCGCCGCTCGGGGCCTATGGCCGCACGAAGCTTGCGGGCGAGGCGGGCATCCGCGCGGCAGGCTGCACCCATGCCATCCTGCGCACGAGCTGGGTCTTCTCGGCGCATGGGGCGAATTTCGTCAAGACGATGCTGCGGCTCTCGGAGACCCGCGACCGGTTGCGGATCGTGGCCGATCAGATCGGTGGGCCGACGCCCGCGCGCGCGATCGCGCAGGCCTGCCTGACGATTGCCGACGCCCTGCAGCGGACCCCGGACCTGTCGGGCATTTACCATTTCTCAGGCGCGCCCGATGTAAGCTGGGCCGGGTTCGCGCGCGAGATCTTCGCACAGGCCGCGCGCGATGTCGCGGTGGAGGAGATCCCGAGCTCGGACTATCCGACGCCCGCGCGCCGGCCGCTCAATTCGCGCCTCGACTGCAGCGCGCTCGCGGCGTTTGATCTGGAGCGGCCCGACTGGCGGGCCGACCTGACCGATGTTCTCAAGGAGCTTGGAGCAGCATGACACGCAAGGGCATCATTCTGGCGGGCGGTTCGGGCACGCGGCTCTACCCGATCACTCTGGGCGTCTCGAAACAGCTTCTGCCGGTCTATGACAAGCCGATGATCTACTATCCGCTGACCACGCTGATGCTGGTCGGCATCCGCGAGATCGCGGTGATCACCACGCCGCAGGACCAGGAGCAGTTCAAGCGCGTGCTTGGCGATGGCAGCCAATGGGGCGTCTCGCTGACCTATATCACCCAGCCCTCTCCGGACGGGCTCGCGCAGGCCTATCTTCTGGCCGAAAGCTTCCTGGGCGACAGCCCGTCGGCAATGGTTCTGGGCGACAATATCTTCTTCGGGGCGGGTCTTCAGACGGTTCTCAAAGAAGCCGATGCGACAGCCACGGGCGGCACGGTTTTCGGCTACCGGGTCGCCGATCCGGAGCGCTATGGCGTCGTCGATTTCGACGCCGCGGGCCGGGTGCGCGCGATCATCGAGAAACCCGAGGTCCCGCCCTCGCAATATGCGGTGACCGGGCTCTATTTCCTCGATGCGACGGCGCCCGAGCGGGCGAAGACGATCACGCCGTCTGCACGCGGCGAGCTCGAGATCACCTCGCTTCTGGAAAGCTACCTGCATGACGAGGCGCTTTCGGTGAAGCAGATGGGCCGCGGTTTCGCCTGGCTCGACACCGGCACCCATGCAAGCCTGCTCGATGCGGGGAATTTCGTGCGCACGCTCGAGGAGCGGCAGGGCCTGCAAAGCGGCTCGCCCGACGAGGTCGCGTTCGAGAAGGGATGGATCAGCGCCGGGGATCTGGCCGAGCGGGCGAAGAAATTCGGCAAGAACAGCTATGGCGCCTATCTGAGCCGTCTGATCGGCTAGGCCGGAAAAATGGCGCGCGTCACGATCCTGATGGCGATCTGTCGCCCCGGACCGGAGCTCGCCGAGCAACTCGCAAGTCTTGCCGCTCAGACTCATCGCGACTGGCGACTGATCGTCAGCGACGACGGCTCTGACGCCGCGGCGCGCGATCTGCTCGCCGATTTCGCAACGACCGGGCATGACGTCGCGGTTTTCGACGGGCCGCGCCGGGGGGCGGGAGCGAATTTCCATTCGCTCCTTCTCCGAGCACGGGAGTTGGGCGCACAAGGCTATCTGGCATTCAGCGATCAGGACGATGTCTGGCTGCCGGAAAAGCTCGAACGCGCGGTGGCGGCGTTGGACGGGCAGGGCGGTCCGGCGCTCTATTGCAGCCGAACCTTCGTGACCCGCGCCGATCTGTCCGATCCCCGGCCCTCAGCGCCGCGCCCGCGACCCCTGGGGTTTCGCAATGCGTTGGTGCAAAACGTCGCCGCCGGCAACACGATCGTTCTCAACCCCGCTTCCGCGGCGCTTGTCGTCGAGGCCGCCGCGGAGAGCGAAGCGATCCACAAGCATGACTGGTGGATCTACCAGCTACTGTCCGGGATCGGCGCGACGCTCATCCATGACGACAGGCCTTCGCTCTATTACCGCCAGCACGCGGGCAATGCGGAAGGAGCGAACCTGTCGCTCGGCGCGAAACTCGACCGGCTGCGCAGGCTGCGGCGGGGCGAATGGCGCGACTGGACGGGGCGGGCGCTGGCGGCCCTCGAACCCGCGCGCCATCGGATGACGCCGGAGAACCGTGCGCTTCTCGATGCGTTCGTCGCGATGCGCGATGCGCCTTTGCCGGGTCGCCTGACGCAATTCGCCCGGCTCAGGCTCTATCGCCAAAGCCGGGCGGGCACGGTTGCGCTCTGGATCGCGACGCTGTTTCGGCTGATATAGGGTCTAGATCCGGAAAATCGGCTGCAGCATCCGCGGCAGGAGGGATTTGAACCTGAGCGGCGCGTCGGTCGCGGCGAGGCAGATGCACACATCCTCCATCCCCGCCACCGGCGTATGATCGAGATCATCGGTCGCGACCTCCACATCGCCGACGCCGAACCGTCCGGTCTCGTCCGAGAAGGAGCCCTGCAGCACCAGCGTCAGTTCGAGCCCGTTATGGCCGTGATCGGGCACCGCCATCCCCGGCGGGATGTAGAGCAGCCGCGCCGACCCCTCGCCATCCTCGCTCAGGATCGCCTGTCGGATACCGCCGCCGAGCGACCGCCAGCGCGGCTCCGGCCCTCCCATCGCCTCGACCACCGCGCCGGGATAGATCCCGGTCCGCTGCGGTTTCGCGGGCTCGGGCGACGGATCGGCGTCGAGCCCGTCGAAGATCCGCGCCCGCAGATCGTCGGAGGGCGCGACCGTGTCGAGCGTTTCCAGTACCAGCCCGCCCGCAAGCTCCTCGGCCTCGAGGCGCGCGCGGCAATCGTCGCATTGGCTCACATGCGCGGCCACGACCAGCGAGAACGCATGGCCGAGGCTGCCGGTCGCATAGGACCGGATGAGCCAGTCGGGCAGATGATGCGAGATCTCTTTCATTCTTCTCTCAGATCCCTCAATTCGTGACGTAGCTTCTCCAGCGCCAGCCGGATCCGCGACTTGATCGTTCCCAGGGCGAGACCGGTGGCCTCCCGAATTTCCGCCTGCGTCAGCTCGCCCACATAGGCGCGCTCGATGATCTCGCGCTGCGCCTGGGGCAGCGTCTCGAGCGCCTCGCGGAGCTGCGCGGCCTCCTGTTCCAGACCGATGAGCGCATCGGCCTGAGGTGTGTCGCGCGTCTCGGCCTCGGCGACCATCTCGTCGGGCACCGGGCGGGGCCGGCGCCGGATCACGTCGATCTGCCGGTTCCGCGCGATCCGGTAGATCCAGGCCGAGGCGCGCGCACGGTTTTCATCGTAGAGATGCGCCTTGCGCCAGATCGTGAGCATCACGTCCTGCACCACATCCTCGGCTGCCGCACCAGGCATCCCCGAGCGCATCAGCATCCCCTTGAGACGCGGCACGAAGTAATCGTAGAGCCGCGCGAAAGCTGCCTTGTCCCGCCTGTCGCGCACCGCAACGAGCCATTCCGTTTGCTCGCAAGGGCCCTCGGGCGTCGCAGCTGAAGGTTTTCGATCGTCCATCTTCTTCCCGGAACGAGGCGCAGCCGCCGTGATCGACGGAGGCAAATTTCTCTCGAAGTCTATGGTCATTTCCCTCAGCATGGTCCTGTTACGGCAGGACGGCGAAAAGGGATCACCCGGAGGTCGCAAAACTTCTGATCCAAAGCCTAGCAGCCAACGTTACGTCTGCAAGAGCTTTGGGAGTAGTGTCCATGTCCTTCGATGCCCAGCATCCTCACGCGCAACATATCGCCATCATCGGTGCGGGTATTTCCGGTCTGGCAGCGGCCTGGCAGCTCGCACCCCATAACCGCGTGACGATCTACGAGGCGGAACCGCGGCTGGGAGGGCACTCGCGGACCATCACCGCCGGGCGCAATGGCGACCAGCCTGTCGATACCGGCTTCATCGTCTTCAACTACGCGAATTATCCGCATCTGACCCGGATGTTCGCAGAGCTCGACGTCCCGGTGGAGCGCTCGGACATGAGCTTCGGGGTCTCGATCGACCAGGGAAGGATCGAATATGCACTGCGCGACCTGCGCGGGCTCGTCGCGCAGAAACGCAACCTGCTGCGTCCCGGCTTTGCCCGGATGATCGCGGATATCGCGAAATTCAACTCGCGCGCGGTCGAGATGGCGAAGAGCGACGAGGTCACGATCGACATGCTTCTCGACGAGTTGGGGCTGGGCGAGTGGTTTCGCCGCTACTATCTTCTGCCGATCTGCGGGGCGATCTGGTCGACGCCGGCCGACGAGATCGGCGCTTTCCCGGCGAAAAGCCTGCTGCGCTTCTTCGAGAACCACGCGCTGCTCTCGGCGACGGGGCAGCATCAGTGGTGGACGGTGTCGGGCGGCTCGATCGAATATGTGAAACGGCTGGAGCAAGCGCTTCGGCTGCGCGGGGTCGAATTTCGGCTCGGCACGCCAGTGACCTCAGTCCAGCGCGGGTCCAAATCCGTCACTATTTCGGCGCAAAACGCGTCTCCTGAGCAGTTCGATCAGGTGATCTTCGCCTGCCATTCCGATCAGGCGCTGAGGCTGCTTGCGAAACCCGGCGAGACCGAGGCGACCGCGCTTTCGGCGGTGCGCTACCAGCCCAACGATGTCTATCTGCACCGGGATGCGGGACAGATGCCCAAGCGCCGGGCCTGCTGGTCGAGCTGGGTCTATCAGGCGCATACGCAAGCTGCGGAGACGCGGCTCGGCGTTACCTACTGGATGAACCGGTTGCAGAACATCCCCGAGTCCGATCCGCACTTCGTGACGCTCAATCCCGAGACCCCGATCCCCGAGGAGGCGATCTACGATCACGAGGTCTTCTGGCACCCCGTCTTCGACCGGCCCGCCCTGCGCGCGCAGGAGAAGATCCAGGCGATTCAGGGTCAAAACCGCACCTGGTATGCCGGGGCATGGTTGCGCCACGGGTTTCACGAGGACGGGTTCGCCTCGGCGGTGCGGGTGGCGCGGGCGCTCAATCGCGGCGCGATCCCGCAACCCGGTCTCGAAAAGGTGCTGGCATGAACGGTGAATTCTGCCCCGGAACGACGATCCATTCCCGGCGCGGCGCGATCGGGCATCAGTTCCGTTACCACGTGGATTATGTCCTGATCGATCCCGAGGCCGAGGGCCCATGGCCTCGGCTGTTCTCGCGGAAGGGCCGGGCGCTGGCGCGGGTGGAGGATCGCGACTATGGCGGTGCGCCGGGCAAGGGCGAGGGGGCTGTTTGGGTCCGGCGCCAGCTCGCCCGCCTGGGGGCGCCGCAGCCCGCAAAGCTGCTGCTTCTGACCCAGCCGCGCATTTTCGGGGCGGGTTTCAACCCGGTGAATCTCTGGTTCGCCTTTGATGCGGAGGGCGCGTTGCGTGCCGTCCTCGCCGAGGTCAACAACACTTTCGGCGACCGGCATTCCTATCTCTGCGCGACCGAGAATTTCGAGCCTATCGAGGCTCAAACCGAACTTTTCGTGCGCAAGATCTTCCATGTCTCGCCGTTCCAGGAAATCGCCGGAGAGTACCGTTTCCGCTTCCATATCGACGTGGCGCGGATCCGGATCCGGATCGACCATCGCAACGGGGCGGAAGGCGTGATCGCGACGCTCGGTGTCGATCGTCTGCCGCTGACGTCGCGCGCCTTGCTGCGCGCGGCTTTGCGTCGGCCGCTCACCCCGATCCGGACGATGGGCCTGATCCATTGGCAGGCCCTCAAGCTCAAGCTCAAGGGGGCGCGCTACCTGCCGCGCCCCGTTCCCCCCAGCGAGGAGATCAGCCGATGATGCCCTTCCTGACGAACCGCATCCGCCACGAATTCCTCGAAACCTGCGAAAAGATCCAGCACGGCACGTTGCATCTGCGCCTGCCGGGGGGCGAGACGCGGTATTTCGGTCGCGGCGCGCCGCACGCAGAGATGGAGATCCGTGACTGGCAGGCGGTGGTGATGATGGCCGCGCGCGGCGATGTCGGCCTGGGCGAGGCCTATATCGCGGGGTTCTGGGACACGCCCTCGATCGAGGCGCTGCTCTCGCTCGCGCTGAAGAATCTCGAGATCGTCGACGGCTATGCCTATGCCGGGTTCTGGTCGAACCTGAAGTTCCGGATCGTGGACCGTTTGCTGCGGGCGAACTCGCTGCGCGGTGCGTCGCGCAACATCCGCTCGCATTACGATGTGGGCAACGAGTTCTACCAGATCTGGCTCGACGAGGGGATGAGCTATTCCTCGGGTCTCTTCGCGCCGGGCGACGATGATCTGCACCGGGCCCAGAACCGCAAGCTCGACCGGATCCTCGACAATCTCGGCACCGGCGAGCGGGTGCTCGAGATCGGTTGCGGCTGGGGGCATTTCGCCGAACGCGCCGCCGATCAGGGGCGGCAGGTCACCGGTATCACGATCTCGCCCAGCCAGAAGGGTTATGCCGATGCGCGGCTCGACGGGCGCGCCGAGATCCGGCTGCAGGATTACCGGCGCACGCCCGGAACCTTCGACCATATCGTGTCGATCGAGATGATCGAGGCGGTGGGCGAGCGTTATTGGCCGACCTATTTCGGCACGCTCAAGGATCGGCTCTCGGAAGGGGGAACGGCGATGATTCAGGCCATAACAGTGTCTGATTCCTACTTCCCGACCTATCGCGAGACCTCGGATTTCATTCGCCAATACACCTTCCCGGGGGGGATGTTGCTGTCGGATGGCGTGATCCGGGATCAGGCCGAGAGAGCCGGGCTCGCGGTGCGCGAGAGTTTCGGCTTCGGGCAGGACTATGCCGAGACCTGCCGGCAATGGGCCGCGCGCCTCAAGGAGCGCAGCGCGCGGGCCGCGAAGATGGGCTATGGCCCCGAGTTCCTGCGCGGCTGGCTCTATTATCTCGAAGCCTGCGCGGCGGCCTTTGCGGTTGGCCATACCGATGTCGTTCAGGTCCAACTGGCACATGCGAGGGCATGAGATGATGATCAAGATCCTCTTCGCCATCCTCCTCCTGATCCTGGCGGGGATCGTGCTGCGGCATGTGTTTTTCAGTTTTCCCGCTCAGCGCAGTGCCGATTACGCGGCCGATACACCGGTCTTCGACATCCGCCAGGCCTTCGCAGGGCCGGTCGAGGCGCATGGCATCATCTATGGCCCCACCGGGCGCGTGACCTCGCGCTTCCGGGCGATCATGCGCGGCAGCTTCACCAACGAGGGCGGGGTGATCGAGGAGGAATTCGAATATGCCTCGGGCCGGCGGCAGAACCGTGCCTGGCATATCCGGTTCGGTCCGAATGGCGAGATCTCCTCGACCGCCGACGATATCGAGGGCAGGGCCGAGATGGAGCAGAAGGGCAACGCGCTCCGGATGCGCTACCGGCTGCGGCTGCCCGAGGATGCGGGCGGGCATGTGCTCGACGTCACCGACTGGATCTATCTGATGCCGGACGGAACGTTGCTGAACCGATCGCAGATGCGCAAGTTCGGGGTCAAGGTGGCCGAGCTCTTCGCGGTCATGCGCCCGATGGCCGGACCGGCGGAGTGATCACTCGAAGCACTCCGCGCGCCCGTCGCGCTTGATCGTCGCGGCCCCGTCGATGATCGCGTTCGCGCGGCGCGACAGATAGGCCGTCGGCTTGGCGGCGGAGCGGTCCTTCGGATCGGGCAGCACCGCGGCGATCAGTGCCGCCTGCCGCGCCGAAAGCTTGTCGGGCGAGGTCCGGAAATAGCGATAGGCGGCAGCGTCGATGCCGAAGGCGCCTTTGTCGAACTCGGCCACATTGAGATAGATTTCGAGGATGCGCTTCTTGCCCCAGATCGCCTCGGCGAAGGGGGTGAGCGCGGCTTCGAGCGCCTTGCGCAGCCAGTTCCGGCCCTGCCACAGGAAGACGTTCTTCACGGTCTGCTGGGTGATCGTCGAGGCACCGCGATTGCCACCCTCGTCGATCGCCTCGCGGATCGCGCGCATGTCGAAGCCCCAGTGATTGCAGAAATTCGCATCCTCCGCCGCGACGACCGAGCGCGCGGCGACGGGTGCGATCTTCTCGAGCGGCACCCATTTCTGGTCGATCACGCCCAGATGGCGGCGCGCGTTCCACATCGTCCAGGTGGTCGGCGGATTGACGAACTTGTAGAGAAAGAGCAGCGCGAGCAGCAGCGCCGCAAACGCGAGCACCCCGCGTGCGGCCCATTTCAGGACCCGCCGGAACGGTGCCTTCAGCGCATCCGTGCCGCGCGCCCGCGTGGAGGGTTTGCGGGTTTTCCTGCTCGATTTCTTCTTCGTCGCCATGGCGCCATAAGTCATGGAGCAGGCGTTTGGGTCAAGCCGCCAAGAGCGCCAATTCCGCCCCGCGCGCGACCTGTCGCGCAGTTACCATGTTCTCGATCGGGTCGGCGTGACGGCGCGCCCAGGCGGCGCGGATCTCGGAACTGAGCGCGCGGCTCTCCTCCAGGATCATGTTGCCGGGAAACAGGCTCTCGCTCGGCACGCCCTCCGCGGTGAGGATGTGATGGGCATCGAGCAGCAGGTGCACGTAGCGCACGCTGGAAGTGCGCATGATCCGGATCGTGTGGCCGTTCACGAGGTGTTTGGCGGCGATGAGAACCTCGTCCACCCCGCAGGTGAGTTCCGCGCGCCAGCCCTCGATCAGCATTCGATGCTGCTGCGAGACGACAAGCGGGCGGCGGTTGCCGAGCGCGCCGGCTTCGAAACGGACCGGGGCGTGGCTGCCATCGCCGCGCACCTCGCGCCCGCCGGCCCAGAGGATCGGCTGCGCGCCGCCGTCGCGGGTCAGCACCAAATCGCCCGCCCGCAACGTCTCGACCGGGCGTTCGCCTCCGGGCGTCGCGATGAGCGTTCCGGCCGCGAAACATTGCGGGCCGAGATCGCCCACCGGCGCCTGCGTGCTCTGGGTGACATAGGTCGCACTGACGAAGGTCACGTTATGCAGGATGGTGCCGTCCGAGGGGGTGAAGACCGCGCGCCCGTCGGTAAGGTAGAACGTGTCGCCGGTGATCGTGTATTGCACGCCGTTGGGTTTCTCGACGGTGATCGTGTCGCCGCGCCAGACCGCGTTGACCCGCGTGCCGTCGATCGAATCGCGGGCCCAGTAATTGGTGGTGATCCACCCGTCATTGTTGTGATCGGTGATCGACAGCGTGGTCGGCGAAAGGGCGGTGCCCGCCGAGGGCGGATTGCCCGGATCCATCAGGAAGAACTGATCGTAATAAGTCGCCACTGTCCTGCTCGCCGCCTGCAATTTCTTGCCCATTTCCCGGGCCTTGAGCCGGGAAATACTCAGAAATCTTGGTTAAATTGAGGCGTCTAGACGGTGGTTCTGGAGCAGCGAGGTCGTCCGTCAGAGCGCGGAAGGCCCCACGATCCGGGCCAGATCACCGATCGAGCCCTGCGAGATTTCGCGCCCCGTAAGCGCGGTGGTGCCGCCTTCGCGAAGCGCCGTCTCGATCCGGTGGTGGAAATCGGGCTCGATCCGGGTCTGCAGCATCCGGTCGGAAACATGGCCCAGCCGGTGCAGACGATCGAGCGTCTCATGCGCGGTGCCCTTGTGCAGCAGGACGAAGACCGCGGAACCGCCCTCGGGCAGGCTCTCGCCGGCGGCGTGAAGGAACCCGTCATTGATACCGAGATCGGTGGCATGGCCCGCGACCGCACCGGCGCCCGCTCCGATCGCGGCCCCGATCACCGGCGCCATGAAGACGAGCCCGAGCAGACCGCCCCAGACGGCCCCGCCGACGGCCCCCATCGCGGTGGTGTTCGCCTCCTGATGCAGGCGCACGTCGCCGGTCGGTTCGCGGGTCACGAGGACGATATCCTGCGCGGAGATCATCCCTTCGCGGCGCAGCGCCTCGAGCTGGTCACGAAGCGCGAAACCGGCGCTTTCGGTGTCATGGGCGAGGATCAGAAGTTCGGACATCGCTTCCTCCGGACGTGACAAGGGGCGAGACTTTCGCCTCGCCCCCAAAACGTCCGGGATCGTCGCGGGTTCCTTACTCTGCGGGAACCGCCTGGGGTTCGTCGCTCAGCGGGTAGGGCAGGTGGACGAGCATTTCCTTCGGGCAGACCTGCAGGAAATTGGCTTTCTCGGTGTCCCAGTGCTGAAGGATTTCGCTGGCCTTGCGCGAGTTGGTCTCGGCGACATGGCGCTCGATCAGCCCCTTGAGCTGGGCCTCCCAATGCGCATGGCCGAGCCCGCAGGTCACGAGGCTTTCGAGGTTCATCATGTCCTCGGCAACCCCTTCGGGATCGTAGAGATAGGCCATGCCGCCGGTCATGCCCGCGCCGAAATTCGCCCCGATCGAGCCGAGGATCACCGCGACGCCGCCCGTCATGTATTCGCAGCCGTTCGAACCGCAGCCCTCGACGACGACCTTCGCCCCCGAGTTGCGCACCGCGAAACGCTCGCCCGCGCGGCCTGCCGCGAAGAGATACCCGTCGGTCGCCCCGTAAAGCACGGTATTGCCGATGATGGTGTTCTCCGAGGCGTCGAGCGGCGAGACCATCGGCGGACGCACGACGATCGTGCCGCCCGACAGGCCCTTGCCCACATAGTCGTTCGCATCGCCCGAAACCTCGAGCTTGAGCCCCGGCGCCGCGAAGGCCCCGAGCGACTGGCCGCAGGACCCGGTCAGCTTCACCGTGAGATGGTCGGGCTGAAGCGCGTTCTTCATGCCGAACTTCTTCACGATATGGCTCGAGGCGCGCGTCCCGATGGTGCGCAGCGTGTTGCGCACCGCATAGGAGAGCTGCATCTTCTCGCCATCCTCGAAGAAGCGTGCACCGTCGCGGATGATCTCGGCATCGAGCGTGTCGGGCACCCAGTTGCGCGGCTTCGACCGGTCATAGACGATCTTGTCCCAGCCATCGACGGTGATCAGGAGCGGGTTGAGATCCAGATCGTCGAGATGCGCCGAACCGCGGCTGACCTGATGGAGCAGGTCGGCACGCCCGATCACCTCGTCGAGCGAACGCGCGCCGATCGAGGCAAGGATTTCGCGGACTTCCTGGGCATAGAAGGTGATCAGGTTCACCACCTTGTCCGCCGTGCCGGTGAACTTGGCGCGCAGCTCGGGGTCTTGCGTGCAGACGCCCACCGGGCAGGTGTTCGACTGGCACTGACGCACCATGATGCAGCCCATCGCGATCAGCGCCGCGGTGCCGATGCCGTATTCCTCGGCCCCCATCATCGCCGCCATCACGATGTCGCGGCCCGTACGCAACCCGCCATCGGTGCGCAGGGTGACGCGTTCGCGCAGGTTGTTCATCGCGAGCACCTGATGCGCCTCGGTCAGACCCATCTCCCACGGCAGACCCGCATATTTGATCGAGGTCGCGGGCGACGCACCCGTGCCGCCATTGTGGCCCGAGATCAGGATGATGTCGGCCTTCGCCTTCGCGACACCGGCCGCGATCGTGCCGACGCCCGAGGAGGCCACCAGCTTCACCGTCACTTTGACCTTCGGGTTGATCTGCTTGAGGTCGTAGATCAGCTGCGCGAGGTCTTCGATCGAGTAGATGTCATGGTGTGGCGGCGGCGAGATCAGCGTCACGCCCTTGGTCGAGTGACGCAGCCGCGCGATCAGGTCGGTGACCTTCATGCCGGGAAGCTGGCCGCCTTCGCCCGGCTTGGCGCCCTGGGCCACCTTGATCTCAAGCTCTTCGCAATGGTTGAGGTATTCGGCGGTCACACCGAAACGACCCGAGGCCACCTGCTTGATCTTCGCCGAGGGGTTGTCGCCATTGGGCTCGGGCACGAAATGCGCCGGATCCTCGCCGCCTTCCCCCGAATCCGATTTCGCGCCGATCCGGTTCATCGCGACGTTGAGCAGCTTGTGCGCCTCGGGCGAGAGCGCGCCGAGCGACATCCCCGGGGTGACGAAGCGCTTGCGGATCGAGGTGATCGATTCCACCTCCTCGATCGGCACCGGTTTCGCCAGCGGCTTGATGTCGAGCATGTCGCGGATATGGATCGGCGGGTTCGCCCGCATCATCGCGGAATACTGCTTCCACAGATCGTAGCTCGCGCGGTTGCAGGCCGATTGCAGCATATGCATCGACTGCGCACCCCAGGCATGGGCCTCGCCGGTGCGGCGCGCCTTGTAGAAGCCGCCGATCGGGAGCACGTCCTGACCGCCTTTCCAGCCCTTGGCATGAACCTCTTCGAGCTTGTGCTGGATGCCGTGCAGACCGATCCCCGAGATCCGGCTCTGCATGCCGGGGAAGTACTCGTTCACCATCGCGCGGCTCAGGCCCACGGCCTCGAAATTCAGGCCGCCGCGATAGGAGGAGATCACCGAGATGCCCATCTTCGACATGATCTTGAGAAGGCCGGCATTGATCGCGTCGCGATAGCGGCGCATCGCATCGACGAGCGACCCTTCGATCAGGCCGCGATTGATCCGGTCGGCGATCGTGTCCTGCGCGAGATAGGCGTTCACGGTGGTCGCGCCCGCGCCGATCAGCACCGCGAAGTAATGCGGGTCGATGCACTCGGCCGAGCGCACGTTGATCGAGCAGAAGGTCCGCAGGCCCTTCTGGGTGAGCCAGCTATGCACGGCGGAGGTCGCGAGGATCATCGGCATCGCGACCTTGCCCTCGTCCTGCCCCTCGTCGGTCAGCACGATATGGAGCGCGCCCGAGCGCACCGCATCCTCGGCTTCCAGGCGGATCCGGGTCAGACCTTCGCGCAGCGCTTCCTGATCGGCATCAGCCGGGAAGGTGCAGTCGATCATCGTCACCTGCTCGCCGAATTGCTTCAGCATCACCTCGAATTCGGCATTCGCGAGGAAGGGGCTTTCGAGGATCCAGATCTCGGTTTGCGAGCTGTCCTCGTCCAGCACGTTCTTGAGGTTGCCGAAGCGCGTCTTGAGCGACATCACGCGGCTTTCGCGCAGGCTGTCGATCGGCGGGTTGGTGACCTGGCTGAAGTTCTGCCGGAAGAAGTGGCTCAGCGGGCGGTATTGCTTGGAGAGAACCGCCGGAGGGGTGTCGTCGCCCATCGAGGCGATCGCTTCCTTGCCGTCCTCGGCCATCGGCGAGAGGATCTGTTCGATCTCCTCGATCGAGTAGCCCGCCGCGATCTGGCGTTTGCGCAGGTCGCCGCCGGAGAATTTCGACTCTTCGGGCACATCGGCGAGAAGCGCGTTGAGATCGGTGACCTTGCTCACCCATTCGCCGAAGGGCTGGCTGGCGGCCAGCTTGTCCTTGATTTCCACGTCGTGATAGAGGCGGCCCTCTTTCATGTCGACCGCGATCATCTGGCCCGGGCCGAGCGCGCCCTTCTCGACCACGGTGGCCTCGTCGATCGGCACCATGCCGGCCTCCGAGCCCGCGATCAGCTGGCCGTCGCCGGTGATGACGTAGCGCAGCGGGCGCAACCCGTTGCGGTCGAGACCGCCGCAGACCCAGCGGCCATCGGTCATCGCGAGCGCGGCGGGGCCGTCCCACGGCTCCATCACCGCGTTGCAATAGGCATACATGTCCTGCCAGGCCGAGGGCATGTTGTCGATCGCGTTCGACCACGGCTCGGGCACCAGCATGGTCTTCACCATCGGCGCGTTGCGGCCCGAGCGCACCATCAGTTCGAACACCGCATCGAGCGCGCCGGAATCCGAGGCGCCGGCCGGGATGATCGGCTTGATGTCCTCGGCGCCTTCGCCGAAGGCCGACGAGGCCATGCGGATCTCGTGGCTCTTCATCCAGTTGCTGTTGCCCTTGATCGTGTTGATCTCGCCGTTATGGGCGAGCATCCGGAAGGGCTGGGCCAGCCACCATTGCGGGAAGGTGTTGGTCGAATAGCGCTGGTGGTAGATCGCGAAGGCACTCTCGAACCGATCATCCTTGAGGTCGGGATAGAACTCGGCGACCTGCTCGGCCAGCATCATCCCCTTGTAGATGATCGAACGGCAGGACAGCGAGCAGATGTAGAGCCCGTTGATCTGTGCCGCGATCGCCGCTTTCTCGATGCGGCGGCGGATGATGTAGAGGTCGCGCTCGAACTGCTCGTCGTCGATATCCCTGTCGTTGCGGATCAGGATCTGCTCGATTTCGGGACGGGTCGCGTTGGCCTTCTCGCCCAGCACCTCGGTATTCACCGGCACGTGGCGCCAGCCGTAGATGTAGTGGCCCATCCGCAGAACTTCGGATTCCACGATCGTCCGGCAGCGCTCCTGCGCGCCGAAATCGGTGCGCGGCAGGAAGACCTGACCGACCGCGATCATCTTCTCCATGTCCGGCTCGTGGCCGGTGCGGCGAATCTGGTCATAGAAGAAGGGCGCCGGGATCTGCACGTGGATGCCCGCCCCGTCGCCGGTCTTGCCGTCGGCGTCGACGGCACCGCGATGCCAGATCGCCTTGAGCGCGTCGATGCCGTGCTCGACCACCTTGCGCGAGGCCTTGCCGTCGAGCGAGACCACGAGGCCCACGCCGCAGGAGGCCTTCTCGTCCTCTTCCTTCCAGAGCGAGTTCTCGTCCATCCATTTGCGCTTGGCTTCCTCGGCGGCCACCCAGGCTTCATCATATTTGGTCATCTCAGTGCCTCCTTGGAGAATGAGCGGGAATTCGGGGTGAACCGGATCAGGGTCTGCGCCGCCCCGGGCGCTCCGGTCATCATCATGTCGCAGTCATATTCCGGCGTCTGGCTGGAAAAGCCGGGATCGCCGGGGAAATCGAAACGCGCGGGGCTGTCGTCGAATGTCGCGACCTCGCCATCGGCGCTTTCGAAGCGTTCGGGGCCGCTGAGGAACAGGCGCTCCTTGCGGCTGATATATTGCGTGCCGGAGCGGTTCGAGATCGGCTCGCCCGCGCCGGTCTCCTCGCGCAGCTCGAAACTGATCGTCTCGAGCAGCACATCGTCGATCTTGATCGACTTGCCGGTGAGCCGGTCCGTCCCGCGATAGCGCCGGCTCTCGCCGAAATTGCTCCGCGTGACGAAATCGTAATCGTCCTTGCCAGTGGAAAGGAGCGTCGAGAAGGAGGGAAGATCGCCCGAGGCGGCAGTGTCGAGCAGTTCGACCTCGCCGGTCTCGGTTGCAAGGCTCTCGAGCCAGCGCGTCTCGCCGTCGATATGGCTCACGTAATAGAGCCCGTTGCCATCACTATAGGCCGCCCATTGATCGCCGGCGGGATCTGCGGCGCAGCGGTAGTGATTGGCGACCTGGCAATTGTGCATCTGCACGGTCATGAAGACCTCGCAACCGGCGGGCGGCGCGAAATCGGCCGCGTGCGCGGGCAGAGCGCCGAGAAGCGCCCCCCAGATCGCGGTGCCGATCGTCTTCGACCACATTGCCAGATCCATCCTTTCGAGAAGAGGCAGGGGCGGATTACTCCGCCGCGACCGCCGCGACATTGTCGAGGTAGCGCAGGATCGAGCCGCCGGCCTCGCGACCGTCGCGGATCGCCCAGACCACGAGGCTCGCGCCGCGCACGATGTCGCCCACCGCATAGACGCCGGGGATCGAGGTGGCATGGGTGCCGAACTCGGCCTTCACGGTGCCCCAGCGGGTGGTTTCGAGATCGTCCGCCTGCCACTGGCCGGCGAGATCCTCGGGTTCGAAGCCAAGCGCCTTGATCACCAGATCGGCCTCTTCCTCGTAGATGCCGTCCTCGATCTTCTCGGGACGCTGCCGGCCTGAGGCGTCGGGGGCGCCCAGACGCATCTGCTGCACCAGGACCTTCTGCACCGGATCGCCCGAGAAGCCCGCGGGCGCCGAGAGCCAGACGAATTCGACGCCCTCTTCCTCGGCGTTCTGCACTTCGCGCTGCGAGCCCGGCATGTTCGCGCGGTCGCGGCGATAGAGACATTTCACGCTGGTCGCGCCCTGGCGGATGGCGGTGCGCACGCAGTCCATCGCGGTGTCGCCACCGCCGATGACGACGACGCGCTTGCCTTCCGCATTCAGCGTGCCGTCCTCGAATTCCGGCACGTCATCGCCGAAGCTGAGCTTGTTCGAGACGGTCAGGTAGTCGATCGCGCGCACGATGCCCGCGGCATCCGCACCCGGATCGGTCAACTCGCGCGTCTTGTAGACGCCCGTCGCGATGAGTACCGCGTCATGCTTGCCGCGGATCGCGTCGAAGGAGATGTCGGTGCCGACATTGCAGTTGAGCACGAATTCGACGCCGCCCTCTTCGAGCTGCTTGACGCGGTTCATCACCACGTCCTTCTCCAGCTTGAAGCCGGGGATGCCATAGGTCATCAGCCCGCCCGCGCGGTCGTAGCGATCGTAGACGGTGACCTGCACGCCGGCGCGGCGCAACACGTCGGCCGCCGAAAGGCCGCCCGGACCCGCGCCGATGATGGCGACGCTCTCGGCGCGCTCGGTGGCGGGCTTGATCGGCTTCACCCAGCCCATGTCCCAGGCGGTGTCGGTGATGTATTTCTCGACCGCGCCGATGGTGACGGTGCCGTGGCCCGACTGTTCGATCACGCAATTGCCTTCGCACAGGCGGTCCTGCGGGCAGATCCGGCCGCAGATCTCGGGGAAGGTGTTGGTGGCCTGGCTGAGCTCGTAGGCCTCCTGAAGACGACCCTCGGCGGTCAGGCGCAGCCAGTCGGGGATGTTGTTATGGAGCGGGCAATGCGTGTGGCAATAGGGCACGCCGCACTGGCTGCAGCGGCTCGCCTGTTCCTTCGCCTTCTCGTCGGCGAATTCGCGATAGATCTCGTTGAAATCATGGGAGCGGACATCTGCATCCCGCTTCTGAGGCATCTCCTTCGCCGTGTGGACGAATTTGAGCATCGGTTGCTTGGCCATGTCGGCGCCTCCCTGAGTGAACCGTGGGTGCGCATTGCTACACCGCTTCTCAGGGCAATAAAAGTAAGCACAACTGACCTAAATGTCAGATTTTTGGCCGAAAGGTGTGGGCGGCCGCACCATTTTCGCAAAAAATAGGTCAACTCGCGTTACCTTTACCTCGCCGCGCCGTTGAAAAATTGGCGTCGGCAGGCCCGAGTTGATCGATTCGAACCCCCTCAGCTTACCACACCGGTGCCCAGAAGAGTCAGCAACAGCCCCCCGAACAGGATCCGGTAGACCGCGAAGATCGTGAAGCGGTGCCCCTGGATGTAGCCGAGCAGCCATTTCACCGCGACGAAGGCGGTCACGGTCGAGACGACGAAGGCAATGCCGAGCGAGCCCCAGTTCTCGGGTTGGCCGTTGCCGTGGGTGATCTGCTTGAGCAGTTCGTAGCCGCTCGCCGCATACATCGTGGGGATGCCGACGAGGAAGGCGAACTCGGTCGCCGCCGCCCGGTTCGAGGTGCCCAGAAGCATCGCGACGAAGATCGTCGCCGCCGAGCGCGAGGTGCCGGGGAAGATCCCCGCGACGATCTGCGCCAGACCCACCCCGATCGCGACCCGCCAGAGGATCGCGCTGTTGTCGCGCTGCCTGTCGGCGACCTGCTCGGCAAACAGCATCCAGATGCCGCCGATCACCAGCGCCCAGGCCACCGGCTGGATCGTGGTCGGCAATTCGAAGCCCATCTTCTTCACGATCAGGCCCAGAACCGCTGTGATCGCGAAGGCCACCGTCAGCTTGAGGAGATAATCGCGGTTCGCGGGTTCGCGCCAGTGAAACAGCAGCTCCATCAGACGCCGCCAGTAAATCAGCGTGACCGCGAGGATCGCCCCGGCCTGAATCACGATATTATAGGTGTCGGACCGCGTGCCGAGCCAATGTTCGGCGAGGATCAGGTGGCCGGTGGAGGAAATGGGAAGGAACTCGGTGATCCCTTCGATCACACCGAGCACGACATCATTGAGATAGGTCACGAATGCTCGCCCCGTTCAGGATGGAAATTGGTCGCGGGCCAGCCGCGGATCTCAGATCTTGCGAAGGTTCTTCGCCGAGGCCTTGATCGCGTCATATTGCCCGTGGGGGCGGAAGCGCCACAGATAGCCCGGCAGCACCGCCTCCAGCGCGACCGGCTGGATGCCGAGATAGGCAAAGCCCTTCGCGCCCTCCGAGACGACATTGTCCTTCTGGAGGTTCTTCACCTGATCGCGGGTCAGGATGCGGTTGACGAAAAGCCCCCCGGTCACGACTTGCCCCAGATCGAAGACGCCACCCAGCAACGAGGCGATCCCGCGCGGGAGCGAAATCACCGCGCGGCGGCGATTGATCATCCCGAGCATCTTGTCGATCAGGTCGCGGAAGGTCTCGACATCGGGTCCGCCCAGTTCGTAGATCCCCGGCGCGACCTCGCCATCGGCGGCCTTCACCGCGGCCTTGGCCACGTCATCGACGAAGACCGGCTGGAATTTGGTCTGGCCGCCGGTGATCGGCAGGATCGGCGAGAAGCGCGCCATCGAGGCGAATTTGTTGAAGAACCCGTCCTCGTTGCCGAAGATCACCGAGGGGCGCAGGATCACCGCTTGCGGATAGGCCTCGAGCACGGCTTTCTCGCCGACGGCCTTGGTGCGGGCATAGGCGCTCTCGCTTTCGGGATCGGCGCCGATCGCCGAGATCTGCACCAGTTTCGGCACGCCCAGTTCCGCGGCGATCCGCGCGACACGCCCGGCACCGGCCTCCTGCACGGAGGAGAAGGTGTTCTTGCCCTCGTTCACCAGCAGGCCCACGCAGTTGATCACCGCATCCGCGCCCTGCATCGCCGCGCGCACGCTGGCATCGTCGCGGATGTTGCACAGAACCGGCTCGACCTGGCCCACCGCGCCGTAAGGTTTGACGAAAAGTGCCTCATTCGGCCGCCGCACGGCGACGCGGATGCGCCAGCCGTCCTTTGCCATACGTCGCGCGATATAGCGCCCGACGAACCCCGAACCGCCGTAAATCGTGACCAGCTTCGACATGGGCAGAGGCCTTTCCTTCCGAGATTTTTCGCCTCTTGATTACTCCCAAGACCCTGCTGGAACAAGGGCAAAGACCCGTGAACGGGGGGGCTGGTAAAAATTCGCGCCAATCCCCGTTGACAGTTATTGCACGCCTCTGTAAATCGCGCTCCACGACACCTGCCCAGGTGGCGGAATTGGTAGACGCGCACGGTTCAGGTCCGTGTGCCGCAAGGCGTGGAGGTTCGAGTCCTCTCCTGGGCACCAAATACCAGCGAAAAGCTCGGAAAACTTCGGTTTTCCGGGCTTTTCTCTTTCCTGGCTCCGAACTGCGCTAAACAGTCGTCATTCGATCGCAGCACCGGGTCGCCATGAGGCGGGCGGCCCCGCGACAAAATGCGGCACCGGTGGCGACGTGTCGCGCCCGCCGGGGTCAGGACACGGCATCGCGTTCTTCGCCGATGATCCGCTCCGCTGCCAATCGGCCCAGATCGCGTGCCCGCTCCAGTCCCTGCACGAACGGATTGCTGGGAAGAAGCACCGGGATCGCGACGCATGTGATCGTTCCCCGGCACCCTTCCGGGACGCGGATGGAGAGGGTCGACGGGTCGAATTCTCCCATTGCCGCGAGGGTCGGGAACTTCAGGCCGGAGAGGTCCGCGGCTCTTTGCCCGCGCGCATCGATGAGAGCGTCGACGAAAAGCGCCCCCGAAGCGCCCTCGACGAGGACGCCGGCGCCGCGCGGGTTGATCGTGTAGTCGGAGCCGAGCCGCGTCAGCTCCAGAACCCCTGCCTCATGCAGGGCGAGCATGCGGCGAATGGACCTGTGCGGGACCGAGGCATAGATGTCGGCAAAGACCGGTTTCAGCTCCCGCGAGAAGATCTCCCGCTCCTGCGCGCTCAGATGCGGGATGATCCGCTCATAGATCTCATGCGCCTTCAGCAGCGCCGGGCGCCAGGGGTCGGCGGTGCGCGCCTCACGCTGAACCGATGCGATTTCCACGAGGGAGCGGGCAACCTCCCAGGGATCTCCCTTCATCCGCTCCGCGAAATGCCGGTCGGCGAACCCGTCCAGTTTCTCGGGAGAGGTTCGCTGGGCGTAGTCCGGGTCGAGTGCCGCGATGTCGCTCGCAAGGATCCGGTGGCAGCGCGCCAGGAGGTTCTTCGGACCGCGCGCGATTTCCCTGGAGACCGCGTCTTCATCAAAGCTCGGGAGACCCGGAAGCGGCAATTCGTAATACCAGTCTGCATCCGGCAACAGGCCCCGCCGCGACATCATTACCGCCCGGAACGCCTCGGCGGACGGGGCCGGGTCCCAGCGCACATCCTCGCCGTCCTCGACGAAGGTCCCGTGGAACACGGCCAGGGCCAGAACCGTGTCGATCGCAGTCAGGGAGCTTCCCAATATCCCGACCTTGCACCCGATGAACCGTCTGAGCGCTTTGGCGGGCCAGGGCGCGTGAAGGGTCACGCCCGAGCTGTGGACCCTGTCCGCCCATTGATGCCCGGTCGCCACGACGACATGGTCATAGCGCGCCGTGCCATCCCCGGAGGGAGATTGCCACGAGACCTCCGTTCCCTCGGGGCCTGGCACGATATCCCTCACCGTGTAGCGCGAACGGACCTCGACACGGTGCCCGAGCCTGCGCGCCCGCGCGACGAGCGCCGCGAGCTGAGCGGTGAAGTAGCGGCCCAGGACGAGACGGGGAAAGAAGGTTTCGGGGCCGATTTCCTCCTCCGAAAGGCCGAATTCGCTTAGGGTCTGGGTGTCGCAGTCCGACAGGAACTCCACCAATGTCTGCAACACCGGCGGGATCTCGCGGCTTCCGATATTGGAGAGCATCTCACTGGTGTTGATCTCTTCGCGATAGGGCATGCCGGGACCGACTTCGCGGTCCCGCTCGAAGACATGGATATCGAGAGGGAAGGGTGCATCGAGCAGATGGCGCAGCGCGTAGATTGCCGTCGGCCCGCCCCCGATCAAGGCCACTGTCGCAAGCGGAGCATTCCCTCGCCGCACCGGTGGCGCGCCACCGACATGCCCGACGGGCTCGCCCTGCCTGGCACGCATCCCAGCTTTGCCCATGCGGATGTCCTCAAGTTCATCGAGCGGAGGTCCGGAGGTCCGATACCTCACATTCCCTCCCGAACACTTGAACCGATGCGATCCCGGTTCGGTTCCGTCTCTTCATGAGGGGTGCGAGGCGCGGAGCTTTTCTGGCCTTGCGATGTCAGGCCTTTGGGTCAGTGCCGCCGAACCGGGGTCTTGCGGCCTTCGATGAAGGTTTCGGTGAACCCGCCCAAGCCATCCCGGCGCAGGAACAGAACCTCGAGCCCGAGATCCCGCGCGATCTCGCCGCCCGCGCGCTCCCCCAGCACGGTGAAGGCCGTGGCCCAGGCATCGGCGGCGGCGCAGGCATTTGCGATCACGGTGACGGAAGCGGGGCCTTCGGGCAGCGGTGCGCGCCGGGCCGGGTCCATCGTATGCGGCAGGCGGGTCTCCCCAAGATCGACCCAGTGGCGGTAATCGCCCGAGGTGGCGATCGCGGCCGCTTCCAGCTCGATCAGTTTCAACCCGTCGCGGATCTCGTAATCGGGTTTTTCCAGCACGATCGGCCAACCGCGCCCGTCGGGGCGGCTTCCGAGAACCCGCAACTCGCCGTCGATTCCGAAGACACCGGCCGAGATACCCTGCATCCGGGCCGCCTCGGCGAGCCGGTCGGCGCCAAAGCCTTTCGCGATCCCGTTGAGATCGAGGGCAAGGGGTGCATGGGCGCGGGCGCGTCCGTTGGGCAGATCTAGCTCGACCAGTTCATGTCCAGGTGGGCGCCGCCCGCCCGTGATCTCGTCACGGATCGCCGAGCCGTCGGCGGGGTCCGGTCCGAAGCCCCAGGCACGGGTGACGGAACCCAGGGCGATGTCGAAAGCGCCGCGAGAGAGACGTCCGACCGTCAGCCCCAGATCGAGCACCGCCATCATCTCGGGCGGCAGGTCGACCCAGATGCCGGGCGCGGTGCGGTTGAAACGGTTGAGATCGGACGTCTCGATCCAGGCCGACATCTGGGCGTCGACCCGGCGCACCGCGACCTCCATCGCAGCGCGCACGGGCTCGGCCGAAATCCCTTCGGGCAGGTGAAACAGAGCCTGCCAGCGGGTGCCCATCACCGGCCCGCTGAGCGTGTGCCGGATCAGGCCGAATTCAGAAGACATCCTCGACATAGCGTCCCTCCTGCCGCAATTGGTTGGGGTCCAGCCCGAGCGGGGCCAGCGCCTCGGCCAGCGCATGGCCCACGCCATGCGCCATGTCGCGCCCGCCGCAGATCATCACCCGAGCGCCCTGCGCGATCAGATGGGCGACCTGTTCGGCATCCTCGATCAGGAGATGCTGCACATAGCGGCCCGGACGGCTGCGCGAACTGGCGGTCATCAGGCGGGTGAGCTTGCCCTCCGATTGCCACCGGGCGAGGTCGTCGTGATAGGGCATCTCTCTCTCGCGGGCGCGAAAACCCATATAGAGATGCACGTCGCGCTTGCGGCGATTGCCGCGCACGAAGCCCGCGAGCGCGCCGACGCCGGCCCCCGCCCCGATCAGGATGAGCGGCGCGTCATCCGAGGCGACGCGAAAGCGCGGATTGGGCGCGAGCGAGGCCCGGACCTGCGCCCCCGGTTCCAGCGAAGTCAGCCAGGGCGAGACCAACCCGCCCGGCTGCGAGCGCACGCAGATCTCGACGAAACCGTCGCGCGCCGAACTTGCGAGCGAATAGGAACGGGGCCTGCTGCCCGCGCCATCGGGATGGATCATCAGCAGGTCGCCTGCCTGGAAGCCCGCGAAACCCCGCCCGCGCAGCCGGTCGGCCAGCGACCGGCGCGGCAGCGCGAAGCGCAGGATCGAGGTCGGCGCCTGCATGTCCGTTCCGTAATCGCGCCGCGAGATCAGCCTCAGCGTCCGGGTCCGGGGCGGGGCGAGCGCGAAATGCAGTTCGAGCCCGAGCGCATGGCCCATCGCCTTCACCCAGTCGGCGGCATCGCGTTCCGACTGGCGGTCCACGCCGCCGGGAGTGAGCAGCATCTTCCAGCGCAGGTCCCGCGCCGCATCGACGATCTTCGCCGCGAAACCGCAATAGTTCGGATAGGAGCTGTCCCCGAACCCCAGAAGCCCGAGCGGCGCGCTGGGCGGGCGCGGCAATGCCCTGAGCCGGCCGAGGAAGCCGCGCGCATCCTCGGGCGCATCGCCATCGCCGGAGGTCGCCGCGAAGAGCAGGATCGCCTCGGCCGCAAGGTAGCGGCTCGGGTCGAAATTGTGCATCTCGCCCAGATGGACGCTCTTGCCCGCCATCCGCAGCGCCCGCGCCGCGGCCTCGGCAAAGCGCCAGGTGGTGCCGCTTTCGGAGCCCACGAGGAGGATGATCTCGGCGTCGCGGGCAGAGGCGCTGCCCTTCTGGCGCGAGCTGCGTCCCTTGAGCCAGGCGACGAGCCCGGTGCCGCTCAGGACCGGAACGGCCAGAGCGCACAGACCGAGGAGTAGGCCCAGCCAGGCCGCGCCTTGTCCGGTATGGATCATCCGCACCCAGCCCATGATCTTCGACAGCGTCCCGCGCGGGGCCCAACCCTCGAGTTGGCCCGAAACAGGGTCGATATAGCCGGCTCCGGCCTGCGTCTCGATCTGGTAGAGCCCGTTCGGATCGCCCTGCCGCGGCAGCGAGATCTTCACGAGATCGCTCGTCGGAATGGTGCGCAGGCTCGGGATCGTGGCGGGCGGCAGGGGTGTTCCGGAGGCGACCTGCGCGGGAAAGGCGGGCATCGGGTCGGTGACCGGAACGAGGTTGAAGGTGGCCGCGCCCATCGTCAGTCCGGTCAGGACCGAGACGATGAGCCCGATCCCCGCGACCCGCGCGATCCGCAGATGCCAGGCATTGGCGGAGCGGTTGCGCACCGTGCCGAAAAGCGCGCGCCAGCCGCCCATGCGCCGCGCGGCGACCGCGTAGCCGGAAAAGATCAGGAGCGCCATCGCTACCGCCGCGGCGAGCACGATCAGGCGGCCCGGATTGTCAAGAAACAGCGCCCGGTGAAGATTGACCAGCCAGGTCTCGATCCGCGACGGAGCATAGGGCCCGATCACCGCGCCGGTCGCCGGATCGAGGCGCGAGCGCTGGAAGCCGTTCGGACCGAAGGCGGTGGCGATCACCTGGCCGCCCGGCTTGCGCTCGATCTGGCTCAGGCCGGGCATCGCGGTCTCGGCATGGCTTACCAGCGTCGCGAGATCGCTCGGCGCGCCGCCGCCCGACCCTTCAAGCGCGGGGAAGACCGAGAGCGCGACGCCCGTCAGGGAGACGACGATCAGGACGATGGCGGCGGCAAGCCCCGCCCAGCGATGCAGCGCACGCAGCATGGCTCACCTCACATGCTGAAGCTGAAGGACTGGATATAGCCGCGCCCCGCGACGGGTTTGCCCGCATTCTTGCTGCTGAGCGGGACGATCACGTCATTGGGGCTTTCGGGCATGCCTTCGACCGCGGCGTCGATCCGGATCTGATAGCCCGCGTCGATCAGCGACTGCTTGAGATCGACCGACACGTTGAGCGAGCGACCCGAGCCGACCGAGGCGCCGGTCACGCCCGCGACCGCGGAGGGCGACCCGCCCGTCGCGCGATACCAGTCGATCAGGTGCGGCCAGTAGCGGCGCTCGCCATAGGCCAGCCAGAGCGTGCGCACGTAACGGCCCTGAGGATCGGTCAGGTAATAGGCGAGATAGGCGGGGTTGCCCCAGTAGTTGCGCATCTGGGTATGAAGGGTCACGGTCTGCGCCGACGCCAGCGCCGGCAGGGTGAGCGCAGTGGTCACGCCAAGGGTGGCCATCAACTTCTTCATGAGTCGCATCCTTCTTTCTGCTCGGTTCGGAACATCTCCGATTGCAGCCCTTCTCGCGCGTGCGTCTGAAGGTGTCCTGAAGCGCTCTCGCCTTGTGCTTCAGCGCGGCTTAAGGTTCGGCGCTATAAGTGGCAGCATGACGGGCGGCCGGCGCGAGGGCCGAGGGGATGCGATGCGAATTCTGCTGATCGAGGATGACACGGTGCTGGGCTCGGCCGTGGCTGACCAGATCCGGGCCGATGGCCACGGGCTCGACTGGGCGACACGGCTCGACGAGGCCGATGCGGCCTTTCGCAGCTCGGGCTACGATCTCGTGCTGCTCGACGGGCGGGGGCTGCCCTTCCTGAAGGAGCTGCGCAATCGCGGCGATGTCACCCCGGTCATCATCCTCACCGCGCTCGATCAGGTCTCTGACCGGATCTCGGGCCTCAATGCGGGGGCCGATGACTACCTCGTGAAACCCTTCGATCTGGCCGAGCTCTCGGCCCGGATCGGTTCGGTCGCGCGGCGCTATGCCGGCAATCCGAACCCGCTCATCACGCTGGGCGGGCTCGAGATCGACCTCGCCGCGCGGTCGGTGCTGCGCGACGGTCGCAAGGTCGCGCTCACCGGGCGGGAATGGGCGTTGTTCGAAGCCTTCGTTCAGCGGCCGAACCAGCTCCTGAGCAAGCCGCAGCTCGAGGAGGTGCTCTATTCCTACGACGATTGCGTGGGCTCGAACACGATCGAGGTCCATGTCAGCCATCTGCGCAAGAAACTCGGGCGCGACGTGATCGTGACCGAGCGCGGTCTGGGCTATCGGCTGGGGGCGCGATGAAGGTGCGCTCGCTGACCTGGCGCGTCGCGCTCGCCGCGGGCGCGGCCGTCACCATCCTGTGGCTCCTCGCCGCGGGGATCACCGCGCGCCTCCTTTCGGGCGAGATGGGGCAGGTCTTCGACCGCGAGATGCGCGCGACAGCCGAGCGTATCCTGCCGATCATCATCCATGAGAGGCGAGACGACGACGGCACGCATGATGCCGACCAGAGCCATGACGCGATCGACCTGAGCCGCCTGCGCGAAGGCAATGACGCGCTCGCCTTCGTGCTGCGCAATCGCTACGACGAGGTCTTTCTGCGCTCGTCGGGGGCGGCCGCGATGCCGTTCCCCGATGCGCCGAAGAACGGGTTCGCCACGGTCTCCGATCACCGCTTCTACACGGTGAGTTCCCCGCGTGGCGATTTCTCGATCACGGTGGGCGAGCCACTGTCGCACCGGCACGCCGTCGCGCGCGAAATGCTGATGGGGCTTTCGCTGCCGCTGGTGCTGGTGATCCCGATCGCGCTGGCGGCGATCCTGTTCGCGGTGCGGCGTTCGCTCGCGCCGGTGGCCCGGCTGGGCGCGGAGCTCGAGGCGCGCGGGCCGACCCGGCTCGATCCGCTTCCGAGCGAGGGGGTGGTGCGGGAACTGGTTCCGATCGTGGTGGGGATCGACGGGCTGATGGAACGGCTGGGCGCCGCTTTCGATGCCGAGCGCGCCTTCGCCTCGAATGCCGCGCATGAGATGCGCACGCCGGTCGCGGGCGCGATCGCGCAGGCGCAGAGACTGCGCGCCGAGACCTCGGATCCGGCGGCGGCGGCGCGGGCGGACGAGATCGAGGCGACGCTCAAGCGGCTCAACGCGCTGTCCGAGAAGCTGATGCAACTCGCACGCGCCGAGGGCTCGCGGCTGCGGCTCGACCGCGAGAGCGATCTGCGCATGGTGCTGCGCGTGGTGGTCGAGGATTTCACCCGCGCAGGGGCCCCGGCCCCGGTTTCGCTCGATCTGCCCGATGCGCCGGTGATGTCCGATCTCGATCCCGACGCTTTCGGCATCCTCGCGCGCAACCTGATCGAGAACGCGCTGCGCCACGGCGCGAAAGGCCGGCCGGTCGAGGTGAGCCTCGCTCCGACTGGCAGCCTGAGCGTGCGCAACGAGGGCAAGGTCGTGGAGGAGGCGGACCTGGCGCGGCTCTCGAACCGTTTCGCACGCGGCGACGGGGCGGGGGACGGCACCGGGCTGGGGCTCGCGATCGTCCATGTCGTGGCCGAGCGGGCGGGGGCGGATCTGCGCCTCTATTCACCGGCGCCCGGGCGCGCGGACGGGTTCGAGGCGCGGTTCGTCCCGCATTGAGCGCCGATTGCGGGCGGGTTTGCGGGCGCGTGCGGAAGATCGCGCATCGGCAGAGCGGATTGCGCGCCGATGCGGGGCTTCGCGCGTTGGCAACCGGGCATCAAAGCGCTTATATGCCCCGGCAGAAAGACGAGGAAGGACAAGCCGTGGCGATCCACCTGCATCACAACGATCTGCCCGAGGGGCTCGATCTCGGGCCCGTCGTGGCCATCGATACCGAAACCATGGGGCTCGACCCGCGCCGCGACCGGCTCTGCCTCGTGCAGCTTTCCGCGGGCGACGGCGATGCGCATCTGGTCAAGATCGAGAAGGGCCAGACCGAGGCGCCGCGGCTATGCGCGCTGCTCGAGGACCGCAATACCGAGAAGCTCTTTCACTTCGCCCGGTTCGATATCGCCGCGCTCTATAACGCGTTCGGCGTTCTCACCCGGCCGGTCTTCTGTACCAAGATCGCATCGAAGATGGTGCGGACCTTCACCGACCGTCACGGGCTGAAGGTGCTCGTGCAGGAACTCGCGGGCGTCGATATCTCGAAGCAGCAGCAAAGCTCGGACTGGGGCGCGGCGGAGCTGACCGACGCGCAGATGGAATATGCGGCTTCGGACGTGCTCTACCTTCACAAGATCAAGGCCGAGCTGGTGATCCGCCTCAAGCGCGAAGGCCGCATGGATCTGGCCCAGGCCTGTTTCGATTTCCTGCCCACGCGCGCGCATCTCGACCTGCTGGGATGGGAGGAGCCCAATGACATCTTCCACCACTGATTACAGCGCGACCGCGCGCCGGGTGATCGAGATCGAGGCGGCAGGGCTCAAGGCGCTGGCCGCGAGTCTCGATGGCGCGTTTTCCCGCGCTGTGGAGATGATCCTCGAGACCAAGGGGCGGGTGATCGTCTCGGGCATGGGCAAGTCGGGCCATATCGGGCGCAAGATCGCGGCGACGCTGGCCTCGACCGGAACGCCCGCGCATTTCGTTCATCCCGCCGAGGCGAGCCATGGCGATCTCGGGATGGTCACGCGCGACGATCTGGCGCTGGTGCTGTCGAATTCCGGCGAGACCCCGGAACTGGCCGACCTGATCGCGCATACGCGCCGTTTCCAGATCCCGCTGATCGGGGTGGCGAGCCGCCCCGGCTCGACCTTGTTGCGGCAGGCGGATCTGGCGCTCGAGCTGCCCGCGGCCGAGGAAGCCTGCGGGACGGGCGTGGTGCCCACCACCTCGACGACGATGACGCTCGCGCTGGGCGATGCGCTCGCGGTGGCGCTGATGGAGCATCGCGAATTCACCGCCGAGCATTTCCGCACCTTCCATCCCGGCGGCAAGCTGGGCGCCCGGCTGTCGAAAGTTGCCGATCTGATGCATCGCGACATGCCGCTGGTCTCGCAGGACACGCCGATGCCCGAGGCGCTTCTGGTGATGAGCCAGAAAGGCTTCGGCGTGATCGGCGCGACCGATGCCGAGGGGCGACTCGTCGGGATCGTCACCGACGGTGACTTGCGGCGCCATATGGAGGGGCTGCTCGATCACAAGGTGAGCGAGGTGATGACCGCCCATCCGCGCACGATCGGCCCCGACCAGCTCGCCGAGGCCGCGGTGGCTCAGATGAACGAGCGCAAGATCACCTGTCTCTTCGTGGTCGAGAACGAGCAGCCCGTGGGCTTCCTGCAGATCCATGACTGCATGAGGGCCGGGATCGTCTGATGGCCTATGACAACAGCCATACGCGGTTGGTGGGCTGGGCGAAGATCGTCCTGCCGCTGATCGCGCTGGCTTTGTTGTCCACGATCTTCCTGATCTCGCGCCGGATCGACCCGAGCGCGGCGATTCCCTATGCCAAGGTCGATGTCGAGAAGCTCGCGCGGGAAAACGCGCTGACGCGCCCCGAATATGCCGGGATGACGCGGAGCGGGGCGACGCTTTCGGTGACGGCGCAGCAGGCCCGCACCGTGGCGACCTCGACCGACGGTGCGAGCGCCGACCAGATCGCGGCGAAGCTCACCACGCGCGACGGCAAGGTGACCGATCTGAATTCGAAACAGGGTCTGTTCCGGCCCGATCAGTCGAAAGTCGTGCTCTCGGGCGGGGTCGCCTTGCAGACCTCCGATGGCTACCGGATGCATTCCGACCTGATCGACCTGCAGACCGCACTCGGGACGATGATATCGCCCGGCCCGGTGCAGGGGCAGGCCCCCTTCGGCACGCTCGATGCCGGCGCGATGACGATGACGCCGACCGAAGATGGCAAAGGGCATGATCTTGTTTTCAACGAAGGCGTGAAGCTGATATATCAGCCATGAAGGTGAGGGTGTGATGTTCCGAGCGCGATTTACCGCCCTGGTGGCGATGGCGATTTTCCTGCCAGCCCTCGCGGTGGCCCAGCAATTGTCCTTCGCGGGGATCCGCGCCGACCAGTCGGCGCCGGTCGAGATCGTCGCGGACAGTCTCAAGGTGACCCAGGAAAACGGCCAGGCCGTCTTCTCGGGCAATGTCCGGGTCACCCAGGGCACGATGAAACTCGCGGCGGCGCAGGTCGAGGTGCTCTATGACGGGCCGAACCGGTCGAAGATCTCGAAGCTGCACGCGACGGGCGGGGTGACGCTCGTCTCGCCGACCGATGCTGCCGAGTCGCAGGAAGCGACTTATGACGTGGTCGCCGGAACCGTCGTGATGACCGGGAAGGTCGTGCTGACGCAGGGCGAGAACGTGATGTCGGGCAACCGTCTGCAGGTCGATCTGCGCAGCGGCACCGGCCAGATGGACGGGCGCGTGCGCACCATCCTGCAACCGGGCACCGGGGGCCAGTAATGGCGGAGCAGGGCACGGTTCCGGAGACGACCGCTCTGACGCCGGTCGCGGGAGAAAGCGGGCTCGTCGTGCGCGGCCTGCGCAAGAGCTATCGCCGTCGCCCGGTGATTCGCGACGTCTCGCTCGAACTGTCGCGCGGCGAGGTGGTCGCGCTGCTCGGGCCGAACGGATCGGGCAAGACGACCTGTTTCTACAATATCGCCGGGCTGATCCGCCCCGATGCCGGTCAGGTGATGATCGACGGGCGCGACGTGACGGGCCTGCCGATGTATCGCCGCGCGCAGCTGGGGATCGGCTACCTGCCCCAGGAGGCCTCGATCTTCCGCGGGCTCTCGGTCGAGGACAATATCATGGCGGTTCTCGAGATCGCTGTGCCCGACCCCCATACCCGGCGCGAGAGGCTCGAGGAGCTGCTCGGGGATTTCTCGATCGGGCATCTGCGCCAGGCTCCGGCGCTCGCGCTCTCGGGCGGGGAGCGGCGGCGCTGCGAGATCGCACGCTGTCTCGCGGCCGATCCGAAATATCTCTTGCTCGACGAACCCTTCGCCGGGGTCGACCCGATCGCGGTCGCGGAGATCCGCGCATTGGTCGGCCAGCTCAAGGATCGCGGCATCGGGGTTCTGATTACCGATCACAACGTGCGCGAGACCCTCGAAATCGTCGATCGCGCCTATATCCTGCATGATGGCAAGGTTCTGATGTCGGGCACGACCGAGGAAGTCGTGCAGGACGAAAATGTCCGCAGGGTCTATCTGGGGCAGCATTTCCGCATCCTTTGACCGACGCGTGAGAGCGGATTCGCAAACGGGTCACGGTGACCCGTTGACACCCCCTCGGTTCCGTACCCAAATATGAGTCAAATGCGTGATCGTTGCCCCCATCACCAGCACGCGCCGATCGGGTTCTCCTCGGCAAGAGCGTGCGTCAGGTCCCCGAAAGAGGGCCCGGGCAGGATCAACCGCGTCGCTCCCTATGAAAGATTTAACCGGCCGGAAACCCTGCCCGTGGAGGCTGGGGTCTCACGGCCCAATGCGTGAAGGAGGAAATCCATGCGTTACCAGATCAGTGGCAAGCAGCTCGATGTCGGGGAGGCCCTGCAATCCCATGTGAAAACGGAGCTGAGCGAGGTCGTCGAGAAATACATGCAGCGCCCGACCGATGCCACGGTGACCTTCTCGCGCGATGCGCATAACTTCCTCTGCGAGGCGACCGTTCACCTCTCGACCGGGCTGACCGCTTCGGCCAAGGGCCAGGCCACGGAAATCTACGCCGCCTTCGACAGCGCGCGCGAAAAGATGGACAAGCAGCTGCGCCGCCACAAGCGTCGGCTGAAGGATCATCATCGCGACCGCAGCGAACCTGTTGAATTCGAGGCTGCGGGGCTGTATGTGCTCGCCGCGGAAGAGGATGACGAAACCGGCGAGACCGCGAATGGTGCGCCGATGATCGTGGCCGAGATGGAAACCAAGGTTCCCACGCTCTCGGTCGGTGAAGCGGTCATGCAGATGGAGCTGTCGAATGTTCCCCTGCTCGTCTTCCGCAACGAGAAACATGGCGGGGTCAATGTCGTGCATCGGCGCGACGACGGGCATGTCGGCTGGATCGACCCGCGCAACAGCAAATGAGCGCCGACGCTGACGGCGCGGAGAAGACGAGACATATGGACCTTTCGAAATTGCTCGCTCCCGGCGCCGTCAAGGTGCTGTCTAACGTCACCAGCAAGAAACGCCTGTTCCAGGATCTTGGTGACATCGCGGGGTCGATCTATCGGCTCGACGCCGCGCAGACGGTCGACGCGCTGCAGGAGCGTGAAAGCCTCGGCCCGACCGGTGTCGGCCATGGCGTCGCGCTTCCGCATGCGCGGCTCGACGATCTCGACGAGGTCGTGGGCGTCTTCCTGCGGCTCGAGAAACCGCTCGATTTCGACGCGGTGGACCGGCTGCCGGTGGATCTGGTCTTCGCGCTCTTCGCGCCCAAGGACTCCGGGGTGGAGCATCTCAAGGCGCTCGCCCTCGTGTCGCGCACCATGCGCGATCCGGAAACCTGCGAGAAGCTGCGCGCCAATACCGATCCGGCGGCGCTCCATGCGGTGCTGACCGAGGCGCAGAGCCGTCAGGCAGCCTGAGCCCGAGCGGATATGGTGAAAAGATCAGCGCGCCGGCCCGTCCGGCGCGCTTTCTCGTTGCGCCTCAGCCGCGTTTCCAGTCGCCGAAGCCGAATTGCATCACGTCGCGCGTATAGGTCTCGCGCGCGGTGGCTTCGAGTTCGGGGCACCAGATATCGGCCAGCTTGATCGGCGCGGTGTCCGGCTCGAATTCGGGGAAGGGGGGCGCGTCGATCCCGGCGGCGCGCGTGAGATAAGCGAGATCCTCCGCCAGGCTCTCCTCGCGCACCAGAAGATCGGGCAGGGCGAATTGGGAGAGCCCCTGCAGCTGCGCCGACTGGGTGGCCCAGAGCACGTTCACCGGCAGGCTCGTCTGGTTCGCGAGATTCGACTTGAGCCATTTCAGGAAGGCGATCAGAGCGTCGGGATAGGCTTCGGGCGTGATCGCCACGCCCTCGTCCGGGATCGGCAGCTTGTAGGCCTTGCGCAGCACGGTGCGCGTCTCGGACATGTTGTCCCAGTTCAGCACCGCCGAAAAGGCGAGATGCGCGCGCATCAGCGGGTGGCGCAGCACGGTGAAGCTGCGATGGCCGGGATGGCGGCGTTTCCACTGGCGCAGGGTCTTTTGCGAGAACCCCTCCTCGAGATCGCCGAGCCGGGCGAGCCAGTCACGGATCGGCGCATCCATCGCCGGTCGCATCGGCATGTAGAGAAGCCCCGCCTCTTTCGCCGCGATGAAGCCAGGCACGCCGGGACCGCGCCGGGGCTCGAAATTCGGCGTCCGGGACAGGTTGAACCGGTCGAGGCGTGCAAGCGAGGTCTCCATTCCGGAGAAGTTCGACACCTTCGCCTCGAGCGGTTCGGGGTTCTGCACCTTCAGGCCTTCGGGCAGCTTCTCGAGCTGGCCTTCGACCCCGAGCCATTGCGCCAGCCCGTTGAGCACGTCGAGCGACTGCGCATCCTCGTAATCGAGATAGAAGGCAGTCTGGCCCGAGCGCTGCAGCGCGTTCAGAAGCGTCACCTGGAAGCCCTGCAATTCCTCGAGATGGGTTTCGAACTCGGCCGCGTCGAAGCGCGCGCGCGCCGACTTGCGGCTTTTCGCATCCCCCAGCTTCCATTGCCCGGTCGAGCGCGCGATCAGCAGGCTGACATAGCTCTCGATCGGATTTCGGGTCAGCACGATCTTGGCGCATTTCGGATCGTTGACGAAAACCGGGAGCATCCGCGGATCGTGGTCGTGGAAATAGCGGCAGCCGTTGAGCCCGTCCTGCTTGCGGATCGCCTTCCAGAGCGAAAGCGGATCGGCATCGCGCTCGGATTTGCTGATCCCGAGCAGCTCGGTCTTCTGCGGATAGCCGATCAGAACCGGGTTGAACGCCTCACCGTGGCAGGCGACGCCCTCTATTCCGTTGAGGGCCGCCTCGAGAAGGTTCGACCCGGTGCGCATCTCGGCGAAGACGACGAAGCTGTCGAACCGGGCCATCGCGTCACTTCACCAGATAGGGGCGGCTGTGCTGCGTCATGTCCTGCGGAACGCGGGGCTCGACCGGGAAATCCCCCATCACCAGCGGCTGCATCCCCTGGTTCTTGAGGTTCTGCAGGAACTGGCCGAAGCCGGTGAGGTCGACCATCTGCGGCGCCTCGGTCAGGCGCCGGGGCATGCGCGGGCTGATCTCGTCGATGATGGTCTGCAGCGGCTCCATCGGGTTCTCGATGAAATCCGAGAGTGTCCAGATCCGCACCCGCGCCTTCACATACATCGAGCGCAGGATCTCGAGCTGTTCGAGTTCGCGTTTCTGCAACCGCGCCGCCTCGCGTCGGATCGTCGAGAAATCGGCGTTGACCCGCGAGAGCGGGAGCGCCCAGGCCCCGGTGATGACCGAGATCTGCGCGTTCGGATCGGTCGCGGTGAACCAGTTATTGGCCTGATTGTCGCGCGGCGAGAACATGAAGCACTGCCGCTCGCCACGGGAATTCCAGATCAGGTTCGTCAGGAAGGCCCGCGGATTGTAGTCGCGCAGCGTCGCGTCATCGGTCAGGCATCCGTTGAACATCGTCTCGCCGCCCGCGAATTCGGCCCGGTCGGGGGCGAAGAGATGGCCATGCACCCGCGCGCCGACGTATTTCGAAAGCCAGCCGTCGAAGTTTTCGAACAGATCCGAAAAGCCCTGAAAGACCGAATAGGGCGCGGAGGTCTTGCCGTTCTCGTGGTCTTTCTGCGGGAAGCGGCTCTGCATGTAGAGCCCGGGCCGCCCGCGCGTGCGCCGTTCGATCGATTTCGAGAACAGCCGGTCGATCTTGGCGGGGTTCGGCTCCGCCATCGCCGAACCGCCGGCATTCTTCGACAGGAAGGTGCGGTAGAGCTTGTCCGCCCGGGGCCAGATCTTGCGCGCGACGAAGCAATCCGAGCGCCGCAGAAGCTGCAGGTGATCGTCGTAGAAGATATGCGGCTTGCCCTGGAAATCGAACTTCGTGAGCGTGAGCGACCGGCTCTCGATCGAGGTGGAATAGAGCCTTGAGAGGGTCTGGAAATAGCTCTCGTCCGGGATCCAGACGCGCTTGAAATACCGGTCGTAGAGCGGACGGTCGGGATCTTGCAGGATCGCCGACAGGGTGCGCCGCGTCAGGCACCACCACTGGCTGCCCAGATGCGGCACGAGACCGTCGGGGATGCGGCGCCGGAAGCCGGTCTTGCGCTGGAATTCCACATAGCGGTCGAAGAGCCGGCGCTGCTTCTTCCACGAGAAGGGGAAGCGCAGGGTGAAACGCTCGATATCGATGCCGCCGACCGTCCACCCGACCTCGGTGGTGGTCACGCTCTCGATGAAATCGGTCTCGGGCCGGGCGTCGAGGTAGTCGGTCAGTTCCTGAACCGGGCGCAATGGCAGGCAGGAGCCGGAGGCGAGATAGACATGGCGGACATGCTGGTGACGTTCGAGCATCTGCTCGGCCGCGGCCTGGCTCGCGGCGACGAGCGACCAGGTGCCCCATTCGCATTTGTAGCGCCGCGAGAAGGAGACGGTGTCGAGGTCCGCCAGCGCCCGCTTGAGCCCGCCGAATTCGAGCCCCGGCACGCGCTTGTCGACATGGATCACCACCGGCGCGCCGCTTTCGGCCCAGAACCGCGCGACCTGTGCCGCCCGGTCGAGCGCGGTGTGGCACATCATGATGAAACCGACCGTCACTCGCCCGAGCCCCCTACGCCCAATTGCCCTTGGACATCAGCCCGAGGATCTCGAGCTGGCGCCAGTTGATATATTTTTCCGACCATTTGCACCACAGATCGGGCTGCTGCGCGATCGTCTGGGCATAGGCGTGATATTCCCGCGACCCGGCATAATGCTGTTCGCGGCGCAGCTCCTCGGCCACCTTCGCCGTCAGCGGCGAGAGGAACTTCGCATGCAGCAGGCAACCCGAGACCATCTCGCCGCCGATCGTGTCATAGACCTGGTTGAGCCCGCGCGGCAGCAGCATGTGCGTCGAGGAGGCATAGACATGACCGCGCGCCCATTTCACCAGCGGGATCTTGTTGAGCGAAGGCGACCGATAGGGATCCTCGGCAAAGAACATCCGCACCCGCGGCCCGCCCTGGATCCACAGGTTCCGGTAGTCCGGGTTCTGCGAGATCATGTAATTGCCCGCGTCGAACCAGCAGGCCTGATCGAACGGGTTCTGCCCCTCGATATAGGGTTTCGCGTCGATCGGGCCCTTCGGATACATGTCGAGCAGCATCGCCGGGAAGGAGCGCAGCCCGTAGGTGTCGAGCCAGTCGGTCAGCGCGCGGATCGGGCGCGTATCGCAGAACGGGTAGACGAAGAACTCGTCCGGATCGACGGTGAGCGTCCAGTGACCGGTGCCGTATTTGCGCAGCAGCCAATTCATCCAGTCGATGCCGAATTGCGAGGCCTTGTAGGAAGCTTCCGTGTGCCAGACCGAGCAATCCTCCTGCCGGGCGAGATATTCGGTCGAACCGTCATCGCTGCCATTGTCCACGAAAAGGAAATGGTTGACGCCCATGTCGCGGTAATAGCGCAGGAAATAGGGCAGGCGGACGCGTTCGTTTCGGGCGGTGACGAAGACGAGGATGTCGTCGGGGCGGATCTGGGCGGTGCGATCGGAAAGGGCTTTGAGTTCCCGCCTTTTTAGAAAGGCGCGAAGCTGTCTCAACCTGCGCTTGCGACGCAGCCTGATCAGATCCCTCAGTCCCAACTACTGTCCCTTCCGCTGCTGCGGTCCCTTGTTTCGAAATATACTTATCAAAGGGTTAAGTGTCGCCGTTTTCAGAAAAACAAGTTCCGCGCGTCACTACAATATCACGCATAGTCATAGCTCCCTTCGCGGGCGCTGAGAAGAAATCAACGCGTTTGCGACGCGCGTATTGTGTCGAATGTGGCGACAAACGCTCAGACCCAGCCTCCGCGCGACATGAGGCCCTGCGCTTCGAGCTGGCGCCAGTCGCCCAAACGCGAGGAATGCGGCGTCCACAATTCGGGGTCCGCGATCAGCGCCTCGTAATAGGGGTCGAAATCGCCCGGTCGGCCGAAATGTTCGCCGCGGCTCTTCTCCTCGGCGGATTTCCCGACGACCAGATCGAGGAATTTCGTGTGCAGCAGCAGCCCCGAGATCGCCTCGCCGCCCCATTCGTCATAGACGCGGTTGAGGCGGCGCGGCAGCAGAGCATGGGTCGAGTTGAGATAGGCCCAGCGGCGGTTCCAGCGCACCAAAGGTATCTTCGTGAGCGTCGGTGCCCGGCGGGGCCGATCCGCGAAGAAAGCGCGCGCCCGTGGTCCGCCCTGGATCCAGAGCGCGTCGCTGCGGCGTTGACGGGTGATCGTGTAATTGCCCGCGTCATACCAGCTCAGGATGCGGCGCGGATCCTGCCCGGGGCGATAGGGCTGCGCCCCGAGGCGCCCCTTCGGATAGAGGTCGAGCATCATCGCGGGAAAGGCCGGAAGGTCCGAGGCGTCGAGCCATTCGGTGAGCGCGGGGAGGGGGCGGGTGTCGTGATAGGGGTAGATCAGCAACTCGTCCGCATCGACCGTCAGGCACCAGTGATCATGCCCGTGCCGGATCATCAGCCAGGTCACCCAGTCGAGCCCGAAACGCGAGGACCGATAGCTCGCCATGGTCCGCCAGAGCGAGACATCCCCGGCATCGCGCAGCATCTCGGCCGTGCCGTCGGTGCTGCCATTATCGACGATCAGGAAGTGGTCGACACCGAGCCCGCGATAGTGCTGCAGGAAGAAGGGCAGGCGGTCGGCCTCGTTGCGCATCACCGCGAAGAGAAGGATCGCGCCCGGCCGGATCTGCCGCGTGCGGTCAGCGATCCGCACCAGCTCGCGCCGCTTGCGCAGGGCCCGCCACAGGAACGACCTGCGCTTCAGGCGCAGCCGGTAGGCTTCCCACAAATCGCGGCGCGATGGCATCCGAACTCCTGACCCGCGGCTTGCGGATCAGTATTCATACTCTTTCGCCTGATGCCAGCGCCACGCATCCGCGATCATAACCGAAAGATCAGAGCGTTGCGGCTGCCAGCCCAGCTCCTCGAGCGCCCGGCGTGAGCCCGAGACGAGGCTCGCCGCATCGCCCGGACGGCGCGCGCCCTCGACGATCGGCACCTCGCGATTGGTCACCGCACGCGAGGCCTCGATCACCTCGCGCACCGAAAACCCGTTGCCCGAGCCGAGGCAGAAGACCCGCGAGGGTTTGCCCGCCTCGAGCCATTTCAGCCCCAGCACATGCGCGTCGACCAGATCGGAGACATGGACGTAATCGCGGATGCAGGTGCCGTCGCGCGTGGGATAATCCGATCCGAAGACGGTAAGCGCGGGGCGCTTGCCCGCGATCGCGTCGAGCATCAGCGGGATCAGATGCGTCTCGGGGACGTGCTGCTCGCCGATGTCGCCCGCGGGATCGGCGCCGGCCACGTTGAAATAGCGGAAGATCACCGAGTTCAACCCGTGGCTGGCGCCGAAATCGCGCAGCATGTCCTCGATCGCGCGTTTCGAGCCGCCATAGGCGTTGATCGGGCGCTGTTCGGTGTTCTCGTCAAGAACCACGCCATCCTGATCGCCATAGGTGGCGCAGGTGGAGGAGAATACGACGTTCAGGCAACCCGCATCGATTGCCGCCTCGATCAGGTTGAGCGCGCAATTGACGTTGGTGCGCCAGTATTTCGACGGGTTCTGCATCGACTCGCCGACAAGGCTGAGTGCCGCGAAATGCATCACCGCGACGGGCCTGTATGTCGCGAAGACCTCGTCGAGCCGGGCGCGGTCGGCGAGATCGCCTTCCTCGAGCGGGCCGAACTTCACCGCCTCGCGCCACCCGGTGGAGAGGTTGTCGAAACAGACCGGCACATAGCCGGCCTCGCTCAGCGCCTTGCAGGCGTGCGAGCCGATATAGCCCGCACCGCCCGTCACCAGAACATGCGGCTTCATCGCTTACTCGGCAGCGGTCCGCATCGACATCACATCGCTCAGATAGTCGCCGAACTCGTCCTTGAGGTCGGGGCGTTGGAGGCCGAAGGCCACGGTGGCCTGCAGGAAACCCGCCTTCGAGCCGCAATCGAAGCGCTGGCCCTTGAAGCGGTAGCCGTAGACCGGATTGCCGACCTCGATCTCATGCGCGATCGCGTCGGTGAGCTGGATCTCGCCGCCCGCGCCGGTTTCCTTCTTGTTGAGGTTCTGCATGATATTCGGCGTCAGGATGTAGCGTCCGATCACGGCGAGATTCGAGGGCGCATTCTCCGGCGAGGGCTTCTCGACCATGCCCTTCACCTTCAGCATCGGCCCGTTCGCCTCGGCGATGTCGAGCACGCCGTAGGACGAGGTCTTCTCGGGCGGCACTTCCATCGCGGCCACGACGTTGCCGCCGGTTTCCTCATAGGCTTCCATCATCTGCTGCAGGCAGGGCTTCTCGGCCGCGATCACGTCATCGGTCAGGATGACCGCGAAGGGTTCGTCATGCACGAGCCGACGCGCGCACCAGACCGCGTGACCAAGGCCGAGCGGTTGGTTCTGGCGCACATAGGCGATCGCGCCCGAATCCATGTTGGTCTTCTGCAGCTCGTCGTAGAGCTCGGTCTTCTTCTTCGCCTGCAGCGCCGCCTCGAGTTCGGGCGCGTTGTCGAAATAATCCTCAAGCGCGGACTTGCCGCGCGAGGTCACGAAGATGAATTCCCGGATGCCCGCGGCACGCGCCTCGTCGATCGCGTACTGGATGAGCGGGCGGTCCACCAGGGTCAGGATCTCTTTCGGGATCGATTTCGTGGCGGGGAGGAATCGAGTTCCAAGGCCGGCAACCGGAAAGATCGCCTTCGTCACCTTGCGTTTCATTTGTCACCTTCGATCTGTTGCGATGTGCTCGCTGGGTTTGGTGTCATTGTGACGACAAACGCGCGAAGGGACAAGGAACCTGCTGTCGCATGATCCCGTCCCTCGCTGGTTATTGCCCAGACACTGACCGAATGCGCAAATCTGTATCGGGTTCCCCAGGTCTGCTGCCGGAGGGGCCGGGCGTTCAGGCGAGGTTCATCTCGGCCATCATCGCCTCGATGCGCGGCACGTCCGAGGGATTGTTGAGCTCCCAGAACTGCCGCCCGCGCGCCTCGACCTCGACGCAGAGCACCGCGCGTCCGTTCTCGAGGAAGCGGAGCTGTTCGAGCCCTTCGAGCGTTTCGAGCGGCCCGATCGGCCAGGTCGCGTAATCGGCGAGAATGCCTGGGCGGTAGGCATAGACGCCCACATGGTGAAAGACCGGGGTGGGCGCCTCCGGGGCGTAATCCTTCCCGGCATAGGGGATCACCTCCTTCGAGAAATAAAGCCCGCGGTTGCCCGCGCCGAAGACCGCGGTGGTGCCGCCGACGCGTCCGTGCATCCGATCCTCGTGGAGGCTCTTGAGCATCGCGCCCTCGCAGCGCAGCACCGGCGTGGCGAGCTCGGCCCAGTCATTCGCGCGCAGCCCCGCCACCAGATCCTCGATGAACCAGGCGGGGGTCAGCGGGGCGTCGCCCTGGAGGTTCACCACGATCTCGAAACCGCCGCCCAGCGTCTCGGCGGCCTCGGCGCAGCGTTCCGTCCCGTTGCGGCAGGCCTCCGAGGTCATCACCACCTCGGCGCCGAAACCCTCGCTCAGGGCGCGGATCCGCTCGTCATCGGTCGCGACGACGACGCGGTCGACGCCACTCACCGCTTGCGCGGCTTCCCAGCTGCGCTGGATCAGGGTCTTTTTCTCGCCCGTGACCCCGGTCAGCTCGACGAGCGGTTTTCCGGGATAGCGGGTCGAGGCGTAGCGGGCAGGGATGACGATGAGAACGGACATTATTTCACCAGGAGAACGCCGGGGGCATAGGCGATGAAGAAGGGGTTTTCGAAGCCGGGCTTGCCATAGGTGAAGGGCGCATGATCCTCGAACCGGATCATCTCGCCACCGGCGCCGCGCAGGACGGCGTCACCGGCTGCGGTGTCCCATTCCATCGTGCGCCCGAGCCGCGGATAGAGATCGGCCTCCCCGGTCGCGACGAGGCAGAATTTCAGCGAGGACCCGGCCGAGCGCATGTCCTTCACCGCGTATTTGCCGATATAGTCGTCGGTCGCCTGATCGCGATGCGATTTCGATGCCACCACCATCAGCCCGCGATTGTCGGGCACCGAGACCGTGATCGGCTTCTGGGTTCCGACCGTGTCCTTGGAGAAATCGGGGCCGATCTCCTCGACTGCGCGGCCTTCGGCGAGCGTATAGAAGAGCCGTCCCTTGGCCGGCGCGAAAACCACCCCGCGCAGCGGCACGCCGTTTTCCACATAGGCGATGTTGACGGTGAAATCGCCGCGCCGCTGGACGAATTCCTTCGTCCCGTCGAGCGGATCGACGATCAGGAAGGTCGAGACGGACTGATCGTGGGTCTCGGCCTGTTCCTCGGTCACCAGCGGGATATCGGGAAAGGCCGCGCGCAGCCCCGCCGAGATCAACGCATCCGTCGCCTCATCGGCCTCGGTCACGGGGGAATTGTCGGATTTGGATTTCACCTCGAAATCGGGCGCGTTGTAGATCTCCATGATCTTGTCGCCCGCCTCGAGCGCGAGCCGTCGCATCACCTTGATCAGATGCTCGAAATCCATGCTCTCTCCATTCCGGCCATGATCTGGCCCAATTGATATGCTCCAACACCCCTCTTATGATGCGCCGGCACGGCTTGAGCAAGCATGGCGCCCGGCGTCAGGCAGAGCGGCACCCCGAACCGGCAGGATTATGTTCAGAGCAGAACGCAGCAACTCGACGCTCGGATCGACCTTCAGCCTGCTGGAGCGGATCTATCATGCGACCGTCCGCCGGTTGCGTCAGTCGCATGGCAACGCGCTGGTCGGGCTGATCCTGAACATGGTGCAGACGCTTCTTCTGGTGCTGACCTTCTACATCATGTTCGGCGTGCTCGGGATGCGCGGCAATTCGGTGCGTGGCGATTTCCTGCTCTACATCATGAGCGGGATCTTCCTGTTCATGACGCATACCAAGACGATCGGCGCGGTTTTCGGCGCCGAGGGGCCGACCTCGGCGATGATGAAACACGCGCCGATGACGACCGCGATCTCGATCTCGGCGGCCGCGCTGAGCACGCTCTATATCCAGATGCTGTCGATGATCGTGGTGCTTTTCATCTATCACGCAGCCTTCCACCCGATCGAGATCTACAACTGGGTCGGGGCGCTGGGGATGGTGCTGCTGTCGTGGTTCACCGGGTTGGCGATCGGGCTGGTGCTTCTGGCCGCCAAGCCCTGGGCGCCGGATGTGGTCGGGGTGATCCAGCAGATCTACAGCCGCGCGAACATGATCGCCTCGGGCAAGATGTTCCTCGCCAACAACCTGCCGCACAAGATGCTGGTCCTGTTCGACTGGAACCCCTTGTTCCACACGATCGACCAGGCGCGGGGGTTCACCTTCATCAATTACAATCCGCATTTCTCGGATTGGCACTATCCGCTCTATGTCGGGCTGGCGCTTCTGATGATCGGGCTGATGGGCGAGTTCTACACCCGGCAATACGCCTCGATCAGCTGGGGCGCGCGCCGCTGACCCCGTTTCGGGATCAGGCCTTGCGGATCGTGTCGCCGGGTTCGAGTACGGGCTCGAGTTCGATCACCTCGCCGCCGATCATGTTGCTTTGCGAGCGTCCCGCGATGATCTGCGCGGCCTTGCGGCCGATCTCGCCGCGGCAGGCGTTCATCGTCGCGAGCCGCACCGAGAACCCGTCGAGCAGGTCGAGCCCGTTGAAGCCGGCAAGGCCGATGCGGCCGGGCACGTCGATCCCCTGATCGAGACACCACAGGAGCCCGCCCGCGCCGATCATGTCGTTCGAATAGTAGAGGAAATCGAGATCGGGGGTCCGCTTGAGGATCGTCTCGGTCATCTCGCGGCCCTTGGCCAGCGCCGAGCCGCCCGCGTAGAATTCGGTATCGGCCAGCTCGATCCCGGCCTTCGCGAGCCCCTCCTGGAAACCTTCGAGCCGCTTTCGCGCGCGGTGATCCTCGGGCATCTTCGACCCGAGGAAGCCGATCCGGCGGTAGCCCGCGGCGATGATCGCCTCGGCCATGTGCAGACCCGCCCGGCGATGCGAGATGCCGACGACCGAATCCACGCCCTCGCCATCGACATCCATGATCTCGACGACCGGGATGCCCGCATTCTCGAGCATCGCCCGCGCGGCCGGCGTGTGTTCGAGACCGGCGATGATGACCCCCGAGGGCCGCCAGGAGAGCATCTCGTAGAGGACCTGTTCCTCCTTTTCCGGAGAATAGTTCGTCACGCCCACCACGGGCTGCAGCCCGGTATCCTCGAGCTCGTCCGAAATGCTCGAAAGCACTTTCGGAAAGACGAGGTTCGACAGCGAGGGAATGATCACCGCCACCAGATTGACCCGTTGCGACGCCAGGGCGCCGGCGATCTTGTTGGGCACGTAGCCGAGCGCCTTGGCGGCCTGAAGCACCTTCTCGCGGGTGGTTTCGGACACGTCTCCGCGATTGCGCAACACGCGGCTCACCGTCATTTCGGAGACGCCGGATGCCTCGGAGACATCGCGCAGGGTGAGGGGGCGGCGGGTTTCAGTGGGGCGGGACACGCGATCTTCCTCTGATGGGTCAATTCTTGTTAGCGTCAAACATTTCCCTTGCGCAAGCGAATGATGCGCCGTATGTTAGCGATAACGGTGCCGGTTCGAACTCCAGATCTTCCGGTCGCCGCCATAGCTCGCAGCGCGTGTAGACTCCGATCGTGGGGCGAGTGCCAAAAGGGGATGCGGTGGGCCAATACGCGTCCCCTTTTCTTTTGCGGAGCTCCCGACTTGCACAGACGCCGCTTTGACGGCATCAAGAGGCGCGTGGTCCCGTGGCTCAACTGGATAGAGCAGCCCCCTCCTAAGGGGCAGGTTGCAGGTTCGAATCCTGCCGGGATCGCCACTTCCCCGTGTGAAGTCCCCATGTGAAAAGGCCCGCCGATTGGCGGGCCTTTCATGTCTCTGGCAAGCCGCTCAGGCTTCCGTCCAGGCCTTGTCCTCGCCGCCCAGTCCGCCGATCTGCAAGCGGGTCGGCAGGCCGATCCGGTCGAGCACGGTGAAGAAGGGCTTGGGATCCAGTTCCTCGACGTTCTTCATTTCCTTCGCATCCCAGTCGCCTTCGGCAATCAGGATCGCAGCGGCGACCGGTGGAACGCCCGCGGTGTAGGAGATGCCCTGCGAGCCGACCTCGTTATAGGCGTCCTTGTGATCGGCGACGTTGTAGACGAAGACCTCGAACTCCTCGCCGTCCTTGGTGCCCTTCACCAGATCGCCGATGCAGGTCTTGCCGGTATAGTTCGGCGCCAGCGAGGCCGGGTCGGGCAGGCAGGCCTTGACCACCTTGAGCGGGATCACTTCCTGACCCTCGGCGGTCTTGACCGGATGCTCCGAGAGAAGGCCGATATTCTTCAGCACGGTGAAGACGTTGATGTAGTGATCGCCGAAGCCCATCCAGAACCGCACATCGGCCTGCGGGTAATTGGCCGCGAGCGAATGCACCTCGTCATGGCCCGACATATAGGCTTTGGACGGGCCGACGACCGGGAGATCCCAGGTCTTGCCGGTCTCGAACATCGCCTTTTCCTTCCATTGCCGGTCTTCCCAGTAATAGACGGTGCCGGTGAATTCGCGGAAGTTGATCTCGGGGTCGAAATTGGTCGCGAAATACTTGCCATGCGAGCCCGCGTTGATATCGACGATGTCGATGGATTTCACCTCGTCCATCATGTCGACCGCGAAACGCGCATAGGCGTTGACCACGCCGGGATCGAAGCCCGCGCCGAGGATCGCGGTGATCCCCTTCTCGGCGCAGAGATCGCGCTTCTTCCACTCGTAATTCGCATACCACGGCGGGGTTTCGCAGATCTTGTCGGGCTCTTCGTGGATCGCGGTGTCGATATAGGCGGCGCCGGTCTCGATGCAGGCGTCGAGCACGTATTTGTTCACGAAGGCCGAGCCCACATTGATCACGATCTGCGCCCCGGTCTTGCGGATCAGATCGGCGGTGGCGGCGGTGTCCATCGCGTCGAGCTGATGCGCTTCGAACGTGCCCTCGACCTTCATCGCGCCTTTCTCATGCACGCTCTCGAGGATCGCGTCGCATTTCGACCTGGTGCGCGAGGCGATATGCAGGTCGCCCAGAATATCGTTGTTCTGTGCGCATTTATGCGCCACGACCTGGGCCACGCCGCCCGCTCCGATGATGAGCACGTTCTTCTTCACTTCGGCTGTCTCCTTCTGGCTGGACAGGGGAAGGGGGCGCGCAGGCCCTCAGGACAATGAGGAAAGGTAGTCCTCGTAGGTGAATTCGCGAATCCGGTCGATGCTACCATCGGCCCGGCGGATCGCGATGGCGGGCATGTTCACGCCGTTGAACCAGTTTTTCTTGACCATCGTGTAACCGGCGGCATCCGCGATCGAGATCCGGTCGCCGATCTGCAGCGGCGCCTCGAAGCGCGCATCGCCGAAGATGTCGCCCGCCAGGCAGGTCTTGCCCGCGATCTGGTAGTCATGCGTGCCGGTCTGCGGCAGTTTCGCGGTTTCCCGATAGATCAGAAGATCGAGCATATGCGCCTCGATCGAACTGTCGACGATCGCGATCTTCTTGCCGTTGTCGAGAATGTCGAGCACCGAGACCTCGAGGCTGGCCGATTGCGTGATCGAGGCTTCGCCCGGTTCGAGATAGACCTGCACGCCATAGGTCTCGGAGAACCGCTTGAGCCGGTCGGCCAGATCGTCGAGCGGATAGCCTTCGCCGGTGAAATGGATGCCGCCACCCAGGCTCACCCAGTCCAGCCGTTTCAGGACCTCACCGAATTCCGCCTCGATCCGGCTCAGCTGCTGATCGAAGAGCGCGAAATCCGCGTTCTCGCAATTGTAATGGATCATCACCCCCGAGATCCGGTCCATTGCCTGTTCCAGGCGCGCCAGATCCCACTCGCCGAGACGCGAGAAGGGCCGCGCCGGGTCGGCCAGATCGAAGCCGGAGGTCGAGAAACGGGGATTGAGCCGCAGACCGCGCTCGATATGCGCGGCCTTCTCGCCGAACCGGTCGAGCTGGCTCAGCGAGTTGAAGATGATCTTGTCGGCATAGGAAATCGCCTCGTCGATCTCGCCATCCGACCAGGCCACGGAATAGGCATGGGTCTCGCGGCCGAATTTCTCGCGCCCAAGCCTCAACTCGAAAAGCGAGCTCGAGGTCGTTCCGTCCATATAGGGACGCATGATGTCGAAGGCGGACCAGGTCGCAAAACATTTGAGCGCCAGAAGCGCCTTGGCGCCGGAGCGCTCCCGCAGGCGTTCGATCTTGCGCATGTTCTCGAGAAGGCGCGCTTCGTCGATCAGGTAAAAGGGTGTCGGAATCATTCATCCCCCCCGGACGGCAAAGTGAAGCCGCGATATAGGGCCCATAGCCCTGCCACGCAAGGGTCGGTCAATCGACGCGGATCGCGTCCTTGCTGACCGCAAGCGTATATCCCTTGCGGGAAATGTTGCGCACCAGCAGTTCCGCCACGAGCTGGTTGCCGAGCGCGTCGCGCAGCCGCTTGATCCGGGTGGCGCCGGCGGCCTCCTCGCATTCGGCCGCGTCGCGCCCCGAGATCACGCCTTCGATCTGTGCGCCGGTGAGCACGTCGTCATCCATCCGCGCCTCGGCCAGAACCGAGAGCGTCTCGATCGCCGCGGGCGTCAGCGTGAAGGCCATGTCGTTGAGCAGCACCGCATTCTCGGCGCGCAGGATCCGCAGGCTCTGCACCTCGATCCCGGCGCGGCGGATCTCGGTCATGCGCCGGTTGAGGCCGATCAGCAGCAGCAGGAAGACCATCGCGGCGATCAGAAGCGCGGCGGCGAAGATCAGCAGGATGAAGATGATCACCCGGTAGCTCGCCAGCACGTCCGAGAACGCCGTGGCGGATTGCGCCAGAACCTCGAGCAGCTTGATCTCGGCCTGCGAGGTCAGGTTGTCGTTCTGCACGAAGATATGTTCGACACGCGCATTGAACGCATCGGCATCGGGAAGCTTCGCGAAGAGAAACGCGGCCGCAATCGCGAGAATCGCGACCACCGCGATGACCCCGCCGACGACCGCCCGCGACCCCAGCCGGAGGCTGTCAGTAACGGAGGAAGTATTGTCCGGCACTGGCTTTCCTCTGCTCCAAACCTTCGGGCCCGAATGTGGAGAGAACCGTCAGCAAGGTCCAGCCCGCAGCATTCAGCCTCGGCGCCAATTCGCGCGCGGCGGCCTCTTTCGTGCATGCCTCGTCCGAGACCTGCGCCACCCCGTATTGCAGCTGCAACGGATTGTCGCGCTTGGCCTTGTAATCGGCATAGCACGCCGCTTGGGCCGCCGAGGCAGAGGCGAGAAACGCCAATATGATCAATGCGTGTTTCATGCGCTCACGCTGCGCGGGAACCGGCTGCTATTCAATAACAAAGGCGCCTTGCAGCCCTGCTATCCGATAGCCGCGCCGCGTTATTGCCTGTCTTTTGCCCCTCGGCCGAGGGTGGATGCATCGAGATGACGCGGCCTTTCGGGGCTGCCCCACCGGAAGGAGCGAAAAGATGACGTTCAAGACCAAAGCGACGGCGCTGATCACCGCCACCACTATCGCGCTCGGCGCAGTGGCCGCCACTGCCACGCCGGCGGCCGCCCTCGGCAAGAAGGACCGTGACGCGCTGAAGGTTCTGCTGGGCATCGGAGCCGCCGCACTGATCCTCGACTCGGTGAACAATTCGAACCGGCAGCGCGCTCAGCCGGCGCCGCGCCACTATACGAACGAAACCTGGCAGCAGCGCCAGACCCGGCTCGAACGGGAGCGCCGCGAGCGCGAACGCCGCGAGGCGCGCGACCGCCGGGAGCGCCACGACCGCGACCGGATCTCCCTGCCGCAGCAATGCGTGCAGCAGGTTCGTACCCGCACCGGCTGGAGCGAGGTCGTCTCGGCCGACTGTCTCGACCGCCACACCCGCGCACGTCTGCCCGACCGCTGTTCCTTCGACATGAAGACCGGCCGGAACCGCTATGAAGAGGTTTATGGCCGCAATTGCCTCGAGGATCGGGGGGTCCGCTTCTCGCGGCGCTGATCCGTCCAGAACAAGAACATGAGGCAACGAGCAGGGCGGGGGCTTTCGGGCCCCCGCTTTTTCGTTGATCGCATCGGCGAACCGGTGCATCCCCGTGCCATGTCGAACGCACCCGATTTTTCCTTCGAAGAGGCCGCCCAGGAGCGCGGCCTGGCCCGCATTGCCGGGGTCGACGAGGTCGGTCGCGGCCCGCTTTGCGGCCCGGTCACCGCGGCGGCCGTGATTCTCGATCCGGCGCGGATCCCCGAGGGCCTCAACGATTCGAAGAAGCTCACCGCGAAGCGTCGCGCCGACCTGACCTTACAGATCATGGAATGCAGCGAGTGGTGCATCGCCCATGCCTCGGTCGAGGAGATCGACGCACTCAATATCTACCACGCCGCGCATCTGGCGATGTGCCGGGCGGTCGCCGGCCTTCGCGCCGGACCCGATCATGTCCTCGTCGACGGCAACCGGATACCCCGGGATCTGGGCGTCTCGGCCGAGGCGATCGTGAAGGGCGATGCCCGCTCGCTCTCGATCGCGGCGGCCTCGATCCTGGCCAAGGAGGCTCGCGACCGGCTCATGGTGGACTTGGCGCAACAGTATCCGGGCTACGGCTGGGAGCGGAATGCGGGCTACCCGACGCGAGATCATTTGCAGGCGCTTCTAGATCTAGGGGTGACCCCCGTTCATAGACGAAGCTTCAAGCCAGTCCACAATATCTTGTGCCAAGCGAAAAGTATAACCCCTTGATTCAAAAAAGAAATTGACGCGGAATCGCCTTTGACTCATCTTTGACGGCATAGATCGGCACAAGCCGGCATTCCCGTGAGGCGGGCATTAAAGAGGCGAAAATGACCAAGACGAAGACGCAGGCGGGCCAGGCGGCGCTGCCCCTGAACCAGATTCTTGAAGGTGACTGCATCGAGATGATGAACAGCTTGCCCGAGGCAAGCGTGGACCTGATCTTTGCCGATCCACCCTACAATCTTCAGCTCCGCGGCGATCTGCATCGCCCCGACAATTCCAAGGTCGACGCGGTCGACGACGCTTGGGACCAGTTCGGCTCCTTCGCGCATTACGACAATTTCACCCGCGACTGGCTGGCGGCCGCGCGCCGCATTCTCAAGCCGAACGGTGCGCTCTGGGTGATCGGCTCCTATCACAACGTCTTCCGCATGGGCGCGGAATTGCAGAACCAGGGCTTCTGGATCCTCAACGACGTGGTATGGCGCAAATCGAACCCGATGCCGAATTTCCGCGGCAAGCGCCTGACCAACGCGCATGAGACCCTGATCTGGGCGTCGAAATCCGAAGGCGCGAAATACACCTTCAACTACGAGGCGCTGAAATCGCTCAACGAGGGCGTGCAGATGCGCTCGGACTGGGTGCTGCCGATCTGCAATGGCGGCGAGCGTCTCAAGGACGCCAATGGCGACAAGGCCCACCCGACCCAGAAGCCCGAGGCGCTGCTGCACCGCATCCTCGTCGGCACCACCAATCCGGGCGACGTGGTGCTCGACCCGTTCTTCGGGACCGGCACGACCGGCGCGGTGGCCAAGATGCTGGGCCGCGACTTCATCGGGATCGAGCGCGAGGAAAGCTATCGCGTGGTGGCCCGCAAGCGCCTGTCGAAGATCCGGAAATTCGACAAGGAGGCGCTCGAGGTCTCGACCTCCAAGCGCGCCGAGCCCCGCGTGCCTTTCGGCCAGCTCGTTGAGCGTGGCTTGCTGCGCCCGGGCGAAGAACTCTACTCGCTCAACGGCCGCTACAAGGCCAAGGTGCGGGCGGACGGTACGCTGATCGGCGACGACGTGAAGGGCTCGATCCACCAGGTCGGTGCCCATCTCGAAGGCGCGCCCTCGTGCAACGGTTGGACCTACTGGACCTTCAAGCGCGACGGCAAGCAGGTGCCGATCGACCTGCTGCGCCAGCAGATCCGCGCCGAGATGAACTGAGCGCGCCGGCACCTCCGAATTCCCAGTTACCGCCAGTATCCGGGGGCTACCCCCCGGATACAGCCTTGCCCCGCCGTGCATGGAACGGCGGGGTCTTTTCGCATCTCCGGCGTGGAAAGGGGGGCGCTGCCCCCGCCCGCCTTCGGCAGGCTCCCCCGGGATATTTCAGGCATTTGGAAGCCCGCGACAGGCACGCTTCCAAATGCCCGAAATATCCCGGGGTGAATGGCCGCAGGCCAGAGGGGCAGCGCCCCTCCTGCCCCTCAGCTTTCCTCGAGCCGCGCGCGCAGTTCGCGCAGCACGGGCAGCGTCGCGCGGACCTTCTCGGGGCCGAGATCGCGCACGATGCCGCCGATGATCGGCATCAGCGAGGCGAGCGCGGCGTCGCGCGCCCGGCGTCCCGAGGGCGAGAGCGAGACCCATTTGCGCCGCGCATCGTCCCAGTCGGGACGGATATGGACATGGCCTGCCCATTCCAGCTTCGCGAGCGTGTTCGTCATCGCGCCGCGGGTGACGTGGAACGAGGCCGCGAGCTGCGCGGGTGTGCGCTCCTCGCCGATATGCGCGAGATGGTTGAGCACCGAGAAATGCGAGATCTCCATCCCCTTGGGCAGCGCCCGGCTGACGACGTTGCGCGCGAGCTGATCGGCCATGAAGACCTCGGCGAACAGCGTCGCGGCAAGCGGGTCGGTTTCCGGGCTGCTCACGGTCCCTCGAAGCTCCGGTCGTGAAAGAGCGAGCGCAGCCGCGAGCGCACCGCATCGACCTGCGCGAGGTCGAGATCGACCAGCGTCACCCCCGGCTCGGTCCCGCCATCGGTGAGCACATCGCCCCACGGGCCCACCGCGAGCGAATGCCCCCAGGTCCGGCGCGGCCGGTTGCCATGCGCGGCATGGGTGCCGCATTGCGCGGGCGCCAGAACGAAACAGGTGTTCTCGATCGCCCGGGCGCGGACCAATACTTCCCAATGGGCGCGGCCGGTCGTGTCGTTGAAGGCGGCGGGGATCGACAGGATCTGCGCGCCGCCCTGCGCCAGCGACCGGTAGAGATGCGGGAACCGCAGGTCGTAGCAGACCGTCATCCCGATCTGGGCGTATTTGGTCGGGCCGAGAACCGCCTCGCGCCCCGGCCGGTAGGCTTCGGATTCGCGGTAGCGCTCGGTTTCCGACACGTCGACATCGAACATGTGGATCTTGTCGTAGCGGGCCTTGATGTTGCCCTTGCGCCCGATCAGGAAGGACCGGTTCGCGAAGCGCCCGTCGTCATCCTCGGTCTTCAGGCAGAGCGAGCCTATCAGGACATAGACCCCGAGCCTTTCCGCCTCGGCGCAGATCGCCTCGAGCGTGGGGTCGTGATGCTCATGGTGCAGGACCGCGCTCTGATGCGCGCGGTCCGACGAGATCATGTTGGTGCATTCGGGCGTTGCGATCAGCTGCGCCCCGCGGGAGGCGGCCTCGCGAATGAAGTCCAGCGTGACCGGCAGGTTCTGTGCCGGGTCGTCGGTGACGGAGAGCTGAACCAGAGCCGCCTTCATCGCTCACCCTGCCAGCATCTGGTCGAGCTTGCCGGCATGCTCGAGCGCATGCAACTCGTCGCAGCCGCCGACGCCTTCGCCGCCGATGAAGATCTGCGGCACGGTGCGGCGGCCATTGGCGCGCTGCATCATCTCGGCGCGCAGGCTCGGATTGGCACCCACATCGGTTTCCTCATAGGCGATGCCCTTCTGGTCGAGCAGCCGCTTGGCCGCGATGCAGAAGGGGCAGGTGCGGGTGGTGTAGATTTCGACGCGTTTCATGCTCTGTTCATTCCCTTTTGTCGGCAAGACTATAGGGATTTAGGGCGCCTTCGCAACGCGTGCCAGTGTCACAACGCAAACCCGCGATGCGCCTGCCTCGCGCGCGGCCCGCGTCGCGGCACTCAGCGTCGCCCCCGAGGTCATCACATCGTCCACGATGAGCAGCGGGCGGCCATCGATCAATGCGGCCCGCTTGGCCGAAATCGCGATCGCGCCCTCGAGATTGGTCTGCCGTTCGGGGCGTGTCAGACCCTTTTGCCGGGGCGTCGCGCGCAGCCTCGTGAAGAGATCGGCGCAATGCGCATGTCCGCCCAGCCGGGCCAGGGCCCGCGACAGGAGCGCGGCCTGATTGTAGCGCCGGCGGATCAGCCGCCAGCGATGCAGCGGGATCGGCGCGATAACGGTGTCGGGGCCGAGAAGCGGCGCGGCGGCCTGCGCAAGCCAGCGCGCCAATGGCGGGACGAGATCGAGCCGGTCACCATGTTTGAGCGCGAGCACGAGCTGGCGCCCGGTGCCGGAATAGAGCATCACCGTGCGCCCCTGATCCCAGAGCCTTGGATGGACAAGGCAGTCGTCGCAGCGCAGGGTCTGACCGTCGCTTGCGCCCGGAAGCGGCACGCCGCAGCTGTCGCAGGAGGTCCCGCGGGCGAATTCCGTTTCGGCCCAGCAGGCGGGGCAGAGGCCCGACTCGCTTCCCATCTCGGTGTCGCAGGCGATACAGAGCGGCGGGAAGACGGCGCGCAGCCCGATCGTTCCGACCGCTAGCATCCGCGCGCGAAGCGCAGTAAGGATCGTTCCCGACATGACGACACCGCCCCTTCTGACCGATCGCGAGGCGCTCGAGCGCCACAGGATGCGCGCCGCCCGCGCCCCCGAGCTGTTCTTGCACGAGGACGCCGCGGCGGAGCTTTCAGAAAGACTGCTCGAGGTTAACAGAACCTTTACGGCCCCCGCCCTGATCACGGCTTTCCCCGAGCCCTGGCGCGACAGTCTGCCCGGCGCCAAGCTGGTCCGCGACGACGACGTGCTGGATCTGGAGGAAGGCGCGCATGACCTCGTGGTGCATGCGATGTGCCTGCACTGGGCGAATGATCCGGTCGGCCAGATGGTGCAGGCGGCGCGCGCGCTCCAACCCGACGGGCTGTTCCTTGCGGTGCTGTTCGGCGGCCAGACGCTCAATGAGTTGCGCGCAGCACTTGCACAGGCCGAGGCGGCGATCACCGGGGGGCTCAGCCCGCGGATCCTGCCGATGGGCGAGATCCGCGACCTGGGCGCGCTGATCCAGCGGGCGGGATTTGCCTTGCCGGTGGCCGATGCGGTGATGCGCAAGGTCACCTACGAGACGCCGCTGCGGCTGCTCTCGGATCTGCGCGCGATGGGCGAGACAAACGCGCTGGCGTCGCGGAACCGGCGCTTCCTGCGCCGCGACGTTCTGGCAGAGGCGCTGCGGCTCTATTCGGAGAGCTATCAGGAACCCGATGGCCGGATCCGCGCGAGTTTCGAGATGGTCTGGCTGACCGGGTGGAAACCCCATCCCGATCAGCAGAAACCGCTTCGCCCCGGATCGGCGGCGCAGAGGCTCGCGGATGCATTGGGCGTCCCGGAACGTCCCACCGGGGACAAGCCGGGCCGGGCGTGATCAGCCGAGGCTGGTGAGAAACGCGTTCGACCACCAATGCACGTCGTGCCGGTCGAGCCCTTTCATCAGCGCGGCATGACGCTCGCGCCGCTCGGAATGCGACATCATCAGCGCGGTGATCATCGTGGTCGCCATCTGCTCGGTGTCATGGGGATTCACCAGGAGCGCCTCGGTCATCTGCTCGGCCGCCCCGGCGAATTGCGACAGGATCAGGACGCCCGGATCCCGCGGGTCCTGGGCTGCGACGAATTCCTTCGCGACGAGGTTCATCCCGTCCATCAGCGGCGTCACCAAGGCGACGTCCGACGCGCGGTAGAGCCCGGCGAGCACCTCGCGCGGCACCGGGCGGTTGATGAAGCGGATCGGGGCCCACTGGATATCGGCGAACTGACCGTTGATCCGGCCCGAGAGATGCTCGGTCTCCTCGCGGATATCGTCATAGGCCTGAACACCCTCGCGCGTGGGGGGCGATATCTGGAGCAGCGAGACAAAGCGGTGCCAGTCTTCGTGGCGCTCGAGGAATTCCCCGAAGGCGCGGAAGCGCTGCGGCACACCCTTGGAATAGTCCAGCCGGTCCACCCCGATCACCAGGCGCCGCTCGGGTTTGAGAATGCCCGGAGGAAGCTTCTCGATCTCGCGCTCGGCCAGCTCGGTGAATTCGCGGGCGTCGATGCCGATCGGGAAGGCCGCAATTCGGCTCTGTCGCGGCGAGAGATGGACGAAACCGTTGCCCAGGTCGCTCGCCCCGCCGATCTCGACCATCGAGGCGAGGCAGGCGCGGACGTCGCGTTCCGCCTGAAGCCCGATCAGATCGTAATTCGCCAGCCACTGGCAGATCTCGCGCCCGTTGGGCAGCGCCTGCATCGAGGTCGGGCCGGGAAAGGGCGTGTGCAGGAAGAAACCGATCAGGTTCTGGATGCCGAGGACCCTCAGCTCGTAGGCGAGCGGCAGGAGATGGAAGTCATGGACCCAGATCCGGTCCTCGGGTTCGATCATCGCGGCGACCATCTTGGCGAGCCGGCGATTCACCTGCTTGTAGGAGGAGAGATATTCCTGATGGATCTCCATCAGGTCGGCGCGGCCGTGAAAGAGGGGCCAGAGCACGGAATTCGAATAGCCCGCGTAGTAGTTTTCCTGCTCCTGCTCGGTGAGGTCGAAACACAGGCGCTTGAAGGGGCCGCCCTCGATCTCGCGCAATTTCGTGCCGGGGCGTTTCGCGATCTCTCCCGAGGTTCCGATCCAGATCCCGCCGGTCTCGGTCAGCACGTCGCCAAGCGCGACCACGAGCCCGCCCGACGGATTGGCCCCGGTCGGAATGCGATTCGACAGGCAGATCAGACGCCCCATGCTCACCCTCTCACTGCCGCGGCCAGCCAGGCGCGCAAGTCTTCCGGCTCGGGCAGATGGAAGCGCGCCGCGCTCTCTCCCTCGCCGATCTTGATCCCGTAACCCTCATTCGCCTCGGCCCAGGCCAGCGCCGGTTCGTCGGTCCGGTCGTCGCCCGCATAGACGGGCCGCCGCCCGCTGAAATCGGGCAGTTCCGAAAGCAAGGCGAGCGCCCCGTCCTTCGAATAGCCCTCCGGACGCAGTTCCACCGCCATCTTCGCCGGCTGTATCGCGAAGGCTGGAAAACGATCCGCCAGCGCGGCCGTGAACTCCTCGACCTCCTGCTGGCGCGTCGGGTCGGCGCGGAAATGAAGCGCGCCGCCATGGCTCTTTTCCTCGTAGAGCAGACCCTGTGTCTGCGCAAAGCGCGCCAGTTCCGCCTGCAACGCTGTCAGTTCGGCCGGGCTTTCCGCCAGCGGAGGATCCATTCCGCGCGCCTCCGCCCCGTGGCTGCCGACCATCGGGCCCGCATAGCCGGACAGGAAATGTTCGAGATCCCTCAGCGACCGGCCCGACACCACGGCAAGCGCGCCATCGAGCGCCTCAGCGAGCGTCGTGAGCATTGCTGGAAGGTCGGGCGGGATCACCACCGCATCGGGGCGGGGGGCGATCTCCACGAGACAGCCGTCGAAATCGAGGAAAACCGCGTCCCTCGCCAGCTCGATCGCGGGAGGGGCCGGTTTGTTGCCGGTCATGTCATCCATTGCCATGCGAACAACGTAAGAGATCCTGTCCCGGTTGAATAGGCCGCATTGACCTGATCGGGAAACCCGTTAAGTCGGGATGAGGTTCCGAAGAAACGATGACAGGACAGTGAAACATGACGAATGACGCGACCGCGCGCCTCGCCCACGCCCCGGCGGATCACCCGCCCGTTCCCGAAGCCAAGATCGGCCTGCTCGTCGCCAACCTCGGAACACCGGACGCCACCGATTACTGGTCGATGCGCCGCTACCTCAACGAGTTCCTCTCGGACAAGCGGGTGATCGACTACCCGGCCTGGAAGTGGCAGCCGCTCCTGCAGCTCATCATCCTCGCGAAACGCCCCTTCACCAGCGGCGCGAATTACAAGACGATCTGGAACGAAGAGGCGAATGAAAGCCCGCTGATGACGATCACCAAGCAGCAGGTGGCCAAGCTGCGCGAGGCCGTCGCGGCGCGCTACGGACAGGAGGTGATCGTCGATTACTGCATGCGCTACGGCAATCCCTCCACCCGGTCCGTCGTGGACCGGATGGTGAAGCAGGGCTGCGAGAAGATCCTGTTCGTGCCGCTCTACCCGCAATATGCAGGCGCCACCTCGGCCACCGCGAACGATCAGTTCTTCCGCGCGCTGATGACGCAGAAGCGACAGCCCGCCGCGCGCGTGGCCCCCGAATATTTCGACCGCCCCTCCTATATCGAGGCGCTGGCAAACTCGGTGGAGCGGGTCTATGCGACGCTCGACACCAAGCCCGACGTGCTCGTGGCCTCCTATCACGGCATGCCCAAGCGCTACCTGATGGAGGGCGACCCCTATCACTGCCAGTGCCAGAAGACCTCGCGCCTGCTGCGCGAGCGGCTGGGCTGGGAGAAGGGTTCGATCGACACCACTTTCCAGTCCGTCTTCGGCACCGAGGAATGGCTCAAGCCCTACACCGTCGAACATGTCGCCGAGCTGGCCAAACAGGGCAAGAAGAACATCGCGGTGATCTCGCCCGCCTTCAGCGCGGATTGCATCGAGACGCTGGAAGAGATCAACGGCGAGATCCGCGAGGCCTTCGAGGAGGCCGGCGGCGAGAGCTTCACCTATATCCCCTGCCTCAACGACGACGAATTGCACATCAAGGCGCTGATGGACGTGGTCGAGGAAAACCTCGCGGGCTGGCTCGACTGACGAACGGGGGGGAGGGGGCTGCCCGCCCCCTCTTCGCATCCGCGAATTCACCCCCGGGGATATTTGGGTCAAGAGGAAGTCCCCTTCCCCTTGGATAAAATATCCCGGGGTGAGGCCGCAGGCCGAGGGGCAGCGCCCCTTCGCTGGCTCAGATCAGCAGCACCTGGGTGCCGATCTTGGCGTAGCCGAACAGTTCCCGGATATGTTCATTATAGAGCCCGATGCAGCCGTTGGAGCTCTTGCGCCCGATCTTGCGCGTGTCGTGGGTGCCATGGATCCTGTAATAGCGCCAGGACAGGTAGAGCGCGTGCGTCCCCAGCGGATTGTCCGGGCCGGGCGGCACGTAATCGGGCCATTCGGGGTTGCGCCGCTTCATCGAGGGCGTGGGCGCCCAGCTCGGCCCTTCGACCTTGCGCACGACCTCGGTGCGGCCCCGCCGCGTCAACTCCTCCGAGACCGGCACCGAGGTCGGATAGAGGCGATAGATCGTCTCGTCCTCGGACCAGAAGTGAAGTGCGCGCGACTGCGTGTCCACGAGGATCGCGCCGTAGCGGAGCGTCGAGAAATACTCGCTCCAGTCGCGGTTCTGGAAGCTCGAGATGTTGCGCCGCTGGTTGGTGAAGGCGCTGGTCTCGAACTGTTCGAGGCCGGCATCGGGGGTCTGTGCGACGACCGGCATCGCCAGTCCCGCCCCGATCGACGCGATCCCGCCCAGAAATCTGCGGCGGCCGAAACTGCTGCGCGACTTGGCCATGGCACCCTCCGTGATCACGGCTTCGGCATGATCACTGACTATAGGGAGAGCGATACCGTCGCGCAAATCAAACCGGCGATGAAAGCGTCTCGTCTCCACGAGAGGGTTTGCGCCCGCAAAAGCAAGCGTGTAAGGCAGTATGACGGGTTAACAACAGGCTGAGAAGACATGTTGCGTGCCACTACTTTCGCGATTTCTGCGGTTCTTGCTCTGGCTGCGTGCCAGCCGACCGACCAACAGCCGAAGCTCGGCCCCGACGGGTTGCCGCTGCCGAAGGTCTACAACATCACCGGGCGCGATGCGCAGGTCATCCCCGGGCGGGTTCTCGAGGCAGTCAACAGCCTGCGCTCGGCCCGCGGCGCCGCGCCGCTGGTGCTCAACGATGCGCTGACCACCGCGGCGCTTGCCCATTCGAAGGACATGGCGTCGCAGAACCGGCCCTGGCATTGGGGTTCGGACGGCTCCTCGCCGCTCGACCGGGCGCAGCGCGCAGGGTATTCCGGAACCGTTCTGGGCGAGAACATCTCCGAGACCTACGAGACCGAGATGGATACGCTCGCGGCCTGGATGAAGGTTCCCGAGACCCGCGACGTGATCCTGAATCCGGCCGCCACCCAGATGGGCTTCTCCTGGTATCAGGAGCCCTCGGGCAAGATCTGGTGGACGATGGTCACCGGGAACTGATCGTGAAAAGGGCCCCTCGCGGGGCCCTTCTTCGTTCAGGGGAAGATGAAGATCGGCGTCCCGTCGCGGACCATCGCGTAGATGTCGCGGATCTCCTTGTCCTTCACGGCGATGCAGCCCGCCGTCCAGTCGCTGCCCTTGCCCTTGTTCTTGCCGTCGCGGCCGTGAATGAAGATGTCGCCGCCGGGGGACTTCCCCTGCGCCTCGGCGAAGGCCATGTCCTGAGTGTTGGGATAGCTGATCCCGAGCGAGAGGTAATAGGCCGAGTTCGGGTTGCGCCGGTTGATGTAATAGAAGCCCTCGGGCGTCTTGCCGTCGCCTTCGAAATGCTTGGGGCCGACCGGATCGCCGCCAAGGCCGATCTTGTAGCTTTCGAGCACCTTGTCGCCCGAAAGCAGGTACATCATCCGCTTCGATTTGTAGACCTGGACCTGGGTGACGGGGGGGCCTTTATAGGCAACGAATTTGCCGGAATCGCCGCAGGCGGCGAGGGCACCGAGGGCGCTCGCGCCCAGAAGGAGGGTTCGACGGTTCATTTTTTGGACCTGTTCGGATTGAGCTGCTCTTTTCCGACTCTTTTAGCGGATTTTCGCTCTAGCTTCCACGGGTGAACAGCGCCGCAAGCTCCACATGAGCGGAAAAACGGAACTGATCGACGACGAGAAGTTTCGTCAGCGCGAAACCGGCTCCGATCAGCACCTGTGCATCGCGCGCGAAGGTGACCGGATTGCACGAGACATGGACGAGACGCGCGAGATCGGAAGCCGCGATCTCGGCGATCTGCGCCTGCGCCCCGGCGCGCGGGGGGTCGAGCACCACGGCGTCGAACTTCGCAAGCTCGTCGGGAAGGAGCGGGCGGCGGAAGAGGTCGCGCGCTTCGGTCGTGACGCGGTGGAGCCCTTGGGCCTGGCGCCAGCCCTGATCGAGCGCCGCGACCATCTCGGCCGAGCCCTCGACCGCATGCACCTCGGCCTGCTCGGCCAGCGGCAGCGCGAAAGTGCCGCAGCCGGCAAAGAGATCGGCCACGCGGCCGGCCCCGCCGGTCGCCGCCTTGGCGAAGGCGACCAGCGCCGCCGCGCCGTGATCGGTGGCCTGCAGGAAGGCGCCGGGCGGCGGGACGACCTGGGCCTTTCCGAAGCGTTGGAGAGCCGGGCGGCGGGCGGCGATCACCTCGCCGTTCCAGCTGAGCCGGGCGAGGTCATGGCTGCGGGCGAATTGCGACAAAGCCTCGAACTGCGCCGGATCAGTCTCTTTTCCACCGGTCGCCGCGATCTCGAGACCCGCCTCGGACAGGGTCAATGCGAAGGCGATCTCGCCCTTGCGCGATCCCGCAAGCGCCGTCGCCTCGTGCAGGGCCGGGAGCGCCGCGATCAGTTCGGGCCGCAGGATCAGGCAATGCGGCACCTCGACCACGGTACCGGAGGTGCGCGCGTGAAACCCGACCAGCGTGCCCTTCTTCGTGCGCCGCCCCGACAGGGTCGCGCGTTTGCGCGCGCCGAGCGGCGAGGTCGTGATCGTCATCTCCGGAGAATCGAGGCCGCGCGCCGCGAGCGCCTGGCGCACCACATCCATCTTCCATGCGGCGGTGAAATCCTCCGAGGCGTGCTGCAAGACGCAGCCGCCGCAGGAGCGGTAATGCGGGCAGGGCGCCTTCACGCGTTCGGGCGAGGGGGTGAGGATCTTCGGCGCGGCGATCCGGCCGCCCATGACCTCGCCGGACACTTCCTCGCCGGGCAGGGCCATCGCGACATGCACGGTCCCTTCGGGACCATGGGCCACGCCGTCGGCATGTACGGAGAGTCGTTCGATCACATAGGTCATGCCGTCCTCTACCCCGCCTCGCGTGTTTGAAAAAGAGCCTATTCCGCCGCGTTCTCTGTCTCGTCGCAGGTCAGGAACCCGCCCGACTGCCGCGACCAGTAGCGCGCATAGAGCCCGTTCGCCGCGAGCAGTTCCTCGTGGCTGCCCTGTTCGACGATCTGTCCCGCGTCGAGCACCACGATCCGGTCCATCTCGGCGATCGTGCTGAGCCGATGCGCGATGGCAAGCACGGTCTTGCCCGCCATCACCCGGTGCAGAGCGCGCTGGATCTCGGCCTCGACCTCGGAATCGAGCGCCGAGGTCGCCTCGTCGAGCACCAGGATCGGCGCATCCTTGAGGAAGGCCCGCGCCAGGGCGATCCGCTGCCGCTGCCCGCCCGAGAGCTTCACCCCCCGCTCGCCAAGCTTTGCCGCATAGCCGCGATTGCCCTCGTGATCGACGAGATCGAGGATGAACTCATGCGCCTCGGCCTGTTTCGCCGCGGCGATCAGATCTTCCTCGCTGGCATCGGGCCGGCCATAGAGGATGTTCTCGCGCGCAGAGCGATTGAACATCGCGGTCTCCTGCGTGACCATCGCGATCTGGCGGCGCAGGCTCTCCTGCGTCACGTCGCGGATATCCGTTTCGTCGATCAGGATGCGGCCGCTTTCGGTGTCATAGAGTCTGAGCAGCAGGGCGACGAGCGTCGATTTCCCCGCCCCCGAGGCGCCGACGATCCCGATCCGCTCGCCCGCGCGGATGTCGAGATCGATCCGCGCGACGCCCCCGCTCTGGCGCCCATAGGCGAAGGCGACATCGTCGAAGCGGATCGCGCCCGCCACATGCCCAAGCTCGCGCGCATCGGGGGCATCGGTCAGGCCATGCGCGCGCGCCAGCGTCCGCATCCCGTCCTCGACCTCGCCGATATGGGTCCAGAGCCCCATCAGCGCCGTCGAGACCCAGCCCGACATCTGCGCCAGCCGTATCGCGATCGCACCCGAGGCGGCGATATCGCCCGCGCTCGCCGCTCCGCGCGACCAGAGCAGGATCGCGCCGCCCACCAGCATCACCGGCAAGAGCCCGGAATAGGCCATCTGAACGGTGCGATAGAGGCTCGAGACCTTGCCGAAAGAGACTGTTCTGGCCCGAAACGCCTCCATCGCGGCAAGTGCTGCGCGGTCTTCATGATCGGAATGGGCGAACAGCTTGACCGTCTTGATATTGGTGATCGTGTCCACGACCTGCCCCGTCACCATGGCGCGTGCCGCCGCGCGCGCCTTGGACCGCCCGCGCACCCGGGGCAGGAAGGCGCGGATCAGGAACCCGAGGCCGATCGCCCAGAGCACGAGCCCGAGCGCGCCCCAGCGGTCGATCCCCAGAAGCAGGATGATCGAACCCAGCACCGAGGCCGCGGCGAAGAGCGCGGTGTTGATCGTCTCGGCGACCGTGTCGGTCACGGCGCGCGCCGTCTGCATCTGCTTTTGCGCGATGCGTCCCGCAAAATCGTTGTCGAAGAAAGTCACGTCCTGCCCCATCGTCCAGCGATGCAGCCGCGACAGCACCAGCGGCAGGATATTGGGCTGGACCAGCAGGTTCGTCGTGGCCGAGCTCGCCGCGAAGGCCAGCGGGCGCAGGAGCAGATAGAAGCCGACGAAAAGCGCCAGAAGCCCGGCATTCGCCGCGAGAACGCGCTCGGCCCCCGAGGCCAGCGCCGCGTCGATCACGCGCCCCAGAAGCCAGGCGGAGACCACTTCCATCGAACCGGCGATCACCGAAGCGGCGCCCGCGATGGCGATCACCCTGCCCGCGCCTGCAAGGCACCAGTTCAGGAACGCGCCCAGCCGTTGCGGCGGCGGACCGGAGGAAGGTTCAAACGGGTCGATCATGCTCTCTCGCTTTCAGGGACAGGATATAGCCCGTCCCCCTGCAAGGGGAAGCGTCAGCGCAAGAGCGCAGCGCGATCGAGGGAGAAGCCGGACTCGATCCAGCGCAGCTCCAGAGCGCGCAGGCGCTCACCGAGCGCCTTGCCCTGATAGTCGGGCATCAGGTCGGCTGCGCGGAGCGGAAATTCCTGTTTTGCGCCGAAACAGAGCCTTTTCTGCCACCCGTCCGGCATTTCCTGCCCCATGAGGGCCTGACGCAGCAGAAGGGCGGAAGCACCGTCTTCCTCCCCGTACCGGTAGCCGAGCACCGCCGGATCGCCGCTGCCCGAGATTGCCTCCTTGAAGGTTTCGAGCCGCCGCGCATCGCGGTTGGACAGCCGCAACCGTTCGGCGACCCCATCGCCACCGAGCACCGCAAGCCGCCGGATCGCATCGGCGGGCCGGTCCTCGAGATGGATGAGCGGCGCGAGCGCGCGGGCATCGGCGCCCGGCAGCACGGCGGTCAGCACCCCCGCCTGCGCCATCGCCGCCACCGCCCGCGACGGATCGGGAGCGGCGAGGAGCTTACGCATCTCCGCGCCGAGCCGCTCGCGCGAAAGCGTCTCTATTCCAGCGCAATTCTCGGCGCAGGCCGCCAATCCGTCGGCATCGAGTTCGCGCCCGTACCAGGCGGTGAAGCGGAAGAACCGCAAGATGCGCAGGTAATCTTCGCGGATCCGCGCCTGCGCGTCGCCGACGAAACGGACATGGCGCGCCGCGAGATCCTCGAGCCCGGTTTCGAGCGGGTCGATCACGGTGCCGTCGGCGCGGGCGTAAAGCGCGTTCATAGTGAAATCGCGCCGCGCCGCATCCTCCGCGATATCATCGGAAAAGGCGACCGTCGCATGCCGGCCATGGGTCTCGACATCGCGGCGGAAGGTGGTGATCTCGTGCGGCTTGTGATCGGCGACGACGGTAATCGTGCCGTGATCGATGCCGGTGGGCACGGGCTTGAGCCCCGCCGCCTCGGCGAGCGCGATCACCCGCTCGGGCCGAGCATCGGTCGCGATATCGATATCGTGGACGGGCTGGCCGAGCGCGCTGTTGCGCACGCAACCGCCCACGAGCAGCGCCTGATGCCCCCCCGCCTCGAGCATTGCAAGGACTTGCTGGGTATGGGCCGCCTCGATCCAGTCCCCGGTCAGTTTCATTCCGCCATCCGGTCCGCCAATGCCCGCAATATACGCGCGGTGGCGCCCCAGATGTAATAGGGGCCGTAAGGCGCCACGAAATAGTGCCGCCGCACGCCCCGCCAGCGGCGCGATTCGACCCTGAAATTGGCGGGATCGGCGATATGGGAGAGCGGGACGGTGAAGGCCTCGGCCACCTCGCCGGCTTCCGGGATCACCTCGAAGGGCGTGTGGATCCGCGCCAGAACGGGCGTGACCAGGAAGGAGGTGACGGTCTCATGCGGCTCGAACGTGCCGAGAATTTCGACATGCTCGCGCGGCAAGCCGATTTCCTCGCGCGACTCGCGCAGGGCTGCACCCACGGGCCCCTCATCCTCGGGATCGACCTTGCCGCCGGGAAAGGAGATCTGTCCGGGATGGTGGCGCAGATGCGAACTGCGCTTGGTCAGGTGCAGCCGCGGCTCGGGGCCGAAACAGTCGAAGGCCACGAGCACGCCGGCGGGGCGCAGGCTGCGACCCTCGGGGAGGGTGATGTCGGGGTTCAGGTCGTAATCCGAAGAGGGCCGCCCCGGTCGCGCCAGCGCGGCCAGAACCGGGGCGAGCGGATCAGCCATCACTGTCCTCGCGCGGGCTGCCATCGGGGTTCTTCTGCGCTTCGAAGCCGAGCGTGAGCGGGTCGAACTCGTAATGCGCGCCGCAGAACTGGCAATCGGCCGTGACGATTCCCTCGTCGGTCGTCATATGTGCGATGTCGCGCGCGGAGTAGATCGAGAGCGACTGGCGCACCCGGTCCGCCGAGCAGGTGCAGCCGAATTCCACTCGCTGCGGATCGAAGACGCGCGGGGCTTCCTCGTGGAACAGGCGCACCAGCAGCTCGGTCGGCTGAACCGTGGGGCCGATCAGTTCCATGTCCTCGACCGTGTCGAGCAGGATATTCGCGCGCGCCCAGTTCTCGCCCTCTTCCCCGTCAAGGATGTCGTCGGGCGTGAGCAGGCCGCCATCGCCCGAGCCTTCGGAGGCCGCGACCGAGGGCGAGGCGGGCGGCATGTGCTGCAGCATCACCCCGCCGGCGCGCCAGGTCTCGGCCTGGCCCGGCAGGACGGAGCGGCCGAAGGAGAGCTCGAACCGGGTCGGAAGCTGCTCGGACTGGGCGAAATAGGCCTCGGCGCAGGCGCGCAGCGAGCCCGCGGCGAGCGGCGTGATCCCCTGATAGGGCGTGGTCCCCTTGCCCTGGTCGATCAGGATCGCGAAATAGCCCTGTCCGATCTGCCCGAACGGGTCGGCGGCGGGATCGAGCGCCTCGGCATCGAAACTGGCCCAGGCCCGGATGCGCGCCGGCGCACCCTCTTTCGCCGGGGCGTAGTAATCGGTGGCGATGATCCGGATCGGGCCATTGCCGCGGATCTGCAGCGACAGCTTCCAGCGCAGCTTGACGGTCTGGCCGATCAGCGCGGTGAGCAGCGCGGCCTCGGCCACGAGCATCTCCACGGCGCGCGGATAGTCATGTTGCGAAAGCACGTTCTCGAGCACGCCATCGAGCCGCGCCACGCGGCCGCGAATGTCGGAACGGTCGAGCTGGAAGGGCAGAACGGTATCGTCCCATGCGATTTGGGATAGCTTGGACATGGTGCTCCTGCAGGGCTCCTGAGGGGTTTTCGGGCGGCGCTCGGCCTGCCATACAGCCCCTATATAGGCGGAGCAACCGCAGACCCAAGGAGCAGCCATGATCGCGCGGTTCGGAGAAAGCGTGAAACCCGGCCAAAACTACCGCTTGCGCCCCGGCGCCTATGCGGTGCTGATCCGCGACGGCCGCGTGCTGGTGACCCATCAGGAGGCGCCACTGCCCGAGTTCCAGCTGCCTGGCGGGGGCATCGATCCCGGAGAGGGCGCGATCGATGCGCTGCATCGCGAGGTGCGCGAGGAAACCGGCTGGGCGATCACCGGGCTGCGCCGTCTCGGCGCCTATCGGCGCTTTACCTACATGCCGGAATACGAGTTCTGGGCCGAGAAGCTCTGCTCGATCTGGACGGCCCGCCCGGTCCTGCGCCGGGGCGCGCCGAGCGAGCCGGGACATAGCGCGCATTGGATGGCGCCGGGCGAAGCGCTCGACGCGCTCGCCAACGAGGGCGACCGGCATTTCCTCTGGCAGGCGCTCCGGACCCTCTGACCGAGGGCGGCGCAGCAAGGACGCGCGTTCAGGGTGTCGGGGCAGCCGGGCCGTGGAATTCGAAAGAGGCAGCCGACACGTCGTCATTGATCGCGCTTTCGGTGTAGTCGTCGATCTCCCATAGCAAAGCGTCGAGGAAGGCCCGGCCCTCGAGCCGTGAGAACTTGCGCATGATCGCGGCCAGCCTGGCCTCGTCTATCATTCGTCCCTCCGGATCGGTCGCCTCGGTCAGCCCGTCCGACACGAGCACCAGCCGGTCGCCCGGGCCGAGCCGGGCGGAGACGCTTTCATAGCGGGCGTCGGGGATCAGCCCGATCGGCAAACCGCCCTCCCCGAGAAATTCCACCGCCCCGCCCGCGCGCAGCAGCATCGGGTAGGGATGGCCCGCCTGCACGAGTTCCGCGCGTCCCGTTTCGAGGTCGATATCGGCATAGGCGAGGGTGAAATAGCTCTCGGTCTTCATTTCCTCGAGCACGAGATGGTTCAACAGCGCTGCGAGTTCGGCGGGCGGGCGGCCCTCCTTGCCGCCTTCGGGCGTGTCGACGAGCGCGATATTCTGGGTCGGCAGGCTGCCCGAGATATAGCCGGCGACGCGCGCCATCATCAGCGCCGAGGTGATGCCGTGGCCCGATACGTCGATCGCGTAGAGCCCGATGCGACGCGCGTTGATCGGGAAGAACCCGACCAGGTCGCCGCCGACATGGCCGCAGGGACGCAGCGTCAGCGCCACCTCCGCCGAGCCGAAATCGCGGAATCGTTCGCGTACCAGACTTTGCTGGAGTTTGCGCGCCTCCTGCAGATCGCGTTCGATCACCTCCTGCGCCTCGTGCAGAAGGCGGTTCTTCGCGGCCAGTTCCTCCTGCATCGAGAGGATGCGCGTGCCCGCACTCAGCCGGGCGCGCAATTCCTCCCCGTTGACGGGTTTGGAAAGGAAATCATCCGCCCCGCTTTCGAGCCCATGCGTGACGTCGGTCTTTTCCGTCTTCGAGGTGAGCAGGATGAAGTAGCCGTAACTGCGGCGCTGCATCTCGCGGAAGCTGCGGCAGAATTCCGGTCCGCTCATCCCCGCCATCATCCAGTCCGAGATCACGATGTCGGGCTCGGTCGCGGCGCAGATCTCGAGCGCCTCCTCGGCGCTGCCGGCTTCGGTCACGCGATAGCCCGAGCGTGACAGTTGCGCCGAAAGGATACGCCGCTGCATCCGGCTGTCATCGACGACGAGGACATTGCGGGCATTCCCGCCGCGCGGGTTGCGGCCGGGCCTCTGCGTGTCGAACCTCTCGGCCGCGCTTGTTCTCGCCATCTCGTCATCCGGGTTGCGTTGGCTTCATCAAAGACGGGGAGGGCCTAAGATTCGGTGAAAAGCCGCAGCCGAGCGTGTTTAAGCCTTCGGAAATCTTTCCTCGCTACGGTCGGTAGCCGGTGAAGTAGGAACGGGTGGCCGGAGGGTCCAATGATCGATTGGGATCGTGTGCGCGAATTGCGCTCGGAAATCGGCGCGGACGGGTTCGCGGAGGTGGTGGACCTCTTTCTCGATGAGGTCGAGAGCGTCGTGATGAGCCTGGGGCAACGCCCCGCCCGGCTCGAGGAAGATCTGCATTTCCTCAAGGGGTCGGCATGGAATCTCGGGTTTCGCGACTTCGGCGGGCTTTGCCAGCAGGGCGAACGTCTCGCCGCTGCAGGTGCCGGCGGCGAGGTCAACGTGCCCGCGATCCTCGAAGTCTACAGCGAATCGAAGACCCTTTTCATGGGACGTTTGGCGGAGTTCACCGAAGCGGCGTGACACCGCCCCTCAGATCAGGAACTCGGCGAGCGTCTCGTCTTCGGTAATGTCGCGCCAGACGAAGCCCTCGCGGTCGAGCCGATCGAAAAGCTCGGTGAAGTTCTCGGCGCGCTTGGTTTCGATCCCGATCAGGACAGAGCCGAAGTTGCGCGCCGATTTCTTGAGATATTCGAACCGCGCGATGTCGTCATCGGGCCCCAGCATCTGAAGGAAATCGCGCAAGGCGCCGGGGCGCTGCGGCAGCCGCAGGATGAAGTATTTCTTCAGACCCGAATAGCGTTGCGCCCGCTCGCGCACTTCCGGCAGCCGCTCGAAATCGAAATTGCCGCCCGAGGTGATGCAGACCACGCGCTTGCCGCGGATCTCCTCGGCGAGTTCGGGAAGGACGTCGATCGACATCGCTCCGGCGGGTTCGAGCACGATCCCCTCGACATTGAGCATCTCGAGCATGGTGATGCAGATCCGGTCCTCGGGGGCGAGGCGGATCATCTCGGGAGTGACCCAGCGAAGTTCCTCGAAGGGCCGCGCGCCGATCCGCGCCACCGCGGCGCCATCGACGAAGCTGTTGACCGACTCGAGCGTGACCGGATGCCCTGCCTCGACCGCCGCACGCAGGCTCGCCCCGCCCAGAGGCTCGACAAAGCGGAACCGCGTGTCGGGCGCGGTCGCGCGCAGATATCCGGTGACGCCGGCCGCCAGCCCGCCGCCGCCGACCGGCAGGATCACCAGATCGGGCGGATCGCCCAGCTGGTCGAGGATCTCGACGCCGACCGACGCCTGCCCCTCGATCACGTCGGCATCGTCGAAGGGCGCGAGAAAATGCGCCTCGGCCTGGGCGCAGAACGCCTGCGCCGCGGTGAGGGTGTCGTCGAAATAGTCGCCGGTCAGCACGATCTCGATCGCGTCCCCGCCGAAGGTCTTGGTCTTGTCGATCTTTTGCTGCGGGGTCGTGACCGGCATGAAGATCGTGCCCTTCACGCCGAAATGGCGGCAGGCGAAAGCCACGCCCTGCGCATGGTTGCCCGCCGAGGCGCAGACGAAATGCGCGGCCTCCGGGTCCCGTTCGCGCAGCTTGCGCATCGCCGTGAAGGCGCCGCGCAGCTTGTAGGAGCGCACCGGCGTCAGGTCTTCGCGCTTGAGCCAGATATCGGCGTCGAATCGCGCCGAAAGATGATCGTTGCGCTGCAACGGCGTCGGCTCGAAGAGGGCGCGCAGGGCACGGGTCGCGGCGAGGGCGGAAAGGGCAAATTCACTCATATGAAAGCCATGCCGAAGCGGCGGCATTGTTGCAAGAATTATCGGGCATTGGCGAAACGCTGCCACGGCCGGAGACGGTTCGGCAAGCCGGCGCGCATGGCCCAAGGCTGCCTCGATTTGGCCGCATTCCGGAACTAATTGGAACAAAAGTCGCAACAATCGATCAACCGATCAAGGGAGGGCTTCATGAGCCTCAAGAGAACCTCGTTCGTGACGCTCGTGGCAGCGAGCTTCGTTTTCGCGCCGGTCGCCTCGAGCCACTTCACCGGCTATGACATGGCCTTCGCCAAGGGAGGCAATGGCGGCGGAAACGGCGGTGGCAACAGTGGCGGCAATGGAGGCGGCAACGGCGGAGGAAACGGCGGCGGCAATTCCGGCAACCACGGCGGCGGCAATGCCGGCGGAAAATCCGCCTCGCATGGCAAGCCGTCGAGCCCCGGAAAGTCCGGCGCCGCACATGCCGCTACCGGCGGCCCGGTGAAATTCCTCAACGATCTCTTCTCCGGCGGCAGCAAGAAGGGCGGCAATGCGACGACGAAGGTCACCGCCAAGCCGGCCAAGACCCGCGTTCGCTCGACCACCCCGACCGATTACGCCGTCGCGGAGTCGCCCCGGCCCAATGGCAAGCCCAAGCTGACCAAGGCCTCCTTCACCAAGCAGGGGGCGCTCGCCTCGGAGCTCAAGGGCCTGAATGCCGCCCATGCGAGCCCCACCGCGCTCGCGAATGCCGCGCCCAACAGCCAGGTCGGCCGGATCGCCACCTACAAGGCGGCGGTGCTGGCCGCAGGCGCGCTCGACCAGCAGCTCGCCGATGCGCAGCAGACGCTTTCCGAGCTTCAGTCGCAGGTCATCCGGACGCCGGACGCGGTCCAGGCCGATATCGATGCGCTCGATCCGACCGCGCCCGATTACCAGGATCAGCTTGCCGCGCTTCAGTCCGAGCTTGACGCCTCGACCGCCTACCAGTCCGAACTGGCCTCCGCCCAGCAGGCGGTGAGCGATCTCGAGGCGCAAGGCGGTGATTACCGCGCCCCCTCCGATATCCAGGCGGATATCGCCGCGCTCGACCCGACCGCGGCGGACTATCAGACCCAGCTCGCCGCGCTGCAATCGGAACTCGATGGAGCGCAAACCTATGATCAGCAGCTCGCGCAGGCACAGAAATCGCTGAGCGATCTGCAGTCGCAGACCCTCCGTTCGCCCGACGCCATCCAGGCCGATCTCGACGCGCTCGATGCGACCGATCCTGCCAATGCCGATCAGATCGCCGCCTTGCAGGCCGAGCTAGAGGCGTCGCAGACCTACCAGACCGAGCTCGCCAGCGCGCAGCAATCGGTGAGCCAGCTCGAGACCGAGGTTTCGACCGCGACGCAGGATCAGCAGGATGCGCTTCTGTCGGCCTCGAACGGGCGTGAACTCTCGCCCGAGGCACTGGCCTATCTCAACGAGCTGCTCGGTCTGTCCGCGCCCGACGCGAGCGCCGGGGATGCGACCGTCGAGCCGGTTACGGCCACCACCGAGCCCGCTGTCACGACCGATACGGGCAGCTCGGGCTGAGCCTGACCCCATGCAGATCCGGAAAGGGCCGTCCATTGGGCGGCCCTTGTCCATTTCAGAAAAACGCTCTATCCCGTCGCGGAACAAAATTACGGGAGTTGCCGAATGACCGCGCCCAAGAAAGTTGTGCTTGCCTATTCGGGCGGCCTCGATACCTCGATCATCCTGAAATGGCTGCAGACCGAATATGGCTGCGAGGTCGTGACCTTCACCGCCGATCTCGGCCAGGGCGAGGAACTGGACCCGGCGCGCAAGAAGGCCGAGATGCTCGGCATCAAGCCCGAGAACATCTATATCGAGGATATCCGCGAAGAGTTCGTGCGCGACTTCGTCTTCCCGATGTTCCGCGCCAATGCGGTCTATGAAGGTCTGTACCTTCTCGGCACCTCGATCGCGCGGCCGCTGATCTCCAAGCGCCTCGTCGAGATCGCCAAGGAAACCGGTGCCGATGCGGTGGCCCATGGTGCGACCGGCAAGGGCAACGATCAGGTCCGCTTCGAGCTGGCCTGCTATGCACTCGACCCGGCGATCAAGGTGATCGCGCCGTGGCGCGAATGGGATCTGTCCTCGCGCACCAAGCTGCTGGAATTCGCCGAAGCGAACCAGATCCCGATCGCCAAGGACAAGCGCGGCGAGGCGCCCTTCTCGGTCGATGCGAACCTGCTGCACACCTCGTCGGAGGGCAAGGTGCTGGAAGATCCGGGCGAGATGGCCCCCGATTACGTCTATCAGCGCACCGACGACCCGGTGACGCAGGCCCCCGACGAGCCCGAATATATCGAGATCGGCTTCGAACAGGGCGACGCGGTGTCGATCAATGGCGAGGCGATGAGCCCCGCGACGATCCTCACCAAGCTCAACGAATACGGCAAGAAACACGGCATCGGCCGTCTGGATTTCGTGGAAAACCGTTTCGTGGGCATGAAATCGCGCGGCGTCTACGAGACCCCCGGCGGCGCGATCCTGCTCGAGGCGCATCGCGGCATCGAACAGATCACGCTCGATAGCGGCGCAGGCCACCTGAAGGATTCGATCATGCCGCGCTATGCGGAGCTGATCTATAACGGCTTCTGGTTCAGCCCTGAGCGCGAGGCGCTGCAGGCGCTGATCGACAAGACGCAGGAATATGTCACCGGCACGGTGAAGCTGATGCTCTTCAAGGGTGCGGCCCGGACCGTCGCGCGGCAGTCGGAGTCCTCGCTCTATTCCGAGAAGCACGTCACCTTCGAGGAAGATGCGGGCGCCTACGATCAGAAGGATGCGGCGGGCTTCATCCAGCTCAACGCGCTGCGCCTGAAGCTGATCGCGACCCGCAACGCACGGGTGAAGAAATGAGCCTCTCGCAGCCCAAGGCCGCCATCGTCACCGTCTCCGACCGCGCCAGCCGCGGCGAATACGAGGACAAGGGCGGTCCGGGCTGCGAGGACTACCTGCGCGGCGTGGTGACCTCGCCGCTCGAGATCGAACGTCACATTATCCCCGACGGGCGTGAATCGGTCGCCGAAAAACTGCGCGAACTCGTTGCCGCCGAGGCCGATCTGATCCTGGTGACCGGTGGCACCGGACCGGCGCCGCGCGACGAGACGCCCGAAGGCTGCGCCGATGTGATCGAGAAGGAACTCGCAGGCTTCGGCGAAGAGATGCGCCGCGCCTCGCTTCTCGAGGTTCCCACCGCGATCCTGTCGCGCCAATCGGCGGGCATCGCGGGCAAGTCGCTGATCATCATGGTCCCGGGCAAGCCCTCGGCCATCGCGACCTGCCTCGATGCGGTCTTCGCCGCCGTGCCCTATTGCCTCGACCTGATCGGCGCGGCCCGGATCGACACCGATCCCGCGCGGATCGAGGCGTTCCGCCCGAAAAAGAAGTAAGAGGGGCGCTGCCCCCGTCGCCGGAGGGCGACAGATACTGGCCGAGCAGGGGGCTCTGCCCCCGCCCTGCGGGCCCCCCGGGATATTTTGACCAAGGGGAAGCTGAGGTTTTGGTCTTCCTCTTGACCGAAATATCCCGGGGTGAATTCGCGAATGCGAAGAGGGGCAGAGCCCCTCCCCCCTTAGGTCTTCACCGCGGAGATGACGTAATTCACGCTCAGATCGCGCTCCGAAAGCGACCAGCGCCAGCTTAACGGGTTGAACACCATGCCGCGGCGGTCGACCGGGTCGAGGCGCGCATTTCCCGCCAGCGCGTAGAGCTCGTCGGGCGTGATGAATTTCGACCATTCATGCGTGCCCACCGGCAGCCAGCGCATCACCCGCTCGGCGCCGATGATCGCGACCATGTAGCTTTTCGGATTGCGGTTGAGCGTCGAGCAGATCATCAGCCCGCCCGGCTTCATCAGGCTTTCGATCGTGTTCACGAAGCCCTGCGGATCGGCGACATGCTCGATGATCTCCATCGCGAGCACCACGTCGAACTGCTCGCCCTGCGCGGCAAGGTCCTCGGCCGCGCAATGGCGGTAATCGATCTCGAGACCCGATTGCTCGGCATGGAGCTGCGCCACCGGGATGTTGCGCTCGGCCGCATCGGCCCCCACGACCGTCGCGCCCAGCCGCGCCATCGGCTCGGCCAGGAGCCCGCCGCCGCAGCCGATATCGAGCAGGCGCAGGCCTTCGAAGGGGCGCGGTGCCGTCAGGTCGCGGCCGAACTGGGTCGCGATCTGGGTGGTGATGTAGTCGAGCCGGCAGGGATTGAGCATATGCAGCGGCTTGAACTTGCCGTTCGGGTCCCACCATTCCGCCGCCATCGCCTCGAATTTCGCGACTTCGGACGGGTCGATGCTGTTTGCCGGGGTTGCCATCGCTCTCCTCGCACTGATTTGCATCACGCCCATGGCGGGCCGTGTCTTTGCTCTATATAGTCCGGATATGGACAGAACAGCAGGGCAAAAGCGCGCATCGGGCGCGCATCTCTACCCGCCGGTCGAACCGTTCGATCAGCGCCGGATCGATGTCGGCGACGGCCATGTTCTCTATGTCGAGCAATCGGGCCATCCGCAGGGGCAGCCCGTGGTGGTCTGTCATGGCGGGCCGGGGGGCGGCTGTTCGCCGACGATGCGGCGCTTCTTCGATCCCGCGCATTACCGCATCATCCTCTTCGATCAGCGCGGCTGCGGCCTGTCGCGGCCCCATGCGAGCGTGACCGCCAATACGACCTGGCACCTGATTTCGGATATGGAGAAGATCCGCGCCGCGCTCGGGATCGAGAGCTGGATCGTGTTCGGCGGCAGCTGGGGCGCAACCCTCGCGCTGCTTTATGCGCAGGCCCACCCCGACCGGGCGCAGGCGCTGGTGCTGCGCGGCGTGTTCCTGGCGACGAAGGCCGAGCTCGACTGGTTCTACGGTGGCGGCGCGGGGCAGTTCTATCCCGATCTCTGGGCCAATTTCCGCAGGCCGATCCCGGAGGACGAGCATCACGATCTGATCGGCGCCTATCACAAGCGGCTGTTCTCGGGCGATTACATGGCCGAGGCGCGCTATGCGCGGCATTGGGCGATGTGGGAGAACGCGCTCGCTTCGGTGAGCTATGACGGGCCGCCCGGCGAGGCCTCGCCCGATTACGCCCGCGCGTTCGCCCGGCTGGAGAACCACTATTTCCGGAACGGCGCCTTCCTCGAGCAGGACGACCAGATCCTGCGCAACCGGCCCCGGATCGAGCATATCCCGACGGTGATCGTGCAGGGGCGGCTCGACATGATCTGCCCGCCGGTCTCGGCCTATCGGCTTGCGCGGGGCTGGGCGCGCGCGAAACTCGATCTGGTGCCGATGGCGGGCCATGCGCTGAGCGAGCCGGGGATCACGGCGGGGCTTGTCCGGACGATGGATGGGCTTAGATCCTGACCCGGAGCGAAGACGACCGGAGTCCGGATGATGGTGCTGAGCTATTTCCTGCTGTTTCTTCTGGCCTCCGCGGCGGCGGCCGCGACCGGCGTGATCTTCCGCCCGGGCCGCTGGTACGAGGATTTGCGCAAGCCAGGCTTCACCCCGCCGAACTGGGTGTTCCCCGTCGCCTGGACCTATCTCTACCTCTCGGTCGCCTATGCCGCGGCGCGTGTCGCTCCGCTCGAGGGGAGCCAGGTCGCGCTGGCGCTCTTTGCGGTGCAGATCGCGCTCAACACGCTCTGGACGCCGGTCTTCTTCGGCGCGCATCGGCTCGGGTTGGGGATGGGGGTTCTCGTCCTGCTCTGGCTCGCGGTGGCGGCGATGGGCGCGGCCTTCCTGAGGCTCGATCCGATCGCGGGGCTTCTGGTCTTGCCCTATCTCGTCTGGCTGAGTCTGGCGGCCGCGCTGAACTGGCGCGTCTGGCGCGACAACCGCATCTGAAGTTTGACTTGCGGAATCCGTGGCGGGAGCGTATATCCCCTGCAACAGCGGCGCGCCGGGGTCCAAACCCGACGCCCACCGGAAAAGTGTGACGGGCCGCGAGGGCCCGTTTTTTGTTTTTGAAGGATCGGAAAGAAAGATGACCGACCTGATCGCCAAGACCGCCATCGACCGGCGTCTGGCCGAGATCGTCACCCCCGTGATCGAGGGGCTGGGCTTCGAGCTCGTGCGGCTGCGGCTGCAGGGCGGCAAGAACGCCACGCTCCAGATCATGGCCGACCGTCCCGAGGGCGGGATCGTCGTGGATGACTGCGCCGAGATTTCCACCGCCGTTTCGGCGGCGCTCGACGTCGAGGACCCGATCGAGGAGAGATACAATCTCGAAGTGTCCTCGCCGGGCATCGACCGGCCGCTGACGCGGCTCAAGGATTTCGACATCTGGGAAGGCTACGAGGCCAAGATCGAAACCTCCGAGATGATCGACACGCGCAAGCGCTTCAAGGGCATCCTGCGCGGCACCGAGGGCTCCGAGGTGTTGATCGAGATCGAGGAACAGGGCGAACAGGTCGTGATCGGCCTGCAATTCGACTGGCTCGCGGATGCGAAGCTCGTGCTGACCGATGAACTCATCGCCGAAATGCTGCGCCAGAAGAAGGCCACCGACAGCATCGACGAAACCGACTTTGACGATATCGACGAATCCCCCGAGGAGGACACCTGAGATGGCCATCACTGCAGCCAACCAGCTTGAACTGTTGCAGACCGCTGAGGCGGTGGCGCGCGAGAAGATGATCGACCCGGATCTGGTGATCCAGGCGATGGAAGAGAGCCTCGCGCGGGCCGCCAAGTCGCGCTACGGCGCGGAGATGGACATCCGTGTCTCGATCGACCGCAAGACCGGCAAGGCCACCTTCACCCGCGTGCGTACCGTCGTCGCCGACGAAGAGCTCGAGAACTACCAGGCCGAGCTGACCGTCGAGCAGGCCAAGCAATACATGGAAAACCCGCAGGTCGGCGACGAGATCGTCGACGAGGTGCCGCCCGTCGATCTGGGCCGGATCGCCGCGCAATCGGCCAAGCAGGTGATCTTGCAGAAGGTCCGCGAGGCCGAGCGCGATCGCCAGTACGAAGAGTTCAAGGACCGCGTGGGCACGATCCTCAACGGCGTCGTCAAGCGCGAGGAATACGGCAATATCATCGTCGATATCGGTCGTGGCGAGGCGATCCTGCGCCGCAACGAGAAGATCGGCCGCGAGAGCTATCGCCCGAATGACCGCATCCGCGCCTATGTGAAGGATGTGCGCCGCGAGACCCGCGGTCCGCAGGTCTTCCTCAGCCGCACCGACCCGCAATTCATGGCCGAGCTCTTCAAGATGGAAGTGCCGGAGATCTATGACGGCATCATCGAGATCAAGGCCGTCGCCCGTGATCCGGGGTCGCGCGCCAAGATCGGCGTGATCAGCCATGACAGCTCGATCGATCCGGTCGGCGCCTGTGTCGGCATGCGCGGTTCGCGCGTGCAGGCCGTCGTTGGCGAGCTTCAGGGCGAGAAGATCGACATCATCCCGTGGAACGAGGATCAGGCCACCTTCCTCGTGAACGCGCTGCAACCGGCCGAGGTCTCGAAGGTCGTGATCGACGAAGAGGCGCAGAAGATCGAGGTCGTCGTGCCCGACGAGCAGCTCTCGCTCGCGATCGGCCGCCGCGGTCAGAACGTGCGTCTGGCCTCGCAGCTGACCGGGCTCGACATCGACATCCTGACCGAGGCCGAGGAGTCGGCGCGCCGTCAGGCCGAATTCGCCGAGCGGACCAAGCTGTTCGTCGATGCGCTGGATCTGGACGAATTCTTCGCCCAGCTTCTGGTCGCCGAAGGCTTCACCTCGCTCGAGGAAGTGGCCTATGTCGACATGGACGAGCTTCTCTCGATCGAGGGCGTGGACGAGAGCACGGCCGAAGAGCTGCAAGCCCGCGCCCGCGACGTGATCGAGGAGCAGAACCGCAAGGCTCTGGAAGCCGCGCGCGAGCTGGGTGTCGAGGACAGCCTGATCGCGTTCGAGGGGCTGACCCCGCAAATGGTCGAGGCGCTCGCCCAGGACGGGATCAAGACGCTCGAGGATTTCGCGACCTGCGCGGACTGGGAACTTGCCGGTGGCTGGACCACCGTCGACGGCCAGCGCGTGAAGGACGACGGCCTGCTCGAGAAGTTCGACGTCAGCCTCGAAGAGGCGCAGACCCTGATCATGACCGCGCGCATCCAGCTTGGCTGGGTGGACCCGTCCGAGCTTGAGGCCGATGAGGCCGAGGGCGACGAACTGGAAGGCGCGGAAGAGAACGAGGAGGAGGCCGAGGCGTAAGCCCGGCCCCGACCGGAGAGGATCGCAGATGAGTCGCGGCGGAAAGCCGAAAGATAGGGATGAGTCCGAACGGCGCTGCATCGTCACCGGCGATGTTCAGCCGAAGGCTGGGCTCATCCGTTTCGTGCTCGGCCCGGATGGCTTGATCTACCCGGACGTGGTGGGCAAGCTGCCCGGCCGGGGGATCTGGGTCACCGCGGATCGCGGCACCATCGAGACCGCGATGAAGAAGGGACTTTTCGCCCGGGGCGCCAAGGCGCCGGCGAAAACCCCGGAAAATCTGGTGGAAATGGTCGAACAGGCCCTTGCCGCGCGCGTCGTAGAGCTTATTTCTCTGGAGCGGAAGGCCGGCAAGGCGGTTGTCGGCTTCGAAAAGGTCAAGGGCTGGCTGGCCGAAGGGCGCGCAAAAGTGCTGCTTCAGGCGAGTGACGGCTCGGACAGGGGCAAGGGCAAGCTGTGGACGCCCGAGGGCGGACGATGGTTCGGCTGCCTCACCTCTCAGGAATTGGGTTTGGCATTCGGGCGCGATCGTGCGATACACGGCGCGCTTGCAGCTGGTGGCCTCACCCCGCGCGTGATTGAAGACGCATCGAGGCTTGCGGGATTGCGCAAGCAGGACGGCGGCCAGACCGCCATGAAGGATACGAAGACGGCATGAGCGATACGGACGGCAAAAAGACTCTCGGACTTGGCGGTTCGCGCCCCGGGCAGGTGAAGCAGAGCTTCTCCCACGGGCGCACGAAGAACGTCGTGGTCGAGACGAAGGGCAAGAAGCGGATCTTGAACAAGCCGGGAGCCGGGGCTGGAAAGTCCGCGGGCGGAAAACCTGCGCTCGGTGACCCTTCGAAACGCCCGGCCGGGATCTCGGATGCCGAGATGGAGCGTCGCCTGAAGGCGCTTCAGGCAGCGAAAGCGCGCGAGGTCGAAGAGGCCGCCGCCCGCGAGGCCGAGGAAAAGGCCCGCGAGGAGGAACGCGATCGCCGTCGCGCCGAGGCCGAGGCCAAGGAACGCGAAGAGCGCGAGCGCGAAGCCGCGCTGAAGGCGAAGGCGGAAGAGGACGAGCGCAAGAAGCGCGAGGCCGAGCTGCGCGACAAGAAGAAGGAAGAGATCCGCAAGGGCGGGCCGAAGAAGGACGAGCCGGTCGATCAGGCCGCCGTCGAGGCCGCTGCCGTGCGCGCCGAAACCAAGGGCGTCGCCTCTTCCGGTCCGCGCAAGACGGATCGCGAGCGCGATACCCGCAACGAGCGCGACACCCGCGGCGGCAAGGGCAAGGATGCCGGCAACCGCCGCTCGGGCAAGCTCTCGCTGAGCGACGCGCTCGCGGGTGGCGAAGGTCGTCAACGCTCGCTCGCCGCGATGAAGCGCAAGCAGGAACGCCAGCGTCAGAAGGCGATGGGCGGTGCGAACCGCGCCGAGAAGCAATCGCGCGAAGTCCAGCTGCCCGAGACCATCATGGTCTCCGAACTGGCGAACCGGATGGCCGAACGCGGCGCCGACGTGGTCAAGTCGCTGATGAAGATGGGCATGATGGTCACGGCCAACCAGACCCTCGACGCCGACACCGCGGAACTGGTGATCGAAGAATTCGGCCACAAGGCCGTGCGCGTGTCGGATGCGGATGTGGAGCAGGTCATCAATACGGTTGACGACAATCCCGAAGACCTTGAGTCGCGTCCGCCGATCATCACGATCATGGGCCATGTCGACCACGGCAAGACCTCGCTGCTCGACGCGCTTCGCCACGCCAATGTGGTCTCCGGCGAGGCTGGCGGCATCACGCAGCATATCGGCGCCTACCAGGTGCAGGCCGAGAGCGGCGCGACGCTGACCTTCCTCGACACGCCCGGCCACGCGGCCTTCACCTCGATGCGTGCACGCGGTGCGAACGTCACCGATATCGTGGTGCTCGTCGTTGCGGCCGACGATTCGGTGATGCCGCAGACCATCGAGGCGATCAACCACGCCAAGGCGGCGAAGGTGCCGATGATCGTCGCGATCAACAAATGCGACAAGCCCGACGCGAACCCGCAGAAGGTCCGCACCGAGCTTCTCCAGCACGAGGTCGTCGTCGAAGAGATGTCGGGCGACGTGCAGGACGTCGAGGTTTCGGCCAAGACCGGCAAGGGGCTCGACGAGCTGCTCGAAGCGATCGCGCTTCAGGCCGAACTGCTCGAACTCAAGGCGAACCCCGAGCGCGCGGCGCAAGGCGCGGTGATCGAGGCCAAGCTCGACGTGGGCCGCGGCCCGGTCGCGACGGTTCTCGTCCAGCACGGCACGCTGCATCGGGGCGACATCTTCGTCGTCGGCGAGCAGTGGGGCAAGGTCCGTGCGCTGATCAACGACAAGGGTGAGCGCGTCGAGGATGCCGGCCCGTCGGTTCCGGTCGAGGTTCTGGGCCTCAACGGCACGCCCGAGGCGGGCGACGTGCTCAACGTCGTCGAGACCGAGGCGCAGGCCCGCGAGATCGCCGAGTATCGCGAGCAGGCCGCGAAGGACAAGCGCGCCGCCGCCGGTGCCGCGACCACGCTCGAACAGCTGATGGCGAAGGCCAAGGCCGACGAGAGCGTGACCGAGCTGCAGGTCATCGTGAAGGCGGACGTGCAGGGCTCGACCGAGGCGATCGTTCAGGCGCTCGAGAAGGTCGGCAACGAAGAGGTCCGCGTGCGCGTGATCCATTCGGGGGTGGGCGCCATCACCGAATCCGACATCACGCTGGCCGAGGCGTCGAACGCGCCGGTCATCGGCTTCAACGTCCGCGCCAACGCGCCTGCGCGCAATTCCGCGAACCAGAAGGGCGTCGAGATCCGCTACTACTCGATCATCTACGATCTGGTGGACGACATCAAAGCGGCCGCCTCCGGCCTTCTCTCGGCCGAGATCCGCGAGCGCTTCATCGGCTATGCGCAGATCAAGGAGGTCTTCAAGGTCACCGGCGTCGGCAAGGTCGCGGGCTGTCTTGTTACCGAAGGCGTGGCGCGGCGTTCCGCCGGCGTGCGTCTGCTGCGCGACGACGTGGTGATCCACGAAGGAACGCTCAAGACGCTCAAGCGCTTCAAGGACGAGGTGAAGGAAGTCATCTCGGGTCAGGAATGCGGTATGGCGTTCGAGAATTACGACGATATCCGCCCCGGCGATGTCATCGAGATCTTCGAGCGCGAGGAGATCGAGCGCACGCTCTGATCCCGACCGCCACGGAAAAAGAAAACGGGGGCCGAAAGGCCCCCGTTTCGCATTTCGGCAGGTCTTGCGGCGCGCCGGTCAGGCGCCGACCGGGCGTCCGGCGAACAGGTTGTCGCCCACGCGCACGAGGATGCGCCCGCATTCGAGCTGACGCTCGTACACGCCCTGAATCGAGACGCAGCTGCCAATGAGAATAGTCCTGAGCATATCTGTCACCCTCCCTTCACTTGAACGAGAGTAAACACCGACTCCTTTCGAAAATGCAAATGCAATTGATGCGTTTCGAATGTCGGTTAGCGGCGTCTTGACGGTCCAGAGGCCGTGGGCGTCAGAGCCAGTCGCGCAGGATCGGGATCAAGGGCACATCCGCAGGCGGCATCGGATAGTCGCGCAACTCGCGCGCACGGGCCCAGGCCAGCTGCTGACCCTCGCGCGGCGTCACGATACCCTCCCATTTCCGGCAGGCGAAAAGCGGCATCAGGAGGTGGAAATCCGCGTAGGCGTGGCTCGCGAAGGTGAGCGGCGCGAGGCAGCTCTCACGGGTGTGGATGCCAAGCTCTTCCTCGAGCTCGCGGATCAGGCAGGCCTCGGGGGTTTCGCCTGTCTCGACCTTGCCGCCGGGGAACTCCCACAGCCCCGCCATCGACTTGCCCTCGGGGCGCTGTGCCAGAAGCACGCGCCCGTCCGCGTCGATCAGCGCCACGGCGGAGACCAGGACCATCTTCACGAGCGGTAATCCGCGTTGATGTCGATGTAACGATGGGTGAGATCGCAGGTCCAGACCGATTTCGATGCCCGGCCGAGGCCGAGATCGACGCCGATCACCAGTTCCTGGTTCTTCATGTAGGCGCTCGCCTCCTCTTCGGAGTAATCGGGCACGCGCCAGCCCTTCTCGGCCACGACCATGTCGCCGAAGGAGATCGTCAGCTTGTCGCGATCGGCCTGCGCGCCGGATTTTCCGACCGCCGCGACCACGCGGCCCCAATTCGCATCCTCGCCCGCGATCGCGGTTTTCACGAGCGGCGAGTTGGCCACCGACATCGCGACCTTGTGGGCGTCTTCCGCGCTCGCCGCGCGGGTCACGCGGATCTCGACGAATTTCGTCGCGCCTTCGCCGTCCTTCACCACCTGATGGGCGAGATCCATCATCACCGCGCGCAGCCCGGCCTCAAAGGCCTTCGCAGCACCCGAGCGCAGGTCGGAGATCTCGGCCGCCGCGGACTTGCCCGTCGCCGCGACGATCAGCGCGTCCGATGTCGAGGTATCGCTGTCGACAGTGATCGCGTTGAAGGTGTCGTTCACCTGCCGCGAGAGCATCTTCTGCAGCCGGGCGGGGGCGATCTTCGCATCGGTGAAGATATAGACCAGCATCGTCGCCATGTTCGGCGCGATCATCCCCGAGCCTTTCGCGATCCCGGCGATCCTGATCGTGCCGCCCTCGCCTTCGACCTCGGCGCTCGCCCCTTTCGGATAGGTGTCGGTCGTCATGATCGCGCGCGCGGCGTCTTCGATCCCGGCCGGGGAGAGACGGTCCTTCAGCGTGTCGATCGCGGCGACGATCTTGTCATAGGGGAGCGGTTCGCCGATCACCCCGGTCGAGGAGGAAAAGACCCGGCTCGCAGGCATGTCGAGGGCTGCCGCCACGGCGCCGGTCACCGCGTCGACGGCGGTCTGCCCGTTCTTCCCGGTGAAGGCGTTCGCGTTGCCGGAATTGACGATGATCGCGGCACCCGCATCGGCCGGCACGCGCATTTTCAGCTTGTCCTGGCAATCGAGGACGCAGGCGGCACGGGTCGATGAGGTGGTGAACACGCCCGCGATCGAGGAGCCGGGCGCGACCTTCGCCAGCATCACATCGGTGCGGCCGGCATATTTCACCCCCGCCGCGGCGGAGGCGAACTCGACCCCGTCGATCTCCGGCAGCGCCGGAAAGCTTTCGGGGGCGAGCGGCGAGACCATCACGGTCTTGGCCTTGGTGGCGGCGGGCGCGGCGGCGAGATCGGATTTCAGCGCCTTCACCTTGGCGCGCAGCTTCTTGACCTTCGCCTTAAGCTTGTCGTCGTCTTTCTTCTTCGCCATCGCGCCCGCCTGTTTCGATCAGTTGCTCCCCAGGAGGGACTGATCCTTCAGCACGGTCGGATCGATCCCGTCCGTCATCTTGTCGATTTTCGCGCCGTCCACAACATCCTTGACGCGCTTTTCGACTGCGGCCTGACGGATATCGCCTTCGATCTTTTTGCGGACATCCGCGAGTTTCGGCGCATCGACCGTCTTCGTGCCGATCAGCTTCACGACATGCCAGCCATACTGGGTCTGGATCGGGCCCTTGACCTCGCCGTCCTTCATTTCCGAAATCGCGTCGGCGAAGGGTTTGACCATGTCGGTGAGCTTGAACCAGCCCAGATCGCCGCCATTGGCCGCGGCCCCGTCGGTCGAATATTTCTTCGCCTCGGCCGCGAAATCGGCCCCGCCGTCGATCTCTTTCTTGATCTTCTCGGCTTCTTCCTTGGTCTTCACGATAATATGAGCAGCGTGGAATTCCTTGGTCGGCGCGGCATTCGCGTATTTCGCGTCATACTCTTTCTGCACCGCCTCGTCGGTCACCGCCTTGTCGGCGGTGTAGTTGAGCAGCGCCCCCGCGAGATAGGACCGTTTCTGCACTTCGAGCGCGATCTTGTCGCGCTTGGTGATCCGCTTTTCCTCGAGCTGGGCGAGCGCGGTCTGCTGGATCAGCTGTTCGAGAATGCCGTTGAAAAGCTTGTCGTCGGGCAGCGATTGGTACTGTTCGGGAAGCCCGTCGCGCACCGTGAGCATCTGGCCCAGCGTGATGTCCTGACCGTTGACGGTGGCAACGACCGTATCGGCGCTCAGATCGGTGCGCGGCTTGGCCGGCGTCTCGGTCTTGCTCGCATCGGCGGTGGTCTTGGCATCCTGCGCCTGAACGGCGCCGGCAGCCATCGCGCAGATCGCCACGCTTGCGAGAAGTTTCGTCAGATTCGGCATCCTTGCCACTCCCTTTGGGCCGCATATTCCAGCGGCGTTGACACTCAGGCGGCCTCCGCTTACATCGCCAAGGGTCTGTAAGAGGCGTTCCGGCCTTGTTTCGCTTGCCGTTCTAGGGCAGGGGCGGGCAGCGCGGCAAGGCGCTTGGGTACACGATCTGGTCAGTAATCGGCGGAGAAGACATGCTAGGCATCGGAACACTCGCGAAGAAGGTCTTCGGCTCCTCGAATGACCGTCAAGTCAAGTCGGTGCGTCCGCTCGTCGCCAAGGTCAACGCGCTCGAGCCAGAATTCGAGGCGCTCAGCGACGAGGGTCTGATCGAGAAGACCCGGGAATTCCAGCGTCGCGTCCAGGAAGAGGGCGAGAGCCTCGACAAGATCCTGCCCGAAGCCTTCGCGAACTGCCGCGAAGCCGCCAAGCGCGCACTCGGCCTGCGGGCCTTCGACGTGCAGCTGATCGGCGGGATCTTCCTGCACCAGGGCAACATCGCCGAGATGAAGACGGGCGAAGGCAAGACCCTCGTCGCGACCTTCCCGGCCTATCTCAACGCGCTCGCGGGCAAGGGCGTCCATGTCGTGACCGTCAACGACTACCTCGCCCGCCGCGACTCGGAATGGATGGGCAAGGTCTATAACGCGCTCGGTATGACCTGCGGCGTCGTCGTGCCGTTCCAGCCGGAGCCCGAGAAGAAGCTCGCCTACGATGCCGACGTCACCTATGCGACGAATAACGAGCTCGGCTTCGACTACCTGCGCGACAACATGAAGACCTCGGTCGACCAGATGATGCAGCGCGGGCATTTCTTCGCGATCATCGACGAGGTGGACTCGATCCTGATCGACGAGGCGCGCACGCCGCTCATCATCTCGGGGCCCTCCGACGACCGCTCCGAGCTGTATGTCACGCTCGACAAGTTCATCCCGCGTCTGAGCGAAGAGCATTACACGATCGACGAGAAGGCGCGCACCGCGACCTTCACCGAAGAGGGCAACGAGTTCCTCGAGCAGATCCTGCACGAGGCCGGTGTCCTGCCCGAGGACCAGTCGCTCTACGATCCGGAAAGCACTACGATCGTTCACCACGTGAACCAGGCGCTGCGCGCCCACAAGCTGTTCTTCAAGGATCAGAACTATGTGGTGCAGCAGGGCGAGGTCGTGCTGATCGACGAATTCACCGGCCGGATGATGAAGGGCCGCCGCCTCTCGGAGGGCCTGCATCAGGCGATCGAGGCCAAGGAAGGCGTGCAGATCCAGCCGGAGAACGTCACGCTCGCCTCGGTGACCTTCCAGAACTATTTCCGCCTTTACGGCAAGCTCGGCGGCATGACCGGTACGGCGGCGACCGAGGCCGAGGAATTCGCCGAGATTTACTCGCTCGGCGTCGTCGAGATCCCGACCAACCGCCCGATCGCGCGGAAGGACGAGCATGACCGCGTCTACCGTACCGCGAAGGAAAAATACGACGCGGTGATCCAGGCGATCCAGAAGGGGCACGAAAAGGGTCAGCCGATCCTCGTGGGCACCACCTCGATCGAGAAGTCCGAGATGCTTTCGGAACTGCTCAACAAGGCGGGGATCAAGCACAACGTGCTCAACGCCCGCCAGCACGAGCAGGAAGCCTATATCGTCGCCGAAGCGGGCCGTCTGGGCGCCGTCACCATCGCGACGAACATGGCCGGCCGCGGCACCGACATCCAGCTCGGCGGCAATGTCGAGATGCGCGTCCACGAAGAGCTGACCGCCAATCCCGAAGCCGATCCCGAGGAGGTCCGCAAGCGGATCGAGGCGGAGACGGCCGAGGAGAAGCAAAAGGTTCTCGCCGCCGGTGGCCTCTTCGTTCTGGCCACCGAGCGTCACGAAAGCCGCCGCATCGACAACCAGCTGCGTGGCCGTTCGGGCCGCCAGGGCGATCCGGGCCGCTCGCTGTTCTTCCTGTCGCTCGAAGACGACCTGATGCGGATCTTCGGCTCCGACAAGCTCGATTCCGTGCTCTCGAAGCTCGGCATGAAGGAAGGCGAGGCGATCATCCACCCCTGGGTGAACAAGTCGCTCGAACGTGCGCAGGCGAAGGTCGAGGGCCGCAACTTCGACATCCGCAAGCAGCTCCTGAAATTCGACGACGTGATGAACGACCAGCGGAAGGCTGTCTTCAGCCAGCGTCGCGAGATCATGGAGAGCGAAGAGGTCGGAGAGATCACCCGCGACATGCGCGTGCAGGTGATCGAGGATCTCGTCGACCGCTACATGCCCGCCAAGACCTACGCCGATCAGTGGGACGTGCAGGGCATGCATGATGCGGTGATGGAGCAGCTCAACATCGACATGCCGATCGCGCAATGGGCCGAGGAAGAGGGCGTCGATCAGGATGTCGTCGCCGAGCGCCTCGAGGAAGAGAGCGACAAGGTGATGGCCGAGAAGGCCGAGGCTTTCGGCGCCGAGACGATGCAGATGATCGAGAAGCAGGTGCTGCTGAACATCATCGACGCGAAGTGGCGCGAGCACCTCGTCACGCTCGACCAGCTGCGCCAGACCATCGGTTTCCGCGGCTATGCGCAGCGCGATCCGCTGTCGGAATTCAAGACCGAGAGCTTCCAGCTCTTCGAGATCATGCTCGACGGTCTGCGCGCCGACGTGACCCAGCAGCTCTCGCGCATCCGCCCCCTGACCGCCGAGGAACAGGAGCAGATGCAGGCGCAGATGGCGCCCGAGGAAGCGGCCCCAGAGGCACCGTCCGAACCGGTCGTGGCGGGCGAACCGCTGCCGGGTTTCGACGAGAACGACCCGGCCACCTGGGGCGCTCCGTCGCGCAACGACCCCTGCCCCTGCGGCTCGGGAAAGAAGTTCAAGCATTGCCACGGTCAGCTCGTCTGACCAGAATACGGCGAAGATGAGGCGGCTTCGGCCGCCTTTTCCATATCTTGTCCCAAGCCCTTGCAATGCTGCGAGATCGGCGCGGGGCAAGGCTTTCACATTTCAGATACATTTCCCCATTCGCGCCGCAGCTTTGCCGCTTTCTGCCATTAACTCTCTTTTGCGGAGGAGAGTTCAGGGGCGGCAATGCGGAACATTCGCAAGATTATCATGATCGGCGCGACGTTTTTTCTCGCGGCAGCGACCGGGCATGTGATGCAGTCGGTGGGACCGACGCCGCCGCCGAAGGGCGAGCTGGCGGGGCTGCTGCGGGTGCGCGCGGAAGTGGAGGCTCCCAAGCCGCTCGCGACGCCTGTCCGCGTGCAGCTCATCAACAAGACCTACCTCACGAACCCTCCGGCGCCGAATATCGCCAGTGACCGGGGCGTAGGTGCGATCCCCGTGGCCGAGGAAGGCTCCGCCGATCGTTTCCTCCTCGCCGCGATGACGACCAAGCCGATGCCGTCCGCCAGCCCGAGTGCCACTTGCGCACCGGCCGATCTGAGCGCGTCGAGCGTCGGAGCGGGGCGCGTTTTGCTCTCGGTTTCGGCACCGTGCCAGAGCGACACCACGCTTTCGGTTCATGCCGGGTCTTTGAAAATCCGCGCGAAGACCGATGCGGCGGGGCAGTGGTCCTCGGTCCTGCCCGCCTTCTCGCGCGATCTGGAGATTTCGATCCGCGCGCAGGGGCGCGAAATTGCCCATGAGGCGGTGACAGTCTCCGGCGTGGACAAGGTCAACCGCACCATTCTGGAAACTGCGGCGGCAGGTGGCCTCAATCTCAATGTCTACGAGAACGGCACCGCGCCGGCTGCGGCAAGCCCGGTCAATATCACCGCGCCACGCACGCCCGACACGCCGCTCGGGGGCTATATGCTGAGCTATCTCACCGATGATGATCAGCGGCTCGAGATCTACACGGCGCCCGCCTCGCTCGGCGATCTGCAACTCGAGGTTCAGGCCTCCGTGCGTCCCGACACATGCGGGACCGAGCAGAAAGGCCGTATCTGGAACGTGACCGGCGGGATCGCGCAAAGCGCCACACCGGTCACGCTCGCGCTGCCCGATTGCCCCGCCGACGGAGGCCTCATGATGCTTCCGCTTCGGGGCATTTCCCGCGAGATGACCGCGGCGCAATGACGCTCAGACATAGCCTTCCGCCCGGAGGCTGACCTCGGTTTCCTTTCCCAGTATCAGGTGGTCGTGCAGAACGATGCCGAACAGGTCCGCCGCCTGCGCGATCTGCTGCGTGAGCGTGATATCGACCTGCGAAGGCGTCGGGTCGCCCGAGGGATGATTGTGCATCACCCATTTTAATCTACTATTATATTGAATATGCTATATATTAATACTTTTTGAGAGTAGGTGGGGACGTCGTTCGGGGTATGTAGGTCGTGCTCTAGTATGATCATCACGCTTGATCCTCTACCTGCACGTCGGTTCGAGCCAAAACACGGCAGTTCACTTTGTTCTTTTCGTCCCAGGCATCGAGCTCGCTCTCAGGATAGAGTACCGCTTTGCCAATCTTGACGAACGATGGACCAATCTTCATGGATCTCCAGTTCCGCAGGGTTCCGGGCGAAACTGTTCCGCGATAGCGCTGAGAAACCTCCTCGGGTGTAAGAAATCTGTTGTCTGCCATGATGGTCTCCTCGCGTTGGGTACCACGCGGTGACTGGGTGACTAGATGCGGCAGCGTTCTTCAGTCACGGTCAGCGAGCGTCTAGGCTGTTCGTTCATTTGCGGTCACGGATGAACATGCGCCCTCTTAAAAAGCGGAGAAAGCAGAAAACTACTATCGTAGGGTTGCCGGTTAGTCCCGGCTAAACATCGGTGGGTTTGCTGATCGGCGTCGATCTATGATTTGTCAGAGGAGGATGCTCTGAAACGAGCTTCCCATCTGGCCCCCAGTGTCGTGACAATCAATACATGCAGAAAGTGACGCCCGATAATTGACGCATCGCGTGAGTCCGCTTAAATTTGTTTGTGATCGCTTACTAACCAAAGAGGCGCCCCGTGCGCAAGTCAGCAAAACTCCGCAAGGCCGAGATCGTGGCCACCGTGCTCGATCTGACCGACCGGATCGGGCCGGACCGGGTGACGACAGGCGCCGTCGCGTCGCAGATCGGCGTCACGCAGGCGGCGCTGTTTCGGCATTTTCCGACCAAGGCGGCGCTGTGGCAGGCCGTGGCCGAGCATGTCGCCGAGCGGATGACAACGGCCTGGGACGAAGCTCTCAACCTCGGCAACGCGCCGGTTATCCGGTTGCGCGCACTGATTGCCGCGCAATTCGCGCAGATCGCTGCGACCCCCGCCCTGCCGATGCTGCTGTTCTCACGTGAACTGAACGTCACCAATGCGGAACTGCGCGCCACGTTTCACGGCAGGCTCACGGCCTTTCGTGGCCTGCTTGCGCGGGAGGTCGGCGCCGGGCAGCAGGCGGGCGTGCTTTGGGACGACGTCGCCGCAAACGATGTGGCGGTGCTGCTGACCGCACTCGTGCAGGGGGTGGCAATCCGCTGGGCGCTCGGCGCGCGCGATTTCAACCTTCGCGAGGAGGGATTGCGGCTGTTCGACGTGCAATGCCGGCTTCTGGCTGTGCGAGGAGAATAGACGATGCGGCGCATCTCGTTGTTGGGCGTGGTGCTGGCGGCCGCCGTTGGGGTCGGCTTCCTGTTCTTCACGGAGCGCCCGCTGACGGTGACGGTCGTTCAGCCCGTACACGATGTGACCCTTCGCATCTACGGGCTCGGCACCGTCGAGGCGCGCATCCTCAGCCGTGTCGGCTTCGAGGTGGGCGCCGCGCTGACCCGGCTTTCCGCCGATGCTGGGGACAGCGTGACTAAAGGGCAGGAGCTTGCCGTACTTCATTCCACAGAGCAGGAAGCGCGCGTGGCGCGCGCCCGCGCGGCGGTGGCGGCGAACGAGGCCAATCTTGCCAAGGCCGGCGCGGCGGTGGTGCGCGCCCGCGCCGTGCTGGCCGAGCGCGAGGCGGCGAACCGGCGCCAGCAAGGGTTGGTGCAGCGGGATGTCGCCTCGGCGCAGCGCGCGGAGGAAACGCAGCGCGACGAGGACGTGGCCCGCGCCGATCTGGCGGTGGCCGAGGCGGATGTCGCAGTGATCCAGGCGCAAGGCGCGGATGCGGCGGCGGCCCTGCGGCAGGAGGAAGCCTTGCTCGCCCACCACCGGCTGGTCGCGCCCTTTGATGCACAGGTCGTGACCCGCCATGCCGAGGCGGGCACGGTGGTGAAGGCCGGCGATCCGATCTTCACCCTGATCGACCCGGCCACCATCTGGATCCAGGCTTATGTCGACGAGGAGCGCGCCGGCCAGCTTGCCATAGGCCAGCCGGGCACGATCCGGCTACGGTCCCAGCCTTCGGCCGAGTTCCACGGTTCCATCGCCCGCATCGGCATCGAAAGCGACCGGGTGAACGAGGAGCGCCGCGTCTGGCTGACCTGCTCCGACTGCCCCGCCGAGATGTTCCTCGGCGAACAGGCCGAGGTGCGCATCACCACCGGCAACAGGGACAGCGCGCTGATGGTTCCCGAAGTCGCCATCACCGGCTTCGACGGCCATCGCGGCATGGTCTGGACGGTGCAGGACGGCCGCCTTGCGCGGGTGGGGCTGACCTTCGGCGCCCGCGATGACCGCGGCCGGGTCGAGGTCACCGGCGGCCTGCCCGAAGGTGCCACCATCGTCGCCGGCCCGCCCAAAGGCGCGGCCGAGGGCCGGCGCGCCCGTACCAGCGAGGCGCCATGAACCTCGCGCTCAAGGACATCCGCCATGGCCTGTTCCGGTTCGTGCTGACCTGTTTCGGGCTGGGGCTGCTGATGACGGTCGTGCTGGCGATGATCGGTATCTATAACGGCCTCGTCTCGGACGCGCTGGCGGTGGTAAAGGCACCTGCCGCAGATGTCTGGGTGGTGGAGGCCGGCACCAAGGGACCGTTCGCGGAAGCCTCCAGCATCCCCGCCGACACGCGCGACGCGGTGGCGCGGATGCCCGGCGTGGCCGAGGCCGGCGCGGTCAACTATCAGAACCTCGAAGCGCCTCATGCCGGGCGCACGCTGCGACTCTATGTCGTCGGCTACGAGCCGGGCCGCCCCGGCGGGCCGCAGGCGATCGCCGAGGGGCGCGGCATCGGCGCCGGTCATTTCGAACTGGTGGCCGACCGCAAGACCGGCCTGCTGCCCGGCGAGACGATCCGGCTCGGGCGCAACCGCTTTACCGTGGTCGGGCTGGTCGAAGGGGCGATGAACTCGGGCGGGGATCCGGCGGTCTATGTGACGCTGGCCGACGCGATGGCGCTTCAGACTGAACTCGACCCCGCCGCCCAGCGGGTGCAGGCCGCGCGCGGGGCTGTCTCCGTCAAGTCCGCATCGGTCGCCGCCATAATTGCCCGCATGGCACCGGGCGCCGATGTCGATCTGCTGACCGCGACCGTGCGCCAATGGAAGCACCTCGCCGCCATGACCCAGGCCGAACAGGAGGAACTGCTGCTGGCCTCGGTCGTCGACAAGGCGCGCCGCCAGATCGGGCTGTTCCTCGGCATTCTGCTGTCCGTCAGCGCCGTGGTGATCGCCCTCATCATCTACACCATGACCATGGAAAAGCTGAAGCAGATCGCCACGCTGAAGCTGATCGGCGCGCCCGACCGCACCATCATCGGGCTGATCGTGCAGCAGGCGATGATCCTTGGCGCTTCGGGCTGGGGGATCGGGCTGCTGCTGATCCTGACGGTCAAGGACTATTTCCCCCGCCGCGTCGTGCTGGAGCCGTTCAACGCCATGGTCCTAGCCGGGATCATCGCCGCCGTCTGCCTCTTGTCCTCGGCGCTTGGCGTGCGGGCGGCGATGAAGGTCGATCCGGCCACCGCGCTGGGGGGCTGAGATGGCGCTTGGCGACACCCTGATCGAAGTCACAGGCGTGGCCAAGCATTTCGGCGAGGGCGAAACCCGCGTCGATGCCCTGCGCGCGGTCGATCTGACGGTGCGCGCCGGCGAGGTGATCGCCCTGCTGGGGCCATCGGGGTCGGGCAAGACGACGCTGCTCAACGTCATCGGCTGCATCCTTGCCCCCTCGGCGGGCCGCGTGGTGCTGGATGGCGAGCCGGTGTTCGACGGCAAATGGCTGCGGCGTGATCTGCGCCGGCTGCGGCTGGACAAGATCGGCTTCATCTTCCAGTCGCATAACCTGCTGCCCTTCCTGACCGCGCAGGAAAACGTCTCGGTGGTGCTGGACCTTGCCGGCTGGCCCCCTGACGAAGGCCGGGCACGGGCGCGTGAATTGCTGGATTATCTGGAGGTCGGCCATCGCGCGATGGTCAAGCCCGCGCTGCTGTCGGGGGGCGAGGCGCAGCGCGTGGCGATTGCCCGCGCGCTGGCCAACCGCCCCCGCATCATCCTTGCCGACGAGCCCACTGCCGCGCTGGACGGCGCGCGCGCCGGGCTGGTGATGGACCTCATGCGCCGACTGGCCGTCGAGCAGGAGGCCTGCATCGTCACCGTCACCCATGACGAAAAGATCTTCGACCGCTTCGACCGCCTGATCCACCTGCGCGACGGCCATCTGGTCAGCGCGTGACGGGCTTGCGGGGAGGCAGACATGACCACAAGACCCTGCACCCCGATCCTGCAACTTCACCCGTCCTTGAAAAGGCACAACCAAGATGCAACCGACATCCTATTCCAGACCCCAGATCATCCTGCATTGGGTCATTGCAACCCTCGTCTTTTTCCAGATCTTCATGCATGACGGCATCGTCGGGGCATGGGACGGGCGGATGGACGGCACGCTGCCGAACCAGCCGACGATCAATCCCCATGCCGTTGCCGGCGCGCTGATCCTGGTTCTCGTCCTGTGGCGGCTGGTGCTGCGCCGTCGGCGCGGCGTTCCGGGCCTGCCGGAAGGCGAGCACCCGGCCCTGAAGGCTCTGGCAACGGGCACGCATGCGGCCCTCAACCTCCTGCTGATCCTGATGGTGCTTTCCGGCGCGGCCGCCTGGATGACCGGCATCGAGGCAATCGGCGATGCCCATTCCATCGCGCGGTTGGTCCTGGTTCCGCTGGTCATCCTGCATATCCTCGCGGCGCTTTACCATCATTTCTGGCTCAAGACCGATGTGCTGCGGCGCATGCTTGGCCGGCCCTGAGGCGCGGTCCGTTCCGCGTATCGCACCCCATGACCCATGGCGGGCCGGGTCACACCCACCCGGCCGATCCCCAAACCCCGGAGGAAGACATGACGACAAGATCGCGCACCCTGACCATTACCGCCGCCGTGGCGACGGTCTTTGGCCTCCTGACCATCGTTTCGGGCGGCAGGGCGCTGTTCGGCGGCGTCGATATGGGTGCAGCGGTGCCCTTCGTTCTGTGGTTCAACTTCCTTGCCGGGTTCGCCTATGTTCTGGCTGGAATCGGCCTGTGGCGCGGCGCGGGCTGGGCACCGATGCTGTCGCTGGGCATCGCGCTGGCGACAGTGGCGGTCTTTACCGCCTTTCTGTGGCATGTGGTCTCGGGGGGCGCATGGGAGGCGCGCACCATGGGCGCGATGATCCTGCGCAGCAGCATCTGGATCACGATTGCCGCACTTGCCTTTCGCGGCCGCCGCACCCACTGATCAAGGCATAAACCCAAGCCAGCCAGCGACTGCGGCCCCATGCCGCAGTCGTGCCAGCCAGGACCCTGACATGACCAAATCCTCTTCCATCGACCTGTCCATGGCCCTTTCGCTGGCCACCGTGCTGGGCCTCGCAATGGCGGCTGCCGGGCGGTGGCTGCCGGGCGAGGCATGGGCACCCATCGAGCTTCCGGGTCTGGTGCTTGCCTATCTGGCTGGTGGCCTGCCGACCGGCTGGCGCGCGCTTTCGACCCTGTGGCGCGAGCGGGTGCTGGACATCGACCTGCTGATGATCGCCGCCGCCATTGCCGCCGCAATCGTCGGTGCCCCGTTCGAGGGCGCGGTGCTGCTGACGCTGTTCAGCATCTCGACCACGCTGGAGGAGCGCGCGCTTGGCCGGGCGCGCCGCGCCATCGAGGCGCTGATGGCGCTGCGCCCCGAGACCGCCTTGCGCAAGACCGCCAACGGCACCGTCGAGGAGGTGCCCGCCGAGGTGCTGGCCGTCGGCGATGTGGTGGTGCTGCGCCCCGGTGCGCGGGTGCCCAGCGATGGCGTGGTCGTCACCGGGCGCGGTGGCATCGACGAGGCCAATATCACCGGCGAATCCATGCCCGTGTCGAAAGAGGCCGGCGCGCAAGTGTTCGAGGCCACGATCAATCTGGATGGCGTGCTGGATGTCGAGGTCACGCGTAGCGTCAGCGACAGCACCATCGCCCGCATGATCCGGCTGGTGACCGAGGCGCAGGCCGCCCGCGCCCCGTCCGAGCGGTTCAGCGAATGGTTCGGGCAACGCTACACGGTCGCCGTCATGGCGGGCGCGATGCTCGCCTTCGCCGCCTTCTATTTCCTGGGACACGACTGGGAACAGGCGCTTTACCGGGCTGCGACATTGCTGGTCGCGGCCAGCCCCTGCGCCATCGTCATCTCGGTTCCCGCCGCCATCCTGTCGGCGCTGTCGGCGGCGGCGCGGGGCGGTGTTCTGTTCAAGGGCGGCGGCGCGCTGGAGACGCTGGCCGAGGTCGATATCTTCGCCTTCGACAAGACCGGCACCCTGACCACCGGCCGCGCTGCGGTGACGCGGCTGGTCGCGCTGGACGGCGATCAGGCCGGCTTCCTGTCGCTGCTTTCCGGGCTGGAGGCGCATTCCGAACACCACATCGCCGCCGCCATCCACCGCGAGGCCCTGGCCCGCGACTTGCAGCCGGTCGCGGTGACGGATGTGAACGCAAGGCCCGGCATCGGCATCGAAGGCCGCGATGCCTCTGGCCCGGTCTGGGCCGGCAACCCCTATCTTGCGCAGGCGATGGGCGCCCCGCTGGATCACCCCGCCCTGCAATCCTTGGCCGAAGGCGCGGACACCGTGGTATATCTGGGCCGTGGCGCGCAGGTGCTGGGCGCGGTCACCGTCGCCGATGCGCCGCGCGGCAGTTCGGCCCCGGCGCTGGCGGCTTTACGCAAGGGGGGCGTGCGCCGCATCGTGATGATGACCGGCGACCGCCGCCCGGTCGCACTGCGCATCGGCACGCAGCTTGGCCTTGCCCCCGACGAGATCCACGCCGAAATGCTGCCCGAGGACAAGGTTCGCGCGGTCGGTGCGCTGACCGACAGCGGCAAGGTCGCCTTTGTCGGCGACGGGGTGAACGACGCCGCGGCGCTGGCCCGCGCCGATATCGGCATCGCCATGGGCGCGGCGGGGTCCGAGGTGGCGCTTCAGGCCGCCGATGTGGCGCTGCTCTCCGAGGATATGGAGCGGCTGGCCGATGCGCAGCGCCTGTCGCGCCGAACCTCAAGGGTGATCCGGCAGAACCTGACCTTTGCCATCGGCGCCATGGTGGTTCTGGTCATCGGCGGGCTGTTCTTCGACCTGCCCTTGCCGCTGGTGGTGATCGGCCATGAAGGCGGCACGGTGCTGGTGGTGCTGAACGGGCTGCGGCTGCTGTCGGACCCGATCCGCCGGCCCAAGGCACCGGCGGGCGGACAGGCATTGCCGGGCGCGGCGCTGCCGGCCTGACCGGCGGGGCATTAGTCCCGAAAGGCGCGCAGATGGGGGAAATCGCCCCTTTGCAGATACGCCTCCTCCTCGGGCGTCGAGTTGCGGCCAAGGGTGGCGTTGCGATGCGGGTGGCGGCCAAAGCTGGCGATGACGCGGCGCACCTTGCCGGCCTGATCGACCAGCGAGGCATAGAGCGGGCGCAAGGCCGACGGCCCGCGGGCGGCAATGTCGCGCCGCAGGGCAATCAGCCGGTCGATCCGGGCCAGATGGTCCGGCCCCTCGGCATGGCCCAGAGGCTGGGTGAAGGCGATCTGGAACCACGGCAGGCCAAGTGCCGCCCAGTCTCCGTTTTCCAGCCCCGCCAGCGCCTGCGCCAGTGCTGCCGGGTCTTGCGCATATGCAAGCGCGCTGCCCCGCCACAGCGAGCGCGGGAACTGGTCCAGCACCACGATCAGCGCCAGCCTGCCCCCGGGCGTTGCCGCCCAATGATCCAGCGCCCCCGCCGCGCCGCGTTCGGTCAGCGGGCCGAACCGCGCCGCAATCTCACCGTCCGCGCCGCCATGCATCCGCCAGCGCCACAGCTTGGCATGGCGGTCGGGGTCGATGTCCAGCGCGCGGCCCTCGGGGAACCAGAAATCCAGAACCTCGCGGATGTCCCGAACATCATTGCTATCGGTCATGTCATCCCCCATGAAAACGCCCCCGCGCCATGGACACGGGAGCGGAATTGTCGATGAGGCACAAGCGCCTAGGCGGTCGCGGGCACCGCTGCCTGCGCAGGCCGGCGTCCGCCGGGACCGCGCGGGACGCGCAGCAGGCGCATGGCGTTGGCGATCACCACCAGTACCGAAAGCTGATGGATCAGCATGCCCTCGGCCATATGCACATCGCCGTTGAACACGCCCGCCAGCAGCCCGGCCACAGTCAGCAGCGCGATGGCCAAGTTCTGGCGCATATTGCGCAGCGTCGCGCGGGAAATCGCCATGGCCTCGGGCAGTTTCTCCAGATCGTCGGCCATCAGCGCAATGTCGGCGGTCTCGATCGCCACGTCCGAGCCCACGGCCCCCATGGCGATGCTGGTGTCGGCGGCAGCCAGCGCCGGGGCGTCGTTGATGCCGTCGCCGATCATGGCGACATGGCGGCCCTCGGCCTGAAAGTGGCGGATCAACTCCAGCTTGTCCTCGGGCAGCAGCCCGGCATGAACCTCGTCGATGCCGATTTCGGCGGCGATGGCGTGGGCGGCCTGCGGCTGGTCGCCGGTCAGCATGGCGATGCGCCCCACCCCGATATCGCGCAGCCGGGCGATGGCGCTTTGGGCCGAAAGCCGGGGCTGGTCGGACAGCCCGAAGATGCCCGCGATGCGCCCGTCCAGCGCCACGATGATCGGCGTGCGCCCGCGGCCCAGAACCCCGGCCAGCGCGGCCTCGGCCTCGGCGTCGAAACCGATGCCCAGCCGGTCGAACAGCCGCCGGTTGCCGGCCGCGACCTGCCGCCCGTCGTGGTGGACCACCAGACCCATGCCAGCCACTTCCTCGACCGTCTCGGGCGCGGGAATCTCGCCCTCGGCACGGCCGGCCTCGATAATCGGGCGGCCCAGCGGGTGGTCCGAGCCGGATTCGGCGATCGCCGTCCAGTGCAGCAATTCGGCACGATCGATGCCGCCAAGAGGCACGATCTCGACCAGGCTGGGGCGGCCCTCGGTCAGGGTGCCGGTCTTGTCCAGCGCCAGCATGTCGATGCGGCCGGCGCTTTCCAGATGCTGCCCGCCCTTGATGAGGATGCCCGAGCGCGCCGCCCGCCCGATGCCGGCGACGATGGAGACCGGCGTCGAGATCACCAGGGCGCCCGGACAGGCCACCACCAGAAGGGTCAGCGCGAGGCGAATATCCTGCGTCACCGCCCAGGCACCCAGCGCCAGCACCATGATGCCGGGCGTATACCATTGGGCGAAACGCTCGATCATGCGCTGGCTGGGGGCGCGTTCCTCCTGCGCCTCTTCGACGCGGCGGATGATCCGGGCCAGCGTGGTATCGGCGCCGATGCCGGTGGCGCGGATGCGCAGCACGCCATTTTCCGCGATGGTGCCGGCATGGACGTGGGAGCCGGGGGCTTTCTCGGCCGGGATCGGCTCGCCGGTGATGGCGGCCTCGGACACGGCGGCGTTACCGTCGATCACCTCGCCATCGACGGGGATGCGGTTTCCGGCGCGCACGAGCACGACCTCATTCGGCTGGACGGCACTGGCGGCAATCTCGACCGGCTGGCCGTCGCGGATCACGGTGGCGACCTCGGGCGCGGCCTTCAGCAGATCGGCCAGCGCGCCACGGGTCTGGCGCAGGGTGCGGGCTTCAAGCCAGGCGCCGAAGCTGAACAGGAAAGTAACGGCGGCCGATTCCCAATATTCGCCGATGAACAGCGCGCCAATAGCCGCAACGGTCACCAGCAACTCGATCGAGAAATGGCGAATTCGCAGCGCGTGGAACGCCCGCCAGGCGATGTCAGAGCCGGCGATAAAGGCCGCCGCCAGCATAGATGCCGCCCAGAGCCCGCGCAGGCCGAACCCGTAAAGGGCGATCAGGCCCAGCACGATCAGGCTGCCGCTGATGATGGTCAGCCACTTCCTGCGGCTGGCCGACTGGTGAAGAATTGTCAGGATAGGGGTCAACATGCGGGGCCTCGTGATGTGAAGGCCCGGCCGCGCGGGCAGGCACGGCCGGGCTGGAAGGGATGGGTCAGAATGCGGCGGGGCGGGCCTCGTAGCCGGTGGATTTCACCACCGAGACAAGGGCCTCGACCGGGGCGGATGCGGGGTCATGCTCGACCTCGATGCGGCCGGTGTTGAAATGCACCTTGGCGGCGGTCACGCCGGGAGTTGCCGCCAGCGCCTTCTCGATCTTGGTGACGCAGGAGGGGCAGGAAAATTCGTCGCTGCGCAGGATGGTCTTGGTCATGGCTGGTTCCTTTCATGTCGCCGCCCGGTGGGGCGGTCATTGCTTGTGAACTCAAGATATGCTGTCCTTTCAGGATCAGGAGTGGCAATTTCGACAAGGGATCATTGCATGAATGCACAGGCGCAGGATTGGGACGATCTGCGGTTGTTTCTGGCCGTGGCGCGGGCGGGGTCGCTTTCAGGGGCGGCGCGCAGCCTTGGCGTTACCCATTCCACCGTCTTTCGCCGCATCGGCGCGTTCGAGGCGCGGTTGCGGGTGCGGCTGTTCGACCGGCTGCCCGGCGGCTATGCTCTGACCCAGGCGGGCAAGGAGATGCGCGATTCCGTCATCCGCATCGAGGAAGAAATCACCGCGCTGGGGCTGAAGGTTACCGGACAGGACCAGCGGCCCACTGGGACGATCCGCATCACCACGACCGACCTGCTGGCGGTGGGTGTGCTGCCCCGCCACGTCGCCGCCTTCCGCGCCGAATGGCCCGAGATCGAGATCGAGGTGGTGGTGGCGGATACGGTGCTGGACCTGACCCGGCGTGAGGCCGATGTCGCGTTGCGGCTGGGCAATCCGGGGCAGGAAACGCTGGTCGGGCGGCGTGTCGGGCGGCTTGCCTTCGCTGTCTATGGTGCGGCGGGCCTTCATGCGCGGGGGGCGGACGATCCGGCCGATGGCGACTGGATCGGCTACGGCTCGGCCCATGGTCCGCTCAGCCGCCGCCTGGCCCGCTGGTGGCCGGATGCGCGACAGGTTTACCGGACAAACTCGATCATCGCCGCCCATGCCGGTGCGAAGGCGGGGATCGGACTTGCCGCCTTGCCTTGCGTGATCGCCGATTGCGACCCCAGCCTGATCCGCGCCGCCGCGCTGCCCGAGGACTTCATGCTGGACCTGTGGTTGCTGATTCACGAGGATCTGCGCCAAACCGCGCGCATCCGCCTGTTTCTGGACTTCATGGCGACGGCCCTGGCGGCCGATGCCGACCTGCTGGAGGGGCGCTGCCCGTGCAAGACAAGGCCGGCGCAGGCGTGACGCCCGCGCCGGCCCATGCCTGCGCCCGTGGCGTCAGTCGATCATCTGCCAGCCGGGATGCTCGAAATGCTCGCCATAGGCGTTCAACGCCTGAACAATCGTCACCGCGCCAGTCTCGACCTCGCCGGCCTCCAATGCCGAGATGCCGGTCATCACCTCACCAAGGACGATATGGAACTGCTCGTCTACCTCGGGTTCCAGCACACAGTTCTCGACCATGAAATCGACCTGCTTCTGGACATCGGCAGCGACCCCATTCGCGGCATCGGCAGGCAGGGTGCCGTTGTGGATCGCGTCCAGGTTCGCGGCCATGGTTCCGTGAATCGCGGTCATGCCGGTGATCATGTTCTGATCGCCCTGCCATTTGGCGCCATCGTTCAGCGTGATCTCGATAGCCCCCGAGCCATGGCTGTCATGATCATGGGATTGCGCGGCGACAATGCCAGCTGACCCCAGCGCGAGGGCGAGAGCGACAGCAACGGTGGTGAAAGATTTTACAGTCCGCATAGTGATCTCCTGTATCTGCCAAGTGGTTCTGGCCGCGGCGGGCATCGACAGACGCCGCCGGGCTTGGGATAGACATAGGCTGTCCGTTTTCGCACGAGAATTGACGAAACCTGCAAAGACCCATTGCACGAATGGACAGACCTCAGGCACGAACCAGACCCTCGCGGCCTGCCGACGATACCATGGGGTCTGCTGCCGGACGGTGCTAAATCCTACGCTAAGCCGATAAAACGCGCCTTCCGTGGTC
>NZ_AQRC01000005.1 GCF_000737065.1 Thioclava atlantica | reverse complement strand
TTAAATCGGAATGACCGACCGGATATTATCGGAATCGGTGACCGGATGACCCCGGTGTGCGCATGTCCAACGGCGACGCGCGCGATTTCTGCGAAATCCGCGTCGGTTAACGTTCCAGCCAGCGCGTCACGCAGCATGGCTACCAGGAAGTGACGATCAGGTAGCGGCACTTCGAGCGACACGTCGAAGCGTCCCGGTCGCAAGATCGCTGGATCAATGCGGGTAGGGTAGTTGCAGGCACCGACAAGCAGGACGCCTGGTTCGCGGGAGAGCGCATCGACTTCTTCAAGGAATGCGTTGATGACCTGGTCGCGATAGTTTCTGTTGCGCGGATCACGATCCTCACGACTGCCCACGGCGTCGATCTCGTCGATGAACATGACGCAAGGCGCCGCCGTGCGCGCCTCGGCAAAACTTTTCCGCATAGCGGCCAGCATGTGACCGAGGTGTCCTTCGGCTTGCCATTCCGCGAAACTGGTCTGCACCAAGGCGACGCCGGCGCTTTTGCCCATCGCTTGGGCAATCCAAGTCTTGCCGGTCCCGGGTGCGCCATGAAGGAGAAGCGAGCGTGTAAGTTCCGACCAGTCGACCTCTCCTGCCTTCCAGGCAGCGAGATCTCGCACCATCCGCCACGCTTCCGCGTGAACCGGAGTGCGTTTTGCCATGGCCTCAAGATCAGGTAGGACCCTTCCCGAGAAAGACTTTCCTGCGCGGTTCTCGGTGAAGCCTGCGAACCGCTCAGCGACCGCGTGGGCTGTCGGTGCACGTAGTGCAATCAACCACTGCTCGCGACTGAATTTGGCCATCGCTTCGGGCGAGGGCAGAGTGGCGCGAATTGCCTCTTCGTCGATCGCTTCCATGTCCCCGTGGCTCGCACGCAGCAGAAACATCAAAACCTCCGCGTCAGGCGGTAGGAACGTGATCTGTTTGCAGGGCGGACGCAGGTAGGCAGTGGGCAGATCGCGGGAGCCGACATGGGCGATGAAGAGCGGGACGCGAAGCGCTAGCCGCTCCGGTAGAAATGCGGCCCCAGCACCGCTTTCGGCGAAGAGAAGCGTTTGGCGCGGCGAGCCGTGAACGAATCTTTCGAGCGTCCAACCCGGAGGCAACATTGCGTCGCCCATGACGGAGGTCAGGAATTTGACGTCATCCGTGTGGAGACCGTGAAGAACGGTGATCGCTCCTTGAGCGAGTTGCTCGCGGAACTCGGTCTCGTTCCCGAATGCGGCCGCAAGTTGCAGGGCGATCAAGAGTTCGTTCGTCGGGATTGCGATGTCGGCCGGGTCTTCGTCAGGTTCGTCGCTGGGTCCCATTTTTTTGTCACCTTCGCCGGTGGCGCCCCTGTTCGGCGCCACGCGGTCGGAGGCAGGTGAGCGACATGATGAGTTTTCTCCAGTAGAGTTCCCCACGGTCTCCCAATCCTCAACGGGCGCGGGCCCATTGGTGTCCTCCGCGAAACTGGACTCCCATTCTCCGGGATTTTCGCATGCGCTGTCTAAGATCAGCGCATGGCGCAACCGAAGCCGGGCAATGACGTTTTCCGCAAAGGGCGCCCAAGGCGGCGCGGGGGTGATTTTGGTTCTTTTCATAAGACAGCTCCAGGCAGAGAGAAGATGCACCCCGGCAAGAGCCGGGGTGGGAAAGGGAAGAAAGCTAGCGAGAGGTTCTTAGACCTTCACCCCGCCGCTGGCCTGCGCGAGCACGACTGCATCGAGAAGACTCTCAATCTCGGGGCGGGCCCAGGGACGATATACTTCGCCAGTCGTATTCAGGAGATGCGCAAACTCCGTTTGCGGCACGACCGCTTCGATGAGGTGACGCCTAAGGGTGCCGTGCATTGTCTTTTCTGCGGAGCAGGCAACGCTTCCGGATTTCATTTCGACCTGTCGCAGGATGGTCACCGAAGCATCTTTGGGAATGCCGAGCTGATAGCGGTGGCGGCGCTCGGGGTCATTGCTGTAGCCCAACTTCAACACATGATCCTCGCCGTGTCGGATATCGAGGAGATAAATGACGGAAGATCGCGCGGACCAGGATGCGCCGCAGGCACCACAATCGACATGTCCACTCTGCATGTTGGCGCGTGCAACCCGTTGTTCATGGCCGCATTCGTGCCGATACATACGGTAATTCGGGTCATTCGCAAGATCCGCGCCGAGCCGCTCCCAACCTCTCTCGATCGCTTCGTCTTCTTCGCGCGCGAGGTGGCAAATCTCGCAGCGCGCTTCCACTTCGCCTCGAGCAGCCCGCCCGATGAGCTCGAACTGTCGGCGCAAGGTGTGGCCACAGCTTGCCTCATAGAAACCGTAACTGGCGTCGGCGATGTCGTAGCCGAGGAAATCAAGACCGGCCAACTTCGCTGCTTCGCGTCGCCGAGCATCCTCACACGCCGTGCAGGCGACACTCGCGGTGCGCAGGGTGAAGAGCTTCTGTGCAACATGCGCTCCGCATTCCTCACATTCGAGGACTACGTGATAGCGATCGCGCACTCGGCGATCGATGCGAAAGCCCTTATCCATCGCGATCTCGATCCACTCGTCATGGATTTCGCCGGATACCTCCTGCCACGCCTCGGCTGGAGCGGAACGCGAACGACGCGGAATATAGAGAGGGGGGTGGTTCCCGGGAGGGATGACAAAGGGCGACTGCGGGGTGGGGGTAGAAACGTTGTGAGTCATGGTGGCCTCTGAATTAAGCGCATAGAGACAGGCGCTGCGTCCAAGAGATGGGGCAGGTCAGTCGCACTGGGCATTGATGGAAGGAAAGGGCGCTCAGGCGAGCGAGACGATGAACGAAGCGTTCTCGTCGAACAGCTCGTTCTTCAGAGGCTGGTGGCGCTCAGGCGCTTTGACGTCACCGTTGAGAATGGTATTGGCTTGAATAGTCATTGTCTGGTCTCCACGAAAGATCAGGGATTGGCGGTCCTCGTCGATGTTGCAACCATTGGCGAGGACCAGTTTCGGCGTATAGCATTTGTATATACTCCGAATTTTAGAATGTAAAGAGGATGTATATACAAAAATGTCGCGAGAGCCGAAGACCAAACAAGTTAATCTCCGGATCACTCCGACCTTGAAGGATGCAGCGGATCGCGCTGCAGTGGATGATCAACGATCGCTCACATCGTTGATTGAGAAGCTTTTGACGGACTATCTCAAAGAGAATGGCTACTTGCCCAAGTAACGTGAAAGGGCGCGTTGCGCGCAGCGGAAGCTGTGCCGTCTGCAACTTAGATTTCGGCCTTCGGCGTCTTCTCTTCTACCGATCGTTCAGGATCGTTCTGTCCACCATCGACCTCAACGAGCTCGCCCAGCTACGTATGGTCTGGGTTTCCCGCCGTCTGTGGCAGAGAGCGTCCGCCAGCAAGCTCCAAGCGATGGTCTGGTGAGGCGCGGCAGGTCGCGACCAAGGGTGCGAAGCGCTGTGAAGGTTTCATCCAAACGTGCCGTGATCGGCGAGCCGGGTAGGGCTTAGAGCCCCGGCCCCCTGTCGGTCTCGGGCTGCGCCTTATCCGGGCCGCCGCCGATGGCCGTGACGACGCGTTGCAGAAGGCCTGCGAAGCGGATGACCATCTTCTGGACAGTGCTGCGTTCGTCAGGCTCTGTCGCTGCGATCTGTTGCAGAAACTTCGGGGCCCGATGGAGGAACTGATCCGGTTCATTCATCTCCAGAAACCGCCCATCCTCGACCATGTCCAGCATGTAGCGCATCGTCTCGAGACCGGCCTCCGACTCCTGAAGCTTCCGCGTCGCGACCTGCTCGCGAAGCTCCGCGGCGTTCTCCCGCTCGGCAATCTCGTCTTCTTGCGCGTCGACCTTCTGTTTTCGCCGCACGAGCTTTTCGTTCTCCGTTTCGATCCGCTGCAACCTCTCCTTCAAAGTATCGACCTGCTTGCCCAACGCCTTTTCCTCTTTCTCCAACCTTTCCGCTTTTGTCTTGTTCGAAAGATCCAATTCCCGCTGTGCGGCTTCAACCTTCGCAATAAGGCGTGCATGCGCCTTGCGCTCCGCATATTGCACCGTAGAGAGCCGCGCGTTCCGGGGGCCGTGGCGCAGCAGGCCACAGGGTTTGCCGACGGCCTCGTAATAGTCGTCCTGAAAGGACGCCATCGCGGCCTCATAGGCCGCCTTTTCAGAGTTCTTCTCAGTTTTGTTTTTGCGCGCCTTGTGCATGTGACGGTCATTCTCGAAGGTCCAAGTCGCGAGAGCCTCGGAGTTTTGCCGCTCGATCTCGGCGCAGCGCTCCTGCCACGCAGCGATCTGCTCCTCATAGAGGCTCATGCGCCGGGCCTGCGTCACACGGTTCTTCGACGGCTTCGGGCGCTTAGGTTTCAACGGTCGCGAAAGAGGCTCCGGACGGGGCAGGGAGGTGAGTGCCTCAGCAGGACCATGGGCGGTGCGCAATGCTGCGGCTGCGACCTTGCCCACATGCAGCTTGTTCGCGCTGAGTTTCGGATCTGTCAAATTGACGGCGAGGACGTGGATATGGACATATTTCTCGTCGAGATGCATCACCGCCGAGGCGGAGAGGCCTTCAGGCATTCTTGCCCGGAAATCCCTCAGCAGGCGATCGGCCCATGTCTCGATCTCGGCGATGATCTCTTCCGAGCCGCCAAGATACTCAGCTGAGGTGATCGGGTGGGAATGGATTTCCGTGTAGAGCGTCGGTGCGTCCGTCTTCAGCCCCCGCTCGTAGCTGCCACCGCCTTTCTTGCGCACGGTTTCCCGGATCTCGGTCCGATGCGCATCATGGAGACGACGCAGCTCAGCCGGGGCGATCAAGCCGAAGCCAGTCAGGATCTGAGGCGGGCGGGGCGTCGCGATGTGTCTGGAATATCGCTGGTCTCGCAGCGCCTCGCCGAAGACCTGATTGAGGTCGTTATAGTGATCCTTCGTTCTCTGAACCAAGGTCGGCTTGAGGCTGTAAGTCTGAATATGGACGAACTGGTAGGCCACGGCGCACCTCTTCAATTGCGATCATGGCTGCTCATTTATACAGGCCCAGCGAAAACCCGAAACGGAATCCGGTCCTCTTTAAGCGAAGGTGGGGATAACCTAGGATGCTGATAACGTTTGCGAAATTCTATTTCGAAAACGGCCCCGGTGTGGGCTAGATACAGCGACAGACTGTAGGTAGCTAAAGCTACCATCGTCTGCCCCTCACGCCGGGGAGGCGCTCCGTCGGGTCGAAATCCGCTGACGCAGGATCTCGACCCAACTGCGCGGATGGCACGCCATCCTTGCCAAAGCGTCGCACCAGCGCGCGACGAGATGCAAACGGCCGCCCGGGGGCGCGCCGCAGACGAGGCGATGTGCTAGGATGGGATCGGTGTGCTGAACCTATGCTGGGCGGGTTGGCTTGAGAGGGGTGGCGGTCAGAGCCCCATCGCGACGCCCTCGCACTCGCACCGGATCTCGAGCAAGGCCGGCAGTCCGCCTTCAATCGCGACATCGACCGGCCGCGCGCCCGCAAAGAGCGGCCCCGTATTGGCCTGGGTCATCCAGGCACATGCGATCGGATCCTCGAAATAGGTGCCGAGCGCCTTGTAGATCCCGAGAACCGCCGAGAGCCGCAGCGTCTGATCTTCGGTGAGGCTGATGACCTCATGAGGATCGCGTGCCCCGGCACTGTCAGCCTCGGAGAACCCGACAAGCGCGGCGGCCTCCTTCGCGGACAGTTCCCATTGCGCGGCGATGCGACCATAGGCCTCGAGCCCGACAGCTGTCATCTGATCTGCGGTGAACTCGGTCAAGGGACGACCTCTCGGTAGGGGGGAGCGGTGCGCGAGCAACAACGCGCAGTCTTCTGGCAAGTCTTGTTGAGCCGCAGTCTGGCCCGATCTCCGACCTCACGCAATCTTTGCCGTTGCAGCGCCGATGACAGCGGCGCGTTGCTCGCTCAGTCCTGAGCCTCCGCTTCCAGCCGCGAGATCCGCCAGTCGCCCTCGTGGCCGCGTTTCAGATAGGCCGCGACCAGCTGGAACCCGCTCTGCGGCCAATCGCTTGGCGTTTCGGTCAGCACCAGCTCCGCGATCCCGAAGCCATGGTCCCGAAGATCCCGCAGCCGGGCCTTGGTCGTGATGTTCACGATCGGCACCAGCCAGACGATATGATCGGCCACCGTCATCGCGTGTTGCGTAAACGCTCGGATCTTCGACCAGGGCGGGTTGGTGATGATCCAGTCGACCTGCGTGTCCCATTCCAGGAAATCCCGCCCGTCTTCCAGTTCGCACCAAAACCGGTCGAGATGCATCGGCAGTTGATCATGAAACGCACCCAATCCCCGCGCGGGATCTAGCGCATGACCTGAGATTCGGTCCGCGAAATGCGCGATGATCGCGGCGGCGAGGGCAGGGGGCGTCATCACGCGATCCCGCTCCGGTGCGTTCCGCATTGGCACGAGCCCGGGCTTGCTGGCACGCGGTAGCTCTCTGACCGCTGTTCGAAGGCCCAGCACGCCTAAGACCCGTAGCAACGTCTCGATCCGCCCCGTCAGATCGCGTTCTAGAACATGGATGGTCGGCCGCGAGCACCCGACCCGGATAGCCAGCGCGCTCTGGCTCAGACCGGCGGCGCGCCGCCGCTCCGCCAGCGCCGGGCCGACAGCTGCACCGTCCACCCAAGACCAGCGCAGTTCGAGAACCGGCAACACCCGCGCGAGCGAGCCGATCGCACCGCGGCCGGTCTCTAGATTGCGTAGCGCCGGGATGCTGATGCCCGCTGATGAGGCGACAGCTGCCTGAGTGTGGCCGAGTGCGCGGCGGCGGGCGCGTAGAGGGAGGGCAGGGAGTGTCAAACTATGTTTCTGAAATTTGCGTTGGAAATGGAACGTTAGTTTTACATGGATCTAGGACTGTGCGCGAGATTGAAAGTTCGAGTGATGACCAAGGTCACCTGACCAACGACAACTTTCGACGATGAAGACTATCACTGGCTACTCTGTTTATCCGATGCTCTCACTGATCACCAATGCTCCACGGAGAATAGTGGAAGACTTAGGCTAGTCCTAATCAATGCTACCGAAAATCGTTATTTTAGTTAACCTGCCCCGGTTATACCGAGAAGGGACGAGGGCCCTCGTGCCACTTTCGGGCAACGAAACAAACCGTTGGGGACTGCGCTGATGAAGATTGAAGACACCAATACGCTCGTCATTGGTGCGGGTCAGGCCGGGATCGCCATGAGTGAGCATCTGACGCGACGGCGGATCGCACATATTGTCCTCGAGCGGGCGCGCATCGCCGAATCCTGGCGCACGCGCCGTTGGGACTCGCTCGTCGCGAACGGACCGGCCTGGCATGATCGCTTCCCGAACATGGAATTCGAGGGCCACTCTCCGGACGCCTTCGTCGGGAAAGAGGATGTGGCCGCGTATTTCGAGGCTTATGCCGAACGCTTTGCGGGTCAGATACGGAGCGGGGTCGAGGTGACGGAGCTCACGCCGCTGGAGGGGCGTCCAGGGTATCGCGCGGACACGTCGGAAGGAGTGATCGAGGCGCAAACCGTCGTCGTTGCGACCGGTGCCTTCCAGAAACCAGTGATCCCCCCGATTGTGCCCGAGTCCGAGTGGCTTACCCAGATACATTCCAGCGATTACCGAAATCCGGATGCGCTGCCGAAGGGGGCGGTGCTCGTTGTTGGCGCAGGATCTTCCGGAGCGCAGATCGCGGATGAGTTGATGCGGGCAGGGCGACGCGTCTTCCTTTCGGTGGGACCGCATGACCGGCCGCCCCGCAGCTATCGTGGCCGCGACTTCGTCTGGTGGCTGGGCGTGCTCGGGAAGTGGGACCGGCAGGCGAGCGCGCCGGGCGCCGAGCATGTCACCATCGCAGTCAGCGGAGCAAACGGGGGGCAAACGGTCGATTTCCGCAGGCTTGCCCAAAAAGGTATTACCCTTCTCGGACGCACCGAGACTTGTGCCAATGGCGTGCTTTCCTTCGCCGCGGACCTCGAACGCAATATCCGCCGTGGAGACGAGAACTACCTCGCGCTTCTCGACGAGGCAGACGCCTATGTGACGCGCAACGGACTCGACCTGCCTCCCGAGCCATCGGCCCGGGCGCTTGCCGCGATGCCGGACTGCGTGACCGATCCGCTGCAGACGCTCGACATTCGCGCGGCTGGCATTTCCACTATCATTTGGGCGACCGGTTTCGCTAACGATTACGGCTGGATGGCGGTCGATGCCTTTGACGAGGCTGGCCGGCCCGCGCATCAGCGAGGCGTGTCGCGCGCACCGGGGGTGTATTTTCTCGGCCTGCCATGGCTTTCGGGGCGCGGATCCAGCTTCATCTGGGGCGTCTGGCATGATGCGAAATACCTCGCAGATCACATCGAGATCCAGGCCAGCTACCGTGCCTATCGTCCCGATCCCGCAGCGGCCCGCGCCGCTTCCCGCCCCGCTTGATCCGAACAGGGAAACATCATGGCTCATACCCGAATTCGCGCCTTCAACACGAAGGACACTTACCCCGAACAGAACCTCGACAATGATCTCGCGCAGGCCGTCGTGGCGCGTGGGCAGATGCTCTTCCTACGAGGGCAGTGTCCGCAAGACCTCGACACCGCGAAGAATATCGATAGCCACGACCCGGTCGAGCAGACCCACAAGGTCATGCAGAACATCCGCCAGCTCATCGAAGAGGCAGGAGGCGAGATGGCGCATCTGACCAAACTTGTCGTCTACCTTACCGACGTGCGCCACCGCGAGGCCGTCTACCGGACAATGGGCGAATACATCCGCGGTGTGCATCCTGTTTGCACTGGTCTCGTAGTGGTCGCTCTTGCGCGACCCGAATGGCTGGTGGAGATTGACGCAACAGCCGTAATCCCCGACTGACCCGATTTCTGCAGCGAAACGGAGCACGCATGACCTTTTCTATAGTAGCCAGATGTGCGCAAAGCGGCCAGCTCGGCGTTGCAATATCCTCGTCTTCACCGGCGGTCGCAGCGCGCTGCGCGCGGGCGCGGGCCGACGTCGGCGCGGTCTCGTCGCAAAACGTGACCAATCCCGAGCTGGGGAAAATCATGCTGGACCGGATGGCAGCGGGCGAGGGCGCAGCGGATGCCGTGGCCGCGGCACGCGACGGCGACGATCATCCCGATTATCGCCAGCTTCTCGCAATTGACGCGCGCGGCGCGACATCGGTTCATTCGGGTCCGAAGGCCCTCGGGATATGGGCCTCCGCCGAGGGCCGCGACTGCGCCGCAGGCGGCAACATGCTGGCGGAGAATGGTATCCCGGCGAAGATGGTGGCGGCCTTCGAAGCGGCGGACGGTCCTTTCGGGGATCGCCTGATCGCGGCGATGAAGGCGGGTCTCAAAGCCGGCGGCGAAGCCGGGCCAGTGCATTCCGCGGGGCTGTTGATCGTGGACCGGCAAAGCTGGCCCTATGCCGATCTGCGGGTCGACTGGCTCGACGAGGGCTGTCCGATCACCGCGTTGTCCGATCTTTGGGCGCGCTACCGTCCGCAGGCCGACGATTACGTGACCCGCGCGTTGAACCCAGGCGCAGCACCGTCCTATGGCGTTCCGGGCGACGACTGATGCCGTTGCGGATCACGCTCCGCCAGCTCGAATACTTTATCGCTGTCTGCGATTGTGGTTCCATTACGCTCGCGGCCCAGAAGCTGAACGTCTCTTCGCCCACGATTTCCGCTGCCATTGGCCAGCTCGAGGCAGAGGTCGGCTTGACGCTCTTCAATCGGCGTCATGCCCATGGCCTGACCGTATCGCAAGTGGGGCGTCGGTTCTTAGAGGGGGCGCGGGAGGCCGTCGCACGGGCGGAGGCGCTCGGCGATCTGGCGAGCGACTTGGCCGGCACAGTGCGAGGCGACCTGCATGTGGGCTGTCTGATCACCTTCGCGCAGATCGTGCTACCGAAACTGCGCCGCAGTTTCATCGACACCTATCCCGAGGTCGTCTTCCACCAGTTCGAACGCGATCAATCTGAGATTTTTGAGCAGCTGCGGGATGCCAGGTTGGATGTGGCGATAACCTACGATCTCGACATTCCCCCCGATCTCGATTTCCGGCCATTGATCGACCTGCCGCCCGTTGCCCATTTCGCGCAGGATCATCCTCTGGCCGGGTTGCGCGAGGTGGCACCCTCGGAGCTTGTCGACCTGCCGATGATCCTACTCGATCTACCGGTCAGCACCGACTATTTCCTTTCGCTCTTCGCTGCCACGGGACAGCGCCCGCGCGTAGTGGAGCGGACGCGTGATATCGCGGTGATGCGCTCACTGGTGGCGAATAACTTCGGTTATTCCATCGCCAATATCCGGCCGATCACGGACCAAGCTCCTGACGGTGGCACGCTGCGTTTCGTGCCGATCTCGGGTGGACCTCGGTTGCTCAAGATGGGCATTCTGACGAGCCGGGGAGCGGAAACCTCCCGCACGGTCGCCGCTTTCGTCGAGCATGTCCGTGAAAATTTGAGCGATGCGAGCGAATTCAGTTTCGCGGCTGCAACGAGGTAGACCATGGAACTCTCCACCAAAGACATCCTCGCAGCGCTCGTCGGTTTTCCAACGGTCACGGATGGGCCCAACGGCGCATTAGTCGATTGGGTCGAAGACTTCCTGCAGTTGCACGGTTTCGCGACATGGCGGCTCGTGTCCGCCGATGGCCTGAAGGCGGGTCTACTTGCAAAGCGCGGGGAAGGAGACGGCGGCCTGCTCTGCTCTGCACACTCCGATGTCGTACCGGTCGCAGGGCAGACGTGGTCGCGAGATGCCTTTGGCCTCTTCGAGCGCGATGGCCGATATTTTGGGCGCGGCACGACCGACATGAAAGGCTTTCTTGCCTGCGTTCTGGCCGTCGCGCAATCACTGAAGGTCGGCGCCCAGAGCATGCCTCTGAGCCTCGCGCTCAGCTGGGATGAGGAGATCGGTTGCCGCGGCATAGCCGAGATGATCGATACGGTAATCCCTACGCTGGGACGGCCAGACCTCTGTCTTGTTGGAGAGCCGACTTCGCTGAAGATCGTGACCGGACACAAGGGCAAGGCAAGCTACCGGGCTGTCGCGACTGGCGAGGCTGGGCACTCGGCGATGGCGCCGCAGTTTCGGAACGCGCTTCACCCGGCTGCCGAGCTCGTGCAGGCCATCCGGGAGCGGCAGTCCACACTCGTGAAGGAGGGCGCGCGGGACGGGCGTTATGACCCTCCCTTCTCGACAATCCATGCCGGGGTCTTGCGTGGCGGCACCGCGTTGAACATCGTTCCGGACCGCGCTGAGCTTCTGTTTGAGATCCGCCACCTCACGGCCGAGACGCCCGAGGCGATCATGGCGGGTCTCGATGTGCCCCGCAATGTGACGATCACGCAGACAGGTAGCTACCCGGGCCTTTGCAGCAACGCAGAGCACCCGGCAATCCGCGCTTTTGCGTCTAGCCTTGCGCAGCCGGACGCCGGCACCGTCGCATTCGGCACGGAAGCGGGATTTTTCGCAAAACTCGGCCTTGCCACGATCGTCTGGGGGCCAGGCGACATGGGCGACGGTCACCAACCCGACGAATCGATTGCGATCTCCGAACTCGAGAGCTGCATACGAATTTTGCGCGCTTATCTGTCCTATTGAAGGTGGTTCTGCAGGCCTCTTGCGGGACGTGGAGGCGGTGCGGCGCGCGTGGAATCCGCTCGTCGCACAGTTTGACCTCCGGTCGCTTCGTTTAGCCCTAGCCTAAGCCAGACTAATAGAAAAATTTCTTTCAACGAAGCAGGGGCGGCGGCATTCAGGAGAGGCCCGGAATGAACATCTCCGGGCCAGATATGGAGCCTTCGATGAACGAGAACACTCCCGTCACCATCCCTCGGATCGATCCTGTTGCCGAACTCGCCGCCAATGTGGCGGTCCCGTTCGAGCACGCCTTTGCTATGCCGAGCTCCGTCTACACCTCAAAGGAGTTTCTCGCCGTCGAAGAGGAGCGGATCTTCGCGAAGAGCTGGGTCTGCGTCGGTCGCGCTGACTCGCTCGACGGACCGGGCGCCTACTTGACGACCGAGGTTGCCGGCGAGCCGATCATCGTGCTACGCGACGCCAAGGGCGCACTGCGAGCGATGTCGAACGTCTGCCGCCACCGAATGTCGACGCTGCTGGATGGGCGTGGCACCGTGCGAGTCATCACCTGTCCTTACCACGCCTGGACTTATTCGCTCGACGGATCGCTCCGCGGCGCGCCGGCAATGGAGATGAACGGCTCTTTCTGCAAGGAAAGTTCGGGCTTGCCCTCGGTCCGCTGCGTCGATTGGAAGGGCTGGATCATGCTGACCCTCGATCCTGATCTGGCGGAGCCCTCGGAGATCTATTCCGAGGTGGACGATCTTGTCGGCTACCTTGACATGGCGAGCTATCGCGAGACGTTCCGCGAGGAGCATCGCTGGAACACCAACTGGAAGATTCTCGCCGAGAACTTCATGGAGAGCTACCACCTGCCGGTCTGCCACGCGGGTACGATCGGTGGCGCGAGCAGGCTCAAGGACATGGTCTGCCCTGAAGGTTTCGAGAATTTCAACTTTCACCACATCCTCAAAGCCGATTCCGTGCCGCTGGCACTGGCGCATCCGTCCAACACCGTCCTGGAAGGTGACGACCGCCGCCGCACGTGGCTGCTGGCGATTTACCCGTCGCTGATGATCACGCTCACCGCGGGCTATTTCTGGTATCTTTCTCTGCGTCCTGACGGGCCCGATCACGTGAAGATTCTTTATGGCGGCGGCCTCTCGCCCGATTTCCTCGCAGATCCGGACGCGGAGGCCCATCTCGCCGCTCTCAAGAAACTGCTCGACGAGGTGAACGCGGAAGACAAGGGCTGCACCGAAAAAGTCTGGAAAGGTATGCAAAGCCGCTTTGCCAAGCCCGGGCCCCTCTCGCATCTCGAACGCCCGAACTACGAATTCGCCCAGTGGCTTTCGCGAATGGTATCGACCGGCTGAAGTGGACAGTGCCGGCTCCCGTGAAGAGCGCCCGGCGCGAGATCCGCCAGCCGCCCTAATGGCCGCGCTTCAGATAGGCCGCGACGAGTTGGAATCCTCTCTGCGGCGAACCGCGTGGCGTGTCGATCAGCACCAGCTCCGCGATCCCGAAGTCATGGTCCCAAAGATCCCGCAGCCTGCTCCTTCTCGGTTCTTCATTGAAGATCTAGATTCTGAGGGATTAACGTCTAAAAATCCGGTGCTTTCCGTAGAAGAATATTTCCAAAATTGAGAGATACGCCGGTGCTGACGTCGAGCAAGCATCATACAGATTTAGAAAGCCGCCATTCGATCGCTTCGCAGCACGAGTCAATCTGGGCGCGGAGCGGCCGCGGGCGTCGCGGGCGCCGACGCGATGGATCGCCACAAGGCGATGCTCCTAAAGCCAGTTTTGGACGTTAGTATGGGGGCTGTCGACGAAAACTTTCCCGGGATCTTCGCTACTTCGAGGTGGAATGTGATGTTGGTTTCAAGAAAAGCCTTGTCGCTGGTCGTGAATTTGTTGGCCTCAAACGCCTGCCCGCCCGAACTAGGCTTCCGCGCCAAGAGTGAATTCTGGCGGTGATCTCTTGCGATGCGGTGACAGCCGCCGCACGCTACAAGATGGACCTGCGCGCGCGAATGTTCTAGCGATAGGGAAAGGGAATAGGCTCGACGCCGCTCGCCGGGAGTTTCATGTCACGCGAATCCGCCCCTGAAAACCAGCCGCCGCTCGACCCGACGCTTGCCGGGTTGCTGCGCCACGCGCCCGCCGCGGCGCAGGGCGGCGATGGTGAGGATGTTTGGTTCGACGTACTTTCGGCGGTGGACCGAACCTATGCCGATCTTGTCGACTATCAGGAACGGCTGGAGCAGCAGAACCACGAGCTGGAGGATCTGCGCTCTTTCCTCGGGTCGATCCTCGCCTCGGTCTCGGATGCGTTGATCGTGATTTCGCGTTCGGGCGAGGTGCTGGAAACTTCGGCCTCGGTCGCCAGCCTGACGGGCGAGCCGCCCGGCGCGTGGCACGGTCGCAAACTTGCGAGCATGTTTGACGCGCGCAGCGCCGAGGTGCTCGATCGGGGGCTGGCCGAAGCCGCCAATACCCGCAACCCCGTCACCATCGAGGCCGCGCTCGGCGGGCCGGAAGGCCCTGCGCCGCTGGAGTTGTCGATCAGCCCTCGTATGGATGAACGTTCCCGGGTCGCGGGCTATGTGCTGACCGGGCGGCCCTTGGGCGAATTGCGCCAGGCATACTCCGAGCTGGAGCGCAGCCATGAAGAGCTAAAATCGACGCAGGCGCAACTGGTGCGCAACGAGAAATTGGCCTCGCTGGGCCGTCTTCTTGCTGGGGTCGCGCATGAGCTGAACAACCCGATTTCTTTCGTCTACGCAAATACCCATGCGTTGGAGCGCTATGCGGGCAAGTTCGAGGCCTATTTCGAGAAAGTGCAGGCCGGAGCGGATCGCGAGGCACTGATCGCCCTGCGCGAGGAGCTGAAGCTCGACCGTGAAATCCGCAACCTGCGTTCGGCCATCGAGGGCGCGCGCGACGGGGCAGAACGGGTGCGCGACATCGTCGAGGATCTGCGGCGGCTGAGTGCCGAGGGCTCGGGCGAGATGGTCGTCTTCGATCTGGTCGAGACCGCGCGGGTGGCGGCGAACTGGGTGCAACGCGGCTCCAAGGCCGGGGTCGAGATCGCCTTCACCGGCGCAGAGACGCTGCAGGTGCGCGGTCGGCAGGGGCATATCCAGCAGGTCGTGATGAACCTCGTGCAAAATGCAATCGACGCGCTTTCGGGGCTCGAAGAGGGCACCGGCCGGATCGAGGTCGACGCGCGCGTGATGGAGGGGCGCGGGACGCTGTCGGTTGGCGACAATGGTCCCGGCGTGACCGAGGAGCTGACGCAGGCGATCTTTGATCCGTTCTTCACCACCAAGGCGGTGGGCGCGGGCACGGGGCTGGGCCTCGCGATTAGCCATAAGATCATCGAGGAACATGGCGGGCGTCTGCGGCTCTGCCCGAAAGGGTCGGCGCTGGGCGGGGCCTGTTTCTCCTTCGATCTGGAACTGGGTGAGGGGGCGGAATGAAGGTTCTCTGGCTGCAAGCGGCAGGCTGCGGCGGCTGCACCATGTCGCTCCTTTGCGCGGAATCCCCGAATGTCTTCGACACGCTGGGCGGCGCGGGGATCGAGTTCCTCTGGCACCCGACCGTGAGCCTCGAGACCGGCGCGGAGGTGCGCGCGATTTTCGAGGCGATCGAGAGCGGCGAGATCGCGCTGGACGTGCTGGCCGTCGAGGGCTCGATCGCGCGTGGGCCGCGCGGGACGGGCAAGTTCCAGATGGTGTCCGGCACCGGGCGCTCGATGCTCGACTGGGTGGTGAGCCTCGCGCCGAAAGCCCGGCATGTTGTCGCGGTGGGCACCTGCGCGACCTATGGCGGCGTGACCTCGGCGGGCGGCAACCCCTCCGATGCGGTCGGCGTGCAATATGACGGGGCGCTGCCGGGAGGGGCGCTGCCGGCGGAGTTTCGCTCGGGCTCTGGCCTTCCGGTGATCAACGTGGCGGGCTGCCCGACCCATCCCGACTGGGTGACCGAGACGCTTTTGCTGCTCAATGAAGGCGCGCTGGGGGCGGAAGATCTCGACGCTTTCGGGCGGCCTTTGTTCTACGCCAAGCATCTCGTCCATCACGGCTGCTCGAAAAACGAGTTCTACGAATACAAGGCCTCGGCGGTCGAGCTGTCCGATATCGGCTGCATGATGGAGAACTTGGGCTGCATCGGCACGCAGGCCGTGGGGGACTGCAATATCCGGCCTTGGAACGGCGACGGGTCGTGCACCTCGGGGGGCTATCCCTGCATCAACTGCACCGCGCCCGAATTCGAGGAACCACGCCATGCCTTCACCGAGACGCCGAAGATCGCGGGCATCCCGGTGGGCCTTCCGACCGATATGCCAAAGGCATGGTTTATGGCGCTCGCCTCGCTGTCGAAGGCGGCGACGCCCGAGCGGATCGCGAAGAACGCGGTTGCTGACCGGGTCGAGGTGACGCCGACGATCCGCAAGCCGAAAGGACGCAGATGACAGAGACGCCGCGCCTCGTCGTGGGCCCTTTCAACCGGGTCGAGGGCGATCTGGAAGTGCATCTCGATCTCGCCGATGGGGCGGTGGCCGAGGCCCGCGTGAACTCGCCGCTCTATCGCGGGTTCGAGCGGATGCTGGAAGGCAAGGACCCGCGCGATGCGCTGACGATCACGCCGCGGATCTGCGGCATCTGCTCGATCAGCCAGTCCGCGGCGGCGGCGCGCGCGCTGGGCGCGGCCATGGGGCTGGAGCCCACGCCACAGGGCGCGGGTATGGCGGCGCTGATCCATGCGGTCGAGAATGTCTCGGACCACCTGTTCCACTTCAACCTGTTCTTCATGCCCGATTTCATCCGCCCCGTTTACGCAGGTAAACCGTGGTTTGACCGGGCGGTGTCGCGCTTCACCCCCGCCGAGGGCGGCGCGCAGCGCGCGGCGGTCGCGGCACGCGCCGAGCTGATGCATATCCTCGGGCTAATGGCGGGCAAATGGCCCCATACGCTCGCAATCCAGCCCGGCGGCGTGACGCGCGCGCCGGGACCGCGCGACAAGGTGCGCATCGAGACGACGTTGCGCGCTTTCCGGCGCTATCTGGAGGAGGTGGTTTTCGGCGGGTCGCTCGAGGCCTTCTGTGCGAATGAGACCGTCGATCAGCTGATGGCGTGGGAGACCGGCGATGCGGGGCTGTTCCTGCGCATCGCGGCCGATCTGGATCTGGACCGGCTCGGGCGCGGCTCGGGCCGGTATATGAGCTTCGGAGCCTATCCGCTGGCCGAGGGCTATGGCTTTGGGCGCGGGCTGTGGGACGGGGCCTTGGTCACGGTCGATTTCGGCGCGATCACCGAAGACCTCAGCCATGCGTGGATGCTGGGGGCGCAGGCTCATCCCTGGCAGGGCGAGACACGGCCCGATGAGGCGATGCGCGACGCCGCCTACAGCTGGTGCAAGGCGCCGCGGCTGAACGGTCAGACGGTGGAGACCGGCGCGCTCGCGCGGCAGGTCGTGGACGGGCACCCGCTGGCACGTGCGCTGGCGGGTGGCGGCGTTCTGGCGCGGGTCGCGGGGCGGCTGTTGGAGCTGGCGCGGACGCAAGCCTTCATGGAGGGGCTTGCGAAAGGGATCGATCCGGCTGCTGCGTTCATGCTGAAGGGCGATCTGCCCGAGGCAGGGCAGGGCGCGGGGCTGGTGGAGGCCGCGCGCGGCGCGCTGGGCCATTGGTTGCGGATCGAGGACGGGCGCATCGCTTCCTATCAGATCATCGCGCCCACGACGTGGAATTTCAGCCCGCGCGACGCGGAGGGTGTGCCGGGCCCGCTGGAGGCCGCACTGGTCGGTGCGCCGGTCGCGGCGGGCGAGACCACCCCGGTCTCGGTGCAGCATATCGTGCGCAGTTTCGATCCCTGCATGGTCTGCACGGTGCATTGAGTAAGTTGAGGGCTCCGCCCCTGCCGTCGCCGGAGGGCGAGAAACGTTGATGAAAATGGGGGCTCTGCCCCCAAACCCCCGGGATATTTGAGCCAAGAGGAAGATGCAGGGTTTCGAGATCAGGGTGCGCGGGCAGGTGCAGGGGGTGGGGTTCCGCCCCTTCATCTGGCGGCTTGCGCAGGAGCGCGGGCTTTCGGGCCATGTGCTCAACGATCCCGAGGGCGTGCTGATCCGGGTGGCGGGGGCGCTGGACGGTTTGGCCGAGGCGATCTCGGCGGAGGCGCCGCCGCTTGCGCGGGTCGATACGGTGGAGGTGTCGGAGTTTGTGTTCGACACCGCGCCTGAGAGTTTTGATATCGTTGCCTCGCAGGGGGCGGGGGCCGAGACGCGGGTGACGCCGGATGCGGCGACCTGCCCGGATTGTCTCGCGGAAATCCGGGGCGACCGGCGCAGGCGGCACTACGCCTTCACCAACTGCACCCATTGTGGGCCGCGTTTCGCGATCCTGCACGCGCTGCCCTATGACCGGGCGCAGACGACGATGGCGCCCTTCGAGATGTGCTCCGCCTGCCGCGCGGAATATGAGAACCCGGCGGATCGACGTTTCCACGCGCAGCCGATCGCCTGTCCCGATTGCGGGCCGCGGGTGTGGCTGGAGATGGGCGGGGAGGAGCGTCCTGCCGAAGAGGTCGGAGCGGTTTTGCAGGGCGGGGGCATCGTCGCAGTGAAAGGCTTGGGCGGGTTTCATCTCGCCTGCGATGCGACCAATGCCGAGGCCGTGGCGCTGTTGCGCGAGCGCAAGCGCAGGCCTGCAAAGCCCTTCGCGCTGATGGGCGAGATCGAGACGATCCGCCGCTATGCCCGGGTTTCGGAAGCCGAGGAAGAATTGCTGCGCGATCCTGCGGCGCCGATCGTGTTGCTGCAAAAGGCGGGGGAGGCTTTGCCGGAGGCAGTGGCGCCCGGGCAGGACAGCCTCGGCTGGATGCTGCCCTATACGCCGCTGCATCATCTGCTGTTGCGCGAATGGGCGCGGGGGGAAGAGGGGCGCCCCTTGGTGATGACCTCGGGCAATCTCTCGGGCGAGCCGCAGGTGATCGGCAACGGTGAGGCGCGCGAGAAGCTGGCTGGCTTCGTCGATGCTTTCCTGATGCATGACCGCGACATTGCGCGGCGGCTCGATGACAGCGTCGTGCGGGCCGATCCGCCGATGGTGCTGCGCCGCGCGAGGGGGCAGGTGCCGGGCACCGTGCCCCTACCCGAAGGGTTCGAGGGCGCGCCGCAGGTTGTGGGCTATGGCGGGCAGATGAAGGCGGCGATCTGCCTGATCAAGAACGGGCAGGCGCTGCTGGGCCATCATCTGGGCGAGCTGGACGAGGCGCTGACATGGGAGGCGTTCGAGCAGGCCGATGCGGATTATGCGGCGCTGTTCGATCATCGCCCCGAAGTCGTGGCGGTCGATCTGCACCCCGATTTTCGGGCTTCGCGCCACGGGGCCGAACGGGCCGCGCGCGACGGGTTGCAGCTAGTCGAGGTGCAGCATCACCATGCGCATCTCGCGGCCTGCATGGCTGAGAATGGCTGGCCTCTGGAGGGCGGCAAGGTCGCGGGGATCGTGCTCGACGGGCTCGGCTTGGGGCCCGATGGCACGGTCTGGGGCGGCGAACTGTTGCTGGGCGATTACCTTGGGTTCGCGCGGCGCGGCTGGCTGGAGCCCGCGCCGCTGATCGGTGGCGACCGGGCGCAGGCAGAGCCGTGGCGCAATGCGCTGGTGCGGCTCGATGCGGCGGGGCTGGAGGGGCTGGCCGACATGCTGTTCCCGGAGGCGCCGCGCGATCTGGCGCGTCAGGCGGCGGCGAAGGGGATCAACGCACCGCTGTCCTCGTCGGCGGGGCGGCTCTTCGATGCGGTGGCGGCCTGCCTCGGGATTTGCCCGATGCGGCAGAGCTTTGAGGGCGAGGCCGCGATGCGGCTCGAAGCGTTGGCGGCGCACGCGTTGGCCAACGGTGAGTCAGCGGAGGCCGGGGCCTATGCGTTCTCGGATGCGGGCGACGCGCTCGAGACCGGACCGTTTTTTCAGGCGCTCGCCGCCGATCTGGAGGCCGGGGTTGCGCCCGAGGCCATCGCGCTTCGGTTCCATGCGGCGCTGGCGCAGGGCTTTGCCCGCCGGGTGCGGTCGCTGATCGAAAGCGGAGACGCGAAAGCCGCGGCGCTCACCGGTGGCGTGTATCAGAACGCGCTGTTGCATCGGCTCACCTGCGCCGCGCTGGGCGACCTGCCGGTGCTGAGCCATCGCACGCTGCCGGCGAATGACGGCTCGCTGGCGCTGGGGCAGGCGGTGATTGCTGCGGCGCAGTCGGAAAGAGACTGACCGGAATCCCGGAAAGCTGGTCACTGACGTACCAGTGCAGCCCCGCGCCGCACCGGGGTTTTGACTGGCAACATATCGGAAACAAACAGGAATTCGCGCCTGCGACATCCTGTCATTATTTCGTTCTGTTCGCGGACCCGACCTGCCAATCCTGAGATCACATATGCGTATTCCCCTCGGGAGGAGGGAGAATCCGGTCATCGGGATCACAGAGGGAGGGACACTTTGCCTGCGATCGAAACCTTTTACGACGTGATGCGTCGGCAGGGGATTACCCGCCGCAGCTTCATGAAATATTGCTCGCTGACGGCGGCGGCGCTGGGTCTCGGCCCGGCCTATGTGCCCAAGATCGCCCATGCGATGGAAACCAAGCCGCGCACCCCGGTGATCTGGGTGCACGGGCTCGAATGTACCTGTTGTTCGGAAAGCTTCATCCGCTCGGCCCACCCGCTGGCCAAGGATGTCGTGCTCTCGATGATCTCGCTCGACTATGACGACACGCTGATGGCGGCGGCGGGCGCGCAGGCGGAAGCCGCGCTGCAGGACACGATCGACAAGTATAAAGGGAATTACATCCTCGCCGTGGAGGGCAATCCGCCGCTCAACGAAGACGGGATGTACTGCATCGTGGGCGGCAAGCCCTTCGTGGACCAACTCCGCCACGCTGCCGAGCACGCGAAAGCCATTATCTCCTGGGGTGCCTGCGCCTCCTATGGCTGCGTGCAGGCTGCCGCCCCGAACCCGACGCGCGCCACCCCGGTGCACAAGGTCATCACCGACAAGCCGATCATCAAGGTGCCGGGCTGCCCGCCCATCGCCGAGGTGATGACCGGCGTGATCACCTACATGCTGACCTTCGACCGGATGCCCGAGCTGGACCGTCAGGGCCGCCCGCAGATGTTCTATTCGCAGCGTATCCACGACAAGTGCTACCGCCGTCCGCATTTCGACGCCGGTCAGTTCGTCGAGACGTGGGACGACGAGAACGCGCGCAAGGGCTATTGCCTCTACAAGATGGGCTGCAAAGGGCCGACCACCTACAACGCGTGCTCGACCGTGCGCTGGAACGAGGGTGTCAGCTTCCCGATCCAGTCGGGTCACGGCTGTATCGGCTGTTCCGAGGACGGGTTCTGGGATCAGGGCTCCTTCTACGACCGGCTCACCAACATCAAGCAATTCGGGATCGAAGCGAATGCCGATGTGGTCGGCGGCACCACGGCGGCCGTCGTCGGCGGTGCGGTGGCAGTTCACGCTGCCGTCTCCGCGCTCAAACGCGCCCAGAAGAAGAACGAGGAGGCGTAATCCATGTCGGTTCTCAACACGCCGAACGGCTACACGATGGACAATTCGGGCAAGCGGGTCGTTGTCGACCCGGTGACCCGGATCGAGGGTCACATGCGCTGCGAAGTGAATGTGGACGAAAACAACATGATCACCAACGCGGTCTCGACCGGCACGATGTGGCGCGGGCTGGAAGTGATCCTGAAGGGCCGCGATCCGCGCGACGCCTGGGCCTTCACCGAGCGGATCTGCGGCGTCTGCACCGGCACCCATGCGCTGACCTCGGTCCGCGCGGTGGAAGATGCGCTGGGGATCCAGATCCCCGACAATGCGAATTCGATCCGGAACATGATGCAGCTCGCGCTGCAGATCCATGACCACATCGTGCATTTCTATCACCTGCACGCGCTCGATTGGGTCAATCCGGTCAACGCCCTGCGCGCAGACCCGAAGGCGACTTCGGAGCTGCAGCAGAAGGTCAGCCCGAGCCATCCGCTCTCCTCCCCAGGCTATTTCCGGGACGTGCAGAACCGTCTCAAGAAATTCGTCGAAAGCGGACAGCTCGGGCTGTTCAAAAACGGCTATTGGGACAACCCGGCTTATCTGCTTCCGCCGGAAGCGGACCTGATGGCAACGACGCACTATCTGGAGGCGCTCGATCTTCAGAAGGAGATCGTGAAGGTTCACACCATCTTCGGTGGCAAGAACCCGCACCCGAACTGGCTGGTGGGCGGCGTGCCGTGCCCGATCAATATCGACGGCGTCGGCTCGGTCGGTGCGATCAATATGGAGCGGCTGAACCTCGTCTCCTCGATCATCGACAAGTGTCAGGAGTTCAACGAAAACGTCTATATCCCCGACGTGATCGCGATCGGCGGCTTCTACAAGAACTGGCTCTATGGCGGCGGTCTGTCGTCGCAGGCCTGCCTTGCCTATGGCGACATTCCCGAGAACCCGAACGACTTTTCGCCCGAGCAGCTTCACCTGCCGCGTGGCGCGATCATCAACGGCAACCTCAACGAGGTGCATGACGTCGATCCGCGCGACCCCGAGCAGGTGCAGGAATTCGTCGATCACTCCTGGTACACCTATGGCGAGCCCGGCAAGGGCCTGCACCCGTGGGATGGCGTGACCGAGCCGCAATACGAGCTCGGGCCGAACGCCAAAGGCACGCGGACCAATATCATTGAGCTTGACGAGGCTGCGAAATACAGCTGGATCAAAGCCCCGCGCTGGAAGGGGCACGCGATGGAGGTCGGTCCGCTCGCGCGTTACGTCGTGGGCTACGCCAAGGGTCACGAAGACATCAAGAACCAGGTAGACGGTCTGCTGCGCAAGATGGACCTGCCGTTCAACGCGGTCTTCTCGACGCTGGGCCGGACCGCGGCGCGGGCGCTGGAATCCGAGTATTGCTCGCGTCTGCAGCGGCACTTCTTCGACAAGATGATGACCAACATCAAGAATGGCGACGAAAGCACCGCCAATGTCGAGAAGTGGGATCCGTCGAGCTGGCCGAAAGAGGCCAAGGGCGTCGGCATGACCGAGGCTCCGCGCGGCGCGCTGGGGCATTGGGTCAAGATCAAGGACGGGCGCATCGAGAACTACCAATGCGTCGTGCCCACCACCTGGAACGGTTCGCCCCGTGACACGCAGGGCAATATCGGTGCCTTCGAGGCGTCGCTGATGAACACCAAGGTGGAGCGTCCCGAAGAGCCGGTCGAAATCCTGCGCACCCTGCACAGCTTCGATCCGTGCCTTGCCTGTTCGACCCATGTGATGTCGCCCGACGGCGAAGAGCTCACCACCGTCAAGGTGCGCTGAGGGAGGAGGAAATCATGAAGAAACTCGCATTTGCTTTCAGCATGATCGCAGGTCCTGCGCTGGCCCATCCGGGCCACGCTGTGGCCCCCGGCGCGGAAGGGCACACCATCGCCCATGTCGCGATGGCGGCCGGCGCGATCGCCCTGGCCTATGTGGCCGTCGAGATCGCCCGCGCCGTCAAGCGCGTCCGCAAGGAGTAAGGGCGATGGAGGACACGATCCACACGCCAAACCCCAAGGCGACAGGGGCCTTCGAGGCCTCCCGCCTGACCGGCGACGCGACCGAGGAAGATCTCGACTCGATCCGCCGCCGGACTTCCGTCTATGTCTACGAGGCGCCCGTGCGCCTCTGGCACTGGCTCAACGCGCTGATGATCACGGTGCTGATCGTGACCGGTTTCCTGATCGGCGCGCCCCTGCCGTCGCTGCAGATCGGCGAAGCGACCGAGCAATTCGTCATGGGCTATATCCGCTTCGGCCATTTCGCGGCGGCGCAGGTCCTGACGGTGATCTTCTTTGGGCGCATCTACTGGGCCTTCGTGGGCAATCACCACGCCCGCCAGCTGTTCTACGTGCCGGTCTGGCGCAAGCGCTGGTGGAAAGAGCTGGGGCACGAGCTGCGCTGGTATGCGTTCCTCGAAAAGACGCCGAAGAAATACGTCGGCCACAACCCGTTGGCACAGCTTGCGATGTTCTTCTTCATGACGCTCGGGATCACCTTCATGCTGATCACCGGCTGGGCGCTCTACGCGGAAGGCGCGGGGCAGGGCTCTTTGCCCGATACGCTGATGGGCTGGGTGCTTGGCCTCGTGCAGAACTCACAGAGGCTGCACACGCTGCACCATTTGGGAATGTGGGCCATCGTGATCTTCATGATCGTGCACATCTACGCGGCGATCCGCGAGGACATCATGAGCCGTCAGTCGATGGTTTCCACGATGATCTCCGGCCACCGGACGTTTAAGGACGATCGTATCGAGTAACGGTTCGTGCGGTGGTAGGGCGAACGGGCGCGGGGCAATCCGCGCCCGTTCTGCATTCTGGCGCGGATTCGAGCTGTTTCCAGCGTTGCGCTGCCGGTGGAAGATTGCATTGCGAAAAATTCGCTTAGGTGGAAATATAGTTTCCACATTGGTGGCTTTGATAGTGGCGTAGTTCCAAAGAAAATTTCGTAAAAACAATGGCTAGACAGATTGTCGCAGTTCCGCGCGATTTCCGTGAAACCCGCCCCTCTGCAAAGCCTATTGTCGATTCGAGGCGAGGATGGCAACGCGCTTGCCGCCTCGGGGAGAGGGAGGAAATCATGTCGGATTTTGCGCCGGACCGGGTGCTCGTTCTGGGTATCGGGAACGTTCTTTGGGCGGATGAGGGCTTCGGCGTGCGCTGCGTCGAGGTGATGGCCGAGACCCGCGCCGTGCCGGACAACGTCAAGCTCCTGGATGGCGGCACGCAGGGCCTGTATCTGCTGCCGTTTCTTGAAGAGGCCGATGCGCTGATCGTCTTCGATGCGATCGATTTCGGGCTGGAGCCGGGTGAGATGCGGGTGCTGCGCGACGACGACGTGCCCGCCTTCATGGGCGCTAAGAAAATGAGCCTGCACCAGACCGGCTTTCAGGACGTGATCGCCACCGCACAGCTGATGAACCGTTGCCCGGCGAAGCTGACGCTGATCGGCTGCCAGCCGGTCGAGCTGGAGGATTACGGTGGCGGTCTGCGCCCTGCGGTCGCCGCCCAGATCGAGCCCGCGATCCGCGAATGCGAAGCCGAACTGGCGCGCTGGGGTATTTCGGTCGCGGCAGGCGTGACGCAGGCCGATGACCTTGCCGATGCCTCGATCCGTCGTGGCGCGTACGAAGGGGGCCGCCCGACCGAGGGCGAGGCCTGCCGGATGGGCGATCACCGCTTCTTCCCCGGCGCCGAGAAGGTCCGTGCCTGATGTGCGTCGGAATCCCGGTTCAACTGGTGGCGGTCGATGGCATCCGCGGCGAGGTTCTCGAAGAGGGGCAGCCCGGCATCATCGATTTGTCGCTGACGCCCGACGCCAAGCCCGGCGACTGGCTTTTGGCCTTTCTCGGGGCTTCTCGCGAGGTGATCACCGAGGACGAGGCGACCAAGATCGCGGCCGCGCTTGGCGGGCTGCGGGCCCTGATGCAGGGCGGCGATCTGGGCGATGCTTTCGCCGATCTCGACGCCCGCGAGCCGCAACTGCCGCCCCATCTGCAAGCCGCGCGCGATGCCGGCAAAACGACTGCCTGAGGAGAGACACATGCACGATTTCGCAATGCCCGATACTGCCCAGCCCTCGGGCGCGATGCACCCGCTGGTAACCCGCCTGATCGACGAGATGGGCTATCCGCTTCTGGCGAACATGTCCGATGTGGCCGAGTTCACCGCGCGTCCCGGGGCGCATTGCCTGTTCATTCCGGGCGACGCCAAGCGCAACCTCGAGACCCCCGACGCCGCCGTGGTGCTGCCGGAAATCCGCATGGCCTTCCAGCACGCGTTCGACTGCGCGGTGGTGGGCGATGCGATCGAGACCGAGCTGCGCCAGCAGACCCGCGCGCTGAAAGCCCCCGGTTTCCTGTTCTACCGCGAGGGCGAGTATCTCGGCGCGATCGAGAAGATCCGCGACTGGGACGATTACGTCGCCCGCACCTCTCATATCCTGACCGCGAAAGGCTGAGACGATGGTTTCCAATTTCCACCTTCCGCCCATGGGCTTCGGTCCCGGCTCGCAACCCGAAGACGAGGATGCGCAACTCGAATACATGCAGCTCCCTTCGGGTATGCGCACCTATTCGGCGCATATGCCTGACATCGACGACCCTTCCAGCGTGACGCCAGCGCTCAAGACGCTGGCCGATGTGGCGAAGGCCTGCGGGGCGGCGGCGCAAGGCGGCATGGCGAGCTTCGATCTGAGCCATCTCGACGCGGAGAACCGCGCGCTCATCGCAGAGACGATGGGGCAGGGCGAGGTCGCGATGAAGATCCGCGGTATCCCGGCGCTCGCCGTGCAGGAGTCGGTCTTCGCGGGCGTCTGGATGATCGCAGGGTCGGGCGTCGACAAGATCGAGGTCGGTCCGGTCCCCTCGGCGGCGCTGAGCCGCGCCTTCGAGCCGTTCCGCAAGGCCGAAGGCAAGACCCATCCGCGCGGTCCGGGCGTTGTGAATGCGCCGGCGCTGATGGCCGAACTGGAGGATAAATCGGGCAGTTTCATGGGTGGCGAGCCGCATGTGGTGAACCTGACCCTGCTGCCCCATACCGAGGAAGACCTCGTCTGGCTGGATGCGGCGACGGGCGAAGGCGCGGTGACGATACTGTCGCGTGGCTACGGCAATTGCCGCGTCACCGCGACCGGGCTGCCCCATGTCTGGCGGGTGCAGTTCTTTAACTCGATGGACACGCTGATCCTCGACACGTTCGAAGTGACCACGATGCCCGAGGTGGCGATCGCCGCGAAAGAGGATCTCGTCGACTCCGCCGAGCGGATCGTCGAAGTGCTGGAGGCGATCCGATGAGCGTCGCGGGGTTCGAGGGAAGCTACATGGGCGCCAATGACCGGATTTCCGATCAGGCGATCATGGAATGCAAGATCTGCTGGACGCCTTACGATCCGGCGGAGGGCGACGATTTCCGTCAGGTCCTGCCCGGCACGCCGTTCTCAATGCTGCCCGAGGACTGGCATTGCCCCAATTGCGACGCACCGAAAGAGCAGTTCATGGTGCAGACCGATCCGGGCGCGCCCGCGATGCTGGAGGCGCGCCGGATCGAGGAACAGGTGGCCAAGCTCACGGCCGATTTCCGTGAGGTCTGGCATTCGAAAATGCGCGACGTGCCCTTGGTGAACAAGGCGCTCTCGGTCGAGCCGGTGGGCTTCGTCTCGCACGAGGGGCGCGGACTCGGCGTGCTTGTCAGCCCGTGGTTCATGAACCTGATCATGTTGCCGCGCGAGGACGAGGACTGGTCGACGCTGGTCCCCGGCGCCAAGGAAAACATCGACTTCCCGTCCGGCACCTATGAGTTCATCCATAACGTCCGCGAGATGGGCGGCGGCTACAAGGCGTGTTCGCTTTTCTCGCCGATGGGCGATTTCCAGACGCAGATGCAGGCGACCGATGTCGCCCGCGCGATCATGATGGAGCTGTTCAAGGACGAGAACCGCGCCGAGACGGATCGCAAATCCGAAATCCGCGCCGGTCGCGAGGCCGAACTTGCCGCGGTCGAGGAGGCCGAGGCTGCGCAGGCGGCGGAAGATGCGCGCGTCGAGGAGATGGCGCAACCGACCCGGCGCAAGCTGATCTCGGCCGGTCTGGCCGAGGATGCGCCGCGCGACGAGGCGGATGACGCGGAATGACCCAGACGCTCGGCATAACCATCGCGCGCGACGGCGCTCGGCTGAAGGCGGTGCTTGCGCTGCCCGTGCCGAGCCCGGTTGAGGCGATGATGCTGGGCAAGACCCCCGAAGAGGTCGCGGAACTGATGCCCCGCCTGTTCAACCTGTGCGGCATGGCGCAGGGCCTCGCGGTGCGGCTGGCGACGGGGCTGGAGACTGCCGGATGCGACCCGCGGCGCGAGATTTTGCGCGACCATCTCTCCAAGCTATGCCTGCGCTGGCCCGCGCTGATTGAACACGACCCGATGCCGCTGCCCGCGGATTGGTCGAAGGGCGGCGCGGCGCTGCAGCGCTGGATCTGGGGCGGTGCGCGGCCCGCGCGGCTGGCGGACTGGCTGAGTTCCGGTGCGGGGATCAGTCCGCTTCTGGCCGCGATCGCGGAGCGCTTCGCGCCGGGCGAAGCGGTGGCCGATCTGCCCGACCTGTCGCAGCCTTTGTCGATGGTGCCGCAGGAGAATTCCGCCGCTGGACGGGTGCGCGACGCGGATCTGATGCGTCAGGCTGAAGCGCGCTACGGGCGCGGGCCGCTGTGGCGGGCGCTGGGGCGCGTGGTCGATCTGGATCGGCTGTGCTTCGATGCGCCACCCGCGCGGCGGATCGCGCCGGGCGTGGCTTCGGTCGCGGCGGCGCGGGGCGCCTATACCTTGCAGGTCAGACTGAGCGGCGGTCGTGTGAGCGCGCTCACGCGGATCACGCCGATCGACCATCTGACCGTGCCGGGTGGGATGTTGCAGCGCAGCTTGGAGACCCTGCCCGCAGAGAAAGCGTCTTTGGCAAGCTTGGTTGTGGACATACTCGATCCCTGCGTGCCAGTTCTGATGCGGGAGGTCGCCGATGCATGAGATGTCGATCGCCGAAGGCATCCGCGGCGTGATCGAGAATGCGGCCAAGGCCAACAGCTTTTCGCGCGTGACCACGCTGCGGCTCGAAATCGGACGCTTCGCAGGCGTCGAAAAGCACGCGTTGGAATTCGCCTTCGACGTGGTGATGCGCGGCTCGCCCGCGGAAGGTGCGGAATTGCAGATTATCGACATTCCCGGCAAGGCGCTCTGCTATGATTGCGCGGAGACTGTGGAAATCGAACATCGACTGGACCCTTGCCCGAACTGCGGCGGCGGCAAATTGCTCGCGCAGGGCGGCGAGGAGATGCGGATCAAGGATATGGAGGTGCTCTGATGTGCACGGTGTGCGGATGCAGCGGACATAGCGTGGAAGATCAGTTCCGCGCCCATCTGGAAAAGAGCGGTCAGGCTGCGCCGAAAGCGGCGCCTCTGGCGGTGCTCGCGCAAGCGGCCCCGGCGCCGCCTGCACCCGCGCAGGGTCATCATTCTCACGATCACGCCCACCACCACGACCACGGCGATATCCATATCGGCCTTGGGGCGGCAGGCACCGAAGTGCCGGGCATGAGCCAGGAACGTCTGATCGAGATCGAGACCGATATCCTGTCGAAAAATAACGATTTCGCCGGGAAGAACCGGGCGCGACTGGCGCAGAAGGGTATCTTCGCAACCAACCTCGTCTCCTCTCCCGGTTCGGGCAAGACCACGCTTCTGTGCCGCACGATCGAGATGCTGGGCGATGCGCCGCTCGCCGTCATCGAGGGCGACCAGCAGACGACGAATGACGCCGACCGCATTCGCGCTACAGGCGCGAAGGCCATTCAGGTAAACACCGGCAAAGGCTGCCACCTCGACGGGCGCATGGTGGAAACCGCGCTGGACCGGCTCGCGCTGCCCGAAGGGTCGCTGCTGTTCATCGAGAATGTCGGTAACCTCGTCTGCCCCGCCGCCTTCGATCTGGGCGAGGATGCGAAGGTCGCGATCCTCTCGGTCACCGAGGGCGAGGACAAGCCGCTGAAATACCCGGACATGTTCGCCGCCGCCGGTCTCGCGATTCTCAACAAGACCGATCTGGCCCCCTATTGCGATGTCGATCTCGACCTCTACGAGGCCAATATCAAGCGCGTGAATCCGGAGATCGAGGTGCTGCGCGTCTCGGCCCGCACGGGCGAGGGGATGCAGGCTTGGCTCGATTGGCTCAAGCACGGGCTCGACCGGAAGGCCGCGTCATGACCGGCTCGACCCCGGCCATCCTCCTCGTCGATGACGAGCCCCATTCGCTTCAGGCGATGAAAATGGCGCTCGAGGACGAGTTCGAGATTCTCACCGCGCCGGGGGCTGAAGAGGCGATGGCGGTGCTCGAAGAGGAATGGGTGCAGGTGATCTTCTGCGATCAGCGCATGCCCGGCCGCTCGGGGGTCGATTTCCTCACCGAGGTGCGCGAGCGCTGGCCCGAAACGGTGCGCATCGTCATCACCGGCTATACCGACAGCGCTTCGATGGTGGCCGCGATCAATGATGCGGGCATTCACCAGTTTATCGCCAAACCCTGGCATCCCGAGCAGCTTCTGGCGGTGGCTCGCAATTCCGCGCGGATGTTCCAGCTGTCGCGCGAGAACGAGCGGCTGACGCTGGAGATGCGGTTCCTTAACTCGACCACCGAGACGCGGGTCGAGAAGCGGCGTCGGTCCTTGCGCGGGGGGATGGGGTTCGAGACGATCCTGCGCGCGCCCAATTCCGCGATGAACGCGGCGGTCACTCTCGCGCGACAATATGCCAGCTTCGACGTGCCGGTGCTCATGACGGGCGAGCCGGGCACGGGCAAGACGCAGATGGCCCGCGCGATGCATTACGGCTCCCTGCGCTCGGAGAAGCCGTTCTACGAATTGAATATTTCCGGCATGCCGGAAGATCTCGCGATGGTCGAGCTGTTCGGCGCCAAGCGCGGCGTGCTGCCCGGTGGCGTGGCCAAGATCGGGCTGGCGCAGAAAGCCGATCGCGGCACGCTCTATCTGGCCGGGATCGAGGGCGCGTGCCCGGCATTGCAGCTTGCGCTACACCGGATGCTGCGCGACGGGGTCGTGACCCCGGTGGGCGGGCAGGAGGCGGTCTCGACCAATCTGCGACTGATCGCGGGCGCGTCGGGCGACCTGCGCGCAGGCGTCGCCGAGGGGCGGTTCCGCACCGATCTTTACTATGCGTTGAGCCTTGGCGAGATCGCGATCCCGCCGCTGCGCGCGCGGCGGGGCGACGTGGCGATGCTGGCGCAGGCGATCCTTTCGGAGGTCGCGACGAGCCACGGCAAGCCGGTGATGGGGTTCGAGGCGGCGGCGCTGGAATTTCTGGAGAATTACGACTGGCCGGGCAATCTGCGCGAACTGACCAACGAGGTCACGCGGATGCTGATCTTCGCGCAGGACAACGTGCTGGGCGCAGAGCTGATCTCGCGCCACATCCTGCAGGCCGATCCATCGGATGAGGGCGCCGATCGCGCCGCCGAGGACGTGATGACCGCCGAGGGCACGCTCAAGGACCGGATCGAGCTGATGGAGATGCGCATCCTGCGCGAGACGCTTACCCGCAACCGCTGGAACAAGAGCCGTGCGGCGGCCGAGCTGGGCCTGTCGCGCGTGGGCCTGCGGGCGAAACTGGATCGTTACGGCATCGCCGACCCGTCGGTGGCCACCGAGGAGGAGAGTGACTGATGTGTTTGGGTATTCCGGGCCAGATCGTGGCGATCACCGATGAGACGCGCCAGATGGCGATGGCCGAAGTGTCGGGCGTGCGCCGCGAAGTGAATGTGGCCTGCGTGGCCGAGGGCGCGCTGGAGGGGCTCGTGGGGCAATGGGCGCTGATCCATGTCGGTTTCGCAATGAGCCTGATCGACGAGGACGAGGCCGAAAAGACGCTGGAAGCGCTGCGCGATCTTGGCGAAGCGCAGGAGGCGCTGGAACAGATGGCCGCGGGCGATGCCGCGCTGGCAGGGGAGTGAGGCAGATGAAATTCGCATCCGAATTCCGCGATCCGAAAGCCGCCAAGGTGCTGCTGGCCGAGATCGCCAAGGTGGCCGACCGGATCGGCGCGACGAAGGACAAGCCCGTCCACATCATGGAGGTCTGCGGCGGGCATACCCATTCGATCTTCCGCTACGGGCTCGACAAGCTGGTCCATGAGGGCATCGAGTTCATCCACGGCCCCGGCTGCCCGGTCTGCGTCCTGCCGCGCGCGCGGGTCGATGAATGCATCGAGATCGCCGAGCGTCCGGGCGTGATCTTCACCACTTTCGGCGATGCGATGCGCGTGCCGGGCACGAAGAAATCGCTTCTGCAGGCGAAGGCCGATGGCGCGGATATCCGCATGGTCTATTCGCCGCTCGACGCGCTGGAGCTGGCGCGCCGTAACCCGGAGCGCGAAGTGGTGTTCTTCGGGTTGGGGTTCGAGACCACGACCCCCTCCACGGCGCTCGCGATCCAGCAGGCCGCGCGCGAAGGCTTAGGCAATTTCAGCGTGTTCTGCAACCACATCAAAGTGCCCGAGCCGATCAAGGCGCTCTTGGACGATCCGCATATGTGCCTCGATGGCTTCATCGGGCCCGGTCATGTCTCGATGGTGATCGGGATCCATCCCTACGATTTCATCGCGCAGGATTACGGTAAGCCGCTTGCAGTGGCCGGGTTCGAACCGCTCGATCTGCTGCAATCGGTATTGATGGTGCTGCGTCAGATTGCCGAAGGCCGCGCCGAGGTCGAGAACCAATATGCCCGCGTCGTGCCCGAGCATGGCAATCCGGTCAGCCTTGCCGCGATTGACGATGTCTACGAGACGCGACCGTCGTTTGAATGGCGCGGCTTGGGCGAGATCGACAAGTCGGGGCTGCGCATCCGTGCGCAATACGAGGCCTATGACGCCGAGGAGAAGTTCGGCATTGGCTATGCCACCGGGCGGCGCGAGGTCGAAGAGGCCGAGGGTTGCGCCTGCGGGCAGGTGATGACGGGGCGGACGAAGCCGGTGGACTGTCCGCAATTCGGGCGCGGCTGCACGCCGGAAATGCCGCTCGGTGCGCTGATGGTGAGCTCAGAAGGGGCCTGTGCGGCCTATTGGCAATATGGCGGCGCGCGCGCCGTCGAGCCGGCGGAGTAGGGCGGGGCTCCGCCCCCGTCGCCGGAGGGCGACAGTGATTGAGGGAGGAGGGGGCTCCGCCCCTGCGGCTTTGCCGCTCCCCCGGGGATATTTGAACCAAGGCGAAGGTAGGTAGAATGGCTCTGCGCGACGAGCGGGTGACGCTGGCCCATGGCGGCGGCGGCAAGGCGATGCGGGATCTGATCGAGGAGGTGTTCACCTCGGTCTTCGCGCCGCCCGGCATGGAGGATCAGGCGCGGCTGCAGGCCGAGGCGCTGGCCGAGCCCGGCGCGCGGCTGGCCTTTACGACCGATAGCTATGTCGTCACGCCCATCGAGTTTCCGGGCGGCGATATCGGCAAGATCGCGGTTTGCGGGACGGTGAACGATCTGGCGGTGGGCGGCGCGAAGCCGCTCTGGCTCTCGGCGGCCTTCATCATCGAGGAAGGCACCGAGATCGCGCTGTTGCGCCGGATCGTGGCGACGATGGCACGCGAAGCCGAGGCTGCCGGCGTGAAGATCGTCACCGGCGATACCAAAGTGGTCGGGCGCGGGGCCTGTGACGTGGTGTTCGTCACCACGGCAGGCGTCGGCGTGATCCCCAGTGGGGTCGAGATGGCCGCAGGGCTGGTCGCGCCCGGCGATGTGGCGATCGTCAACGGGGTGCTGGGCGATCACGGCGCGACGATCCTCGCCGCGCGCGGCGATCTGGCGTTGTCGAGCGCGATCGAGAGCGATTGCGCTGCCTTGGGGCATCTTATGGCGGATGTGCTGGCCGCAGCGCCGGGCGCGAAGGCCGCGCGCGACTTGACGCGGGGTGGGTTGGCCTCGGCGCTCAATGAGATTGCGGAAACCGCGGGCTGCGGCATCGAGATCGTCGAGGACGCGCTGCCGCTGCGCACCGAGGTGGTGGGGATGTGCGAAATCCTCGGGCTCGATCCTTTGTATCTGGCCAATGAGGGGCGGCTGGTGGTTTTCGTGCCTGAGGCCGAGGCAGAGGCGGCGCTGGCCGCGATGCGCGCGAGACCCGAGGGATCCGGCGCGGTGATCGTGGGCCGCGCGGTCGAGGGGCACAAACAGGTGCGGATGACGACGGCGTTCGGCGGTCAGCGCATCGTCGATATGCTGGTAGGCGAGCAGTTGCCGCGTATTTGCTAGGGGGGCATAAGCAGGCCGCTTAGCGTTGCGGCGTCGACGCTAAGCGTTGCCTTGTCGAACCTCGCATAGCCAATGAGCGGCCCACGCCGCAGTGAAGGAAGCCGGGCTTCAGGTCCCGCGGGACATTTCGGTGCTCGCCCATGACGATGGACTCGAACATTACGACCTGGACGCGTTCGATCCACCGATTGGCAGCAAGCGCTCCGAACTCGGTGCGGCTTGGAGCGCTTTGGCTTCAACATTCGATCGCCGTATCACGCATCCCGATATTGAGCCCGTCGCTACTCTGCAAAGCGATAAGCCGCGCGGGGAAAAGCTTCCCAAGCAGAGCGTCCGTCGAGAAGGGAGAAATGCCCTGATCTGCCAAGAATGACTGGACATCGCGAGCTTTCTGCGGAGTCAACGCTTCGTCGGGCACACGCGACAGGTCCTCCGGAAGTCCGCTATCTGTTATTTTTGCGCAGACGTCGCGGATGGTATTTGCGTCCGCCATGAACAGGTCCCAGAGATGCAGCTTGGGATCGAAGCTGCTCAGCTCTTCGCGCGCAGTCTCAACCGTCTGCGCATCGACACCGCGAAGCGTGATCATGCCCTCGTCGGCCATGCTATTTCGTAACCGGTCCCAACCCAGTTGCGCCGGATCATCACTCGAAAAGGTGCGGGCGTGGACCACCGCGCCAGGCATGTCCATGAGCTCGGCCACCTGCTCATCCCTGGCTTTTTGAAGCGCCTGTATCTTTTCATCGCCGAAAAAGGGAGACAGGACAGCAGTCATTGCCAAGACATCCTATGCCAATTTATCGACCAAGATCGCATTGAGCGTTGAACCTGAGCGACGCAAGGTGGCAAGCTCTTGGAATTCCTGAGAGTTCCAAAAACCTTTGGCACAACTGCGGTCTGGAAACTCGATGATGAACGCAGCATCAGGAAGCGCGTTCTCACCTTCCATGTTCTCGGGGTTGCCGCCTCTCGCCAGAAACTGTCCATTATGCTGCTCTACGACGTCGGGTATCTTCGAGAAATACTCGTCCATCCAGTCTCGACTGTGAATTTGCATCTGGCCGATAATGAAGGCTCCCATTCTCGCACCTCTTGTCGCTGAGGGGGATCGTTAGAGAAATACGCCCCATCAAACTCCCAGTGATGTCAAGCCACGCAAAACTCCGTGGTGTGTTCGGTGCGGGTCAAAGATCGGACATTTTGACTTGCGGCAGCGTAACACGATTGCCTCCTTGGGCGGAGCAGTTTGTCGCCAATCGCTGCAGACGCGACAAAAGCCCGCCATGGTCCGCGGTTTTGACGCTTGCGTGGCGAAGCCGCCTCGAAGATTGAAAACTGGAGGAGTTCAACTTAGGCCTGCCCACCGCTCTCGTCGTTGTCGCGCCCCCAATTGTCTCGCCTCCGACTGCGGGACAGGAAGACCGGAACCAGCACCAGCAGGATGAGGATCCGGGCGAAGTGATGCGCGGCTACAAAGGCCGGGTCATATCCCAGCGCAAGGCCGATTGCGGCCATCGCCTCGACCCCGCCCGGCGCATAGGCAATTAGGATTTGGCCCAAGGGAAAGCCGGTGAGCGCCCGGATGATCAGCGCAAAGGCGACCGCCATGCCAAGCGCCATGCCGACAACGACCGCGCCGGCTCCGACGAGCTTCATTGCCAAACGCAGATCTACCTTGCTGATCTGTGTTCCGAGAACCGCACCTGTGACAGTGAACCCAAGGAAGATCATCCACGACGGAGCCGCGCCATGCACGAGACCAGCGCCATGTGAGAGGCCGCTTAGCAGGATGCCAGTCAACAGGCAGGCGGCAGAGACGCCCTTCCGGCCCGCGTAGCGCCCGAGCGGCAGGCCGAGGAACAAGAGGCCCACCAGCGCCAGCAACGACATCGCGGAACGCGTCACGGAAGACGACGGGTCCGATGCCCCGAGGAACGATGCAATCGGGGGCACTAACGTGACGAGGATGATCAGTCGCATCAATTGCAGCATCATTACAGCCGAGGCGTCACCTTTCCCTTCCACGGCGATGGCCACCGCATTGGACATTGTGCCAGGCGAACTCGCCAATACGGCAGTCTGCCAGTCGATCCCGAAGACCTTCCGCAATAGCATGCTGCTCGCCGCCATGGTCGTCACGAGCGCCATCGAAAGGCCGAGCAGGCTCACCGACCAGCCCGGCAGATGCGGCACCACCGAGGCGTCAACACCTGCACCGAGCGATATGCCGATCACGAGGAAGGCAAGGTCGCGCGCGATGGCCGGCACAGCGACGTTCTGACCGAGCGCCGCCAGCATCGCCACCGTCAGCATGGCGCCGACAAGCGCGCCGGCCGGAATGCCCAGAAGGGCGGCAAGCGCCGCCCCCCCGAGCGCGGCGAGACCCGTGAGCCCCGCCACTTGCAAGTCGTTGCGCAACAGCATTCCGGGCACTAGTGCATTGCGGCTTCGCGCGCTGCCGCAGCGCGGGCGCGGCGCCCCAGCCAGAGCGGCAGGATCACGACCAGGAGCGCCAAACCGTAGAGCAGCAGGCTCTTCCAGTTCGACAACAGGATGCTCCAGTCGCCGCCGGAGATCGACAGGGCGCGCCGCAGATTGTCTTCGAAAAGCCCGCCAAGCACGAAACCGAGGATGATTGGCGCCAACGAAAAGTCGAGCTTGCGCAGAAACCAGCCGAATATCCCCAGCCCGGTGATCATGAACAGGTCATGCGGATTTCCGACGATCGTGTAGATACCGATGAACGCGAGGATTGCGATCAGCGGCGTAAGGTAATGCTGCGGGATCGTCAGCATCCTGGCGAAGAGCCCGACCAGCGGCAGGTTAATCACCAGCAGCGCGACATTGCCGACATACATCGAAGCAACGAGGCCCCACGCCACTTCCGGGCGCTGCGCGAACATCATCGGGCCCGGCTGGATGTTGAACATCAAGAGCGCTCCCAGCAGGATTGCCGTGGTGCCCGAGCCAGGAATGCCCAGCGTCAGCATCGGCACCATCGAGCCACCGGCGGCTGCGTTATTCGCCGCCTCGGGGGCCGCGAGGCCGCGCACGTCGCCGGTGCCGAAGGTCCCATCCTTGTCGCTGATCCGCTTCTCCGTGCCATAGGCCACAGCGGAGGCGACCGACGCGCCGGTGCCGGGGAGGATGCCGATGAAGAAACCGATCACCGAGGCGCGGGCGATGGTCCATTTCGTCGCCGCCAGATCGGCCATCCGAACGAAGCTCTTGTCCACCGGCAGCGACTTGAGGGTGCCGCGGGCCTGGTGCTCGACCAGCGTCAGCAGCTCCGCCATGCCGAAGAGGCCGACGACAACGATCAGGAAGTCGATACCGGCAAGGATGTCCGGCAGGCCGAACGTGTAGCGCGGCACGCCGGTATTGGCGTCGATGCCGATGGTCGCGAGCATCAGGCCGATGGTCGCGCCCAGTAGCGTCTTGACCGTGCTCTTGCCGACCAACGAAGCCAGCGAAGCGAATGCGAAGACCATCAATGCCACGTAGTCCGCTGGGCCGAAGGTCACCGCGAAGCCCGCAAGCGCTGGGGCAAAGAGCGACATGAGGATTACCGCGAAAGTGCCGCCCGCGAAGGAGGCAACAGCCGAGAGAGACAGCGCTCGGCCGGCTTGACCCGCGCGCGCCATGGGGTTGCCGTCGAGGGTGGTCATGACTGCGCCCGCGTCGCCCGGCACGTTGAGCAGGATGGACGAGATGCGCCCGCCATACTCGGCACCGTAGTAGATGCCGGCAAGCAAGATCAGTGCGGACTCAGGCGCGAAGCCAAGCCCGTAGGCGATGGGCAGCAAGATCGCCACACCGTTGATCGGCCCGAGACCGGGCAACGCGCCGATCAATGTGCCGACAAAGCAGCCAACCATCACGAGCATGAGGTTGAACGGGTCGAGCGCGACCGAAAAGCCGGTCGCAAGACCGGATAGAACCGTATCCATCAGCTCTCTCCTTGTTGGCTGATTTCGAAGAGCGGCGCGATCAGCTCGCCTTCGGGGAGGTTGAGGTCCATCAGGGTGACGCAGAGCAGGTAGCCCGCGATGCCTGCTACCACGCCGAACCCGAGCGCACGCAGTTTCGTTGCGCCGAGCATGGCCGAGACAATCGTGCCGAAGAGGATCGTCGACAGGATGAAACCGAGAGGCTCGTAGAGCTCCGCATAGCCGAAGAGCAGCGCCACGGCAGCGGTCAGGCGAAACCATACGTGCCGCGTCACGTCGAACGCCTCTTCGTCAGGCTTCCACAAGATAATGAGCAGGCACAGGATCGCGACGACCGACAGGATGCGCGGCCAGCTTTCCGGGCCGAGCGGGTCGTATTGGAAAGGTGCCTTGATCGCGGTGAAGGCGATGACCGCGTAGCCGAGGGTCACAACCAGAAGCACCGCCGCAAAGATGCGGTTGGCCATTCCAGGCCTCCTATTTTCAGGGATGTGGCGGGTGTGTGATCAGGGCCGAGGCCATTTTGGAACCCGGCCCTGCGCGCTTTCCGCAAATGTTTACTGGACGAGGCCAGCTTCAGTCGCGATCTCGCGCAGCGTTTTCATGCGCTCTTCGATTGACGCGCTCAACTCTTCGCCGGACATATTGAGCGGCAAGAGGCCCTTGTCGTGCTGAATTTTCGCGAATTCTTCTGTGCCGTAAGCCGCGTTGAAGGCATCGACCCACTTCTTGTAGTCCTCGTCCGAGGTTTTGCCGCCCATATAGAAGCCACGCAGGATCGTCCATTCGACGTTGTAGCCCTGCTCCTTCGCGGTCGGGATCTGGTCGAAGGGGGCGTCGAGGCGCTCCGGCGAAAGGACCGCGAGAATGCGCATGTCACCGCTTTCGAGATAGGGCACCATTTCGCCTACGTCGCCGGTGTATACCTCGATCGAGCCGCCAAGCAGTGCCGCGATCGCGTCGCCGCCGCCATCGAAGGCCACGTAACGCATCTGCATCGGCGTGCCGCCGGCCTCGCGCATCAGCAACGCGCCCTTCATCCAATCCTGCGAGCCGACCGAACCGCCGGCGCCCACAACCACGCTCTGCGGGTCGCTGCTCAGGTCGTCCATCACGTCCTTCAGGTTTTTGTAATCGCTGTCGGCGCGAACCACCACTGCGCCGAAATCTGCGCCGGCGGTCGCGACCCAGCGCACGGAATTCTCGTCGAAGGCGCCGTATTTACCGGTGATGATGTTGAGCAGCGAGCCAGTGGAGAAGGCGACGATGGCGCTGCCGTCATCGGCCCGGTTCGTGTTGAACTGGTTGAATGCAACGGCGCCGATGCCGCCGGGCATGAAGTTGACCTGCACCGGGCTCGAGACATGCGGAGCAAGGCCGGTCTGAGCCACGCGGCAGGTCAGGTCGAAGCCGCCGCCCGGGTTGGCCGGAGCCACGCATTCGGGGTGGTCGATAACGCTCTGGGCGAAAGCTGGGGCCGCGAAGCCAAGAGCGCAGACAAGCGCGGTCGAAAGACGCTTAAAGTTCATATGATCCTCCCTAATATCAAAGCCCATCGGGCATCCCCGCTTATGCGCCATCAAGCCTGTGCCGATGCTGACGCGAAACTGACAGGATGCTGACTTGACCGCCGTAGCGTCGATGCTCGCTTCCGGGCCCGATCCAAAGGCGCTACTGTCGCGCCATGCGAATGCTTTTGGTGGAAGACAATGACGAGCTTGCCGAGACGATCCTCGATCGTCTGCGGAGCGAGGGCCATTCCGTAGATCGCGAAATCAACGGCGACGAGGCCAATGATCTTCTGCGCTTCTCTTCCTTCGACATCGTATTGCTCGACATCAACCTGCCCGGACGCAGCGGCTACGAGGTCTTGCGCTCGATGCGCTCGCGCGGGGACGCGACGCCCGTGATCGTGCTGACCGCCCGGAGCGAAATCGACGACCGCGTCGTCGGACTCGATGCCGGCGCCGATGACTACATGATCAAGCCCTTCGACTTCCGTGAATTGTCGGCACGCTGCCGAGTTCTGGCCAGGCGCCGCGCGGGCGCGTCGAGCAATACATTCAGTGCAGGGAACTTTCGCTTTGACCGCGCCGCCAAGCAGGCCCATGTCGACGGTCGTCAGCTGGAGCTTCGGGCGCGCGAAGTGCAATTGCTGGAGATCATGATCGACAATCTCGGCCGAATGCTGACCAAGGAGGAGGTGGCCGACAAGCTCTATACCTTCGATGAGACACCGAGCCTCAATGCGGTCGAACAGCTCGTCACGCGACTGCGCCGCAAGTTGGAAGGCGCGCAGCTGATCATCAAGACCGCGCGGGGCCTCGGATATATCGCCTATGTCAACGACGACGATTGAGGCCCGGCGCGGGCATTCGCTCAAACGCCGCCTGCTTGCCGGGATGGCCGCGGCCTTTCTGCTGCTGCTCCTGCTGATTTCATTGCTGCTGTGGAACTACGCGAAGGCCGCGTCGAACCGCACCTATGATCTGCTGTTGGCGGGGGCGGCGCTTTCGGTGCTCGAACGGGTCTCCTACAATTCCAGAGGGCCGACGGTAGACCTTCCGCAATCCGCGATGGACATCCTTGCGCTGGCCCCCGATGACCGTGTGGTCTACCGGGTCTTTTCGCCGAGCTACGGTGAATTGACCGGCACACCGGAACTGCCCAAGCCCAAGGATCTCAAACCGTCGGTCGATCCGGTGTTCTACGACGCGAAACTCGACGAGGGGTTCCGGTTCGTCTACCAGGGCCGTCAGATTACGTCGACCAACGGCAGAGAGTGGGTTTTCGTCCAGGTCGGGCAAACTCTCAACGCCCGCAAATCCCAGCGCGACACGCTGTTTCTATACGGAATGGCCGGGCTTGGAGGGGTTTCCCTGATCGGGTTGGCCTTCGTCTGGCTTGCGATACGCACCGCGCTCGCGCCGCTGCGGGCTATAGCCGAGACGCTACACGCCCGCACCCCGCGCGACCTGTCGCCAATCGAGGGCGACCCGCCGCTTGAAATTTCCGACCTCTTCCGGGCAATCAACAGCTTCATTGCCCAATTGGGGCGCAGCCGCGCCCTGACCGAGAGCTTCATAGCGGATGTCGCGCACCAGACCCGCACGTCGCTTTCGGCGTTGCAAGGGCAACTCGAATTGGCGGCCGACGCCAAGGAACCGGAGCGCATGCGGGACCGGGTCGGTCGCGCCGAACGGCAGGCAGAGCGCACGGTGCAGCTGACCAACCAGTTGCTGGCCAATGCCATGGTGATCCACCGCTCGGACGAAACGCATCTCGAGCCCATGGACCTGCGCAGGCTCGTGCGGGACACGCTCGCCGAGCTGCTGCGCGAGCGGCGGTTGCGCAACGTGGTGATTTCTCTCGAGGAGGCCAACTTGCCCTCTGGTTCCGCTCCGATCCGGGGCGACGCGATCTCCATCCGCGAGGCATTGCGTAACCTCATCGACAACGCGGTGCGTCATGGTGGGCCGGACAACTCCATTCTGATAGAACTCGATGCGGATGCGGAAACCGTGTGGCTCGCGGTGTCAGACGCCGGTCCGGGCATTGCGCCAGCCGATCGGGCGCGAGCGATCGAGCGTTTTACATCGATCAACCGTAAGACCGCAGGATCCGGGCTGGGACTCGCGATCGTGCGCTCGGTGGCCGAGGGCCATGGCGCGCGGCTGGAGCTCGGAGATTCGGCCCTCGGTGGCTTGAGGGCCACCATTGCCTTTCCACGGCTTCTGACGTGCATTCTGCTCTCTTTCCTGATGATGCTTCCGGCGGCTCCGTCGTCGGCTCGCGATCTCGTGATCCATGCGGCAACCGATCCGGGAGCGATCCAGCCTCTTGTCGACGCATTCGAGGCGCAAAACCCGGGTTGGAATGTAATCTACAGAGAATATCAGACGGTTGATCTCTATCAGGAAGTGCTCAATGGCAAACCGGGCGCGCCGGCCGACGTTGTCATCTCCTCGGCCATGGACCTTCAGGTCGACCTGGTGAACCGCGGGCTGGCCCGAAAGCTGTGGATCCCGGACACTTTGCTTCCGCCGGGCTGGGCGCGTTGGCGCTCGGAGCTCTTCGGCTTCACATGGGAGCCGGCCGCCATCATCTACGACAAACGGGTCCTCTCCGAAAAAGACTTGCCGACCAGTCATCCAGACCTCGTCGCATTTATACGTAAGAACGAAGCCAAGCTACGCGGCAAGATTGGCGGCTACGACCTACGCAGATCAGGCATCGGCTATCTCTTCGCGACGCAGGATACCATCCAGAGCGTGCAGGCGCAGCGCCTGACAGAGGTGCTCGGGCGGGCCGGAGCACGCAGCTATTGCTGCACCTCGGAGATGCTCGACGGCATCGCTTCGGGAGAGTTATCCATGGCGCTCAACGTTATCGGATCCTACGCGCTGAAACGCGGCCCAGATGCCGCCAATGACAATATCGGCGTGCACTTTCTCGAAGATTACAATCTCGTGATGTCGCGGACCGCGCTGGTTCCCAAGACTGCACCCGAGCCGGAGATGGCCGAGAAATTCGTCACCTTCCTGCTTTCTGTCGACGGTCAGGCGATCATCGCAGAGAAAACACCGCTCATTCCCCTTCATCCTGAACGCGGCGGTCTCATCGCTCAGGGCGATCTGCCGCTGTCTGGAAATCCAAGCTTTCTTCCAATTCGTCTGGGTCCGGGACTGCTGACCTTCCTCGACAAGATCAAGCGCGACGCGTTCCTGCACAGCTGGATATCGAGCTTCGGCGATGATGGTTATAACCCTTGAAGTTGGCGCACCCGGTTTACAGAGCCGTGGGGGAGGCCGTCGATGGCAACATGAGCTGGGTTATGTCCCGCTTCATCGCGGAGGTGCCCGTGAATAGCCCCGATTTCGTAGACGCCTTCGTGTCTCAGTTTCTGCGCCGCTCGAAGTCGACGGACGACAGCATTCCGTTCCGGGCGTGTTTGCGCTTTGGATTGTTGAACATCTCGATGTAGTCGAACACATCCTGTCCGGCTTATTCGCGTGTTCGGTAGGTCCGTCTTCTGATCCGCTCACGCTTCAACAGGTCAAAGAAGCTCTCAGCGACCGCGTTATCATGTAAATCAGTCCGACGCTCACAGCCCGAGAAAACGGAGCCCTGTTTACAAATATAATAAAGTAATACTTAATGGCGTTGGTTGGAGGACCGACTCAAGGGAGGAAATTATGAAACTACTCAAAACTTTGCTTGTGACTGCCGCGACATTGCTGCCCGTTTCCGGCTATGCGCAAACGGTTGGCTTTTCGCAGATCGGATCGGAATCCGGCTGGCGCGCTGCGGAGACCGCGGTAACGAAGGAGGATGCGAAGCAGGAGGGCATCACCCTGAAGTTCGCGGATGCGCAGCAGAAGCAGGAAAACCAGATCAAGGCCCTTCGCGGCTTCATCGCCCAGGGCGTGGATGCCATCTTCCTCGCGCCGGTAGTGGCCACGGGCTGGGATGAAGTTCTCGGAGAGGCGAAGGATGCCGACATTCCCGTCATCCTGCTCGACCGTAAGGTCGATGCCCCCGACGATCTTTACATGACCGCCGTCACTTCGGACACGGTCCATGAGGGTAAGGTAGCGGGCGAATGGCTCAAGGATGCCGTGGACGGAAAACCTTGCAACATCGTCGAGCTTCAGGGCACGACGGGCGCGTCCGTCACCATCGACCGCAAGAAGGGGTTCGCGGACGCGATCGACGGCGCCTCGAACCTGAAGATCATTCGCAGTCAGACCGGCGATTTCACCCGCGCCCAAGGCAAGATCGTCATGGAAAGCTTCCTCAAGGCCGAAGACGGCGGCAAGGACATCTGCGCCCTCTACGCACATAACGACGACATGGCGCTTGGTGCGATCCAGGCGATCAAGGAAGCAGGTCTGAAGCCGGGCAAGGATATCAAGATCGTCTCGATCGACTCGGTCCCGGACATGCATCTCGCCATCGCGCATGGTGAATCGAACGCAACTGTGGAACTCACCCCCGACATGGCCGGTCCCGCCTTCAAGGCGCTCAAGGCCTACTGGAAGGACGGCACCATGCCGCCGAAGTGGATCCAGACGAAATCCACGCTCTACACCCAGGACTCCGACAACATGGCGGCGTATGACCGCAAAAAGGACCTGGGCTACTGATCTCCTCTCTGCCGGGCGCAACGGGTTTGCGTCCGGCCTTCCGAGCGGCGCTCGGGAGGGATAGGCTTTCAGAGGGGGAGAGATGTCATGCCAACAGATATTACGCCCGTGCTGCACGCCACGGGTATTTCGAAATTCTTTCCGGGCGTCATTGCGCTCGATGATGTCGAGCTGACGCTCTATCCGGGCGAGGTCCACGGGCTTCTCGGCGAGAATGGCGCGGGGAAATCTACGCTGATCAAATGCCTAACCGGCGCCTACGCGCGCGACGGCGGCAAGATCGAACTCGACGGGGTGGAGATCAGCCCGCGCGATCCGTTGTCGAGCCAAGAGGCCGGGATCGGCACGGTTTATCAGGAGGTAAACCTTCTGCCGAACCTCAGCGTCGCCGAGAACCTGTTCCTGGGCCGGCAACCGCGCCGTTTCGGGATGATCGACCAACGCAGAATGGTAAGGGACGCCCGCACGATCCTGTCCGAATACGGGCTGGACATCGACCCGGCGCGACTGCTTTCCAGCTATTCGATCGCAGTGCAGCAGATCGTGGCGATCGCGCGGGCGGTCGAGCTGTCGGGCAAGGTGCTGATCCTCGACGAACCGACGGCGAGCCTCGATCGCGACGAGGTGCAGTTGATGTTCTCGGTGATCCGACGGTTGACCGGGCGCGGACTCGCCGTGGTCTTCATTACCCATTTCCTCGATCAGGTGCAGGCCATCTGCGACCGGGCGACGATCTTGCGCAACGGCTGCGTGGTGGGAACGCTGAAATTGGCCGAGGCCTCGCGCACCGAGATCGTGACGATGATGCTGGGGCGGCAACTGGAAGAAGTGACGAGCCGCGCCGATCGCGGTGTTCCGGGCGACGTCTTGCTTTCGCTCGAGGAGTTCGGTCGTCGCGGCAGCATCGAGCCGTTCAGCATGGAGATCCGGGAAGGTGAAGTGGTGGGGTTGGCAGGATTGCTCGGATCGGGTCGGAGCGAGACCTGCAATGCCGTCTTCGGCGCCGATCCCGCGGATCGCGGTGAGGCGAGGCTGCGGGGCGATCCGCTGCGCCTTTCGAACCCGCGCGCAGCGATCAGGCATCGCTTCGCGCTCTGCCCCGAGGATCGCAAGACCGACGGGATCGTGGGCGATCTGTCTGTGCGCGAGAATATCATCCTGTCGCTGCAAGCACGGCAAGGCTGGTTCCGGCCCCTGCCGCGCGCCCGCATCGAGGAAATCGCAGAGCATTACGTTCAGGCCCTGGATATCCGGCTCGCCAGCCTCGACACGCCGATCCGCCTGCTTTCGGGCGGCAACCAGCAAAAGGCGCTGCTCGCGCGGTGGCTGGCAACCGATCCCGCCTTCCTGATCCTCGACGAGCCCACGCGCGGCATCGATGTCGGCGCGCACGCCGAGATCATCGCGCTGATCGAACGCCTTCGCGCGGACGGCATGGCGCTTCTGGTCGCCTCGTCCGAGATGGAGGAGCTCGTCGCCTATTCGACCCGCGTCATTGTGCTGCGCGACCGCAAACAGGTCGGTGAACTGCGCGGGGACGAAATTTCGCCTGCCGCGATTGTGCGTGCGATCGCTGCGGAAGAGGAGGAGGTCGCATGATCCGCGCAACGCTTCGTCGGGTGGCACCGCAAATCTTTATCCTTGGGCTCGTCCTTCTTCTCAACTTCTTGCTCTCGCCGGGTTTCTTCAAGGTCGAGATGCATCAGGGGCGCCTGTTCGGGAACCTGATCGACGTGCTCAATCGGGGCGCGCCGGTAGCCCTTCTGTCGATCGGCATGACGCTGGTGATCGCGACGCGCGGCATCGATCTCTCGGTTGGGGCGGTGATGGCGATCGCGGGCGCGGTGGCGGCCTCCGTCGTGACCGAAGGGTCGCACTGGCTCGTGGCGGTGTTCGCGGCGCTTGGCGCCGGAGCGCTCTGCGGGCTGTGGAACGGGGTGCTGGTGGCTATCTTCCGCATTCAACCGATCGTTGCAACACTCGTTCTGATGGTGGCGGGGCGCGGTATCGCACAACTCCTGACACATGGCGCGATCCTGACATTCAACGATCCTGGCCTCGTGCGTCTGGGTGGCGGCACGATCTTCAGTGTTCCCACGCCGATCTGGCTCTGGATCGCTTTGGCACTGATCGTCGGCATCGTCGTGCGGCGCAGCGCGCTCGGCCTGCTGATCGAAGCCACAGGCATCAACGAGCGCTCGGCGCGGCTCGCCGGTATCAATGCCCGGGTTCTTCTGGTCGCGGTCTACCTTGTCGCGGGGCTTTGCGCCGCGATTGCCGGGATCGTGGTGGCGGGCGACATCCGCGGCGCGGATGCCAACAATGCCGGCCTATGGATGGAGTTGGACGCGATCCTCGCGGTGGTGATCGGGGGCAACTCGCTGCTCGGCGGACGGTTCTCGATCACCGCCTCGCTGCTCGGGGCGCTGATCATCCAGTCGGTCAATTCCGCGATCCTGCTGTCGGGCATGCCGGTGGAGTTCAATCTGGTGATCAAAGCGCTTATAATCATCGCCATCCTCGTCATCCAGTCGCCGCGCATAAAACACTCACTCTATCTGCTGCGCGCGTCGTCCGGAACGCAGCCCCCGGTGGAAAGGCCATCCGCGCCACGCAGGAGATCCGCCGGCACCGAGCGAATTACCGAAGAGGGTAGGACATGAGACATTCGACGAAGCTTCCGCTCTACATCACGATCGCGACCTTCCTGCTCGCCTACGCGCTCTGCATCGCACAGTTTCCGTCGATGCTCTCGACGCGGGTGGTGGCGAACCTGCTGACCGACAATGCCTTTCTCGGCATCACCGCGGTCGGCATGACATTCGTCATCCTCTCGGGCGGCATCGACCTCTCCGTCGGCTCGGTCATCGCCTTCACCGGAGTGTTTCTGGCCGTCGTGCTGCGCGACACGTCGATCCACCCGCTCGTCGCCTTCGTGCTGGCGCTCGGCATCACCACCCTCTTCGGCGCGGTGATGGGGGCGATCATCCACTACCTCGAGATGCCCCCCTTCATCGTGACCCTCGCGGGCATGTTCCTGATGCGCGGGTTGGCCTACGTGCTCTCGACCGAGTCCGTCCCGATCGATCACGAGTTCTACGACTGGCTTCAGTCGCTTTACTGGAAGGCGCCGGGCGGCGGGCGGTTTCGACTGATCGCGGGGATCATGCTTCTGGTGTTCCTCGGCGCGATGATCGTCCTGCACCGGACCCGGTTCGGGCGGAATGTCTATGCCCTCGGCGGATCGGCCCAGACCGCGCAGTTGATGGGCGTCTCCTGCGCCCGCAGCACGATCATGATCTATGCCGTTTCCGGCGGGCTGGCGGGGCTGGCGGGTATTGTCTTTTCGCTCTATACCTCGGCCGGATATTCCTTGGCGGCAGTCGGAACGGAGCTCGATGCCATCGCTGCGGTTGTCATCGGGGGCACGTTGCTGACCGGGGGGAGCGGTTTCGTCGCAGGGACTTTCTTCGGTATCATGATAATGGGGCTCATTCAGACCTACATCGTATTTGATGGCACATTGTCGAGTTGGTGGACCAAGATCGTGATAGGCATATTGCTGTTCACGTTCATCATGCTGCAAAAGGGACTTGCTTGGGTAACGACGGGACGCATCCCGCGGGCGAGCGCATCCGCCGCGCAATCATGAACCTCGCCACGGCGGGCGGTCTAGCGGATCGCGCTTCGAACCACACTGCTTTCGTCGTGGACCGGCTGGGGCTGTCCATCGTGTCCGGCGAATATCCCGAGCGCACGATGATCCCGCTCGATCCCGATCTCGAAGAGCTCTTCGGGGTATCGCGGACCGTCATCCGGGAAGCGAAGAAAACGCTGATCGCGAAGGGCCTGCTGGTTTCCAAGGCGAAGGTGGGCACGCGCGTCTGCCCGGCCACGGAATGGAACATGTTCGACCCGGACGTGCTGCGCTGGCACACGATGCAGCGACGCCCGGATTCCTTTCTGGCCGACATGTTCGAGATGCGCCTGATCGTCGAGCCTTCCGCTGCGGCTCTCGCAGCCGAACGCGCCGATGCGAGCGGGAATGCCGCCTTGTCGGCGCATTGCGATGCGTTGGAGGCTGCCGCGAGCCGCGGTGAGTTCGCGCTCGCGGATCTCGATTTTCATCGCCAGATCCTGCATCTGTCCGGCAACCGTTTTCTCCAGTCGCTCGGCGATCTCGTGCAGACCGCGCTCTATTCGCTGTTGGCGAGCGAGACCGAGGACCAGCAGCGCGGACCGTCGGAAATGGCCGAGGTCGTCGCCCTTCATCGCGCAATCGTCAGGGCCGTCGAGAACCGCGAGCCCGACGCCGCGAAGAAAGCGATGGAGGCAGTGCTGCAGGGGGCGCGAGACGAACTCCTGCGCTCCCGTGGGATGACCTGAATTCTCTGACGCGAGAAGCGCCGCCCCACTGACCCGGCGCCGGCGTTGCGGGCATCGGGCGGGGGAAGCGCATTCGGCAAATTGGCCGCGCGGCATGTCTCGGCGGCCTCCAGAGGGAAGAGCGACTTCCGCTCTGGAACATGAATCTACTATACAAGGAGATGACGACCTGTCGCGCGCTGTCGAAGTGTCGCTGAGCCGACATTCGTGAGTAACGCAGCGAAGGGCGGCTTTCCGCCCTTTCATCAGAGCGTTGTGATCGGCCCATAGGAGACCTTCGTGGCAAGTGCAGCGAAGGCCCGCATCCGAAGCGACTCGACGGGCTCCGTATGGTATCATCCAATAAATTTGGAGATGACGATGACGAAGCGGATTACCTTCGCCGAACGGTATCAATCCGTTCTGGTCCCAGTCATTTTTGAACCATGGGCCAGAGAATTGATCCGGCGTGCTCGACCGCAGTCCGGTGAGCATATCCTCGACCTCGCCTGCGGGACCGGTGTCGTAACAAAAGAAATTGCAAAACAGGTTCCGGAACCGTGCAGACTTTCCGCGGCAGATCATAGCCCGGACATGCTCTATGTCGCCCGATCTCTTGCCAGGAAAGCAGGTTTTGAAGTCGAATGGGTGGAGGCCGATGCAGCCGTGTTGCCTTTCGCCGACAACAGCTTCGATCTTGCCATCTGCCAGCAAGCCTTGCAGTTCTTCCCGGACAAGCTGGGCGCACTGCGAGAATTGCGACGTGTGCTCAAACCCGGAGGGCGTGCGGTCTTTTGCGTTCAACGGGAAATGGCCGTCAACCCAATGCTTCAAGCGCAGGCAGCAGCGCTTGAAGCCCATGTCGGAGCCGAGGCTGCCGCTGCAGTGCACGCGATTTGCAGCCTCCCGGACAGTTCCGAACTCAGAGACCTTTTCGAAGCTGCAGGGTTTCGGGGTATCGAACTGGAATCGGTTTCCCTTGAGCTTGAGCATCCTGATGCCGCGGCGTTTGCTGCCGGAGCGATGGGGGGAATGCACACAGGAGACAAGCTCGCAGGTCTTCCGGACGGAGCCATCGACCGAGCCGTCCAGGCGTTTCTCACTGGATTAGGCGATTATCTGGAGGCTCGCTCGCTGCGCTTCCCACATGTGTCGAATGTTGTGGTCGCGACCGCCTGAGACTGAGAAGCCGAGCAATGACGGCAAACAGACCGGCGAAGGGCCCTAGGACCTATCCTACCTGCTGCGAGGTCTGCGGGTGGATCGCCCGACGCAGGTCTGGTGTTCGGATATCAACTGTCTGCCGATGCGCCGAGGGAGTGACTGGTCTCTTCTCACCTACACAGAGTGCTCTGCCCCCTAAAAATTGGACCGTTTGAAGCTGGAGTTTTCGGCTAATTTTTCCTGGCTGGGAGAGGAGCAGAATCGCATGAAGGCATCGAAGTTCACGGAGGCGCGAGACAGGCTTTCATCCTGAAGCAGGGCGAGGAAGGCACGCCGGTCGCAGAGATCTGCCGCAAGGCCGGGATCAGCCAGGCGACCTACTTCAACTGGAAGAAGCGATACGGCGGGTTGCTGCCGGACGAGATGCGGCGGCTGAAGCAGCTTGAGGACGAGAATGCCCGGCTGAAGAAGATCGTGGCCGACCTGACGCTCGACCGCGAGATGTTGCAGGACATCCGCCGAAAGCTCTGAGGCCTGTCCGGAAGCGACAGCTGGTTGACGGGATGTTGGTCGATTGGGGCGTGTCGATCCGCCGGGCCTGCCGGGCTCTGCGGTTCGACACCTCGACCTATCATTACAAATCCCGCCGCACCGGACAGGCGGGTCTCGAACGACGGACCAAGGAGATTTGCGAGACCCGTATTCGCTACGGCTATCGACGGGTGCATGTGCTGCTGCGCCGGGAGGGTTGGCAGGTGAACATCAAGAAGACCCGCAGGATTTACAACGAGTTGGGGCTTCAGCTCCGCAACAAGCGCCCGAAGCGGCGTGTGAAGGCAAAGCTGCGCGAGGACCGTCAGGAAGCCGTCGGCCCGAACGATGTCTGGGCGATGGATTTCGTCCACGACCAACTCGCCATGGGCAAGAAGCTCCGCATCCTGACCATTGTCGACACCCATTCGAGGTTCAGTCCGGCGACCGATCCCCGCTTCGCCTACCGCGGCGAGGACGTCGTCCAGACCCCGGAACGCGTCTGTGCCCGCACCGGCTATCCCAGGACGATCCGGGTCGACAACGGCAGCGAGTTCATCTCCCGCGACCTCGATCTCTGGGCCTATGCCAACGACGTCATTCTGGACTTCTCGCGGCCCGGCATACCCACCGACAACGGGTTCATCGAGGCATTCAACAGCAAGCTCAGGGCGGAGTGCCTGAACGCCCACTGGTTCATGAGCCTTGCCGACGCCCGCGAAGCCGTCTCGGAGAGCGAGACCTCACCGAACAGTTGCGCCTCAAAGGGCTTCGTGGCCCAGGTGAGGTCGAAGTCGCCTACATCGAACGAAACGGGGCGATCAGCATCGTGAAGGCGCAAGGAAAGTAGCCATCTTGCTATTGGTCCCTCTTTGGGTGAGGCATTTATTTATGACTACCGCGGGGATCGTCACAATCGACGTTCGCGTGTTTAGCAGGCCTTGGAAAAAAACGCAGCTAATGGCCGCTGTCCCCCCCCAAAAAAACGCCTGGCACATCCCCGTCAAACCCAAAGTGGCAGAGCATCGATTGCCGGGCGCATCAGGTTGGGTGGGGTCGGCTTGTGGTAAGTCTTCTCGTGAATATCGCGCCCTTCATGGCCCACGATGTCGCGAATGATCTTATCGTCGATTGCCGCGTGTTCGAGCGCGTTCTGAACGTAGTGGCGGAAACTGTGGAAAGATAGCGCCGCGCCATCGGCACCCAGCGTATCATCGATGATCTGTCTCATCCGACGCCCGAGTTTCTTGCCGTGCTTGCCACTCTTCGGTTCCCGAAGGTCCGGAAACAGATCAGGGTGCCCGGCACGCTTCATCTTCGTCACATGGTCGAGAAACCCGAGCTCGATCAGGCGCACATGGATCGGCACGGTGCGACAAGAGGAGAGCGTTTTGACACGGCGCTGCTCGGTCTCACGGATAGAAATGCAAGGAATGCCGTCGACCTCGATGATGTCCTCGGGCGATAAGCCTGCGATCTCTTCGCGCCGTGCCCCGGTAACCGCGCCGATCAGAGGGCACCAATAGATGCCGTTGCGGTAGATCGTCTTGCCCGGACGTGTCTGGAAGTATTCTGTCGCAGAGCCCGTCCAGACCGGGTTTTGGAACAGCGCCTCGAGTTGGAGTGGGGTGAACGCATCCTTCTTCTCGCTCTCGCGCACAGTTTCCTTACGGCGCAGCTTGCTCGGATCGAGGCGTGGGTCGATCAAGAAGCCCTCATCGGCGGCCCAGGTCGCGACCTGACCGAGATGATCGAGGTGCCGATTGATCGTGCCGGTCGAGAGGCCCACCTGATCGGCGGGCAGGGCGGCAGCACGCGCCATAACCTCGTCGCGGGTCGCGGTGCGATCCTTCGGGCTCTTCCCCCAGCTTTTCGGAATTTTCAAGAGCGCGGCACGGAAGGCGGTCGCATCAGCCTGGCGGACCCGCCGGATATCCGTGATCCCGGTGAGAAGCGTAAACAAATCGCCAAAACTACGATATTGGCGCAGCGTCTTCTCTTCGATACCTTCCTCGCGTTTCATCGTGATCAAGCGCTCGATCACACCGTCGAGCGATGGATCAAGAGCAGGGTCTTGGGCAGGCTGCGACACCACAGAGGGCGTTCGCGCCGCATTTTCTGGAGGGAAATTAGGCGCCGCGCAATGCGGTTCGGGCCCCAGCAGGTCGGACGGTGTCTGGGCGGCCAAGTCATCGGCCAGGGCCTCGATCGGCTCAAGAGCTGTATCGTTGCCGGCCCACGCGGCCCGCTTGCCAGAAATCAGTAGGCTCATGAGGGTCACCACCTCAAAGGCAGAACTTGCCGGACGCCCGGTCAGATCCTGAAACTCCCTTGCGACGATACGCCTGCGGCTATCGCTGGCAAGGTCACGGCGATACAGGTCGATCGTCGACCTCAACAGATCAGAAGCACCTTCGGGTGCCTCAGCATTCAATCCCGACCGTGCCAGATATGCCCAAGCGTCTCGCGCGGCCTCGTCTTGGCGCAAATCATCGAGCGGATCGAGGGAGTCGAACCGGCGCAGAAATTGCAGCTTTTCGATCTTCGCCCGCTCGCGCTTGATTACATCCGCCAGCCAGGCGCGCGCCTCCTGAGGCGAGATCTCGGTCCTGATGATGCCATCCATAAATGTGTCGCTCTCCGCACTAATCTTACGGGCTAAGATAATCGCAACACGGCGATCCGTCGTCCCCAAGGAGAGCTTCAGGTCGACGAATTTTGTGGAAAACACCCGGATCCGACGGCGCCATTGATAGGCGGTGCCGCGACGGGAGAGATGAGGTTGGCCGTGCATGGTCTTGCGTCGCCCTTGTTTCGGACGGACCCACGCAAAACTCGGGTGATGGAACACCCGTATGCCACACCTACGAAGCCATGAAAGGCTTTTTGTAGCTAAATTAACACCCTGGAGGGGAAGATGGCTCCGGCGGTAGGGATCGAACCTACGACCAATTGATTAACAGTCAACTGCTCTACCGCTGAGCTACGCCGGAACACGAGGGGGTGTATATGAATCTCGAAACGGGTTGTCCAGAGGGTTCGGCGCAAAAAATTCATCCTTTCGTCACGTCAACGAAAATTGCGCCTCCGGGGTCAGGTGTGGCGCAGGGGTGACGAGGTTTTGTTGCGTCATTTCAACGAGATGCGCAAAGACGTTGCGCTCGGCGGCGGGCAGGAGGGCGGCGGGGACTTCGCGATAGATCGCGCGGGTGAGCGCTTGCGGCGTGGCCGGGGCGGCGCGCAGGGATTCGAGGATCTGGGCGCTGCGCGCCTCGCGATGCGCGCGCTGTTCGGCGATCAGGGTCGCGGGGGCGCGCACCGGGGCGCCATGGCCCGGATAGAGGATGCGGGGCGCGCGCTCTTCGATCAGGGCGAGGGAGCGGTAATAATCGCGCAGATCGCCATCGGGGGGCGAGATCAGGGTCGAGGACCATCCCATCACCACGTCGCCGGTCAGGATCGCATCGCCGATCGCAAAGCTCAGGTGGTTGCAGAAATGGCCGGGGGTATGCAGGGCGGTGAGGCTCCAGTCGCCGCCCGCGAGCGTCTCGCCATGCTCGAGCCGCTCGTCGGGCCGGAAGTCGCGATCGACGCCCTCGCCGCCGCCTGCGAGCCCGGCCGCCGCGAGATCGGCCATCACTTCGGAGCGGCCGGCCTCGGGCGGGCCGAAGGCGAAGACCGGCGCTCCGGTCGCCTCCGATAGCAGGCGCGCGCCGGGAGAATGGTCGAGATGGGCGTGGGTGACGAGAATATGGCTGACCTCTTCGCCGCGCGCCAGGCCGCTCAGGATCGCCTCGAGATGCGTCGAGTCCGCCGGGCCGGGATCGACCACGGCGACGCGCCCGGTGCCGATCACGTAGCTGCATGTACCGGTGAAGGTCATCGGCGAGGGGTTGGGCGCCACGATCCGGCGCAGCCCGGGTTCCATCTCTTCCATCTTTCCCTCCGCTCTTGCCGCCGCTAGGGTTCTGGCATGAATTTTCGCTGGCTCAAACAGGTGATGCCGCGCGGGCTCTACGGGCGTGCCGCGATGATCCTGATTCTGCCGGTGGTGACGATCCAGCTGGTCGTTTCGGTGGTCTTCATCCAGCGCCATTTCGAGCGCGTCACCCGCCAGATGACGCTGGGAATGGTGCGCGAGATCGTTCTGCTCGATCAGGTCGTGACCGAGGCGCCCGATCTGGCCACGGCGCGCAGCCGGCTTTTCGCGCTCGATCATACATTGGGGTTCAGCACCCATCTTCCCGCGCCGCCGGTGCAGGCCACGCGACAGGGCGACCGGCGTGGGGTCCTCGACCTGACCGGGATCGTCGTTCTGGCGACGCTGCGCAACAATCTCACGGCGATCCGCTCGATCGATCTGGTGGCCGGCGACAACCAGGTGACGGTGGTGCTCGAGACGCCGAAAGGGCCGCTGTCGGTGGTCTTTCCGCGGGGGCGCGTGTCGGCCTCGAATCCGCACCAATTGCTTGTCCTGATGGTCTTTGTTTCTTTCCTGATGACACTGATCGCCTTCATCTTCCTGCGCAACCAGCTCCGCCCGATCCGGCGGCTCGCGCGCGCCGCGGAGGAGTTCGGCAAGGGGCGCAACGTGCCTTACCGGGTGGGCGGGGCGATCGAGGTGCGCTCGGCCGGCTCGGCCTTCCTTGACATGCGCGCGCGGATCGAGCGGCAGATCGAGCAACGCACCCTGATGCTCTCGGGGGTCAGTCACGATCTGCGCACGCCGCTCACGCGGTTGCGGCTTGGCCTCTCGATGCTGCCCGAGGGACCCGAGGTCGCGGCGATGGAGCGTGACGTGGAGGAGATGGGGCGGCTTGTCGACGCCTTTCTCGATTTCGCGCGCGAGGGGGCGACGCGGGGCGAGCCAGAGACACGCGAGATCTGCGGTTTCGTGCGCGAGGTGGTCGAGGATGCGCAGCGCGCCGGGCACGACGTGACCCTCGATCCCTGCGAGAGCGTGGAGACGGCGACCTTCCGCGCCGATGCGTTGCGCCGGGCGTTGGAAAACCTCCTGAGCAATGCCACCCGATACGGCAACCGTGCCGAGGTCAGCGTCTCGATCGCACAGCGCGGATGGCGAATCGCGGTCCATGATGACGGCCCCGGCATCCCGTCCGAGCGCCGCGAGGAGGCGATGCGGCCCTTCACCCGGCTCGATCCAGCGCGAAATCAGGATCTGGGGCAGGGGGTCGGCCTGGGTCTTTCGATCGCCGCCGACATCCTGCGCAGCCACGGCGGATCGCTGAAACTCGGGCAATCCGAACGGCTTGGCGGATTGCTCGCCGAGATGATCCTGCCGCGCTGAAGCCGCGTAGAACAGGCATAGGGCAAGCGACGCGATTCACCGATTATCCGAGCCCGCCGATCCGCTCTTGCGGCACGAAGCGTGGCCGCGCATTGTGACAGGTGAGCGACATGGCCTAGTTGAACGGGCGTCACCAGATGCCTAGATATTGGGTCGAACCGGGAAGGGACGAGGCTGCCGAAAATCGGGGCCTGGCCCTTTCGCCACTGAAGGAAAGCCGATGACCGAATTTACCAATTTCACCCATCCGGTCCTGCCGCTGCGCGATATCGTGGTTTTCCCCCACATGATCGTGCCGCTCTTCGTCGGGCGCGAAAAATCCGTCCGGGCGCTCGAAGAGGTGATGGCCGAGGATCGTCAGATCCTGCTCGCGAGCCAGGTCGATCCGTCGCAGGACGATCCCGAGACCGACGGGATCTTCCGCGTGGGGGTGCTTGCGAACGTGTTGCAGCTGCTGAAGCTGCCCGACGGCACCGTGAAGGTGCTCGTCGAGGGCAAGAGCCGCGTGCGCATCACGGATTTCGTGCCGAATGACGACTATTTCGAAGCCGAGGCCGAGGCGCTGATCGAAACCGAGGGCGACCGCGACACGATCCGGGCGCTGCTGCGCTCGGTCGCCGAGGAATTCGAGCGTTACGCGAAGATCAAGAAGAACATCCCCGAAGAGGCGCTCTCGGCAGTGGCGGATGCCACCGAGGCCGACAAGCTCGCCGATCTCGTCTCGGGCCATCTGGGCCTCGAGGTGGCGCAGAAGCAGGAACTTCTGGAGACGCTCGACATCTCCGAGCGGCTCGAGAAGGTCTACGGCTTGATGCAGGGCGAGGTTTCCGTTCTCCAGGTCGAGAAGAAGATCAAGTCGCGCGTGAAGACGCAGATGGAGAAGACCCAGCGGGAATACTACCTGAATGAGCAGATGAAGGCCATTCAGAAGGAGCTGGGCGACGGCGAGGAAGGGGCGAACGAAATCGCCGAGCTCGAGGAGCGCATCGCCGAGACCAAGTTCTCGAAAGAGGCGAAGGAAAAGGCGGAAGCCGAGCTGAAGAAGCTCAAGTCGATGTCGCCGATGTCGGCCGAGGCCACGGTCGTGCGCAACTATCTCGACTGGATGCTGTCGATCCCGTGGGGCGTGAAGTCGCGCGTGAAGAAAGACCTGCTCCGGGCCGAAGAAGTGCTCGATCAGGACCATTTCGGGCTCGAGAAGGTCAAGGAGCGGATTGTCGAATATCTCGCCGTGCAGGCGCGTTCGGCCAAGCTCAAGGGGCCGATCATGTGCCTCGTGGGTCCGCCCGGCGTCGGCAAGACCTCGCTCGGCCGCTCGGTCGCGAAGGCGACGGGGCGCGAATTCATCCGCATCTCGCTTGGCGGCGTGCGCGATGAAAGCGAGATCCGCGGTCACCGCCGGACCTATATCGGCTCGATGCCCGGCAAGATCATCCAGGCGCTGAAGAAGGCGAAAACCACGAACCCGCTCATCCTGCTTGATGAGATCGACAAGATGGGGCAGGATTTCCGTGGCGACCCGGCTTCGGCGATGCTCGAGGTGCTGGACCCGGAACAGAACTCGACCTTCGTCGATCACTATCTCGAGGTGGAATACGACCTCTCGAACGTGATGTTCCTGACCACCGCGAACTCCTACAACATGCCCGGCCCGCTTCTGGACCGGATGGAGATCATCTCGCTCGCGGGCTACACCGAGGACGAGAAGCGCGAGATCGCCAAGCAGCACCTGATCCCCAAGCAGATCAAGGCGCACGGGCTCAAGAAGGGCGAGCTGACGATCACCGACGGGGCTCTCACCGACATGGTGCGCTACTACACCCGCGAGGCGGGCGTGCGCAGCCTCGAGCGCGAGATCGCCAAGGTGGCCCGGAAGGCGGTGACCGAGCTGATCAAGTCGAAAGGCGCGATCAAGACGATCACCGTCGACGAGGCGAAGCTCGGCGATTACCTGGGCGTGAAGCGTCACCGCTACGGTCTGGCCGAGAAGGAAGACCAGATCGGTGTCGTGACCGGGCTCGCCTGGACCTCGGTGGGCGGCGACCTGCTGCAGATCGAGGCGCTGCGCCTGCCGGGCAAGGGCCGGATGAAGACCACCGGCAAGCTGGGCGACGTGATGAAGGAATCGATCGACGCAGCGTCGAGCTATGTCCGCTCGGTCGCGCCTGCGATGGGGGTGAAACCGCCGAAATTCGAAAAATGGGACATCCACGTCCACGTTCCCGAAGGCGCGACCCCGAAGGACGGGCCGTCCGCGGGTATCGCGATGGTGACCTCGATCGTCTCGGTTCTCACCGGCATCCCCGTGCGCAAGGACGTGGCGATGACGGGCGAGGTGACGCTGCGGGGCAATGTGCTCGCGATCGGCGGTCTCAAGGAGAAACTTCTCGCGGCCCTGCGCGGCGGCATCAAGACGGTGCTGATCCCGCAGGAAAACGAGAAGGATCTGGCCGAGATCCCCGATAACGTGAAGGCGGGGCTCGAGATCATCCCGGTCTCGCATGTGACCGAGGTTCTCCCGCGCGCGCTGACCCGGATGCCCGAACCCGTCGAATGGGACGAGGAGGCCGAGGAAGCGGCGGCGGCTGCCGCGGCGGCTGCCAAGGCCGCAGGGCACGGCGCGGCGACCGCGCACTGAGCCCGCTCGTGGTGACATGATGAACGCCCGCCGTGCTCTCGCGCGGCGGGCGTTTTGCGTTCCGCCTTTCGGCTCGCTAAGCTTCCCGCAGATCACGAAAAAGGAGCCGTCATGGCCACGCCCCGCAAACCGAGAAAGACCCGAGCCCCCGCGAAACCGGAGGCGGCGCTTGACACCGCCTCGATCGCCCCCGAAAGCGCGCAAACCGATCCGCAATCGAAGGGGGAGCTGCGCAAGAAGGAATTCGTCGAGCGGGTGATGCTCTAGGCCGGGGTGAAGAGGGGCGAGGCCCGCGCGATGTCGGAAGCCGTCCTGAAGGTGCTGGGCGAGGCGCTCGCGGAGGGGCAGGGGCTGACGCTGCCGCCGCTCGGAAAGCTCAAGATCAACCGCCAGTTCGAGAAGTCCGGCGACGAGATTCTCGTGCTCAAGCTGCGCCGCCCCAAGGCCCGGTCGACACCCGGTGCAGGGGATGAAAAAACCGCGCGAAACCCTCTTGCGGAGCCCGAAGAGGGGCGCTAAAAGGCGCGCCACGGAGGGCGATTAGCTCAGTGGTAGAGCGCTTCGTTCACATCGAAGATGTCGGGAGTTCAAATCTCTCATCGCCCACCATCCTCCTCCTGACCACGCCAGCTGACACGATCGACCGAGGTTTTCGCGTCGGCGGTTTCGCTTCGGAATTTTTTCTGCGCGCTTGCGATGCCAAAGACGTGACCTGTCCTCGGCTGCGGCGTTTGGTGCGGAACAAACTCCCGCCTAGGGGGTTCTGGCGACATGAAAAACTCCTCCTCCTCCGCCCGCACCGAGAATGACGACCAATCCGAGGCCATCCAGGAGCCGGCGGAGGAGAAATCGGTCTTCCGGGCCTCGCGTCTTTCGGCCCGCCTGATCTACGAAGTGATCCGCCGCGATGGCGACGAGGAGCTCAGCCGACCGGTCGTGTCGCTGATCTGGTCCGGGGTGGCGGCGGGCGTGCTCATCAGCCTGTCGGTGATCGCCCAGGCCGTTCTGCGCGACCATCTTCCGCGCAGCGACTGGGCGGTGCTGGTCGAGAGCATGGGCTATTCGGTGGGCTTCCTCGTGGTGATCTTCGGTCGGATGCAGCTTTTCACCGAGAACACGATCACCACCGTTCTGCCGGTGATCGCGGATCGCTCCCCGGCCTGTTTCGTCAAACTGCTCAGGCTCTGGGTCGTGGTGCTATGCGCGAATGTGATCGGCACGACCGTCGCGTCGGGCTTTCTCGTGCTCCCGCATGTCGTCCCGCCCGGGCTTCTCGACAGCCTTCTCGCGGTGGCCCGGCACGCGACCGAGGGCAGCGTGTCGGAGAATTTCTTCCGCGCCATGCCAGCGGGTCTCATCATCGCCGCTGTGGTCTGGATCATGCCCGGCGCACAGGGCAATTCCTTCTTCATCATTCTCGTGATGACCTGGCTCCTCTCGGCGGCGGGATTCGCCCATGTCATCGCGGGCTCGGTCGAGGCGGGGCTTCTCGTGTGGCATGGCGAACTGCCGGCGGGCGAGGCGATCACGCGATTCTTCTTCCCCGTGCTGGCCGGGAACGTCGTCGGGGGGACCGCCGTCTTCACCCTTGTCACCTGGGGACAGGTGAAAAATGAGGTGGCCTCGGACTGAGAGCCTAATGCGAGTCGACGGCCCGCCTCGCCTCGGTATTTCAGCCTCGGAACCCTCGGAAAGCCTCCCTGCTTGGATGCCATCCTCCTGTGAAGCGAACCGTGCGACGGGTGAAACGCGCGGCCTCTGCAAGTCCAATTCCGACTTGGTAAAAATCATTTGATCTAAATCATATTTGCGATGTGGGTTTCATGATTTGTAGGTGACACGATTTCTTTCTTTCACCGGGTAGGAGGTTCCGAATGTGTGGGATCGGTTCGAAGAGTAAGTCTTTCGTTTCGGCAATTGCGATCGTGTCGGCTCTCGGCATGGCGACGGCCTGGGAGGCCCCGTTTCATGGGTTCGTAGGCGCGGCCTATGCCGATACGCATGACGGCGAGAGCGGTGGCAAAGGCGGTCAGGACGGTCAGGGCAAACAGGCCGGTCAATCGGACGAGGGCGGCCATTCCGGCGCGGAAGGCGAGGGCAAGGGTGGCCCGGGCGCACAGGCTGGCCAGGAAAACCAGAATGACAAGGGGCAGGGCCAGGGCGGTCCCGGGCCCGATTCCGAAGGTCAGGGCCCGCAGGCCGGGGCACCGTCCTCGACCGGTGGCGGCAAGCCCGTCTGGGCGCAGGAGGGGATCCCGGAGATCGAACTGGGTCGCCTGAACGTCGCGCGGTCTCCCTCGCATGTTCTCGATCGTGCCTATGACGAGGCGCTCGCGACCATTTCGCCCGACATGGTGAGTTTCTACAATCTGAGCCTCGATCAGGTGATCTCGAGCCTGTCGCTGAACTGGGACAACGTGACCTTCATCGACTCGCCGCTGCAGAACCTCGCGCTGCTCAAGGATGCGCTCGATGGCAGCTCGGGGCTTTCGAACCTGGGCGTGACCAACAATGTCGCGACGCTCGAGGCGATCTTCCTCGGTTCGGCTTCGGACAAGTCCGTGCCGATCACCAAGGATACCGTCACCGCGGTGACGACGATCCTCGGGAGCCCTGTCACGGGTGCGGCTGCGGATCAGCTTGCAGCTCAGGCCGAAGCGGTGCGGATCGCCATCCTCGCCGGTCACGGCTGATCTCAACACGGGATCGACAGCCCGCTGCGCATCGCGTGGCGGGCTGTATTTTTCGAGAGGCGACCCGCCGCGTGTTCCGCTGCCTTGCGGCAGAGACGCCGCGGGGCCTCGTGCGGGGGACGGGCGAAGAAAGGAAAAATGCGGCTGATCGGGTCGCATTCGCCTGCAATCAGAGGTTGGTGAAGAGGCAACAGGACTCGGAAATAAGTTGATCCGGTCTTCCTCGAATTCCAAGCGCTCATATACTCGATTTTGCTCTCTCCCATCGGAGCGTGGACAGCTCCAGCAGAGAGACGGTCGGGGAAATAAGAAGGGGAAGACTGAAAATGAACGTGGAAACTATCGTCGCAGGAGCCTTGGTTGTCGGAGTTCTGGCGGGAGCGCCCGCAATTGCGCCTGCGCAGACCGCCGGCGGGATCTTCGGGCTCGGCTCCGCGAGCGTGACCTTCGGTCCGTATGTGCGCCTCGAGGCGGGCTCGCTCGCGACCGATTTCTCGGACGGTCACTGGCTGCCGCCGGGATATCCCACAGATCCGCGCGTGGATTTCGATCTGGCCGACGGCCATACCGGCTTCGGCGGGATCGCGGTGGGCTATGACTGGATGAACGGTTTCCGCGGCGATGTCAGCGTCATCAAGACCGGCCGTTCGGACGCTACGGGTCCGCATACGACGCCCGGCCCGCATGCCGACATCACCGAAGCCTCCGTCTCCACGACCGCGTTGATGGGTAACCTCTTCTATTCGCCGCTCGAACAGCGCGGCGTCAATTCGCGGGTGCAGCCCTTCGTCGTGGGCGGCATCGGTCTTGCGAATAACCGGGTCAGTTCCTGGACCCGTACCAATAGCTCGACGACGCCGGTCACCCGTTCCTTCGAAGGGGACAACAACACCGACTTGGCGGTTTCTGTCGGGGTCGGTGTGTCGGTCCAGCTCACCCCTCCGGGCGAGCATCCGGCGATCCTCGAACTCGCCTATCGCTACTACCATTTCGGAACCGCGAATGGCGGGTCCGTCCCGCTGGCGGGGGGCTCGGAGCCCGTCGAGCCTCTGACCTTCGACAACAATGCGGGCGTGGTGTCGCTCAGCCTTCGGATCCCGCTCAACCGCCTCTGAGGCGGACCGGGGCAGGGGGCGTTCAGCGAAACCGGCCACCTCTTCGATCGAGAAACGGAAGCGGGTTCCTTGCGGACCCGCTTTTGCTTTGCGGGGCGCACAGCGATGCGCGCTCGCAACCGGTTTCGGGGCGAATACGGAAGGCCGCCGCGTCTCTTCGATCTCGGGTGAGGCACGGTCTTGATCACCGTGCGGATCGCCGCTAGAGGAAGGGCGGGGGCGGTTAGCTCAGTTGGTAGAGCGTCTCGTTTACACCGAGAATGTCGGGGGTTCGAGTCCCTCACCGCCCACCACCCCTTTCCGGAAATTGCCGACATGTCCATGGGTCTTTCCCTTGGAACGGTCCGTGCGCTTTGCCTTCCGCAGGGCGGGAGCCCCTCAATCCTCCATCACGTCAAGCGCCGCCTCGCGCCGCGGCGATGCCGGGGCCAGCCCTTCATGGATCGTCACCATGTGATGCTCGATCCTCCAGAGGTGGTAGCTCACCCGGTGCAGCCAGCGCGCCGCATCGAGGCGCTGGCCGAGCGTGTCTCCGGAAACGGCGCGGCGCGTGGCGTGTCCGAAGATCCGCGTGCGATAGACCTCGCGCTGCGCGCGCAGCAGCCTGCGGACCCTGTTGAGGCGGGCCTCCGTCGCCGCGAGATTTGTCGCGCTGGCGGCTTCGGCGGTGAGCGAGCGCAGGATCGCGCTCAGACGGCGCAGGCGGTTGTCGAGGGAAAAGGCGGTGAGGCTCTGCTCCTGGGTGCAGCGGAAATAGAGCCGCCCGAGATGGTCGATCACATGCAGCACCGAGACCAGCCGCGCCGCGGCCGGATCGTCGCTGCGCATCGCCGGGATCCCGTCGACGAAATTGCGCAACTCTGTGATCGCATCGCCGATCTCGCGCAGCCTGTCCGTGTCGTCATGGGTCGCCTCGCGGTGTTCCAGCCGTTTCGCGAGAAATTCGAACTGCGCCTTCACCACCGCGTCGAGCGACGAGACGACCGCATCGAGCGCGGCATTCGGGTCCTTCAGCATCTGCCGGCCCAGAGCGGCGGTGAGCGCATTGCCCCTGTCGCGCACGATGAGGGTCACGAGTTTCGCGAAGGCGCCGGTGAAGGGGAGGATCAGGATCACCCCGAGAATGTTGAAACCGGAGTGAAACGCGACCAGCGCGATCTGGCTGTCGAGATGCAGGCCCTGCGCCCCGACGAGCGCGTTGTAGGGGCTCAGCAGGAAAAACGCCATCAGCCCGGTCAGACAGTTGTAGATCACATGCGACAGCCCCGTGCGGCGTGTCGCGGTCGAGCCGCCCAGCGTCGCGATCGCCGCGGTCACCGTGGTCCCCACATCCATCCCGATCACCATCGCGAGTCCCTGAGGCAAGCTGATCGCGCCGGCACCCAGGGCGGCGAGCGCGGCGATGACCCCGGCGCTCGAGGATTGGGTGACCACCGTGATCAGCGCACCGATCAGGATCAGCTCGACCCGGCCGATCAGGCTGTCTTGCGGGAAATCGGTGGGGGTGACGATGCCCTGAAACGCCGCGAGGCTCGATTTCACGATGTCGATCCCGAGGAAGATCAGCGCGAAACCCGCCACGGCTGTCCCGATCAGCGGCAGGCGCGCGCCCCCGAAGAGCCGCGCGAGCGCCCCGAGAAAGACGAGCGGCAGGGTGATCTGCCCCAGATCGAGCTTGAAGCCGAGGATCGTCGCGAGCCAGCCCGTCATCGTGGTGCCGATATTGGCCCCGAAGATGATCCCGAGCGCTTGCGGGAAGGTCAGAAGCCCCGCGCTCACGAAGCCGACCGCCGTCACCGTCGTGGCGCTCGAGGACTGGATCAGCGCAGTGGTCGCGGCGCCCGTGACCGCGCCGCTCAGCGGTGTGTTGGTGAAGCGCGAGAGCGTGTTGCGCAGGGTCTGGCCCGCCAGTCCACGCAGGCCGTCAGTGAGCCAGATCATTCCGAAGAGGAACAACCCGACCCCGCCCAGTGCATTTACGACATCGATCAACACGGCCGAAATCATCGCATGGACCGCAGCCTTTTCAAGTGCTTCTCGAAGGCCAGCGGAGCTGTGAGCCAGTGCAGAGGGGCTGCGCGCCGCTCCGCTCTGTGATGCCCGGGCAGGGATGCTATCTTAATGCCCTGTAACGAAAGGAGCCGAAGATGAGCTGGAACCCCGCGCTCGACCCCGAGATCCCGATCGGCGACGCCGTCGATGCGATCGAGACCGTCATCGCGCCCCGCGCGCGCGACCTCGGCGGGTTCGAGGTGCGCCGCGCGCTGCCCTCCGCGGCACGGCAGATGGTCGGCCCCTTCATCTTCTTCGACCAGATCGGCCCGGTGGAATTCCTCTCGGGTCAGCGCGGCATCGATATCCGCCCGCATCCTCATATCGGCCTCGCGACGGTGACCTATCTCTTGCAGGGCCGTCTGCATCACCGCGATTCGCTCGGCACCGACCAGTGGATCGAGCCCGGCGCGGTGAACTGGATGAATGCGGGTTATGGAATCACCCATTCCGAGCGCACCGACGGCGCCGTGCGCGAGACCGGGCAGACGCTGGGCGGCATCCAGACCTGGGTCGCGCTTCCCGAAGAGCTCGAGGAGGGGCAGGCCGCCTTCGAGCATGTCGGCGCCGAAGCGCTGCCGGTGCTCGAGGGCGAGGGCAAGACCGTGCGGCTCGTGCTCGGTGACGCCTGGGGCGCACGCGCGCCGCTCGATCTGCCCTCCGAGATGTTCTACGCCGATGCGCGGCTGGCCCCCGATGCGCAATTGCCGCTGCCCGACAATCACGAGGACCGTGGCGTCTATGTGCTGCAAGGCGAGGTCACCGTCGCGGGCGAGACCTACGAGGCGGGCCGGATGCTCGTCTTCCGCCCCGGCGACCGGATTTCGCTGAAAGCGGGCGGGCAGGGCGCGCGGCTGATGGTGCTTGGCGGGGCCACGATGGGCGGGCCGCGCTATATCTGGTGGAATTTCGTGGCCTCCTCGCGCGACAAGATCGAGGCGGCGAAGGAGGCTTGGCGCGCGGGCGACTGGGCGCATGGGCGCTTCCGGCTGCCGCCCGAGGACGACCGGGATTTCATTCCTGCCCCCGAGCGCTGACCTCGAGCGCTCACCCACGCGCTGACCCCGAGCGCTCACCCACGCGCGTTGGTTTGGCGGCGCTCCGCCCGGCCCGCGATCTCGCAGGGAATTTTTCGTGAGATCGAAGGCGCCACCGCGCTTCACCTTCCGCGCAATCCTTCCGCCGGAGACGGCCGCGCGGGGCACCCATGCGCGGGGCATTTCCTTGCCCTGACGGCAGGCGAAAATTCGTCGAACTTTTTCGTCTCGTGCCGCTTGACGGGGGCAGGTGGCCCGCGTAATACGCTCCCCACGCTCGGATGGCGATCCGGGCAGATGATGCGAGCGGTTGTAGCTCAGTTGGTTAGAGTACCGGCCTGTCACGCCGGGGGTCGCGGGTTCGAGCCCCGTCAACCGCGCCATCATCCGGATCGCCCGAGCGCTGTGCGCGGTTGTAGCTCAGTTGGTTAGAGTACCGGCCTGTCACGCCGGGGGTCGCGGGTTCGAGCCCCGTCAACCGCGCCACTTTCCTCCCTTCACCGGAAAACGGCCCTGCGATGGCGCGTTGAGCTTTGCGCTCCGCTCGCCTATATCCGGGCGGATATGCGAGGAGGCGGCGATGCGCTGGATCAGACAGGTTTTCGACCACATCACTTTGTTTCAGGCGATCCTGTTCGCCGCGCTGCTGGGGCTTGCGCCCTTCACGCCAGAGCCGCATGTCTGGGAAAAGCTGAAAATGCTTGCCGCCGGAACGCTGGTGCGGCCGATCGACTGGTTCGATCTGGTGCTGCACGGGCTGCCCTGGGTGATCCTCGCGATCAAGCTCGGGCAATGGGTGAGAACGGGCAAGACCGGCAAATCCGGCGGAGGTGCGGCATGAAGGACGAGATGGACGCGAAAGCGCTGATCGAGGGGATGGGCGCGGCGGCGCGCGCGGCCTCGGCCGAACTGGCTTTCGCGAGCGCCGAGGTGAAGAAGCAGGCGCTCGAGGCCGCGGCCGACGCGATCCTCGCGCGCGCCGGCGAGATCATCACCGCCAATGGCGAGGATATGGCCTATGGCGCCGAAAAGGGGCTGAGCCCGGCGATGATGGACCGGCTGATGCTCGACCAGTCGCGCATCGCGGCGATCGCCAAGGGCTTGCGCGCTGTGGCCGCGCAGCGGGACCCGGTGGGCGACGTGATCGCGGAATGGGACATGCCCTCGGGGCTTCATATCCAGCGCGTGCGTACCCCTCTGGGCGTGATCGGCGTGATCTACGAATCGCGGCCCAACGTGACGGCCGATGCGGGCGCGCTGTGCCTGAAATCGGGCAATGCGGTGATCCTGCGCGGCGGCTCGGAGAGCTATCATTCGAGCCGGGCGATCCATGCCTGCCTCGTCGACGGGCTCAAGGCGGCGGGCCTTCCCGAGGATGCGATCCAGCTCGTGCCGACGCGCGACCGCGCGGCGGTGGCCGAGATGCTGCGCGCGACCGAGTATCTCGACGTGATCGTGCCGCGCGGCGGCAAGGGGCTCGTGGGGCTCGTGCAGGCCGAGGCGCGCGTGCCGGTCTTCGCCCATCTCGAGGGCATCTGCCACGTCTATGCCGACGGGGCCGCCGATCTCGAGAAGGCGCGCGCGGTGGTGCTCAATGCCAAGACCCGGCGAACCGGTATCTGCGGCGCGATGGAGTGCCTTCTGATCGATCGCGCCTTCTGGGACGAGCATGGGGGCGTGCTCGTCGAGGACCTGCTGAAAGCCGGTGTCGAGGTGCGCGGCATGGGTGATCTGCTGTCGATCGAGGGCGTCACCGAGGCCGCGGCCGACGATTACGGGCGCGAGTTTCTCGACATGATCTGCGCGGCGAAGATCGTCGACGGGGTCGATGGCGCGATCGCGCATATCCGCCGCTATGGCAGCCAGCATACCGAGGCGATCCTGACCGAGGACGACGCGGCGGCGGCGCGCTTCTTCGAGCGGCTCGACAGCGCGATCCTGATGCGCAACGCCTCGACCCAGTTCGCCGATGGCGGCGAGTTCGGGATGGGGGCCGAGATCGGGATCGCGACCGGCAAGATGCATGCGCGCGGGCCGGTGGGCGCCGAGCAGCTCACCTCGTTCAAATATCTCGTCACCGGCTCCGGCACGGTGCGGTCCTGAGCGGCGTCTCAGAACCGGATCGCGGCCTGTCGATCGGCAAGGGTCCAGCTGAGATGGCGGCGCTGGCGGGCGGCCTCGATCGGCAGGAGCGCGAATTGCACCTGAGCGGGGGTGAGGTCTCCCGGCGTGCCGTCGAGCCGTGCGAAGAGCCGGGGCTCGGCGCGAAGCTTGTCCGAACGCGTTGCGATCTCCCAGTGCCCCCCGGTCTCGCGCGCCTCGATGGTGCCGCCGAAGGGCAGGGCAGCCTCGAGGCAGAGCATCGCGAGGCAGGCGAGCTTGACCTCGCTGCGCGGGCGCTCCCCCTCGACCTGCCAGTCATAGTTGATCCGCCCCATCGTGCCGAATTCGGTCAAGATCTTCGCGATCTGGGACGCGCCGAGGCGCTGCTGGTCGCCGACCTGGCCGAAGGCGAGACGATAGAACCGCACCCGCGCATTCGCCGCCGCGACGCTTTGCGCGATCAGTTCCATCTCCGGCCCCGTCACGCTTCCTGCGAGCGCGAGCAGTTCCAGACCGTTGCCGATCGCCCCGATCGGGCTGATCAGGTCATGACAGAGGCGCGAGCCCAGAAGCGCGACCAGATCGGCCTCGGGCGGGTCGGGCTGGGCAGGGTCGTTCGGCATTCAAATCTCCGAAAGCGAGGTCACTATGTATGAAATTCTTGAACCCGGCATGCTGGTGCGCAACCCGGCCCAGCCCGATTGGGGCATCGGGCAGGTGCAGTCGCGGATCGGCGAAAAGGTTACGGTCAATTTCGAGCATGTCGGCAAACAGGTGATAGACGGGCGGCGTGTCGCGCTTGAACTTGTTTTCACGGATCAGAATTGACGAAAGGTTAACACCGGCGGGCGAAAGGTCGAGTCACGACTGCGCGCCGGGGGCGGAAATGGCGCCGCCCCGATATTGCCAAGCGCGCTCTCGCTCCTTACACCGGCGCCACAGTTTCGCGGCAGGAGGAACGGCGTGACCGAAAACGCGGCTTTCGATATCAGGATTGCCCGGTCCGGGGCGGATCTCGAGGCATCGCAGCGCCTGCGCTATCGGGTCTTCGTCGAGGAGCTCGGCGGCGGTGGGGACACCGTCGATCACGTCGCCCGCATCGAACGCGACGAGCTCGACCCGATTTATGACCACCTGCTGCTGATCGACCGGAACCGTCCCGAAGGTGAGCATGTGGTGGGCGCCTACCGGCTCTTGCCCTCCGATCGCGCCGAGGCCGCGGGGCGGTTCTATTGCGATGCGGAATACGATCTGACCCCGCTGCGCGCCTCGGGGCGCAAACTGCTCGAGCTGGGGCGCTCCTGTGTCGATCCGGCCTATCGGGGTGGTGCTGCGATGCTGCTGATGTGGAACGCGCTCGCCGATTACGCTCTGGCCCATGACATCGAGATCCTGTTCGGCGTGGCCTCGTTTCACGGCACCGATCCGGAAGCCCTGAAGATGCCGCTCTCCTGGTTGCATCACCATTATCTCGCGCCCGAGGGCCTGCGCCCGCGCGCGCGCGCCGAAGCCTTCCAGCGGATGGATCTCGTGCCCGAGGCGGAGCTCGATCGGCGTGCGGCGATGGCGCAGATGCCGAACCTGATCAAGGCCTATCTGCGGCTCGGCGGTTTCGTGGGCGAGGGGGCTTTCATCGACTACCCGTTCAACACGACCGATGTGCTTTTGCTGATGGATACCAAGGCGATGAGCGACAAGCACCGCGCCTTCTACACGCGCCGCTTCGAGGGCCGGGGATGATCTGGAACGAGGTTGAGCCGCCGCCCGTCCGGATCTCGGGGGCGGGTTGGGCGCGCGCGCTGATCCGCGGACTGGTGCTCGGGATCGTGATCTATGGCGGGTTGCTCGTGCTGCTGATCCTGCGTCTGATCGAGCTTCCGCTCAATGGCCATCACCGCCCCTGGACGCCCGCGATCACGCGCGCGGTCTGCCGTGCGGCCTTTCCGATCCTCGGGATGGGCTACAAGGTGACGGGGCGCCCGATGACGCAGATCGGCGCGGTGGTCGCCAATCACGGTTCCTGGCTCGACATCTTCGCGCTCAATGCCTGCCAGCGGGTCTATTTCGTCTCGAAAGCCGAGGTGGCGGGCTGGCCGCTGATCGGCTGGCTCGCCCGCGCGACGGGCACCGTCTTCATCCGCCGCGACCCGCGTGAGGCGAAGGCGCAGCAGCAGCTCTTCGAGGACCGTATCCGGGCCGGTCATCACCTGCTCTTCTTCCCCGAAGGGACCTCGACCGATGCGCGCCGTGTCCTTCCCTTCAAGCCCACGCTGTTTCAGGCCTTTTACAGTCACGGGCTCGACAAGGTGATGCAGATCCAGCCGGTCACGGTCGTCTATCGCCCGCCCGTGGGGGAAGACCCGCGCTTTTACGGCTGGTGGGGCGATATGGCGTTCGGGCCGCATCTGCTGAAGGTTCTGGCGCAACGGCGGCAGGGTTCGGTCGAGATCATCTTCCACGCACCGCTTTCGGTCGCGGACCATCCGTCGCGCAAGGCGCTTGCAGGGGCGGCGGAAGCGGCGGTGCGGTCGGGGCTTCCCTACGAGATCGCGCGCGCCCGGTAATGCGCCAGCACATAGAGCCGGATCGCGGTGGCGAGCCCGGTCTCGGTGCCACGCGCGACATCAATCTCGGCGGCCAGCTCATTGATACCGATGGATTTCTCGGCCGCGATCTCTCGGAAAGCGCGCCAGAACTCATCCTCCAGCGTCACCGAGGTGCGATGCCCTCCAAGGGTGAGAGACCGCTTCTTGGGGCGGCTCATTCCTCGCGCTCGCGGCGATGCGCCTCAAGCGCGCGCCCGGCTTTCTCGCTCCGCGCCTCCTCGAGCCGTTTCTGCGAGGCGCTGCGGCCGAACTTCACCGCATTTTCATTACCTTGCGCGCGTTTCTTCACGCGGGCCTGCTGCTTGCGAAAGCGGTTGAGATTGGTGACGTTGCTCATGGCGTGAAGAGTGCCACAGCTTTTCGTGCCGGAAAAGGGGGCGCTGCCCCCTCTGGCTTCGCCGTTCACCCCCGGGATATTTCGGGCAGGCCCGAAAAAGCGCGCGCAATCCACTTCGGTTCTGGTCAAATATCCCCGGGGGGAGCGCGGCACGCGCGGGGGCGGAGCCCCCTGAATGGAAAAGGGCGGCCCCTTCGGACCGCCCTTCGAGTTCTGACCTCGGACGCGTGGATCAGGCTTTCGGTCCGATCATGTCCTCGGGGCGCACGATGCGGTCGAAGGTGGCCTCGTCCACGAAGCCGAGCGCGATCGCCTCTTCCTTGAGGGTCGTGCCGTTCTTATGCGCGGTCTTGGCGACTTTGGTCGCGTTGTCATAGCCGATCGTGGGCGCAAGCGCGGTGACCAGCATCAGGCTTTCCTTCATCAGCTTCTCGATGCGCGCCTCGTTGGCCTGGATGCCCGAGACCATGTTGTCGGTGAAGGCGCTGGCGGAATCGCCCAGAAGCTGCATCGATTGCAGCACGTTATAGCTCATCATCGGGTTATAGACGTTGAGCTCGAAATGGCCCTGCGACCCGGCGAAACCGACCGCCGCATCATTGCCCATCACATGGGCACAGACCATGGTCAGCGCCTCGGCCTGGGTCGGGTTCACCTTGCCCGGCATGATCGACGAGCCCGGCTCGTTTTCCGGCAGGATCAGTTCGCCCAGACCCGAGCGCGGGCCCGAGCCCAGCAGCCGGATGTCGTTGGCGATCTTGAAGAGCGAGGCCGCCACCGTCTTCAGCGCGCCCGAGAACATCACCATCGCGTCATGCGCGGCGAGGGCTTCGAACTTGTTGGGCGCGGTGACGAAGGGCAGGCCGGTGATCTCGGCCATGTTCGCGGCGACCATCTCGGCCCAGCCCTTCTTGGTATTGAGCCCGGTGCCGACGGCGGTGCCGCCCTGCGCCAGTTCGTAGATGTCGCCCAGGCAGGCCTCGACCCGCTCGATCCCCTTGCGCACCTGATGCGCGTAGCCGGAGAATTCCTGACCCAGCGTGAGCGGCGTCGCGTCCTGGGTATGGGTGCGGCCGATCTTGATGATGTCCTTGAACTCGTCCTGCTTGGCTTCGAGCGCGGCGAGCAGTTTCTTCAGCCCCGGCAGCAGCACGTCGCGCGCCTGCATCGCGATCCCGACATGCATCGCGGTCGGGAAGGTGTCGTTCGAGGACTGGCCCATGTTGCAGTGGTCGTTCGGGTGGACGGGTTTCTTCGAACCCATCTCGCCGCCGAGCATCTCGATCGCGCGGTTCGAGATCACCTCGTTGGCGTTCATGTTCGACTGGGTGCCCGAACCGGTCTGCCAGACCACGAGCGGGAAGTTGTCGTCGAACCTGCCCTCGATCACCTCGCCGGCCGCGGCGATGATCGCGTCGGCGATCTCGGCTTCCATGTTGCCCAGCTCCTTGTTGGCCTGGGCGCAGGCCTTCTTGATGACGCCGAGGGCCCGGATGATCGGGACGGGCTGACGTTCCCAGCCGATCGGGAAGTTCATGATCGAACGCTGGGTCTGGGCGCCCCAATACTTGTCGGCGGGAACCTCGAGCGGGCCGAAGCTGTCGGTCTCGGTGCGGGTCGCGGTCATCTGGGCCTCCATGATCTACGCGAAAACTCCCGCGCGTTCTAGGACGGGCGGGGGCGATTTGCAATCGGTATGCGACAGTATACGGGGGGCTGTTACTTGCGGAACTTGTCGAGGCTGACGACTTCGGCTTCGCCACGTTCGGCGGCGGGCGGGGTTTCGTCCGCCAGCTCGTCCTCGTCCGACTCGTCGTCTTCTTCGTAATCCTGAGTCTCGAAGCGCAGCCCGAATTCGACCGAAGGATCGACGAAGGTCGTGATGGCGTCGAACGGGACGTAGAGCGGTTCGGGTGAATTGCCGAAATTGAGGGTGATCGCGAACCCGTCCTCGCCCACCTCGAAATTGTCGTACCAGTGCTGGATGACGATGGTCATCTCTTCGGGGTAGCGCTCGCGCAGCCAGTCGGCCAGCTCGGCTTCGGGGTGGCGGGTGTCGAAGGTGATGAAGAAGTGGTGGTCGCCGGGGAGCCCGCGTTCGGCAATGTCGCTCAGCACGGTCTGGATCAGCCCGCGCATCGCATCATGCATGAGATTGCCGTAATCGATCGAACGCGTCATCCGTGGCCCCTCGTTTCGTCTGCGCTCAGCATAGGGGATTCGTCGCGAGAGGAAAGGGGGGGCGAGCCGCAGCCGGGGCGGTGGGCGCGGATCGCGAACGGGCATTGGCTCAGTACCGCTCGGGGCGGCAAACCTTGCGCGGGACCCGCGGCACGCAGGGGGAGAGGAAGCCTCCGATCAGGCCAGCGACTCGCCCGAGAGGCAAAGCGCGATCGTGTCGCGCGGCAGCAGCTCGATCTCCTCGAACAGGGCGATCACGTCGTAATTGTTGTAGGCCTCCGCGATTCTGTCGCCCTCGAAGCGCATCGCGAGCTGGCCGTTGAAACAGACGTGATGACCGCTCTGGGCGGCGGTGCCGTCGATCTGCAGCAGCGTCCAGAGCCAGTCCTCGGTCTCGCAATGGCGCAGGACGGTGATCTTGATGTCGCGCAGGTGCACGCGCAGCGCCGGCACCAGTTCGCGAAATTCCTCGGGCCGCAATTCGAGGCCCGGCATGAGGCCATTGGCCTGCGCCTCGGTGGCGAAAAGCGAGTCGATCCGGTCGAGCCGCCCCTCTCCCCACACATCGTTGAGCCACGCGTCGATCATCGAAAGCCGGGACATCGCATCCTCCCTTCGGTCCTCATGACCCGGGCAGAATGGCGAGGAAGCTTTGCGACTTCGTTAAGCGCGCTCGAAAAACGAAAGCCGAGATGCAAATTGCGAAAAAAAGGGGGGGAAGGTGCAGGATTCTGTTGCAAGGCTCCTGCGGGCCCCGCCTTACGCTGCTAGGCGCAAGGAGTTAGGTTTCGGTTACCCGAGCTGCTTACGCAGCCAGAGCGACCGGAGCACGGTTGTCGTTGGCAACTGTACAATTTGCACCGATGACGGTGGTAGCTCACCGAGACAAAGCAAACATCTTTACACGTTCGTCGATCCTATTTCGGCCCCATGTTCCCCCAACGAGGGTGTTTGGTGGAGCCGCCGGGTACCGCCCCCGGGTCCGATCCGCTTATTCCATGCGCGTTTATGCCCATAGTCCCCGTTGCCGGGAACGCTCTGAATATAGGTCCGGCGCAGGGCGGCTTCAACCCGCTGTCGGCAGGGAGCGAAATGTTAACTTCTGCCGGTCTATCACCGGATGGTGGCCTGCAAGGTGCTCGCTCGTGGTGGGGTGGGACATGGTGCACGATGATGATGGACAAGACGATCCTGATCGACCTCTCGACGAGTTACCAGTTCCGCCACTGGAAACCGATGGGCATCCTGAGGGTGGAGCACGAGGTCTATCGTGCGCTCGCGGACCGGTTCGGGGCGCGGCTCTGCCCGGTGATCTATGAAGAGGCGCGCGATGGTTTCTATCGGATTCCCGAGGCGCTGTTCGAAGAGGTGATATTCCGCAACGGCCGGCAGCCGGTTGTCCCGGAGCGGGCCTGCACCGCGCGCAGCCGCTGGCGGTCCTGGATGCGGGTCGGGCGGTTCGTTTTGCGTGTATGCGCCCGCGGGCGGGGTCGCGCGGTCCGCGGGGAGGAGGCGCGGTCGCGCCGCGAGGCCGTGATCGGGACGGAGCTGTTGCGGCTCTCGGTTGCGGAATATGCGATGATGCGGCGCGCGCTGGTCCGGCTCGAACGGGTCTTCCCTCGGATCGCCGCGTCCATCCAGGGGCTCGACGCGCTCAATCACAAGGCGCATTTCGGGCTGCTCCGAACCGTCCATGACGAGATCTGCACGCCGGAGAACCGGATCGAGCCTGACCGGGTCGCGCATTATGTCTCGGCGGGCGGGTTCTGGTCGGATGATCGCTACCGGTTGGCACATCGCATGCGGGGCGCGCATGGCTGGCGCCTGCATTACTATATCCACGATCTGATCCCGATCCTCTGGGGGCATCTGGCCGAGCCCACGACCCGCACGACCTACCCGGCAGCGCTGCACTGGATGCTCTGGGGCGTCGACCGGATCTGGACGAATTCCGAGACGACGCGCCGCGATCTGCTCGCTCATGCCGCGCGTCACGGCTATCCGCCGCTCGATCCCGCGCAGGTACTGCCGGTGCCGCTTGGCGCCGATGCGGCGCGGGGACGTGCCGATCCGGCGATGCGCCAGGGCATCTTCGCGCGCCGGAACCTCGTGCCGGGCCGGTTCGTGCTGATGGTCGGCACCCAGGAGCCGCGCAAGAATTACGATTTCGTCTACCGGCTCTGGCGCGAGTTGCACCATCGCCATCCCGGCCAGGTGATGCCGCTGGTCTGGGTGGGCCAGCCCGGCTGGTCGATCGCGCCGCTCCTCGAGATGTTGCGCAACGATGCGGGGCTTCCGCATGAGGCGATCCGTATCCTGCCCGATGTCGAGGATGACGAACTCGAGGAGCTATACCGCGCGTGCCGGTTCTCCATCTATGCCTCGCATTACGAAGGCTGGGGGCTGCCGGTCGTCGAGGCGCTCGGCCATGGCAAGCCCTGCCTGACGTCGGATGCGCCGGCGCTGATCGAGGCGGGGGCAGGGGCGGCCGAACCGATCGGGCTGTTCGAGGGAGAGCGCTGGCTCGAGCGCTGTCACGCCCTGATGAGCGACGAGGCCGCCTATGGCGCCGCCTGTGCCCGCGCGGCCCGGTTCGAGGGGCGCAATTGGGCGACATTCCGCGAGGAGCTTGGGGCCGATCTCGAGGCGGCGATCGGAGCAGCGCGCGCCGCGCCCGTTCCGGAGTCCGCTCAACCGTCCGTTCAGGAGGATGCCGCATGAAGATCGCCGCTTTCGGTCATTACCCGATCCACCGCCCGCTGCATGGCGGTCAGCGCCGTGTCGCGGCGATCGCGGCCGAGGCGCGCCGGGCGGGGCACGCGTTTCGATACGTGCCGGTCTATTCGACGCGGGGCTATCCCGACGGCTCGCCGGACGAGCGTCTGACCGCGGTGCCCGAGCCCCTTCTCGACCGGCTCCATGACCTGCGCCGGCGCGAGGATCTGCATCTGGCACAACTGATCGAGGGGCATCCGCTGGCCCGGCACCTGCTCGACGATCTGCGCCGCTACGCGCCTGATGTGGTGCAGTTCGAGCAGCCTTGGCTCTATCCGCTCTTCGCCAGGGCGCTGGCCTCCGATCCGGTCCTGTCGCGCGCGCGGATCGTCTATTCGGCCCATAATGTCGAAAGCGCGTTGATCGACCCGTGCTGGCAGGCGACGGCGCGGGCGCTCGAGGGCGAACTTGTCGCGCGCGCCGATCTCGTGATCGCGGTCAGCGCGGCGGATGCGGCGATCTTCGACGAGTGGCGCGGCGCCGGACGGGCCCGCACGCTGGTTGCGCCAAACGGGTGCTGGCCGCCGGCTCCGGGCGAAGACCCGGCGCCGCTTGCAGGGCCCTATGCGCTCGTCGCGGGCTCGGCCCATCCCCCCAATGCGACCGGCTATTGGACGAGTTTCGGCGAGATCCCGGGCTTTCTGCCCCCCGGCTCGAAGCTCGCGGTCGCGGGCGGCATGACCCATCTGATCACCGCCGATGACCGGTTTCGCCGCTACGAACGGATGAACGCGGAATTCGTGGCCCCGCTCGGCGTGGTGGAGGAGAGCTGTCTCGCGGCCCTCCTGCATCATGCCCGCGCGATCTGCCTGCCGATCACCGAAGGCGGCGGCACCAATCTCAAGACGGCCGAGGCGCTGATGTGGCGCAAGCCGGTCGTCGCGATGCGCCCGGCCCTGCGCGGCTTCGAAGAGGCCGAGGCGATGGAGGGCGTCTATGTTGCCGATACGCCCGAAGAGTTCCGCAACCTCCTGCGCGACGTGATGACCGGGGTGCGTCGCGCGACCCGCCGTGCCGAGGAGGTCGCCCGCTATGGCTGGCATGCCCGCCTGTCGCCCCTGATCGCCAGCTATGGGAGTTCCCTGCAATGAAAGACCTGCCCATCCCGGCCGCGCCGGCCGATTTCGACGATCCCGGTTTTCTGGCCGAGGTCCCGGCAAGTCCGGAGGTGATCGATGCGCTCTTTCGCGCCTATCTCGGGCGGGGGGCGAAGGAGAATGCGCAATCCGCATTGAAAGAGCGCCGCGCGAGCGTCGCGCAGGTCGAGCGGGAATTGCGCGGCTCTCCGGAATACCGGCGCAAGGCGCGGCTTCTCCTCGATCAGGACCGTACGCAATATGACGGGGCGATGCTTTACCTGCCGATGGCGCGGATCGTGTTCTGTCCGATCGCGAAAGTGGCGAATACCTCGGTGAAGGACTGGGCGTTGCGTCTTTGCGGCGAGGGGCGGGCCAATCCCGGCATGTCGCATTACTGGCTCGATTCCGGGCAGAACAAGATGCAGGGCCGACATTGGGCCTTCGCGCTGCGCGACCGGATCGCGCGCGATCCCGGCTGGGCCTCGGTGGCGCTCTTGCGCGACCCTTTCGACCGGCTGGTGAGCTGCTATTGCGACAAGTTCGGACGCAACCGGGCGCAGGATTCGGTGCTGCACCACACCCGCGCGGTCTACGCGTTCTTCAATGACGGGGCCGAGCCCGATCGCGAGACGGTCGCGCGCGGGCTCAGTTTCCGGCAGTTCTGCTTCTACATCAACGCGACCGCGCGCGAGGTGCAGGATTCGCACTGGGCCGCGCAATGGAGCTATCTGCAGAACCGGCACTGGGACCGGCTCTTCGCGCTCGAGCGGATCGAGGCATTCGAGGCTTTCGTGCGCGCGCGCCTGCCCGAGGATCTGCGCACGATCCGGCTGGGCATGACCAATGCGGTCGAGAAATCCGGCGCAGCGTCCGCGGAGAATCTCGCCGATGCGCTCCCCGACGAGTGGCTCGGCGCGCGCAACCCACCCTATGAGGCCTTCCTGGCCGAGAATATCCGTGGCTTCATCGGCCAGTATTACTCGCTCGATTTCAGGCTCCATGCGCAGGCCCTGGACGAGGGGTGATCAGCCTCCCTCGGCCGGGATGCCGAGTACCGTCATCGCCGCGCCGAGCAGGGCGAGGGCCCAGAAGGCCGGGCGGCGCGGGCCTTCGCTTTGCAGCGCCGCGAGCACCGCCTGCAAGGTGTAATAGCCGGCGAAGGCGCGCGAGGCATAGGAGATGATCGAGAAGAGATCGGTGCTCCAGGTCAGCGCGATCCCCGCACCGATCAGCACCAGATAACCCAGCTTGGGCGGGATCCGCCCGCGCGAGAATTCCGAGATCAGCCCGCCCGCACCGCCGGTATCGGCGACCGCAGCCGAGAATTGCGCGGCCAGCGCGGCCGCGACGAGCAAGGCGGGCAGGATCGGGGCGACGACGCGCATCATGTCGATGATCGCGGTTTCCGAGAGGTGGCGGGGGTCGGGCTCGAAGAGATAGGCGAGAAGCCCGATATAGACCATGTAGATCGCGGTCGAGAGAAGCTGCGCCCATCGCATCGCGGCGATCCGGGTGGAGGCGTCATAGCTCTTGCCGAGATAGCGCGCGGTCTCGAAGCCCTGAACGGTGACGATCAGCCCGAAGATCAGCCGCAGCGAATCCCAGGGCCCGAGCGTGGGCGCGTCGACCACCAGATCGCCGGCCACCGCGGTTTTCGAGAAATAGATCGCAAGGCCCAGAATGAGCCCCGCGATGATCGCGAGCTTGAGTGCGACCGAGGCGTATTCCATCCGCTCGAGCGCCCGGAACCCGCCCGAGAACCCCGCAATCGCGACGAGGACAAGCATCGCGGTGGTCACGGCGCGGGCCGCGAAGGGCGTATCCCAAGGCGTGAGAGAGACCGCGAAGGCCCCGAAAAGATTGAGATAATAGGCGACTGAAATCATGTAGGCGAAGGCGAGGGCGGCCTGGGCCAGCTCCTCGATACGCAGCACGCCCCAGCTGTCGGGGCTCTCCTCGGCCGCGATGTTGTGGCGCACAGCCGCCCCGAACAGCCAGCCCGCGAGGCAGAGCAGGGCCATCGCGAGCGGCGCGGCTGCCCCGAAGCGGACCTCGAGGATCGGCCCCAGCACGAGAAACCCCGAGCCGATGATCGAGGCAAGCGGGGTCACCATCGCGCGCCAGCGCGGCCGGTCGCGCAGGGCGGGGACGAACATCGCGGCAAGGACGAGAAGGGCGAGGATCAGGATCGCGGTGTCGAGAAGCATCGGGGTCCGTTCGTTGGGGCGGGATGGGAACGAAAGAAAAAGGGCCGCGGTTCCCCGCGGCCCGTGCTCCGTAACAGTTTGATCGGGCGATCAGAAGCCCGCCTTGATCTTCTCGAACTCGGCGAGCTGCTTTTCACGCAGCTCGGGGCTGTTGGGCGTCTGCGCGAGGATCGGCGCGGTGATCGGGGTGAGGCCCGCGGACTGGAGCTTTTCCTGCGGCACGAGCTTCATCGCCTCGGTATTGGTGTGGCCATAGCCGATCTCGTCGACCAGCACCGGGCCGGCCTCGGGACGCAGCCAGGCATTGATGAAGTCATAGGCCTTGTCCTCGGAGCCGGGACCGTCCTTGAGGTTCACGAAGCCGCAGAACCAGGTCGAGGAGCCTTCCTTGGCCTCGCGCTGGAAGGCGACGGGATAGTTGTCGTCCTGCAAGTAGGCGACGCCGTCATTCCACGACCACGCGATCAGAACCTCGCCCGAGGCCATCAGCTGCGCCTGCTGCGACGGGTCGGTCCAGTAGGATTGCACGTTTTCGTTGGCCTTGCGCAGCCAGTCGGCGGCGGCCTTGAACTGCTCGTCGGTGACATTGGTCCAGTCGGTCACGCCGGTCGCCAGATAGGCCAGCGCCCAGACGTCATCCGAACTGTCGGGCAGCGAGGTGCGGCCCTTGTATTTCGGGTTCACGAAGACCTGGAGTGTCGAGACATCCTCGGCCGGGACCTTCTCGGGATTGTAGGCGATCGCGGTCGCGCCCCAATCGGTCGGGATGTACCACACGTTCTTGGCGTCATCGACGAAGATCTTGGAGTTCAGGAATTTCGGATCGATATTCTTGTATTCCGGGATCTTCGACACGTCCCAGGGCTCGATCAGCCCGGCATCCTTGTATTTCGAGATCATCTGCGAGCAGGGATGGGCGACATCCGCTTTGAAGCCGGAGGCGAGTTTCTGATAGGCCTCGTCGTCATCGCCAAAGAAGGCATAGGTCGGGCTGTCGCCGTATTTGTCGATATAGGTCTGGAACAGACCCGGAATCTCGAACCCCGCCCAGTCGAAGACGGTCAGCTCCGGATCGGCGGCGCGCGCAGGTGTGGAAAGCGCGGCGGCAGCGATGCCTGCCAGAAGAAGTGCAGTTTTTTTCATTACATATACCCTGTTGGAGATCATGGTTTTGTGAGAACGCTAGAACCGCTTTTCGAACCGGGCAAGAGAGATTTTCACACCGCGCCGGGATTGCGGGGGCGCGCGCCGCCATGTCTGCCGCCTTGCACGGGGCAGATGCGGAAAAAACGGGCAGAAGTGAACCGGCACGCGCCGAGTGCGTAGGAGTGGAAAAGGAAAGGGAGGCAGGCATGAGCGACAGACCGGCCCTGTTATGGCTGCGGCGCGATTTTCGGTTTCACGATCACCCGGCGATGGCCGCCGCGGCGGCGAACGGTCGGCCCGTCATTCCCGTCTTCATCCATGACGCGCAGGTCGAGGCGCTCGGTGCGGCGCCGAAATGGCGGCTCGGTCTCGCAATCGACGCGTTCGCGAAGGCGCTGCAAGAGAAAGGATCCCGCCTGATCCTGCGGCGCGGCGAGCCGCTCGAGGTGCTGCGCGATCTGGTCTCCGAAACCGGGGCGCAAGAGGTTCACTGGTCGCGCCTCTATGACAAGCCGAGCCGGGACCGCGACGCGGCGGTGAAATCGGGCCTCAAGGCGGATGGGCTGAGCGCGCAGAGCCATCCGGGCCATCTGCTGTTCGAACCCTGGACCGTCGAGACCGGGCAGGGAGAGCCCTACAAGGTCTACAGCCCTTTCTGGCGCGCGGTGAAGGGGCGCCTGATCGCGGCACCAGTTAAGACGGTATCGGAACTTCGCCCGCCAACCGATTGGCCAATCAGCGAAAAGATCGATGACTGGGCGATGGGATCTGCGATGCGGCGGGGCGCGGAAGTGGTCGCGGCGCATGTTCACGTCGGCGAGCGGGCGGCGCAGGGTCGGCTCGCCGCCTTCCTGCGCGACCATATCGGGCAGTACAAGTCGCGGCGCGATTTTCCGGCCTCCGGGGCGACCTCGGGGCTCTCGGAGAACCTCACCTATGGAGAGATTTCGCCGCGCGCGATCTGGCATGCGGGCTGGCGGCATCTCGAGGAGGGCGCGCAGGGGGCCGAGCATTTCCTCAAGGAACTCGTGTGGCGCGAATTCGCCTGGCATCTGTTCTATCACTGGCCCGACATGGCCGAACGCAACTGGCGCGAGGAGTGGAACGGTTTCGGCTGGCGGCCCGACAATAACGACGCCGAGGCGTGGCGACGCGGAATGACCGGCGAGCCCTTCGTCGATGCCGCAATGCGCGAGATGTATGTGACCGGGACCATGCATAACCGCGCGCGGATGATCGTCGCCTCCTATCTGACCAAGCACCTGATGACGGATTGGCGCGTGGGGCTGCGCTGGTTCGAGGACTGCCTGATCGACTGGGATCCGGCCTCGAACGCGATGGGTTGGCAATGGGTGGCCGGGCCCGGCCCCGATGCGGCGCCCTATTTCCGCGTCTTCAACCCCGCGACGCAGGCCGAGAAATTCGATCCCGACGGGCGCTACCGGCGCGATTTCATCGCCGAGGGCCAGTCGACCCCGCCCGCGACCGCGCGTGCTTATTTCGACGCGGTGCCACGAAGCTGGAACCTCTCGCCCGACCAAGCCTATCCGGAGCGGATCGTCGATCTCAAGGAGGGCCGCGAGCGCGCGCTCAAGGCCTATCAGCGCCATCGCGGGTGAGATCGGTTCGTCCCGGTGTCCGCGACAGGGTATTTTCACCGGTTAACCGGACATTAGGTATGTCCGTGTGAGCCTTCCATCGAGCGCGCAAAAGCGCGCCCTTAGCGTGGGAGGCCGCAATGATCACCCCTGTACTTCTTGCCGGTGGATCGGGCACGCGGCTCTGGCCGCTCTCGCGCCGCAGCTACCCCAAGCAATTCTCCGAACTGGCCGGAACGCGCAGCCTGTTCCAGGCGACGGCGGAACGGCTTTCGGGCGAAGGGTTCGCCGCGCCCGTGGTGCTTACCCAAGCGGCGTTTCGCTTCATCGCGGCCGAACAATTATCGGCGCTCGGGGTCGATCCGGCCGCCGTGATCCTGGAGCCCGGCCCGCGCAACACCGCTCCCGCGATCCTCGCGGCTGCGCTGTGGTGCGCGCAGACCTCGCCCGATGCGCTGATGCTGGTGGCGCCCTCCGATCACCTGATCGCGGATGCGCAGGCGTTTCGCGACGCGGTCGTGGCGGCGGTGCCAGCCGCGCGCGCAGGCAAGATCGTGACCTTCGGGATCGCGCCGGACCGCGCGGAAACCGGATACGGCTATCTAGAATTGGGCGAGGGCGACACGGCGGACGGGGCCCCGCGCGCGCTCAAGGCCTTCATCGAGAAACCGGGGCCCGAGGCGGCCGCCCGGATGGCGCAAAGCGGGCGCCATCTCTGGAATGCGGGCATCTTCCTTTTCACGGCGCCCACCATTCGCGCCGCTTTCGAAGCCCATGCCGGGGCCCTGTTGGACCCGGTCTCGGCCGCGCTGGCGAAAGCGCGGCAGGATCTGGGGTTCCTTCGCCTCGATCCCGAGGCGTGGAGCCGGGCCGAAGACGTCTCGATCGACTATGCGGTGATGGAAAAGGCCCGGAACCTCGTCGCGATGCCGTTCTCGGGCGGCTGGTCGGATCTGGGCGATTGGGAGGGCGTGCGCCGCAGCGTGCCGGGTACGGGCGATGGGGTTGCACTCTCGGGCCCGGCCACGGCGATCGAATGCCGCGACAGCCTTCTGCGCTCGGAGGATCCGCGGCTCGAGCTTGTCGGGCTGGGGCTCGAGGGGATAATCGCGGTCGCGATGCCCGATGCGGTCCTCGTGGCCGACAAGTCGCGCGCGCAGGAGGTGCGCCGGGCGGTGAGCGCGCTCAGGGCGCGCAACGCCGCTCAGGCCACGGATTTCCCGCGCGATCACCGCCCCTGGGGCTGGTTCGAGCGCCTCGCGCTCGGAGAGCGGTTCCAGGTCAAGCGGATCGTGGTGAAGCCCGGCGCCGCGCTGAGCCTGCAAAGCCATCACCACCGCGCCGAACACTGGATCGTCGTTCAGGGCACGGCCCAGGTCACGATCGGGGAGGCGACGCGCCTCGTGACGGAAAACGAGTCCGTCTATATTCCGATCGGCGCGCGGCACCGGATGGAAAACCCGGGCAAGCTGCCGATGGTGCTGATCGAGGTCCAGACCGGCGGCTATCTCGGTGAGGATGACATCACGCGCTACGAGGACGTCTATCTGCGCGAAGCGGGCGAATAGTGCAGCCACGGGCAACCGATCAATAGACGGTGGTTGCAACGCGGACGGGCCGGAAAGGCCGGCCCCCCGCGGTTCACGCCGAGGCTGTTCCCTCTGGCTCTCCGCTCAGGCGCGCAGACGGAAATACTGCAGGTCGAAGCTCGAATCCATGCCGCTGCCGCAATGCCCGAAAGTGGAGTTCGAGGTGCCGTCGATCTTGCCGCCGGCAATGACGGAAATGCCTTGCACGCCATTGGCTTGTGCGGCGAAGTTCACATCGCGCGCGGCGATGATCTGGCTGCCGTAGAATTCGACCTTGGCGGCGGAGCCGACACCGCCGAGCGTGAGGATCTGCACCCCGCCTCCCGATGCGCAACTGTCGTTCGCGCCAAGGCGCAAGCCGCTGGGCGCGGAGAAGCTCCGGTCGCTGGTCGAGGTGTTCGCGAAGATCACGTTTTCGAGCGCCACGCCATTGCCGAACACCACCGGACAGCTCGCGAAGATCACCGCGTCCTTGATCGTGGTTCCGTCGATATGCGCCTTCGACCCGCTGCAGCTCAGTTCGTAGACATGTCCCGGCTGGAATTCGCTGGTGTCGATCTTGCTCTTGCTGATCGTGGTGATCGATGGGTCGGTGATATAGGAGGGCATGGTCGCGGCGCCGGAACGCAGATCGTCGATCTTCGTGCTCAGCTGGTTGAGGATGCGCAGGTCGTAGAAGGCGTTGCGCAGCGCCTCTGCCAGCCCGTCATTCCTGGAAAATCCGGAAGCGGGTATGTCGAGATTGTTCACATCGGGCATCGAGACGATGCTTCCGGGCTCGAAGATATTGTTCTGATTGAGCGAGACATAGGCCCGGGCGTAGAGGCAGAAGCCCGATTTGAACGTGTTGCCCGACTGCAGGTCGATCACGCCATTCGCGCTCAACCCCTCGGTCAGGCATTTCGGGCGATAGGCCTCGGCGATGGCGGAGGTCCGGATCGTCCAGCCGAATTTCCCCGCGAGCCGCGCCATGAAGGTGGGGGTCTCGTTGTTCCGCTCGGCGTCGCGATGCGCTGTCACCTTCACGGCGCGGGTGAGGGCCTCGCCCGCCGTATAGGTGGTGGTGAAAGTGTCGTTGGTGTCGTCGTAATAACCGAAGACGACATCCTCGGGCGTGATCACCGAACTTGCGTCCTGCCCGAGATTGGCCTGTCCAACCGCGACGGCTCTCTGGCGGGCCTCGTCGACGGAGATCTTGGGATCGGATTCGAGATAGACCGCGCCGAGGGCCGTGGCATCGACCGCGTCCTGCATCTGGGTGCGTTCGCGATAGGCGTTCGAGACGTCGACGGCGAGACTGCCCACGGTAAGGGTGAGCATGAGCCAGAGGAGCGCGAACGGTGTGATCGCGCCTTCTTGCGAGGCTGCAAAGCGACGAAGACCCTGGCGGCTCATCTCACATCTCCTTGAAGCGGAAATCCTGAACGGTCAGTTCGGCCGAGAGGAAATTCCCCAGAAATCCGGTTGCGACCAGTTTCGACATCGGCACTTTCACGGTCGTTCCGATCACGCCGTTATTGACCGAGGTGGTGACCGACAGGGAGTCGCCATATTGCGAGAGCATGTTGCGCACCGTGTCTTCGGCGGATTGGTCATCCGCGATGCGCCCGACTGAATAGGACCTGTCGACGTCCTGGATGATGCCGAGGATACGCGCATGGGCGTTGAAGATCATCGAGATGTCGACCGTGATCGCCATCAGGAAGATGAAGAACGGAATCCAGAACAGGGACTCGATCGTGGTCGAGCCCTCTTCATCTTTCACCCAGTACTGACAGTAACGCATCTTCGCTGCGCCTCACCATTAACCATTTCGACATTCGCATGGCGCAAACCGGCCGTTTCGCATGTCGCAAAGACTTTTATTGGAGGTGAAACGTGGCAAAAATGCGGTAAAGTCGCCTTTTTTATCACTAACGGAAACTGTCTGGCCTCGTGCCAGGTCGCCGGCTGCGTTGCGCCCTCCCGGGTCGCGCGGTAGAGACGGCAGGACAATTTTCGGAGATCCGCGCCATGACGCCCGCCGCGCGCTATGCAGCCGCCATCGACATTCTCGACGAGATCGCCGCGGGCGCGCCTGCCGAGCGGTGTCTAACGAACTGGGCGCGCGCGCATCGCTTCGCGGGCTCGAAGGACCGGGCCGCGATCCGTGACCATGTCTATGACGTGTTGCGGTGCCGGGGAAGCTGTGCGGCGCTCGGGGGCGGGCAGGGCGGCCGCGCTCTGGTGCTCGGCCTGATCCGGCTTCAGGGAGAGGCGCCCGAGACTGTATTCTCGGGCGAACGGTTCGCCCCCGCGCCCTTGAGCGATGAGGAGCGTGCGCGTCTCGATCGGCCCGTTCCCGAAGATCTCGCGCTGCGCGATTGGCCCGACTGGCTGCTCGCGCCCCTGCAGGCCCGTTTCGGCGAGGAATGTCCGGCCGTGGCCGAAGCGATGCGCCACCGGGCCCCCGTTTTCGTGCGGGTGAACCGCGCGCGGGTCTCGCGCGGGGCGGCGATCGCCGCGCTGGAGGAGGACGGGATCGAAGCCCGGCCGCATCCGCTCGCCGAAACGGCTCTCGAACTGGGTGCGGGTGCCCGCCGGATCCAGCAATCGCGCGCCTGGCGCGAGGGGCTGGTGGAATTGCAGGATGCGAGTTCGCAGGCCGCAATCGCCCGGGTGCCGCTCGTGGCGGGGCAGAGCTGTCTTGATTACTGCGCGGGCGGCGGCGGCAAGGCGCTCGCGCTCGCGGCGGCCTGCCACGAGGCGCGGATCTCGGCCCATGACGTCGATGCGGGGCGGATGCGTGACATCCCCGTTCGGGCGGAGCGCGCGGGCACCCGGATCGCTCTTCGCGCACCCGGCGATCCCGGCACGGGCTACGATCTGGTTCTCGTCGACGCGCCCTGTTCGGGCTCGGGCACGTGGCGGCGCACGCCCGAGGCGAAATGGCGCCTCACGCCCGAGCGTCTCGAGGAGCTTGTCGCCCTGCAGGCGCGGATCCTTTCGGAGGCCTCGCACTGCGTCGCGCCCGGCGGGCGGCTCGTCTACATGACCTGCTCGCTCTTCGAGGCGGAGAACGAGGCACAGGCCGCGCGGTTCGCCCGGGAGAGCGGGTTTCACCTGCTCGAGCAGCGCGCCTTCAGCCCGCTCGACGGCGGCGACGGGTTCTTCGTCGCGCAATTCGAGCGTCGCTGATCCCGGCTTCGCGATTGACACAATCCGAGGTTGAATATCTAGTCCTCTTAGGGCGGTGTTAATCCTTTTGCCGCGCTATGGATCGAGATGATTCAATCGAGGAGGCTGGCGTGGGGCGGAACGAGCTGGCGCTGCAACCCCTGTCCAAGACGATGGCGTCGCTCGCGCCGGGGGCAGTCTACCTGGCGCTTGCCGCAGTTCTCGCCGCGGGTCTGGCCGTGCTCATCCCCGATCGCGCGACGACCTGGGCGCTGTTCTCGGTGGCCGGCACGCTTCTCGTCACCTCGATCGCGATGCGTGGCGCCTTCTTCGTCGAGAAGCGGCGCCATGGCCGGTTGCAGGAGGCGCTCTCGCAATTCATCGCGAATGACGCCTCGCCCAGCTTCGCCACCAATGAGCAGGGAGAAATCGGGTATCAGAACCGCGCCGCGCTGGAACGCTTCGGCTCGCGCGGGGGGCAGGCGCTCACGCGGACGCTGGCGGAGCTGTTCGCCGATCCGGGGGGCGTGCTCCGGCGCCTGAAGAACAAGGCGGTGGCGACCGGCGCTGCGCGCGAGGATCTCGTCACCCGCCGGGGGCATCTGCGGCTCTCGGTGCACCGGGTCGGCGCGTCCGACTATCTGTGGCGGCTCGAGGATATGGCCGAACGTGTGATCGGCGGACGCGGCGCGGAGACGATCAGCCTGCCGATGCTCACGGTGTCGAAAGGCGGCACGATCCTTTTCATGAACGAGGCGCTGCGGCGGCTCGTGGGCGAAAGGGTGCGGTCGCTCGACCGGATATTCACCGACCTGCCGCTGCGCTCGGGCGAAGAGCACGAGATCCGCGCCGAGGCCGGGCCGGTCACCGCGGTCGTCGCGCAGATCGACGGGGCGGGCGGGCGTTCGGAAGTGTATCTGCTGCCGATCGCCAGCCAGCGGCGTGATGCCGAGGGTGCGCATTTCGAGGCGCTCCCGGTCGCGCTCATCAAACTGAGCGCCCATGGCAAGGTGCAGGCCGCCAACCGCGCGGCCCGCGGGCTGCTCGGCCGGATCGAGACCCAGACACGTCTGTCGGATCTGCTCGAAGGGCTCGGCCGGCCGGTCTCCGATTGGGTGACCGATGCGCTTGCCGGGCGCGCGGATGGACGGCCCGAGGTTTTGCGCGCCCGTCACGGCGAGCGCGAGGTATTCCTGCAGGTGACGCTCTCGCGCATCCTCGAGAACGGGCGCGCCGGCCTTCTCGCGGTGCTCTCCGATGCGACGCAGCTCAAGACGCTCGAGGCGCAATTCGTACAGAGCCAGAAGATGTAGGCGATCGGCCAGCTCGCGGGCGGGGTGGCGCATGATTTCAACAACCTGCTCACCGCGATCTCGGGCCATTGCGATCTGCTCATGCTGCGCCATGACAAGAACGATCCCGATTATGCGGATCTCGACCAGATCAGCCAGAACGCGAACCGCGCCGCGGCGCTGGTCGGTCAGCTTCTGGCCTATTCGCGCAAGCAGACGCTCAAGCCGCAGAGCCTCGATCTGCGCGAAACGCTCGCCGACCTGACGCATCTTCTCAATCGCCTCGTGGGCGAGCGGACCGCGTTGACCGTTTCTCATGCGTCCGATCTGGCCCCGATCCGTGCCGATAAACGGCAGCTCGAACAGGTGATCATGAACCTCGTGGTGAATGCGCGCGACGCGATGCCCGAGGGCGGACAGATCAGGGTCGAGACCGAGATGGCCAATCTCGATGCGGACCAAAGATTCGACCGGGCCACCGTTCCGCGCGGCAGATATGTCGTGATCCGGGTTTCCGACGAGGGGGTGGGCATCGCGCCCGAGAAGATCGGCAAGATCTTCGAGCCGTTCTTCACGACCAAACGCACCGGGGAGGGGACGGGTCTGGGGCTGTCGACCGCCTACGGGATCGTCAAGCAGACCGGTGGCTACATCTTCTGCGAGTCGGCGGTCGGCGCGGGAACGACCTTCACGATCTACCTGCCCGCGCACGAGCGGCTTGCCGACGCGCGCGACGCTGCCGAAGAGGAGACGACGGTCCCCGACCCGATGTTGCCGAGTGTCAATCAAAGCTGGGAGTCCGCAAGGCCGCCGCACGCGGCGGCGGAGGGGCTCGCCCTCATGCCCGCGAAGGGCGCTCTCACCCGCTGGGGGGATGCGACGGTGCTTCTCGTCGAGGATGAGGCGCCGGTCCGCGCCTTCGCCTCGCGGGCCCTGAAACTGCGCGGCTTCACGGTGCTCGAGGCCGACAGCGCGGAGGAGGCGCTCTCGCTGCTCGAAGATCCCGATCTCGTGGTGGATATCTTCGTCACCGACGTGATCATGCCCGGGCTCGACGGGCCGAGCTGGGTGCGCAAGGCGCTCGAGACCCGACCGGGGACCAGGACCGTCTTCGTCTCGGGCTATGCGGAGGATGTTTTCCGGGACGGCACCACGCCGGTGCGCAACTCCGTCTTCCTGCCCAAGCCGTTCTCGCTGAGCGAGCTGACGACGACGGTGCAGAACCAGTTGGCCGAACCCGATCAGGACGTTCAGCCCGCGCCCGTCGCCAACGCGAATTGAGCGCGCCCCGCGGAGGGATGACGCGGCACGGCCAGCTCTCATTGGCGGAAACCTCCTGTTAACCTTAGCGCGATTATCTGGATCTGGAAGAAATTGATTGAAATGTTCCGCTTTCGTACCCATAGTGAGGGCGGAACATGAGGTGAACATACAGGCGTCGGGCCGCATTGTAGCCACGCGCCGTCTGTGGAATAAGGAAGCGGACAATGGCAGTAGCGAAGCTTTTCGAGATGGACAAGAATTCCAAGGCAGACAAGCAGAAGGCGCTCGACTCGGCTCTGGCGCAGATCGAACGGCAGTTCGGCAAGGGCTCGATCATGAAGCTCGGCGGGGAAACCCCCGCGCGCGAGATCGAGGCGACCTCCACCGGCTCGCTCGGTCTCGACATCGCGCTCGGGATCGGCGGTCTGCCGAAGGGGCGGATCGTCGAGATCTATGGGCCCGAAAGCTCGGGCAAGACGACGCTGACGCTCCACGCGATCGCGGAAGAGCAGAAGAAGGGCGGCGTCTGCGCCTTTGTCGATGCCGAACACGCGCTCGACCCGAGCTATGCGCGCAAGCTGGGCGTCGATCTCGACGAGTTGCTGATCTCGCAGCCCGATACCGGCGAGCAGGCGCTCGAGATCGTCGATACGCTCGTGCGCTCGGGTGCGGTGAGCCTCGTGGTCGTGGACTCGGTCGCAGCGCTCACCCCGAAGGCGGAAATCGAAGGCGATATGGGCGATCACACCGTGGGCGCCCAGGCCCGCCTGATGAGCCAGGCGATGCGCAAGCTCACCGCCTCGATCGGCCGTTCGAACTGCATGGTGATCTTCATCAACCAGATCCGGATGAAGATCGGCGTGATGTTCGGCTCGCCGGAAACCACCTCGGGCGGCAACGCGCTGAAATTCTACGCCTCCGTGCGCCTCGACATCCGCCGCATCGGCTCGATCAAGGATCGCGACGAGGTGGTGGGCAACCAGACCCGCGTGAAGGTCGTCAAGAACAAGGTCGCGCCGCCCTTCAAGCAGGTCGAATTCGACATCATGTATGGCGAAGGCATCTCGAAGATGGGCGAGCTGGTCGATCTGGGCGTCAAGGCCGGCGTGGTCGAGAAATCGGGCGCGTGGTATTCCTATGGCGACGAGCGGATCGGGCAGGGGCGCGAGAACGCGAAGAATTTCCTGCGCGAACATCCCGATATCGCCTATGAGATCGAGGACAAGATCCGCGCCAGCCACGGGCTCGAATTCGACAATATGAGCGAAGACGACGCGCTGACCGAGGACTGATCGGCGCCGAACGGACAGGATCGAAGGCCGGGGCCCGCACCCCGGCCTTTTTCACTTGCTGGACAGGGGGCTGGGGCGGCGTTAAACGGGACCGAACAAGCCCGATCAGGCGAGACAGGACATGCCCAGCCTTAACGATATCCGCTCCACCTTCCTCGATTTCTTCGAGCGCAACGGCCACACGGTCGTCGACAGCTCGCCCCTCGTTCCGCGCAACGACCCGACGCTGATGTTCACGAATTCCGGCATGGTGCAGTTCAAGAACTGCTTCACCGGGGTCGAGAAGCGCGACTACGTCCGCGCCACGACCGCGCAGAAATGCGTGCGCGCAGGCGGCAAGCATAACGATCTCGACAATGTGGGCTATACCGCGCGCCACCATACCTTCTTCGAGATGCTGGGGAATTTCTCCTTCGGCGACTATTTCAAGGACGGCGCGATCCCCTTCGCGTGGGAGCTGCTGACGAAGGATTTCGGCATCCCGAAGGACAAGCTTCTGGTCACCGTCTATCACACCGATGACGAGGCGGCCGAGATCTGGAAGAAGGTCGCGGGCCTGCCCGACGAGCGGATCATCCGCATCCCGACCTCTGACAATTTCTGGCAGATGGGCCCGACCGGTCCCTGCGGCCCCTGCACCGAGATCTTCTTCGATCACGGCGATCACATCTGGGGCGGCCCGCCCGGCTCGCCGGAAGAAGACGGCGATCGCTTCATCGAGATCTGGAACCTCGTCTTCATGCAGAACGAGCAGTTCGAGGACGGCTCGATGCGCGCGCTCGACATGCAGTCGATCGACACCGGCATGGGGCTCGAGCGGATCGGCGCGCTCTTGCAGGGCAAGCACGACAATTACGACACCGACCTGATGCGCAACCTGATCGAGGCCTCGGCCCATGCCACCTCGAGCGAACCCGACGGTCCGGGCAACGTGCATCACCGGGTGATCGCGGATCACCTGCGTTCGACCTCGTTCCTGATCGCGGATGGGGTGATGCCCTCGGCCGACGGGCGCGGCTATGTGCTGCGCCGGATCATGCGCCGCGCGATGCGTCACGCGCATCTTCTGGGCGCGAAGGATCCGGTCATGCACCGTCTGGTGCCCGCGCTGGTGCGCGAGATGGGCGCCGCCTATCCCGAACTGGGCCGGGCGCAGGCGCTGATCGAAGAGACCCTTCTGGGTGAGGAGACCCGCTTCAAGACGACGCTCGACCGCGGGCTGAAGCTTCTGGACGAGGCGCTGACGGATCTGCCCGAGGATGGCAAGCTGCCGGGCGAGACCGCGTTCAAGCTCTATGATACCTACGGCTTCCCGCTCGACCTGACGCAGGACGCGCTGCGCGAAAAGGGCCGCGAGGTCGACACCGAGGGCTTCGACACCGCGATGGAGGAGCAGAAGGCCAAGGCACGCGCCAGCTGGGCCGGTACGGGCGAGGCGGCGAATGCCGCGATCTGGTTCGACATTGCGGAGAAGGTCGGCGCGACCGAATTCCTCGGCTACGACACCGAGGAGGCCGAGGGCCAGATCGTTGCCCTCGTGGCCGAAGGTGCCGCGATCGAGACGGCCAGGGGCGAGGTGCAGATCGTCACCAACCAGACCCCGTTCTACGCGGAATCGGGCGGCCAGGTCGGCGATAGCGGCTGGATCGTGACCGAAACGGGCCGCGCGCAAGTGACCGACACGAAGAAGGTCGCGGGCGTGTTCATCCATTTCGCGAAGATCACAGAGGGCGAGATCGCGAAAGGACAGGGCGCACGCCTCGAGGTCGATCACGCGCGGCGTGGCTCGATCCGTGCCAACCACTCGGCCACGCACCTGCTGCATGAGGCGCTGCGCCGCACGCTGGGCGAACATGTCGCGCAGCGCGGATCGCTCAATGCCGATGACCGGCTGCGCTTCGACTTCTCGCATAACAAGGCGCTGAGCGAAGACGAGATCCGCCGCATCGAGCGCGAGGTGAACGAGTTCATCCGGCAGAACACGCCGGTCGAGACCCGGATCATGACACCCGATGACGCGCGCGAGCTGGGCGCGCAGGCGCTCTTCGGCGAGAAATACGGCGATGAGGTGCGCGTGGTCGCGATGGGCGAGATGGCCAATTCCGGCAAGGGCACGCAGGGCAATGTCTATTCGCTGGAGCTTTGCGGCGGCACCCATGTGAAGCGCACCGGCGATATCGGGACCTTCCTGCTGACCTCGGAAAGCGCCTCCTCGGCCGGCGTGCGCCGGATCGAGGCGCTCACCGGCGAGGCCGCTCTGGCCGAGCTGCGTCGGCGCGATGCGCTGATGGGCGAGGTCGAGGGGCTGCTGAAGACCGCCGAGCAGGATGTACTCGACCGGCTGCAGGCGATCCTCGACGAGCGCAAGCAACTCGCCAACGAGGTCGCGCAGCTGCGTCGCGAACTGGCGATGGGCGGTGGTGCGTCCGGCGGTCCGGAAGCTCAGGATATCAACGGGTTGAAGTTCCTTCCTCAGGTGCTCTCCGGGGTGACGGGCAAGGATCTTCCCGGCATCGTGGACGAGCTGAAGGACAAGATCGGCTCGGGCGTGATCCTCGTGGTCGCCGACACCGGCGGCAAGGCGGCGGTGGCCGCGGGCGTCACCAAGGATCTGACCGAACGGGTGAGCGCGGTGGATCTGGTCAAGGCCGCGGCACAGGCGCTTGGCGGCAAGGGCGGCGGTGGCCGTCCCGACATGGCGCAGGCGGGCGGGGCCGATCCGTCGAAAGCCGATGACGCGGTCGCGGCGGTGAAATCTCAACTGGAGGCTTTGTGATGGCGGGTGCGTTCTGGATTGCTCATGTGAAGGTTCTCGATGCCGAGGCCTATGGAAAATACGCCGAAGGCGCGGGTCCGGCGATCGCCAAGCATGGCGGGAAATTCCTCGCCCGCGGCGCGCGCTATGTCCAGCTCGAGGGCAATGACCGGGCGCGCAACGTGGTGGCGTGGTTTCCCTCGCTCGAGGCGGCCGAGACCTGCTACCGTTCGGACGAATATCAGGCGGCGCTGGCCCATGCGAAAGGCGCCTCGGAGCGCGATCTGGTGATCGTCGAAGCCGCGGAAGACGTCAGCTTCGGCTGAAGCTCGTCCTGTAAGCGTTCGAAAAGACGGGATTACGGCGCGTGGGTGATGGCCCGCGCGCCGTTTCCGTTCCGGCTTCGCGATCTTCGCTCTGGACGCGGCCGGGGCATATGCCGTAACAAGAGCGCATGACGACCGTGACCATCATCATTTGCTGCATTACCCGCTGACATCTCTCAGGCGGGCCGGTCTTCTCTTTCCAAATATGACATGACCTTGTAAGCCCGCCGGCAGGTGCCGCCGTGACTGCAGCCGCGACGTTTGCGAGGACACATGACCCAGACCGGACCCCAGATCCGTTTGCGCAACTCCCTGACCCGGAAGGTCGAGGATTTCCACCCGATCGACCCCGACAATGTGCGCATGTATCTGTGCGGCCCGACCGTCTATGACCGCGCGCATTTGGGCAATGCGCGGCCCGTGGTGGTGTTCGACGTGCTCTACCGGCTGCTGCGCCATGTCTACGGGAAAGACCACGTCACCTATGTGCGCAACTTCACCGATGTCGATGACAAGATCAACGCGACGGCTCTGGCGCGCAAGGAAGCTGGGGCCGAGGGCAGCCTCGAGGAGCTGATCCGGGCGCGCACCGAGGAGACCATCGGCTGGTATCATGCGGATATGGATGCGCTCGGCGCGCTGCGCCCCGATCACGAGCCCCGCGCGACCGATTACATCGGCGCGATGATTTCGATGATCGAGAAGCTGATCGCGGACGGACATGCCTATGCGGCCAACGGCCATGTCCTGTTCCGGGTGCGAAGCTACAAGAATTACGGCGCGCTCTCGGGACGCACGGTCGATGACATGATCGCGGGGGCGCGGGTCGAGGTGGCGCCCTTCAAGGAAGACCCGATGGATTTCGTGCTCTGGAAGCCGTCCGATGCCGAGCTGCCGGGCTGGGAGAGCCCCTGGGGCCGTGGGCGTCCGGGCTGGCATATCGAGTGCTCGGCCATGTCCTACGAGCTGCTCGGTGCGTCGTTCGACATCCACGGCGGCGGCATCGACCTGCAATTCCCGCATCATGAGAACGAGATCGCGCAGAGCTGCTGCGCCCATCCGGAGGGGTCGTTTGCGCGCTACTGGCTGCATAACGAGATGCTGCAGGTCGAGGGCAAGAAGATGTCCAAGTCCTTGGGCAATTTCTTCACCGTGCGCGATCTGCTGGACGGTCATGACGGCGAGAAGGGCATTCCGGGCGAGGTGATCCGGTTTGTGTTCCTGCAGACGCATTACACGAAGCCGATGGACTGGACGGCGGAGAAGGCGCGGCAGGCGGAGGCGACGCTGCGCAAGTGGCGGGCGCTCACCGCGGGCATCGAACCCGCGCCGAGCGCGGCGCCCGAGGTGATCGCGGCGCTGGCCGACGACCTGAACACGGCGGGCGCGATCGCGGCATTGCACCAGATCGACGATCCGGCTGTGCTAAAGGGTTCGGCGGCGATGTTGGGGCTCCTGGAAGATGCGATGGGCGACTGGGCGAAGCCTCGCTTCGTGAAGTCTGATGAATTGTATGTCGGAACGAACGAGATGTCGGCACGTCGGATTGACGAACTCGTTCTGCGTCGAGCTCAAGCAAAAGCAGATCGTGACTTTAAGCGAGCAGATGAAATCCGAGATAGTCTCTCACGGGCGGGGATTATTCTGAAAGACTCGAAAGATAAAACGGAGTGGGAATTCGGCCTGGAGGTAGATTTGTCCAAGCTGGAGGGCCTGTGATGGTGCCCAATTGCAGAGACAAGGGACGCGCCGGACCCGAGGGGGGGCGCAATCGCGCCCGCCCTGGGGGGCGGGTCGGGCGCGGCCCGGCGTGCCGCCGGGCGGGAGCTCTGAACGCAGGACCGCCTGAACGGGTGGGACACGAGGACGATGGAGGCACCCGATGAACAGATCCCGCCTCTATCTCTACGACACGACCCTGCGCGACGGGCAGCAGACCGCGGGCGTGCAATTCTCGGTCCCCGAGAAGGTCGCGATCGCGCAGGCGCTCGACGAGATCGGGATCGACTATATCGAGGGCGGCTGGCCCGGCGCGAACCCGACCGACAGCGATTTCTTTGCCGCCCGCCCCGAGACCCGCGCGACCTTCACCGCCTTCGGGATGACCAAGCGGGCCGGGCGCTCGGCCGAGAATGACGATGTGCTCGCGGGCGTGATGAATGCCGGGACCCCCGCGGTCTGCCTCGTGGGCAAGACGCATGACTACCATGTGACCGCCGCGCTCGGGATCACGCTGGGGGAAAACCTCGAGAATATCCGCGCCTCGGTCGCCCATATGGTCGCGAAGGGGCGCGAGGCACTCTTCGACGCGGAGCATTTCTTCGACGGATACAAGGCGAACCCCGATTACGCGCTCGATTGCTGCCGCGCGGCCCATGAGGCCGGTGCGCGTTGGGTGGTGCTGTGCGACACCAATGGCGGCACCTTGCCCGGAGAGATCGCGCGCATCGTGTCTGCGGTGATCGAGGCAGGCATCCCGGGCGAGCGGCTTGGCATTCACTGCCATGACGATACCGGCAATGCGGTCGCGGGGTCGCTGGCGGCGGTCGAAGCGGGCGTGCGGCAGGTGCAGGGCACGCTCAACGGCCTCGGCGAGCGCTGCGGCAATGCGAACCTGATCAGCCTGATCCCGACGCTGACCCTGAAAGAGCCCTTCGCGAGCACGCTCGAGACCGGGATCGGCCATGACAAGCTGCGCGATCTGACGAAGCTCTCGCGCAGGCTCGACGATATTCTCAACCGCGTTCCGCTGCGCTCGGCCCCTTATGTCGGGGCCTCGGCCTTCACCCACAAGGCGGGGCTCCATGCCAGCGCCATCCTGAAGGACCCGTCGACCTACGAACATATCGACCCCGCTCAGGTCGGCAATGCCCGGCTGATCCCGATGTCGAACCAGGCCGGCCAGTCGAACCTGCGCGCCCGGCTCAAGGGGATGGGGATCGAAGTGGCCAAGGACGATCCGCGTCTGGGCCGGATCCTCGAGGTGATCAAGGAGCGCGAGGATCAGGGCTACGCCTATGACGGTGCGCAGGCCAGTTTCGAGCTGGTCGCGCGGGCCGAGCTGGGCCTGCTGCCGAACTTCTTCGAGGTGAAGCGCTACAAGGTCACGGTCGAGCGGCGCAAGAACCGCTATGACCAGATGGTCTCGATCTCGGAGGCGGTGGTCGTCGTGAAGGTCGCAGGGCAGAAGATGCTCTCGGTCTCCGAAAGCATGGACGAGCAGGGCCATGATCGCGGGCCGGTCAACGCCTTGTCGAAGGCGCTGACCAAGGATCTCGGGCCGTATCAGGCATTCATCGACGACATGAAGCTGGTCGATTTCCGGGTGCGGATCACCCAGGGCGGCACCGAAGCCGTGACCCGCGTCATCATCGACAGCGAAGACGGATCCGGGCGGCGCTGGTCGACGGTCGGGGTCTCGCCCAACATAGTCGACGCCTCCTTCGATGCGTTGCTCGACGCGATGATCTGGAAATTGCTGCGCGACGGGGCGCCGGTGGCGTGAGCGATCTGGCCGCCCGTTTGCCCGCCAGTCTGACCGCCGCGGCCGAGGCGGTGCGCCGGGGCGATCCCGACCGCTTCGCCGCGACCATGGCCGCGCCGGCGGACCTGCGCGACCGTCTCTGGCCGCTCTATGCCGCCAATCTTGAGATTGCCCGCGCGCCCTGGGCCTCGGCCGAGCCGATGGTGGCCGAGATGCGCCTGCAATGGTGGATCGACGCGCTCGAGGGGGTGGGTGAGGGGCGCGAGCCCCCGCATGAGATCGGCCCCGCCCTGATGCCGCTCGCGGGGCCCGCGCGTCACCTGATCGCGGTGGCCGAGGCGCGGCGTGCCGATTGCTGGCCCGACCCCTTCGCCGATCGCGCCGCGCTCTGGGCCTATCTCGATCAGACCGCCGGAAGCCTCTACTGGGGCGCGGCGGAAGCGCTCGGGGCGCCTGAGGGTGCCGAAGGGCAGGTGCGTGGCTTCGGCGCCGGGGCCGGGCTCGCGGCGCTCTTGCGCGCCTGGCCGGAACTGGTGGCCCGCAACCGCCCGCCGATGGCAGGTCTCGGGCCGGATGAGTTCCGAACGCTGGCGGAGGAGGGGCTTGCCCGCCTCGCCGCGGGACGACGCGCGTTGCGGGGACCGGCGCGCGCCGCTTTGCTGCCGGGCTGGCAGGCGCGCACCTTGCTGGGCCGGGTCCGGAAAGGCGCGGATCCGCTCGTGCCCGGGACCCTCGAGCTTTCCGAATTTTCCCGTCGTACCGGACTGTTGCGCGCCGCATTCGGGTGGATCTGAGCGGTTCTCCCGGATTTTAGCGACGGCGGGACGCGAAAGCGCACGGTGGTTTAGCGAATCTTCAGCACTTGCATCGATTGTGAGCCGGCGCGCCCCGGGATGGGCGTGCTTGGCCTATCCGACCCGCGGGAGGAATTCGATGCGCTTGTTGGACAATCTCAAACTCGGGATCAAACTGCCGCTGATGCTGGTCAGCGTGGCGATGATCGCGCTCACGATCATGGGGCTTTCGGCCTATCGCGAAGCCCACGCCCTGCTCGAGCGCGAGGGAGAGACGCGACTTGCCCAGACGCTGGACGCCCGCGTGGCGCAGATCCGCACCTGGGCGGACAGCATGCAAACCGAAACCCGCGCCCTGGCCGGCCACCAGACCACGGCGCGCGCGCTCTACGACCTCGAGAAGGCCTGGACGCGGCTTGGGGAGAATGCGTCAGATCTGATCACGCGTGCCTTCACCGAAACCGATCCCGAGGGCGAGAAAGCCGCCGATATGGAGGGCGGCGTCCTGCTCGATTACACCCTCCAGCATCGCCGCTATCACAAGGAATTCCTGAAGGAGATCGAGGAACGTGGCCTCGAGGATCTCTATCTCGTCTCCGCCGATGGGCTCGTTGTCTATTCCGCGCGCAAGGGGCCGCGCTATGGCGCCCGGCTCGAGACTCTCGACGGGCCGCTTGCGCCTTTGCTGCGCGAAGCTCTGGCCGCGAAGAACCCCGACGGTCCGCAGGTCTTCATCTCCGATATCATCACCGGGCAGGGTGCCCCCCATCTCTTCGCCGCCGCCCCTGTGGTGAGCGCGAATGGCCTCCATCTCGGGGCGGTGGCGGTGGAAGTGCCCACGACGGTCATTTCCGAGGCGATGCGGGAGCCGCGCGGTCTCGGCGAGACCGGAGAGGTCTATCTCGTCGATGCCTCCGGGCGGCTGATGTCTCCGCTGCGGCACACGCAAAAGGGGGTCATTCCCGGCACCACGATCCATAGCGACGCCGCGAAAGTCGCCCTCGAAGAAGGGGCCGGGCAGCGGGTCGGCCTGTCGCATGACGGGGAGATCGCCGATCAGGCCTACATGCCGGTGTCGCTCTTCGGTCGCGACTATGCCGCGGTGATCGAACAGGATCAGTCGGAACTCTTTGCGCCCGCGCGTGCGCTCGCCGCATCGATGCTCACCAATGCGACATGGTTGATCGTCGTTCTCGCGGGACTTTCGGCGCTCATGGCGCGCACCGTGTCGCAACCTCTCCAAAAACTGGGCGCGTCGATCCGCGCGATCGCCGCGGGAGACCATGCCAACGAGATCCCCGCCACCGGTCGCCGCGACGAGGTCGGGATCATCGCCGATGCGCTTGACGGGCTACGCTCCGACCTCAAGGAGGCGGAGGTGGCCCAGCGTCAGGCACGCATCCAGGGAACAGCCTTCGGGACGGCCTCTGCCGCGCTGATGCTCGTCGATACCGATTTCCGGATCACCCGCGTCAACACCGCGCTCGTCGAGCTGTTCGACGCGCGGCTCGAGGATTTCCATACGGTGTCGAAGACTCTCAAACCCGACGCGCTTATCGGCCGCAATATGGATGAGTTCCACGGTCGGCCGGGTGTCGCGCGGGAGATTCTCAAGGACCGCTCGCGTCTTCCCCTCCATGTCGAGATCAAGGTCGGAGAGGCGCGTTTCGCCGTCCAGCTGTCGGAGATTGTCGATGAAGCAGGGGCGCCGCTCGGATTTGTCGTCGAATGGCGAGACGTCACCGAACGCCGGATGCAACGTGCGCTGCTCGCGGCGATCGACGCCAATCAATCGATGGCCGAGACGACGCCGGAGGGGCGCATCTCCCGGCTCAATGACCGGCTGCGCGAGGTGTTGGGGTCGAAGGCCGAGACGCTGCTCGGATGTCCGCTTCGTGACTGCCTGACCCCTCTCGATGGCGAGACGGCCTGGACCGCATTGGAGAACGGAAACTCCGTGTCCGGGCGCTTCCGGCTCCGCGATCCGGACGGGGGAATGCATCTGCTCGAAGGAACGCTCAACCCGGTTGCCGACAGCGCCAATCGGCTGATGAAAATCGTGCTCATCGCCCGAGACATCACGGATGCGGAAAAAGCGCTCAACGAAGCGCAGGAAAACAATGCACAGATGATCGCGGCCCAGAAATCCGTGGTCGAGGCGCTTCAGGTCGGCTTGAACGAACTCTCAAAGGGCGATCTCTCGAGCTCGATCGAGACGGAGTTCTCCGCCGAATACGAGGCGCTGCGCGCGGATTTCAACGCAGCCATGACCAACCTCGCCGGGGCGATGCAGAACGTGATCGAAAACGCTGCCGCCATCGACGGCGAAGCGCGCGAGATCGCCTCGGCCTCCGACGATCTGAGCAAACGCACCGAACGCCAGGCCGCCACGCTTGAAGAAACTGCAGCGGCACTTGATGAATTGTCCTCGTCGGTCAATGCCGCGGCAGAAGGGGCCTCCGAAGCCGACAGCGTCGTCACCCAGGCGCGTTCGAGCGCCGAGAGTTCCGGCGAGATCGTGCGCGAGGCGATCGGCGCGATGAGCGAGATCGAGACGAGCTCGAAGCAGATTTCGAAAATCATCGGTGTGATCGACGAAATTGCCTTCCAGACCAATCTTCTCGCGCTCAATGCCGGGGTCGAGGCGGCGCGCGCTGGAGAGGCTGGCCGGGGATTTGCGGTCGTCGCGTCCGAAGTGCGCGCGCTCGCCCAGCGCTCTTCGGATGCCGCGCGCGAAATCGCAGCTCTGATTACCTCCTCTTCCGAGCAGGTCTCGCGCGGGGTCGGCTTGGTGGGCGAGACCGGGCGCGCGCTCGAAGGCATCCTGGCTTCCGTCGTCGATGTCGCGGGCCGCGTCTCAGCGATCGCGTCCGGTGCGCGCGAACAGGCGCAGGGACTGAGCGAGATCAATTCGGCGATGAACCAGCTCGACCAGGTGACACAACAAAACGCCGCGATGTTCGAGGAAACGACCGCAGCCAGTCATGCGCTCAACTCCAGTGTTTCCGCCTTGCGCGAAACGACCGCACGTTTCCGTGTTCCTTCGAATGTCGTCGCGGTCACTCAGCCGACGCATCCAGCACCGAAACCCGAGATGCGCAAGGAAAAAGCTGCCCAAAAACCCGCCAAGGGTGGGTCGAGCGAGCGCTCTATTGATGTGGCTGCCAGTGCGGTCGCGCTGGCGGCGCCTGACGATGATGATTGGGATGAGTTTTGATCAGAACGTGAACGAGCGGAGACGTTGAGGGGATGAAAATAACTCGCCCGAAAAAAGTGTTGATTGTCGACGATTCCGCGACCATGCGGACGCTGATCCGGCAACGCATCGAAACCGATCGCCGCCTGGAAGTGGTGGGAGAGGCCCGTGATGCACATGAAGCGCGTCGTCTGATCAAGGAAACGTCTCCCGACGTTCTTACGCTCGATGTCGAGATGCCCCACATGGATGGCATCACGTTCCTGGAAAAGCTGATGCGGTTGCGCCCGCTCCCCGTCGTGATGATATCGAGCGAAACCCGCTCGGGATCGCGGGCTGCGGTCAAGGCGCTGTCGCTCGGCGCGGTGGATTGTATCGGCAAGCCGGCCACCGGTGGGGGCCTGCAACATGCTTTTGAACGATTGCCCGAGCTGTTGGTTGCCGCAGCGTCGGCACGGGTGCAAGGTCCGAGGGCGCAGAAAACCAGCGCCCCTTCGGCGGGCTTCACTTGGAATGGAAATATCGTTCTCATCGGCTCCTCGACAGGCGGTGTCGATGCGCTTGAGACTGTGCTTTCAGGTTTTCCAGAGAACGCTCCCCCAACGCTCATTGCGCAGCACATGCCTGCGAGTTTTCTCGAGAATTTCGCGGGCAGGCTCCACAAGAATGTTCTGCCGCAGGTTTCTCTTGCGGAGGATATGGAGACCATTTCCCCCGGACGTATCTTTCTTGCGCCCGGCGGCCAAACTCATCTCGCCGTAAACGCTGCTTCTGAGGCCCAATGTCGCTTGCTCAATAGCGAAAAGGTCAATGGTCATTGTCCTTCAGTCGAAGTTCTTTTCGAATCCGCGCTTCCCCTGGCGGAGAAAATCGTCGCGGTCATGCTGACCGGGATGGGGCGCGATGGTGCGAAGGCGATGCTGAAATTGCGTCAGGCCGGTGCGCGTTGCATCGCACAGGACCGCGCAACTTCGGTGGTTTTCGGGATGCCTCGTGCAGTGCTCGAGAACGGTGCTGCTGAAAATGCCGTTCCTCTGAATGAAGTCGCCGGAGAAATTCTTCGCCTGTGCGGACCATGTGGCGAGTCCAGAGATCGCGATTTTCGAGGCGATGCGAAATGACAGAAACTCTCCGCCACCGTATGATCCACATCACTCAGGGCGAATTTTCGGTCGGCGGTAGCGCCGACCCGCGCATGATCTCGACCATACTCGGCTCCTGCGTCGCCTGTTGCCTTTTTGATCCAGACGCTCGTGTCGGCGGCATGAACCATTTCCTGCTTCCAGAGAGCAGCGGCGCGACCCGAGCCGCGCGTTTCGGCGTGAATGCCATGGAGTTGTTGATCAATGCGTTAGTCAAATCCGGCGCGCAGCGAGATTCTTTTCAGGCAAAGCTGTTCGGGGGTGCGCGGATGATCGCTGGTTTGTCGGATATCGGTCAGGAAAACGCGCAATTCGCCGAAGCATTTTTGGCCGCGGAAGGGATACCTTGCGTCGGGCGCAGTCTCGGGGGAACACAGGCACGCCGTGTGGAGTTCCAGCCGGAAACAGGGTTCGCGCGTCAAAAATTCATTCGCGAGGCAGGCGACGTTATCGTAAGAGAGGTCGCGCCGCCGAAAGAAAACGAAATCGAACTCTTCTGATCTTGAGAGCGATACGAGACCCGCTCCTTACGATGGGTCTAGAACCACGCGACTTCGCCATCGTCTTCGCGGTGGAGCGTGCAGATAGGGATCTCAGGGTCGAGACGCTCGATTAGCTCCGCGAGTCGTAGTTGCGAGATGAGTTCTGTCTGCGGAAAGCCGAGATGATCAGGCAGAACGAAAGCGATGGCGGGCACTAGGCGGCCGAGATCGCGCAGGGTCTGGGTGATCCGGTCGATCGTCTGGAGATCGCGGACCGTTTCTGCAGGCAAGGAGGGATGAAGGTCAATTTCCGACAGCGCCCGCTCGATCGAAATCGAGAGGCGCGCCAGGCCTTGAATTTCGTTGCCGATCCGCTCGAGGAGAAGCGAGACCACGATTTCCCGGACCTTCGGGTCTTCTGCGAGATTTCTTGCTTCTCCGGACATCAGAGACGGCCCACGACAGCTTCGATGCACGCTTTCAGATCTTGGGGCGCGAACGGCTTCTTGATGAAATTGTTCATTCCCAACCGTCGCCCAGTTTCGATGATTTCCCGATCCGCCCGACCTGTTATGAGGATGAAACCAGAGCTTTTGGCGCGCGGATGGGCGCGCATCGCATGCAAGAGCTGCAGGCCATCCATCCCCGGCATGTTGAAATCCGAAATCACGAGATGCACGGGCGCTTTGTTCATGATTTCCAGTGCACCTGGGCCGTCGACAGCGTAGCCCACCTGCCTGATGCCGAAGCCATCGAGCGCCTGCATGATCAGGCCGCGACTTGTGGACATGTCGTCCACAACGAGAACTCGTAATTGATCTCTCAGAGACATTGGGTCGCTTTCGTTGCCGCATCCTCGGCGCGAAGCCGGTATGCCGTTATGCCGGCCGGATCTAGCCGGGTTTGGGTAAGATCCGGAATTCGTTCGGAATGGCCCATGAACATCCAGCCGCCGGGCGCCAGCTTGCTCTCGAAACGAGTCCAGAGCCGCATGCGCGCCTCGGGAGTGAAATATATCACCACATTGCGGCAGAAGATCACGTCGAACCCGCCGGACATCGGCCACGCGTCATGGAGGTTCAGCTCCCGAAATTGCACCAGCGAACGCAATGCAGGTATGATCTGGAAGTCGTTCTCGGCCGGGATGAGGAATTGCGTGCGCAAGTCTTCCGAAAGGCCGGCCACCGCATTCAGATCGAACCGGGCCTCCTTGCCATGCGCAACCATGAGGGGATCTATATCGGTCGCCAATATGCGGATGTCGTAGTTCGCGAAGTCAGGTGCTGTTTGCGCAATCGTGATCGCCATCGAGTATGCCTCTGCTCCGGTGGAGCACCCGGCCGACCACAGACGCACGCGACCCCCCGCCCGGGCGCGGGCCAGAAGGGGAGGAAGGACCTGGTCTCGGAGGGTTTCGAAGTGGTGATTTTCCCGAAAGAAGCCTGTGACGTTGGTCGTCAGCGCCGATACCAGGTGTCGCCTCTCCTCCACCCCTTCGGGTGATCGAAGATGCGCGATATAGCTCGAATAGTCGGACTTTCCGAGCGCGCGCAGGCGTTTCCAGAGCCGGCTATGCACCATGGAGCTTTTTCCGGCGGAAACCACGATGCCGCTCACCTCGTGCACGATAGCCGCGAGGGCGTCGAATTCTTCTGCGGAGAGCGTGATCCGCTCATCTTTTGGGGCGGGAGCATTCATGCAGCTTCTGCCGAATTTTCAGGAAGGACGGTCGCGAGATCGAGAACCTTGATCATCCGGCCTTCGACGATCGTGAGGGCAGAGACGTATCGCCGTGCGACATCTGCCGACAGCTCCGGCGGGATTTGAAGCTCGGAGCAGGGAAGTGCGAAGATGTCGGAAACGGCGTCGACGAGCAGCCCCGCTGTCTGCGCCCCGGTCTGGACCACGATGATGACGTTTCGCGCGTCGCCGGCCACAGGAGGCATCCCGAGCCGCACGGAAAGATCGACGACGGGAAGGACGGTTCCGCGCAGGTTAATAACGCCGCGTACATGATCGGGTGCATGGGGCAGGGGGGTCGCACGCGTCCATCCGCGGATTTCACGGACTGACATGATATCGAGACTGTATTCCTCTTCCCCCAGGCGGAAAGAAAGGAGTTCGATTTCGTCGGAAGGGTTCTGGGCACTATCGTTGGTCATGGGTCAGCCTGCTAACGAGATTTGGGGAGGCCGCGTGCGGCCCGTGGCAGTTTGAACTAGATCGGCGGGATCGAGGATGAGCGCGATTTGACCGTCTCCGAGGATCGTCGCGGCGGCGACGCCGGGGATCTGGGCATAGGAACGCTGGAGCCCTTTGATAACGACTTGCCGCTGCTCAATGATCGAGTCGACGAGCAGCGCTGATCTTTCGCCTGTCTCCTGCGCCGTCAGGAGAACGATACCCCCCTCGTAGGAGGGTTGCGGGCTCCGATAGCCGAGTTCCGACCCGAGGTCGTAGAGCGGCACGAAGGCTCCGCGGAGCTGGATGACATGCGTTTCCGGGCCCAGCGGGCGGATGTCGTCCGCAGCGAGGGTTGCGGTCTCCTGGATCGAGGAGAGGGGGACGACGAGGGTCTCGTCGGCGACTTTGACCACCATTCCGTCGAGGACCGCGAGGGTGAGCGGCAGCGATACCGAAAAGCACGTGCCTACACCGATCTCGGAACTGATCGAGATACGCCCGCCCAAGGACTGGATTGCGCTTCTGACGACATCCATGCCGACCCCGCGGCCGGATAGGGCGGAAACCTGATCGGCCGTGGAGAAGCCAGGCAGAAACAGAAGGTTGTCGATCTCGCTATCGGAAAGCGTGGCTTCGGCAGGGACGAGGCCTCGCTCGACCGCGCGTGCGAGAACCTTTTCGCGGTTGATGCCTCCGCCGTCGTCGCTAACCTCGATCACGACCCGGCCGGAGCGGTGTTGCGCAGAGAGCGTGATCACCCCGGCGGCGGGTTTTCCGGCAGCGGTGCGCGCATCCGGCATCTCGAGGCCGTGATCGACCGCGTTTCGGATCATGTGGGTAAGCGGATCGGCGAGCCGTTCGATGACCGTCTTGTCGACCTCCGTCGCCTCTCCCTCGCAGCGCAGCTTCACGTCTTTTCCGATGGCCGACGAGGCCTCGCGGACAATCCTGGCCATACGCTGGAAGAGCGGTTTGACCGGCTGCGCACGGATCATCATGACGCTGTCCTGGATGTCGCGGGTGAGCATCATGAAGGCTTCGAGCCCGGTCATCACGGGGGAGTTCGGCGGCAGCCCGGCTTCCGAGACGGATTGCGAGAGCATCGCCTGGTTGATCACCAACTCACCCACGAGATTGACCAGCCGATCGATGCGTTCGAGATCGACGCGGACGGTCGCGACCGGTTCGGCTGCCGGCGCTGCTGCAGGAGCTGCGGGTGCGGCAGGCGTGCTTTTTTCCTTGGTCTCGCTACCGGCGGGTTCCGGAGGAGGCGCCTCGGTCCTTGCAGGCTCGGGAGGCGGGGGCGGGGTGGGTGCGAGGAGGGGATCGCTTTCGACAGCGGGCAGTTCGCCGAGATCCGGCGGATCCATCACGTCGGGATGGGCGATCTCGAGGGTGCAGAGATCCTCGACGAATTCGAAGATTTCCCGGATCTCGGCCTCGTCTGTCTCACCCTCGAGGCGCAACGTCCAATGCAAGAGCGCGGCCTCGGCGTCGAGCGCGTCGAGAGTGGGAATTGCGGAGAGATCGACCGATACGTCCAGCGCTCCGAGTTCGGTCAATGCGCCGAGAAGATGGTAGGGGTCGTTGCCGGCCGCGTAGAGAGAGGCGTGCGGAGAGAACCGGATCTCGATTGGGCCGTTCGTTTCGGCCGCGTCCACGTCGGGCAGGTCGAGGTCGAAGGACAGCCCCATTGGCACGAAATCGTCCACCTCTTCTTCCTCGGCACCTCCCCCGGGCGGGACGCCCAGCAGGGTTTCGAGCTCGGTCAGACACTCCTCCGCGGCCTCCGGTTCGGGCAGGCCGTCGCGGGCGGCATGGACCTCGTCGGCGAGCAGGTCGGCGGTGTGAAAAAACTGCCGCTGCGCCTCGGGCGTGACGGCGAGCCGTCCCGAGCGCACCTCGTCCATCACGGTTTCGAAGCGATGCGCGAAGGCGACGAGCGCATCGAGGCCAAAGGCGCCCGCACCGCCCTTGATCGAGTGAACCGCGCGGAAGACGATATTGATCGTCTCGTCGTCATGCGCGCCCTCATCCATGAGGTTGAGCGCATCCTGCAGGCTCTCGAGAAGTTCCTCGCATTCGACGAAGAACGAGGCTTTGATTTCGGCCATCGGGTCGGACATCACAGGGCTCCTCAGCCGGCAACCATGTTGAGCGCCCGGACGAGCTTGTCCGGATCGAAGGGCTTCACGATCCAGCCTGTCGCCCCGGCGGCGCGGGCCCGCGCCTTGAGTTCGGGCGCGGATTCGGTGGTGAGGACGAGAATCGGCGTCGCACGATGGCGATCCTGTTCGCGCACCGCGGAGATGAAGCCGAAGCCGTCGAGGCGCGGCATGTTGATATCCGAGATGATCGCGTCGGGTGCGATTCCCTCGAGCACCTCGAGCCCGTGCTGACCATCCTCGGCCAGGTAGATCTCGATCCCCGCACCGCTGAGGGTGAGCCGCAGCATGTCGCGGATCGTTCGGCTGTCATCGACTGCAAGAACCTTCATGCGGTTGTTTCCTCGCGGTGTTCGAGATCGTCGAGGGACGCGCCGAGGCGCGAGACCGCCTCGTCGAATGCCTCGGAGCGGGGGGTGATGCTGAATTTGCGGTCCTGTGCGCGCGCGGTCTTCGCGGCGGAGACGAGAAGCTGCAGGCCAAGCGCCCCCAGATGCGACACCTGCGACGCATCGAGTGTGAGATCGCCCTCCGCCAGCGCCTGGGAAAGTGCGTCCTGCAACGCGCCCACGGCTGCCAGATCGATCCGCTCCGGCAGATCGAGCGCGGTCATCTGGGGACCTCAATGAAAGCTGAACGGTGCGTGCGCATCGGCAACCCCTTTCATACGGTGATGAAAGAGGCTTACCGATCAGCCGTTAAAATAGGCTTGACGCGAAACGCCTTATTGCGCCGCGAGACGCGAATTCAGGAAAGCGGCGCAGCCCTGCAGGGCGGCATAATCATCCTCGATCACCGAAACCGGGAAGGCGCGCAGGAAATCCGAGAACCGGCCCTTGGCACGCATCGCCTCGGCAAAGCCGAACTCCTCGAACCACGGGACGACGGCCCGCGCCGCGCCGCCGATCAGGAAGATGCCGCCGAAGGGAAGATGCGTGAGGGCGAGATCGCCCACCACACGGCCCAGCATCTCGACGAAGCGCTGGCCGGCGGCGTGCGCGGTGGCATCGCCCGCTTCGATCTTGGCGAGGATCTGGGCCCCGGTCACGGTGGCCTCCTCATGGCCCGCGAGATAGGCATAGAGGCGCTCCATCCCGCGCCCAGAGACGACATGCTCGACACTGGCGAAGGCATGTTTCTCCTCGAGATAGGATTTGAGCGCGAAATCCTCCGCGGTGATGCAGGGAAGGGTGGTGTGGCCGGCCTCCGAAGGCGGCACGACGCGACCGCCGGGGCCTTCATGCACCGGCGCGGCGTTGAAGCCGGTCCCGATCCCGATCACGAGGCGGGCCGAGTCCGGGCGGGCAGGCTCGCCGGGCAGGATCGGGCGCACCGCGTTCTCGGCCAGATGGCCGAGCGCGTGTCCCTGCGCCTGCAGGTCGTTGAGCACGTAGACCCGGGCGGCATTGCTGACCCGCGCGACATTCTCCGCCTCGATGACCCAGGCGAGATTGGTCATCTCGGCGCGACCGTCGCGGACCGGACCGGCCGCGGCGACACAGGCCCCCGCGAGCGATCCGCAGCCTTCCGCGGCGATGTAATCGGCGAGGATCTCCTCGAGCGAGCCGCGCCCCTTGTTGGCGAAACGGCGGATCGAGCCATGCCGCAGGCGGGTGCCGTCGGCCAGAGCCACACGGGTATTGGTGCCGCCGATATCGGCGAGCAGCGTGATCGGTTCGCTCATCAACTGGCCCTCAGCGCTTCTTTCCACGCCTGATAGGACGCTTTCGGCACCCGCTGCAAGGTTTCGAAATCCACATGGACCAGCCCGAAGCGCTTTTCATAGCCGAGCGCCCATTCGTAATTGTCCAGAAGCGACCAGCCGATATAGCCCTTGACCGGGACCCCGTCGGCGATCGCGCGCTGCACCGCTGCGAGATGGTCCTTGTAATAGGCGATCCGCGCCGGGTCATCGACCGTGCCGTTCTCGACGGTATCGGGCGAGGCCATCCCGTTCTCGGTCACATACAAAGGCAGATCTCCGGTGTAGTCGCGCGCGGTTCGGGTGAGGAACTGATAGAGCCCCTCGGGATAGATCTCCCAGCCCATCGCGGTCTTCGGGAGCGGGCCCTCCACCTCTTCATGTCCGGGCCAGGGTCCCTCGCAGGGCGCGATCCGCTTGCAGGTGTAGTAATTGAGCCCGAACCAGTCGAGTTTCTGCTGGATCGTGGCGAAATCGTCCTGCCAGTTCGCGGGCATATGCGGCGCGAAGGCCTCCATGACCTCTTGCGGATAGCTGCCCTTGAAGATGCCCTCGACGAAGAAGCGGTTGTAATAGGCGTCGTAGATCTTCGTCGCGGCGAGGGTCTCGGGGCGATCATCCGCGGGCAGGGGAAACTCGAAATTGCACACGGCCCCGAGATTGCTCATCCCGTGCTCGCGCATTACCTGGATCGAGCGGCCATGCGCGAGCAGAACGTGATGCATCGCATGGGCGGTGGCGCGGATATCGCGCAGGCCCGGCGCGTGGAGGCCGAGGAAATGGCTCAGCCAGCCGACGCACCAGGGCTCGTTGATCGGGGCGGCCGACCAGATCCGGTCGCCGAGCCGGTCCGCGATCACCTGGGTGAAATCGGCAAACCACTCCGCGATGTCGCGGTTGCGCCAGCCGCCCTTGTCGGCCAGCGGCGCGGGCAGCTCCCAGTGATAGAGGGTGAGCGCCGGCTTGAGCCCGCGTTCGAGCATCCCGTCCACCAGCCGATCGTAGAAGTCGAGCCCCTCGGCATTCACCGGACCGCGCCCCTCGGGCATCACCCGCGCCCAGGAGGTCGAGAAGCGGTAGATGTCGAAGCCCGCGCCCGCGATCAGGTCGAGATCCTCTTGCCAGCGGTGATAATGGTCGCAGGCGATATCGCCGTTCTCCGCGCGCACCACATTGCCCGGCGTGGCGGCGAAAGTGTCCCAGTGGGTCGTGCCCGCACCACCGAAGGAATGGCCCTCGATCTGGTAGGAGGAGGTGGCGACGCCAAATTGAAAATCTTTGGGGAAATCCGTGCGTTTCGGAAGCATGTTCATCCTTTGCATCAGCTTTGCGGGGCGGGGCCGGTCGATTGTCCGACGACGAGGACCGCCTCCATGAGTTCATGGCGCGGCGTGCGGTCGCCGCTTTCGATCTGTTCGAGCAGGAGCGCCGCGCAGCGCCGCCCCGCCTCGCGCACAGAGGAGCGGGTGGCGGTGAAGATCGGCTCTTCCGTCGTGCCGTTCTTCAGATAGCCCAGCTCGTCGTCATGGGTCACGATCGAGATGTCGCGCCCCATCTTCAGCCCGGCTTCCTCGATCCCGCGCCGCGCGCCCATCGCGGAGAGGAGCGACGCGGTCAGAAAGGCGGTCGGCGGCTCAGCCAGGGTGAGCATCGCGCGGGCGGCATCATGACCCTGCGCCTCGGTCATCGCGCTCTCGACGATCAGGGCGGGATCGGGGGCGATGCCGCGCGCCCGCAGCGCCTGTTCGTAACCGCGCCGGCGCCTGCGGGCGAAATCCATGTCGCTGATCCCGTTGATCAGCGCGATCCGGCGATGGCCGAGATCGAGCAGGAAATTCGTCGCGCGCTCGAAGGCGCGCACGTTGTTCACATCGACCCAGCTGTAGGAGTTCTCGATCCCGCTCACGCGCCCGTGCAGCACGAAGGGCAGCCCGAGATGGTCGAGCAGGGTGACCCGGTGATCCTCGACCTTGGGGGCATGCACGAGCACGCCGTCGACATTCCCCTTCGAGCGTAGCTCCGCATAGGCGCGGGCCTCCTGATCGTCGGGCACGATGGTCATCACCATGTCGTATCCGGCGCGGGCATAGACCTCACCCGCCCCGGCGATGAAATCCGCGAAAACCGGGTTCACGATCTCGTGGCGCGTCGAGATCGGGATGATGTGGCCGATCGCCATGGCGCGCCCGGTGGCGAGCCGCTTCGCCTGGGTGTTGGGGCGGTAATTCGCGGCCCGCGCGGCGGCGAGGACCCGCGCCCGCGTGGCCTCGGAGACTTCCGGATAGCCGTTGAGCGCGCGACTCACCGTTGTGGGCGAAAGCCCGAGTTCTTGTGCTAATGTCTTGAGATTCATCGCTCCAAACCGCTTTGGCTGGCGGCGAGGTTAGAGCGCGGGCCGAGGCCCGTCAATGCTGCGATTGCCGCGTGCGGAATGCTGCGATGCGGCGCGAAATGTCGCGCAATCCCCAGTGAAATGAAGTAAATTTGATTTCGTCGTGAGGGCCGCCAATTGACATCGCAAGGCGGCTCTGAAAGCTTCGTTGCATCCAAAGCGCTTTGGGATGATCGAGTCGCAAGGGGCTGCGGTGGTACCTACCGGGAGGAATTCATGACAAAACATCTGTTGCTTGGCATCGCAGCCGTCGCGCTGTCGGCCGGGCTCGCTTCGGCTCAGGACCTCAAGTTCAAGCCGGGCGATCAGCCGGACCGCTTCGACTGGTCGAGCTATGACCAGTTCGCGAAGGACACCGATCTCAGCGGCCAGACGCTGACGATCACCGGCCCGTGGACGGGCAACGACAAGAAACTGTTCGAAAGCGTCCTGGCCTATTTCGCGGCCGCGACCGGCGCGAAGGTGAACTATTCGGGCTCGGAAAGCTTCGAGAACGATATCGTCATCGCCGCCAAGGCCGGCACGCCTCCGAATGTCGCGGTCTTCCCGCAGCCCGGCCTCGCCGCCGACATGGCCCGCCAGGGCTACCTCACCGCGATGCCCCAGGGCACCGGCGACTGGATCAAGAACAACTATGCCGCCGGCCAGAGCTGGTATGACCTCTCGACCTACAAGGGCAAGGATGGCGCAGAGCAGACCTACACCTTCCCGTTCAAGGCGGACCTGAAATCGCTCGTCTGGTACGTGCCGGAGAACTTCAAGGAAGCGGGCTACAAGGTTCCCGAGACGATGGAGGACCTCAAGGCGCTGACCGAGAAGATCAAGGCCGATGGCGGCACCCCGTGGTGCATCGGTCTGGGATCGGGGGCGGCGACGGGCTGGCCCGCGACCGACTGGGTCGAGGATTTCATGCTGCGCACCCAGAAGCCCGAAGTCTATGACGAATGGGTGACCAACAAGATCAAGTTCACCGATCCCAAGGTCGTCGAGGCGATCAAGGAATACGGCTGGTTCGCGAAGACGCCGGGCTTTGCCGAAGGCGGTCCGCAGGCGGTGGCCACCACCGATTTCCGTGACAGCCCGAAAGGTCTCTTCGACTTCCCGCCGAAATGCTACATGCACAAGCAGGCGAGCTTCATCCCCACCTTCTTCCCCGAGGGCACGAAGGTCGGCCAGGACGTGAACTTCTTCTACTTCCCGGCCTATGCGAGCAAGGATCTCGGTAAGCCGGTACTCGGTGCGGGCACGATGTTCGGGATCACCAAGGACAGCCCGGCGGCGGAAGCCTTCGTGAAGTTCCTCGAGACCCCGATCGCGAGCGAGATCTGGATGGCCCAGTCGGGCTTCCTGACGCCGAACAAGAACGTCAACCCGGCGGCCTTCGCCAATGACGTCCAGCGTCACATGAACGAGATCCTGCTCGACGCGACGACCTTCCGCTTCGACGGCTCCGACCAGATGCCGGGCGAAATCGGCACGGATGCGTTCTGGAAGGCGATGGTGGCCTACACCACCGGCGACGAGACCGCCGAGCAGGCCGCCGAGGCGATCCAGAAGCGTTGGGACGGCATCAAGAAGTAACCATCAGACGCGCTCCCGGGAGCAATCCCCGGGGGCGCGTGTCTTTTTTGTGAGTGCCGGGGAGGGTCCGCATGTCACCGATCTTGCAAGGGATCATCACGATCGTGCTCGGGGTAGGGGGGTGCGTGACCTATTTCTACGCCTCGAACCTGATCCTCGACAAAGTGATCTTCCCGCCGAAGGGCTCCGATCCGGGCCGCAACATCAACCGCGCGAATGCGGTGCGGCCGTGGCTCTTTCTCTTCCCCGCGATCTTCGCGCTCGGTCTCTATCTCGCCTATCCGGTGGTCGGCTCGGCCTGGCGGTCGCTCTTCGACCGCGACGGCGCGCAATTTATCGGCCTGGGCAATTACGAGAAGCTCGCCGCCGATCCGACCTTCCGGCAGGCGGTGTTCAACAACTTCCTCTGGGTGCTGGTCGTGCCCGCGGCGGCCACCTTCTTCGGCCTGATGGCGGCCCAGCTCACCGACCGGATCAAGTGGGGCAACATCGCCAAGTCGCTGATCTTCATGCCGATGGCGATCTCCTTCGTCGGGGCCTCGCTGATCTGGAAATTCGTCTATGCGAACAATCCGCAGATCGGTCTGATCAACGCGATCCGGGATTATTTCCAGCTCCAGCCGATCGACCCGCTGCAGATCCCGTTCTGGAACAACTTCTTCCTGATGGTGATCCTGGTCTGGATCCAGACTGGCTTCGCGATGGTGATCCTCTCGGCCGCCTTGCGCGGGATCCCCGAGGAGACGATCGAGGCGGCGGTGCTCGACGGGGCGAACCCGTTCCAGCTCTTCTTCAAGATCAAGGTGCCGCAGATCATGCCGACGATCGTCGTGGTCTGGACGACGATCACCATCCTCGTGCTGAAGGTCTTCGATATCGTCTATGCGACGACGGGCGGCAATTTCGGCACCCAGATCCTGCCCAGTTACATGATGCAATACATGTTCCGCGATGACGGGCGCGCGACGGCGGTGGCCTTCGTCATCATGATCATCGTGCTGCCGGTGATGATCTGGAACATCATTCAAGCCCGCAAGGAGACGCGCTGATGTCGGCAATCGCAGGACAGAAATCGCGCCTGACCTGGGCGGTGCAGATCTCGGTCGTGGTCATGGTGGTGCTGTGGCTGATCCCGACCGTGGGTCTGCTGGTGAGTTCGTTCCGCACCACGGACCAGATCAGCCAGTCTGGCTGGTGGGACGCGGCCTTCCCGGTCGAGAAAGCCTTCCGCGACCGCATCCCCGCCGATGGCGAGACCCAGGCGAACGGGGCTTACGTGCTCGAAGGCAATCTGCTCACCGACGGCCAGAACGCGCAGGACCTCAAGTCGGGCGCGAAGATCGTCGCCTTCGGCACCTCGGGCATCAAGCCCGACAAGTACAAGCCGGGCGAGACCGCCGATCTGGGCGATGGCGCCACGATGACGGTCAATGCCGATGGGACCTTCAAGGCGAGCTCGCCCGTGAGTTTCGAGGGCTCGGGGCCGCGGGTCTATTTCGTGGCCGATATGCCGCCCGCCTTCACGCTGTCGAATTACAGGGAGGTCCTCTATTCCGACGGGATGGGGCAGGCCTTCATGAACACGCTCACGGTGACGATCCCGGCGACGATCATTCCGATCCTCGTCGCGGCCTTCGCGGCCTACGCGCTGGCCTGGATGGAGTTTCCGGGGCGCGGGCTGCTGATCGCGGCGGTGGTCGGCCTGCTGGTCGTGCCGCTGCAACTGGCGCTGGTGCCGCTGCTGCGGCTTCATCAGGAAGTCGGCATCGGCCAGAGCTTCCTCGGGATATGGCTCGCCCATACGGGCTTCGGCCTGCCCCTCGCGATCTACCTTCTGCGCAATTACATGGTCGGGCTGCCGCGCGACATCATCGAGAGCGCGAAGGTCGATGGCGCAACGGATTTCCAGATCTTCATGAAGATCGTGCTGCCGCTGTCCTTCCCGGCACTGGCCTCCTTCGCGATCTTCCAGTTCCTGTGGGTCTGGAACGACCTTCTCGTGGCCAAGGTTTTCCTGCCGGCCAACGACTGGTCGAAAGTCATGACGGTGAAGATTGCCGACGACCTGCTCGGGTCGCGTGGGGGCGACTGGGGCATTCTCGCCTCGGCGGCCTTCATCTCGATCGCGGTGCCGCTCCTGGTCTTCTTCGCGATGCAGAAATATCTCGTCCGAGGTCTGCTGGCGGGTTCGGTTAAAGGTGGTTGATGAAAACCCTCACTAAGAAAGACAACTGGTGGCGCGGGGCCGTGATCTACCAGATCTATCCGCGCAGCTTTCAGGACAGCAATGGCGACGGCGTGGGCGACCTTCTCGGGATCGTCCGGCGGCTGCCGCATGTGGCGTCGCTGGGCGCCGATGCAGTCTGGATCTCGCCCTTCTTCACCTCGCCGATGAAGGATTTCGGCTATGACGTGAGCGACTATTGCGATGTCGATCCGATGTTCGGCTCGCTGGCCGATTTCGATCAGGTGATCGCGACCGCGCATGTGCTCGGGCTCAAGGTGATGATCGATCTCGTGCTGTCGCATACCTCGGACCTGCATCCGTGGTTCGTCGAGAGCCGCTCGAGCCGCGACAACGCGAAAGCCGACTGGTATGTCTGGGCCGAGCCCAAGCCCGATGGCACGCCGCCCAACAACTGGCTGTCGATCTTCGGCGGCTCGGCCTGGCACTGGGATTCGCGGCGCGAGCAGTATTACCTGCACAACTTCCTCACCTCGCAGCCCGACCTGAACTTCCACAACCCGGAAGTGCAGCAGGAACTGCTCAACGTGGCGCAGTTCTGGCTCGAGCGCGGGGTCGATGGATTCCGCCTCGACACGATCAATTTCTACATGCACGACAAGGAGTTGCGCGACAATCCTCCGCTGCCGCCGGAAGAGCGCAACGACCAGACCGCGCCGAAGGTGAACCCCTACAACCACCAGCTCCACATCCACGACAAGAACCACCCCGAGAACCTGCGCTTCCTGCGCAAGCTCCGCACGCTGATGAACAATTACAACGCGGCGGCCGTGGGCGAGGTGGGCGACAGCCAGCGCGGGCTCGAGATCCTGGGCGAATACACCTCGGGCAACGACAAGATGCAGATGTCCTATGCCTTCGAGCTGCTCTCGGGTCACGAGCCGCTGAGCGCGAGCTACCTGAAATCGGTCTTCGACAAGGTCGAGCGGGTCGCGAAGGACGGCTGGGTCTGCTGGGCCTATTCGAACCACGATGTGGAGCGCCACATCTCGCGCTGGAAACTCAGCCCGGCCGCCGCGCGCCTCTACACCACCTTGATGATGTGCCTGCGCGGATCGGTCTGCCTCTATCAGGGCGAGGAGCTCGGCCTGCCCGAGGCGGATCTCGATTTCGAGGATCTGCAGGACCCTTACGGCAAGGAGTTCTGGCCCGAATTCAAGGGCCGCGACGGATGCCGGACGCCGATGGTCTGGGAGCGCGACGCCGCCTATGCGGGCTTCTCGAATGCGCGGCCCTGGCTGCCGGTCTCGTCGAGCCACCACAATCACGCGGTCGATGTGGCCGAGCACGATCCCGCCTCGCTGCTGCATTTCTACCGCCGCGCGCTCGCCTTCCGGCGCAATCACGACGTGCTGCGCTCGGGCGGGATGGAAGACATGTATTGCTCTGGCGATCTTCTGGTCTTCACGCGCAGGAACGCCGACGAGACGATCCTGTGCTATTTCAACCTGTCCGACCAGCCGGTGAACGCCACCGTGCCGCCGGGCAACTGGGTCACGATCGGGGGCGAGCTCGGGTCGATCCGGCCGATGGCCGATCATAGTTTGCATCTCGGCCCCTGGCAGCCGAGTATTCTTCGCCTCGACGAGCACGAGGCCTAAGGGGGGAACATGGCCGATCTGAAACTTGAAAACGTCGCCAAATCCTATGGCGAGGTGCAGGTCCTCAAGGACATCGATCTCGACATCAAGGCCGGCGAGCTGATCGTCTTCGTGGGCCCCTCGGGCTGCGGCAAATCCACCTTGCTGCGGATGATCGCGGGGCTCGAGAAGATCACCGGCGGCACGCTCGAGATCGACGGCGTGCGGATGAACGACGTCCCGCCCGCGAACCGCGGCATCGCGATGGTGTTCCAGTCCTACGCGCTCTATCCGCACATGACGGTGCGCGACAACATGGCCTTCGCGCTCAAGATCGCGAAGATGCCGCAGGCCGAGATCGACGCCGCGGTCGAGAAGGCGGCCAGGATGCTCCAGCTCGAACCCTATCTCGACCGTCTGCCCAAGGCGCTCTCGGGCGGCCAGCGCCAGCGCGTCGCGATCGGCCGCGCCATCGTGCGCGACCCGAAGGTCTATCTCTTCGACGAACCGCTCTCGAACCTCGACGCGGCGCTGCGCGTCGCGACCCGGATCGAGATCGCGCAGCTGAAAGAGGCGATGCCCGAGCGCACGATGATCTACGTCACCCATGACCAGGTCGAGGCGATGACGCTGGCCTCGCGGATCGTCGTGCTGGCGAACAAGGGGATCGCGCAGGTCGGCACGCCGCTCGAGCTTTACGAGAAGCCGCAAAACGAATTCGTCGCGCAATTCATCGGCAGCCCCTCGATGAACCTGTTCCCCGGCGAGGTGGTCGAGACCGGCGCGACGACGGTGGTGAAGCTCGATCGCGGCGGTGTCGCGAGATCGAGCGTGCCGACGCAACCCGCAGACAAGGGCCTGAAGGTCAATATCGGGGTGCGGCCGGAGGATTTCGTGCCCGCAGAGGGCGTCGAGCCGATCTATACCGGCCGGGTCGATATCGTGGAGGCCCTGGGCGAGGTGACGCTGCTCTATTTCGAAGCCGAGGGCGAGCGCGACCCGATCATCGCGAAACTGCCCGGTATCCATCATGACCGGCGTCACTCGGAAATCGGGCTCACCGCGGATCCCTCCAAGGTCCATCTCTTCGCGAACGGACAGTCGCTTCTTTACCGCTGATGCCGCAAACGGGCCATGCCGCCCTGCGCGCAGCCGGTAATTTGACCGCAGGACAACGTGCGGAGGCGAGCATGGCCGATTCGGATCTGGGCGAACGTGTGGGGCGGCGCGCGCGCGGCGGCGGAGGTGCGGCGCGCCGTGCCGAACGCACCGCGGTGCGGATGGAATTCACCCGCTACATCACGCGCAACATTCCCGATCTCGAAATCCTGAACGCGGAAGCGCTCGAGATCATCGAGGCCAACGCCGAGACGGTGCTCGCCGAGATCGGGGTGAATTTCGTCGACAACCCCGCCGCGCTCGAGCGCTGGCGCGAGGCGGGCGCCGAGATCGAGGGCGAACGGGTGCGCATCCCGCGCGGTCTTGCCCGCCAGCTCTGCGCCACCGCGCCGCGCGAATTCACTCAGGCCGCCCGCAATCCCGAGCGCAACGTGGTGATCGGCGGGCGCAATCTCGTTCTCGCCCCGGTCTATGGCCCGCCCTTCGTGCGCGACAGCGCGAATGGCCGGCGCTACGCCACGATCACCGATTTCCGGAATTTCGTGAAACTGGGGCAGATGTCGAAATGGCTCCACCATTCGGGCGGCACGGTCTGCGAGCCGACCGACGTCGCCGTGAACAAGCGCCATCTCGACATGCTGCACGCCCATATGACGCTCTCGGACAAGCCCTATATGGGCTCGGTCACCGAGCCCTCGCGGGCCGCGGATTCGGTCGAGATGTCGAAGATCCTCTTCGGCGACGCCTTCGTCGACGAGAACACGGTGATGACCTCGCTCATCAACATCAACTCGCCGCTCACCTTCGACAGCACGATGATGGGCGCGCTCGAAATCTACGCCGCGGCCAACCAGGCCTGCATCATCTCGCCCTTCATCGTGGGCGGCGCGATGGCCCCGGTCTCGGTCGCGGGCACATTGACCCAGGTTCTCGCCGAGGTGCTCGCGGGCGTCGCCTATTCGCAGCTCGTCCGCCCCGGCGCGCCGGTGATCTTCGGCGCCTTCGTCACCTCGATCGACATGAACTCGGGCGCGCCCACCTTCGGCACCCCGGAAGCCTCGCAGATCACGCTGGGCGCAGGGCAGCTCGCGCGGCGCCTCGGGCTGCCCTACCGCTCGGCCGGCGGGTTCACCGGCTCGAAACTGCCCGATGCGCAGGCGGCCTATGAAAGCGCGAACACGCTCAATACCGGGCTGATGGCCGGGGTGAACTTCATGCTCCATGCCTGCGGGTGGCTCGAGGGCGGGCTGGTCTCATCTTATGAAAAATTCGTCATGGATGCCGATCAGCTCGGTGCGCTGCACAAGCTCGCCGCCGGGATCGACATGTCCGAGAACGGCCAGGCGATGGGCGCGATCCGCGAGGTCGGGCCCGGCGGTCACTATCTCGGCTGCGCCCATACCCAGGCCAATTTCAAGGACGCGTTCTGGCGCACCAACCTGCTCGACTACCGTCCCTTCGAGACCTGGGAAGAGCAGGGAGCGCCCGACACGATGGCGCTTGCGGAAAAACGGGTCGCGAAACTCTTGGGCGATTACCAGCCGCCGCCGCTCGATCCGGGCGTGGCCGAGGCGCTGTCCGACTATGTCGCGCGCAAGAAGGCCGCGGTACCCGACGCCTTCCTGTGAGGCTCAGTCTTCGGTGATCTGGTAATCCCGCGCGATCCCCGCGGTCGCGCGGCCCCAGTCGGAGGCTTTCACCCGCGCCTGATGCGCCTCGAAATCGGCGCGTGTGGCGAAGCGCTCCGTCACGTCCTAGACGAGCGGGTCCGCTCCCTGGCGGACCTCGAAACGCTCGCAGCCGGGTTCGGCCCGGGTCAGGCGGATATGTTCGGGAAGATGGGCGCGCACGATCGCGGCCTCTTCCTCGGTTGCGCAGATCAGGCGGCCGGTGAGGGTAAGGGGCATCGCGCGGTTCCTGTAACGAAAAAGGCCCGCGCCGTTGCGGGCGCGGGCCTTGAACTCATTCCCACTCGATCGTGCCGGGCGGTTTCGAGGTGATGTCATAGGTCACCCGGTTGATGCCCTTCACCTCGTTGATGATCCGCGTCGCGGTCTCGCCGAGGAACTCATGGCTGAACGGGTAGTAATCGGCGGTCATGCCATCGACCGAGGTCACCGCGCGCAGTGCGCAGGCATAATCATAGGTGCGCCCGTCGCCCATCACGCCCACGGTGCGGACGGGCAGGATCGCGACGAAGGCCTGCCAGATCTCGTCATAGAGACCGTGCTTGCGGATCTGGTCGATATAGACGGCATCGGCCTTGCGCAGGATCTCGAGCTTCTCGCGGGTGATCTCGCCCGGGCAGCGGATCGCAAGACCCGGACCGGGGAAGGGGTGGCGACCGATGAAGGAAGCCGGCAGGCCCAGTTCGTGACCGAGCGCGCGCACCTCGTCCTTGAACAGCTCGCGCAGCGGCTCGACCAGTTTCAGGCCCATCTTCTCGGGCAGCCCGCCCACATTGTGATGCGACTTGATCGTGACCGAGGGCCCGCCCGAGAAGCTGACCGACTCGATCACATCCGGGTAGAGCGTGCCCTGGGCGAGGAATTCCGCATCCTCGATCTGGTTGGCGTATTTCTGGAACACGTCGATGAAGAGACGGCCGATCGTCTTGCGTTTCACCTCGGGGTCGGTGACGCCTTCCAGCTCGCCGAGAAACAGCTCGCTCTCATCGGCATGGATCAGCTTGATGTTGTAATGGTCGCGGAACATCGTGACCACTTCCTCGGCCTCGTTCATCCGCAAGAGCCCGTGATCCACGAAGACACAGGTCAGCTGGTCGCCGATCGCCTCATGCAGCAGGATCGCGGTGACCGAGCTGTCCACGCCGCCCGACAGCCCGCAGATCACATGGGAATCGCCGACCTGTTCGCGGATCTGGCGGATCGCCTCGTCGCGATAGCCCGCCATCGTCCAGTCGCCGGTGAACCCCGCCATCCGCACGAAGTTCTCGTAGAGCGTCTTGCCGTTGGGCGTGTGATGCACTTCCGGGTGGAACTGCACGGCGTAGAAATTGCGGCTCAGATCGGCGGTGATCGCGAAGGGCGCGCCGGGCGAGGTGCCGTAGACCTCGAAGCCCGGGGCCAGCTTGCTGACATGGTCGCCATGGCTCATCCAGACCTGCTCGCGGCCCGTGCCATCCATGAACCAGCCGTTGAGAATGTCGATGCGGGTCTCGGTCGGCTTCACATAGGCGCGGCCGAATTCGGCGGTGTGGCTCTGGCCGGCCTCCACCAACCCACCCAGATCCTGCATCATCACCTGTTGGCCATAGCAGATGCCGAGGATCGGCACGCCGAGGCTATAGGCGCTTTGCGGCGGCCGGGGAGATCCCTCGCGCGTCACCGAATCCGGGCCGCCCGAGAAGATGATCGCCTTGGGGGCGAAGTCTTTCAGGAAGGCGTCGGTGACGTTCTGATAGGGGTGGATTTCGCAATAGACGTTGAGTTCGCGCAGGCGCCGCGCAATCAGCTGCGTGACCTGCGAACCGAAGTCGATGATGAGGAGGCGCTGGTGCTGTGTCATGGAGCAGGCATTAGGGCCGGACGTGGCGGAAGGCAAGAGGTCAGCGCGCGCATCCGCCGACTTGACCGCGCCTGGACGCGCATTCACGCTTCCCGGGTGGGTATTTCAGGGGGAGACGTGATGTGTTCAGGCTCTTTTCGACGCTCGGTCTCGCGGCGCTTCTGGCCGCCCCGGTCGCCTCGGCCCAGTCTCTCCACGAAAGCCGCGGGGATGCGGCACGCGCGAAATCCGCGCTCTTCGCGCTCTCCTTGGGCCAGCACGACGCGCTCTATGCGGGCTGCTGCAAGCACTGCTCGAGCGGGAAAGCCTGCGGCAACAGCTGCATCAGCCGGTCGAAAACCTGCCGGAAAGGGCCGGGCTGCGCCTGTGACTGAGCACCCGTCCTTCACCTGGACCGAAATACCCCGGGGGAGCGCGTCTCAGCGCGCGGGGGCAGCGCCCCCATCCTCGCGCGCCACGAGCGGGCGGATCTTGAGCCGGGTGAGCCGGTTGTCCTTGCGCGCGACCACCTCGAAGCGGAAGCCGTGGAAGGAGAAGACCTGGCCCTCGGTCGGGATCGTCTGCGCCTCGTGGATCACCAGGCCCGCCACGGTATTCGCCTCGTCATCGGGCAGGGTCCAGTCGGTCTCGCGGTTCAGATCGCGGATCGTCATCGCGCCGTCCACGATATAGTCGCCGCTCTCGGTGGGCCGGAGACTGCGCTCGCCCTTGGGGTCGAACTCGTCGGTGATCTCGCCCACGATCTCCTCGAGGATGTCCTCGAGCGTCAGCAGCCCCCGCAGATCGCCATATTCGTCCACCACCAGCGCGAAATGGGTGCGACGCTTGAGGAATTCCTGCATCTGCTCGTCGAGCGGTGTCGTCTCGGGGACGAAATAGGGTTTCATCATCACCTTGGAGAGGTCGAGATCGGCGACGCTCTCGAGCGTCCCGTCGCCGCCGCGCACGACCTTCTCGACCGCGCGCAGCAGATCCTTGGAATGGATCACGCCCACGACATTCTCGCGCTCGCCCTTGTAGAGCGGCAGGCGGGTATGGGGCGAGGAGAGCACTGCGGTCAGGATCTGGTCCGGGTCGTCCTCGATATCGAGCATCTCGATCTGGCTGCGATGGAGCATGATCTCCTCGACCGTGCGGTTGCCCAGATCGAGCGCGCCGAGCAGCCGGTCGCGATCCTCCTTGTCGACCGTCCCCTCGGACTGGCCGAGCGCGAGCGCCCCCGCGATCTCCTCGTGGATCGAGAACATGTGCTGGTTCTTGTCGGTGCGCATCCCGAAAGCGTAGAGGATGCCGCGCACCACCGCGCGCACGATCTCGACGATCGGGGCGAGCAGCAGCGTGAAGACGCGGATCGGCGCGGCGACCTTGGAGGCGACCTTCTCGGGCAAGGTGATCGCATAGGTCTTGGGCAGCACTTCCGAGAAGATCAGCACCAGCGCCGTCATCACCAGCGTCGCGAGCGCCACCCCGGACTGGCCGAAGAGCCGGGTCATCAGCGCGGTCGCGAGCGAGGCCGAGAGGATGTTGACGACGTTGTTGCCCAGAAGGATCGCGCCGATCAGCCGTTCGCTGTCCTCGGTCACGGCAAGCGCGGTCTTGGCGCCGCTCTCCCCCTTGTCGGCGGCGGAGCGCAGCTTTGCGCGGCTGGCCGCCGTCAATGCGGTTTCGGAGCCCGAGAAGAAGGCCGAGAGCGCCAGCAGCAGGATGATGGCACCGGCGGTGAGCCAGAAGGCGAGGTCGAGAGAGCTGTTCATGGCTTGGTTATGGGCTGCGCGCGGGGCGCAATCAAGGACCCGTGCGCGGTTTGGCGAGCGGGTGATGCTCGAGCACCAGATCCTTCAGCCGCTCGTCGAGCACATGGGTGTAGATTTCGGTGGTCGAGAGATCCGCGTGACCGAGCAGCATCTGGATCGCGCGCAGATCCGCGCCCCCTTGTAGAAGATGCGTGGCGAAGGCGTGGCGCAGCACATGGGGGGTGACCTTCGCGGGGCTGATCCCGGCCGCGACCGCGATCTCCTTGAGCAGCCGATGAAAGCCCTGCCGCGTGAGGTGGCCCTCCTTGCCGCTCGAGGGAAAGAGAAAGCGCGAGGGGGCCGCGCGATGCTTGACGCGGGCGTCCTCTTCGGCGGCGTCGCGGGTGGCGAGCCAGGTGGCAAGCGCCTCGCGCGCGGGCGGCGAGAGCGGCACCATGCGTTCCTTGTCGCCCTTGCCGCGCACGAGCAGCATCCGCGGATCGCCGCGCGCGGCCGAGACCGGCAGCGAGACCAGTTCCGACACGCGCATGCCCGTCGCATAGAGCAGCTCGATCAGGCAGCGGTTGCGGATCTGCTCGGACATTGACCGGCCCTGATCGCGCGCGGCTTCCAGTAGCGCCTCGACCTCCTCCAGCGACAGCGTCTTGGGCAGGCGTTGCGCGCGGCCCGGGCCCGAGATGCGGATCGCCGGGTTGTCGCTGCGCCAGCCCTCTTCATAGGCGAAGCGGAAGAGCTGCCGGATCGCGCTGAGGCGCCGCGCGCGGGTGGATTTCGCGAGCCCCTCTGCTTCGCAGCGGATCAGATAGGCCTCGATATCGGCGCGGGCGAGCGTGGCATAGCTCAATCCCTTCGCCTGAAGAAACCCCGCGAAGTCGTTGAGATCGCGCCCGTAAGACAGGATCGTGTTGCGCGCCGATCCGGCCTCGGCGGCCTGCGCCTCGAGAAAGGCGGGCAACCAGTGGGGATCGGGAGGCGCCTCGCTCATTCGCGCCGCTCCAGAACGACGAGTTCGATCGCGCTCCGCCGGGCGACGGTTTCGAGCCCCGCGAGCCGCAAGAGCTGCAACCCGTCCTGCAGACGCGGATAATCCCCCTTCGCGCCCTCCGAGACATCGCCGATCGCGCGGATGATCGCGAGGCCGAGCTGGTCGGGAACAAGGCCCTCATAGCGCTGCGGCGGATCGCCGGGGGCGGCATCGAAGACCGTCTTGAGCGCCTCGCCTAGCCCGTCGCGCGCGTCGACCCCGCTGGTATCGCCCTTCGCGAGCGCCTGAAGCAGCGCGCCCTGCGGATCGGCCTTGGCACCGAGGCGCGCGTTCTCCTCATAGGCCGGGGTCAGAAGGCTCAGCTCATAGGCGATCCGTCCGGCCGCGCCCGAAAGCTCCATTCCCGAAAGCTGGTCGCCGAAGAGCGCGGCCAGAACCGGTTCGAGATGTTCGGCGCGCATCGACTCATAGGCGCGGGGCAGGGTACGTGCGACCGCGGCGGAGTCGCTCTTGCGCAGCGCCTGGTCGAGGGCGGTGATCGCGGCGACCCGGTCCCAGAGCCCGCCGGAGGCCGCGGCCTTGCGCTCGGTATAAAGCCCGAGAAGCCGGTTCGGATCCAGCACGCCCGCGCGGGCCAGACGTTCGCCTGCCTCGAGCTGCGCCTTCCAGCCATTGTTCTCGGTCAGATCGGCCTGCGCGAAGGCGAGCGGCAGCGTGGCGGTCGGCAGGGGCTGCCCGATCGCCTCCATCATCTTGTAGGCAAGCGGCGTGACCGGATCGGGCGGCGTCATCTCCTCGGCGCCTTCGGCCAGCGCGGGATCGAGAAACTGCTCGAGCAGGTTCTGCTCCGAGGCGGGGATCTGCCCGAGCACCTTGCCCGTCCCATAGGTCAGCTCCGCCAGGTCCCATTGCCCGGTGCGCGCAAGACAGAAGATCCGTGCCGCGTAGGAAGGGGCGATGGCGGGGCTGCGCTCGATGATCCGGCAGGCGCGATTCTCCTGTCCGAGCAGGAGCGCCACGTCGAAGCTGCGGCGAAACACGCCGGGGCTCGTGGTGGGGGCCTGCTGCAGCATCGCATGCGCCTGTTCGAGCGCGCCCATGTCCAGAAGCCGGTCGATCCGGGCGAGGAAGAGTGCGTCACGCTGGCCCGGCGCTGCGACCTGCGGCGGGTCGAGTTCCGCCAGAAGGAGCGTCATCACCAAACCGTGGAGGCTGGGCAGGAAATCGATCGGCATTTCACGCAGGGCCTGCGCAAGCTCGGCGGCCGGAGTCGCGCCCCACAGGTTCGCCGGCAGCCCGGTGCGTGCGGGCGGCAACAGGCCCAGCGTGTCGGCCGAGGGCGCGTCGAGCGATTGCACGGCGATGTTCTCGATCCCGCCCGCCCCGGTGAGCGGCGGTGCGGTCCGGCTGCCCGTGCGCGGGGGCTGCGCCACAGAATCCGACAGCCATTCGATCGCGGACATCGGATGGACATGCGGATCCGTCGCGGCCGGTTGGGCCGTCTGCTGCGCCCGCAGCGATGCGCCCGGGGAAGCGATCAGGATCGTGGCAAGGACTGCCGCGAGGCCGCGGCGATCAGTTCGCACCCGTGCCCCCGCCGCCTGCGCCGATCCCGTCGGGCAAGGTGACCTCGATATGCTGCTGCTGGCTGTCTGCACCCATGTCGCCCAGATAGGCATAGCCGATCACGCCGATCGCGCCGAGCACAACAAGGATGACGATGAGTTTGAAGATGCGCCCCATTTTCTCTCTTTTCTGCCGTCTTGCGCGGTCCGTCGCTTGCGGCGGGACCGTTCTTGGTTGCGGTTTCGCATTGATCATATATGGGATTTCAAGGAAGTTCACGCCATTCAAGGGGCCCTTCGTCACGTTTGTGCAAGGCTTCGCCGATGAGCGGATTTGGGCCGAGGCGCGGGATTGACAAGGGTGAGGAGCAGCTTGGAGCAGGAGGCGCGAAAAGAAGGGCGACCGAACCGGTCGATCGTGCTCGTGGGCATGATGGGTTCGGGCAAGACCGCGGTCGGCACGGCGCTGGCGAAACTGCTCGACGTGCCCTTCCTCGACAGCGATCACGAGATCGAACGTGCCGCCCAGATGAGCGTGTCCGAGATTTTCGCCCGCGACGGAGAGCCCTTTTTCCGGGCCCGCGAATCGGAGGTGCTCGAACGGCTGCTCTCCGGTCCGCCCGGGGTGATCTCCACCGGCGGCGGCGCGTTTCTCTCCGAGGCGAACCGCGCCCTGATCGCGCGGCTCGGCGTTTCGGTCTGGCTCAAGGCCGATCTGGACCTGCTCTGGCAGCGCGTGCGCCACAAGGATACCCGTCCGCTCCTGCGCACCCCGAACCCGAAACAGACCCTCGCCGATCTTCTCGCCAAGCGGATGCCGCATTACGAGATGGCGCAGGTGGCGGTGGAGGCCGAACCGGGGCTCTCGATCCAGGACATGGCGGAAAAGGTGGTCGCGCATCTGCGCGCGGTCGATGGTTTGTTCGAAGGGGAAAAGGATGCGTGAAATCGTACCGGTCGAATTGGGCGCGCGCTCTTACGAGGTGCGGATCGGCACCGGGCTGATCGAGGGTGCCGCGGTCGAGATCGCACCGCTCCTGCGCCGGCCCCGGGTGGCGATCGTGGCCGACGAGACCGTGGCGAGGCTGCATCTCGACGCGCTGCGCGCCGGGCTCGGGGGCATCGAGTCGGTGGCGCTCACCCTGCCTGCGGGCGAGGGCACGAAAAGCTGGCCGCATTTCACCCGCACCGTCGAATGGCTGCTCGAGCAGAAGGTCGAGCGCAAGGACATCGTGATCGCGCTCGGCGGGGGCGTGATCGGCGATCTGGTCGGCTTCGCGGCCGCGGTGCTGCGCCGGGGCGTGCGTTTCGTGCAGATCCCGACCACGCTGCTCGCGCAGGTCGACAGCTCGGTCGGCGGCAAGACCGGGATCAACGCGCCGCAGGGCAAGAACCTGATCGGGGCCTTTCACCAGCCCTCGCTGGTTCTGGCCGATCTTGGGGTGCTGGAGACCCTGCCCAAGCGCGATTTCCTCGCAGGCTATGGCGAGGTGGTGAAATACGGTCTTCTGGGCGACGCGGAGTTCTTCGACTGGCTCGAGGCCTACGCCCCGGCGATGGCGGGGGGTGATCTCGACAAGCGCCTGCACGCGGTGAAACGCTCGGTCGAGATGAAGGCCGAGATCGTGGCGCGCGACGAGACCGAGGAGGGAGACCGCGCGCTTCTCAATCTCGGGCATACCTTCTGCCACGCGCTCGAGGCGGCGACGGGCTATTCCGACCGGCTCCTGCATGGCGAGGGCGTGGCGATCGGCTGCGCGCTGGCCTTCGAGCTGAGCCAGCGCCTCGGCCTGTGTCCGCAGGAGGCGCCGAGCCGCGTGCGCGCCCATCTGCGCGCGATGGGGATGAAGGTGGATCTCGCCGATATCGAGGGCGACCTTCCCGGCACCGATGCGTTGATCGAGCTGATGGCGCAGGACAAGAAGGTGCTCGACGGCAAGCTGCGGTTCATTCTGGCCCGCGGCATCGGCCAGGCCTTCGTGACCTCGGAGGTCCCGCGCGAGGTTCTCGCCGGCGTGATCGACGACGCGCTTGCCCGCCGCGACCCCTGAGATTTCCCGTTGCGGCCCGCGCCCGCCTCCTCTATATCCGCGCTCAGGCACCCGTAGCTCAGCTGGATAGAGCGCTGCCCTCCGAAGGCAGAGGCCATAGGTTCGAATCCTATCGGGTGCGCCACCCCCATTCATCGTGAATTTCTTGCGCCGCGGGGGCGGTTGCCGCGCTATCTGAAACCGGTCCATGAGGGACAGCCCGCCATGACGACATCCGACACCCTCTCCCGTGCCGCGAAGCTCTCCGTCGCGCCGATGATGGACTGGACGGACCGTCATTGCCGCTATTTCCACCGCCAGATCAGCCGCGAGGCGCTTCTCTATACCGAGATGGTGACCGCCCCCGCCGTCAGCCACGGCGATCGCGCACGGCTTCTGGGCTTCGATGCGGCCGAACATCCGGTGGCGCTGCAACTGGGCGGTTCGGACCCGAAGGAACTGGCCGAGGCCACGCGGATCGGGGCCGACCACGGCTATGACGAGATCAACCTCAATTGCGGCTGCCCCTCGGACCGCGTGCAATCGGGCGCCTTTGGCGCGGTGCTGATGAAGACGCCCGATCTGGTCGCGGAATGCGTGGCCGCGATGATCGCGGCGAGCCCGGTCGAGGTGACGGTGAAATGCCGGATCGGCGTAGACGATCAGGACCCCGAGGAGGTGCTGCCCGATTTTCTCGGGAAGATCGCCGCGGCCGGGGTGCGGCGGGTCACGATCCATGCGCGCAAGGCCTGGCTGCAGGGGCTTTCGCCCAAGGACAATCGCGAGATCCCGCCGCTCGACTATCCGCTCGTGCACCGGATGAAGGCGGCCTTCCCGCAGCTCCATGTCTCGATCAATGGCGGCATCGGCGATCTCGCCGCGGCCGAGACCGAGCTTTCGCAGGGCCTCGACGGGGTGATGGTGGGCCGCGCCGCCTATCACCAGCCGATGGAGGTTCTGGGTGCGGCGGATGCGCGGATCTGGGGCAGGGGGGACGCGCGCGATCCCTTCGAGGTGGCCGAGGCGATGATCCCCTATATCGAGGCCCATCTCGCGCGAGGCGGCCGCCTCCATCAGGTGACGCGCCACATGCTCGGGCTCTTCCACGGACGCCCGGGCGCGCGGCGCTACCGGCAGATCCTCTCCGAAGGCGCGACCCGGCCGGGCGCGGATTCTGAACTTTTCGCGAGCGCATTGTCAGCATTGCGTGAACAGGCTATCTGAGCGCGGTCTCATCGGAGAGGTTCACCTATGTTCGATTTCGCGACGCTCGCGCCGCTGGTTCTGATCCTGATGGGCGTGGGGGCCTTCGCGGGCGTGCTCGCAGGCCTTCTGGGCGTGGGCGGAGGCATCGTTCTCGTGCCCGCCTTCTTCTATCTCTTCAGCGGCTTGGGCTATGGGTCCGAGGATCTGATGCAGGTCTGCGTGGCGACCTCGCTCGCGACGATCATCATCACCTCCGTCCGGTCGGTGCTGGCTCATAACCGCCGCGGTGCGGTCGACTGGGTCATCCTCAAGCAATGGGTCGTCCCGATCGCCGTGGGCGCGGTGATCGGCGTTCTCGTCGTGCATCAGCTGCGCTCGCAGACGCTGCAGATCATCTTCGCGGTGATGGTGCTGGCGATCGCGCTCTACATGATGTTCGGCAAGGCGAGCTGGCGGATCTCCGATCACCTGCCGGGCGGGATCTTCCGGGCCTGGTTCGGCCCGCTGATGGGGTTTCTCTCGGTGCTTCTGGGGATCGGAGGCGGCTCGATCGGCACGCCGATGCAGACGCTGCACGGGATCCCGATCCACCGCGCGGTCGCGACCTCGGCCGGTTTCGGCGTGACGATCGCGCTGCCCTCGGCGATCGGTTTCCTGCTGACCCCGGTGGCCGACGCGCCGCCCTATTCGATCGGCGCCGTCAACATTCCCGCCTTCCTGATCGTGATCGCGATGACCACGATCACGGCCCCCTGGGGCGCGACGCTCGCCCACCGTCTCGACGCGAAGAAGCTCAAGCGCGTCTTCGCGGTCTTCCTGATGCTGGTGGCCCTGAACATGCTGCGCAAGGCCTTCCTCTGAGCCGCTTCATCTAGACTGAAATACCCCGGGGGGAGCGGCGAAGCCGCGGGGGGCAGCGCCCCCTCTGCGACCGTAATTTCTCGCTATCCGGCGAGGGTTGGGGCAGCGCCCCCGGCCTCATTTCACGCCCTGCGCCTTGGCCTCGTTCCACAGCGCGTCCATCTCCGCCAGATCGCTCTCCTTCGGGCTCTTGCCGCGCGCGGCGAGGCCCGCTTCGATATGTTCGAAGCGGCGGGTGAATTTCAGGTTCGCGGCGCGCAAGGCGGCTTCGGGGTCGAGCCCCAGATGCCGCCCGAGATTGACCATCACGAACAGCAGATCGCCATATTCCTCGGCCAGTTCCACCGGTCCGAGATCGTCGCGGGCCTCTTCGAGTTCGCGGGCCTCCTCGACGATCTTCTCGAGCACCTCGTCGGTCGAGGGCCAGTCGAACCCGACCCGTGCGGCGCGGTTCTGCAGCTTGATCGCGCGGGTCAGCGCGGGCAGGCCCAGGGCCACGCCGTCGAGCACGCCCACCCGCTCGGCCTTGCCCGCCGCGGCGCGTTCGGCGGCCTTGATCCGCTCCCAGTCCTCGGTCTGCTGCGCGGCCGATTTCTCGCGGCTTTCCGATCCGAAGACATGCGGGTGGCGGGCGACCATCTTGGCGTTGATCGCACGCAGCACGTCGCCGATATCGAAGCGCCCGTCCTCCGAGGCCATCTGCGCGTGATAGACGACCTGCAGCGCGAGATCGCCCAGCTCGCCCGGCAATTCCGACCAGGCTTCGCGCGCGATCGCATCGGCGACCTCGTGGGCCTCCTCGATCGTGTAGGGAGCGATGGAGGCGAAATCCTGTTCCAGATCCCAGGGGCAGCCGGTCTCGGGATCGCGCAGGCAGGCCATGATCGCGATCAGCCGCTCGAACTGATGCGGCGCGTCGCCGCCCGCGTCGAAGATCAGCGCGTCATCGGGTTTGGCCATTGCACCTTGCCTCCTGCCTCCTGCCATGCGAGTGCCTTTCGGCGTAACCATCCGCGCGAGGGAAGTCCACCATGCCCGTGATCAACAGAATTGCAGATCTCGGCCCGCAGATGACCGAGTGGCGGCGCTGGCTGCACCGGCATCCCGAGCTCGAGTTCGACCTGCACCAGACCTCCGGTTTCGTGGCCGAGCGGCTGCGCGAGATCGGCGTGGACGAGATCCATGAAGGGATCGCGCAATCGGGGATCGTCGCGCTGATCCGGGGCCGCGGCGACGGGCCGGTCGTGGGGTTGCGCGCGGATATGGATGCGCTGCCGATCACCGAGGAGACCGGCGCCGAGCATGCCTCGCGCGCCGAGGGCAAGATGCATGCCTGCGGCCATGACGGGCACACGACGATGCTTCTGGGCGCGGCCGCCTATCTGGCCGAGACGCGCAATTTCGCGGGCACCGTCGCGCTGATCTTCCAGCCCGCCGAGGAAGAGGGCGGCGGCGGCGAGGTGATGGTGCGCGAGGGCGTGATGGAGCGGTTCGGTATCGGCCGCGTCTTCGCGATCCACAACGCGCCGGGGCTGCCTTTCGGGCATTTCTTCACCACGCCCGGCCCTTACATGGCCTCGGTCGACACGGCCTGGATCAAGGTGCGCGGCAAGGGTGGGCACGGGGCGACGCCGCAGGAATGCATCGATCCGATCGTCGCAATCGCGGGCATGGTCAGCGCGCTGCAGAGCGTGGTGTCACGCAATGTCGGGGCGGGGGACGAGCTGGTGATCTCGGTCACCCAGATCCATGCCGGCTCGGCATCGAACATCATCCCCGAATCCGGCTGGTTCTGCGCCACGATTCGCGCCTTCGAGCCGCGCATCCGCGATCTCGCCGAGGCGCGGCTGCGCGCGATCGTCGAGGGGCTCGCCGCGGGCTACGGGGTCGAGGTCGAGATCACCTATGAGCGGGGCTATCCGCCCACGGTCAACGATCCCGACGAGGCCGAATTCGCCGCGAGCGTCGCCGAGGAGATCGCGGGCGAGGGGCGCGTCTCGCGCGATGCGCCGCGCGAGATGGGGGCGGAGGACTTCTCCTACATGCTCGAGACCCGTCCGGGCGCCTATCTCTTCATGGGAACCGGCGACGGGGCCGGGCTCCATCATCCGCGCTACGATTTCAACGACGAGGCCGCGCCCGTGGGCGCCTCGTTCCTCGCCCGTCTGGCCGAGCGCGCGCTGCCGCTCGGGTGACAAGAAGGGGGGCGCTGCCCCCGGCCGCCTTGGCGGCCTCCCCCGGGATATTTCGGGCATTTGGAAGGGCGGAGGGCGCCACGGTGCGCAACGGGCGCTTCACCGGGGCGTGAGAAGGCGCGGGGCGGCGGCGCCTTCGCCTTGCCAAGACCGGAGGCCACGGATAGGGTGCCCGCCGACAAACCGGGGCGTTGATGCCCCCAAGGCCCAGATAAAGGACCATTGCGATGTTCGTGACCCCCGCTTTCGCCCAGGCCGCCGGTGGCGCCTCCAACCCCGCCGCCGCCTTCGGCCAGTTTCTCCCGCTGATCCTGATCTTCGTGATCATGTATTTCCTCCTGATCCGGCCGCAGCAGAAAAAGGCCAAGGAACACAAGGCGATGGTCGAGGCCGTGCGCCGGGGCGACCAGGTGCTCACCCAGGGCGGCATCATCGGCAAGGTCTCGCATCTGCGCGAGGATGGCGAGGTCGAGGTCGAGATCGCGCCGGGCGTGAAGGTGCGCGTGGTGAAATCGACGATCGTTCAGGTCATCTCGAAGACCGAACCCGCCGCGACCAACCAGTAAACGCCAGGAAGGCCTCTCGCCGATGTTGCAGATATCGCTGTGGAAGCGCGTGCTGATCGCGGTCATTATTGCCGCCGGTCTGGTCTATGCCGTGCCCAACCTGTTCTACAATCGGGTCGCGACGCATAATGATGCGGTCGCCGCCGAAACCAGAACCGGGTCCCTCACCCCCGAGCAGCAGGCGGCGAAGGCCGGTTGGCCGGACTGGCTGCCCTCCGATATCGTCAATCTCGGGCTCGATCTGCGTGGCGGCGCGCAGCTGCTGGCGCAGGTCAATGTCGACGAGGTCTACAAGTCGCGCGTCGACGCGCTCTGGCCGGAATTCCGCAAGGCGCTGGCTGACGAGCGCGCGACGCTGGGCTCGATCCGCCGGCTGCGGGCCGATCCGGGCGTGCTGAAGATCCAGATCGGCAATGCCGACCAGATCCAGAAGGCGGTGCAGATCGCCGAGACCCTCAACGCGCCGGTGAGTTCGCTCACCGGTGTCGGGCAGAAGACGCTCAAGATCACCACCGAGGGCAATGACCTCGTGATCCAGCTCTCCGATGCGGAGAAGGGCGCGACCGACGACCGCACGATGCAGCAATCGCTCGAGATCGTGCGCCGCCGGATCGATGCCGCGGGCACCCGCGAGCCGACGATCGTGCGCGAGGGTTCGGACCGGATCCTGATCCAGGTCCCGGGCGCGAGCTCGGCGCAGGAGATCAAGCAGCTCATCGGCACCACCGCGAAACTCACCTTCAACTCGGTGATCGGCACCACCTCGAACCCGAACCAGGCGACGGGTGCGAATGAGGAGATCGTGCCCTCGGGCGATCAGAAGGGTCTCTACTACATCCTCGATCCGGTGCCGGTCGTGACCGGCGAGGACCTGACCGATGCGCGTCCCGATACCGATCAGAACGGCTATCCGGCGGTGGCTTTCCGCTTCAACGCCTCGGCCGCGCGCGCCTTCGGCGACTATACCCAGAACAATATCGGCAAACCCTTTGCCATCGTGCTCGACAACAAGGTGATTTCCGCGCCGACGATCCAGAGCCACATTCCGGGCGGCTCGGGCATCATCACCGGCCGCTTCACCGTCAAGGAAGCGACCGACCTGGCGCTGCTCCTGCGCGCCGGAGCGCTGCCCGCCTCGATGACTTTCCTCGAGGAGCGCACGATCGGGCCCGAGCTCGGCGCGGATTCGATCAAGGCCGGCAAGCTTGCCGCCGGGGTCGGCGCGGCGCTCGTCGTGGTGTTCATGATCGCCTCCTACGGGCTCTTCGGGGTCTTCGCCTCGGTCGCGCTCGGCCTCAACATCGCGCTGATCTTCGCGATCATGTCGGTGATCGGCTCGACGCTGACCCTGCCGGGCATCGCCGGGATCGTGCTGACGATGGGGACGGCGGTCGATGCCAACGTGCTCGTCTTCGAACGCATCCGCGAGGAATTGCGCATCGCCAAGAAGCCGGCCCGCGCGATCGAGCTCGGCTATGAGCGCGCGATGTCGGCGATCGTCGATGCGAACGTGACGACCTTCCTCACCGCGGTGATCCTCTTCGTGCTGGGCGCGGGCCCGGTGCGCGGCTTCGCCGTCACTTTCCTGATCGGGATCATCACCTCGGTCTTCACCGCGATCTGGGTGACGCGGCTGTTCGTGAGCCTGTGGTTCGCGCGCCGCCGGCCCAAGGAACTCGTTCTGTAAGGGAGCAGCAGATATGGCATTCCGTCTGAAACTGGTCCCCGAGAAGACCAACTTCGATTTCTTCAAGCACCAGGTCGTGACGTTCGGCGTCTCGGTGGTGATGGTGATCGCCTCGATCATCCTCGTCCTCACGATGGGGCTCAACCTCGGCATCGACTTCCGCGGCGGCACCACGATCCGCACCGAGAGCGATATTCCCGTCGATGTCGGCGCCTACCGGCAGGCGATCGCGCCGCTCAACCTGGGCGATGTCGCGATCACCCAGGTCTTCGATCCGAATTTCCGCGCCGACCAACATGTTGCGACGATCCGGATCCAGGCGCAGGACGGGCAGGAGGCGATCTCGCCCGAGACCCAGGGCCAGGTGCTCGATGCGCTCAAGACCGTGAACAAGGACGTGAAGATCACCTCGACCGAGTCGATCGGTCCGAAAGTGTCGGGCGAGCTGATCTGGACCGCGGTCTGGTCGGTTCTCGCCGCGGTCTTCGCGATCCTCGTCTATGTCTGGCTGCGCTTCGAATGGCAGTTCTCGGTGGGCGCGGTTGCGGCACTCGTGCATGACGTGACGGTGACGATCGGGATCTTCTCGCTGTTCCAGTTCCGCTTCGACCTGTCGATCATCGCGGCGCTGCTGACGATCCTCGGCTATTCGATCAACGACACCGTCGTCGTGTTCGACCGTCTTCGCGAGAACCTCGTGAAATACAAGAAGATGCCGCTGCGCGAGGTGATGAACCTCTCGGTCAACGAGACGCTCTCGCGTACGGTGATGACCTCCGGGACCACGCTGCTGGCGCTGATCTCGCTTCTGGTGCTGGGCGGCGACGTGATCCGCAATTTCGTCTTCGCGATGACCTGGGGCGTGATCGTGGGCACCTATTCCTCGGTCTATGTCGCGAAGAACATCGTCCTGTTCATCGGGCTCGACCGCAACAAGGAGACGAAGGACCCTTCCGAGAAGTTCTTCGACAATGGTGATGTCGCTGCTGACTGAGGCCGATTTCGGCAACGCGCTGCCCATCGACGGCTACGGGCCGGGCTTTTTCCGCGTCGCGGGAGAGGTCCGGCGCGGCCATCTCTGGGTGATGGCCGATGCGGTGGGCGCATGGGGCGGGTTCGAGGATCTGGCCACGCTCGAGGCGCTCGCGGGACAGATCGACCTTCTCTTCATCGGCACCGGCGCCGAGATCGCCCATCTTCCCAAGCCCTTCGTCTCCGCGCTCGAAGCGAAGGGGATCATGTGCGAGGGGATGGCGACGCCCTCCGCCGCCCGCACCTATAACGTCCTTTTGTCGGAAGGCCGCCGCGTCGGCTGCGCGCTCCTCGCCATGCCCGAGGCGGGCGAGGCGCGCGCATGACGATGCTCTCGGTCGAGGGTCTGGCGGTCTCGCGCGGCGGTCTGCCCGTGCTCGAAGGGCTCGATTTCGCCGTCGAGGCGGGCCATGCTCTCGTGATCCGCGGCCCGAACGGCGTCGGCAAGACGACGCTTCTGCGCACTCTCGCGGGGCTGCAGCCGGCGCTGGCGGGCTCGATCTCGATCCCGCCCGAGAGCATGGCCTATGCCGCCCATTCCGACGGGCTGAAATCCACGCTCAGCGTGCGCGAGAACCTGACATTCTGGGCCTCCGTCTACGCCACCCACGAGATCGAGCCCGCGCTCGAGCGGATGAACCTGCGCGGCCTCGCCGATCGCGCGGCGATGAGCCTCTCGGCGGGACAGAAGCGCCGGCTCGGCCTGGCGCGGCTCCTGGTGACCGGCCGGCCGGTCTGGGTGCTCGACGAGCCGACCGTATCGCTCGATACGGCCTCGGTCGCGCTCTTCGCCGACGCCGTGCGAACCCATCTCGCGGGTGGGGGAACCGCGCTCATCGCCACCCATATCGATCTCGGGCTCGAGGAGGCGCGCGTTCTCGATCTCACACCCTTCAAGGCGAAGCCCCCCGAGGAGGGCGGTCTGAAGGGCGCGTTCGACGAGGCATTCCTATGATCGGCGGCAACATGAGCGGCGCGGTCGGATGCCTCCGGCGGGGATATTTGGATCAAGAGGAAGCCCGCCGCTGTCTTCCTCTTGAGAGAAATATCCCGGGGGGTGAGCGGCGCAGCCGCGAGGGGGGCGGCGCCCCCCTGCGCGCCCGGGGCCGGGGAGGTTCGGCATGATCGCGCTTCTGCTTCGTGACCTGCGGCTGGCGGTGCGGGCCGGGGGCGGTTTCGGCCTCGGGCTCGCCTTCTTCCTGATCGTGGTCACGCTGGTGCCCTTCGGGGTCGGGCCGCAGCAGGAGATCCTCGCGCGGATCGCGCCGGGGATCTTGTGGATCGGGGCGCTTCTCGCCTGCCTGCTCTCGCTCGACCGGATCTTCGCGCTCGATTACGAGGATGGCTCGCTCGATCTGCTGGTCACCGCGCCGATCCCGCTCGAGGGGGTGGTCTCGATCAAGGCGCTCGCGCATTGGATCACGACGGGGCTGCCCCTGGTCGTCGCCGCTCCGGTCTTCGGCATCCTGCTCAATCTCGCGCCCGATGCGCAGTTCTGGCTGGTGGTGGCGCTCTTGCTCGGTACGCCGGCGCTCTCGGTTCTGGGCACGTTCGGCGCGGCGCTCACCGTCGGGCTCAAGCGCGGCGGACTTCTTCTGTCGCTGCTGGTCTTGCCATTCTACGTTCCGACCCTCATCTTCGGTGCGGAGCTCGTGCGCCGCGGCGCCGGGGGGATGGCGACACAGACACCGCTTCTGATGCTGGCCGGGATCACCGCCGCGACCGTCGCGCTGGTTCCCTTTGCGTCAGCCGCCGCGATCCGCGTCAATCTGCGCTAGGGCGCGCGCGCGGGACTGTGATAGACAAGGCCGATCAGGGCAGGAGACGAGCGGGAGAACGATGTCGATCTGGGAATACGCGAACCCCGTAAAATTCATGAAGACCACCGACAGGATCCTTCCCTGGAGCGTGGCGCTGGCCGCGATCACGCTCGGGATCGGGCTGGTCTGGGGGTATTTCTTCGTCCCCGCGGCGGAGAATTTCGGCGGCTCGGTCAAGGTGATCTATGTCCATGTGCCCGCCGCGATGATGGCGATCAACATCTGGGTGATGATGCTGGTGACCTCGCTGATCTGGCTGGTCCGGCGCCACCATGTCTCGGCGCTCGCGGCGAAGGCGGCGGCGCCCATCGGTGCGGTGATGACGCTGATCGCTCTGATCACCGGCGCGGTCTGGGGCCAGCCGATGTGGGGGACCTGGTGGGCCTGGGACCCGCGGCTGACCTCCTTCCTGATCCTGTTCCTGTTCTACCTGGGCTATATGGCGCTGTGGTCGGCGGTGGAGAACCCCGACACCGCGGCGGATCTGACCGGCGTGTTGTGCCTCGTGGGGGCGGTCTTCGCGGTGCTCTCGCGTTACGCGGCCTATTTCTGGAACCAGGGCCTGCATCAGGGCTCGACGCTCTCGATGGACGAGCAGCAGCATATCGCGGATGTCTACTGGTTCCCGCTTCTGCTGTGTCTGGCCGGGTTCATCCTCTTCTTCATCGCATTGGTGCTGTTGCGCACCCGTACCGAGATCCGGGCGCGCCGGCTGAACGCGCTCGAGCAACGTGAGCGCATGGCATGAACCAGACGACGACGAGTTCGACCGGGGTGGCGCTGCCCGACCCTTCGACGAAATCCTATGCCTATACGGTCAACATCTCCTGGGGGGTGACGATCGTGCTGCTGGTCGCGGTGGTGCTCACGAGCCTGTGGCGCAGCGCGAAGGTGAAGCGGATGCTGGACGAGGCCGAGGCGCGCCGGGAGGGCCGGAAGAATGGTTAAACCTTTGATGCTTCTCCCGCCGCTCATTTTCGCGGCGCTCGCGGGGCTCTTCATCTGGGGCATGAGCCGCGAGGATCCGACCCAGCTGCCCACCGCCTTTGCCGGGAAGGAGGCCCCGCCTGTCCAGCTCGATCCGCTGGGCGAGTCCGAGCCCTTCACCGATGCCGATCTGCGCTCGGGCGGGATCAAGCTGGTGAATTTCTGGGCCTCGTGGTGCGCGCCCTGCCGGGTCGAGCACCCCAATCTCAAGGCGCTGTCCGAGGAAGGCGTGGCGATCTACGGGGTGAACTACAAGGACAAGCCGGGCAAGGCGCAGGACTTCCTGTTGGAGCTGGGCAATCCCTTCGCCGAACTGGGGGCCGACCCGAAAGGCCAGATGGCGCTCAATTGGGGCGTCTACGGCGTGCCCGAGACTTTCGTCGTGGACGGCAAGGGCAAGGTTCTCTTCCGCTTCGCCGGGCCGCTGACCGAGCGGGTGATCGCCTCGGAGCTTCGTCCGCTTCTCAACGGCGAGCAGAAGGCGGCGCAATAAGCCCCGTCAAGATGGCGGCCCGCTCAGGGCCGCCAGTGGCGCAGGCCGCGCGGATTGACCCGCGCCCAGTCCGGCCAGAGCCCCAGCTTCTCCGCCACCACGATCGCGATTACGGCGGCGATCGCGACAGCGGCGATCTTCACATGCAGCATCGAGGGCGGCCGGCGCGCCCATTTCGCCATCCGCATCAGCCAGGTGAGGTTCACTGGCCCGCCTCGAGAAAGCGCACCTTGCCGATATAGGGCAGGTTGCGGTTGCGCTGCGCGTAGTCGATCCCGTAGCCCACGACGAATTCGTCGGGGATCTCGAAACCGGTCCAGCTCGCGCGGATATCGACCTCGCGCCGCGACGGCTTGTCGAGCAGCGCGCAGCTTTCGAGCCGGCGCGGCTTACGCGCGCCGAGCAGGCCCATCACATGGCGCAGCGTGAAGCCGGTATCGACGATATCCTCGACCACCAGCACGTCGCGCCCCTGGATGCCCGCGCGCAAATCCTTGAGGATGCGCACCTCGCGAGAGCTTTCCGTGCTGTCGCCATAGGAGGAGGCCTCGAGGAAATCGACCTCGACGGGCAGGTCGATCTCGCGCACCAGATCGGCGATGAAGACGAACGACCCGCGCAACAGCCCCACCACGACGAGCTGGTCGGTCGCGCCGAAGGTGCGGGTGATCTCGCCTGCGAGCTGTTCGACCCGCGCCGCGATCTGCTTGGCCGAGATCATCTGGTCGATCACATAGGGGCGCTGCGTCATGATGTCTGACCTCGGACGGGTTGCGGGGGTTGCGCTCGGCCTTAGCTTTATCGCATCAAGGCGCTCAAGAAAACGGGGGAGCCATGCCTCAACATCACGAGAACCGGGTGATGCCCTACAGCGCGCAGCAGATCTACGATCTGGTGGCCGATGTCGCCCGCTACCCGGAATTCCTGCCCTGGAACTCGGCGGCGCGGATCCGCTCGCGCACGCCGCAGCCCGATGGCGGCGAGGTGATGCTTGCGGACCTGGTGATCTCGTTCAAGGTGTTTCGCGAGAAGTTCGGCTCGCGCGTGGTGCTGCATCCCGACGACCATCACATCGAGACCGAATATCTCGACGGGCCGTTCAAATACATGCACAGCCACTGGCGCATGACCGACCGGCCCGAGGGCGGATGCGACGTCGATTTCCATGTCGATTTCGAGTTCAAGAACGCGATCCTCCAGGGCGTGATCGGGGTCGTCTTCAACGAGGCGATGCAACGGATCGTGCGGGCTTTCGAGAAACGCGCCGAGGAACTCTACGGCCCGAAAACCTAACCAATTCGCAAAGATAGGCCGCGTTTTCTTCTCATTCTGAAACGATCACCGGATCGTGAGGGACGCGCCGTTCGAATTCCCCGACGACCGCGTTGACCCCGGATCTTACCTGCGTGTCAACTTATCGCGGGTGGGCCCGGCTGCCGGGCCGATTGGGGATTTCAGATGTTCGGAATGATGCTTTTGCTGGGCTTGTTGCCCGCGGCATTCGCGATCGGCATGGTCGGGAACAGCCATCACAGTGACCAACACGACGGCAACGGGGACGGCACGGACGGCCAGGACCCGTCGCAGACCCATGACACGCTGACCGGCGGTAACGCGACGGGCGATCTGCTCGACGGCGACTGGCACAGCAATACGCTCGACGGTCTGGGGGGCGACGATACGCTCGCGGGCTATGCCGGGGACGATGTCCTGCTGGGCGGCACCGGGGCGGATCTGCTCTATGGCGGGCCGGGCAACGACCAGCTGCATGGCGGCGAAGGCAACGATACGCTCGATGGCGGGCAGGGGCACGACACGCTTCAGGGCGAGGCCGGAAATGACGTGCTGCGCGTGGGCCCGGGCGGCGGTGACCTGCTCGAGGGCGGCGCGGGTCAGGACAGCCTCTTCGGCAATGACAGCGCGGGCAACACGCTCGATGGCGGGCTCGGGAATGACTGGCTCAATCTCGGCCATTCCGACGGCAATACCGCGCTTGGCGGCGAAGGGAACGACACGATCTATTTCGGCCCGGCAGGCCCGAACGGCCTCGCTGGCGGCGGGGTTCAGGTCGCGGACGATCCGACGCAGGAGACGTTCATCGACGGTGGCACCGGGGCGGATTCGATCCACAGTTTCGCGATGGCCCATGTCGATCTGGGGCAGGGCGCGGATAGCAGCCTCTCCGGCGACGGGGCGGGAGATTCGCTTCTGGTGATCCCGGACGGATCGGTGATGACGGTCGATCATTTCGAACCCGGGCTCGACACGCTGAAATTCGAACATGTCTCGGATGGTGAAATCAGCGCGCAGGATGACGGGCACGACCTTCTGGTGATGGCACATGGTCAGCCGGTGGCGCGGCTGACGGGGCTTGCGGGAACGGATATCGGGCAGATCTATCCCGGCGCGCCCGGGCAGGTGAATCTCTCGACCCACGAGGCCGACGCCCAGCTCGCGGGCGGCAATGGCGACGACACGCTCGCGGCCTATGGCGATGCCGAGACGCTTCTGGGCGGCAAGGGCGACGATGTGATGGGCGCCTTCGGCACCGCGGGCGAGCTGCATGGCGGCGAGGGCGACGACACGCTTTTCGGCAATGGCAATGACAACCATCTCGATGGCGGGGCGGGCAATGACCTCTTCGTCACCGGGGCGCATGACACCGTCACCACCGGAGGGGGCGAGGATGTGATCGTGCCCTTCGCGCCGAATGCCGATCACCAGGGCGAGACCGAAACCGTCACCGATTTCGCGCCCGGCCTCGACCGGGTCGAGCTGCCCGAGGGCGTGAGCCCGCATGATGTCAGCCTGACCGAACAGGGCGGCGATCTGATGATGAGCTATGGCGGCACCGATGTCGCGCTCTTCAACGGGCTCGCCGGGCAGGGGCTGACGGTCGAGAACATGCTCGATCCCGCCAGCGTTTCCCTCCATCTCGCGGGCGGGCCGCAGGCGGATTTGCTCTCCGGGCGGATGGGGAATGACGTGCTGCTCGGTCACGGCGGCGCGGATACGCTGCAGGGGGCGGCAGGCGATGACACGCTCTGGGGCGGGCCGGGAGACGATCTGCTTCAGGGCGGTGCGGGCAATGACGCGCTCCACGCCAATGCAGGCGATGACACGCTCGAGGGCGGCGAGGGGGACGACCACCTCTATGTCGGGGCGAGCGGGACGGATCACCTCCTTGGCGGGGCCGGCCATGACACGCTTGTCGCGGACGATCCCGCGGGGGGCGATACGCTTTCGGGCGGTGCGGGCCACGACGTGCTGGTCGCGACCGGCGCGGGCAACAGCCTCGAGGGCGGCGCGGATGCCGATACGATCTCGACGGTGCTGGGCAACGACGTGACGCTCGATCCGACCGGTGGCACCGCGCATGACACGCTCGAGCTCGACGTGACCGGCGGCTCCGGCGTGACCACGGTGCATGATTTCCATATCGGCGAGGACAGCCTGGACCTGACCGCCGGAGCGAGCGCGCATTTCAGCGTCGCCGACGAGGGCGGAGATCTTCTGCTCTCGGCCGACGGGACCGTGGTGGCGCGCTTTGCAGGGCTTGCGGGGACGAGCCTCGGCCAGTTGACCGCACCCACTGCGCCCTGAGGCGGTGCGCTGGTTCCGATGAAAGAAAGGCCGCCCCTCGGGGCGGCCTTTCCGTTTGAACGCATCGGGATACGCTCAGGAGTTCACGTCATAGGCACGCTCGCCATGAGTGGCGAGATCGAGCCCGGTCGTCTCGTCCTCGCGGCTCACGCGGATCGGGAAGACCAGCGCGACGAGCTTGGCGAGGATCCAGCTGCCGGCCACGGTGAAGACGCCCACCACCGCCAGCGCGCCGAGCTGCGCGAGCCAGCTGCCATGGCCGAAGACCGCGATCATGATCGTGCCGAAGATCCCGCCCACGCCATGCACCGCGAAGACGTCGAGCGAGTCGTCGATCCGGATCTTCTCGCGGATCAGGATCACCGCTTCCTGGCAGAGGATCCCGGCGGCGAAACCGATGATCAGCGCCTCGATCGGGCCGACGAAGCCCGAAGCCGGGGTGATCGAGGCCAGCCCCGCGATCGTGCCGGTCACGAGACCCACCATCGAGGCGCGGCCGAACTTGACGCGTTCCCACAGCGCCCAGCTCAGCGAGGCGGCGGCGGCGGAGATATGGGTGACGGTGATCGCCATGCCGGCCGCCCCGTCTGCGGCGAGCGCGGAGCCGCCGTTGAAGCCGAACCAGCCGACCCAGAGCAGGCCCGCGCCCATCGCGACCATTCCGGGATTGTGCGGCGGCGTGGTGCGCCTCTCGCGCGGGCCGATCATCAGCGCGAGCACGAGGGCGGCCAGACCGGCGGTTTCATGCACCACGATCCCGCCCGCGAAATCCCTGGTGCCGACCGCGCCCCAGATCCCGCCATCGGACATGATGCCGCCGCCCCAGATCCAATGCGTGACCGGCGCGTAGATCAGCAGCATCCATAGCCCGGTGAAGGTCATCACGAAGGCGTAGTTGATGCGCTCGACGAAGGCGCCGACGATCAGCGCGGGCGTGATGATCGCGAAGGTCATCTGGAAGGCGAAGAACACGACCTCGGGGATGGTGCCCGACAGGCTCTCGGATCCGATCCCGATCAGGCCGAACTTGCCCAGGCCGCCCCAGATCCCGTTCGCCTCGCCAAAGGCGATCGAATAGCCGAAGAGCAGCCAGAGCACGCTCAACAGCGCCGCGATCGAGAAACATTGCATGAAGATCGACAGCACGTTGCGTGCCCGCACCAGCCCGCCATAGAACAGCGCCAGCCCCGGCAGCGTCATCAGCAAGACGAGCGCCGTGGCCGTCATGATCCAGGCGGTATCAGCCCCGTTCATCCCTCAACTCCTCCTCGGATTTTCCCTATCGAGGGGCAAGGGACATATCGGCGGCGCTCAAGAAAGGGGCATATGCCTATGGCGGCGATTAAAACGGCGGCAATTTGGGGAATGCACAATAAATAGCCGCGCAGGAGCGCCTTTGCACGTTCTTTGCGCTGTTTGGAATCACGCCCGGGCGGCGTCGAGCAGCAGTTCAAGCGCGTGATCGCGGGCCGCGGCGCGGACATTTGCGCGCCCCAGGGCGCCGAATTCGACGGTCTCGACCCGGGTCTCGCGCCCGGTCATCGCGCGGGCGAAACAGACGCGGCCCTCGGGCTTGAACTCGGAGCCGCCGGGCCCCGCGATGCCGGTGATCGCGATGCTCAGGTCGGCCGCGGAACGGCTGAGCGCCCCTTCGGCCATCTCGCGTGCCACCTCCTCGGAGACCGCGCCATGCTCTTCGAGCGTGAGCGCGCGCACCCCCAGCATCTCTTCCTTCGCGCGGTTGGTGTAGGTGACGAAGCCGCGCTCCACCACTGCCGAGGAGCCGGGAATATCGGTCAGCGCCGCCGCCACCATGCCGCCGGTGCAGCTCTCAGCGGTCGCGAGCATCAGCCCGCGCGCCTTGCAGGCGTCGAGCACCTCGGCGGCCAGGCTCATTTCATCAGCCCCAGGACGATGCCGTGATAGAGCCCGGCCAGCAGGATCGAGACGATGCCCGCAAACAGCCCCGCCCAGAGATCGTCGAGCATCACGCCCTTCGCGTCATGGCGGCGATCCGCGCGGCCCACCAGCCACGGCTTCCAGATGTCGAACAGGCGGAACAGGAAGAAGGCGGCGACCGGGCCGGGCCAGACCATGTGCAGGTCGACCCCCATGGACAATCCGCGCGACCAGAAGCCGAAGGCGGGGAAGAGCAGGGCGAGCCACTGGCCCGCGACCTCGTCGATCACGATCTCGGACGGATCCTCGCCGGGGCGGTCGCGCAGCGCCTCGCCGACCGACCAGAACCCGAGCGCGCTCGCCGCGATCGTCGCGACGAGGAGCGCCAGGAACCCGAGGTAGTGCTCGATCGCCCAGCCGATCAGCACCGCGACGAGCGAGCCCCAGGTGCCCGGCGCGGGGCGCAGAAGCCCGACATAGAAGACAGTGTTGATGAGTTTCAGCATGGCTTACTCCGCGATCAGTGTGGCGGTGGCGATGGCGGCGATCCCTTCCTCGCGCCCGGTGAAACCGAGCCGCTCGGAGGTGGTGGCCTTGACTGAGATCCGCGCCGGATCGAGCCCCATGATCCGCGCGAGTTCCTGCGCCATTTCAAGCGCATGCGGGCCGATCTTCGGCCGCTCGCAGATCAGGGTGACATCGCAATTCGAGATCCGGAAACCGCGCGCCTCGGCGAGTTTCACCGCATGATCGAGGAAGATCTCGGAGGCCGCGCCCTTCCATTGCGGGTCGGAGGGCGGGAAATGGCGGCCGATATCGCCCTCGGCCAGCGCACCATAGATCGCATCGGTCAGCGCATGCATGCCCACATCCGCGTCCGAATGGCCCTTGAGCCGCGCCGAATGCGGCACCTTCACCCCGCACAGGATCACATGATCGCCCGGCTCGAAAGCGTGCACGTCATAGCCATGCCCAACTCGGATATCCATCGTCGTCCTCAACAGTCGTTCGGCCCGGAGAAAATCCTCCGGGTAGGTGATCTTGAGATTGTCCTCGGTGCCTTGCGTGATCGCGACTGACAGGCCCGCGGCGCGCGCAACTTCGACATCATCGGCCGCCCCGTCCGGATGGGCACGATGCGCTGCGAGGATCGCCTCGAAATCGAAGCCCTGCGGGGTCTGGGCGCGCCACAAGCCGGCGCGGTCGCGCATGCCGCTGACCGCGCCATCGGCACCGGTCCAGAGCGCATCCGAGACGGGCAAGGCGGGCGCGGCGGCGGGGCCGGTCTCGAGCGCCCTCAGCACACCGTCGATCACCGCGCGGCTCACGAGCGGACGCGCGCCATCGTGGATCAGAACCCTGGTGACGCCCGAGCCCGCCAGCAATTCGAGCGCGTTGCGCACCGAGGCGGACCGGTCCTCTCCCCCGGCACAAAGCGTGACCTGGCCGCCGAAAAGCGCCGCGCCGCGCGCCATATCCTCGGGATGCAGCACGAGCACGACCCTCCCGATGCCGGCGAAGGCGTCGATCGTATGGGCCAGCACCGGACGGCCGGCGAGGGGCTGCCATTGCTTGGGCTCCGCGCCTCCCGCGCGGGTGCCGCGCCCGGCGGCCACGATGATGACGGCTGTACTCATGCTCGCTCCGTTTGCGCCTCAGGCTTAGGCCATGGGGCAGGCGCACGCAATCACCTCCGGCGCCGCGTGATCCGCTCCGGAACGCGCCGGTCACACGGGGCGGCGATGAAAAAATAGGCAAATGCTGATTTTTCCCGCCCTCAGGCACTGGACGTAATTGTGATTCTTCGGTCAAAAGCGTAGCCATGATGCAAAGAGCTTCAGGAATGACCGTGCCGCAGGTTTTGACACTCGACGATATCGCCCTTTCGCCGCCGGTTTTTCTGGCGCCGATGGCCGGAATTACCGATCTGCCCTTCCGGCGGATGGTCGCGCGGTTCGGGGCGGGGCTTGTCGTGTCCGAAATGGTCGCGAGCGGCGAGATGCTGACCGCGAAACCCTCGGTGCGGGCGAAGGCCCGTGTCGAGATGGGGCTCGATCTGCCGACATCCGTGCAACTCGCGGGGCGCGAGGCGCAGGCGATGGCGGAAGCCGCGAAGATGGTGGCCGACATGGGCGCGCGGATCATCGACATCAATATGGGCTGCCCTGCGAAGAAGGTGACGGGCGGTGCCTCGGGCTCGGCGCTGATGCGCGATCCCGATCACGCGCTGCGTCTGATCGAGGCGACCGTGGGTGCGGTCGATCTGCCGGTAACGCTGAAGATGCGGCTCGGCTGGGATGATGACAGCCGCAACGCGCCCGAGATCGCGCGCCGCGCCGAAGCGGCCGGGATCCGGATGATCGTCGTGCACGGGCGCACCCGGATGCAGTTCTACAAGGGCTGCGCGGATTGGGACGCGATCGCCGAGACCCGCGCCGCAGTGAAGATCCCGGTGATCGCGAATGGCGATATCGTGGACCCGTCCAGCGCGCGCGAGGCGCTTGCGCGCTCGGGGGCGGCCGGCGTGATGGTCGGGCGCGGGGCGCAAGGCGCGCCCTGGCGGCTCGCCCGGATCGCGCAGGAACTCTATGACGCCCCGGCGCCGATCCTCCCGCGCGGTGACGCGCTTTGCGATTTCGTTTCCGAGCATTACGAGGCGATCTTGAGTTTCTACGGTCGGAATCTGGGGCTGCGGCTCGCGCGCAAGCATCTGGGTTGGTACGCCGATGAGGCGCGCGCGCCGTTGCGGGCGGAGATGCTGGTGAGCGAGACGCCCGAGGCGACGCTCGCTTTGATCGCGCGCGCCTTCGGCGAAAGGATGGCTGCATGAACCTGCCCGCCCCCGGCATCATCTGGAACTCGCTGCCCACGCCCGCGCTGCTGATCGATGGCGAGGACCGCGTCGACGAGGTGAACCCGGCCGCCGAAGCCTTCCTCAACCTCTCGGCCAAATCGCTCCGGCACCAGCCGATCGGCGAACGGCTCGCGATTTCCGCCCCGCTCGAGGAGATCTTCCGGCGCGTGCGCGAAAACCGGTCCTCGCTTTTCGTCAACGATGTCGAGGTCACGACGGGCGAGAAGGCCCCGGTGCAGTGCAACCTGCAGGCCGCGCCGGTGGGCGAGGACCCGCACCGGATCCTGCTCCTGATCGAACCGCGCGAACTGGCGGACCGGCTGGGGCGGGCGAGCCTGGTGAAATCCGCCGCGCGCTCGGCGATCGGCATGGCCGAGATGCTGGCCCATGAGATCAAGAACCCGCTCGCCGGAATCGCGGGCGCGGCGCAGCTCCTGAGCATGAACCTCACGGGCGAAGACCTTGAATTGACGGATCTGATCGTCGACGAGACCCGCCGCGTGGTGAAGCTTCTCGAACAGGTCGAGCAGTTCGGGAATGTCCGCCCGCCGGAGAAGAAGCCGGTGAACATTCATGACGTGCTCGACCGCGCGCGCAAATCCGCGATGGTGGGGTTCGGTGCGCATATGCTGATCGAGGAGGATTACGACCCCTCGCTGCCCGCAACGCTCGGCGATGCCGATCAGCTCACCCAGGTCTTCCTGAACCTTCTCAAGAACGCCGCGGAAGCCGCGGACGGGGCAGGAAAAATCAAGATCCGCACCTTCTACGAACACAGCCTGCGCCTGCGCCGCCCCGACGGGTCGGGCCAATCCCTGCCGCTTCAGGTCGAGATCATCGACGACGGTCCCGGCATCCCCGGCGAGATCGCGAACGAGATCTTCGAGCCCTTCGTGTCGGGGCGCGAGAACGGCACCGGGCTCGGTCTCGCGCTCGTCTCCAAGATCATTTCCGATCATGATGGCTGGATCACGCTCGACTCGGTCCCCGGTCGCACCCGTTTCCGTATTTCCCTGCCAGTTGCCCCGAAGGAGAGTTGAGCCATGGACGGCACCGTTCTTGTCGCCGATGACGATCGCACGATCCGCACCGTTCTCACCCAGGCGCTGACGCGGGCGGGGTGCAAGGTTCATGCCACCGCCTCGCTCGTGACGCTGATGCGGTGGGTCGAGGAGGGCAAGGGCGACCTGGTGATCTCGGATGTGATGATGCCCGACGGGAACGGGCTCGAAGCCCTGCCGCGGATTGCCGAGGAACGCCCCGGCCTGCCGGTGATCGTGATCTCGGCGCAGAACACGATCATGACCGCGATCCAGGCGGCCGAGGCGGATGCCTATGACTACCTGCCCAAGCCCTTCGATCTGCCCGACCTGATGAAGCGCGCCCAGAAGGCGCTCGAGCAGAAGCGGCGCGCGCCGGTCGCGGCGAAGTCGGGCGAGCCGGCGCCGGAGGGCGGCGATCTGCCTTTGGTGGGACGCACCGCGGCGATGCAGGAGCTCTACCGTCTCGTCGCGCGGGTGATGAACGCGGATCTCCCGGTCCTGATCGCCGGCGAGAGCGGCACCGGGAAATCGCTCATCGCCAAGGCGATCCATGATTTCTCCGACCGCCGCACGCTTCCGTTCGTGGTTGCGCAGGCGGGCGATCTGCAGGGCGCGGACGGGCCGGCGGCCCTTTTGTCGAAAGCCAAGGGCGGCTCGCTGGTCTTCGACGAGGTCGGCGATTACGACGAGGAGACGCAGGCGCGGATCGTGCGGATGCTCGACGCGCTGCCCGATCCCGCGCCGCGGATCATGGCCACGACGCAGATCGACCTCGCGGGGCTGATGGAATCGGGCAGCTTCCGGCAGGACCTGTTCTACCGGCTCGGCGGCGTGACGCTGAACGTGCCGTCCTTGCGCGAACGGGTCGAGGATATCCCGCTACTGGCCGAGCATTTCCTTGCCCGCGCCGAGCGCGACGGGCTGGGACTGCGCCGTTTCACGCCCGAGGCGATGCAGCTGGTGCGGGCCTATTCCTGGCCGGGCAATGTCCGCCAGCTCGAGAACACGATCCGGCGTCTGGTGGTGACCTCGCCCGAGGAAGAGATCACCCGCGCGGAAGTGGAATTCGTGCTCGGCAACCAGCCCGCGATCGAGCCGCTGCGCCAGGGGGGCGAGGGCGAGAAGCTCTCGGCCTCGATCGCGCGCCATCTGCGGCGGTATTTCGATCTGCATGGCGGATCGCTGCCCCCGCCGGGTCTTTATGACCGCATCCTCAAGGAGATGGAGGCGCCGCTGATCGAAATCGCGCTCGACGCGACGGGCGGCAATCAGGCCAGATGTGCCGATCTGCTCGGCATCAACCGCAATACGTTGCGAAAAAAGATCACGGATCTGGATATTCAGGTGACACGTCGTCGCAAACTGATGTAAACCCGCAACAGGACCCTGTGGCTTTTCCGCCCAGACGGAATCGCCGCCGGGTCCTCTGACAGGGGGCATCGGTGCAGGGCGGCACGGCATATAGATCAGGCTGGGACAGGCTCGCGCGGTTCAGGCGCCAGAAGCGGGTGCGCAACCTCTTCACGCTCGGGCTGGTCCTGCTGGGGCCCGCGCTTGCGATCGGCACATTCGTCATTCTCGGCCCGCTCGGACAGGGTGCCGACAGCGCCTCGCTGCGCCTGATCCTGCTGGGCGATTTCGTCTATTTCCTGCTGCTTGCCGGGCTGATCCTGATGCGCCTCGTGCAGATGGTCGCGGCGCGCCGCGCGCGATCCGCGGGCTCGCGCCTCACCTTGCGCCTCACCGGGGTCTTCGCAGGGATCGCGCTGGTTCCCACGATCCTCGTCGCGATCTTCGCGGGGCTCACGGTGAATATTGGCCTCGAGGGCTGGTTCTCGGATCGCGTGCGCTCGGTGGTGGGCACCTCGCTGCAGGCGGCCGAGGCCTATCAGAGCGAACACAAGCGCGATCTTGTGCAGGACGTGCGCGCGCTCGCGGGCTATCTCAACCTGCGCCGACAGGCCTCGACCTTCATGTCCGAGGGCGAGCTGCGCCAATTGCTCGTGACCGGGCAGGCCGGCATCCAGCGCGGGGTGAAAGAGGCCTATGTGATCGACGGGACGGGCAAGATCGTCGCGCGGGGCGAGAGATCCTACCTCTTCGATTACGAGGAGCCCTCGCCCAAGGACATCGTCGAGGCCCAGAAGGGCGAGACGGTGCTGATCGAGGACTGGCCGAATTCGGAGCTGCGCGCGCTGATGCGGCTCGATTCCTTCGTGGACCGCTATGTCTATATCTCGCGCAAGGTCGACGGGCAGATCCTGTCGCTCCTCGACAAGACGCGCGAGACGGTGACGCTGTATCAGCAACTCGAGACCGCGCGCGGGCGGGTGATCTTCGAGTTCGGCCTGGTCTATTTCGGCTTCGCGCTGATCCTGATCCTCGCAGCGGTGTGGATGGGGCTGTGGTTTGCCGAACGCCTCTCGCGCCCGATCGGGCGGCTCGCGGCGGCCGCCGAACGGGTCGGCGCGGGCGATCTCGACGCGAGGGTGATCGAGGCGGAGGGCGATGACGAGATCGCGACGCTCGGCGCCGCCTTCAACCGGATGACCAGCCAGCTCAAGGGCCAGCGCATGGCGCTGGTCGAGAACCACCGCGAGACCGAAGAGCGCCGACGGCTGTTCGACTCCGTTCTCTCCTCGGTGACGTCGGGCGTGGTCGGGCTCGACGCGGACGGCCGGATCGACTTCATGAACCGCGCTGCGATGCAGCTTCTCAAACTCGATCAGGCACACGACCACGCGCAGCCCGTCGCGAGCGTCGTTCCGGAATTCTCGGGACTTTACCGCCGCTTGCAGGACGGACTTCACGAAGTGGTTCAGGAGGAAATCCGTCTCTCGCGGGGCGGGCGTCTCGAAAGCCTTCTGGTGCGCATGGCGGTACGGCGCAACGATCTGGGTGCGCCCGAGGGCTATGTGGTCGCCTTCGAGGACGTGACCGAACTGGTCTCGGCGCAGCGGATGGCGGCCTGGGGCGATGTCGCGCGCCGCATCGCGCATGAGATCAAGAACCCGCTCACGCCGATCCAGCTTTCGGCCGAGCGGATCAAGCGCAAGTTCGGCCGGGCCCTCGAGGGCGAGGATGCCGAGGCGCTCACCCAGCTGACCGGCGTGATCGTGCGCCAGACCAACGACCTGCGGCGCATCGTCGACGAATTCTCGCGCTTCGCCCGCATGCCCGAGCCCGACCGCGCCGATCACGATCTCGCAGCACTCGTGCGCGACGCCGCGACCCTCCAGCAGGACGCGCTCAACGGGGCGCGGCTTGTCGCGGATGTGCCCAATGCGCCGGTGATCGTCGAACTCGATGCGACGATGATCTCGCAGGCGGTGACGAACCTCATCAAGAACGCCGGAGAAGCGATTGAATCCTATGTCGAAAAAGTTGCGGAAGAGGGATATCAGCCGGAGGTGCGCCTGAGCATGGAGGTCGCCCCCGATCAGGTGACGATCCGGATCGCCGATAACGGGATCGGCCTGCCGCCGGACCGCTCGCGCCTGTTCGAGCCTTACGTTACGACGCGCGAGAAAGGCACCGGGCTGGGGCTTCCCATCGTCAAGAAGATCATCGAGGAACATGGCGGGACGCTCAGTCTGACCGACGCGCCCGCTTTCGCGGAGGGGGCCCATCGCGGGGCGCTCGCCGAAATCAGACTGCCGCGCGCGCGTGCCGCGCTGCGGGCCATCAAGGAGAGGGGAGAAACCCCCGGGGAGACGACATGAGCGATATTCTGATCGTCGATGACGAGAAAGACATTCGAGAGCTGATCGCGGATATCCTGCGCGACGAGGGCTTCCAGACCCGGCTCGCGGCGAATTCCAACGAATGCATGGACGAGATCAACGCCCAGGAACCGGCGCTGATGATCCTCGATATCTGGCTGAAGGACAGCAAGATGGACGGGATCGACATCCTCAAGACGGTCAAGCGCGACAATCCCGACGTGCCGGTGATCATCATCTCGGGCCACGGCAATATCGAGATCGCGGTCGCAGCGATCAAGCAGGGCGCCTATGACTTCATCGAGAAGCCCTTCAATATCGACCAGTTGATGGTGGTGATCTCCCGCGCGATGGAGACCGCAAGGCTGCGGCGCGAGAACTCGACGCTCAGGCGCCGCGACATGTCCTCGGGCGACATGATCGGCGACTCGGCGGCCTTCCGTCGGCTGAAGGACCAGCTCGACAAGGTGACGAAATCCAACGGCCGGGTGATGCTGTCGGGCGAGCCGGGGTCGGGCAAGGAGATGGCCGCGCGCTATATCCATCAGTTCTCGACCCGCGCGGCGGGCCCCTTCGTCACCGTGAACTCCGCCTCGATCGAGCCCGACCGGATGGAAGAGGTCCTGTTCGGCCGCGAGACGCCCGAGCGCGGCGTCGAGAAGGGGTTGCTCGAACAGGCCCATGGCGGGGTGATCTATTTCGACGAGGTCGCCGAGATGCCGCTCGGCACGCAATCGAAGATCCTGCGCGTGCTCACCGAGCAGCAATTCCTGCGCGTGGGCGGGGCTGACAAGGTGCGCGTCGATCTGCGGGTGATCTCATCGACCACGCGCGACCTGATCGCGATGATCCGTTCCGGCGCCTTCCGCCAGGAGCTGTTCGACCGGCTCAACGTCGTCCCGATCGAGGTCCCGCCGCTGTCGGAGCGCCGCGAGGACGTGCCGCTGCTCGCGGCCCATTTCCTGCGCGGTTTCAACGAGACCCAGGGCCTTCCGCTGCGCGACATCTCGGAAGAGGCCGCGGCGCTGATGCAGACGATGGACTGGCCCGGCAATATCCGCCAGCTGCGCAACGTGATCGAACGCGTCCTCATTCTCGGCGAAGGCACCGGCACGATCGAGGCACGCGAATTGCCCGGTCAGGAAGCGCCTGCCGACGAAGGGCGCATCGTCCTCGGCGGGGCGCTCGCGACGCTGCCGCTGCGCGAGGCGCGCGAGCTTTTCGAACGGGAATATCTGCTGACACAGATCAACCGCTTCGGGGGCAATATCTCGCGCACGGCGAATTTCGTCGGGATGGAGCGCTCGGCGCTGCACCGCAAGCTCAAATCGCTCGGCGTGGTGACCACGAACAAGGCCGGCGCGCGCGTGGCCCATGTGGAGGGCGACGAGTAAAGAAAAACGCGCCCCGGACCGGAGCGCGTCTTCTCTTCGATATCGGAAAAACCGGGGATCAGGGGGGCGAAGGCCCCCCTTTCTCATTTCTCGGGCAGCAGCCCACGCGGGCTGAAGCGCAGCACCGCGAGCAGGATCACCCCCATCACCAGCATCCGCATATGCGGTGCCGAGCGGATCATGTGATCGTGGAAGGCGCCATCGGGGATGGGGCTTGCGAGAACCGACATGATATCGGGGCCCCAATCGCCCGCCTTGACCCAGACATACCAGATCAGCACGCCGCCGAGGATCGAGCCCCAGTTGTTGCCCGAGCCGCCCACGATCACCATCACGAGGATCAGGAAGGTGTAGCGCAGCGGGTTGTAGGAGGTCGGCGTCATCTGCCCGTCGAGCGAGATCATCATCGCGCCCGCGAGACCGATCACCGCAGAGCCCAGAACGAAGATCTGCAAGTGGCGGCGGGTGACGTTCTTGCCCATCGCGGCGGCGGAGATCTCGTTGTCGCGGATCGCGCGCATCATCCGGCCCCAGGGGCTTTTGAGCGCCATTTCGGTGAGCCAGATCAGCGCGAGGATCACCACCACGAAGAGCGCGAGGAAGGCGAATTTCACCGTCAGCGTCGAGGCGGTCTGCGGGTCGATCCCCCAGGCCTGCGCCTTGGCGACGAACTCGGCGCTGTTTTGCAGGTCGATCTCGTAGGGCACGGGCCAGGGCCGGGGGATGCCGTTGACGTTGAGCACGCCGCGGTCGAGCCATTGCTCGTTCTTGAGTACCGCGACGAGAATTTCCGCGATCCCGAGCGTCGCGATCGCGAGATAATCCGAACGCAGCCCGAGTGCGGTCTTGCCCACGAGCCAGGCCGCACCGGCCGCGAGCAGGGCGCCCACGGGCCAGCTCACCAGCGTCGGAAGGCCGAGCCCGCCCAGATTGCCCGCGGCCGAGGGGTTGATCGCCTCGATCGCGCTCACCGCCGGGTCGAAGATCGCGCGATAGAGGAAGAACCCCGCGATCAGCACACCCGCCACCGCGAGCGCGCGCGCCCGCCCGGCGAGGTTGCGATAGAGCCAGATCGCGGCGAGCACCGCGATGATCGCGACGGCGAAGGCGGCCATGATGGCGAAGCCCCCGGCGGCGAAGGCGCCCGGAGTGGGCGGCATCGAGATCAGGACGGGCGCGATCCCGCCAAGCGCGAGAAAGCCCATCGCGCCCGCGTTGAACAGGCCCGCATAGCCCCATTGCATGTTCACCCCGAGCGCCATGATCGCGCTCAGAAGGCCCATGTTGACGATGCCGAGCGCCGAGTTCCAGCCCGAGGTCAGCCCCTCGATCACGATCAGCGCGGTCATGATGGCGAAGAAAAGCGGCGCGCGCAGACGGCTCGCCTCGCCCGGTTGACGTGCAGTGCTCATACGATTTTCCCCTTGAAGAGGCCGGTCGGCTTGAAGATCAGCACGAGGATCAGGATCGTGAAGCTGACCGCATATTTGTAATCGGTGGAGAGAAGCTGGACGAGCCCGTCCGGCTCCCAGTTCGGGATCAGATAGGTCGCGACCTTCTTCCAGGCATAGGTGAGGCCGACCTCGGAGAAGGAGATCACGAAACCGCCCGCGATCGCGCCCACCGGGTTGCCGATACCGCCGACGATGGCCGAGGCGAAGATCGGCAGCAGCAGCTGGAAGTAGGTGAAGGCCTTGAAGCTCTTGTCGAGCCCGTAAAGGGTACCTGCGATGGTCGCGAGCGCCCCGGTGATGATCCAGGTCACGGCGACCACCTTGTTCGGATCGATCCCCGACAGGAGCGCCAGATCCTCGTTATCCGAAAAGGCGCGCATCGACTTGCCGGTGCGCGTGCGGTTGAGGAACCAGAACAGGATCGCCACGGTGATGATCGCGGTGACGACGGTGATGACCTGGGTCGAACGCAGCGTGAGCGGCTCGGCCAGCCCCGTCATCTCGCGCCATTGCCGGGCGTTGATGACGAAGCGCGCGCCATCGTCGAAATTGATCTGGTCGACGCCGATCAGGAAACGGGTGAGCGCGTTCATCACGAACATGACGCCGACCGAGACCATCACCATCACCACCGGGGCCGCGCGGACCTTGCGGTAATATTGATAGACGACCTTGTCGGTGCCCAGCATCAGCGCCGCGGTGGCGAGGATGCCGAAGGGCAGGGCGAGGAGCGCGGTGGGCAGCGGACCGAAGCTGATCCCCAGCGACTGGAAGCCCCAGGTGACGAGGATCACGACCCCGGTGCCGAAGGCCATCGTGTCGCCATGGGCGAAGTTGGAAAAGCGCAGGATCGAGTAGATCAGCGTGACCCCGAGCGCCCCGAGCGCGAGCTGCGCGCCATAGGCGGTAGCGGGGATGATGACGTAATTGGTGATCGCGACGAGCGCGTTGACGAGTTCCATGCTCAGCCCCCCAGGAAGGTGCGGCGGACTTCCGGGTCGGCCAAGAGCGCCTGTCCGGTGTCGGTGTATTTGTTGGCGCCTTGCACGAGGACATAGCCTTTGTCCGCGATCTCAAGAGCTTGGCGGGCGTTCTGTTCGACCATCAGGATCGAGATGCCGGTGCGGGCAACCTCGATGATCCGGTCGAAGAGCTCGTCCATCACGATGGGCGAGACGCCCGCGGTCGGCTCGTCGAGCATCAGGAGTTTCGGCTTGGTCATAAGCGCGCGGCCCACGGCCACCTGCTGACGCTGCCCGCCCGAAAGCTCGCCCGCATTCTGACGACGCTTTTCCTTCAGGATCGGGAAGAGATCGAAGACCTGCTCCATCGTGGTGCGGAAATCGTCGTCGCGGATGAAGGCGCCCATCTCGAGGTTTTCCTCGACCGACATGGTGGGGAAGACGTTGTTGACCTGCGGCACGAAGCCCATGCCCTTCTTCACCCGATCCTGCGGCGACAGCGTGGTGATGTCCTCGCCATCGAGCGTCACCCGGCCCGCGCGCAGCGGCAGCATCCCGAACACCGCCTTCATCGCGGTCGATTTGCCCGCGCCGTTGGGGCCGACGATCACCGCGATCTGGCCTCTCTCGACGGTCAGGGTGCAGGAATGGAGAATATCGGCCTTGCCATAGCCGCCGGTCATCTCGGACGCGTTCAGATAGCTCATGCGTCGCCTCCCTTGCCGGCTTCGTCGCCAAGGCCCGGCTGTGCGCCGTGATCCTCGTGGGCAGCGGTCTCGCGCGCCTCCTCGGCGGTGACCTTGTTCTTCAGGCCGGTGCCGAGATAGGCCTCGATCACCGCCTCGTTTTCCATGATGTGATCGGCCGAGCCCTGCGCCAGAACCTTGCCCTCGGCCATCACGATGACCGGGTCGCAAAGGCGGCCGATGAAATCCATGTCATGCTCGATCACGCAGAAGGTGTAGCCGCGCTCCTTGTTGAGCCGGACGATGGCGTCGCCGATCGTGTTGAGAAGCGTGCGGTTCACCCCTGCGCCGACCTCGTCGAGGAAGACGATCTTCGCCTCGACCATCATCGTGCGGCCAAGCTCCAGGAGCTTCTTCTGGCCGCCCGAGAGGTTGCCGGCCTTCTCGTCGCGCAGATGCGAAATCGTCAGGAAATCAAGCACCTCGTCGGCTTTCTTCAGAAGCGCCTCTTCCTCTTCGCGAATATGGCGGCGCCCGAACCAGGTGTTCCAGAGCGTCTCGCCGGCCTGGCTCGAGGGAACCATCATCAGGTTCTCGCGCACGGTGAGCGAAGGGAATTCATGCGCGATCTGGAAGGTGCGCAGCAGCCCCTTGTGGAACAGCTCGTGCGGTTTGAGCCCGGTGATGTCCTCGCCATCCATCGTGACCCGGCCCGCGGTCGGTTCATGAACGCCGGCGATCACGTTGAAGAGAGTGGATTTTCCCGCGCCGTTGGGACCGATCAGACCGGTGATGGAACCGGTCGCGATCTCCAGCGATGCATCATCGACGGCGCGAAACCCGCCGAAGGATTTTACTAGGTTTTCGACCCGGATCATGGGTTCCCCTGGTTTCAAGCATTGCGTGAGCTTCACGCTGCAAGCCTTTGTTATAATTGAAAACAGCCCGGATCTCTCCGGGCTGTTTCAGATCTGCGGTCGGATTAGCGGTATTTCACCGTTTCCATCTTGCCGTCCTTGAACACGATCTCGCGGAACGTGCCCGAGGCTTCGCCATTGCCGATCAGGTGCACGGCGGTGGCGCCTTCGTAGTTGATCGGCTTGCCTTCCTTGATCAGCTCGAGACCCTTGGCGAGCTCACCCGCGTAGATCTTCTCGCCGTCGCCGTTGGCGATATCCATGATCTTGTCCTTGTAGACCTTCGGATCGGTCGAGTTCGCAGCCTGCATCGCGAGCAGCATCAGCGCCGCGGCGTCATAGGCTTCGCCCGCATAGACCGAGGTGCCGTCGAAGCCGGCGGTCTTGGCCATCGCGAGGAACTTGTCGTGGCCTTCGCCTTCCGAGGAGGGCACCTGGCCGAACGAGCCGTTCACTTCCGAGCCGAAATTGTCTTCCAGCGTCTGGCTGATCATGCCGTCGGGGAAGACGAAGGTCTCGAAGGCGCCGGTGTCGAGCGCGCCGCGCAGGATGCCCGAGCCGCCCTGGTCGATATAGCCGGCGATCACGAGCGCATCACCGCCCGCCGAGGCCAGCGAGGCCACTTCGGCGGAGTAGTCGCCCTTGCCGTCCTCATGCGCGGCCGAGATCGTGATCTTGCCGCCCTTGGCTTCGTAGGCCTTCTGGAAGCTGTCCGCGAGACCCTTGCCGTAGTCGTTGTTGGTATAGGTCAAGGCGACCGACTTGATGCCCTTCTCGAGGATCTCGTCGGCCATGATTTCGCCCTGACGCGCATCCGAAGGCGCGGTGCGGAAGAACAGGCCGTCATCGGCCATGGTCGACAGCGCCGGCGAGGTTGCCGAGGGCGAGATCATCACGATGCCGTTCGACATCGCGACATTCTGCAGAACGGCCGTGGTCGCGCCCGAGCACATCGCGCCCATGATGCCCGCCACCTTGTCCGAGGTGACCAGCGTTTCGGCGGCGGCAGTCGCGGCGGCGGCGTCGATGCAGGTCGAGTCCCCGCGCACCGGCGTCACGGTGTCGCCACCGAGCAGCTTGCCGGAATCCGAGACTTCCTTCATCGCCATCTCGGCGCCCTGAGCCATCGGCGGGGCCAGCGATTCAAGCGGTCCGGTGAAGCCCAGCAGGACCCCCATCTTCACATCAGCGGCGAAAGCACCGGTCGCGCCGAATGCGATCGCGGCCGAGGCCAGAAGAAGTTTTTTCATTAATTCACTCCCGTGTTGGAACTCGCGTTCTGGCGCGAGGTTAGTGCGCGGTTTCGCAAAATGGAAGAACCGCTGGCGTGCAGATCACGCGAAAAACTGGCCCGAAGGTCAAGAACGCGCGAAATCGACGTTACGGCAATTCGGGCCTTCGTGCGAATTCGTGAAAAGATTCGCAAGAGGTCGCGCAATTTTCAGTCATCTTTCCCGAAGGCATCACCCGCGAGGGTTGCGTCGGGCGCCTCGCGCTCACCCGATCCGCTCGTGCCGCGTTCGCGATAGGGGGTGGTCTGGTAATGCGCGCGGTAGCATTTCGAGAAATGCGAGGGGCTCGCGAAGCCGCAGGCCATCGCCACGTTGATCACGCTCATCTCGGTCTGCATCAGAAGGTTGCGCGCCTTTTGCAGCCGCAATTCCATGTAATAGCGCTTCGGGCTGCGATTGAGATAGCGGCGGAACAACCGTTCGAGCTGGCGCGCGGACATGCCGACTTCGGTGGCGAGCTGGGCGGGGCTGATCGGCTCCTCGATATTGGCCTCCATCCGGCCGATCACCTGCGCGAGTTTCGGATGGCGCACCCCGATCCGGGTCGGGATCGAGAGCCTTTGCGTGTCGCGATCGGAGCGGATCGAGGAATGGATGAGCTGATCGGCGACGGTATTGGCCAGTTCCTCCCCGTGATCGCGCGCGATCAGCCGCAGCATCAGGTCGATCGAGGCGGTGCCGCCGGCGGTCGTCACCCGGTTCCCGTCGATCACGAAGACGCCCTTGGTCAACTCGACCTCCGGGAAATCCTCGGAGAAGGAATCCGTGTTCTCCCAATGGATCGTCGCGCGGCGCCCGTCGAGAAGCCCCGCCTTGGCAAGCGCATAGGAGCCGGTGCAGAGCCCGCCGATCACCGCGCCGCGTCGCGCCTCGCGCCGCAGCCAGTTCAGGATCGGCTTGTCGATCGCCTCGGCCACGTCGATCCCGCCGCAGACCAGAACCATCGTGTCGCGCCCGAGTTCGTCGAGCCCGATATCGGTGCGAAACACCGTCCCGTTCGAGCAGGCGACGTCTTTTGCGTCCTCCGAGGCCAGTTGCCAGCTGTAGAGTTCGCGACCCGAGACCTGGTTGGCCAGACGCAGCGGCTCGATCGCGCTGGCGAAGGCGATCATCGTGAAGCGATCGAGCAGGAGAAAGACGACCTTGCGCTGCCGGCTCTCGCTTGCCAGACGCACCATGCCCTGCGACGGGGCGGGGCGGGGCGGTTTGCGGTCGGTCATCGCGTCTCTCTCGGATGGCATCTGTCAAATCACGGAAACAGGAAAATGACAGCGCCCGCAAGAGGCGCGGGCCGGGCGCATTGCGCGCTGTTAGCGTTAAATTCGGGTTTGTTCTCTGGGCCGGGCGCGGCTATAAGCCCGCTTTGACACAGGTACCATGCTTTGGAGGATCAGATGGGCAAGGGTTGGAGCAAATCGGACTGGCGCGCGAAACCGCGGGTTCAGATGCCCGACTATCCCGATCAGGCAGCGCTGAACGCGGTCGAGGCGCAGCTGGCGCGGATGCCGCCGCTGGTCTTCGCGGGCGAGGCGCGTCGCCTCAAGGCGGATCTCGCCAAGGCGGCCGCGGGCGAGGCCTTCCTGCTCCAGGGCGGGGACTGCGCCGAGGCGTTCGGGGAATTCTCGGCCGACAATATCCGCGACACGTTCAAGGTCATGCTGCAGATGGCGGTCGTGCTCACCTGGGGCGCGAAAGTGCCGGTGATCAAGGTCGGCCGGATGGCGGGCCAGTTCGCCAAGCCGCGCTCGGCGCCCACCGAGACGATCAGCGGGACCGAGCTGCCCTCCTACCGGGGCGATATCATCAACGGCTTCGACTTCACCCCCGAGGCGCGCATCCCCGATCCGAACCGGATGCTGCAGGCCTATACCCAGGCTGCGGCCTCGCTGAACCTGCTGCGCGCCTTCTCGACGGGCGGTTTCGCCGACATGCACCGCGTCCAGAGCTGGATCGCGGGCTTCACCGATGCGGACGAGGCCGAGAAATACCGCCAGGTCGCGGACCAGATCTCGGAGGCGATGGAGTTCATGCGCGCCGCCGGCGTGACCGCCGAGACCGCGCATGAGCTGGGTTCGGTCGATTTCTACACCAGCCACGAGGCGCTGCTTCTGGAATATGAAGAGGCGCTGTGCCGGATCGATTCCACGACCGGGATGCCGATCGCGGGCACCGGGCACATGCTCTGGATCGGCGACCGCACCCGCCAGCCCGACGGCGCGCATGTCGAGTTCTGCCGCGGCGTGCAGAACCCGATCGGGCTGAAATGCGGCCCCACCACCACCGAGGACGACCTCAAGGTGCTGATGGAGAAGCTGAACCCGGAAAACGAACCGGGCCGCCTGACGCTGATCGCGCGCTTCGGCGCGGGCAAGGTCGGCGATCATCTGCCGCGCCTGATCCGCACCGTGCAATCGGAGGGCGCGAACGTGCTTTGGTCCTGCGATCCGATGCATGGCAACACGATCAAGTCGGCGAGCGGTTTCAAGACCCGGCCCTTCGATTCCGTGCTGCGCGAGGTGCGCGAGTTCTTCTCCGTCCACAAGGCGGAAGGGACGATCCCGGGCGGCGTCCATTTCGAGATGACCGGCAAGGACGTGACCGAATGTACCGGCGGCGTGCGCGCGGTGACCGACGAGGATCTGTCCTCGCGTTACCACACCGCCTGCGATCCGCGCCTGAACGCCTCGCAAGCGCTCGAGCTGGCCTTCCTCGTGGCCGAGGAGCTGCGCGACCGGCGCGCCCTCGCGAAAGCCGCCTCGCAGTAAGGTCGATTGGAAGAGAAAAAAGGCCCGGTGGCGCAAGCCCCCGGGCCTTTTTCATGATCTCTCAGCTCTCGCTTCGCACGATGCGGAACATCGCGCGGCGCTCCTCGGGCGTCATGTCGGCGAGTTGGACATCCGCGGGCAGGCGCCGCGTGACGTGATAGGGCGCGGGAGGCTCGCTCAGGCCGGACAGGGCAGGGCGCATCCGGACCGGTTCAGCGGTGAGCGGCGTGATCCGGGTTTCGAGGAAGGAAAAGCGGCGGGGCGCGCGCCCGATCACGCCCTCGGCCACGAGGCAGCCGAGCGCACGGTCCACCGTTCCGAATTCCGAACTCAGCGGCAGCAGGAGAAGATGCGCCTCCATCTCGGGCTTGCCGAGCGCGACCTCGGCGCGCAACGTCGCCTCGACCCGCGCGGGCGTCGCGAAGGCGGCCTCGGTCAATGTGCCGAGCCGCTCCCGTGCGTCGGGCGCGAAGAAGACGGAAAGCGGCATGCCGCGCACCTCCATCCCCATCAGATCACCGAGATGCATCCCGGCGAGCCGGAACCGCGCGACCGACGGGGCGACGCGTTCGAGGATGAAGGCGAATTCGAGCGCCCGTTCGAGGCCGCGCGGATCGACCTCGGCACGCGCCGGCATCAGCCGGCCACGCCGCAACCCGTCCCAATAGCCTTGTATTTCATTGACCTTGCGCCGTCCCGTGCCCGCACCGAGCCGAACCCGCATGTCACCGTAATCGCGTGTCATGATCCATCTGCCCAATGCGGGTGGCGATGGCCACCCGGGCCCCCAGATGTCCCGCTTCAGTCCGTTCTGGCACTTCGGCCCCTTGCGGTTGACCGTCGAAGCGAAATCGTTACTGAACTCTTAATACGCCATTTCTCCGCTCGTTTGGAAAAGAAAGTCCTAAATGGTTAAAACGATGGATGACATACGCCCGCCGCATGAAACCGTTTCGATGACCGGCTTCGCCGCACGGCGGGGCAGCGGGCTGGGGCATGACTGGAGCTGGGATATCCGCGCGGTCAATGGCAAGGGGTTCGACCTGCGGCTGCGACTTCCCGAGATCGAGGGGCTGGAACCCGCGCTGCGCAAGGCGGTGGCGGGGCGCGTGGCGCGCGGCAATGTCTCGGTCTCGTTGCGGCTCACCCGCAGCGCGGAGGCCGAGACGCTGCATCTCGACCCGCATCTGCTCGATGCGGCGATCACTGCGATCGAGACGGCGCAGGAGGCGGCGCGCAAGCGCGGACTGGACCTTGCGCCGGTAACGGCAAGCGATCTGGTGACGATGCGCGGGGTGATCGAGCATGGCGCGCCGCCCGTCGAGGATCCGGCGCCGCTGCGTGAGGCGCTTCTGGCCGATTTCACGGCGCTCCTCGAGGCGTTTTGCGAGATGCGTCGGGTCGAGGGGCAGGGTCTCGGGGCGGTCATCGCCGCCCAGATCGACCGCATCGCGGCGCTGGTGGCCGAGGCCGAGAGCGCCGCGGAAGCCCGCCGTCCCGAAACCGCCCGAACCGTGCGCGAGGCGCTGGCGCGGGTGATGGAGGGCGCGGCGGAAATCGACGAGGCGCGGCTGTTGCAGGAGCTGGCGGTCATCGCGATGAGAAATGACGTCACCGAGGAAATCGACCGTCTGCGCGTCCACGTCTCGGCCGCGCGGACCCTGCTGGTCGAACCCGGCGCGGTCGGACGGAAGTTCGAGTTTCTGGCGCAGGAATTCGTGCGCGAGGCCAACACGCTATGTTCGAAATCGAATGACGCGGCGCTGACCCAGATCGGCCTTGCGCTCAAGCATGTGATCGATCAGATGCGCGAGCAGATCCAGAACGTGGAGTGAGCCCCATGCCCGACAGCACCCGCCGCGGCCTTCTGATCATCCTGTCCTCGCCATCGGGCGCGGGCAAATCGACCCTCGCGCGGCGGCTGATGGACTGGGACCCGACCTTGCGCTTCTCGGTCTCCGCGACCACCCGCGCCCCGCGGCCGGGCGAGACCGACGGGGTGGAGTATTTCTTCAAGTCGCGCGCCGAGTTTCAGGACATGGTGATGGCGGGAGAGATGCTCGAACATGCCGAGGTCTTCGGCAATCTCTACGGCACGCCCAAGGGCCCGGTCGAGGCGGCGATGGCGCAGGGGCGCGACACGCTTTTCGACGTGGACTGGCAGGGTGGGCAGCAGATCCGCAATTCCGCGCTCGGCAAGGACGTGATCTCGATCTTCATCCTGCCGCCCTCGATCACCGAGCTGGAAAGCCGGCTGCGCGGTCGCGCCCAGGACAGCGACGAGGTGATCCGCGGCCGGATGGAAAAATCGCTTTCCGAGATCAGCCACTGGTCCGAATATGACTATGTTCTGGTCAATGACGATCTCGACCGGGCGGAGGAGAAGCTGCGCACGATCCTGAGCGCCGAGCGCCAGCGGCGCGACCGTCAGGTCTGGCTGAACGATTTCGTGCGAGGGTTGAACAGGGAGTTTGAACGCCGATGATCTACGAACTTGACGGGAGCGCCCCCGAGATCGCCGCGAACGCCTGGGTCGCACCCGACGCCAACCTGATCGGCAAGGTGGTGCTCGAAGATGCGGCCTCGGTCTGGTTCGGCTGCACGCTGCGCGGCGACAACGAGGAGATCCGCGTCGGCGCGGGGTCCAACGTGCAGGAGAACGTGGTCTGCCACACCGATATGGGCTTCCCGCTCGTCATCGGGGCGAATTGCACGATCGGCCACAAGGCGATGCTGCATGGCTGCTCGATCGGCGAGGGAAGCCTGATCGGGATGGGGGCGACCGTGCTCAACGGCGCGAAGATCGGCCGCGGCTGCCTGATCGGCGCCGGAGCGCTGATCACCGAGGGCAAGGAGATCCCCGATGGCAGCCTCGTGATGGGCGCGCCGGGGAAAGTGGTGCGCGAGCTCGACACCGCGGCGCGAGAGGCGCTTCTGGCCTCGGCCGCGCATTACCGCGCGAATGCGGCAAGATTTTCCAAAGGCTTGCGGCCGCTCAGCTAATTCGCGCGATCCGAACCGCAGGGGATTTCGAGAATATCGAAATCCAGCCTCGGGAATTCGCTGCGCACCTCTTTGCGGATCGCACCGAAATTCGGCAAGGGCGTACTGAAGGCGCGCAGTGCGCCGCAATATTTCGCATCGACGAGAACCCGCGCCAGATCGAGAATATCGAACCGTTCGGTGAAAAGCGGCGAGAGAACCAGCTCTGGCGCGGCCTGCGCGAGAAAGCTCCGGTTGAGCGCCTCGAACCGCGTCACCGTCAGCGAGAGGTCGCCGCCCCCGGTCAGCGCGGCGGGAAGATCCTGCGCCGGATCCACCAGCAGGAGGTTGCGGCTATCCGCGCCCTTATGGCGGTGGATCAGCAGCGCCCGCAGGGCCTGCGTGGACTTTGGCGGACGCGACATCGGCGGAAAACCTCTCGACTGCCGGAGAAACCGCGGACCCTCGTCTCATTCGACCCGCGAGCGAAATTGTCGAATACACGCTTAGGTTTAGCGCCCTCCAACACAGGCGACAACCAGTTTCGCTCGCAATCTGCGAAAGGCGCGGCCGGGGCGACCGGTCACAGGGAAAAGACGCATTGTCGCAACAGCTTTACACTCCCGTTGCTATTCCCGAAAGCTCGGTCCGAAACAGAGGTGGAGAGGTATGGCTGATTCTTCCTTGCGCGCGGTTCTCGATGCGCTGCCCCACGCGGTCCTGCTGATCGGGATCGACGAGCGTGTCGCGCTCGCGAATGCCGGAGCGCGGCGCATGCTTGGCGAGCAGATCATCGGCAAACCCTATGTCACCGTGCTGCGCCAGCCGGGCTTCGGGGTGGCGGTGGGCGCGGCGCTGCGGGGTGCGCGGCCCGAGCCGGTGCGGCTGCGCTTCTCGACGCCGGGGCAGGGAGAGACGATCCAGATGGTCACGCTGGTGCCGCTCCCGCCCGCGCCCGAAGGCCCGCTGCAACGCCCCTCGGCGCTCGCGAGCTTCGAGGATGTCGGCGCGCTGGAAGAGGCCGAGGCGATGCGGCGCGACTTCGTCGCCAATGTCAGCCACGAATTGCGCACGCCGCTCACCGCGCTGATGGGCTTCATCGAGACGCTGCGCTCCTCGGCGCGCGACGACCCGGCCGCGCGCGACCGCTTCCTGTCGATCATGGAGCGCGAGGCCGCGCGGATGAACCGGCTCGTGGGCGACCTGCTCTCGCTCAGCCGGGTGGAGAGCGAGGAACGCGTGCGCCCGACCACGCAGGTCGATCTCTCTCTGGTGCTGCGCAGCGTGGTGCAGAATCTCGGCCAGGTCGCCGAGGATTCCGGCGTCGCGCTGATCCGCGAGGGCGAGGAGGGCGCGCTCACCGTTCGGGGCGATCCCGACCAGCTCACGCAGGTCTTTTCGAACCTCGTCGAGAACGCGGTGAAATATGGCGGGCAGGGCGGCGAGGTGCGCATCAGGATCGGCGCGATCGCGCATGAGCCGGTGCTGCGCGGCGCGGCTTACAAGATCGACGTGATCGACAAGGGGGAAGGGATCGACCCGCAGCACCTGCCGCGGCTGACCGAACGCTTCTACCGCGTCGATACCCATCGCTCGCGCGAGAAGGGCGGCACCGGCCTCGGGCTCGCCATCGTCAAGCATATCGTCGCCCGGCATCGCGGCCGGTTCCGGATCCAGAGCGAGCAGGGCAAGGGCAGCTGCTTCAGCGTGATCCTGCCCGCCGGTTGAGGTGCACTGGACGGAAGGGAGTGCGGCTCTCACTGTCGCCGGACGGCGACAATTCACGGGAGATGAGGGGGCGCTGCCCCCTCTTTCCTTACGGAAATTTACCCCCGGGATATTTGGATCAAGAGGAAGACCCTTTTCTTCGTCTCTTGGAAGATCCCTTGGGGGCCGCGCAGCGGAGGGGGCGCGAAGCCGGGTGGGGGCCCTGGATCCATGCAAGGAAACGGATTCTGCACCTGCACCTGTCTCGGGGCCGAGACAGGTCGAGCTTCACAGCGCCGTGCGGCGGCTAGGCGCATTCGGGCCTCGTCGCCATCCTCGAAGACGTGACGCGCCCCATTGGGGTGGCGCGAAACTCTGGGAGGAAGACAATGGCCAACGATATGGCAACCGAATTCAAGGGCGTCATGACCTCGCCCTTCCGCGAGCGCTACGGCAACTTCATCGGCGGCACGTTCAAGGCGCCGAATGCGGGCAAGTATTTCGACAACATCACGCCGCTGACCGGCGCGAAGATCTGCGAATGCGCCCGCTCGGACGCATCCGACATCGAGGACGCGCTCGACGCCGCCCATGCCGCGAAGGCGAAATGGGGCCACGAGATGTCGCCCACCGAACGCGCCAATATCCTGCTCAAGATCGCCGACCGGATGGAGCAGAATGCCGAGCTGCTCGCGGTGTGCGAGACCTGGGACAACGGCAAGCCGATCCGCGAGACCCGTGCCGCCGACATTCCGCTCGCGATCGATCATTTCCGCTATTTCGCGGGCGTGCTGCGCGGTCAGGAAGGCACGATGTCCGAGATCGACGCCGACACCGTCGCCTATCACTTCCATGAACCGCTCGGCGTCGTGGGGCAGATCATCCCGTGGAACTTCCCGCTGCTGATGGCGGCGTGGAAACTCGCCCCGGCGCTGGCGGCGGGCAATTGCGTCGTGCTCAAGCCCGCCGAGCAGACCCCGGCGACGATCATGGTCTTCGCCGAGCTGATCGCCGATCTGCTGCCCGATGGCGTGCTCAATGTGGTGAACGGCTTCGGCCTCGAGGCGGGCAAGCCGCTCGCGCAGAGCCCGCGCATCGCCAAGATCGCCTTCACCGGCGAGACCACGACCGGTCGCCTGATCATGCAATACGCGACCGAGAACCTGATCCCGGTGACGCTGGAACTGGGCGGCAAGTCGCCCAACATCTTCTTCTCGGATGTCTGCCGCGAGGATGACGCCTTCTTCGACAAGGCGATCGAGGGCTTCGTGCTGTTCGCGCTCAACCAGGGCGAGGTCTGCACCTGTCCCAGCCGCGCGCTGATCCAGGAGGATATCTACGAGCAGTTCATGGAGCGCGCGATCAAGCGCACCCAGGCGATCATCCAGGGCGACCCGCGCAAGGACGACACGATGATCGGCGCGCAGGCCTCTTCCGAGCAGCAGGAGAAGATCCTCTCCTATCTCGATATCGGCCGCAAGGAAGGCGCGGAGGTGCTCACCGGCGGGGCGGCCGCCGATCTGGGCGGCGATCTGTCGAGCGGCTATTACATCCAGCCGACGATCCTGAAGGGCCATAACAAGATGCGGGTCTTCCAGGAGGAGATCTTCGGCCCCGTCGTCTCGGTCACCACCTTCAAGGACCAGAACGAGGCGCTCGAGATCGCCAATGACACGCTTTACGGGCTCGGCGCGGGCGTGTGGTCGCGCGATGCCAATACCTGCTACCGCTTCGGGCGCAAGATCCAGGCGGGGCGGGTCTGGGTGAACAATTACCACGCTTATCCCGCGCATGCCGCCTTCGGGGGCTACAAGCAGTCCGGCATCGGGCGCGAGACCCACAAGATGATGCTCGATCACTACCAGCAGACCAAGAACATGCTGGTGAGCTACAATCCGAACAAGCTCGGATTCTTCTGAGGCCGCGCTTGGCGAGACGACGCGTGGGGGGCTGTCGGCCCCCCACACCCCCCGAGGATATTTCGATCAAGAGGAAGGAGCGGGCATGGGAGAGGTGCGTGCCACCCCGGCGGCGCTTGCGCTGCTCAAGGAGATCGTCGCCGATCACGGGCCGGTCCTATTCCACCAGTCGGGCGGGTGCTGCGACGGCTCCGCGCCGATGTGCTATCCGCAAGGCGAGTTCCGGATCGGCGAGAGCGACGTGCAACTGGGCGAGATCGCCGGGATGCCGGTCTATATCTCGGGGCCGCAATACGCGGTCTGGAAACATACCGACCTGATCATCGACGCGATCCCCGGCCTGGGCGGCGGGCAGTTCAGCCTCGACAATGGCCGGCCGATGCGGTTCCTGACGCGCTCGGAGATCTGCGAGCGGCCCTGAGCGAGGTTCCGTGCTCAGCCGCTGCGGCGGAAGGCGCGCGGGGTGGAGCCGGTGCGGGCGTGAAAGACCCGGGTGAAATAGGCCGGGCTCGTATAGCCGAGCTCCTTCGCGATCTCCTTCACCGGAACCGGCGTGTCGCGCAGCATCCGGCGCGCCTCGTAGAGGCGGCGTTCCTGCAACAGCTCCAGCGCGCTCTTGCCGCAGGCCTCGCGGCAGGCGCGGGTCAGATGGGTGGGCGTCACGCCCAGCTCGCGCGCCAGCTCGCCGACCCCGGCGCCCGAGCGGAAGTCGCGCTCGACCAGGGCGGAATAGCGCGACACCAGGCGCCGCGCCGCATTGGTCGGGATCGCCTCGCCGGCATGGGCCTCGATCTGCCGCTCGAGCCAGACGCTCAGAAGGCCGAGCTGGTTGCGCAACGCGCGGTCCGAGGCGGGGCGTCCGCCCTCGATCTCGCGCTGGATCGCCTCGAAGAGGACGTTGATTTCGCCCTGTGCCACCGCATCGCGGATGCGAAGGTGATGGGCGGCATGGGGCAGCACCAGATCGCTGTCGCGGCCGAGGAAAAGCGCCTGGCCGTGGGTCTGGGGGCCGACCTCGAAACCATGCATGACGCCCGCGGGGATGAAGATCACGTTATTGGGCCCGTAGCCGCGGGTCACACCGCCCAGGGTGATCCGGCCCTGGCCGCGGGAAAACCACAAAAGGCACGGCTCGCTGAGCGCGCGCATCGCCTCGACCCGCCAGCGGCCGCCCTGTGCGAGACGGCCGACAGGAACCACGCGCGGCCCGCCCGGAGCGCCGCCCGCGCCCGGACCGGCCTTCGGCGCGGCCGCTTTCGGGCGCGGCTGCGATTGGGCGGCGGGCTGTGCGACCTGCGACAGCGGGGGCGTCGAAAAGAGCTTCACGATGGCAAGATCCCGGTTCGGTTCGCGGCGGAGGATAGCCTGCAACCCCTTCGCCCACAAAGGGGTTTTCCACAGGATGGGCGGGCGGCCGTGTCGCCGCGGTCACGCATACGCGATCTTGTGCCAGGCTTTCATGCGGCTACGAAACCATGTGCGCTGTCGCTTGGCATATTGGCGGGAAGCCGCTTGCGCGCGGATCCGGGCCTCCTCGAGGCCGATCTCTCCACGCAGATGGGCGACGAGTTCGGGGGCCCCGATCGCGCGCGACCAGAGCGCGGCCGGGTCCCAGATCGGCAGCACCGCGCGCACCTCGTCGAGCGCGCCTTCGGCCAGCATCAGATCGAAGCGGCGGTCGATCCGCTCGGCCAGCCAGTCGCGATCGGGGCAGAGCAGGAGCGGCGCGCATGTTGCGAGCGGCATCAGCGGGGCGGGGGTGCGCGCCTGCCAGGCCGCGAGCCCCTCGCCGGTTGCGCGCATCACCTCCCAGGCGCGCTGCACCCGCATCGGGTTGTGCGGGTCGATCTTCGCGCGGGTTTCGGGATCGAGCTCCGCGAGCATGCTCTCATGGCCTTCGCGGGCGCGCCGCGCATCGGCCTCGGCGCGGATCTCGGGCGGCGTGTCGGGGATCTCGGCGAGCCCTTCGGTGAGCGCGGTGAAATAGAGCCCGGTTCCGCCCACGATGATCGGGCGCGGGCCGCCGGCGCGATGGTCCGCGAGAATCGGTGCGACCTCCCGCAGCCAGTGGCCGACCGAATAGTCCTCGCCCGGGTCGCGGTGACCGTAGAGCAGATGCGGCGCCCGGGATTCCTCCTCCGTGGAGGGCCGGGCGCTGAGCACCCGCCAGCACGACCAGACCTGCAGCGCATCGGCATTGACCACCACCCCGCCATCGCGCTGCGCGATCTCGAGCGCGAGCGCGGATTTGCCGCTCGCGGTGGGCCCTGCGATCAGAACCGGGCGTTGTGCGGGAATGTCGGGCAGGGGGGGAAGCATCGAAGGCGTGGAGCGCTGGTCTCGTTTCGGGGCGGGCATGCGTCGGGAGAGGTTGAACCTGCCTTCCATTTGCGACATTTTGCGCCGAAATGACAACAGCCCTCAGGAGGATCTTATGAGCGCGGAATCGCATCCGGCGGCCAAATACAAACGCGTGCTGCTGAAGATCTCCGGCGAGGCGCTGATGGGAGACCAGGGCTACGGCCTGCATCCGCCGACGGTCGAACGCATCGCACAGGAAGTGAAATCGGTCCGCGATCTCGGGGTCGAGATCTGCATGGTGATCGGCGGCGGCAACATCTTCCGCGGGCTTGCGGGCTCGGCGCAGGGGATGGAGCGCACCACCGCCGATTACATGGGCATGCTGGCGACGGTGATGAACGCGCTCGCGATGCAGTCCGCGCTCGAGGGCATGGGCGTGTTCACGCGGGTGATCTCGGCGATCCGGATGGACGAGGTGGCCGAGCCCTATATCCGCCGCCGCGCAGTGCGCCATCTCGAGAAGAAGCGCGTCTGCATCTTCGCCGCCGGCACCGGCAACCCCTATTTCACCACCGATACCGCCGCGACCCTGCGCGCCAACGAGATGGCCTGCGAGGCGATCTTCAAGGGCACCAAGGTCGACGGGGTCTATGACAAGGATCCCGTCAAGTTCGATGACGCGAAGCGCTACGACACGGTGAGCTATGACGAGGTGCTGCAAAAGAACCTCGGGGTGATGGATGCCTCGGCGATCGCGCTGGCGCGCGACAACAACAAGCCGATCATCGTCTTCTCGCTCGACGAGCCGGGCGGCTTCCGCGGGATTCTCGCGGGTGAGGGCACCTATACGCTCGTTCAGGGCTGATCCGGCGCCCCTTCGCGTCACAAAAGCTAGTTTTCGCCGCGGCTCTGCGCTAATGCTCGGGACCGAGGCTGCAACCAAGACGGAAACAAGAACAATGTCCGACGATATCGAGATCGACACCGACGACCTTGAGCGCCGCATGGATGGCGCGATGACCGCTCTCAAGCATGAATTCGCCTCGCTGCGCACCGGCCGGGCTTCGGCCACGATGGTCGAGCCGGTGATGGTGGACGCCTATGGCCAGATGACCCCGATCAACCAGGTCGGCACGGTCAACGTGCCCGAGCCGCGCATGGTCACGATCAATGTCTGGGACAAGGGCATGGTCGGCAAGGTCGAGAAGGCGATCCGCGAAAGCGGTCTGGGTATCAACCCGCAGACCAACGGCACGATCATCATGCTGCCGATCCCCGAACTCAACGAAGAGCGCCGCAAGGAGCTCACCAAGGTCGCCGCCCAATACGCCGAGCACGCCCGCGTCGCGATCCGCAACGTGCGCCGCGACGGCATGGACCAGATCAAGAAGGCCAAGGGCAACGGCATGTCGGAAGACGACGTGAAGTTCTGGGAAAGCAGCGTGCAGGAACTCACCGACAAGCATATCGCCCTGGTGGACAAGGCGCTCGAATCCAAGCAGGCGGAGATCATGCAGGTCTGAGCGGACCTGCGTGATCGCATTTTCCCCCAAAAGGATTTTCCCCGACATGGCGCTTTCAAAGACCGATACCGCCGAAACGGCTCCCGTGGCCCGTGAGGAGGATACCGGCGCGCGCCATGTCGCGATCATCATGGACGGCAATGGCCGCTGGGCCACCCAGCGGGGCTGGCCGCGGCTGGCCGGGCATCGCAAGGGCGCGGAGCAGATCCGGAAGATCGTGCAGGCCGCGCCCGATCTCGGCATCCGCTACCTGACGATCTACGCCTTCTCGACCGAGAACTGGAAGCGCTCCACCGCCGAGGTGCTGGGCCTGATGAAAATGTTCCGGCTGATGATCCGGCGCGAGGCGGACGAGTTGGCGCGCCAGGGCGTCGAGCTGCGGTTCATCGGCGACCGCACCCGGCTCGATCCGCTCCTGCGCGAGACGATGGATGCGATCGAGGCGCGCACGAAGGGCAATACCCGGCTGACGCTGGCCGTCGCGATCAACTATGGCGGTCGCGACGAGCTGCGCCGTGCCGCGCTCGAGCTTGCGCGCGATCTCGCGGCGGGCCGGATCTCCGAGGAGGAGGTGGACGAGGCCGCGATCTCGGCCCGGCTCGACACGCGCGGCATGCCCGATCCCGATCTGGTGATCCGCACCAGCGGCGAGACGAGGATCTCGAATTTCCTGTCCTGGCAGGCGGCCTATTCCGAATACGAATTCACCCCGACGCTCTGGCCCGATTTCACGCCCGGGGAACTGGCCGATATCCTCGCGCGCTTCGGCGCGCGCGAACGGCGCTTCGGCGGGGTTGCCTCGTGAGCGGGGCCTCCCGCTCGGGCAAATGGGGCGATCTCGTCCCGCGACTGGCCTCGGGGCTTGCGATGATCGCGGTCGGCGTGGCGGCGATCTGGTGGGGCGGGGCGGTCTTCGCCGCGCTCTCGGTTCTCGTCACCGGGCTGATGGTCTGGGAATTGCTGATGATGCTGGCGCCGACGCGCCCCGGAAAGGCCGTCGGTCTCGGGCTCGTCGCGGCGGTGATCCTCGCCTTCGTCTTCGTCATCCACGAACCGCTCGGCCTGCTCTACCTGCTGGTCGTGCCGATCGTCGCGGCGATCGTGGCGCCCGGTCGCCGCACGGTCGCGGCGGCCTATTCGATCGCGATCATGCTGACGGGCTACGGGCTCGTCGCACTGCGCGAAGGTGCGGGGCTCGGCGCGATCACCTGGATCGTCGCGGTGGTCGTCATTTCGGACATTTCTGGCTATTTCGTCGGGCGCACGCTGGGCGGGCCGAAATTCTGGCCGCGGGTGAGCCCGAAGAAGACATGGTCCGGGACGGTCGCGGGCTGGGTCGGCGCCGCTTTGGTGGGCTTCATCTTCGCGCAGATGGGCGGGGGGCTGTCGATGATCTGGCTCTCGCCGCTTCTGGCCTTCGCGGGGCAGCTCGGCGACATCGCCGAGAGCGCGCTCAAGCGCTCGACCGGGGTGAAGGACAGCTCCTCGCTGATCCCCGGCCATGGCGGTGTGCTCGACCGGTTCGACGCCCTGACCGGCGCGGTTCTCTTTCTGATGCTGATCTCGCAGGTCATGACCCTGCCGCTGACGGAAGGCTGAGCGATGCGCAAGATCTCGGTGTTCGGAGCGACCGGCTCGATCGGGGAAAGCACCTTTGACCTGCTGATGGCGCAGGGTGGGCCGGCGGCCTATGACGTGGTGGCGCTGAGCGGCGGGCGCAACGTGGCGCGGCTTGCGCAACAGGCGCGCGCCCTTCGCGCCGATCTGGCGGTCACCGCGTTCGAGGACTGCCTTCCCGCTCTGCGCGCGGCGCTGGCGGGTTCGGGCGTCGAGGCGGCGGCCGGCCCCCATGCGCTCATCGAGGCCGCGCACCGGCCCGCGGATTGGGTGATGTCGGCGATCGTCGGCGCGGCGGGGCTCGCACCGGGTTTTGCCGCGCTCTCGCAAGGGTCGGTGCTGGCGCTCGCGAACAAGGAATCCCTTGTCACGGCCGGTCCGCTCCTGATGGCCGAGGCGCGGGCGCATGGCGCCACGATCCTGCCCGTGGACAGCGAGCATTCGGCGATCTTCCAAGGCCTGGTGGGCGAGGAAATCTCGGCCGTCGAGCGGGTGATCATCACCGCCTCGGGTGGCGCGTTTCGCGACTGGCCGCTCGAGCGGCTCGCCCGCGCGACGGTGGAGGAAGCCTCGAACCACCCCAACTGGAACATGGGCCAGCGGATCACCATCGACAGCGCGTCGATGTTCAACAAGGCGCTCGAAGTCATAGAAGCAAAAGAGTTTTTCGGTTTCGCACCCGAGGCGATCGAGGTGCTCGTGCATCCGCAATCCATCGTTCATTCTCTGGTGGGCTTCCACGATGGCGGGCTGATGGCGCATATGGGCGTGCCCGATATGCGTCACGCGATCGGCTATGCGCTCAACTGGCCCGAACGGATGCCGCTGCCCGTCGCCAAGCTCGATCTCGCCGCGATCGGATCGCTCGACTTCCGCGCCCCCGATCCCGAGCGCTTTCCCGCCTTGCGGCTTGCGCGCGAGGTGATGGAGATCGGCGGGCTCGCGGGGGCGGTGTTCAATGCGGCCAAGGAGCGCGCGCTCGATCTGTTCCTCGAGAAACGCATCGGTTTTCTCGACATGGCACGGCTCGTCGAGGCGGTGCTGAGCGAGATGTCTGCCCGCGACGGTCTTGGAAAAGACGCCCACAATCTCGATATGGTTCTGGACTGCGATGCCGAGGCGCGCGCGCGTGCCTCGGCGATTTGCGAGCAAGGAAGGATCTGAGTCTTGGACCTGCTGCCCCAATTCGGCAATCTTCTCTATTCGGCCATCGCCTTCGTGGTGGCGCTGTCGATCATCGTCGCGGTCCATGAATATGGGCATTACATCATCGGGCGGATTTCGGGGATCAAGGCAGAGGTCTTCTCGCTCGGGTTCGGTCCGAAACTGATCAGCCGCGTAGACCGGCACGGCACGCGCTGGCAGATCGCCGCCATTCCGCTCGGGGGCTATGTGAAGTTCCTCGGCGACGCGAACGCGGCCTCGGCGGGCGCGGATGAGGAGGAGATGGCGCAGCTCTCGCCCGAGGAGCGCCGCCACACGATGCATGGCGCACCGCTCTGGGCGCGCGCCGCGACCGTGGCCGCGGGGCCGGTCTTCAACTTCATCCTGTCGATCTTCGTGATCGCCGGTCTCTCGATCTGGACCGGGCAGGCGACCAACACCCCCCAGATCGACACGGTCGTCGCTCTGCCGCAGGGGCCGGGCGGGCTGCAGAAGGGCGACGTGATCGAAGCCGTGGACGGGATGCCCACGCCCGATTACCAGGCCCTGGGGAGCATTCTCGAGAAACTGCCCTCCGCCCCCGAACTCAGCTATACCGTCAAGCGTGGCGATCGCGAGATGACCGTCGCGGGGCCTCAGCTTTTCCCGGCGCGCTTTTCCGGGGTGCAGCCGGGATCGGCCGCCTATGACGCCGGGCTCCAGGCCGGTGACGTCGTGACCGCGATCGAGGGTCAGCCGGCCTGGCGGTTCCTCGATCTTCAGCAGGCGGTGAAGAAGAGCGAAGGCGCCCCGATCTCGCTGGATATCTGGCGGCCCGAAGCGAAGGGCGCGTCGCCCGAGGAATTCACGGTCTCGCTCGCACCGCGGCGCACCGATATTCCGCTTGGCGGGGGACAGTTCGAGACGCGTTACCTGCTCGGGGCGACGGGAAGCTTCATGTTCGAGCCGACCACCAAACCGGTCGGCGTGATCGACGCCGTCACCGGCGGCGTGACCCAGACCTGGACGATCATCACCCAGTCGCTGTCGGGCATCAAGGCGATGATCGCGCAGAAGATCTCGAGCTGCAATCTCTCCGGGGCGCTGCGCATCGCGGAAACCTCGGGGGCGGCGGCGAAATCCGGCCCGCTGGAGTTCATCTGGTTCATTGCGGTGCTCTCGACGGCGGTCGGGTTTCTCAACCTCTTCCCGATCCCGGTGCTCGATGGCGGGCATCTGATGTTCCATCTCTACGAGGCGGTGGCGGGCAAGCCGCCCTCGGATCGATTGATGAACATGTTCATGTCGGTGGGGCTGGCTCTGGTGCTCACGCTGATGCTGTTCGGGCTCTGGAACGACATCACCTGCTGAGGACGCATCCTGCGCGGCAGGCGCGCCACGTTCTTGCCACATTTGCCGCCAATTCCCGTCACGTTGCGGGGGTAGGGTCGCTTCGCCGCGTGGCTTGGTGCGGCAAGGAGAGGCCCATGACCACGATCATCGTCCAGCGCTACGAAGAGCTTCGACCTTTCGTCGAGATCGTCGGTGATCGTCTGCTTTTCGTCGCGGCCGTCCTGGTGGCACTCATGGGGGCCGGCCTGATCGGGATCCAGCTGATCGAGATTTTCGCGCCCGAACCGGTTCAGTTTCACCGGATTTGACACCCTACCTGATGCCTTCCGGGCACGCCTTCCAGTTTTGATATCGCCCTTCGCCTGATCGTGCGGCAACTGAGGCATCGCGGCTTTGACAAGGCTAGCCCGCTTCGGTACTCAGCTAGCAAGGGAATGATAACTTCCGGCGGGAGAGGGCAATGGCGAACGGCTTGCATTCGGTTCTGAGGATCTGCGCGACGCGAAAGGCCCTGCGTGCCAGCGTGGTGTTTCCAGCGGTGGCCATGACATGTGTCGCCGTTCCGGTGATCGCTCAGGCCCAGCAATACAGCTTCTCGCGCGTCGAGATCGTCGGCAATGAGCGGATCGAACCGGCGACGATCCTGTCCTATGCCAGAATCGCCCGCAACACTCCGGTGACCGCTGCCGATCTCAACGCGGCCTATCAGCGCCTGACCGGTTCGGGCCTGTTCGAGAGCGTGTCGCTCACCCCGCGCGGCAACACGCTCCAGATCACGGTGCAGGAATATCCCACCGTCAACGTCATCAATTTCGAGGGCAACCGGATCGTCAAGGACGCGGTTCTCTCGAAGGTGATCCAGACCCGCTCGAACCGCGTGTTCAACCCCGCCGAGGTCGAGGCCGACGCGCAGCGTCTGGTGCAGGCCTATGCCGATGACGGCCGGATGGCGGCGCGCGTGACGCCCAAGGTGATCCGTCGCTCGGGCAACCGCGTCGACGTCGCCTTCGAGATCAAGGAAGGCAAGGTCACCTCGGTCGAGCGCATCACCTTCACCGGCAACCGCTCCTTCTCGGACCGGCGCCTGCGCCAGGTGCTCGCGACGAAACAGGCGGGGATCTTCCGCACCTTCGTGAAGAACGACACGTTCAACCCGAACCGGGTTTCGGTGGACCGGCAGAAGCTGATCGATTTCTATCGCTCGCGCGGCTACATGGATGTCGATGTGCGCGGCGTCTCCTCGCAGATGACCCGCCAGCGCGACGCCTTCTACATGACCTTCAACGTTGTCGAAGGGCAGAAATTCCACTTCAACAACGTCTCCACCACCTCTGAGATCGACGGTCTCGATACCTCCGAATACGAAAAGCTCGCCCGGATCCGTCCCGGCCAGACCTATTCGCCCCAGGCGATCGAGCTTGCCGTGACCCGGATGGAACAGCTCGGCATCAAGCAGGGCGTGCAGTTCCTGCGCGTCGAGCCGCGCGTGACGCAGGACCAGCGCACGCAGGCGGTCAATGTCGATTTTGCGCTGGTGCGCGGACCGCGCGTCTTCGTGCAGCGCATCGACATCGAGGGCAATACCGCGACGCTCGACCGGGTGATCCGGCGTGAATTCAAGACGGTCGAAGGCGACCCCTACAACCCGCGCGAGGTCAAGAACGCCACCGATCGCGTGCGTGCGCTCGGCTTCTTCAAGACGGTCGATGTGAACACCAAGCAGGGCTCGGGCCCCGACCAGGTGGTCGTCGACGTCAATGTCGAGGAGCAGCCAACCGGCTCGCTGGGCTTCGGTGCGTCCTATTCCAAGACCGATGGCGTGGGCTTCAACGCCTCGCTCGACGAGAAGAACTTCCTCGGCCGCGGTCAGTATCTGGGCCTTTCGCTCGGGACGACCAAGGACAACAACAATTCGAGCTTCCGCTTCGTCGAGCCGCGGTTCCTCGGGCGTGACGTCAGCTTCAGCTTCGGCGCGGGCTATTTCACCTCGAGCTCGGCGACGAACCAGAATTTCGACACGCGGCGGATCAACCTCTCGCCCGCCTTCGAATTCCCCGTCTCCGAGCGTGGCCGCCTGCAGGTGCGCTACAAGGTCGGCGAGGACACGCTCAGCAACGTGTCGGCGGATTCCTCGCAGATCCTGAAGGACGAGGAAGCGACCAAAGGCACGCAGCGCTATTCCGGCGTCGGCTACACCTACAGCTACGACACCTCGCTCGAGCAGATCGACCCGCGCTTCAACTGGAAATTCAGCCTGTCGCAGGATTTCTGGGGTCTGGGCGGCGACGTCACCGGCGGCACGACCTCGGCGAAGATCCAGGGCGAGCGCAAGGTCTTCAACGAAGAGGTCACGCTGCGGGCCTCGCTCGAGGGCGGCGCGGTGCATGCGACGGGCGGCACGACGATCCTGCAGCGCTACAACGGCAACCAGATCCGGGGCTTCGAGAGCTACGGCATCGGGCCGCGCGACGGCTCGGCACCCAACAATGACGCGCTCGGCGGCAATTACTACTGGGCCGGCAAGGTCGAGGCGCAATTCCCGATCGGTCTGCCCGAGGAATACGGCATCACCGGCGGCCTGTTCTGGGATGTCGGCTCGGTCTGGGGGCTCGACAACACCTCCGGCACTTCCGCGACGGTCGATGACTCGATGCATATCCGCTCCGCGGTCGGCGTCTCGATCTTCTGGGATTCCGGCATCGGTCCGCTGCGCCTGAACTTCTCGCGCGCGATCAAGAAGGAAGACTATGACCGGACCCAGAACTTCGATCTGACGCTCTCGACCCAGTTCTGAGATGCGCCCGATCGTCCGGGGAATAGCGGCGGCTCTGACCGGGGTCGCGCTGGCGGTCTCGGGGCTCGCGGCGGGGGCACAGACCGCCGCCGCGCCCCAGAGTGCCGAGCGTAGCCCCGTCCTCACGCTGGATTGGGAACGGCTCTACGAGAACTCGCTCTGGGGCAAGCGCGTCAATGACGAGATCGAGAATGCCTCGGCGGCTCTGCGCACCGAGAACAACCGTATTGCCGGGCAACTCGAGGCGGAGGAGCGCGACCTGACCGAACGCCGCTCGAAGATGGCTCCGGCCGATTTCCAGGCGGCGGCGACTGCCTTCGACAAGCGCGCGACCGAGATCCGCACCGCGCAGAAGGCGAAGGCCGACGCGATCCAGCGCCAACTGAACGACGAGCGCCAGACCTTCGTGCGCACCGTGATGCCGCTTCTCGACGAGGTGCTGCAGACGCGCGGGGCGACCGTTGTGCTGGATTCGCGGGTCATTATCCGCGGTCTCGCCGAAGCCGACGTCACCGAGGAACTCGGCAAGCGCGTGGACAAGGAGATCGGCGACGGAGCGGGACGGGTGCCCGCAGAAGTTCCGGCGCCGACGACCGATCCTGGCACGGCCGCGCAGCCAGACGGGCCCTCCGCCGACACGGCGCCCGATCAGGGCAGGGTCTATGTCGATGACAGCGCCAACAAGAAAGCCGAAACCGGCGCCGATCCGGTCCTCAAGGGCGGCGCGCCGCCGCAACCCGCCCTGCCGCTCGGCCTTCCGATGCCCGATGAGAGCGGCTCCGCCAACTGAACTTGCGCGCCGCCGCGCTCCTTGCCAAGCGCCCGATCCATTGCTAGCAACATAACCAAAAGAGAAGCGGGCCGCGCCTGTCGCCGCCTGAAGACGAGGACATCCGATGACCGAACCCGCCCCCTATACCGAAGCCGATCTCTCGCTCATCAAGCGGATCATCCCGCATCGCTACCCGTTCCTGCTGATCGACAAGGTGCGCGATATCGTCCCGATGAAGGGCGCGGTCGGCATCAAGAACGTCACCTGCAACGAACCGCATTTCCAGGGCCATTTCCCGGACGAGCCGATCATGCCCGGCGTGACCATCGTCGAGGCGATGGCGCAGACCTCGGCGGTCGTCGTCGGCATCACGACCAACACGATCGACAAGGAGCTCGGCACCTATTTCATGGCGATCGACAAGTGCAAGTTCCGGCGCAAGGTGGTCCCGGGAGACGTGCTGGAGATGCATGTGACGGTGCTGCGGGGCGGCGGAAAGGTCTGGAAGTTCAAGGGCCGTGCCGAGGTCGATGGCGAACTGGCCTGCGAGGCCGAGTTCATGGCGATGATGGATATCAAGGGCTGAGCGCGATGAGCATCCATCCGAGCGCGCAGGTTCACCCTTCGACGGTGATCGAAGACGGGGCGGTGATCGGTCCCGATTGCCGCGTCGGGCCGTTCTGCGTGATCGGATCCGAGGTGGTTCTGGGCCGCGCCGTGGAGCTGCAAAGCCATGTCGTGGTGCAGGGCGCGACCGAGATCGGCGAAGAGACGCGCGTCTTTCCCTTCGCCTCGCTCGGCCAGATCCCGCAGGACCTGAAATTCCGCGGCGAGAAGACCCGGCTGGTGATCGGCAAGCGCAACCGGATCCGCGAATATGTCACGATGAATTCCGGCACCGAGGGCGGTGGCGGGATCACCGAGGTCGGCGATGACGGGCTGTTCATGTCCTCGTGTCATGTCGCGCATGACTGCCGGATCGGCGACCGCGTGATCCTGGTGAATTCGGTCGCCGTGGCGGGCCATTGCGTGATCGAGGATGACGTGATCGTGGGCGGGCTCTCGGGCGTGCACCAGTTCGTCCGGCTCGGGCGCGGCGCGATCATCGGGGCGCTTTCGATGGTCACTGCCGACGTGATCCCGCATGCGCTGGTCGCAGGCCCGCGGGCACAGCTCGAAGGGCTCAATCTCGTGGGGCTGAAACGCCGCGGCACGTCGCGCGACGAGATCGCGGCGCTGCGCGACGCGCTCGGCGTCCTCGGGCAGGGCAGCTTCCGCGACAGCGCGCGCCAGCTCTCCGAGGCGGGCGTCGAATCCGACCTCGTCCGCGAGGTGCTCGATTTCATCCTCGGTCCCTCGGACCGCAGCTTCCTGACGCCGGGCAAATGAGCGGAGCGACGGATACCGCGCTGATCGCCGGCTCCGGCCGTCTTCCCGCGATCGTGGCCGAGGCGGCCCCGGGGCTTCTCGTCTGCGAGATGATCGGCGCGCCCTGCGATCTGACGGGCGAGCATCTGCGCTTCCGGATCGAGCGGCTGGTGCCGTTTCTCGACGAGCTGACCGATCGCGGCATCCGCCGGGTGGTTTTCGCAGGCGCGATGCAGCGCCCGGCCATCGACCCCGAACAGTTCGACCCGCGCTCGGCCCAACTCGTTCCCCGGCTCGCGATGGCGATGCAGGCGGGCGATGATGCGACGCTGCGCGCGGTGATCGAGGTCTTCGAGGAATGGGAATTCGAGGTCGTGGGCGCGCATGAGATCGCCCCCGATCTGGTGCCCGACGAGGGCGTGCTTTGCGGTGCGCCCGGTGTGGTCGAGCAGGCCGATGCCGAGCGCGGCGCCGAGATCGTCGCGGCCCTTGGCGCGTCGGATATCGGGCAGGGCGCGGTGGTTGCGCGCGGGCTCTGCCTTGCTGTCGAGACCGTTCCGGGAACCGATGCGATGCTCGATTTCGTGCGCCACCACAAGGGTTTGCGCCGCGATCTTAACGGGTTGAAAGGGGTCTTCTACAAGGCGCCGAAACCCGGTCAGGATCGCCGTGTCGATCTGCCCGCGATCGGCGTGACGACCGTCGAGAATGCCGCCGCCGCCGGGCTTGCCGGGATCGCCTTCGAGGCGGGCGGTGTGATGCTCCTTGACCGTGCGGCCGTGATCGCGGCCGCCGAGTCAGCGGGGCTCTTTCTCTGGGCGAGGGTGCCATGAGGGTCTTCGTCATCGCGGGCGAAGCCTCGGGCGACAAGCTCGGCGGCGCCCTGATGGCGGGGCTCGAGACATTGGCGCCGGGGATCGAGTGGCAGGGCATCGGCGGGCCCGAGATGGAGACGAAAGGCCTGCAGAGCCGCTTTCCGATGGAAGAGCTCTCGGTCATGGGGATCATGGAGGTCCTGCCGAAATACCGCCACCTGAAACGCCGCATCGCCGAGACCGCCGAGGCCGTGGTGGCGATGGCCCCCGATGCGCTCATCACCATCGACAGTCCGGATTTCTGCCTGCGGGTCGCGCGACTCGCGAAGCAGAAGCGCCCCGATCTCAAGGTGATCCATTACGTCGCGCCCTCGGTCTGGGCATGGCGTCCGGGGCGCGCGCAGAAGATGGCGCAGGTCGTCGATCATGTGCTCGCGCTCTTGCCCTTCGAGCCGCCCTACATGGAAGCGGCGGGTATGAGCTGTGATTTCGTGGGCCATCCGGTCGTGGCCGAGCCGCGTGCGGGTGCGGCCGAGGCTGCGGCCTTCCGCGAGATCCACATGATCGACGCCGAGCAACCGCTCGCGCTCTGCCTGCCGGGCTCGCGCCGGGGCGAGGTGAAACGGCTCGGGCCGCGCTTCGACGAGGCGCTGATGCAGCTGCGCGACCGCGAACCGGGTCTGCGGGTGGTGCTGCCCACGGTGCGCGGGGTGGCAGGCATGGTGCGCGAGATGACCGCGCGCTGGCCGGTGCCCCCGATCGTCGTGGAGAGCGCCGAGGACAAGCGCGCAGCCTTCGCGGCCGCCGATATCGCGCTGGCGGCGTCGGGCACGGTGAGCCTAGAACTCGCCGCGAACCGGGTGCCCATGGTGATCGCCTATGACGCCAGTTTCCTCACCTGGCACCTGATCTGGCGGATGCTGCGGATCGACACGGTGACGCTGGTGAACCTCGTCTCCGAGACCCGCGCGGTGCCCGAATTCCTCGGCCCCGACTGCAAGCCGCGCGAGATTTCCGGAAAGATGCTGGAAATCCTCGAGACGCCCTCGGTACGCGCGGAACAGATCGCGGCGATGGAGGAGACGATGCGCCGGCTCGGCGAAGGCGGGGCGTCTCCGGGGGAACGCGCGGCCCGGTCGGTTCTAGGATTTCTCGAAAAGAACGGGTGAGACAGGGCCCGCCGCTGCGGACGGGCCCTGACCGCTATCACCCGAGCGTGGCCTTCACCGCATCGGCGGTGACCGCGACGATCCGGTCGGCCTCGTCCTTGGTCAGGCAGAGCGGCGGGGCGAAGCCCAGGATGTCGCCCTGCGGCATCGCGCGCCCGATCACGCCGCGCTCGACCAGCGCGCGCGCGAGCTTCGCGCCGACTTTCTCGGAGGCCTCGAAGAAGGTCCGGGCGTCGCGATCCTTCACGAATTCCACCGCGCAGAGCATCCCCTCGCCACGGATATCGCCGACATTGGCGTGTTCGCCGATCGCGGCGCGCATCTGGTCGTTGAGATATTTCCCGACCATCCCGGCATTCGCGACCAGTCCCAGCTTGTCGATCAGTTCGAGGTTCGCGACACCGGCCGCCGCGCCGATCGGGTGGGCCGAATAGGTCCAGCCATGGCCGATCGGGCCGTTCTCGTCCGTGCCTTGCTCGAGCACCTTCCACATCTTGTCGCTCACGATCGTGCCCGAAAGCGGCGCATAGGCCGAGGTCAGGCCCTTCGCGATGGTGATCAGGTCAGGCTTCATGCCGTAGTGATCCGAGCCGAACATACTCCCGAGACGCCCGAAACCGGTGACGACCTCATCGGCGATCAGCAGGATGTCGTATTTGGCCAGAACCCTCTGGATCGCCTCCCAATAGCCTTTCGGCGGGGGCACGATGCCGCCGGTGCCCAGAACCGGCTCACCGATGAAGGCGGCGATGGTGTCGGGGCCCTCGCGTTCGATCAGCTGCTCCAGCTCGCTCGCGCAATAGGCGGTGAAGGCCTCTTCCGACATCGCCGCATCGGGGCGACGGAAGTAATAGGGGGCCTCGGTATGGATCACCTGGCTCAGCGGCAGGTCGAATTTCTTGTGGAACAGTTCCAGCCCCGTCAGCGAGCCGGTCATCAGCCCCGAGCCGTGATAGCCGCGCCAGCGCGAGATGATCTTCTTCTTCTCGGGCCGGTTCAGGATGTTGTTGTAATACCAGACCAGCTTGATGTTGGTCTCGTTCGCATCCGAGCCCGACAGGCCGAAATAGACCTTCGACATGTGATCGGGCGCGCGTTCAAGCACCATATGGGCGAGCGTGATCGAGGCCTCGGTGCCGTGGCCGACATAGGCGTGGTAATAGGCCAGTTCCTTCGCCTGCTCGGCGATGGCATCCGCGATCTCGGTGCGGCCATAGCCCACATTCACGCAATAGAGCCCCGCGAAGGCGTCGAGCAGCTTGTTGCCATCCCGGTCCTCGATGAACACGCCCTGACCGCCGGTCACGATCCGGTTCGGGCTCTCGCCGCGCGCGTGCTGGGCAAGATGGGTCGAGGGGTGGAAAAAGCTCTCGCGATCCCACTTGTCGAGTTGGTCATTGGTCAGCATCTGGTCTCCTTTCCCTGTCATGCCCAGTCGCGGCAGACATACTTGATTTCCATGAATTCTTCCATTCCGCGGCGCGAGCCCTCGCGGCCGAGCCCCGATTGCTTCATACCGCCGAAGGGGATCGGCGCGCCGGTGACCTTGGTGCGGTTGACCGCGACCATGCCGAATTGCAGCGCGCGGGTGGCGCGGTAGATGCGCTTGGGGTTCTGGCTGTGCACATAGGCGACGAGCCCGTATTCGGTCGCATTGGCGCGGGCGAAGACCTCCTCTTCGGTGTCGAAGACGGTGATCGGCGCGACGGGGCCGAAGGTTTCCTCGCGCATGATCTTGGCGTCGTCGGGGACATCGGTCAGCACGGTCGGCGCGAAGAAGAGCGGTCCGCGATCGAGTCGCTTGCCGCCGCAGGCGAGCCTTGCGCCCTTTGCCAGCGCATCGGCCACATGCTCTTCCTGCTTGGCCACGGCGCCTTCATTCATCAGCGGACCGATATCGGGATCCTCGAGCCCCGCACCGACACCGAGCGCCTGCGTCGCCTCGATGAAACGGCGGCAGAACTCCTCGTAGACGGGCCGCTCGACATAGATGCGGTTCGCGCCGAGACAATCCTGACCGGAGGTTGCGAATTTCGCCTTGATCGTCTCGGCCACCGCGCGGTCGAGGTCGGCGCCGCGAAACACGATGACGGGGGCGTGGCCGCCCAGTTCGAGAACGAGCCGCTTCACGGTCCGGGCGGACTGGCGATAGAGCAGGCGGCCCACCTCGGTCGAGCCGGTGAAGGAGAGCGCGCGCACCCGGGGATCTTCGGTCCACGGCTCGACGATTTCCGGCGCGTGACCGGTGAGCACGTTGAAGACGCCCGGCGGCAGCCCTGCGCGTTCGGCCAGCTCCGCCAGCGCGAGCGCCGAGAAGGGCGTCTCATGGGAGGGATGCGCGAGCACCGTACAGCCCGCGGCGAGGGCGGCCGCCGCCTTGCGCGTCAGCATCGCCGAGGGGAAGTTCCAGGGCGTGATCAGCCCCACCACGCCGACAGGTTCGAGCCACAGCTCGACCTCGGCATCGGGCAGGTGCGAGGTGACGCCCTCGATATTGGGACGCTTGGCCTCCTCGGCGTAATATTCGATGAAGCTCGCGGCATAGTCGATCTCTCCGCGCGCCTCCGACAGCGGCTTGCCCTGTTCGAGCACCATGATCCGCGCCAGATCGTCGCGGGCGTCCATCACCAGATCGAACCAGCGGCGCAGCAGGGTCGAGCGCTCTTGCGGCAAGGTCATCGACCACTGCGCGAAGGCGGTCTGCGCGGCGTCGATCGCGGCGCGCGACTGGGCCCGGCCGAGCGCGGTGACGTCGCCCAGACGCTCGCCATTGGCGGGGTTGGTGACGGGAATGATCGCGCGGTCGTCGCCGGCGATCCAGCGGCCGTTCACATAGGAAAAGCAGCGCAGCAGGCGCTTGTCGGAGATGTCGGGGCGGGCGGAGAGTGCGGTATCGAGCATGGGACGGACCTCCTTGATACCGCCATCCTCGCACCGCGCGCGCAAAGGTTCGGTCCAAATGGCCTGCCGCCCGCCGCGATCCGGGCTGAAATTCCGGGGGGCTCTAGTCCAAATGGCCTGCCAGCATCTCGAAGGGCGGCATGGCTGCCGATTTCACCTCTTTCGTCACGATATAGGTGAAATAGCGCGCGATCCCGATCCGCGCATCGAGCATCGAGTCGATGAGCCGCTGATAGGCGTCGATGTCGCGGGTGACGATCTGCATCAGGTAATCGAACCCGCCGCCGAGCGCCCAGCAGCCCACCACCTCGGGATGCTGATCGAGCGAGCGCTCGAAGGTCTGGAAACTGGCCGCGGTGTGATCGGAAAGCTCGGCCGCGACGAAAAGCGTCACATGCGGCCCGAGTTTGCGCAGGTTGAACTCCGCACGGTAACCCGAGATCAGCCCGGCCTTTTCCAGTTTCTTCAGCCGTTCCCAGGCGGGGGTGGGCGAGAGGTTGATCTTCTCTGCCAGCGCCGCTTTCGTGATCCGGCCTTCGCGGGCCAGCACGCGCAGGATTTCGATATCGCGAGGGTCGAGCTTGAGCATGGCGCCACGCTACACCGGCCCGCACGCGCCTGCATCCCCCGATTTCGTCCCTATTCCGCGGCGTCCCGCCTCGCAGGCCGTATGGCCCCGGGACAGGTGGGTTGCGAAGGGGCGGGCTGCGGCGGGCGGTAGGGCTCGCGCGAGCTGCCGATCCCCTCGACGGGACGGCGCTTGCGCCGCAACGCGTCGGCATCTCCGGGACGCAGGCGCAGGAAATAGAGCGCCGAGAGCGGGCCGGTGAGCCCGGCGATGAGGAAGCTGGCCAGGAACGCGCCGACCGGCATCATCTCGGTCCCGGCGGTCGTCGCGGCGGCCCCGGCCGTCAGTTCGAGCACCACACCCGCCAGCGCGATCCCGAGCGCGAGCGAGACCTGCCGGCTCATCGCCGTGAAGGCCGTGCCCGCGCTCATCTCGTGCCCCTCGAGATCGGCGAAGGCGATCGAGTTGACGGCGGTGAAGACCACCGATTGCGCCGCGCCACCGATCAGCAGGAGCGGCACGAGCTGCCAGTCGGTGAGGCTGGTGACCGTGGCGAAGCCGAAGATCGTGATCCCGCGCAGCAGCGCCGCGCTCACCATCACCCATTTGAAGCCGAACCGGTCGAGCATCCGCGGCGCCAGGCCGCGCATCGCGACCGCCCCTACTGCGTTGAGCCCGGTAAGCGCGCCCGAGAGCATCACCGTGGCCCCGAGCCCGAGCTGGAAGAAGAGCGGCAGCAAGAGCGAGATCGCCCCGTTCGAGAGCCGGAAGATCAGCCCACCCGTGACGCTGACGTCGAAGGTCCGATGGCGAAACAGGCGCGGGTCGAGCAGCGGGTCGCGGCGCTTGCCCGCATGGACCCAATAGGCCGCGAGAAGTCCGAGGCCGCCGAGGCTCAGCGCCGCGGCGAGCTGCCAGGGCAGGATATGCTCGCCAAGCGCCGAGAAGCCGGTCATGGCCGCGGCGAGCCCGAGCGCCGAGAGCAGGAACCCCGGCAGGTCGAAGGGCTTGGCCTCGGTCGGCCCCTCTTTCGGCATGTTGCGGAAGGTCAGCCAGATCGCCAGCGCGCCGAAGGGCAGGTTCATCAGGAAGATCGCGCGCCAGCCGAAGAAGGTGGTGACCGTGGCGCCGACGAAGGGGCCGATCGCGGGGCCTATCAGCGCCGGCATGATCACATAGACCATGGCGCGCGTCATCTCGGATTTCTCGGTATTGCGCAGCACGATCAGCCGCCCCACCGGCGACATCATCGCGGCCCCCACGCCCTGGAGCGCGCGGGCGAGCACCAGCCCCGTGAGGGTCGTCTGCACCGCGCAGAGCAGCGAAGCCACGAGAAAGATCGCCATCGCGAGCACGAAGATCCGCCGTGCCCCGAACCGGTCGGCGATCCAGCCCGAGATCGGCACGAGCGCCGCGAGCGAGATCAGATAGGTCGCCATCGCCATCTTCAGCGACAGCACCGGCACACCAAGATCGCGCGCGACGACCGGGATCGCCGTCGCGAGCACGGTGGCGTCGATCAGTTCCATCAGGAAGGCGAGCGCCACCGTCAGGGGCAGGATATTCTCACGGATCCGGTTCAGCATGACCGGGGATAGCTAGAACGAAAACGCCGCCTGTCATCCCCGTGGTGTCGTCGTTCTCGCGGGTGCGGGGCCGGGGGCGCGACAGACAAAACCCCGCCCCTTGAAAGGGGGCGGGGAGTTGGGAGTGAAACCCAGCTTCCGGACCGAGAGACAGAACCGAAAAAGGTCCGGAAGCAGGCGGAAACGGCAGGTCGGGCCGGGGTGAGGGGAAGGGAGAGAGAACACCCGACCAACCGTATCTGCACAGACGCATGGCCGCGTCGGGATGGGTCAGAGAGGTCCCTTGCCGCCCGAAGCCCCGCGCGCGCGCCCCGTGAGAGAGAGCCGGGTCGCGCGGTGGGAAGGCGGTTTCGAGGATCCGGGCCTGATCATCGCAAGGTTTCCTTTTCCGTCTGCGCCATGTCTGAGGGTCGAACTGCTGCATGAAGGCATCGGTTCCGAACTTTCTTCTCTCTCGCGGCGATGTGAAGAGGGGCGCTTTTGCCGTAAGATATGCAGATATGGGGCGGCTGCGCCGGTTTCATCGGAGTTTCGCACGGATATGCGAGCATAGGGACCGCGCGAGAGCGGCAGCAATCCGGGGTTCTCGGGGCATCGAGGGGAGAAACGATGGCGGACGGACATATCGCAAGTCGGGACTGTTCCGGAGCTGCGCCCGGGGCGCCGGACGCGGATGAGGCACGCGATGCCGCGGTGGCCGCGTTCGAGCGGCTCGACCGGATCTCGCATGCCGTCCTTGGACGCGCCGAGGGTGGGCTCTCGCCGGTTGCGCTCGGGCTCGCCTGGGCCGACTGGGCGGCGCATCTGGCGCTCAGCCCCGGCAAGCAGGCCGAGCTCGCCTGGAAGGCCGCGCGCAAAGCGACGCATCTGATGCGCGCGATGACGCCCCATGCCGAGGACGATCCGGGCGCGCGCCCGCTCGACCCGTTGCCGCAGGATCGCCGCTTCAAGGCGCCCGAATGGGAGCGCTTTCCCTATGCGTTCTATGCGCAGAGCTTCCTGCACGCGCAGCAATGGTGGCACAACGCCACTACCGGCGTGCGCGGCGTCGAGGACCGGCACGAACAGATGATGGAATTCTTCGCGCGGCAATGGCTCGACATGGTCTCGCCGAGCAACTTCCTCGCGACCAATCCTCAGGTGATGGCGCGAACGACGGAGGAACACGGGGCCAACCTGATCCGCGGCTGGAGCTATTTCGCCGAAGATATGGCGAAGCTGCTGCAGGGAGGCGAGGAGCCCGAGCCGACGCTGATCCCCGGACGGGACGTGGCGCTGACCCCGGGCAAGGTGGTGTTTCGCAACGACCTGATCGAGCTGATCCAATATGCGCCCGCGACCGATCGGGTGCATCCTGTGCCGTTGCTGATCGTGCCCGCCTGGATCATGAAATATTACATCCTCGATCTCGAGCGGACGAACTCGCTGATCGGCTGGCTGGTCGGGCAGGGATTCACCGTCTTCGCGATCTCGTGGAAGAACCCGGGCGAGGACCACCGCTGCCTCGGTTTCGACGATTACCGCAAGCTCGGCGTGATGGAGGCGCTCGACGCGGTGAGCGCGATCACCGGCGCGCAGAAGATCCACGGGCTCGGCTATTGCCTCGGCGGCACGCTTCTGGCGGTGGCGGCGGCCGCGATGGCGCGCGATGGCGATGACCGCCTCGCCTCGATCACGATGCTGGCCGCCCAGGTCGATTTCACCGAAGCCGGGGAGCTGAGCCTGTTCACCAACGAGGATCAGCTTGCGCTGATCGAGGACATGATGTGGGAGGAGGGCTATCTCGACAAGACGGCGATGGCGGGCACCTTCTCGATGCTGAAATCGAAGGACCTCGTCTGGTCGCATATGGTCCGCGCCTATCTGATGGGCGAGCGCGAGACCGATGGCGCGATGGCGTCGTGGAGCCATGACGCGACGCGGATGCCCTATCGGATGCATTCCGAATATCTGCGCCGGATGTTTCTTGAAAACGACCTCGCCGAGGGGCGGATGGAGGCGGGCGGGGCACCGGTCTTCCTGCAGGATATCTCGGTGCCCGTCTTCGCGGTCGCGACCGAGGCGGATCACATTGCGCCGTGGCATTCGGTCTACAAGCTCACCTGGGCGCTGCCGGGCGAGGTGACCTTCGCGCTGGTCTCGGGCGGGCACAATACCGGGATAGTCTCGCCGCCCGATGAGCCGCGCGCAAAGTACCGGCTGATGGAGCATCGCCCCGGCATGACCCATCCGGGCCCGGAGGACTGGGCGGCGGCCAATCCGGTCAGGTCCGGCTCGTGGTGGCTCCGCTGGGCAAAATGGCTGGAGAAACGCGGCGAGGGCGAGAAGATCGCACCTCCGCCGATGGGCAAGGGACGGAAATACCGCGCGTGTGCCGAGGCTCCGGGGGCGTATGTACTCGAGCGCTGAGGGCGCGCACTCCTTTCAGTCCTCGCCCCCGTCCAGCATCTCGCGCAGGGTCTCGATCCGGTCGGCCTCCGCCGCGGGCTTGTCCCAGCGGATCCGCGAGATCCGCGGAAACCGCATCGCCACCCCCGATTTGTGCCGGGTCGAGCGGTTGAGGCCTTCGAAGGCCACCTCGACCACCAGAGCGGGCGAGAGCGCGCGCACCGGGCCGAAGCGGTCGACCGTGTGATTGCGCACGAACCGGTCGAGGCGGCGCAGTTCCTCGTCGGTGAAGCCGGAATAGGCCTTGCCCACGGGCACCAGCGCTTCGTCCTCCCACACTCCGAAGGTGAAATCGGAATAGAATCCCGAGCGCTTGCCGTGGCCGCGCTGCGCATAGAGCACCACCGCGTCGATCAGGCGCGGATCGCGCTTCCATTTGAACCACGGCCCCTTCGGTCGTCCCGCCATATAGGGTGTGTCGCGGCGCTTGAGCATCACCCCCTCGATCACCACCTGCGGCGGCGCCGCGCGCAGGGCGGCCAGATCGTCCCAGGCGCCGAAGGGCAGGACTTCCGAGACGTCGAAGCGCTCGGGGTTCAGATCCGCCACTGCCGCTTCGAGCCGCTCGCGGCGGGTATCGAAGGGCAGGGCGCGCAGATCCTCGTCCTCCCAGAGCAGGACATCATAGAGCCGCAGCGCCGCCGGGTGCGAGGCCAGCAGCGCCTTGCCCGGCGATTTCCGGCCCAGCCGTTTCTGCAGATCGCCGAAGGGCGCCACCTGGTCGCCGCGCCGCACGAGCAATTCGCCATCGAGCGCGCCCTCGAACCCCATATGCGCGACGATATCGGGAAAGGCCCCCGAGATATCCTCGCCGGTGCGCGAATAGAGCCGCCGCTCGCCGCCCTCGGCCACGGCCTGCACCCGGATGCCGTCCCATTTCCATTCGGCGGCGAATTCGGCGGGATCGAGCGCGTCGAGTCCCTCCCGGTCGATCGGCGTCGAGAGCATCACGGGACGAAACGGCGCGAGCCCCGCGCGTTCGGGTTTCTCGCCGCCCTCGATCCAGTCGAAAAGCGCGCGATAGGGCGGCGCGAGCCCGTGCCAGATCTCCTCGATCTCCTCGAGCGACGGGCCGCCGAGCCGCGCCAGCGCCATCCGCGCGAGCCGCGCCGAGACGCCGACCCGCAACCCGCCCGTCGCCAGCTTCAGGAGCGCATAGCGTTCCGACGGTGCGAGCCGGTCCAGCCAGTCCGCGATCACCGGGCCGGTGCGGATCTTGGGCGTGTCCTGCAGGGTCTCGACGACATGGGGCAGATCGAGCGCGCCCGGCTCTCCGTCGCCCGGCCAGATCAGCGCGATCGTCTCGGCCAGATCGCCGACATAGTCATAGGAGAGCGCGAAAAGCTCTGGATCGACCCGCTCGCCGACCATCGCGCGCAGGACGGCGGGTTGCGCGCGGCCCAGGTCCAGCTCTCCGGTCAGCGCCGCCAGCGCATAGCCGCGCTCGGGGTCGGGGGCGTGGCGCAGGTAATCGGCCAGCGCATCGAGCTTGGCATTGCGCCCCGGCGTGAAGGCGAGCCGTTCGAGAAGGCGGGCGAAATCCCTCATTCCGGCTCCTCCTCATAGCCCACGAGATGCAGCGGGCGGGCGCGGCGGCCTTCGAGCTCCGCCCATCGCATCAGCGCCTCTTCGCGGCCATGGGTGATCCAGAGTTCGGCCGGGTCGATCTCGGTGACGGTGCGGGTGAGATCTTCCCAGTCGACATGGTCCGAGATCACCAGCGGCAATTCCACGCCCCTCTGGCGCGCGCGGGCGCGGATCTGCATCCATCCCGAGGCGAAACCGATCACTGGATCGGCGAAGCGCTGCACCCAGGGACTGGCGAAAGCCGAGGGCGGCGCGATGACCAGCGCCTCGCGCAAGCCCCCCGCCTCGGCCTTGTCCATCGTCGCAGGACGCAGCTCGCCCAGGGGCACGCCTTGCTCGATGTGGTAGTCGCAAAGTCTCTGCAGCGCGCCGTGAATGTAGATCGGCGCGTCATAGCCCGCCTCGCGCGCCAGCATGATCACCCGTTGCGCCTTGCCCAGCGCATAGGCGCCGATCAGATGCGGGCGCTCGGGGGCGGCGCGCATCGAGGCCAGGAGCTTCTCCATCTCCTGCGCCGGGTCGGGATGGCGGAAGACCGGCAGCGCGAAGGTGGCTTCGGAGATGAAGATGTCGCAGGGGACCGGCTCGAAGGGCGCGCAGGACGGGTTCGAGACCCGCGCGTAATCGCCTGAGGCGACGATGCGCTGTCCGCCCGCCTCCACCGCGATCTGCGCCGAGCCGAGCACATGGCCCGCGGGGTGGAAACTCACCGTCACCTCGCCCAGCCGCAGGGGCGCCTCATAGGCCTGCCGCTGCCCCGCGAAATCCGCGCCATAGCGGATCGCCATGATCTCGAGCGTCTGCCGGGTCGCGAGTACCGCGCCGTGGCCCGCGCGGGCGTGATCGGCATGCCCATGCGTGATCAGCGCGCGCGCGACGGGTCGGCTCGGGTCGATGAAGAAATCGCCTTGCGGGCAGTAGAGCCCTTCGGGGCGCGGGATCAGGATCGGGTCGCTCATCGCCTTTCAATCTGCGTCATCTGCACGGAAATTAAACGCTCCGGGCGATTTTTCGCCCAAATCGCCCCGCCCGTGCTGCGTCTTGCGGGTTCGGTGGCATTATTGCTCCATGTCAACGCGGCGAACGACGAAATGATGATAGCTTCAAGAAATTCGAATGGAGGCTGTAATGGCGACGAAGAAAAACCCACCCGGCACGCGGATGGCGGGTTGCATGCCGGTCCCCAATGTCGGGGATGTCAGTTCGATGATGGCCCCGCAGCTGCGCATGATGGAGGCCCTGATCGCGCAGAACATCGAGGTGCTCGATTTCCTCAAGACCCGTTTCGAGCGTGATCGCGAGATGATCGGAGAGCTCGCGGATACCGCCGATCCGATGCAGGCGATGAACCTCTGGGGTGAGTTCTGGCAACGCATGATGAGCGATTATGCCACCGAAAGCTCGAAACTGGCGACCTCGGTGACGGGGATCGCGGAACGCGCGGTGCGCAGTGCGACAGAGGAGGGCGAGGCCATTGCGAAGGCCGCCGCGGGAAAGTGAGGACTCGGACCGGCAAGCACGAGGTCAGCTTGAGCGACGTGCCGGTCTGAGCATCCCCGGGAACGCAGCGTGACGCGGCCAGCCCCGAGGGTCGGCCGCGCCGAGATCATTTCTTGTAGATCCAGCCACCGCCGAAGATGCGGCTGTCCTCGGGCGCGTAGAAGACGCAGGCCTGACCGGGGCTGACGCCTTCCTCTGGCACGACCAGTTCCACCTCGGCCTCGGTTTCCGAGAGCGGACGGATGATCGCCTCGCGCGGCGGGCGGGTCGAGCGGACCTTGACGCTCAGGTGCCATTCGGAACGCGAGGTGAAGGGCTCGTCGCCGAGCCAGTTGATCTCGCGCACCGGGATCGTCCGGGTCGAGAGCGCCTCCTTGGGGCCGACGACGACCTGGCGTTTCTCGGGATCGAGCTTCACCACATAGAGCGGGTCCTCGAGCCCGCCGATGCCAAGCCCGCGCCGCTGGCCGATCGTGTAATGGATCACGCCGCGATGCTCGCCCAGCACGTTGCCCTCCATGTCCACGATCTCGCCGGGATCGGCCGCGCCGGGGCGCAGCTTCTCGATGACGCTCGCGTAATTGCCGTTCGGCACGAAGCAGATGTCCTGACTGTCGGGCTTGTCGGCCACCGGCAGCCCGTATTTCGCCGCGAGCGCGCGGGTCTCGGCCTTCGAGGCCAGATGCCCAAGCGGGAAGCGCAAATAGCTCAGCTGCTCGGGCGTGGTCGAGAACAGGAAATAGCTCTGGTCGCGGTTCGCATCGGCCGCGCAATGCAGCTCGGGCCCCTGCGCGCCCATCTTGCGCTGGATGTAATGCCCCGTCGCCATGCAATCGGCATCGAGATCCTTCGCGGTCTCGAGGAGGTCCTTGAACTTCACCCGCTCGTTGCAGCGGATGCAGGGCACCGGCGTCGCGCCGCCCAGATAGGCGTCGGCGAACTCGTCGATCACCGCCTCGCGGAAGGTGTTCTCGTAGTCGAGCACGTAATGGGGAAAGCCCATCTCCTCGGCCACGCGGCGCGCGTCGTGGATGTCCTGGCCCGCGCAGCACGCACCCTTCTTGGCCAGTGCCGCGCCGTGATCGTAGAGCTGCAGGGTCACCCCCACCACGTCATAACCTTCCTCGGCCAGCTGTGCGGCCACGACCGAGCTGTCGACACCACCGGACATGGCGACGACGACACGGGTCTCGGAGGGCGGCTTCGGGAAGCCGAGCGAATTGAGCGGCAGATCCTTGGGCATGGGACGGTCCTTTCAAGAGATCCGCAGGAATATAGGAAAATGCGAGCTACTCACAACCCCGCGTTTCACCCGCTGTTAAGCGCGCTGCACGCACTCTCGCCTGCGTGAAGACGAGGAAGGGGTGAACCCATGTATCTCAAGAAGGTGAATGGCCCGCGGGCGGTGACGCTGCCGGACGGGTCCACCCTGACGCGCGCCGACCTGCCCCCGGTCGAGACGCGCCGATGGGTCGCCAGCCGCAAGGCGGTGGTGGTCAAGGCGGTCGCCCACGGGTTGATCGCGCGCGAGGAAGTGCTCGAACGCTACGACCTGTCCGAGGAGGAACTTGATCTCTGGATCGACGGCATCTCGAAACACGGCCTGCAGGGGCTCAAGGTCACCGCCATCCAGAAGTATCGACAACTTTAGGTTGCAAAACAGGGAAACCGTGCGAATGTAAGAGGGTATTAACCAATTGATGTAAGTGTCGTTCATAACGAGGGATAAACGCGGAGACCTCCGAATGCGTATTTTATTGGTAGAAGACGACCCCACCACGTCGCGCAGCATCGAATTAATGCTGACCCACGCCAACCTGAATGTCTATTGCACCGATCTGGGGGAGGAGGGGATCGATCTCGCGAAGCTTTACGATTACGATCTGATCCTGCTCGACCTGAACCTGCCGGACATGAACGGGCACGAGGTGCTGCGCCAGCTTCGCCTCGCGAAGGTCGAAACGCCGATCCTGATCCTCACCGGGGCCGATGACACCGAGAACAAGATCAAGGGGTTCGGTTTCGGCGCCGACGATTACATGACGAAGCCCTTCCACCGCGAGGAACTCGTGGCGCGCATCCACGCGATCATCCGCCGCTCCAAGGGCCACGCGCAGTCGATCATCCGGACCGGCAAGATTTCGGTCAATCTCGACGCGAAGACGGTCGATGTCGAGGGCAAGTCGGTGCATCTGACCGGCAAGGAATACCAGATGCTCGAGCTTCTGAGCCTGCGCAAGGGCACGACCCTGACCAAGGAGATGTTCCTCAACCATCTCTATGGCGGCATGGACGAGCCCGAACTCAAGATCATCGACGTCTTCATCTGCAAGTTGCGCAAGAAACTCGCCGATGCGACCGAAGGCGAAAACTATATCGAGACGGTCTGGGGCCGCGGCTATGTGCTGCGCGATCCCGATCCGTCCGAGATGCAACGCCGCGTCGCCATGGGCGCCTGATTTCCCTCTGGCCGGTGATCTCCGTCACCGCTCTTTACGCCCCCTCGGCGCTTGCCTAAACCAAAGGTCAGCACGAGGGGGCCTTTTTTATGCCAGAGACGTTGACCAGCGATATCGACAAACTCACAGAAGCGCAGGCCCGCGCCGAGATGCCCGGGCTGATCGCGCGGATCGAGGCGGCCAATGCCGCCTATCACACCCATGACGCCCCCGAGATTTCGGATGCCGAATATGATGCGCTCAAGCAGCGCCTTGCCGCGATCGAGGCGAAATTCCCCGCGCTGAAGGCCGAAACCTCGCCCAGCGAGGCGGTGGGCGGCGCGCTCGCCGAAGGCTTCGGCAAGATCCGCCACGCGATCCGGATGATGAGCCTCGCGAACGCGTTCTCCGACGAGGATGTCGCCGAATTCGACGAGAGCGTGCGAAGCTTCCTTGGCCTCGGCACGGATGCGCCTCTGGCCTATACGGCCGAACCCAAGATCGACGGGCTCTCGCTCTCGCTGCGCTACGAGAAGGGCGAGCTGATCCATGCCGCGACCCGCGGCGACGGCACGGTGGGCGAGAACGTGACCGAGAACGCGCGCACGATCGGCGATATCCCGCACCGGCTCGCGGAGGCGCCGGATCTGCTCGAGGTCCGCGGCGAGGTCTATATGAGCCATGCCGATTTCGCCGCGCTCAATGCCCGGACCGAGGAAAATGGCGACAAACGTTTCGCCAACCCGCGCAATGCCGCCGCCGGTTCGCTGCGCCAGCTCGATCCGAAGGTGACCGCGGCGCGTCCGCTGAAATTCTTCGCCTATGCCTGGGGCGCGCATTCCGACCCGCTCGGCGCGACGCAGATGGAGGCGATCGCACGGCTCAACATGCTCGGCTTCCAGACCAATCCGCTCACGACGACCTGCGACGGGCTCTCCGACATGATCGCCCATTACCGCGAGATCGAAGCGCAGCGCGCGACGCTCGGCTACGATATCGACGGTGTCGTCTACAAGGTGAACGACCTCGCGCTGCAGCGCCGGCTCGGCTTTCGCTCGACCACGCCGCGTTGGGCGATCGCGCATAAATTCCCCGCCGAGCTGGCCTGGACCCGGCTCGAGGCGATCGACATTCAGGTCGGCCGCACCGGCGCGCTCTCGCCGGTCGCGCGGCTGACGCCGGTCACGGTGGGCGGCGTCGTGGTCTCGAACGCGACGCTGCATAACGAGGATTACATCGCCGGACGCGACTCGCGGGGCGAGGAGATCCGCGGCGGCAAGGATATCCGCGTGGGGGACTGGGTGCAGGTCTATCGCGCCGGCGACGTGATCCCGAAAGTCGCCGATGTGGACCTGGCACGCCGCCCCGAGGATGCGCAACCCTATGAGTTCCCGACGCACTGCCCGCGCTGCGGCTCGGATGCGATCCGCGAGGAGGGCGACGCGGTGCGCCGCTGCACCGGCGGGCTGGTCTGCCCGGCCCAGGCGGTCGAGAAGCTCAAGCATTTCGTCTCGCGCGCGGCCTTCGACATCGAGGGGATGGGCGCGAAACAGGTCGAGTCCTTCTACGAGGATGGCTGGATCCGCGAGCCTGCCGATATCTTCACCCTCGAGGCGCGCTACGGCCAGGGCATGCAACAGCTCAAGAACCGCGAGGGCTGGGGCGAGAAATCCGCGCGCAACCTCTTCGACGCGATCGCCGAGAAGCGCACCATACCGCTGCAGCGCCTGATCTTCGCGCTCGGCATCCGCCATGTCGGTGATACGAGCGCCGGACTTCTCGCGACCCATTACGCCACATGGGAAAACTTCGAAGCGGCGATGACGCGGGCCGAGATCGGGCAGGGGCCGGACTGGGAGGAGCTGCTCTCGATCGACGGCGTCGGCGAGACGCTCGCCACCTCGGTCATCACCACCTTCCATCAGGAGGCCGAGCGCGCCTCGATCGACCGGCTGACCGCGCATCTCACGGCCGAACCCGCCGAGCAGCCGAAATCCGACAGCCCGGTCTCGGGCCTGACCGTCGTCTTCACCGGCACGCTCGAGAAGATGACTCGGGCCGAGGCGAAGGCGCGGGCCGAGGCGCTTGGCGCGAAGGTCTCGGGTTCGGTCAGCGCCAAGACCGATCTGGTCGTGGCCGGACCCGGCGCGGGCTCGAAGGCGAAGAAGGCAGCCGAGCTGAACATCCGCGTCATCGACGAGGATGAATGGCTCGCGCTCGCGGGGGGCGCATGAGCACGCGGCCGCAGGAGCTTTTCGGCCTCTTCGCCGCGCTCGACAGCCTCGGGGGCATCGGGCCGAAGACGGCGAAGACCTTCGAGGGGCTCGCGATCACGCGCCCGCGCGACATGCTCTTCACGCTGCCCCATTCGGTGATCGACCGCCGCCCCGTCGTGACCGTGCAGGGCGTGCCTTCGGGCACGACCGTCACCGTCGAGGTGACGATCGGCGCCCATAGCCCCGCGCGCAAACGCGGCGCGCCTGATCGTGTCCTGTGCCATGACGCGCAGACCGATCTGACGCTGGTCTTCTTCCATGCGCGCGGCGACTGGCTGGCGCGGCAGCTGCCCAATGGCGCGCGGCGCCTCATTTCGGGCAAGCTCGAGATCTGGGACGGCATGGCGCAGATCGTGCATCCCGATTACATCGTGCCGCCCGAGGAGATCGACAGCCTGCCGCGCTTCGAGCCGGTCTATCCGCTGACCGCCGGGCTGACGCAGAAGCTGATGGCGAAGGCGGCCGAAGGTGCGCTCGCGCGATTGCCGGATCTGGCCGAATGGATCGACCCGGAGCTCAAGCGCCGCGAAGGCTGGCCCGATTGGGCCGAGGCGGTGCGCAAGGCGCACCATCCCGAGGGGCTCGCGGATATCGCCGCGACCGCGCCCGCCCGCGCCCGACTGGCCTATGACGAGCTTTTCGCCCATCAGATGACCCTCGCGCTGGCCCGTCGGCAGGCGCGGCGCAAGAAGGGGCGCGTGACGCGGGGAACGGGGGCGCTGTCGCAACAGGTGCTTGCGAGCCTTCCCTACCGCCCGACCGGCGCGCAGACCCGCGCGATCGCGGAGATCGCCGAGGATATGGGCACCGACCGCCGGATGAACCGGCTGCTGCAGGGCGATGTGGGGGCGGGCAAGACGCTCGTGGCCTTCATGGCGCTTCTGACCGCGGTCGAGGCGGGCGGGCAGGGCGTGATGATGGCGCCGACCGAGATCCTGGCGCGCCAGCATCTCGAAGGGCTCGCGCCGCTCGCCGCCGCGGCGGGCGTGCGGCTCGAGATCCTGACCGGCCGCGACAAGGGGGCGGATCGGGCGACGAAACTCGCCGACCTAGCCACGGGCGCGATCGGCATTCTCGTCGGCACCCATGCGGTTTTTCAGAAAGATGTGGAATTTCAGGATCTGCGGTTGGCCGTGATCGACGAGCAGCACCGCTTCGGCGTCTCGCAGCGGATGGAATTGGGCGCGAAGGGTGCGGCGGTGGACATCCTCGTGATGACCGCGACGCCGATCCCGCGTTCGCTGGCGCTCGCGCAATATGGCGACATGGATGTGAGCCTTCTCGACGAGAAGCCGCCCGGGCGCACGCCGGTCAAGACCGCGCTCGTCGCGATGGAGCGGATGGGCGAGGTGGTCGAGCATCTGCGCAAGGCCGTGGCCGAAGGGCGGCAGGCCTATTGGGTCTGTCCGCTGGTCGAGGAGAGCGAGCGCGTCGATCTGAGCTCGGCCACCGACCGGTTCGAAGCCCTGCGCGCGAGTCTGGGCGACAGCGTCGTGGGGCTTGTCCACGGCCAGATGCCGCCCGCCGAGAAGGATGCGGCGATGGCCGCTTTCGTGCGCGGCGAGACCCGCGTGCTGGTCGCGACCACGGTGATCGAAGTGGGCGTGAACGTGCCCAATGCCTCGATCATGGTGATCGAGCGCGCCGAGAGCTTCGGGCTCGCGCAGCTGCACCAGCTGCGCGGCCGGGTCGGGCGCGGCGCGGCGTCCTCCACCTGCCTGATGATCTACCAGCAACCCCTGAGCGAAACCGCCGAGCGGCGCCTCGCGATCCTGCGCGAGAGCGAAGACGGGTTCCGGATCGCCGAGGAAGATCTCGCGATGCGCGGGGCGGGCGACGTGATCGGGACCGCGCAATCGGGGCTGCCGCGCTTTCGCATCGCCGATCTCGAACGGCAGGCGGGGTTGATGGCCGTGGCGCAGTCGGATGCCCGCAAACTGCTTGCCGATGACCCCGACCTGACCGGCCCGCGCGGGCAGGCGGCGCGGGTTCTGTTGTGGCTGATGGAACAGGATCGCGCGATCCGTTTGATCGGCGTCAGCTGAACGTTCTCCCTTCCCGTTCCCCGATGTTCCTAAAAAGTTCTTTACTTGACGCGGGAATCGTGAGAACAAAATAGCAACAGGGTAGAAGGAGGCATCAGATGGCCCAGGACATCAAAGAGTTTCTCGCACGCAATCAACGCACGCTTCTGGCGGACGCGATCGGTGGCGTCGCACTGTGTTCCAGTTTCCTGATGGCGCTCTGGCTGCCCGGGATGTTCTGATCCCGCACCCGCTTTTTCACTGCCTCGCGCTTTCCGCTGCCGCACCTGTCCCAAATCGCGGCCTGCCTGTTCCCCAGGTCTGCCTGTCCGGAAGCGCTTCCTCGGCCGCCGCTCTGATGAGTGGCGGCCCTTTTTCAATCCGGCGCGGCAAGGGGGATCAGCAGTTCTCGAGCGCTTCGAGCGTGGCTTCGGGGGCAAGCAGGATCGAGCCGTGCCGGTTCGGATAGTCCCGCGCCGCGCTCAGCACTTCGTACTCGCCGAAGGGGGCTTGCGGTGCTGGGCCGCCCTTGAGCATCTCGGCCAGTTGATCGCGCAGGCGCTGCACCTCGTCGCGGCTGAGTCCGATCACCTGCGCGCCGAAGATCGCGGCCGAGGCCTGCCCGAGCGCACAGGCATGGACCTTCTGGCTGTAGCCGGTGATCCGCCCGTCCTTGCAGGTGATCGCCACCTCGACGGTCGATCCGCAGAGCGGCGCACGCTTGCGGGCCACCGCGTCGGGGGCGGGCAGCGGGTCGGTCGCGGGCATGTCGGCCGCCAGCGCCAGGATGCGCTGCGAGTAGAGCTTGATGAGATCGGCGTCGCTCATGTCTTTTCCCCGTGGCTCGTCCGGCCTAGATAGGATGGGATCCCAAGGAAGGAAAGAGCCGATGCCATTCGATCCCCAAAGCCTGAACTATGACGCGAACGGCCTGATCCCCGCGATCGCGCAGGATGCGCTTTCGGGCGACGTGCTGATGATGGCCTGGATGAATGCCCAGAGCATCGCGCGCACGCTCGAGACCGGGCGCGTCACCTATTGGTCGCGCTCGCGGCAATCCTTCTGGGCGAAGGGCGAGACGTCTGGGCATGTGCAGACCCTGCGCGAGATGCGGATCGATTGCGACCGCGATTGCCTGCTTCTGCTGGTGGATCAGGAGGGCCCCGCCTGCCACACCAACCGGCGTTCGTGCTTCTACACCGCTCTGCGCCAGGGCGAGGAGGTCGAGATCCTCAAGCCGATGGAGGGCTGAGAGCGGCCCTTCGGGGAGGATATTTATCTCAAGAGGAAGGAGGAAGCCCGACCATGCGGCGGATGTCGCCCGGCGTGGCACCTTCCGCGCGGTATTTCGAGATCGCCCGTGCGTCCTCGCGCTTGGCGAGACGTTTGCCGTCGCTGTCACGAATTAAATCGTGATGACAATATGTTGGGGTCGGAAGCTCAAGTAATTTCTGAAGCAGGACATGAATCTGGGTCGCCTCGAACAGATCCGCCCCGCGGGTGACATGGGTGACGCCTTGGGCGGCGTCATCGACGACCACGGAAAGATGGTAGGAGGTGCCCATCTCGCGCCGCGCCAGCACCACATCACCGACCGTGTCGATCAATGCGGTACGGGCGAGCGCGTGATGCCCAAGATGGAGATCGCAGATTTCCTCGAATTCACAATCCCTTGCGGCGCGATCCATGTTCAGGCGCAGGACCGCGTCGGGCAGGGGCTGGCCCGGAGCGCGCGCGCCTGCCTCGCGGCAGGTACCCGGATAGATCAACCCGTCCGGTCCGTAATGCGCCCCTTCCTGGGGGGCGGATGCGGCCGCCTCGATATCGCGTCTCGTGCAGGAACAGGGGAAAAGAAAACCCCCTTCCCAAAGCGTTTCAAGAGCTTGCCGGTAGATGTTCAACCGCTCGGATTGTCGTAGAGCCGGCCCGTCCCAAGTCAGTCCGAGCCAGCGCAGGTCGTCGTAAATCTGCTCTTCCCAATGCGTCCTGGCGCGGCTCTGGTCGATATCCTCGATCCTGAGCAGGAATTGCCCGCCGGCCTTGCGGGCCATGTCATGGGCGAGGATCGCGCTATAGGCATGGCCCAGATGGAGCGGGCCGGTGGGCGATGGCGCGAACCGGGTGATCACCTCAGGACTGCCCCTCAAGCCATTGGGTGAACGAGTCTTTTGCGCGATCGGTATATGCCTTGTAGCGGTCCTTGCGCCCGCGACGTCCACCCTTGGCGTCGATCGGCGGGAACAGCCCGAAATTCACGTTCATCGGCTGGAAGGTCTTGGCCTCGGCGCCGCCGGTGATGTGGGTGATCAGCGCGCCCATCGCGGTATCTGGGCCCGGAGGCGGCAATTCGCGCCCTTGCAGCTCCGCCGCGGCCATGCGCCCCGCCAAAAGCCCCATCGCGGCGCTTTCCACATAGCCCTCGACCCCGGTGATCTGCCCGGCGAACCGCAGGTTCGGATGCGATTTCAACCGCATCTGCGCATCGAGCAGCGTCGGCGAATTGATGAAGGTGTTGCGGTGGATCCCGCCCAGGCGCGCGAATTTTGCCTGTTTCAGCCCCGGAATCATCCGGAAAACATCCGCTTGCGCGCCGTACTTCATCTTGGTCTGAAAGCCGACGATATTGTAGAGTGTGCCGAGCGCATTGTCGCGGCGCAGCTGCACCACGGCATAGGCTTTCTCTTCGGGCTTATGCGCATTGGTCAGGCCCACCGGCTTCATCGGCCCGTGGCGCAGGGTTTCGCGACCGCGTTCGGCCATCACCTCGATCGGCAGGCAGCCGTCGAAATAGCCTGCGGTTTCCCCCTCGTGGAACTCGGTCTTGTCGGCGGCCAGAAGCGCGTCGATGAAGGCCTCGTATTCGTCGCGCGTCATCGGGCAGTTGATATAGGCGGTGCGTTCCTCTTCGGTCTCGCCCTTGTCGTAGCGCGACTGCCGCCAGGCAAGGTCCATGTCGATCGTCTCGGCATAGACGATGGGGGCGATCGCGTCGAAGAAGGCCAGACGGTCCTCGCCGGTCGCCTCGAGGATCGCGCGGCCCAGCCCCTCCGAGGTCAGCGGGCCGGTCGCGAAGATCCAGTTTCCGGATGAAGGAAGATCTGTAACTTCTTCTTCGACAAAGGAAATGTTTTCATGGCTGCGCAGGGTGTCGGTCACGGCCTGCGAAAACGCCTCCCGGTCCACGGCGAGCGCACCGCCCGCCGGCAGCCGGTGCTTGCGGGCCGTTTCCATGATCAACCCGTTCGCCGCGCCCATTTCCCAGTGAAGCTGGCCGACCGCATTGCGTTCGTGATCGTCCGAGCGGAACGAGTTCGAGCAGACCATCTCGGCGAAATTGCCGGTCTGGTGGGCGAAGGTTTCGACCTTGGGCCGCATCTCGTGCAGCACCACGCGGATCCCGGCATTGGCGGCCTGCCAGGCCGCTTCCGAGCCCGCCATGCCACCGCCGACGATATGGAGTTCTTCTGTCATGGCGCTCATTTAGCCCCTGTCCTGCGAATTGGAAACCCGGTGAAACGACAGGAAGGGACGCGTGCGTCCCTTCCTGCCTGCCTTGTGCTGCGCGTCGCGCCATCGGGCTTATTCGGTGCCGCCCTCGGACGCCGGGGCCTCTTCGGCCTCGCCATTGCCGTCCTCGTCGCCCTGATCGGCGATCCGCGCGACCGAGACGACCTCTTCGCCCTTGGAGGTGTTGAACACCCGCACGCCGCCGGCCGAGCGCGAGCGGAAGGAGATATCCTCCACCGGGCAGCGGATCGACTGACCCGTCGAGGTGGCGAGCATGATCTGGTCGCTCATCTCGACCGGGAAGGAGGCCACGAGCGGCCCGCCGCGCATCGCCTTGTCGATCGCGGTGACGCCCTGGCCGCCGCGTCCGCGCACCGGGTAGTCGTGGCTCGACGAGATCTTGCCCGAGCCTTTCGCGGTGATCGTCAGGATCAGGTCCTCGGCCGCCGACATCTCGGCATAGCGCTCGGGGCTCAGCTGCCCCTCGGCGACCTGCTCCTCGTCCTCGTCCACCTCGTCCTCGGTCACGCCCGCCATCAGGCGGCGCTGCTTGAGATAGGCGACGCGTTCCTCGGCGCTCGCCTCGAAATGGCGGATCACCGACATCGAGACGACGATATCGTCCGCAGCCAGCCGGATCCCGCGCACGCCGGTGGAATCGCGGCCCTTGAAGATCCGCACCTCGGGGACGGGGAAGCGGATCGCGCGGCCATTCGCGGTCACCAGCATCACGTCGTCATCCTCGGTGCAGGGCCGCACATTCACGAGGCTCACATCCTCGGGCAGCTTCATCGCGATCTTGCCGTTGCGCTTGATATTGGTGAAATCGGACAGCGCGTTGCGGCGCACCGATCCATCCGAGGTCGCGAAGAAGACCTGCGTGTTCTCCCATTCCTCCTCGGGTGCGTCGACCGGCATGATCGCCGCGATCGAGATGCCCGTCGGGATCGGCAGGATATTCACGATCGCCTTGCCCTTGGACTGGCGCGAGCCGAGCGGCAGGCGCCAGCACTTGAGGCTGTAGACCATCCCGTCGGTGGTGAAGAACAGAAGCTGGGTATGGGTGTTGGCGACGAACAGCGTGGTGACCGTGTCGTCATCCTTGAGCGCGCCGCCCGAGAGCCCCTTGCCACCGCGCTTCTGGGCGCGGAAATCGGCCAGCGGCGTGCGCTTGATATAGCCGCCCTGGGTGATCGTCACGACCATGTCCTCGCGCTCGATCAGGTCCTCGTCGTCCATATCGCCGGCCCAGTCGACGATCTCGGTCCGGCGCGGCACGGCGAACTGCTCCTTCACTTCGCGAAGCTCCTCCGCGATGATCGCCATGATCCGTTCGCGCGAGGCGAGGATGGCCAGATATTCACGGATCTTCTCGGCCAGCTGCGCCAGCTCGTCGGTGACTTCCTTCACGCCGATCTGGGTCAGGCGCTGCAGCCGCAGATCGAGGATCGCGCGGGCCTGCGCCTCCGAGAGATTGTAGGTGCCGTCGTCGTTGACCGGGTGCAGCGGGTCGTCGATCAGCTTGAGATATTCGACGATGTCATGGGCGGGCCAGCGCCGGGTCATCAGCCGCTCGCGCGCCTCGGCCGCATCGGCCGAGGAGCGGATCGTCGCGACGACCTCGTCCACATTCGACACCGCCACCGCGAGACCGCACAGGATATGGCTGCGCTCGCGCGCCTTGCGCAGATCGAAGGCCGTGCGCCGCGCCACGACTTCCTCGCGGAAGGTGATGAAGTAGCTCAGGAACTGGCGCAGGGTCAGCTGCTCGGGCTTGCCCCCGTTCAGCGCGAGCATGTTGCAGCCGAAGGAGGTCTGCATCGGCGTGAACCGGTAAAGCTGGTTGAGCACCACGTCCGGCGTCGCGTCGCGCTTGAGCTCGATCACCACGCGCACGCCGACGCGGTCGGATTCGTCGGCAATGTTCGAGATGCCCTCGAGCTTCTTTTCGCGCACGAGATCGGCGATCTTCTCGATCATCGCGGCCTTGTTCACCTGATAGGGGATCTCGTCGAGGATGATCGCGTAGCGGTCCTTGCGGATCTCCTCGACCCGGGTCTTGGCGCGGATGATGACCGAGCCGCGGCCCTCGAGATAGGCCTTGCGCGCGCCGCCCCGGCCCATGATCTGGGCGCCGGTCGGGAAATCGGGCGCGGGCACGATCTCCATCAGCGCCTCGTCCGACATGTCGGGATTGTCGATCAGCGCGAGCGTGGCGTCGCAGACCTCGCCCAGATTGTGGGGCGGGATGTTGGTGGCCATGCCGACCGCGATGCCGCCGGCGCCGTTGACGAGCATGTTGGGGAAGCGCGCCGGAAGAACCGTCGGCTCCTTCTGCTTGCCGTCATAGTTGTCCTGGAAATCGACCGTGTCCTTCTCGATATCGGCGAGAAGCGACTGCGCGGCCTTCTGCATGCGCACCTCGGTGTAGCGCATCGCCGCGGCATTGTCGCCGTCCATCGAACCGAAATTGCCCTGGCCGTCGAGAAGCGGCAGCGACATCGAGAAGGGCTGCGCCATCCGCACCAAGGCGTCGTAGATCGCCGCGTCGCCATGCGGGTGATACTGACCCATCACGTCGCCGACCGGGCGCGCCGATTTGCGATAGGGCTTGTCATGCGTGTTGCCGGTCTCGTGCATCGCGAAGAGGATGCGCCGGTGCACCGGCTTGAGACCGTCGCGCAGATCGGGGATCGCGCGGCTCACGATCACGCTCATCGCGTAATCGAGATAGGCGGTCTTCATCTCCTCGGCGATGGAGACGGTCGGGCCAAGATAGGCGGGTTTCCCCGGGCCTTCTTCTTCGGTTTCCGGCGTTTCAGGAGTGTCGGTCACGCGCGCCTCAATGCTCTAGATATTGTTGTCGACGGTTATAGAGCCCGCAAGCGGCGGGCGCAATCGCCGAAGGGCCCGAGCGTCGCGTCAGATCCCGCCGCAGGGGCGAATGCGCCGGGGCAAAGGACGCGCGGATGTCTCTTCACCTGGACCGAAATACCCCCGCCGGAGGCGGCGCGCGGGTGCCTCAGGCGGTTTCGCGCGATTTGAGATAAGCCCAGAGCCACAGGCCCGCGAGCGCGAGCGAGGCCAGCGCGTTGAGGTTCGCCATGGTGAGGCCGAACATCTCCCACGGGATCTCGTCGCAGCGCACCAGCGGCGCCTCGTTGATCTGCTTGAGCAGGTCGGCCGCGGACATCGTCGCATCCACCGCGCTCGAGGTGCAATCGGCGGGGCCGGCGAAGATCTTCCGCTCGACCCCCGAATGGTAGATCCCGAGGCCCGCGGTGGTGAGCGCGGCGATCATCCCGAGAAGCGCGCTCCAGCCCGGCAGGCGGAAGGCGAGGGTCGCGAGCCCGATCAGGGCGGCGGCGAGATGCGGCCAGCGCTGCAGCAGGCACAGATGGCAGGGCGCATAGCCCATCGCCTGGAAGCCGAGTGCCGCGGCGAGAACGAAGGCCGAGCCGGCGGCGGCGTAGCCGACAAGCATGCGGAACGAGAAGCGGTCATGCGTTTGGGTCATCAGAGATACTTCAGCAGGTAGAAGCCGCCGATCAGCAGAACGACGAACAGGATGGAGAGAAGGCCGAGCCAGCGCTCGATGAAGGTCTTGATCGGGGCGCCGAATTTCCACAGCAGCCCCGCCAGCACGAAGAAGCGCAGCGAACGCGCCACGATCGAGACGCCGAGAAACAGCGCCGGGTTGAGATGGGTGGCGCCCGAGAAGATCGTGATCACCTTGTAGGGGAAGGGGGTGACGCCCGCGACCAGCACCGCCCAGCCGCCCATCTCGTTGAACCGCGCGGCGAGCTGGTCGAAGGCCTGCGCCTTGCCGTAGAATTCCAGGATCGGCTGACCGATCAGATCCATGAACCCGTAGCCGATCAGATAACCCAGGCAGCCCCCGGCAACCGAGCCTGCGGTCGCCACCAGCGCGATGCGCCAGGCTGCCCAGGGGCGGGCGAGGATCATCGGGATCATCAGCACATCGGGCGGGATCGGGAAGACGGAGGCCTCGATGAAGGCCAAGAGCCCGAGGATCCACATCGCGTTCGGATGGCTCGCGCGGGTCATCGTCCAGTCGTAGATACGGCGGATCATGCAGGGGGCCTCGTTTTTCTGCTCGCAAGCTTCGTGCCCCTCCGATGCGCCGAGGTCAAGCGTGCAAGCGCTGTTCGCGGCCTCTGTTCACCGCGCCGTGAGGTGGCTATTCTGGCGGCAGTCCAACGGAGAGCGTGACGATGCAATGGCGCGGACGGCGTGGCAGCCGCAATATCGAGGACCGGCGCGGTGCCCGCAGGGGCGGCGGCGCGGTCCGCCTCGGGGGAGGCGGTCTCGGCATTCTCGCCGTCGTCGTCGTGGGCTATTTCCTGGGCGTCGATCTCACGCCGCTGCTCGACGGGTCGACCGGCTCCGGACCCGTGGTCTCCCAATCGCAGGAGCTGAGCGCGCGCGAGAAGGCAATGGGGGATTTCGTCTCGGTGACGCTCGCCGATACCGAGGAGGTCTGGGACGGCATCTTCCGCACCCAGCTCGGCGAGGCCTACCGGCCGGTCACGCTGGTCCTCTATAGTGGCGTCACGCGGTCGAGCTGCGGCAATGCGAGCGGGGCGACGGGGCCGTTCTACTGCCCGGGCGACCGGCGCGTCTATCTCGACACGCATTTCTTCGACACGCTTTCTCAGCAGCTTGGCGCGAAGGGCGATTTCGCCGCCGCCTATGTCGTGGCCCATGAGGTGGCCCATCACGTGCAGGACGAGCTCGGGATCCTGGGCAAGGTGAACGAGATCCGCGCGCAAAGCTCGCAGGCGCAGTCGAACGCGCTCTCGGTGCGGGTCGAGTTGCAGGCCGATTGCTTCTCGGGGATCTGGGCGCGCCATGCCGAGGATCAGATCGGGGCGATCGAGCCGGGCGATATCACTGAGGCGATGACTGCCGCGGCACGGATCGGCGATGACACGCTCCAGCGCAGTGCCGGGCGGGTTCCGATGCCCGACAGCTTCACCCATGGCAGCTCCGAGCAGCGCCAGCGCTGGTTCGAGCGCGGCTATCTGAGCGGCGATCTAAAACAATGCGATACGTTTTCGATCCGCAACCTCTGAGGGCGCTTGCCAGCGGTGCAGGCTCGCGCTAGAGGTCGCTCACTGGGCCCGAGTGGCGGAATGGTAGACGCAGCGGATTCAAAATCCGCCGCCGCAAGGCGTGTCGGTTCGAGTCCGACCTCGGGCACCAGCTTTCCCTTCGATCGAAATTCTTCGCCGCAAGTGAGCGGGACCCGCGTCCTTCGTGGTGGCGATCCGTCGGGTGGAAATGATTCGACTCGGTGGTGTCTTTTCCCGCTGAACAAAACCGGAAATGCCGGATCTTTGGTGAGGGGCTCCGAACAATCATGGCGGCAATAGGGCGAAAATTGGGCGTCGAATTGGTTCGACAGGGGAAACGGCCGTCGGTGTTCATTGTTGCGAAAACGCGAACAGACATTTCACGAATTGGTTGCATTCTGGAAATCTGGTGCGGTTTTTGCGGGTATTGCGCAACCTGGGATTGATGCGGGGGGGATGCGCCCTGAACTTGCGCGTGTAAATTCGAAACAGTGCGCGATTTCAGCCACTTCCCGGCGGAGCTTATTGCTGCTCGTTTCTCGGGCAATTGGACGGAATGGGGCGAGAAGATGGCAGAAAACGCTTCCTTTCCGCCGGGGGCGTGGGCAGATTGAGGCATGCCCTGGTGGGGGCATCCTGGCCATGGGGGTGGCCAGCGAAAAGGTTGGGCAAGACGCCTCACCGGAAGCTGCCGGATTGCGTGACGGGCCTTGGCCCATCCGCTTGATATTGCACAGCGGGCCCTTACGAGCTCGCTGCCGCTTTGCCGGCCTTCCATGTGCGCCGTCCTCTCCGTCCGTTTTCGATACCGCGCTTGCCGGCATGGGCCGTCTCGCGCGTCAGGGGCGGTGAGATCAGGCCGTCGTCGTGGGTTTTTGCCGAAGTGGCACGGGATTGCCCTTCCGGTACCAGGGAGATTTGGGGATGTCGTTTTACTACCGCTGCAATCACAACCCGGATGCCAAGGACGATACCGCAACCGCGACCTACAATTCGTCGCTCGTCATCAATGTGCTGGCGAACGATACGGATTACGACAAATACGACACGCTGTCGGTGATCCACGCCTCCGATCCCGCGCATGGCTCGGTGACGGTCAATTCCGACGGCACGGTGACCTACACGCCCGATCCGGGATATTCGGGCTCCGACAGCTTCACCTACAAGATCTCCGACGGTCATGGCGGCTACGATACCGCGACGGTGCATGTCACGGTCGAGGAGCCGCAAGGCGACGGCATCGTGCAGGGCACCTCGGGCGACGACCTGATCGACGTCCATTACACGGGCGACCCGCAGGGCGACATGGTCGATCACCACGATGCCATCCTGCCGGGGCAGGTCGGCAATGACGACATCATCCTGGCCGGGGACGGCAACGACACGGTGATGGCGGGCGCGGGCAATGACTCTGTCGAGGGCGGAAACGGCGACGACCTGATCTATGGCAATGGCGGCTCGGATACGCTGATCGGCGGCGCCGGGGCAGACACGATCTACGGTGATGGCGATACCGGCAGCGGACCGGCCTCCGATCCGGTGTCGCAGACCGTGGATTGGGGCAATTTCAGCCAGGATTGCGGCCGGGTGGGCGATCAGACCGTCGACATGGGCGACACCAAGGTCAGCTTCGACTTCAATGCGCAAGATCACGGGGCGTCGGCGAAATTCGTCAGCTCGACGCAATATGTCGCGCCGGGTGAGAGCTATGACAGCCATTCCGCGCTCGAGCTTTACGGCTGCGGCGGCGAGGGCGGGATCGATCCGACCTCGACCACCACGCTGAACTTCTCCTCGGACAATCCGGACTATACCGGCGAGGTGCAGAACCTCTCGTTCCGGATCAACGATCTCGACCGTTCCGACAGCTGCGACGATCACGTCGATGTCGTGACGCTCTCGGCCGTCGATGCCGAGGGCAATCCGGTCGCGATCAAGCTCACGCCTTCGGGCCACCAGACGGTGGTCGACAATGGCGACGGCACCTACACGATCACCGGAGGCGATCAGGATACCGGGTCGCTGGGCGAGGATGACGCCGTGGGCTCGGTCCTCGTCGAGATCGTCGACCCGACCGCGCAGCTGACGATCGGATATTCCAACGGCGGCTCGACCGATCAGAAGATCTCGATCACCGACATGCATTGCGAGACCGTTCCGGTCGAGGACGGCACCGGCGAGCCGGGCAATGACGACCTGCAGGGCGGCGCGGGCGACGACGTTCTCTACGGCCAGGAAGGCAATGACACGCTGCATGGGGGCGATGGCAACGACTCGCTCTTCGGCGGTGCGGGCGACGACTCGCTCTCGGGCGGCAATGGCAACGACACGCTGCACGGGGGCGACGGCAACGATACGCTCGATGCCGGCCAGGACAGCGACGCGCTCTATGGCGACGCGGGCGACGATCTGCTGCTCGGCGGCCCGCGCGAGGACACGCTCGATGGCGGGGCCGGCAATGACACGATCCTGGGCGGCAATGCCGCGGATACGATCGAGGGCGGCGCGGGCAACGACTCGCTCGAAGGCAACGACGGCAACGATCTCATCCATGCGGGCACGGGCGCGGATATCGTCATGGGCGGCGCGGGCAATGACGTGATCTTCGGCGAAGACGGCGCCGACCGGATCGACGGCGGGGCCGGGGCCGACACGCTGATGGGCGGGGAGGGGAGCGACAGCGTCTTCGGCGGCGATGACCGCGACCTCTTCCTCGTGGATGCGCCCGAGAACGGCATGGGCGACACGCTCGATGGTGGCGAGGGCGGCGATGATTTCGACACGCTCGATCTGCGCGGCGCGGGTCCGCTCCAGGTCAATTCGACGGTCACCGATTACGATCCGGTGACCGGGGTCTCGACCTATGCGGGCACGGTGAATTTCCTCGACGGCGAGGGCCATGTCACCGGTTCGCTCGAATTCTCGAACATGGAGCAGGTCATTCCCTGTTTCACGCCCGGCACGCGGATCGCGACGCCGCGCGGCGAGGTGGCGGTCGAGGATCTGCGCGAGGGCGACAAGGTCCTCACCCGCGACAACGGCATCCAGGAGATCCGCTGGGCGGGCCGGGCCGACATGACGCGCGACGAGCTCGAGGCGGCACCGCATCTCAAGCCGGTGCTGATCCGGGCAGGGAGCCTCGGCAACGGGCTGCCCGAGCGCGACATGCTGGTCTCGCCCAACCACCGGATGCTGGTCACGAACGACAAGACTGCGCTCTATTTCGAGGAGCACGAGGTGCTCGTCGCGGCCAAGCATCTCGTCGGCGCTGCCGGGGTGCGCAGGGCCGAGACGCTGGGCACGAGCTACCTGCATTTCATGTTCGACCGCCATGAGGTCGTGCTCGCGAACGGCGCCTGGACCGAGAGCTTCCAGCCCGGCGATCAGAGTCTCGGCGGCATGGGCAATGCGCAGCGTCAGGAGATCTTGGAGCTCTTCCCGGAGCTCGGGACCGCGACCGGCCGCGCGGGCTATCACGCCGCACGCAAGACGCTGAAGAAGCACGAAGCGGTGGTTCTGCTGCGCGGCTGACACGAGGGGGGCGCGCCCCGGGAGCTCACGGGGCGGGTGCGGGGCTGGCAATCAAGTTGCTGGCCCCGTAACAATGTCGGGACTTCGAAACGCCGAGCCGCGACAAAAAAGACCGGGCGCGAGGCCCGGCCGAAGTGACGATCCGCTCAGGGGAATGTGCGGATCGCCCGCGTCACAGGAAGCGGCGCATTTCGCTCCGGGCCATCGCCTCGGAAATTCCGATATCGTCGAGCAGCCTTGGGTCCAGCTTCGCCAGCGCGGCACGCGACCGGCGGGTCGCGAGGACGCGCGCGACGCGCGCGATCAAGCCGGGCGCGGCGAGACGGGCGGTGGCGGGGCGGGTCCGCGACAGGGTGAACATGGCTGTGCCTTTCTGTATTGATACAAATGTGCGATCTCTGGTAGGCAAGGGATACAATGCCCACAATCACCCAACCAGAGAAATATTGTGACTGACACAAGCTGGACCCCGGACCTCGCCCCGCAAAGCGGCCCGAAATATCTCGCACTGGTGCGCGCGCTGCGCGAAGGCATCCGTCGCGGGGACCTTGTTCCGGGCACAAAACTCCCCACTGTCAGGGACTTGGCGTGGAAATTGGGGGTGACGCCCGGCACGGTCGCGCGGGGCTACCAAATCGCCACCCAGGAGGGGCTTCTCGAGGCGCAGGTGGGGCGGGGCACCTTTGTATCGACACAAACGCGGCGGATGGGGCCGACCGAGACGCTTTACCCCTTGCCGATGCGCGATCCAGAGCTTGATGACGGGGTGGTCGATCTGCGTTCGCCGCAACTTCCCGATATCGGGCAGACTGCGGCGCTGGCGCGGGCGATGGCCGAGGCCGCGAAGGATATCGACATGCATTACCTCGAATATCCGGGGCTCAAGCGTGACGAATATTGCCGCAAGGCCGCGCTGGTCTGGTTCTCGGAATATACCGATTTCGACGGGATCACCGCGGATGATCTCGTGCTCACCCATGGCGGGCAGAACGGCATCAACGTGGTGCTGCAATGCTGCCTGCGCGGCGAGCGCCCCGTGGTCTATGCCGAGGAACTGGCCTATCCGGGCTTTCGCCATGCCGCGCGGCTCAACCGGGCCGAGATCCGCGGCGTGACGATCGACGAGGAGGGGATGGTGCCCGAGGCGCTCGAGGCGGCCTGCCGGCGTCATGGCGGGCAGGTCGTGTGCATCACGCCCGATGCCCAGAACCCCACCGCGGGCCGGATGTCGCGTGCGCGGCGCGAGGCGATCGTCGCGGTGGCGCGTCGGCACGATCTGCAGATCATCGAGGATGACTGCTACACCGCGCCGGTCTCGGGCCTGCCGAGCCTGCGCGCGCTCGCCCCGGAACGCTGCTGGCATATCACCTCGCTGTCGAAATCGATCTCGGCGGGGATGCGGTTCGGGATCGTGGTCGCGCCCGAGGGCATGGGCGAGGCTGGCCGGCTGACCGCGCAGCACAGCTATTTCGGCGTCTCTCGGCCGGTCACCGATATCATGTTCCGGCTCTTCGAGAGCGGCGAGGCGCTCGATCTCAAACATCGCGCGCAGGCGGTGATGGGGCGGAGGTTGCAGATGCTGCTGCAAAGCCTCGGCGATCAGAAGCTTGGCTGGCAGCCGGGGCTGAGCTTCGTCTGGCTCACCCTGCCGCTGGGCTGGCGCGGCTCCACCTTCAAGGGCATGGCCGAGGCCGAAGGGGTGCTCCTGCGCGCGAGCGATGAATACGCGCTGCAAGACGGGCAGGCCCCGAACGCGGTGCGCATCGCGCTTGCGGGCGGCGTGCCCGAAGAGCGCTTCCGGCAGGCGATCGAGCGTCTCAAGCGCCTTCTCGAGCGGATGCCCGACGACCTCCCGGTCTGACTGCACAAATTCGCGGCATTTGCCCGAAACCCGCGCGCGCAACATCGCGTCCCCTCTTTTCTCGACTGCGGGCATGTGCTTTCGTGGCGCGACGGCGCCCGCCAAGAGGCGCTTTGAGGGAGATCCGCATGGCGGCAAAAGGTGAGAGCTGGACGCGCAGCGAGGCCGCGCAGGGATATGCGCTGATCGCTCCGCCCGCGATCTATGCCGTGCTTTTGCTGGCCGCGCCGCTCGCGACGATCCTGGCCTATTCCTTCTTCAAGGACGGCTACCTGACGGTGATTCACGAATTCACCGTGCAGAATTACATCGCGACCTGGTCCGATCCGATCTTCCGGGTGATTCTGGTCCGTTCGCTCTTCGTGGCGGGGCTGGTGACGCTCGCCACCGTCGCGCTGGCCTTCCCGATCGCCTATTTCCTGAGCTTCGGGCTGGAGCCCTCGAAGAAAGCGCGCTGGATCTTGCTGATCACGATCCCGTTCTGGACCTCCTATCTGATCCGCGTGTTCCTGTGGAAGGTGATCCTCGGCTATAACGGCGTGGTCAATTCGGCTCTCGAGAGTCTGGGCATCATCGGCCCGAACGGGCTGATCGCCGATCCGCTGCAGATGCTCAATTCGGTCGGGGCGATCACACTCACGCTCGCCCATGCCTATGCGCCTTTCGCGATCCTGCCGATCTTCGTCAGCCTCGAGAAGATCGACCGCTCGCTGCTGGAAGCGGGTCAGGACCTCGGCGAGAGCCGCTGGCGCACCTTCCTGCGCGTGACGCTGCCGCTCGCGATGCCCGGGGTGGTCGCCGCGACCCTGATCGTCTTCATCCCGACGGTGGGCGACTATGTCACGCCCGAGCTGATCGGCGGCGGCAAGATCCCGATGGTGGCGAACCTGATCCAGGCGCAGATGCTGCCGCTCGACAACCGACCGCTCGGTTCGGCCATCGCGGTCAGTTCGCTCCTCGTCGTCGGCGCGCTCGCGCTGCTCTTCCTCTGGCTCAACCGCCGCTTCCTCAAGGCCGGAAAGTGAGGCGCGCATGAAATTCCCGCCACTCAAGATCTATGCGCTGGCCTATCTGCTGTTCCTGTATGCGCCGATCCTGCTGCTGCCGCTCTTTGCCTTCAATGACGGCACGATCATCGCCTTCCCGCTCAAGGGTTTCACCACCGGCTGGTTCGCGAAGATGGCCGAGAACGACACGCTGCGCCATGCGCTCTCGAACTCGCTGATCATCGCGCTGACCTCCTCGGCCGGCGCCACCATCCTCGCCGTCTTCGCAGCGCGCGCCTCGACCCGCTACAGGTTCCGGGCGAAGGGCTCGATCATGGGGCTGATCATGCTGCCGATGGTGCTGCCCGATATCCTGATGGGGATGTCGCTCCTGCTGGTCATGCTCGAGGTGCTGCGCGTGAACCTCTCGATCGGCACGGTGATCCTCGGCCATGTCATCATCTCGCTTCCCTATGCGATTGCGGTGCTGCAGACCGCCTTCGCGACGCTCGACCAATCGCTCGAGGAGGCCGCGGTCGATCTTGGCGAGACCCGGATCGGGACCTTCCGGCTGATCGTGCTGCCGCTGGTGATGCCCGGCATCATCTCGGCCTTCCTGATCTCCTTCACGATCTCGCTCGACGAGTTCATCGTGGCCTTCTTCCTCGCGGGCAACCAGCCCACGCTGCCCACCTACATCTTTTCGCAGCTGCGCTTTCCCAGCTCGATCCCGGTCATCATGGCGCTCGGTACCTGCCTCGTCGCGGCCTCGATCGTGCTCCTGAGCGTGGCCGAATTCTTCCGCCGCCGCGGTTTGAAGCGGACCGGCGCCAAGGATACCGGAGGTTTCCTGTGACGACCCAGCCGATGATCGCCTTCCGCGAAGTGCACAAATATTACGGCGATTACCATGCGCTGCGCGGTATCACGGCCGAGATCCGCCCGGGCGAGTTCTTCTCGCTGCTCGGACCGTCGGGCTGCGGCAAGACCACGCTGTTGCGCACCATCGCGGGCTTCGAGGACATCTCCTCGGGCGCGGTGCTGATCGACGGGCGCGACATGGCGGGCGTGCCCGCGAACAAGCGCCCGACCAACATGGTCTTCCAGTCCTACGCGATCTTCCCGCATCTGAGCGTCGCGCAGAACGTGGGCTTCGGGCTGCGCCGCGACACCCGCTCGAAAGGCGAGAAGGCCAAGCTCGTCGAGGAAGCGCTCGAGATGGTCGGGCTCAAGGGCTATGGCGCGCGCGCCGCCCATGCGCTCTCGGGCGGTCAGCGCCAGCGCGTCGCGCTTGCCCGCGCGCTCATCCTCAAGCCCAAGGTGCTGCTCCTCGACGAGCCGCTCTCCGCGCTCGATCGCAAGATCCGCGAGCAGATGCAGGTCGAACTGATCAAGCTGCAGCGCGAGGTGGGAATCACCTTCGTCCTCGTCACCCATGACCAGGAAGAGGCGCTGGTGATGTCGGACCGGATCGCGGTGATGTTCGAGGGCGAGATCGCCCAGCTCGCCGATCCCGAGACGCTCTACCGCCGCCCCAATTCGCGCCGCGTGGCCGATTTCATCGGCGTGATGAACTTCCTGCCCGCGACGGTGACCGGCGAGCGGGGCGACACGATCACCGCCGAGGTGGCCGGGCTCGGCGCGCTCGAGGTCGCCCGGTCCCAGGTCTCGCTCGCCCCCGCGGGCGACCAGGCCGCGGTGGGGTTCCGTCCCGAAACGCTCACCCTTCTCTACGAAGGCCAGCAGGCGGGCGACCGCGAGGCACAGGGCGTGATCGACGAGGTCGTCTATTACGGCGACATGACCTATTACGACGTGCGGCTCGACGGGATGGAGCGCCCGGTGCGGATCTCGATGCGCAACGTCTTCGGCCGCCCCGTTCTCGATGTCGGCACCCGCACCCGCGTCGCCTGGTCGCCCGGCGCGCTGGTCCTGTTCCGCTGACCCCGGGGGCAGGGGGCGCTGCCCCCTCTGGCTTCGCCATTCACCCCCGGGATATTTTCGTCAGGAGGAAGCGGTATTTCCATTCAATCCCAGATATCGCTGCCGGGGGCGCCTTGCGCATGACGCAAAAGACACGGGCCGGCCGGGTGCGCACGCTTCCCATTTGACCCCTCCCGGAAAGGCGGCCTAGATAGGGGCCAAGACAGGGCGCGGAGTTTTTGCCATGAAGGTCATCATCTGCGGCGGCGGTCAGGTCGGGTGGCAGATCGCGCGGCATCTCGCGGGCGAGCGCAACGATGTGACGGTGGTCGATTCGAACCCCGATCTGGTGCGGCGCGCCGCCGATACGCTCGACGTTCAGGGCGTGGTGGGATTCGCCTCGCATCCCGACGTGCTCGAGCAGGCGGGCGCGCGCGATTGCGACCTGATGATCGCGGCAACCCATTCGGACGAGGTGAACATGGTGACCTGCCAGGTCGCCATGTCGGTCTTCGGGATCACCCGCAAGATCGCGCGGATCCGGGCGCAGAGCTACCTGCTGCCGGAATATTCCGATCTCTATCGCCGCGATCACCTGCCGATCGACGTGGTGATCAGCCCCGAACGCGAGGTCGCGGAAGCCGCGCTGCAGCGGCTTGCCGCCCCCTCGACCTTCGACACGGAGAGCTTTCTCGACGGCAAGCTGCAGCTTCTCGGGATCGAACTCGACGCGGAATGCCCGGTGCTCGAGACGCCGCTGCGCCAGCTCACCGATCTTTTCTCGACCCTGCGCGCGCTGGTGGTGGGGATCCGGCGCGAGGGGCGGCTTTTCGCCCCCGAGCCGGGCGATCAGCTTTTCGCGGGCGACCAGATCTATGTCTTCGCGGTCACCGGCGACGTGGATCGCACTCTCGACATCTTCGGCAAATCCACCCGCAAGCAGGAGCGCATCGTCATCATCGGCGGCGGCAATGTCGGGCTCGGGGTGGCGCGCGCGCTCGAGGCCCGCACCGACCGGATCCGCGCCAAGATCATCGAGCGCAACCGCTCGCAGGCCGAACGCGCGGCCGATGCGCTCGACCGCACGATCGTGCTCAATGGCGACGGAATGAGCGCCGAGCTGCTCGCGGAGGCCAATATCGAGGGCGCCGATGCGGTTCTGGCCGTCACCGACGACGACAAGACCAACATCCTCGTCTCGGTGCGCGCCAAGCAGGCGGGCTGCCGGATGGCGATCTGCCTGATCAACGACCCGACGCTCGCGCCGCTCCTGAGCGCGCTCGATATCGACGCCTATATCAATCCGCGCGCGACCACGGTGTCCTCGATCCTGCGCCATATCCGGCACGGGCGGGTGCGCGCGATCTATTCGATCGGCGATGCCGAGGCCGAGGTGATCGAGGCGCAGGTGATGGGCACCTCGCCGATGTCGGGCAAGGCGGTGCGCGAGGTCGAGTTCCCCGAGGGCGTGCTGATCGGGGCGATCCGCAAGGGCGACCAGATCGTCAAGCCCACCGGCAATACCCGGATCGAGGAGGGCGATATCGTCGTGCTCTTCGCCCTCACCAGCGATGTGCCGGAGGTCGAGCGGCTCCTGCAGGTCTCGATCGACTTCTTCTGAGGCGCGGGAGCGATGGAACGCGTCATCAAGGCCCTGCCGCTGCCAATCCTGCTGATGGGCGCCTCGTCGCTCGCGATGTATGTGCCGGCGATCCATGCGCTCGTGACGCATCATCACCATGTGGCGCGGGCGTTCTTCTATTCCGGCACGCTGTTTCTCTTCGGCACCGCGCTGATCGCGCTGGCCAATGCCGCGAACCCGCGCGCGCGGCGGGCAGGGCGCGCGAGCCTGTTGACGATGCTCGCGGCCTTCACGCTGCTGCCGGTGATGTTCGCGGTGCCCTTCGATATCGCGGTGCCCGATACGAGTTTCTTCAACAGCTGGTGGGAGATGGTCTCCTCCTTCACCACGACGGGGGGCACGCTCTACGACCCGGGGCGGCTGATCGGCTCGCTGCATCTGTGGCGCGGGCTGGTGGCCTGGCTGGGCGGGTTCTTCATCCTGGTGATGGCGATCGCGGTACTCGCGCCGATGCGCCTGGGCGGCTTCGAGGTGTTCTTCTCGGGCGGCCCCTCGGGCGCGCCGAGCTCGGCCGCCCCCGCCGCCGATGGCGGGGCCGAGACCTCCGAGCGCATCGCCCATTACGCGGTGACGATCGCGCCGATCTATGCCGGGCTCACGCTGCTCTTGTGGGTGGCGCTCCTGATGGCGGGCGACCGCCCACTGACCGCACTGATCCACGCGATGTCGACGCTCTCGACCTCCGGCATCTCGCCGGTGGGCGGGATGATCGGCGCGCGCTCGGGGCTTGCGGGCGAGGTGCTGATCTTCGTTTTCTTCCTGCCCGCGCTCTCGCGCAGGCTCTGGCCGGGCGGCGGCGAGCTGCGTGCCTCCGACCGGATCGGCAACGATCCCGAATTGCGGCTGGCCGCGGCGCTGGTGGTCATCGTTCCGGTCTTCCTGTTCCTGCGCCACTGGATCGCGGCGCTCGAGGTGCGCATGCCCGCCCATCTCGACGCGATCGTGAAATCGATCTGGGGCTCGCTCTTCACCTCGCTGTCCTTCCTCACCACGACCGGCTTCGAATCGACCGCCTGGCACGATGCGCGCGACTGGTCGGGGCTGGGCACGCCGGGGCTGATCCTCGCGGGGCTCGCGATCATCGGCGGGGGCGTCGCGACGACGGCAGGCGGCGTGCGGCTCTTGCGGGTCTATGCGCTGCTGCGTCACGGCGAGCGCGAACTCGACAAGCTGATCTATCCCAGTTCGATCGCGGGGGGCGGGTCGATGGCGCGCCGGCTGCGCCGCGAGGGGGCCTATATCAGCTGGATATTCTTCATGCTCTTCGCGATCTCGATCGCCGGGGTGATGATGGCGGTGTCGCTGTTCGGGCTGAGCTTCGAGCCGGCGACCATCCTGACCATCGCGGCGCTCTCCAATACCGGGCCGCTGGCGGGAATCGCGGCCGACGTTCCGCTCAGCTGGGCCCATCTGAGCGAGCCGATCAAGGCGATCTTCGCCTTCGCGATGGTGCTTGGCCGGCTCGAGACCTTGGCCATCATCGCGCTCTTCAACCCCGAATTCTGGCGGTCCTGAACCTGCCCCTGGGTGAGCAAAAACCGGCCCGTGGCGTAACAAACTGTTTTTTGGGCTGGAATCTCCCGCGCTGCGCTGCATACTTGACACAAGGGGCAGATCAACGGGGCTGCCCGAAGGACATAAAGTTAAGGGCAAGAATATAATGGCTGGCGATAAACAGAACCTGCAGGACGCATTTCTCAATCATGTGCGCAAGACAAAGGTTCCCGTCACGATTTTCCTGATCAACGGGGTGAAGCTGCAAGGCGTGATCACCTGGTTCGACAACTTCTGTGTGTTGCTCCGCCGCGACGGCCAGTCGCAGCTGGTCTACAAGCACGCGATCTCGACGATCATGCCGGGGCAGCCGATTTCGCTCTATGAAGGCGACGACTGAGCGTCCCCGCCTTGAGCGAAACGACATCCACTGAAACGCCCGAAACGCGGGCCTATGTGATCCATCCCGACATCCCGTCGCGCGAGGGCCAGAGGCACTTGCCCGAATTTGCGCTGGCCGAGGCGGTCTCGCTCGCCGGGGCCTTGCCGCATCTGCAGGTCGTGGGGTCCGAGATCGCGAAGCTCAGGAAACCCGAGCCCGGTCATCTCTTCGGCTCGGGCAAGCTCGCGGAAATCAAGGACCGGCTCGAGGCGGCCGAGGTCGATCTGGTTCTGGTGGACGGGCCGGTGACGCCCGTGCAGCAGCGCAATCTCGAGAAGGCATGGGGGGTGAAACTCCTCGACCGGACCGGGCTGATCCTCGAGATCTTCGCCGATCGCGCCCGCACCCGCGAAGGCGTGCTGCAGGTCGAACTGGCGGCGCTGAGCTATCAGCGGACCCGGCTCGTGCGCGCCTGGACCCACCTCGAACGCCAGCGCGGCGGGCTCGGTTTCGTGGGCGGGCCCGGCGAGACCCAGATCGAAGCCGACCGCCGCGCCATCGACGAGCAGATCGTGCGCCTGCGCCGCCAGCTCGCCAAGGTGGTGAAGACGCGCGAGCTGCACCGCGCCGCGCGCCGCAAGGTGCCGTTCCCGATCGTGGCGCTGGTGGGCTATACCAATGCGGGCAAATCGACGCTCTTCAACCGGGTGACCGGGGCCGAGGTCCTGGCCAAGGACATGCTGTTCGCGACGCTCGATCCGACGATGCGGGGGCTGGAGCTGCCCTCGGGCCGCAAGGTGATCCTGTCCGATACGGTGGGGTTCATCTCCGACCTGCCCACCCAGCTCGTCGCGGCCTTCCGCGCGACCCTCGAAGAGGTGCTCGAGGCCGATCTGATCTTGCATGTGCGCGACATCTCGCATCCCGAGACCGAGGAGCAGGCGCAGGATGTGAACGACATCCTCGGCAAGCTCGGGGTCGCGAAGGACGTGCCGCTGATCGAGGTCTGGAACAAGATGGACCTGGTCCCGCCCGAGCCGCGCCGCGCGCTCTCGGTGCAAGAGGCGCGCGAGCCCGATCTGCAGGCGATCTCGGCGCTCACCGGCGAAGGGGTCGCGGCGCTTCTCGCGGCCGTCGACGAGAAACTCGCGGAAGAGCGCTTCCACGAAGAGATCGCGCTGCCCTTCGCCGAGGGCCGCAAGCGCGCCTGGCTCCACGAGCAGAACGTGGTGCGCGCCGAGCACCAGACCGAAGAGGGCTGGCGCTTCGATGTCGAGTGGACGGGCGCGCAGCGCAGCCGCTTTCGCAACCTGTGAGATCGGCCTGAAGGGGGCGCTGCCCCCTCTGGCTTCGCCATTCATCCCCGGGATATTTGGATCAAGAGGAAGCACATCCGCTTCACCTGGAGTGAAATACCCCGGGGGAGACCGCGAAGCGGGCGGGGGCAGAGCCCCCACCTTTCTCAGCGTTCGAGCCAGGCCGCGCCGTTGGGACCAAGCGTGAGCCTGCCGTCGTCGAGCGATGCGGCGAGGCAGGGGCCGGTCAGCGTGCCCCCGGGCGCGTCGATCGTCACCGGGGCGGGGCCGAGATTGAACAGGCAGGTGAGGCGGGTCTCGCCCTCGATCCGGTCGAAGCCGAGGATCGGCTCGGGCAGATCGAGGAATTCCGAACGGCCGCTGCGCAGGAGCGGGGTGTCCTTGCGGAAGGCCAGGACGCGGCGGTAATGGGCGAGGACGGAGGTCTCGTCCGGCTCCTGCAGGGCGACCGCACGGGCCGCCTGCTCGGGCTTCACCGGCAGCCAGGGTTTGACGCTCGAGAAGCCGGCATTGGCGCCGTCATCCCAGACCATCGGCGTGCGGCAGCCGTCGCGCCCCTTGTTCTCGGGCCAGAAGCGCAGACCGGGCGGGTCGGTGAGTTCGTGATATTCGAGTCCGGTCTCGGTCTGGCCGAGTTCCTCGCCCTGATAGATCCCGATCGTGCCCTGGAACGAGGCCAGCATCGAGATCACCAGTTTCGCGATCGCGTCGGGCGCGCCGTATTTCGCCCAGCGGGTGACATGGCGCTGCACGTCGTGGTTCGAGAAGGACCAGGAGGGCCAGCCGTCGGGCGCGCCTTCGAAGAAGCCCTCGATGCGCGAGCGGAAATGCGCGGGCGTGAATTTCGGCCCGAGCATGTCGAAGCTGTAGGCCATGTGGAGCCGGTCCTGCCCCGCGGTATAGGCGGCCATGATCCCGAGCGCGCGATGCGGCGCCTCGCCCACTTCGCCGATCAGCGTGCGGTCCTCGTACCGGTCGAGCAGCCCCCGCATCCGTTTCAGGAAGTCGAGGTTCTCGGGGCGGTTCTTGTCGAACTCGTGATCTTGCATGTCATAGGTCGAGATCGGCGGCCAGCGGTCGGGATCGGGCGTCATCGCCGGATTGTCGCGCAACGCGCGGTCGTGGAAATAGTAGTTCACCGTGTCGAGCCGGAACCCGTCCACGCCGCGATCGAGCCAGAACCGGAGCACGTCGAGCAATTCGTCCTGCACCTCCGGATTGTGCAGGTTCAGGTCGGGCTGCTCGATCAGGAAATTGTGCAGGTAATACTGGCCGCGCTCGGGCGCCCACTCCCAGGCCGAACCGCCGAAGACGGCTTGCCAGTTATTGGGGGGCGAGCCGTCGGGTTTCGGGTCGGCCCAGACATACCAGTCCTTCTTCGCGCCGCCTTTCTTCGCCTCCTTGAACCACGGGTGCTGGTCGGAACTATGCGAGATCACCTGGTCGATGATCACCTTCAGCCCCAGCGAATGGGCCTTCGCGACGAGAGCGTCGAAATCCGCGAGCGTGCCGAATTGCGGGTCGATGTCGCGGTAATCCGAGACGTCGTAGCCCATATCCGCCATCGGCGAAGTGAAGATCGGGCTCAGCCAGATCGCATCCACCCCCAGCGAGGCGACATGATCGAGCCGCCGGGTGATCCCCTCGAGATCGCCGATCCCGTCGCCCGAGTCGTCCTGAAAGCTGCGCGGGTAGATCTGGTAGATCACCGCTCCGCGCCACCAATCCTTGCTCATTGCGAAGTCCTCACGAATTTTCATATTGCCTGTTCTCGCGGCAAGCATAGGTTTGTTAGCGCAATCAGCAACGGGGGAGCGGCGCTTTTTCGCCCTTCGCTTGACCTTGCCCGGGGCGCGCCCCATCAATCAATCGTTATGAGGCGAGTCCGGAGACCTTCCGCGTGAAAGACACCCAACGCCCCACCGCCGAGAGCCTGCGCGACGAGATCCTGCACCATATCACCTATTCGATGGGCAAGGATCCGGAGCATGCCTCGGTCTATGACTGGCGCATGGCGCTCAGCCTCGCGATCCGTGACCGTGTCGTGGCGCCCTGGTTCGCCGCGACGCGCCGCACCTGGGAAGAGGGACGCAAGCGGGTCTATTACCTGTCGATGGAATTCCTGATCGGACGGATGCTCGAGGATGCAGCGATCAATCTTGGGATCCGGGCGATATGCCGCGAAGCGATCGAGGGGCTGGGGCTCGACTGGGAGAAGGTCGTCGAGAACGAACCCGACGCCGCGCTCGGCAATGGCGGGCTGGGCCGGCTCGCGGCGTGCTACATGGAGAGCATGGCGACCCTGGGCTGTCCGGGCTACGGCTACGGCATCCGCTACGAGCACGGGCTTTTCAAGCAGCGCTTCGAGGGCGGGCGGCAGGTCGAGACGCCAGAGGACTGGCTCAAGCAGAGCCACCCCTGGGAGTTCGAGCGCCCCGAAGCGGCCTACGAGATCGGCTTCAAGGGCCATGTCGAGACGCGCGACGGCAAACCGCACTGGGTCCCTGCCGAGACCGTCCTCGCCGAGGCCTTCGACATGCCGGTGATCGGCTGGGAAGGGAAATGGGCCAATACGCTGCGGCTCTGGGCCGCCAAGCCCACCGAGCTTTTCGATCTCGAGCGGTTCAATCACGGCGACTACGCCGCCGCGGCCGAACCCGAGGCGCTGGCGCGGACCCTGAGCCGCGTGCTCTACCCCGACGACACCACATTCGCGGGCAAGGAGCTGCGGCTCAAGCAGGAGTATTTCCTCACCGCCGCGGCGCTTCAGGACATCATCCGGCGCCATCTCGCGGCCGGGCTCGCGCTCGTCGATCTGCCCGATCACGTCGCGATCCAGATGAACGACACCCATCCCGCGATCGCGGGGCCGGAGCTGATCCGGATCCTCACCGATCTGCACGGGATGGAGTTCGAACAGGCCATCGACATCGCGCTGCAATGCCTGGGCTACACCAACCACACGCTGCTGCCCGAGGCGCTCGAACGCTGGGCGACCTATCTGATCGGCACGGTGCTGCCGCGCCACATGCAGATCATCGAGCAGATCGACGCCTGGCACCTGAAGATGAACCCGAAGCGCCCGCACTACGTCGGCATCGTGAAGCATCAGGAAGTGCGGATGGGCGAGCTGGCCTTCATCACCTCGCACAAGGTCAACGGGGTCTCGGCGCTCCATACCGAGCTGATCAAGCGAAATCTCTTTCCCGAGCTCGACAAGCTCCATCCCGGCCGGATCATCAACCAGACCAACGGGATCACCCCGCGGCGCTGGCTGCGCATGGCGAACCCGGCGCTCTCGCATCTCATCATCGACACGATCGGGGAAGGCTGGGAGGCCGATCTCGACCGGCTGCTCGCGCTTGAGCCGCATGTCGAGGATGCGGGGTTTCTCGAGGCCTTCATGGCGGCGAAGCGGCGCAACAAGGAGCATCTCGCCGAATGGATCGCGCGAACGCAGGGTATCACCGTCGATCCCGACGCGATCTTCGACATTCAGGTCAAGCGGATCCACGAATACAAGCGCCAGCTACTCAACATCCTGCAGACGATCGCCGAATGGCACGAGATCCGCGAGAACCCGCAGGCCGATTTCCAGCCGCGGGTGAAGATCTTCGGCGGCAAGGCGGCGCCCGGCTACTACACCGCCAAGCAGATCATCCGCCTGATCAACGATGTGGCGGAGGTGGTGAATAACGACCCTTACGTCGACGGGCGCCTGAAGATCGTCTACCCGCCGAATTACAACGTGAGCATGGCCGAACGGCTGATCCCGGCAGCGGATCTGTCGGAGCAGATCTCGACCGCGGGCAAGGAAGCCTCCGGCACCGGCAACATGAAATTCGCGCTCAACGGCGCGCTTACCATCGGCACGCTCGATGGCGCGAATGTCGAGATCCGCGAGCAGGTGGGAGCGGAGAACTTCTTCCTGTTCGGGATGACCGCCGACGAGGTCATCGAGCGCCGCCGCGACCCCGAACATGCACGCCACGCGATCATGGCGAGCCAGACGCTTCAGGACGTGTTGCAGATGGTGGCGGAAGGCCGGTTTTCCCCCGACGAGCCCGAACGCTATCACGACCTCGTCCATAATTGCTGGCACAGCGATTATTTCCTCGTGGCTTCCGATTTCGAGGCCTACCGCGCCGCGCAGAAAGAGGTGGACGCGGCCTTCGCCGATCGCGCAAGCTGGGCGAGGAAGGCTGCGCTCAACACCGCGCGGATGGGGTATTTTTCTTCCGACCGGGCGATCGCGGGTTACATGAAAGAGATCTGGGACACGCAATCGGCCCTCTAGAGCAAGGAGCATCATGGCACTGGACCCTGCGCAGGCGCGAGAGCTGATCGAGGCGACCCATCCGGACCCGTTCTCGGTTCTGGGCCTGCATGAAGGGCAGATCGTCGCGATGGTGCCGGGGGCGGACCGGGTCTGGGCGCTCGGGGACGAAGAGGTGGAGCTCGAACCGGTGATCGCGGGGATCTTCGCGGGGCCATGGCGCGAGAAAGGCTATCGTCTGCGGGCGCAGAACGCGCAATCGACCTGGGATTTCGATGACCCTTACGGCTTCGACCCGGTGCTCGGCCCGATCGACGAATTCCTGATCGGGGAGGGCACTCACAAGCGGCTTTGGGAAAAGCTCGGGGCACATGCGATCACCCATCAGGGTGTCGAGGGCGTCCATTTCGCGGTCTGGGCCCCGAATGCGCGGCGCGTCTCGGTGGTGGGCGAGTTCAATTACTGGGACGGACGGCGCCACCAGATGCGGCGCATCGGCGCGACCGGGGTCTGGGAGATCTTCGTGCCCGGCATCCATCAGGGCGCGCTCTACAAATACGAACTCCTCGATGCCGCGGGAAAGCCTTTGCCGCTCAAGGCCGACCCGGTGGGGTTCGGGGCCGAGCATCCGCCCGCGCAGGCCTCGGTCGTGCGCAATCTCGGCCTGCATCATTTCGGCGATGCGCGCTGGTGCGACGAGCGCGCCGCGAAACACGAACGCCACGCGCCGATCTCGATCTACGAGGTCCATCTGGGCAGCTGGGTCCGGATCTGGGACGAGGGCGGGCGGCCGCTGAGCTATCACGAACTGGCCGAGAAGCTGGTCGACTATGTCTGCGACATGGGCTTCACCCATATCGAACTCCTGCCGATCACCGAGCATCCGTTCGACGGCTCCTGGGGCTACCAGCCGATCGGGCTTTACGCGCCGACGATCCGTCACGGACGACCCGAGGAATTCGCGGAATTCGTCGATGCAGCGCATCGGCGCGGGATCGGCGTGATCCTCGACTGGGTGCCGGGCCATTTCCCGACCGACGATCACGGCCTGCGCCGCTTTGACGGGACCGCGCTCTACGAACATGCAGATCCGAAAGAGGGCTTCCACCAGGACTGGAATACGCTGATCTACAATTACGGGCGGCGCGAAGTGTCGAATTACCTGCTCGCCAACGCGCTCTACTGGCTCGAGGAATATCACCTCGATGGCCTGCGCGTGGATGCGGTGGCCTCGATGCTCTATCGCGACTATTCGCGCGCCGAGGGCGAGTGGATCCCCAACAAATATGGCGGTCGCGAGAACCTTGAGGCGATCGCGTTCCTGCAGGCGATGAACGCGGCTTCCTATGGTGGCGCCGAAGGGATCATGACGGTGGCCGAGGAGAGCACCGCCTATCCCGGCGTCACACGCCCGGTCCACGATGGGGGGCTCGGTTTCGGCTACAAGTGGAACATGGGCTGGATGAACGACACGCTGCGCTATTTCGCGCGCGATCCCGTCTATCGCAAGCACCACCACGACGAGCTGACCTTCGCGAGCTCCTACATCTATTCCGAGAATTTCATCCTGCCGATCAGCCATGACGAGGTCGTGCACGGCAAGGGCTCGATGCTGGGCAAGATGCCGGGCAGTGAGGAGGAGAAATACGCGAACCTGCGTGCCTTCTACGCCTTCCAGTGGGCGCATCCGGGCAAGAAGCTCCTCTTCATGGGGCAGGAATTCGGCCAGTGGTCGGAATGGAGCCACGAGCGCGAACTCGACTGGTATCTGCTGCGCGACGGGCGCCATGCGGGGCTGCGCGATCTCCTGCGCGATCTCAACGGGCTCTACCGTGATCTGCCTGCGCTGCATTGGGGCGATTGCGATCCGGAGGGGTTCGCCTGGATCGAGGCCGACGATGCCGAGGCCTCCGTCTTCGTCTTCGAGCGGCGCGCGCCGGGGGCGGCCCCTGTCGTCGTCGCGGCCAATCTGACCCCGATCGAGCGCATCTATCGTCTCGGATTGCCCCATGAAGGCGAGTGGGTCGAGATCCTGAACACCGATTCCGCCCATTACGGCGGCGGCAATCGCGGAAATCTGGGGGCGGTGCGGGCAGAGGCCGAGGCGCAGTCACGGTGCGCTTGCAGTGCGGAGGTCTACTTGCCGCCGCTGTCGGTCGTGATGTTCACGCCGGTCTGATTGCGACGAAAGGGAGGGGAGAGGAAAGGATGAAGCCACAACCCAATACGCGCCTGAGCGCCCAGGCGATGGCCTTCGTGCTGGCGGGAGGCCGCGGGAGCCGCCTCAAGGAACTCACCGACCGGCGCGCGAAACCGGCGGTCTATTTCGGCGGCAAGACCCGGATCATCGATTTCGCGCTGTCGAACGCGCTCAATTCGGGCATCCGGAAAATGGCGATCGCGACGCAGTACAAGGCCCATTCGCTGATCCGGCATATCCAGCGCGGTTGGGATTTCTTCCGCGCCGAACGCAACGAATATCTCGACATCCTGCCCGCCTCGCAGCGCGTGCTCGAAAGCCGCTGGTATCGCGGCACCGCCGATGCGGTGGCGCAGAATATCGACATCATCGAGAGCTACGACGTCAAATACGTGATCATTCTGGCGGGCGACCACATCTACAAGATGGATTACGAGGTGATGCTGCGCGAGCATGTCGAGACGGCGGCGGATGTCACCATCGGCTGCCTGACCGTCCCGCGCGAGGAGGCGACCGCCTTCGGCGTGATGGCGGTCGACGAGACCGGCCAGATCACCGATTTCCTCGAAAAGCCCGCCGATCCGCCCGCGATGCCGGGCGATCCCGATCAGAGCCTCGCCTCGATGGGGATCTACGTCTTCGACTGGGTCTTCCTGCGCGAGCTGCTGCTCGAGGATATGGAGGACCCGGATTCGAGCCATGATTTCGGGAATGACCTGATCCCCGAGATCGTGAAGAACGGCAAGGCGATGGCGCATAAATTCTCGGATAGCTGCGTCACCTCCGGGCTCGAGACCGAACCCTATTGGCGCGATGTGGGCACGGTGGATGCCTTCTGGCGCGCGAATATCGACCTCACCGATTTCACCCCCAAGCTCGACCTCTACGACAACGAATGGCCGATCTGGACCTATGGCGAGATCGTGCCGCCGGCCAAGTTCATCCATGACGAGGAAGGGCGACGCGGAACGGCGATCTCGTCGCTCGTCGCGGGCGATTGCATCGTCTCGGGGGCAGAGGTGCGCAACTCGCTGCTCTTCACCGGGGTGCGGGCGCATAGCTATGCCACGCTCGAGGAAGCGGTGGTGCTGCCCTATGTCGATATCGCGCGGCATGCGCGGCTGTCGCGCTGCGTGATCGATCGCGGCGTGCATATCCCCGAAGGGCTGGTGGTGGGCGAGGATCCCGACGAGGACGAGAAATGGTTCCGGCGATCCGAGGGCGGGATCGTGCTGATCACGCAATCTATGCTCGACAAACGCGCGCAGGCGCTGGAATAGGAGCAGGCAAGGGGCGCTGCCCCCTCGGCGCGACTGCGCCTCACCCCCGGGATATTTGGGTCAAGAGGAAGCACAGCCGCTTCACCTAGAGTGAAATACCCCGGGGGGACCGCGAAGCGGGCGGGGGCAGCGCCCCATCTTTCGGCAAACGAAAAGGGCCCCGAATGGGGCCCTTTGTCTTAGAACGGGATCTCGTCGTCGAAATCGGGCCGGCCGCCGCCGCCGCCGCCGCCGGGGCCACCCGAGGAGGGGCCGCCATAACCGCCGCCCTCGTCATAGCCGCCGGGGCCGCCCGAGGACGGACCGCCATAGGAGCCGCCGCCACCGCCCGAGCCGCCGCCGTCACGGCCGTCGAGCAGGGTCAGTTCGCCGCGATAGGGGCGCAGCACGATCTCGGTCGAGTAACGGTCCTGGCCCGACTGGTCCTGCCATTTGCGGGTCTCGAGCTGGCCCTCGATATAGACCTTCGACCCCTTGCGCAGATATTGCTCGGCGATCTTGGCGAGCGGCTCGGAGAAGATCGCGACCGAATGCCATTCGGTGCGTTCCTTGCGCTCGCCGGTAGTGCGGTCGCGCCAGTTTTCCGACGTCGCGATGCGCAGGTTGCACACCCGGCCGCCATTGGAGAAGGTCCGCACTTCCGGGTCGCGCCCGAGATTTCCCACCAGAATGACCTTGTTGACGCTGCCTGCCATGCGTTCCTCCGAAAGCTGTGCAGCCCCGCTCGAGGGGGCCGCGATTCTCAATCCGTTCCAACGGGTATAGAGCAGCCATCCGCGGGAGAATAGGGGCGGTTCTTTGCCTGCCGTGGCGGGATCGCGGCGGATTTCCGCGTGCACCTTTGGTTGCAGGCGCGTGCCCCGCGCCGCTCTCCAACCTCGATGCGATGGCCGGCGCGGGATGGGGGCCCACAACAGGGACACCGGCGCCGGGATGGTCCCGCGCCGGCATCGTCATGAGAATGAGGAACGAGCCCATGAAGAAACTGACCCTGATCGCCGTATCGACCGCAATCGCCGCCACCGCGGCGCTGCCCGCGCTGGCGGAAAGCGCGGTCGCTGCGGGCACGGCGAAGACCCTCAAGACCCAGCTCACCAAGCAGGGCTACGAGGTGCGCCGCATGGAAATGGACAAGGGCCTGATCGAGGTCTACGCGCTCAAGAACGGCAAGCGCATGGAGCTCTTCTTCGACAAGAGCCTCAAGCAGGTGAAGGGCCAGGATTCCGACTGATCCGTCACGAGGCATCGCGCAGAAGGGCCGGGGGCGATCCCGGCCCTCATCTTCCCGCCAAGAAGGAGAGCCGTCATGGCACATCAGGACACGCTCCATACCGATTTCCCGGAACCGAAAGCCGAGCAGGCGCAGGGCGCGCATCGCGTCTGGGATCCGTTCGTGCGGATCTTCCACTGGTCGATCGTCGGGCTGTTCGGCGCGAATGCGCTCTTCACCTCGCCCAAGCACGATCTGCATCACTATATCGGCTACACGGTCGCGGGCCTTGTCGCCGCGCGCGTGCTCTGGGGTGTCATCGGGACGAGACATGCCCGGTTTTCCGACTTTCCGCCCTCGCCCTCGGGCGCGCTCACCCAGCTGAGCGACATGGCCAATGGCCGCCGTCACGCCCATATCGGGCATTCGCCGCTCGGGGCGCTGATGATCTACAACCTGCTCGCGACGCTTCTGGTGATCGCCGGGTCGGGCTGGCTGATGACGACCGACGCCTATTGGGGGGTCGCCTGGCCGAAGGAGGTTCACGAGGCGGCGGTGAACTGGGCGGAGATCTCGGTCGCGGCGCATGTCGCGGCGGTGGTCTTCGAGAGCCGCCGGTTGCGCGTCAACCTCGCCCGCGCGATGATTACCGGAAAGAAGGTATTCACCGGCGGCAGGAGATGACGCGCAAATGGCAATGGCGAGTGAGCGTGTCTCGCTCTGGACCCGGGAGGGCGCGCTCGCCGCGCTCATCCTGTTCCAGGCGATCTGCGCGTCTTTCTTTCTGGTCGACGTGCTCGAGGATATCCGCGACACCGGCCATTTTTCCGTTCTTCTCAATGTGGAGCTTTTCGCCAATCTCGGCCTGATGGGGGCGATCGTCGTCGAGGCGCGGGTGCTCTGGGCGATGTTACGGCGTCAGGCGATGTCGGACCGGGCGCTTTCGGCCGCGCAAGGCGCGATGGCCGAGCTGATGGAGAGCCAGTTCCGCTCCTGGGGGCTCACCACCTCGGAGGCGGATGTGGCGAGTTTCACGATCAAGGGCTTCTCGATCGCCGAGACGGCGGAGCTGCGCGGCTCTTCCGAGGCGACGGTGAAATCCCATCTCAACGCGGTCTACCGCAAGGCGGGCGTGTCGGGACGGGCGCAACTCGTCTCGGTCTTCGTCGAGGAACTCTTCGAGGGGCCGATCGGGCGCGGTGCAAAACCGCAACAGCCCGGAGTTTAACCGCATTCCGACCAGGGATCGGCGAGGCTTCGCCGATCCGTTTGCCGTTTCGGTTAACTTTCAAGCCGATTTGGGGTAACCTCACGCCCGGAACAGTGGATAGTGAAGTGCAGGTGCCATGCGTAAACTGGTGGGGGTTGCCGGTGCGGGGGTCGTTATCCTCTTCGCCGCAGGGATCGCGCAGGCCGATGGTCTGAAACTGAGCGGGAAATCGTCGAAATCGCGCACGATGCTGTTTCAAAACCAGCTTCGCGTTCTCGATACGCGCGCGTCGCAGCAATACGAACATTCGACGCGGTTCAAGCCCGACGCGAAGAAACTGGCGGGCGCGAGCGGGTCCGATGTCGTGCCGCGCTATCAGGGCAACTATCGCGGGCGCTATCTGAGCGTGGCGAAGGCCGCGGCCGATCGTTACCGCATTCCCGGAGATCTCTTCCTGCGCCTGATCCAGCAGGAGAGCGGCTGGAACCCGAATGCGCGCTCGCACAAAGGGGCGCGGGGGCTTGCGCAGCTCATGCCGGCGACCGCGGCGAAGCTGGGCGTGGACTTCTCCGATCCCGCGCAGAATCTCGATGGCGGCGCGCGCTACCTGCGGATGATGTATGACCGGTTTGGAAGCTGGCGGCTGGCGCTGGCCGCCTATAATGCGGGGCCGGAGGCGGTGGACAAGCATAACGGCGTGCCGCCCTATCGCGAGACGCGCAATTATGTCCGGGTGATCCTGGGCGGTTGATCCGAAGAAAAGCGAAAAAAGCCCCGCCAACCGAGAGGTTGCGGGGCTTTCTTGATGTCATGCGCCAAGATCGGCGCGCAAGGCATTGATATTACGGAATGATCCGCGTGTATTTCGTTCCGGCGAGCGAGGCGCCCGCGATCAGGCCGGCCTGGCCGAAGACCAGCGCGATCACCGGCGCGGTCGAGGTCAGGGTGGAGGCCGCGATCGCACCGCCGCGATCGGGCAGCGCATAGCGCGCATCCGCGCCGAGCTGCCAGCCGTCCGAGCGCCGGAAATCGGCAAGCGCCTCGGGGGTCATGAAGAACAGCGCATGCGCATATTGCTGCGCGCCGATCTGCAGCCCGAAGCTCGCGGCCGCCGCCGCGTAGTAGTCGACCGTGACATTGTTGATCCGCAGCGCACCTTGCCCGAAAGCCCCGCCGAAGCCGAAGCTCGCCTCGGTCATCAAGGGCATCCACAACACGCCGACCGACTTGGTCTCGAGGTCCTGGGTGCCGGGATATTTCGTCAGAAGGTAGTTTCGCGTCGCGTCGACGCGCGCGTCGAGCCGGCTCGCTCCCGCGCTGCCGATCCCGTTGCCGCAGGCCGCAAGCGTCAGCCCCGCGCCGCCCATCGCCAGAAGGCTTCGTCTCGAAATCATGCTCATCCTGTCCATAGCTCCGCTCGATTGTGCCCGGTTCCGGCCGGGCCATGCATGGTCTTATCCTGACCTGTCCCCACAACTTATAGCGTAACAGGCCCCGACTGTCACTTCTCCTTGAGAAACGTCACGGTTTTGTGGCGAGACGCCGCTCAGCCTTGTGCGAGAAGCCGTGCCGCGGCGGGGGCGAAATAGGTCAGGACCCCGTCGCAACCCGCGCGCCGGAAGCTCATCAGGCTTTCCAGCATCACCTTGTCATGATCGAGCCAGCCATTGTTCACCGCCGCCATCATCATCGCGTATTCGCCCGACACCTGGTAGGCATAGGTCGGCACGCCGAATTGGTCCTTCACCCGGCGGCAGATGTCGAGATAGGGCATGCCCGGCTTGACCATCACCATGTCCGCGCCTTCGGCGAGATCGCGCGCCACCAGCCGGATCGCCTCGTCGGAATTGCCCGGATTCATCTGGTAGGTCTTCTTGTCGCCCTTGAGCGCGCCCGATGCGCCCACCGCATCGCGGAACGGCCCGTAGAAGCCGGAGGCGTATTTCGCGGCATAGGAGAGGATCGTCACCTCCGAATGGCCCGCATCCTCGAGCGCCGCGCGCATCGCGGCGATCCGCCCGTCCATCATGTCCGAGGGACCGAGGATATCCGCGCCCGCCTCGGCCTGCGCCAGCGCCATCTTCACCAGGCATTCGACGGTCTCGTCGTTCAGGATCACGCCGTCGCGCACCAGCCCGTCATGGCCGTTCGCGTTATAGGGATCGAGCGCGATATCGGTCATGATCGCGATCTCGGGCACCGCTGCCTTGATCGCCCGGATCACACGGTTGGTGATGTTGTCGGGGTTCCACGCCTCTTCGCAGGCCTCGGTCTTCACCGCCGGATCGGTATAGGGAAAGAGGCAGATCGCGGGGATGCCGAGCGTCGCGGCCTCTTCGGCTGCCTTCACCGCGCCCTCGAGCGTGCGGCGGAACACGCCGGGCATCGAGGGCACCTCCACATCGGCGCCCGGGACATCGGTGATGAAGATCGGCCAGATCATGTCCTTCACGCTCAACCGGTGTTCCTGGGCGAGATCGCGCAGGGCCTGACTGCGGCGCATCCGGCGCAGGCGGGTCTGGGGGAAGGGCGGAAGGATCGGGTTCATCGCAGTGGCTCCTCTGGCTTGGGCAAAGGGGTGCCACGGATCGCGCGGGCAGGCAAGCGGGCGGGGCAGCACGGCGGGTCGGTCACGGGAGAGTGTGTGCCGCGCAACGGACTTTCGCTTCGCCCCGCGCTGGTCTATCTCTTCTGAACCAAGAAATTCCGAGAGGCCCGACGCGTGCAAGTCATTGAATTGATCGCCCGACTGATCGATCTGCGGAGTTTCGCCAATCTGTGGTACTGGATCGCGCTGGCCGTCGTCTGGTCCTCGGCCTCGCATTGGGTTCTCGGGGTTCCCTGGGACATGGTGGGGCGCGCGCGCCGCAAGGGAGGCGAGAGCGCCGAGGATCTCGTGGCGATGGCGCGGCTCAACGCGCGCAGGCTCAACCGGATCCGGCGCGATGCGGGGTTCTCGATGGCGATGAGCATCCCGTTCCTGCTCTCCTTCCTCGCGATCACCGGCTTTTTCTACGGCTCGGAGACCGCGCAGGCGATCACGCTTCTGCTCGCGCCGCTGATGATCGTCTTCGGGATCAGCCTGCGCCTGGCGCAACGTCTCGAGGCTGCGATCGAGGCCGGCGCGGGGGCGGATGTCGTGATCTCGGCCCTCGCGCGCCACCGGATCAGCGTGCAGGCGGTGGGCGTGCTCGCCATCGTGATCGCTTCGCTCTGGGGCATGTTCCAGAACCTGAGCTACCACCAGATGATCTGAGCGGACTTGACACCGCGCGCAAGCCCGATAGGTCGCTTTCTCATGGAGCATTTTATTCTCTCGGGCGCCCCGGAGGGTTTTGACGCGGCTCTGCTCGCGAAGGAACTCGGCAAGGGCAAATCGGTGATCCACGTCGCGCGCGACGACAGGCGCCTTGCGGCGATGCGCGGCGCGCTGGCCTTCTTCGCGCCCGAGGCGGTGGTGCTGGACTTCCCGGCCTGGGACTGTCTGCCCTATGACCGGGTCTCGCCCAATGCCGATATCTCGGCCACCCGGATGGCGACGCTCGCGGCGCTGGCCGCGGGGATGCCCGGGCCCTTCGTGCTTTTGACGACGCTGTCGGCGGCGATGCAGCGTGTCCCTGCGCGCGAGGTGCTCGCGGGGGCGAGTTTCTCGGCGCAGGTCGGCAAGCGCATCGACGAGGGGGCCTTGCGCGATTTCCTCGTCCGGATGGGTTTCTCGCAGGCCTCGACCGTGTCGGAGCCCGGCGATTACGCGATCCGCGGCGGCATCATCGACATCTTCCCGCCGGGCGAGGGCGGCCCGGTGCGGCTCGATCTCTTCGGCGACGTGCTCGACGAGGCGCGCCGCTTCGATCCGGTCAGCCAGCGCACCACCGAGAAGCTCTCGGGCGTCGAGCTGGCCCCGGTCTCCGAGGTGATCCTCGACGAGGCCGCGATCACCCGGTTCCGGCAGAATTACCGCATCGAGTTCGGCTCGGGCGGTGCGGAAGACCCGCTTTACGAGGCGGTGTCGGCGGGGCGCAAGCAGGCGGGGATGGAGCATTGGCTGGGCTTCTTCCACGACCGGCTCGAGACGATCTTCGACTATCTTCCCGAGGCGAGCGTGATGCTCGACGATCAGATCGGTCCGCAGCAGGGAAGCCGCTGGGAAGGGATCGAGGATCAATACGACACCCGGCGCGAGGCGATGACGCGGCGCGACCGGCTGGATTCGGTCTACAAACCCGCGCCGCCGGGACTGCTCTATCTCGACCCGGAGGGCTGGAAGACGACGCTCGCACCCCTGCGCGTGCTCAGCCTTCAGGTCAACGCCGCGCCGCCCGGACCGGGCATCCTCAATGCGGGCGGGCGGATCGGTCGCAATTTCGCGCCCGAGCGCAAGGTCGAAACGGTCAGCCTTTTCAGCGCCTTGAAGGATCAAGTTCAGGCACGTCTCAGCGACGGTCCGGTGGTGATCGCGAGCTGGTCCGAGGGCGCACGCGAACGCCTGAAAGGACTGATGGAGGATGAGGGGCTGATCGGCGCCAAGCTGATCGGGGATGCGCGCGAGATCGATGCCGGCCTCAATCTCACGGTCTGGCCGCTCGACGAGGGGTTCGAGGCCCCGCGCGACGGCAAACAGCTCACCGTGATCTCCGAGCAGGATGTGCTGGGCGAGCGCCTCGTCTCGAAGCCGCGGCGCAAGCGCAAGGCCGAGAACTTCCTGACCGAGCACACGACGCTCTCGCCGGGCGATCTCGTCGTGCATGTCGATCACGGCGTCGGGCGCTACAAGGGGCTCGAGACGGTCGAGGCGCTCGGCGCGCCGCATGATTGCGTGCTGCTCGAATATGCGGGCGGCGACCGGCTTTACCTGCCGGTCGAGAATATCGAGCTGCTCAGCCGCTACGGCCATGAGGAAGGCCTTCTCGACAAGCTCGGCGGCGGCGCCTGGCAGGCGAAGAAGGCCAAGCTCAAGGAGCGCATCCGCCAGATCGCCGACAAGCTGATGCGGATCGCGGCCGAACGCTACCTGCGCGCCGGCCCGATCCTCGAGGCGCCGCATCACGAATGGGAAGCCTTCGCCGCGCGCTTCCCCTATACCGAGACCGACGACCAGATGGCCGCGATCGAGGATGTCGCCGCGGATCTGAAATCGGGCACGCCGATGGACCGCCTCGTGGTCGGCGATGTCGGCTTCGGCAAGACCGAGGTGGCGATGCGCGCAGCCTTCATCGCCGCCCAATCGGGGATGCAGGTCGCGGTGATCGCGCCCACGACGCTGCTTGCGCGCCAGCACTTCCAGACCTTTTCCGAGCGTTTCCGCGGCACCGCGATCACCGTACGTCCGCTGTCGCGCTTCGTCTCGGCCAAGCAGGCGGCGCAGACCCGGCAGGGTCTCGCCGAGGGCACGGTGGATATCGTCGTGGGCACCCATGCGGTCCTCGCCAAGACGGTGAAATTCGCCAATCTCGGCCTGCTGGTGATCGACGAGGAGCAGCATTTCGGCGTGCAGCACAAGGAACGCCTGAAGGACATGCGTTCCGAGATCCACGTCCTCACCCTGACCGCGACCCCGATCCCGCGCACGCTGCAGCTTTCGCTGACCGGGGTGCGCGACCTCTCGGTGATCGGCACGCCCCCCGTCGACCGGCTCGCGATCCGCACCTATGTCAGCGAGTTCGACACGGTGACGATCCGCGAGGCGTTGCTGCGCGAACATTACCGCGGCGGGCAGAGCTTCTATGTCGTGCCGCGGATTTCCGATCTGCCGGAGATCGAAGAGTTCTTGAAGACGCATGTCCCGGAGGTGAAATATCTCGTAGCTCACGGCCAGATGGCGGCGGGCGAGCTCGATGAGCGGATGAACGCCTTCTATGACGGCAAATACGACGTGCTGCTCGCGACGACCATCGTCGAGAGCGGGCTCGACATCCCCACCGCCAACACGATGGTGGTGCACCGCGCCGACATGTTCGGCCTGTCGCAGCTCTACCAGATCCGCGGCCGGGTCGGGCGCGCCAAGACCCGCGCCTATTGCTACCTGACGACGAAGCCGCGCATGCCGCTCACGCCCCAGGCACAGAAACGCCTGCGCCTGCTGGGCTCGCTCGACAGCCTGGGCGCGGGCTTCAACCTCGCGAGCCAGGATCTCGACCTGCGCGGCGCGGGCAATCTGCTGGGCGAGGAACAGTCGGGCCATATCCGCGAGGTGGGCTACGAGCTCTACCAGTCCATGCTCGAAGAGACGATCTCGAAGCTGAAATCGGGCGAGCTGACCGAGACCGCGGATGGCGACTGGTCGCCGCAGATCAACCTCGGCGTGCCGGTGATGATCCCCGAGAGCTACGTCCCCGATCTCGACGTGCGGCTCGGGCTCTATCGCCGGCTCTCCTCTCTGACCACCAAGGTCGAGCTCGAGGGCTTCGCGGCGGAACTCATCGACCGGTTCGGGGAGCTGCCCAGAGAGGTGAACACGCTTCTTCTGGTGGTGCGGATCAAGGCGATGTGCAAGCGCGCGATGATCGGACGTCTCGATGCGGGCCCGAAAGGCGCGACGGTGCAGTTCCACAACGACAAGTTTCCCAATCCCGCGGGGCTCGTGGAATTCCTCACCGCGCAGCGCGATCTGGCCAGGGTGAAGGACAACAAGCTCGTCATCCGCCGCGACTGGAAGAACGACAAGGACAAGATCCGCGGCGCCTTCGCGATCGCGCGCGATCTCGCCGAAAAGGTCGTCGCGATGGAAAAGAAGAAAGCCTGAAGGGGCTCTGCCCCCGGCTGCCTGCCGGCAGCCTCCCCCGGGATATTTCCGGGCATTTGGAAGAGACTGTCCGCTTCCTCTTGATCCAAATATCCCGGGGTGAATTCGCGTCAGCGAAGAGGGGCAGCGCCCCTTTCCCTCATTCCTGCGTCTTGCGGATCAGCCACCAGGCGAGGCTCGAACAGATCAGCGTCGCGCTGACCATCGGCAGGGCCGTGCCGTTGAAGGCGAGGCCCACCGGGACCGCGATCGCAACCGCGCCGACCGTGGAGATCGCGGTCACCAGCGAGGCCGCCATTCCCGCGATATGCCCCATCCGTTCGAGGGCGAGCGCGTTGAGATTGCCGAAGGTGACGCCCGCCATCCAGAACACGCTCACCGTATAGAGGAAGATGAACGGAAAGCCGGCGCTGCCATCGGTGAAGCCCGCCAGAACGAGCCCCATCATCACGCTCGAGACGCCGATCTGCATGAGATAGGACCCTTTCACGATCCGCCGCATCCCGAGATGCATCACGAAACGCGCATTGAAGACCGCGCCCGTGCCGGCCATCAGCGCGCCGATCGCGAACCAGAGCGGGAAGGTCTCGCGCACGCCATGCGCGGCATAGAGCTGCGGCGCGGTGGAGAGCAGTGCGAACATCTGCCCGAAGCCCAGCGTCAGGGTGACGATGTAGAGGCGCACGTCGGAATGGGCGAGCACCTCGCGCGCGGCTTCGCCGAGCTTGGAAAGGCTCAGCGGGCGGCGGTGTTCGGGGGGGAGCGTTTCGGGTTGGCGCAGGTTGAGCCAGCTCACCCCGATCAGGCCGAAGGCCATGAAGGCCCAGAACACGCCGCGCCACCCGGCCGCCGCGATCACCAGCGATCCGATCGAGGGGGCGACGGCGGGGACGAGGATGAAGATCATCATGATGAAGGAGGTGACCTTCGCCATTTCGCGCCCCTTGAAGAGGTCGCGCACCAGCGCCATCACGGTGATCCGCGGACCTGCCGCGCCGATCCCCTGAAGCACGCGCGCCGCGAGCAGCGCCTCGAGGCTTTGCGCATGGGCGGCGGTGAAGGCCGCGACGAGATAGATCGCGATCCCGCCATTGATCGTGCGTTTGCGCCCGATCGCATCCGAGATCGGGCCCGCGACGAAGGTGCCGATCCCCATCCCGAGCACGAAGGCGCTCAGCACGAGCTGCGCGCGGTTGACCGCGTCGGGGCTCAGCTCAGCCGCGATCTGCGGCAGCGCGGGCAGCATCGCGTCGATCGAGAAGGCGACCGTCGCGACGAGCGAGGCGAGCATCACCGTCAGCTCGGGCAGGGAAAGGGGGCTGCGCGCGCGGGGCGCATCGGGGCTGTAGGCCATGTCGGACCGGACTTTCGTCATGAAGGGAATGCCGTCCACAATAGGCATCTGGGCGGCATTGGCCAGTGCGCGGCGCGCGCAGCGTCCTGTGCGCGGGCGCGGAGGAAGGAACTCAGTGCCGGGTCGCTGCGGGTGGCGCGCCCGAGAGCTCGTCGATCACCTTGAGCCAGAGCTCGGTGGGCTGCGCCCCGGTCACCAGATGACGGCCCGCGACGATGGCGCTCGGCACCGCGGTGATCCCGCGCTCGCGCGCATGTTCCTCCTTGGCGGCGATCGTGTCGCGATCGGCATCGGAGGCGAGCAGCCGTTCGACGACCCCGCGCTCCATCCCCTTCGCCCCGGCAATCTCGCCCAGGACTGCGTGATCGCCGATATCGAGCCCCTCGCGCCAATGCGCATCGAGCAGCGCCGCCATCACCGCTTCCTGAACGCCCTCGATCCCGGCCCAGTGCAGCAGGCGGTGCGCGTCGCGCGTATTGGGCTGATGGGTGACGCGTTCGGGATGGAAATCATAGCCCTCGGCCTCGGCGATCTCGAGCAGCTGCACATGCATCTGTGCCGCGCCGTCCTGACCGAATTTGGCCTGCAGGTATTCGGCGCGCGGCATCCCTTCGGGCGGCAGCGTGGGGTTGAGCTCGAATGGCTGCCAGGCGCGCACGAACGGATGTCCGGGGCGTTCGGCGAAGGCCCGGTCGAGCCGCGCCTTGCCGATGAAACACCAGGGGCAGACCGGATCGGCGAAGATATCAAGCGTGATCATGGGCGATCTCCTCTTGCCACTGCGCCCGCAGGCTGGCGCGCAGGATCTTTCCGTTTCGGTTACGCGGAAGGGCCGCGACATGGCGATAGGCCCGCGGCTGCTTGTAGCGCGCGAGCACGTCCTGCGCATGGGCTTTCAGCGTCTCGGGGCTGGCCCCGCCGGTATAGGCGAGCCCGATCACGGTCGCATCGGCCTTGACCGCGATCTCGACCGCGGCGACCTCGCCCGCGCCGGGGCAGCCATGCATCGCCTCCTCGATCTCGATCGGCGAGATCCGGAAGCCGCCAGCATTGAGCATGTCATGGCCGCGCCCGAGATAGGTGATCGCGCCGTCTTCCGCCATCGCCACCGTGTCGCCTGTCACGAACCATTCGCCCTGCCGCCGCGCGGCGCTTTCCTCGGGCGCGTTCCAGTAGCCGAGATAGAGCCCCGGATCGCTCGCATGCACCGCAAGCGTGCCGGGGGTGCCGCGCGGAACCGGCGCGCCGTCCTCGCCCAGCACCGCGACCCGGCGGCCGGGCTGCGGATAGCCGGTCGTGCCGGGCGGGGCAGGGTGGTCGGGGCAGCCCGAGATGAAGGTCGAGCATTCCGACATGCCGAGCGCCTCGTAAACATTCGTCCCCGTGGCCGCGGTCCAGGCCGCGCGGGTGGGCTCGGGCAATGCCTCGCCCGCGCTCAGCCCGTGGCGCAGCTTCGGCAGGTCGAGCTTCGCGTGATCGCGAAGGATCTGGCGATAGATGCCGGGCGCGGCGGCGAAGATCGTCGCGTCGAAGCGGCGCATCAGAAGCGGCAGGGCGCGCGGCTCGACCCCTTCGGCGGGGATCAGCGCGGTCGCGCCCAGCGTCCAGGGATCCATCAGGCCGGTGCCCAGCGTATAGGTCCAGTTGAAGGGGTCTGCTGCCGGACGGTGCTAAATCCTACGCTAAGCTCTTTTCGGCCACCTGTACTCC
>NZ_AQRC01000004.1 GCF_000737065.1 Thioclava atlantica | reverse complement strand
CGATCCAGCACGGGCTGCACGGCAACCCGACCCTCGTGCCGGTGATCGTGCTGGGGCTCTCGATCGCCGCCTTCGGCCTGATCGCGGGCGGCAAGTTCTTCTCGGCCTTCAACCTGACCCTGATCATGCAGCAGGTCTCGATCATCGGGATCCTCGCCGCGGCGCAGTCGCTGATCATCCTGACCGCGGGCATCGACCTGTCGGTCGCTGCGATCATGGTGCTGATGTCGGTGATCGCGGGCAACCTCGCCGTCTATATGGGCGTGCCCGCGCCGCTGGCGCTTTTGGTGGCCTTCGCGGGCGGCACCGGAGCGGGGCTGATGAACGGCTTTCTGGTGACCAAGGTGAAGCTTCCGCCCTTCATCACGACGCTGGGTACCTGGTCGATCTTCTACGCCCTGAACCTGTGGCTCTCGGGGGCGCAGTCGATCCGCTCGCAGGATATCGACAAGGCCGCGCCGCTGCTGAAATTCTTCGGCAATACGATCGCCATCGGCAATGCGCGGGTGACCTACGGCTCGATCCTGATGATCGTCGTCTTCCTTGCGCTCTGGTTTCTGCTGAACAAGACCGCCTGGGGTCGCCATGTCTATGCGGTGGGCGATGACAAGGAGGCGGCGGAGCTGGCGGGCATCCGCACAGACCGCACGCTGCTCTCGGTCTACGGTCTCGCCGGGCTGGTCTGCGCGATCGCCGCCTGGGCCTCGATCGGGCGCGTCGGCTCGATCAGCCCGCAGGCCTATTACGAGGCGAACCTGCATTCGATCACCGCGGTGGTGATCGGGGGGATCTCGCTCTTCGGCGGGCGCGGCTCGATCCTCGGGGCGCTGTTCGGCGCGCTGATCGTGGGGGTATTCCAGTCCGGGCTGCGGCTCGCGGATGTGGACGTGCTGTGGCAGGTCTTCGCGATCGGCTGGCTCATCATCATCGCGGTCGCGATCGACCAATGGATCAGAAAGGTGTCGGCATGAAACGGGATCCCATTCTCACCGCGCGCGGTCTGGTCAAGCGCTATGGCCGCGTCACCGCTCTCGATAACTGCGACTTCGACCTCTATCCGGGCGAGATCCTCGCCGTGATCGGCGATAACGGCGCGGGAAAATCCTCGCTCATCAAGGCGATCTCGGGGGCGGTCCAGGCCGACGAGGGCGAGATACGGCTCGAGGGCAGGCCTGTCAGTTTCCGCAGCCCGCTCGAGGCGCAGGATGCGGGCATCTCCACCGTCTACCAGACCCTCGCGCTCTCGCCGGCGCTGTCGATCGTGGACAACATGTTCGTCGGTCGCGAGCTGCGCAAACCGGGCCCCTTGGGCAAATGGTTGCGGATGCTCGACAAGCCCGCGATGCGCGCCTTCGCCCGCGAGAAGCTCAACGATCTGGGGCTGATGACCATTCAGGACATCGATCAGGCCGTCGAGACGCTTTCGGGCGGGCAGCGCCAAGGGGTCGCCGTCGCTCGCGCCGCCGCCTTCGGCTCGAAGGTGATCATCATGGACGAGCCCACCGCGGCGCTCGGGGTGAAGGAGAGCCGGCAGGTTCTCAACCTGATCCTCGATCTCAAGGCCAAGGGGCGGCCGATCATCCTGATCTCGCACAACATGCCCCATGTCTTCGAGGTCGCCGACCGCGTCCATGTCCACCGCCTCGGCAAGCGTCTGTGCACGATCGATCCGAAGAAGCACTCGATGTCGGATGCGGTGGCCTACATGACCGGCGCCAAGCAGCCCGACGATGTGAATGAAGCGGCCTGAGTCAGGCTGAGAGAGCAGGAAACGCCGGGTCGGATCGGCCGTGCGTTTTTTCGTTTGCCGGGTGGCCCGGGGCTGGTCGCCCCTCCCCCCGGGAGGGCGCCTTGGCGATGCCGGTGCGCGTTCGCACGACATGCGGGCTTTCGAGATAAAGTGCGGACCACAAGCGTAGCGGTGCGCCCACCCGAGGCTCGGGCGCGTCCCTCACCACTTGCAAAACAAAGAACCCGCGCCCTTTCGGACGCGGGTTTCACCCTGAAGGCCGGGCGCGGAATTACGCCCTGGGGCCAGCCTCCAGCGCGTCCTCGAAGGTGCGCAATCCGGTGCGCGGCGCCTGCACCAGCACGGCCATGTTGCCCGGCTTGTGTTCGTTGCGCAGCATCTTGGTATGGGCTTTCGGGATTTCGGCCCAGGGGAAGACCTCGGACATGCAGGGGTCGAGGCGGCGCTCGATCATCAACCGATTGGCCGAGGAGGCCTGCTTGAGGTTGGCGAAATGCGAACCCTGCAGGCGCTTCTGGTGCATCCACATGTAGCGCACGTCGAAGGTGCAGTTGAAGCCGCTCGTGCCCGCGCAGATCACCACGATCCCGCCCTTCTTCACCACGAGCGTCGAGACCGGGAAGGTCGCCTCGCCCGGGTGCTCGAAGACCATGTCCACGTTCACGCCCTTGCCGGTGATATCCCAGATCGCCTTGCCGAACTTGCGGGCCTCTTTCAGCCACTCGTTATATTCGGGCGTGTTGACGGTGGGCAGCTGACCCCAGCACTTGAAATCCTTGCGGTTGATCACGCCCTTGGCGCCCTGATCCATCACGAACTGCCGCTTGCTCTCGTCCGAGATCACGCCGATCGCATTGGCGCCCGCGGTATTGGCCAACTGGATCGCATAGGATCCCAACCCGCCCGAGGCGCCCCAGACCAGCACGTTCTGGCCGGGCTTGAGCTCATGCGGGTGATGGCCGAACAGCATCCGGTAGGCGGTGGCCAGCGTCAGCGTGTAGCAGGCGCTTTCCTCCCAGGTCAGATGCTTGGGCCGCGGCATCAGCTGCTGGGCCTGCACGCGGGTGAATTGCGAGAACGACCCGTCCGGCGTCTCGTATCCCCAGATCCGCTGGCTGGGCGAGAACATCGGATCGCCGCCGTTGCATTCCTCGTCGTCGCCATCGTCCTGATTGCAGTGGATCACCACCTCGTCGCCGACCTTCCAGCGGGTGACCTTGTCGCCGACCTTCCAGACGATCCCTGACGCGTCCGAACCGGCGATGTGATAGGACTGCTTGTGCCCGTCGAAGGGCGAGATCGGAACGCCCAGACCGGCCCAGACGCCGTTGTAGTTCACGCCCGCGGCCATCACGAGCACCAGCACCTCGTGGCTGTCGATTTCCCAGGTGTCGACCACTTCGACCTGGAAGCTCTGTTCGGGCTCGCCATGGCGTTCGCGGCGGATCGCCCAAGCATACATCTTCGGTGGGACATAGCCGAGGGGCGGCATCTCGCCGATCTCGTAGAGCTCCTTCTCCGGAGCGTCGTAAGGCGCGATCCCGGTATTCTGATCGAGGGCCATGGCTTTCTCCTGTCTGTCCTTGCCGCGCCGCAGAATCGCGCAGCGTTTGACCTGAGGGATACGCATCGATGCGCAACTTTGCAATAGTGGACGTTACGTTTTTGTAATTTTGTGTCGCGGTGAAATTTTTCAAGCGGCTGGAGGGCCTGATTTTGAAGGCATGTCGCCGCGTTGGTGGGAGGGGAAAGGCCTCCGCCGCAGCGCGGCGAATTGACAGGATCACAAAATACCCTTTAAGACGCTTTGTCACGCAATAATGTTGCGCAAACGAGATTCGCCATCCGATGGAGGCCGCCGTGACCCAAGATGCCAAGCCCGCCGAGGCTCCTGTCGCCAAGGACCGCCCCTGGCTGTTCCGGACCTATGCGGGTCATTCGACGGCCGAGAAATCCAACGCGCTTTACCGCGCGAACCTCGCCAAGGGGCAGACGGGACTTTCGGTGGCCTTCGACCTGCCGACCCAGACCGGCTATGACAGCGATCACGTCCTGGCGCGCGGCGAGGTGGGCAAGGTCGGCGTTCCGGTCTGCCATCTGGGCGATATGCGGATGTTGTTCGACCAGATCCCGCTCGAGCAGATGAACACCTCGATGACGATCAACGCGACCGCGCCCTGGCTGCTTGCGCTCTATATCGCGGTGGCCGAGGAGCAGGGCGCGGATATCGCGAAACTGCAGGGCACGGTGCAGAACGATCTGGTGAAGGAATACCTGAGCCGCGGCACCTATATCTGTCCGCCCAAGCCCAGCCTCGCGATGATCACCGATGTCGCGGCCTATACCCGCGAGCACCTGCCGAAATGGAACCCGATGAACGTGTGTTCCTATCACCTGCAAGAGGCGGGGGCGACGCCCGAGCAGGAACTGGCCTTTGCGCTCGCCACCGCCATCGCGGTGCTCGACGACCTCAAGACCAAGGTGCCGCAGGAGGCCTTCCCGGCGATGGTGGGCCGGATCTCGTTCTTCGTGAATGCCGGCATCCGCTTCGTGACCGAGATGTGCAAGATGCGCGCCTTCACCGAGTTGTGGGACGAGATCTGCCGCACCCGCTATGGCGTCGAGGAGGAGAAATTCCGTCGCTTCCGCTACGGCGTTCAGGTCAACAGCCTCGGCCTGACCGAGCAGCAGCCGGAAAACAACGTCTACCGGATCCTGATCGAGATGCTCGCGGTGACGCTCTCGAAGAACGCGCGCGCGCGTGCCGTGCAACTGCCTGCCTGGAACGAGGCCCTGGGCCTTCCGCGCCCCTGGGATCAGCAATGGTCGCTGCGGATGCAGCAGATCATGGCCTATGAGACGGACCTTCTTGAATATGGCGACCTGTTCGACGGCAACCCGGCAGTGAGCGCGAAGGTCGAGGCGCTGAAGGAAGGCGCGCGCGCGGAACTGCAAACGCTGGACGCGATGGGTGGGGCGATCGCCGCGATCGATTACATGAAATCGCGCCTCGTCGAATCGAACGCCGCCCGGATCAACCGGATCGAGGCCGAGGAAACCATCGTGGTCGGCGTGAACCGCTGGCAGCAGGGCGAACCCTCGCCGCTGACGGCCGGTGATGGCGGGATCATGGTCGTCGATCCGGCGGTCGAGGCGGACCAGATCGGGCGCCTGCAAGAATGGCGCGCGACGCGCGACGAGGGCGCGGTGAAAGCGGCGCTGGCACAATTGCGCGATGACACGGCGGCGGGGCGCAACGTGATGCCCGCCTCGATCGCGGCGGCGAAAGCGGGCGCGACCACGGGCGAATGGGCGGGCGTGATGCGCGCGGTCCACGGCGAATATCGCGGCCCGACGGGCGTGTCGCGCGCGCCCTCGAACCAGACCGAAGGGCTCGACGAGATCCGCGAGGCTGTCGATGCGGTCTCGGCCCGTCTTGGCCGGCGCCTGAAATTCCTCGTCGGAAAGCCGGGCCTCGATGGCCATTCCAACGGCGCCGAACAGATCGCCTTCCGCGCCCGCGATTGCGGCATGGATATCAGTTATGACGGCATCCGGCTGACACCCGAGCAGATCGTCGCGAAGGCGCTGGAAGAAGAGGCCCATGTGGTCGGGCTCTCGATCCTGTCGGGCTCGCACCTGCCGCTGATCGAGGAGCTGATGGAGCGGATGCAAATCGCGGGCCTCCGTGACGTGCCCGTCGTCGTGGGCGGCATCATCCCCGACGAGGATGCGGCGCGACTGACGGCTCTGGGCGTCGCACGCGTCTACACGCCCAAGGATTTCGAACTCAACCGGATCATGATGGACATCGTCGCCCTGGCCTCCCCGGCCGAAAAGGCGGCGTGAGGGACCGAGGGCTGCTTCGTTCCGCAGTGGTTGGGGGCGGTCGCGAGGACTTTCTTGCTTGCGCTTCGGAAAGAGGAGTGTGCGCATAGCGTCACGTGGACCTTTTACGCATTTCTTCTGTCCGAAACATGAGAACACCGGGTCGCTTGCGAGTGTTCTTCCCGGTCGCGAGCCGAAGCGATTGGTGATGCGCAAAAAACGCATCATCCCTGAAGCTGTGCGTTTCCAAATTGAAGTTAAGTGCCAGTCCTGTCTTGGTTGAGTTGAGATTTTCGCGGGCCGCGCGAGAACAAGACGGTATTCCTCGCTTTCAAGCCAGGATGGATTCGGAGCCATAGTGGAAGAAATATGTCATCAGAAGACGTGACGATCTGCATCACGATGGGGCTGCGGCCCGAACTGCTCCGCAAGACATTGCTGAGCCTCGGAACGCTGGTGTGCGAGTTCAGTGTCCTTGCTGTGAACGATTTCGGCGACGAAGAGACAAATCGGGAGTTTCGGAGCATCTGTCCGAACGGCCGGATTATAGACCTCGGTGGCCATGTCGGGCATCATGCCGCGGTTGATCGCATGTATCGGCAAGTCCGGACGCCCTATGTGATGCACCTTGAAGATGACTGGCACTTCGACAGGCTCGATTTCCTCCCCGCCAGCTTGAGCCTTCTGCAGCGAAACGAGGCCATATCGTCGGTATGCCTGCGCAGCGTGGACGATTTCGCGCTGAAGGAAGACGAGAGTAGCCGGATGGTGTTCTCCAGCATAGGCGAGACAAGATTTGCACGTCTTGATGGCCTTCACCCTCAGTGGCATGGCTTTACGTTCAATCCGCACCTCTCGCGGCGTGCGGACTGGGAAAACCTTCAAGGTTTTTCGCGCTTCAAGAAAGAGAGGCACGTTTCGAGGGCGATGCGTCGCCAAGGGCGATTTGTTGCATATCTGGACCCGGGCGCCTGCCGACATATTGGCTGGACGGAAAGCGTGGCGCAGCCACCCATGTCCAGCTTCAAGAAATTCAAGAAATGGGCTCGGGGGCGGGTGCTACAAAGGTGATCGTAGTGGCAGTCGTTGAAGATTCTGCGGGAGTGGGTGGTTGAGAGCATTGCCGAAGGCTGTCGTCATCAGCCTGAGAACGGCGCAGAAGCGGCGCCGTTTCGAGACTGAACAGCTTGAAAAAGCAGGCCTTCCCTTCGAGTTCTTCGACGCGCTCGAGCCGGGCGATATCGACGCGGAGGATCTCGCTCGGCGGTCCCGGCAATGGGCGCGCCCCCTTGGTGCGGGCGAAGTGGCCTGTCTTCTGAGCCATCGCTGCCTCTGGGAACGCGTGGCAGATAGTGGCGAGCCCGTTCTCATTCTTGAAGACGATGCGGTTCTGAGCCGCGATATCCTCGAACTTCTGCGAGATTTGACGCGCCTCGAGAATATCGACTACGCGACGCTGGAGACCTTCACGAAGGCGAAACTGCTGTCCCGCGACGCGATGCCTCTGAGTGATGGCCGATATGCCGTAAGCGAGCTCTATCGTGACCGCGGGGGCGCCGCGGCCTATCTTCTCTGGCCTTCCGGCGCCAAGAAACTGGTCGCTTTCACGGAAGGGCTCAGCCCGCTCGCCGACGCCGCTCTCAACCTCGCGCCGAATGTACGGCGGGTGCAGGTTGAGCCTGCGGCCGCGATCCAGGCGATGCATCTTTCCGATTTCAGCACCCGGGTCGAAGGGACAACGGTCTCCGGAGGCGTCAAAGCCCGGCCGAAATATTCCAGCCGCTATCTGTTCGTGAAGGGGAAACTGGTGAGGTTGAAATTCTCCCTCGTCCTCTTCGCTCGGACCCTGCTGAATTTTCCCCGGGCGCAAAACCGGGTCGTGACATTCGCCGGGAAAGAGTAGCCCGGGCGACTTGGAGCTGGGATCCGTCGTCACCGGGCTCCAATTCCCCTCGAGGGCATGCGACATCGCAACATGCCGGGCGCCGCGCCCTTTCGCCCTTCCGCCTGCCAGGGCGCGCGGGTAAAGTCGCGCCATGACCACCCCGACGATCCAGTTTTCCGATGACCAGGCCGAGGCTTGGGATGCCGTGGCCGAGGCTCTCGAGGAGGCCGGGGTCGATATTCTCGAGGGAAGCCTGAGCCCCGAAGGCGGCGGCAAACGCGTGCTCTCGGTGATCGGCAAGGCGGGGTCCGGCAAGACGCTTCTGCTCGCCGAGCTCTACAAGGCGCTGGAGGCGGCGGGCGTCGATCTGGTCTCGGGCGATTTCGAGGGCAAGCGGCGGAAAGAACGGCGCACGCTCGCGATCCTCGCGCCGACGAACAAGGCGGCCAGCGTGTTGCGGTCGCGCGGGGTTCCCGCGACCACGATCCACCGCATTCTCTACACGCCGGTCTATGACCCGGAATACGAACGCATCGCGGAGTGGCTCACGGGGCAGGGGGAGCGCCCCAAGCCCGATCTGCTGAGCGAGATGGGACTGACCGAGGAGGCGCTCGATCGGGCGAAGGCGTTCTATGACCTGCACAAGTCGATCCCGGCGGCGCTGGCCTCGGCAGGGCTGCGGGGCTCGGATTTCATCAATGGCTGGAAGCGGCGCGAAGACGCGCTCGATATCGGGTTCGTCGACGAGGCCTCGATGCTCGACGAGCGGCAATTCGACGATCTGCGCGAGATCTTCCCGACACTGATCCTGTTCGGCGATCCGGCGCAGCTGGCGCCCGTCAACCAGTCGGGCGAGATGGTGTTCGAACGTCTGCCCGATGAGCGCAAGCATATCCTGCACCGGATCCACCGACAGGCCGAGGACAACCCGATCCTGGATCTGGCGCATATGCTGGGCGACGAGAGCCTCACCTTCGAGCAGTTCGAGCGCGAGATCCAGAAGGCCGCCGCGAAGGACGAACGCGTGGTCTGGGCGGAGCGGGTGGAGAGCGACCTGATGGCGCGCTCGCCGGTTCTGGTCTGGCGCAACGCGACCCGGATCCGGCTGATCCATGCGTTTCGCGCGGCCCATTCGGCACCGGCCGACATGTTGCTGCCGGGCGAGCCGCTCGTTTGCGACGGGATCGAGCTGCCGGTGAAACATCGCAAGAAGCGGATCGACCTCGAGGCGCGGGGGCTGATCAAGGGCGCGCAGGTGATCTATCTCGGCCCCGGCAAGAAGCCCGGTTTCTCGCGCCTGCACGTGATCGGCGCCGAGGACCCGCGTCTGTCCGCGGCCTCGATCGTCAAGATCGAGATGCCGGAGGAGGAAGAGCCCTTCATCCCCTTCGCGGCGCGGATGGGGGCGGCTTTTCTGCATGGGGCCGCGGTGACGATCCACAAGGCGCAGGGCTCGCAATGGGAGGATGTGCAGGTCTTCGCGCCCGACATCTATGCCGCCTATCGCGCCGGGCGGGTCGAGGCCGGCATTCCGCTATGGAAGCGGCTCGCCTATGTCGCGATCACCCGGGCACAGCATCGTCTGCTCTGGTGCGTGCGGGCGCGGCTGGCCCGGCCTTCGGCGCCGCTGTCGATCGAGGATCTGCCGAAAGGCGGCGGACGGCTCGAATTGCAGGCCGAGACGCAGGACGGCTAGGTTGGATGCCTCCGGCGGGGGTATTTTCGTCTAGGTGAAGGGGAGGGCACGATGGGCGTTATGGTGGTGACGGGCGCGAGCGCGGGGATCGGGCGCGCGGTGGCCGAGATGGCGCTGGCGCAGGGCTGGCAGGTGGCCTGTCTTGCGCGCCGGGTCGAGGTGCTCGAGGAGGTGGCGGCGACGGGGGAGGGGTTTGCGGTCGCTTGCGACGTGGCAGATCCGGTCTCGATCGAGCGGGCCTTCGCGCAGGTCGTCGCGCGTTTCGGGCGGATCGATGTGCTCTTCAACAATGCGGGGATGTTTCCGCCCGCCGCCCTGCCCGACGAGATGGTGCTCGAGGATTGGGAGGCCTGTGTCGCGGTCAACCTCACCGGCATGGTGCTGTGCGCGCGCGCGGCTTTCGGGCAGATGCGCGCCCAGGCGCCGCGCGGGGGGCGGATCATCAATAACGGCTCGATCTCGGCGCAGGTGCCGCGGCCGAAATCGCTGCCCTATACGGTGACGAAACATGCGATCAACGGGCTCACGAAGCAGCTCGCGCTCGACGGGCGCGGGTTCGACATCGCCTGTGGTCAGATAGACGTGGGCAATGCCCGTACCGGGCTTCTGGCGGGGATCGACGCGGCGGCCGCGAAGGGCACCGAGCCGACGATGGATGTCGTGGACGTGGCGCGCTCGGTTCTGCACATGGCGTCGCTGCCGCTCGAGGCGAATGTGCTCAACATGACGGTGATGGCGAGCGGCATGGCCTTCGTCGGGCGCGGCTAGGTCGCCGGGCTCAGCGCACGAAGCGGAAGATCGCCGCCGCCGCCCAGCCCGCGAAGACCGCGAGGGCGAGAGAGAGCAACCCGTAAAGCGTGGCCTGTTGATGGGCGAGGGTGTAGAGCCAGCGTTCGAGCCCGACCTTCTGCACCTCGATCGAGGACTGGTACTGATCGACGAGCATGCCGCCGCGCAGCAGGAAGATGCGGGTCTTGTAGGAGCCCTCGGTCAGGTTGGCCGGCAGGTCGAAATCGGCGCGGAAGAGCGTGTCGTCGACGAGATGGACGCCGCCCGTCTCGAGCTTGTAGAGACCCTGCTGCTCGCGGATCCGCACCATCGCCTCGGTGAAGGGGCGGGTGTCCTGGACCTGGAGCGGGCCGGAAAAGGCGCGCATCGCGAGCGGGATCGAAATGCGTTGCTGGACGTCGACCTTGGGGTCGAGGATCTCCTTGAGCGGCCCGGTCGTGGCGACGGCGTAATAGCTCGGGGCGGCGGCGACGCCGACCGAGGAGGTGTTCACCCAGATCCCGAATTCGCGCGACTTGCGGCGGATCGTGATCGGGCCCAGCGGACCTTCGAGCGTCACGATCACCGAGAGCTGGTCGCCCTTGGGCTCGGGCGCCTCGCGCTTGACCGCACCGTAGATGAGGATCTGCGAACCGTCGAAGGAGGCGGTGATGCCGATATTGTCGCGGCTCAACCCGGCGACGATCTGTTCGCCCGGCGGCTCCGTGCGGCCGTTCTCCTGTGCCGAGGCGGGGAGGGCTGCGCTGAACAGGGCGAGGCTGAGGGCGAGGGCGCGGATCATTGGAGCGTCCCCGACTCGATCGAGAACAGGTTCTTCGGGTGGATCACCAGATCCGCCCCGAGCTGGCCGGCCACGAGGATGACGAGAAGTGCCAGCAGGATGCGGAGCTGCTCGGCCTTGAGGCGGGCGCCCAGCCGGGCCCCGATCTGCGCCCCGATCACGCCGCCCACGATGAGCAGCAGCGCAAGCATCACGTCCACCGTCTGGTTGGTGATCGCGTGCATCAGCGTCGTGAAGGCCGACACGAACAGGATCTGGAACAGCGAGGTGCCGATCACGACCTTGGTCGGCATGTTGAGCAGGTAGATCATCGCCGGCACCATGACGAAGCCGCCGCCCACGCCCATGATCGCGGCGAGAAGGCCGACCGCGACGCCGACCAGGAGCGGCGGGATCACCGAAATATAGAGCCCCGAGGCGCGGAACTTGAACTTGAAGGGGAGCTTGTGCACCCAGGTATGCTGGTTGCGCTTGGTCCGGCGCGCGGTGCCGCTCTTTTGGCGTTTGAGGGCGCGCAGGCCCTCCTGCAGCATCAGCAACCCGATCGAGCCGAGGAAGACGACGTAGCAGAGCTGGACGGCGAGGTCGATCTGGCCCAGCTCGGTGAGCAGGTTGAAGATCCAGATGCCGCCCGCCGAGCCCAGAAGGCCGCCGACCAGAACCACGAGCCCCATCGGGATGTCCACCGCCTTGCGCTTGAGCTGGGCGAGCACGCCCGAGACCGAGGAGGCGACCACCTGGTTCGCGCCGGTCGCGACTGCGACCGAGGGCGGGATGCCGATGAAGAACAGGAGCGGCGTGATCAGGAAGCCGCCGCCGACGCCGAACAGCCCCGAGATCAGCCCGACGATGCCGCCAAGCCCCAACAGGGTGAAGATGTTGACCGACACTTCGGCGATGGGCAGGTAGATCTGCATGGGCCGCACCGGGTGAGGAGGTTGAAACGTCTTTGCCCGCAAGGGCCCGCGGAGTCAAACCCCGCGCCTCGCCCGGGGTTACAACTGTTGCAGATATCGTCGCAGCACGCGTTCGAGCTTGGCCGCGCCCATCGGCGCGATCGCCTTGGTCTGCTCGTGGCTGATCTGTTCATCGGCCATGCCCGCGCCCATGTTGGTGATGACCGACACGGCCGCGACCCGCAGGCCGAGGAAGCGCGCGAGGATCACCTCCGGCACGGTCGACATGCCCACCGCATCGGCGCCGAGAACCTTCGCGGCGCGAATCTCTGCGGGGGTCTCGAAGGTCGGCCCCGAGAACCAGCAATAGACGCCTTCGGGCAGCTCGATCCCCTCGGCCTCGGCCGCGGCTTTCAGGCCCGCGCGGATCTGCGCGTCATGCGCCTCGGTCAAGGGCACGAAGCGGGCGTCCGAGGGCTCGCCGATCAGGGGATTGTTGCCCGAGAAATTGATGTGATCGTTCAGCATCATCAGCCCGCCGGGGCGGATATCCTCGCGCAGGGAGCCCGCGGCATTGGTCAGGAGCAGGCTCTCGCAGCCCAGTTCCTTGAGGATCTCGAGCGGCAGGCGCATCTCGGCGGGGTTGCCGTGTTCGTAGTAATGCACCCGGCCCCCGAACACCGCGACCCGCACCCCTTCGAGCGTGCCGATCACCAGTTTCGGATTGTGGCCCGATACGCCCGCATGGGGAAAGCCCGGCAGGTCCGAGTAGGGGATCGCGACGCCCTCGACCTCCTCGGCCAGATGGCCGAGGCCGGAGCCGAGGATCAGACCGAGGCGCGGAGCTTCGGCCCCCGCCCGCTCGCGGATCAGGGTGGCGAGCTCAGCGCTCTTTGACATAGGGCTGTCCTCCGGCACGGGGCGGGATCGCCTTGCCGATGAAGCCGGCGAGGATGATCACGGTGAGGATATAGGGCACCGCCTGCATGAACTGGATCGGCAGGGTGATGACGCCAAGGTCGATATTCGGGTAGCGGTTCGAGATCGCCTCGAGCAGGCCGAAGAGCATCGTCGCGCCGAGTGCGGGCACGGGGCGCCACTTCGCGAAGATCAGGGCAGCGAGCGCGATATAGCCGCGCCCCGCCGTCATTTCCTTGACGAAGCCCGCCGCAAGCCCGGTCGCGAGATAGACGCCGCCCAGACCTGCGAGCACACCGGTGATCGCCACCGCCGTATAGCGCAGGCGGATCACCGAGATCCCGGCGGTATCGACCGATTCCGGGTTCTCGCCGACCGCGCGCAGGCGCAGGCCGAAGCGGGTGCGGAACAGCACCCACCAGGTGATCGGCACCATCGCGAAGGCGACATAGACGAGGATCGAATGGCCCGAAAGCAGGTTGGCGTAGATCTGACCGATGACCGGCACGTCCTTCACCGCCTCGGCCCCGGGCAGGGTGATCGGCTCGAACCGTCCATTGCCCGAAAGCTGGGGCGTCCGCCCGCCCTGGTGGAACCAGCTCTGGGCGATCAACACGGTAAAGCCCGAGGCGAGGAAATTGACCGCCACCCCCGAGATCAACTGGTTGCCGCGGAAGGTGATCGAGGCGAGGCCGTGGACGAAGGCAAGGCTCATCGAGCCCCCGACCCCCGCGAGGAGGCCGAGCCACGCGTTGCCCGTCACCGCTGCAACCGCGCCCGAGAAGAAGGCGGCCATCAGCATCTTGCCCTCGAGCCCGATATCGAAGATGCCGGCGCGTTCGGAGAACAGCCCCGCAAGGCAGGCGAGCAGCAGCGGCGTGCCGAGGCGCACGGCGCTATCGAGAATTTCGACGATCGTTGCGAAATCCATCTCAGGCCTCCTTCCGGGCGTTGGCGCGGGCGACAAAGAAGCTCTCGATCGGTGCGCGCAGCATGTTGTCGAACGCACCCGTGAACAGGATCACCAGCGCCTGGATCACGGTGATGAGCTCGCGCGGGATGGTGGTTTCGAGCGCCAGCTCGCCCCCGCCCTGGTAGAGGAAGCCGAAGAGAAGCGCCGCGAGGAACACGCCGAATGGGTGGTTGCGGCCCATCAGGGCCACCGCGATGCCGATGAAGCCCGCGCCCTCGACCGAGTTCAGCACCAGCCGGTGGGCCTCGCCCATCACGTTGTTGATCGCCATCAGCCCCGCGAGGCCGCCCGAGATCAGCATCGCCGCCATCACGATCTTCACCGGCGAGATGCCGGCATAGCGCGCCGCCGGTTCCGAGCGTCCGAAGGCGCGGATCTCGAAACCGAGCTTGGTGCGCCAGATCAGGATCCAGACGAGCCAGCAAGCGAGGATCGCGATGAAGAAGGACACGTTCGCCGGAACGGATTTCGAGAAGAACTGCCCCACGAGCGGAATGTCATGGAAGGTCGGCAGATGCGTAGCGGCGGGGAAGCGGGCTGTCGCCGGGTCCATCGAGCGCGGCGGGCGCAGCACGTTGACCAGCATGTAGTTCAGCACCGACGCGCCGATGAAGTTGAACATGATCGTCGTGATCACGATATGGCTGCCGCGCTTGGCCTGAAGCCAGGCCGGGATCGCCGCCCAGGCCGCGCCGAAGAGCGCGCCGCCGAACATCGCCGCGACCAGCGCGATGGTCCAGTGCGGCCACGGCACGGCGAGGAGCACCAGCGCCACGCCGAGCCCGCCTAGCGTCGCCTGGCCCTCGCCGCCGATATTGAACTGGCTGGCATGGTAGGCAACCGCGACCGCAAGGCCGGTGAAGATGAAGTTGGTCGAATAGTAGAGCGTGTAGCCCCAGCCATAGGGCGAGCCGAGCGCGCCCGAGACCATGACCTTGATCGCCTTGACCGGGTCTTCCCCGATCAGCAGCACGACGATGCCGGAGATCACGAAGGCGATCAGCAGGTTCAGGACGGGGATCAGGGCCACATCGACCCATTTCGGTGTCTTTTCCATCAGTCGGTCTCCTCCGGTGCGGCTTCGTCGGAGATCGTCCAGCCGTCCATTCCACGCACATCGTCGCCGCCGAGGCCCGCCATCAGGCAGCCCATGCCGGTCTGGGTCGCGCTCTCGACGGGACCGTGACCCATGATCCGGCCGTCGAACATCACCGCGACCCGGTCCGAGAGCGAGCGGATCTCGTCGAGTTCGACCGAGACCAGAAGGATCGCCGCGCCCTGGTCGCGCAACTCCACGAGACGCTTGTGGATGAATTCGATCGCGCCGATATCGACCCCGCGCGTCGGCTGGCCGACGAGCAGGAGATCGGGATTGCGCTCGATCTCGCGGGCGAGAACGATCTTCTGCTGGTTGCCGCCCGAGAAGCTTTTCGCCGGCAGCGTCGGGATCGGCGGGCGCACGTCGAAGCGCTCCATCGCCTCCGCGGTGTGGGAGACGATCCCCGCATTGTCCATCACGAAGCTGTTCTTCTGATAGGCGGGATCGGCGTGATAGCCGAAGACCATGTTTTCCCAGGCCGTGAAGTCGAGGATCAGGCCGAGGCGGTGACGGTCCTCGGGCACATGGGCGATCCCGCGCCGCCGCCGCGACTGGCCATCCGAATGCTTGCCGGTGAGGTCGATCTCTTCGCCGTTGATCCGGATCGTGCCGGTTCCGGTCGCGAAGCCGCCGAGAACCTCGAGCAGTTCCGACTGGCCGTTGCCCGCCACCCCGGCGATGCCGAGGATCTCGCCCGCGCGGATCGTCAGGTCGATGCCCTTGAGGCGTTCGACCCCGTCCTCGTCCTTCACGCTGAGGTTCTCGACCTCGAGCACGGTGCGTCCGGGTTCGGCCTTGGTCTTGGTGACGTTCAGGAGCACCTTGCGGCCCACCATCAGCTCGGCGAGCTGCTCCGGGCTGGTCTCGGCGGTCTTGACCGTCGCGGTCATCTCGCCGCGGCGCATCACCGAGACGGTGTCGGTGATCTCCATGATCTCGCGCAGCTTGTGGGTGATCAGGATGATCGTCTTGCCCTCGCGGCGCAGGTTGTCGAGGATCCGGAACAGATGGTCGGCCTCGGCGGGGGTCAGCACGCCCGTGGGCTCGTCGAGGATCAGGATGTCGGCCTGCCGGTAGAGCGCCTTGAGGATCTCCACGCGCTGCTGGTGGCCGACCGAGAGCTCCTCGATCGTCTCGTCGGGATCGACGTTGAGTTCGTATTCCTCCGCGAGCCGCTTGAGCTCCTTGCGGGCCTTGGCGAGCGAGGGGCGCAGGAGCGCTCCGTCTTCGACGCCGAGGATGATGTTCTCGAGCACGGTGAAGTTCTGAACCAGCTTGAAGTGCTGGAACACCATGCCGATGCCGGCCTTGATCGCGGCCTCGCTGTCGGGGATCGGGGTGTGCCGGCCCTTGATCCAGATCTCGCCCGCATCGGCCTTGTAGAAGCCGTAGAGGATCGACATCAGCGTGGATTTGCCCGCGCCGTTCTCGCCGATGATGCCGTGGATCGTGCCGGGCATGACCCGGATCGAAATGTCTTTGTTGGCCTGCACCGTGCCGAAGGCTTTCGAGATGCCTTTCAGCTCGATCGCGGGCGCCCCTTCGGGAGTGGCAAGGGCGGCAGTTGCCTGCCGCCCCGCTTCAGTCGTTCCTGTCTCTACCATCACTGGACCGGGCAGCTGTCATCCGACATGTAATCGTGGACCTCGATCTTGCCGTCGATGATGTCGGCCTTGGCCTGATCCACGGCCTTGAGCATTTCCGGGGTCACGAGCGCCTTGTTGTCGTCGTCGAGCGCGAAGCCGACGCCGTCCTGGGCGAGGCCCATCACCTTGATGCCGGGCTTGAGGTCGGGACCCGCCTTGAAGGCGTCATAGACCGCGTTGTCGACGCGCTTGAGCATCGAGGTCAGGACCTGGCCCGGATGGAGGTAGTTCTGGTTGCTGTCGACGCCGATCGAGAGGACCTTCGCATCGGCCGCGGCCTGCAGAACGCCGATCCCGGTGCCGCCGGCGGCCGCGTAGATCACGTCCGCGCCCTGGCTGATCTGGGCCTTGGCGATCTCGCCGCCCTTCACCGGGTCGTTCCAGGCCGCCGGGGTGGTGCCGGTCATGTTCTGGATCACCTTCGCGTCCGGGTTGGCCGCTTTCACGCCCTGCACGTAGCCGCAAGCGAATTTGCGGATCAGCGGGATGTCCATGCCGCCGACGAAGCCCACGGTGCCGGTCTTCGAGGCCATGCCGGCCATCAGGCCGACGAGGTAGGAGCCCTGCTCCTCCTTGAAGACGATCGACTCGACGTTCGGCTGGTCGACGACCATGTCGACGATCGCGAATTTGGTGTCGGGATAGTCGGGCGCGACGTTGTTGAGCGTGTCGCCGAAAGCGAAGCCGGTCATCACGATCGGGTTGGCCCCGGACTCCGCGAGCTTGCGCAGCGCCTGTTCACGCTGGGCTTCCGACTGCATCTCCAGTTCCTTGTAGGAGCCGCCGGTCTCGTCGGCCCAGCGTTTCGCCCCGTTGAAGGCAGCTTCGTTGAAGCTCTTGTCGTACTTGCCGCCCAGATCATAAATGATCGCGGGCTCGGCCAGAGCGGCACCGGCACTCAGCGCGAGCGTCGCGGCAGCGCCGAGAAACTGTTTGAGGAAAGTCATGGATCACTCCCGGTCATTGGGGCTTTTTGCGTAAGCCTGTTGGCGGGCGTGCGACACCCGCAGACCTCGGGATTTGGTCAGAGCTTGCCCAAGGGGTCAAGCATCAAAGTAGGACTGACGCTGGGTCGCAAGACAAATTTGATTGAACGGTCAGTCTTTCGCCTGCGCGAGCGGCAGCGTCAGAACGATCGCGTCGATGCTGCTGCCGTCAGGTGCGCGGTAGTATCCCTTCCGAACCCCTGATTCTTGCCAGCCGGTCGCGCGGTAGAGCGCACGGGCCGCGACATTGTCCACCGCGACTTCGAGGAAGGCGCTTTCGGCGCCGCGCGCCCGGGACGCGTTTTCGAAAGCCTCGAGGAGGCGGCGCCCGATGCCCTGCCGGCGCGCCGAGGGATCGACGGCGAGGGTGAGCAGTTCGGCCTCGCCCGCGAGGGCGCGGCCGAGCAGGAAACCATGCGTTTCGTTGAGCAGGAAGGCGCCGGGGCTCTTGAGGAGCGAGCCGAATTCTTCCTCGGTCCAGGGGCGCGGGGTGGTGAAACAGGCCAGGTGCAGGCTGGCGAGGGCTTCGCGGCGCATCAGTCGAGGATCCTGGGTGGTGGGTCGGCGGGAGGGGCCGCATCGGCCGAACGCAGATAGAGCGGTGCCGGGCGCGGCTGTTGCGTGTCAGCACGGCGTGCCGCGATCCGGGCGATGGCGGTGGCGAGCGCCTCGGCGGACACTCCCTCGACGATGTCGAGCCCTTCCGCAGCCGCTTCCGCGATCGCCTCGTCCCGGGGGACGAGGTCGGGCGAGGGGCGTGGGCCGCCGCCGAAATCCTGCACATAGACATCGCCGCGGCGCGCATCGAGCAGCGCGCGCATCGGGCGGGGACCGTCCTCGGCCAGCGCATCGAGGCTTGAGACGCCGATCGCGGGGATCTTCAGGCTGAGCGCGAGGCCGCGCGCCGCGGCGACGGCGATCCGGACCCCGGTGAAATTGCCGGGCCCGATCCCGACGCCGATCACGGAGAGATCGCGCCACCCGATCCCCTGCTCGGCAAGCATCTCCTCGAGCAGCGGCATCAGGCGTTCGGCCTGCCCGCGCCCCATCTCTTCGGCACGCAGGGCCACGATCTCGTCGCCGCTCAGCAAAGCGGCCGCGCAATGCGCGGCCGATGTGTCGAAACCGAGGATCATCCGATCACGCATCGACTGGGCGGACCTCGGTCACTTCGGGGATGTAGTGGCGCAGCAGGTTCTCGATGCCCATCTTCAGCGTGAGCGTCGAGGAGGGGCAGCCCGCGCAGGCGCCCTGCATGTGCAGATAGACGATGCCGCGCTCGAAGCCGTGGAAGGTGATGTCGCCGCCATCCTGCGCCACGGCCGGGCGCACGCGGGTATCGAGGAGTTCCTTGATCTGGGCGACGATCGCCCCGTCCTCGCCATCATGCTCGGCATGGCCCGACGGAGCCGCCTCGCCCTCGATCACCGGGGCGCCGGACTGGAAATGCTCCATGATCGCACCGAGGATCGCGGGTTTCGCGTGATCCCAGCTCGTTTTCTCGTCCTTGGTCACGGTCACGAAATCCGATCCGAAGAACACGCCGGTCACTCCGGGCACCGCGAAAATGCGTGCCGCAAGCGGAGATTTCTGCGCGGCATCGGCGCTCGGGAAATCCGCGGTGCCGGCTTCCAGCACGGTCTGGCCGGGCAGGAATTTCAGCGTCGCGGGGTTCGGGGTGGTTTCGGTCTGAATGAACATCGGATGCCTCCTTGGCTTGGGCTCCATATGCGCCTTCCGAGCAAATGAATCAAGTATCGCAGGCCTGCCGGGATCAGATCACCCGCTGTTCGATTTCGCACGGATCGGAGATGTCGGGGCGCCAGAAATCCTCCGCCTCCGGGCCGATTTCGGTCAGCGCCGCGGCAAGGTCGCGATGGTTGGCATGCCGCCAGAGCGCGAAGGCGGTGGCTTCGATCGCATTCTCGGGCGTGAGATTGTGATGCGGGCGCCACGCCTGCACTTCGCGGGTCATTTCGGCGCGCCTGGCGAAGGGGCGGGGTGGTGCCGCGACATCCCAGCCGAAAACGAAGATCGCGCGCGCCACGCAGGGCAGGCAATCGGCGAAGGCGATGGCCTGCGCTGGCGCGAGCCGGGCGCGGAAGGTCCGGAATACGCCATCGACCGCGGTATAGGTCATGTTGTCGCTCCCGAGGCCCATCCGGTCGCGCGCCGTCGCGAGGAAGGAGGCGAATTCCTTCGACGCGTGCCGGTAGGTCCAGGGCATCGGCATGTCAGGTGATCTGCTCGAGCTTTTCCTTCGACATCTCGCCCGGCACGACGGTGAGCGGGCAGGGCAGGGTGCCCGCCTGCTTGACCATCTGCGTGACCAGAGGGCCCGGGCCGCCCTTGCCGGTGCCCGCGCCCAGAACCAGTACGCCGACGCCCGGATGTTCCTCGATCACGTTGAGGATCTCGGTGACCGGCTCGCCCTCGCGGATCACCAGTTCGGGATTGACGCTCTGGCGGTCGCGCATCCATTTCGCGAAGACCTCGAAATGGGCCTCGATCCGTTCACGCGCTTCCTCTCGCATGATCTCGGCCACGCCGATCCAGTGCTGGTATTCGTCGGGCGGGATCACCGAAAGAATGATCACTCCGCCGCCAGTGTGATTGGCGCGCATCGCCGCGTAACGCATCGCGTTGAGGCATTCGCGGGTATCGTCGAGCACGACCAGAAACTTGCGCATGCTTCCTCCGGATCGGGTCAGGCGCGGATCATCGCGCGCAATGACGGCTTTGGCAACAGCGCTCAGAGCGGCGCGCCGAGGGCCCAGTCCCAATAGGTTTCGCGCGCGGCGCGGACCACGGGACCGATCTCGTAACGGATGTCATCGAAGGCGGCGACCGGGGTGACCTTGGCGAAGTTGCCCGACAGGAAGACCTCGTCGGCGTTGCGGAAATCGTCGAGCGTGAGCACCGTTTCATGCACGGAGAAGCCCGCGGCGCGCAGGTTCTCGATGTGACGTGCCCGCGTGATCCCGGCAAGGAAGGTGCCGTTCGCGATCGGCGTGAAGATCTCGCCATCGCAGGCCATGAAGATGTTGGCGGTGGCGCTTTCGGCGACATTGCCCATCGCGTCCTGCACGAGGGCGTTGCCGAACCCTTTCGACTGCGCCTCGACCAGCATCCGCGCGTTGTTCGGATAGAGGCAGCCCGCCTTCGCGTTGCAGACATTGTCGGCAAGCACGGGACGGCGGAACTGGGTCGTGGTCAGCGTCGTCGCCTTGTCGGGCGCGGGCATCGGCACCTCTTCCAGGCAGAGCGCGAACCCCGTCGCCCCCTTGGCCGGAGCCACGCCCAGATCCGAGCCGTGGATCGCCCAGTACATCGGGCGGACATAGACCGCGGCGTCGCGGGAATATTTCCGCAGCCCCTCGCGGGCGATCTCGACCATCTCGGCAGGCTCGATCGTCGGCTCAATCATCAGCGCCTCGGCCGAGGCGTTCACCCGCGCGCAATGCCGGTCGAGATCCGGCACGAGCCCGTCGAACAGCCGCGCCCCGTCGAAGACCGAGCTGCCCTGCCAGAGCCCGTGATCGGCCGCGCGCATGACGGGAATATCGCCCTCGTGCCACGCGCCGTCGAACCAGGTGCGGATGTTCTTCCCGAATGCCATGCCAGTCTCCTTCGTATTCGCGCGGATCCAACCACCGCGCGCGGGGGAAGTCCAGAACCGCGATTGTATCGGTGTCAGGCGGCGGGCGCCGCTTCGGCCAGAAGCGCTTGCAGATCGAGCGGTCGATTGCCCATCATCAGATTGCCCTCGGCATCCCGGGGCCAGTCTTCGGGCGCGCGGTCGCGGTAGAGTTCGACCCCGTTGCCGTCCGGGTCGCGCAGATAGACCGCCTCCGAGACGCCGTGATCGGCCGCGCCCTCGAGCGCGATCCCCGCCTTGAGCACCCGGCGCAACGCATCCCCGAGGCTTGCGCGGTCGGGATAGAGAAACGCGGTGTGATAGAGCCCGGTCGTGCCGGGCGGCGGGGGATCGCCGCCGAGGCTCTCCCAGGTGTTCAGCCCGATATGATGGTGATAGCCGCCCGCCCCGAGAAAAGCCGCCTGGCTCCCGAAGCGCTGCTGCAGCTCGAAGCCGAGCACGCCTGAATAGAACCCGATAGCCCGCTCGAGATCGGCCACCTTGAGATGGACATGGCCGATGCGGGTGTCGGGATGGACCGGTCGAGACATGATGAAATCTCCGTTCATTCTAGGTCCAAGATAGCGCCGCCGGCCTTGCCCGGGCAGGCGAGCGCGCGCACAGCCCCTGCGCGGGGCCGCTCAGGCGAAGGACAGGCTTAACGCAATCGCAACCGGGCCGGGCCTAGGCTGAGCCCGAGCGCGGCCCCTGCGGGCGTCCGCGCGGGCATAGCGAGAGGATTGCGGATGACACGGGCGCAGCGTCTGAGAAAACGGCTCTTCGATCTTGCTCTTGCGGTCCTGCTGCTGCCGCTGATCGCCCCGGCTTTTCTGGTGACGCTTGCGGCGGTGATGCTGCTCGACGGGCGGCCGTGGTTCTACAGGGGGGAGCGGATGAAATCCCCCACCGAATCTTTCTGCATCTGGAAGTTTCGCACCATGCGCCCCGATCCCGCCGATCACGGTGTCTCGGGCGGGCACAAGGCGTGCCGGATCACGCCGCTCGGGCGCATCCTGCGACGCTGCCGGGCGGATGAACTGCCCCAGATCTGGAATATCCTGCGCGGCGACATGAGCTTCGTCGGCCCGCGTCCGCCGCTGCCCGAAGTCGTCGCCCGTTTCCCCGACCTCTATGCGCGGGTGCTGAGGGTGCCGCCGGGGCTCACGGGCCTCGCGACCGTGCATTTCCACGCCCGCGAAGCGCGCATCATGGCGCTGTGCCACGATCCTGCGCAGGCGCGGATGACCTATGACCGGCGCTGCGTGCCGATCAAGGCGCGGCTCGACCTGATCTATCAGCGCCATCTCTCGTTGCGCCTCGACCTCGTCTTGATCTGGCGCACGATGCGGGAGGTCTTCGGATGAACGGGCGCGGGTTCGGCTGGTCCGAAAGCGCCTTGGCGCGCTGGCTGATTGCCTTGCCGCGCTCGCGCAAGGCGGTGCTCATGCTCTGCCTCGATATCGCGCTGGTGCCTCTGGCGATGATGCTCGTCGCGCTGGTTTTCGGGCGCGGGACGGGCGTGATCGGGGGCTGGCCTTTGCTGCTCGGCATGATGGCGCTCGCCGGGGTGGGAAGCATCGCGACGGGCCTCTGGCGCCTGCGCCTGAAGGAATATCCACTGACCGGACCGCTCCGAAGTCTCGTGATCGCCGCGACGCTCGGGGCTGTTGCCGGAGCCTCGACCGGCAGCGCTCCGCTCTCCGAGCCGCTATTGCTCGCGCTGCTCTACAGCCTCCTGCAGGGCGGGGCGCGACAGGCCTTGGCCAGGGTAATGGCCGCGCTTTACCGCCGCTCGCGGATCGTCTCGCGGGTTGCGATCTACGGGGCGTCGCCATCCGGCATCGCCCTGTCGCGCGCCCTCATGGACCGGGCCGGGATCGTGACCTGCGCCTTTCTTGACGAAAACCCGGCGCTGAGAGGGGCGCAACTCAACGGACTGCCGGTCCTTCCCCCCGCCGCCGCGCACAAGCTGCCGCGCGATTTCAATATCGACCGGGTCATACTTGCCGATCCCGCGTTCGCGCCGGCCCGCCTTCACGCGCTGACGCGCCGGCTCGAAGGGCTTGGCCTGCGCGTCGAAAGCCTTCCGGCCTTCGCCGAGATCTGCGCGCAGGGCGATCTGGCGGCGCAGCTCGCGCCGGTCTCGGGGGCCAGCCTGTCGCGGCGCGAGGAACTCGACGACGCGCTCCTTCCGGTGCGCGCCTTCTATCACGGCAAGACCGTGCTGGTTTCGGGCGCCGGGGGCTCGATCGGCCTGCAGCTCTGCCGGGAGATTCTTCAGACTGCTCCGCGGCGTCTGATCCTGCTCGAATTTTCCGAGCCCGCGCTCTACCGGGCCGAGGCGGAGCTGCGGGCGCTGGCCGCCGGGTCGGGCGCGGACCACCTGGTGCCGGTGCTCGGCTCGGCCGCGGATGCACGCCTCTTGCGCGGACTGTTCCGGCGCGAGCAGGTCGAGGTGGTGGTCCATGCCGCGGCCTACAAACATGTCCCGATCGTGGAGGCCAATCCCCGCGCGGGCATTGCGAACAATGTGTTCGCCACGCTCCGTCTCGCCCGGGCGGCGCGCGAAGCCGGGGCGGAGCGGTTCGTCCTGGTTTCCTCGGACAAGGCGGTGGCGCCTTGCTCGGTGATGGGGGCTTCGAAACGGATTGCCGAGCTGATCGTTCAGGATCTCGCGAGCCGCCCGAGCGAGACGGTCTTCTCGATCGTGCGCTTCGGCAATGTGCTGGGCTCATCGGGCTCGGTCGTTCCTCTTTTCGAAGAACAGATCCGCAATGGCGGCCCGGTCACGGTGACGGATCGCCGCGCCACCCGCTATTTCATGAGCGTGACAGAGGCGGCGCGGCTCGTCCTTCTGGCCGGCGCATGGCGCGGATCCGGCGGCGTCTATGCGCTCGACATGGGGCACCCGGTCCGGATCGAGGATCTTGCGCGGCAAATGATCGAGGCGCGCGGCTACCGGCTGCGCGACGCAGCGACCCCGGAGGGAGATGTCGAGATAATCGAGATCGGGCTGCGTCCGGGGGAAAAGCTTCATGAGGCGCGGATGACCGGTGTCGGCGCGCGTCCGACCGCGCATCCCAAGATCGTGCAGGTCGACCCGCCTCATCCTTGCGAATTGGGGACCGCCGCGCTGCTGCGCGATCTGCGCGCCGCGCTCGAGGCCGAGGAGGACGCGGCGCTCCATTCGGTCCTGGCCCGGGTCATGGGCGCGGCCGAGGCGGCGCCGGGCTCGCAATCGCAGGCGGTGGTGGCCGGGGGCGTGGAGCCGGAAAAGATCACCCACCCTGCCTCCTGATCGGGAACGGGGCAAGGTGTCCGGCGGCGTGTCGATGAGGGGCCGACCGCGCGGGTCGCGGCGCGCGATCAGGCGAAGGGATCGGTCGGGTAGTCCACGCCGCACAGATAAAGCCCTTGCGGCGGGCTCACCGGGCCGCAGGCGGCGCGGTCGCGCGCAGCGAGCGCGCTTGCCACCCGATCCGGCGCCCATGACCCGGCGCCGACCCGTTCGAGCGTTCCGACGATCGAGCGCACCTGGTTGTGAAGGAAGCTGCGCGCGCGCAGGTGAAAGCGGAATTCGCGCCCATGCGGGATCTCGAGGCCTTCGATCCGGATCTCGTCGAGCGTCTTCACCGGCGAGTTCGACTGGCAGAGCGTCGAGCGGAAGGTGGTGAAATCGTGGTGCCCGACCAGGTGGGCCGCGCCGGCGCGCATCGCTTCGAGATCAAGCTCGTTGCGCACATGCCAGACCAGCCCGCGCTCATGCGTCATCGGCGCCCGGCGCTGCACGAGCCGGAACAGGTAGCGCCGTTCGCGCGCCGAGAACCGGGCATGAAACTCCTCCGGGACCTGCGCACAGGCGAGGATCGCGACCGGGGCGGGTCGGAGGTGATAGTTGAGCGCCTCGGCCAGACGGAACGGATCCCAGTCCTTCGCCAGATCCGCATGGGCGACCTGACCGGTCGCGTGCACGCCCGCATCTGTGCGCCCCGCGGCCGCGATCCGGTGCGGCCCGGGCTCGAGCCGCTCGAGCGCGGTCTCGATCGCCTCCTGCGCCGAAGGCTGGTCCGCCTGCCTCTGCCAGCCGGCAAAGGGGGCTCCGTCATATTCGATCTTGAGCGCGTATCTGGGCATGCTCGCGCCATAGCCCGAGCCCGGCCGATTGCGCAATCCCTTCCGCGCGGCCGGCGCGGGCGCGGCGTCAGCGCCGTTCCGGGATGAACTGCTGCGTGATCCCCACGAGGAGAAGGTAGACCGAGGTCACCACGAGGCCCCAATGCGCCCAGCTCGCCGGATCGAAATCGACCCAGGCCGCCCAGCCGGCGAAGAAGGTCCAGGCCAGCGCCATCGGCAGCGAAATGGCCCGCCAGCGCTGCGTGCGCACGGGATGGATGAACTTGAGCGGCAGGAACATCGCGATGGCGAGCGCGACCACGATCACGAGGATGGTGGTCGGATGGGGCTTGAGCGCGAAGAGCACCAGAACCAGCATGTTCCACGCGCCCGGAAACCCCTGGAAGGAATTGTCCGTCATCTTCATCCGGGTGTCGGAGAAATAGACGACGCTCGCATAGGTGATCGCGATGATCGCCAGCCATCCCGTCCAGCCGGGCAAGAGGCCGGATTTGAACAGCGCGAAGGCCGGGATGAAGACATAGGTGAGATAGTCCACGATCAGGTCCATCAGCACCCCGTCATAGACCGGGAAATTCTTCTTCACGTCGTAGCGGCGCGCGAGCGGGCCGTCGATTCCGTCGACGAAGAAGGCGACGACGAGCCACAGGAACATCATGCCCCATTTGCCCTCGGCCGCCGCGAGCAGGGCCAGCATCGAAAGCACCGCGCCGGTGGCGGTGAGAAGGTGGACGAAGAGGGCTTTGACGCGGATATCCATGCCTCCCTGATGCCGGATTTGCGACGTCGGGGCAAGCGCCGCTTCAGGCGCGGGGATGGGCCTTGTCGTAGATCTCCATCAGCCGCGCGGCGTCGACGGCGGTGTAGATCTGGGTCGTGGCGAGGCTCGCATGGCCGAGCAATTCCTGGATCGCGCGCAGGTCTCCGCCCGCGGCGAGCAGGTGGGTGGCGAAACTGTGCCGCATCGCGTGCGGCGTGGCGGTCGAGGGCAGGCCGAGCGCCATGCGGGCCCGTTCCATCGCCTTCGAGATCATGCGCGGATTGAGCGCCCCGCCGCGCGCCCCGCGAAAGAGCGCGCCGCCCGTTTCGACCGGGTAGGGGCAAAGCCGGACATAGTCCGAGACGGCCGCCCGCGCGGCGGGGATGACCGGTACGAGGCGTTCCTTGTCGCCCTTGCCCCGGATGCGCAGCACCTCGGGCAGGGGATGGGCGTCGCCGGTCAGGCCGAGCGCCTCGGAGATCCGCAGCCCGCAACCGTAGAGCAGCGTCAGCACGGCCGCGTCGCGCGCCGCGATCCAGGGCTCCATCGCCTGGGTGTCGACCTGCGAGATCATCTCGACCGCGGCCTCCTCGCTCAGCGGCCGGGGCAGCTTGCGCTGGTATTTGGGGCTGCGCGCCGAGAGGATGTGGCTCGCATCGAACCCATCGCGATCGGCGAGCCAGCGAATGAAGGACTTGACCGAGGAGAGCGCCCGGGCGAGCGAGCGCGCCGAGAGGCCCCGATTGCGTTCATGCGCCATCCAGGCGCGCATGTCCGAGGGGCCGAGCGTTGCGATCCGCGCGGTCCCGAGGCTCTCGCCGTGATGGCTCTGGAGAAAGCCCAGGAAACCCGCCACGTCCCGGCGATAGGCGGCCAGAGTGTGATCGGAGACGTCGCTCAGGCCGCGCAGGTGGCTGAGCCACTCGGCCAAGGCCGCATGCAGACCTTCGGACGGCTCGGCCATCAGTCGAGCCAGCGGCGCATCGTCCGTTCGAACACGCCCGCGAAGAAGGCCAGGAGGTCGGTGCCCTGCGAGGGTTTGAAATGATGCGGATCTTCCGCGCCCATCACCAGCATTCCCGGCATCCGGCCCTCGCCCAGATCGAGCCGCATCAGCGCCTCGGAGCGAATCCAGTCCGTCGCCTCGCCATAGATCGCCTCGGAGCCCGGCACGGTCTGGCGCAGCACCACGCCACGCGGCTGGCCGCCCCGGCCGCCGCGCATGTATTCGGTGACGAAGCCCGGCTCGCCCACGCAGAGCACTTCGCCCAGCGGCTGCAGCGTGGGGTCGTCCTCGCTGCTCTGGCTTTCGAGCACGAGGCGCATCGCATCGACACGCAGGATCTCGGCGACGTCTGTCGCGAGATTGTTCAGGAAGGAGGGGAAATCATGCGGGTCGAGCAGGCGCAGGATCGCGCGGTGGATCTGGTTCGTGCCCGCGAGGTTCTCGTAGGCGGCGGCGATCACCGAACGGTGGGTGTCCTCGAGGCGATCGAGACGGGCTTCGAGCCGCGCCATCGCGACCCCGCGCAGATCGACGATATTGCCGCCCATCGCGGCTTCGTTCGCGGCGATCAGCGTCCGCATCAGATCGTGGTCTTCGAGGATCACGTCGGGATCGGAAATGATCTTGTCGCGGAGCTGGTCCGCGAGGGCCGTCTCGGTCATGCCTGTCTCGTCGCTCGAACTCTGTTCCATTTTCGATCAGCATACACGATGGCCACGCCGATGCAGTCGTAAAATCACCCGCGGGCACGAAAAAGGCCCGCCGGTGGCGGGCCTGTGACGTTTCGGACGCAAGTGGTTCAGATGATCTTCTGGCCGGTCGCGTCCCAGTCCTTGAGGAACTGCGCGAGCCCCTTGTCGGTGAGCGGGTGGTTCGCCATCGCCTTGATGACCGCGGGCGGCGCGGTGATCACGTCGGCGCCGATGCGGGCCGCGTCGGTGATGTGGTTGACCGAACGGATCGAGGCGGCGAGGATCTGCGTCGAGAAATCGTAATTGTCGTAGATCGTGCGGATGTCCTCGATCAGCTGCATCCCGTCGAGGTTGATGTCGTCGAGGCGGCCGATGAAGGGCGAGATGAAGGTCGCGCCGGCTTTCGCCGCGAGGATCGCCTGCGCAGCGGAGAAGCACAGCGTGACATTGACCATGTGGCCTTCGGATGCGAAAGCCTTGCAGGCGGTCAGGCCATCCCAGGTCAGCGGAACCTTGATCGCGATATTGGGGGCGATCTTGGCGAGCTTGAGACCTTCTTCGATCATGTCCTTGGCCTCGGTGGCCACGACTTCGGCCGAGACCGGGCCCGAGACCATCTCGCAGATCTCCTTGGTCACTTCGAGGATGTCGCGGCCCGATTTGAGGATCAGCGACGGGTTGGTGGTCACGCCATCGACCATGCCCAGATCGTTGAGCTCGCGGATCGCGGCGGTGTCGGCGGTATCGACGAAGAATTTCATGGCAGCACTCCTTGGCAGCGGTCGCGAGCCTGTTAGCGCAAATGCTGCCCGCGCGAAAGGGTCGAAAGCGCGGTTCTCGGGGGCTCTGCGCTCCGGCTTCGCCACTCCGCGCCCCATTTGGACGAGCGCCGAAAGGAGCGGAGCGTGAGCGGGGCGGGCTGGTTCGAGGAAGGCGCGCGCGTGGCGGTGCTGACGGCCGAGCCGATCGGCAAGCCGCTCGATTACCGCGCGCCCGAGGGCGGGTGCTGGGCGGGCGCCTTCGTCGAGGTGCCGCTGGGACCGCGCAAGGTGATCGGCGTGGTCTGGGGGCCGGGCGAGGGCGGGTTCGACGCGGCGAAGCTGCGGCAGGTGAACCGGGTCTTCAATGTCGCCCCGATGCGTGACGAGCTGCGCGAGTTCCTGATGCGGATGGCGGAGTACACGATGACGCCGCTGCCGCAGGTATTGCGGCTCGCGACCCGCGCGCCGGGGCTCGGAGATCCGCCGGGGATGCGCAAGATCTACCGGTTGGGCGGAGACGAGCCCGAGCGGATGACCGATGCGCGGGCGCGCGTGCTCGAGGTGCTGCGCGATCATGGCGGGGCGGGGTTCTACCTCTCGGAACTTGCGCAACTGGCAGGCGTCACCACGCAGGTGGTGAAGGGGCTGGTGAAGACCGGCGCGCTGGTCGAGGCGGAGGTGCCGCGCGATCTGCCGTTTCCGCGGCTCGATCCGGCGCGCCCGGGCAAGCAGCTGTCCGAGGCGCAGGCGGGAGCGGCGGCGCAGTTGCGCGGAGGGAGCGGAGGCTATTCGACGACACTGCTGAAAGGTGTGACCGGGTCGGGCAAGACCGAGGTCTATCTCGAGGCGGTGGCGGAATGCCTGCGCGGGGGGCGGCAGGCGCTGGTGCTGCTTCCGGAGATCGCGCTGAGTTCGGAATTTCTCTCCCGGGTCGAGGCGCGGTTCGGCGCGCGGCCCGGCGAATGGCATTCGGGAGTGACGCAATCGGAGCGGCGCAGGCTCTGGAAGGCCTGTGGGTCGGGTGAGGTTCAGCTGGTCGTGGGCGCCCGCTCGGCGCTGTTCCTGCCGTTTCGCGATCTCGGGCTGATCGTGGTCGATGAGGAGCATGACAGTTCCTACAAGCAGGAAGAGGGCGTGCTCTACAATGCCCGCGACATGGCGGTGCTGCGCGCCTCTCTCGCCGGGGCGCAGGTGGTTCTGGCTTCGGCCACGCCCTCGCTGGAAAGCTGGGCCAATGCGGAGGCCGGGAAATACAAGCGGCTCGATCTGGGCGCGCGCTATGGGACGGCAGAGCTGCCGGAAATGGCGGCAATCGACATGCGCGACGAGGCGATCGAGAGCGCGCACTGGATCGGGCCGACCCTCGTCAAGGAGGTGCTGGGGCGGATCGCTGAAGGCCAGCAGGCGATGCTGTTTCTCAACCGGCGCGGCTATGCCCCGGTCACGATCTGTCGTGCCTGCGGGCACCAGATCGGCTGCGATCACTGCGATGCGCGGATGGTGGAGCACCGGTTTCTCAAGCGCCTCGTCTGCCATCAATGCGGCGAGACCAAGCCGATCCCGGTGAAATGCCCGAGCTGCGAGGTGGAGGGCAAGCTGGCGCCGGTCGGCCCGGGGGTGGAGCGGCTGGCCGAGGAGGTGACGGAACGGTTCCCGCAGGCGCGGGTGGCGGTGCTGTCCTCCGATCTCTTCGGCTCGGCGCGGGCGCTCAAGGAGAAGATCGCCGAGATCGCGCAAGGCGAGGCCGATATCATCATCGGCACCCAGATCGTGGCGAAGGGGCACAACTTTCCCCGGCTTACGCTGGTCGGCGTCATCGACGCGGATCTGGGGCTGCAGGGCTCGGATCTGCGCGCCGCGGAGAAGACCTTCCAGCTGATGCGGCAGGTGGCGGGCCGTGCGGGGCGGGCCGAGGAGAAGGGCGTGGCGCTGTTGCAGACCTACCAGCCCGAGCACCCGGTGATCCGCGCGATCCTCGGGGGCGACGAAGAGGCGTTCTGGGCGCAGGAAGCGGCGGCGCGGGCCGCACAGGGCGTCCCGCCTTACGGCCGGATGGCCGGGATCATCCTGTCGGGGCCGGATCTGCAGCCGCTCTTCGAGATCGGCAACGGTCTTGCCCGCAATGACGCGGCGCTGCGGCGGATCGGGGCGCAGGTCTTCGGCCCGGCGCCGGCGCCGATCGCGCGGGTGCGCGGGCGCCACCGGGTCCGCATGCTGGTCAAGGCCGAGAAGGGGGCGCCGTTGCAGGCAGCGTTGCAGGGTTGGCTCAAGGGGCTGAGACTGCCGGCCAACACGCGGCTCGCGGTCGATATCGACCCGCAGAGCTTCCTGTGAGGTTCAGCAGGTAAGGCTCAGCAGGCCTGGGCCGGGGTCAGGTGGCGCTGGTCGAGCAGGAAGTCGGTGACCATCGCTCCGATCCACATGCAGAAGAGCGCAAGCCATGCCGTCGCGGCGAAGATCGAGCCCCCCGTCACGCCGTTGCCGATCGCGCAGCCGCCTGCCAGCATCGCGCCGAACCCCATCAGCACAGCGCCGATCATCGAGCGCCGCATCACCGGCACCGAGTCGAAGGCCTGCCAGCGGAACTGACCCGAGAGGAGCGAGCTCAGGAACGCCCCCAGCACGACGCCCGGCACGAGGCCGACGTCGAATTCCAGCACCGCATGGCGGTCGAGGAAGAACATCAGCGTGTTCGCGGAGGGGCCCGAGAAGGTGACCGAGTTCACCGGCACCGGATCGAAGGCGACCTGCGCGAGGGTGAAGGTCAGAACCCAGCCCACCGCCACCGCGAAGCCCACGCCCGAGGCGAACAGCCAGACCCGTATGCCGATCTGGTTGCGCGCCGCGAGATAGAGCCCCGCGAGCGCGAAGACGATGCCGATCGCGAGGCCCGACCAGTCCGGCAGATGCAGCGCCATCAGCAGATTGACGTTTTCGCCGCCGGGCGTGATCCAGAGACTGGCCAGCCGGTCGCGATAGGGGGCGAGAATGCCTTTCAGGCTCATCTGCGCCGTAACCGCGAAGATCAGCCCCGAGACGACCGAGCGCAGATTGCCCGTCGAGGCGAGCACCAGCAGCCGCCCCGAACAGCCGCGCGACAGGACCATCCCGACCCCGAACATCAACCCGCCGATGATCGCCCCCGACCAACTGCCGGGGATCGACATCATCCGGCTGTCGGATTCGCGAAACAGCCCGAAAAGCTGTGCCGCCTGTACCCAGACCAGCGCGGTCGAGAAGGTGAGAAACCAGACGGCGACCTTGCCGCCGAACTTGCCGCGCGCCAGTTCCACGGCCGCGGCGCGCAGGCAGAAATTCGATTTCTGCGCGGCCACCCCGAAGACGGCGCCGGTGATCGCGCCGAAAAGCGCCGCGGTGGGGCCTTCGCCGATCTGGTCGATGATGGGAATGATGTCCATGTCGATGCTCCTGGTCGCGTCGACGTGATGCCAGAGGCCGCACCTATGCACATTGATCTGGATCAGGATGCACGCTTTGCCGTCTTGCCTACGCGCATGGCTTGGAGTCTATGGGCGGCATGATCAAGTTCCGCGACACCCACCTCGACGAGGTCCATCTCCTGCCGCGCTGGCGCAGACCGGATATGCTGCTCTACGTGATGGCCGCCGCCATGCCGATCTCCTTTGCGACCTGGTCGGCGCTGCTCAACAACTTCGTCATCGACGTCGTGCATTTCGACGGGGTGGATATCGGCTGGCTGCAATCCTTCCGCGAAGTCCCTGGATTCCTTGCCATCGGGGTCATCGTGGTGCTCTGGGTGATGCGCGAACAGGTGCTCGCGCTCCTGTCGCTGATGCTTCTGGGCGCGGCCACCGCGGTCACCGCCCTGTTCCCGAGCTTCGGCGGGCTGATCCTGGTGACGCTGCTCTCCTCGATCGGGTTTCACTACTTCCAGGCGGTCAACCAGTCGCTGCAGCTGCAATGGATCGACAAGGCGCAGGCGCCGCAGACATTGGGACGAATTGTCGCGATCGGGTCGGGCGCATCGCTCGGCGCCTATGCGCTCCTCGTGCTGACCTGGAAGAGCTTCGATCTGAGCTACGAATTCGTCTATGCCGCATCCGGGATCACCACGATGTTGATGGTGGCGGCCGCCGCGCTGATCTACCCGCAATTCCACACCCGCGAGCCGCAATCGAAGAAATTCGTGCTGCGCCGCCGCTACTGGCTCTATTACGCGATCACCTTCATGGCGGGCGCGCGACGGCAGATCTTCGTCGTCTTCGCCGCCTTCATGATGGTCGAGCGTTTCGGGCTGCGGGTCGACGAGATCTCCGCGCTCTTCCTGATCAACTACGCGGTCAACATGGCCGCCGCCCCCGCGATGGGCCGTTTCGTCGCGCGCTTCGGCGAGCGGCGCGCCCTGATCGCCGAATATGTCGGGCTGACGCTTCTGTTCCTGTCCTATGGCGGGATCTACTGGTTCGGCTGGGGGCTGTGGGTGGCCGCGGCGCTCTACGTGATCGACCACCTGCTCTTCGCGCTCGCCTTCGCCCAGAAGACCTATTTCCAGAAGATCTGCGATCCCGGAGATATCGCGCCCACCGCCGCGGTTTCCTTCACCATCAACCATATCGCCGCCGTGTTCCTGCCCGCGACGCTCGGCTATCTGTGGATGATCTCGCCCGGCGCGGTCTTCGGACTGGCGGCGGGAATGGCCGTGATCTCCCTCGGGCTCGCGCTTCTGGTGCCGCGCCACCCGTCGAAGGGCTACGAGACGGTGCTGCAGGGGCTCGGCCCGGTTCCCGCCTGATCGGGGTTTGATCTGGATTTCGGCCCCGTGGCGCCTATGTTGTGGGGCGACAAGGGAGACGCGTCATGCTGTTTGGAAGGCCCACCACGATTCCGTCGAAAACCGAGGCCCTGCCGGGTCGGTCCGAGGCGATGCCTCTGGCCGAGCCGCATTTCCTCTGGGCGCGCGACCTGCGCGCGCCCGTGCCCGAGGGCATGCAAGAGGCGATGTTCGGCATGGGCTGTTTCTGGGGCGTCGAGCGAATCTTCTGGAACACCGACGGTATCTGGCTGACGATGGCGGGCTATGTGGGCGGGCATACGGCCAACCCCACCTACAAGGAGGTCTGCACCGGCATGACCGGCCATAACGAGGTGGTCCGCGTGATCTTCGATCCGGCCAAGGTCAGCTACGAGGATCTGCTGCGCATCTTCTGGGAAAATCACGATCCGACGCAGGGCATGCGGCAGGGCAATGATCGCGGCACCCAGTACCGCTCGGGCATCTACACCTACACGCCGGACCAGAAAGACGCGGCCGAAGCCTCGCGTGCGGATTATGCGCAACGCCTCGCCGCGGCAGGCTATGGCGCGATCACCACCGAGATCCGCGAGGCCCCCGAATTCTACTATGCCGAGGATTATCACCAGCAATATCTGGCGAAGAATCCCGACGGGTATTGCGGGATCGGCGGCACCGGTGTGAGCTGTCCGATCGGTCTCAGGGCCTGAGCTCCCTCTTCCTCTTGACCCAAATATCCCGGGGGAGCCTGCCGCGAGGCAGGCGGGGGCAGAGCCCCCTGCTCGGCCAATGTCTGTCGTCCTCCGGTTCCGGGGCAGCGCCCCCCGCGTATGCTTGACGCCCCGCACGCCCCGCCCTAAGCCCGGCGCAAGCCTTCAAAGGAGCCGCCATGTCCACCTTCACCGCCTTCACCACGCTGGCCGATCGCGATGCGGCCGAGGCGCTCTCGGCGCGGCTCGAGGATCTCGAGCCCGCGCCCTACGGCACCGGCGTTTTCGAGATCGAGGACGGCTCGGGGCGCTATGAAGTGTCGGGCTATTTCCTCGAGGCGCCGGACGACGTGGCGCTCGATCTGCTCGCGATCAGCCACGGTGCGCAGCCCTTCGCGATCTCGGAGCTGCCCGAGACCGACTGGGTGGCCCATGTGCGCCGCGAACTCGCGCCCGTGCAGGCGGGGCGGTTCTTCCTCTACGGCAGCCATGACGCGGACAAGGTGCCCGAGGGTGCCGTCGCGCTGCGCATCGATGCGGCGATGGCTTTCGGCACCGGCCATCACGGCACCACGGCGGGGTGTCTCGCGGCGCTCGACGCGCTGGCCCATGAGGGCCACGGCTTCCACAACGTCGCCGATATCGGCTGCGGTACGGCCGTGCTCGCGATGGCGGCGGCGAAGCTCTGGCCCGAAACGGTACTGGCCTCCGATATCGACCCGGTCGCGGTGCAGACGGCGCAGGCCAATGTCGAACTCAACGATCTGGCGGGCCGCGTGATCTGTCTCGAGGCGGCGGGCTTCAATCACTCGCGCCTTCTCGACGCGGCGCCCTATGACCTGATCTTCGCCAATATCCTCAAGGGCCCGCTGGTCGCGCTGGCCCCCGACATGGCCCGCCACTGCGCCGAATCGGGCTTCGTCATCCTCAGCGGCATTCTCAACGAGCAGGCCGAGGAAGTGATCGCCGCCTACGAAGCGCAGGGCTTTGTCCTGCATTCGCGCAAGGAACTCGGCGAGTGGACCACATTGGTGATGCGGCGCGGATAATCCGCCATAATTTTCCTCCGGTCGCCCGCCGGTAAGGTTTATTTTGTGTTTACGGGCGTCTGTGTGTGGGCGCCCGGGCACATCCTTGGGCACCGCCATGCGCGATTCGCAGCTGAACGATTTCGAGAGACGCCTGCAGAGGATCGACCAGATCCACCAGGCCGGGGGCGCGTTCGAAGCGTCGGGGTCGCTCGGGCGGAGCTATTTCGATTCGATGCGCCCGAAGGCGCGGCGCGCGCTCTCGCTGCGCGGGCTGGCTCTGATCGCCGCCGCGGCTCTGCTCGTGAAAGGGGTGATGATCGTCCAGATCGGTGCGGAGCGTTACGGCGCAAAGGTCGAAAGGCTGGCACAGGGCTCGGAGGCCGAGCGGATCGGCGCCTGGGTGATGCGTCCGGGACCGCTGACGACCCTGATCGCAGACAATCTGCGGCCGATCCTGAAGTAAGACATCGCGAGCCACAAAAAAGGGCTGCGCCGTTTCCGGGGCAGCCCTTTGCTCATCGCCTGAGGCGGAGGATCAGCGCATATGCGCGATATCGAACCGGGTCAGGCCGATATCTTCGAGAGCGCGGTCCGACAGCTTCAGAAGCGCCTTGCGGGTCACGCGGTGATCATTCCAGGCTTGAAGCGCGGCGATCATCGAGGCCAGGAGGCCCGGACGCACATTGCGTGCGCTCATGCGATTGATGTCGATCGAGGACATGGGGGAGGTTCCTTGTTCACAAACTGCTCAACTTTCGGGCATCTCTGTCCGCAAGGCGCAGATAAGACCGGCGCTGTGCGAAAACAATCGCGCTTTTGACAGTCCCGCCATGCAGGAATCGCAACGACTTGTGACGGCCCGCGTGCTTCCGCTCTGGCCGATGTTCTCTTTTCGTGCTAACCCTGCGCCAAGCATAACGAAACGAGGCACGGGTGATGCGGGTGATCGGGATCGATCCGGGGTTGCGAAATCTCGGATGGGGGGTGATCGAGATGGAGGGCTCGCGCCTGCGCCATGTCGCGAACGGCATTCTGCATTCGGCCGGGCCCGATCTGTCCAAGCGCCTGCTTGCGCTGCATGAGGGCCTGAGCGCGGTGATCGCCACCCACGCCCCCGAGGCGGCGGCGGTGGAACAGACCTTCGTCAACAAGGATGCAGTGGCGACGCTGAAGCTCGGTCAGGCGCGCGGGATCGCGCTGCTCGCCCCGGCACAGGCGGGTCTCGAGGTCGGCGAATATGCCCCCAACGCGATCAAGAAGACCGTGGTGGGCGTGGGGCATGCCGACAAGGTTCAGGTGCAGCACATGGTGCGCCACCAGCTGCCCGGCGTTCAGTTCGAGGGGCCGGATGCGGCCGATGCGCTGGCGATCGCGATCTGTCATGCCTTCCATCTGCAATCGGCCGCCCGCATGGGGGCCGCGCAACTGTCGCGCGCGGCCCTCGGCGCCACGCAACGGAGGCGCGCATGATCGGCCGGATCGCAGGCACCATCATTCACCGCGCGCTCGACCATGTGATGATCGATGTGCGCGGGGTGGGCTATATCGTTCATGTCAGCCCGCGTACCGCGCAGTCGCTGCCCCCCGCGGGAGAGGCCTGCGCGCTCTATACCGATCTGCTCGTGCGCGAAGACCTGCTGCAACTTTTCGGCTTCCCGACCTTGCTGGAAAAGGAATGGCACCGGCTTCTGACCTCGGTTCAGGGGATCGGGGCGAAGGCTTCGCTCGCGATCCTCGGAACGCTCGGGGCGGAGGGCCTGGGCCGGGCGATCGCGCTGGGCGACTGGGCGGCGGTGAAATCCGCCCCCGGCGTCGGCCCGAAGCTGGCGCAGCGGGTCGTGATGGAACTCAAGGAAAAGGCCCCCAGCGTGATGGCGATGGGGGCGGAGCTGACCGTCGATGCCGCCCCCGAGGTGATCGAGGACATGCCCGCCGCGACGAGGAAACCCGCCAGGGCGCCCGCCGCCCCGCCAAAGGTGAATTTCACCGCCGAGGCGATCTCTGCGCTCACCAATCTCGGTTACGCGCCCGCCGATGCGGCCGGCGCGGTGGCGCAGGCCAGCGACGATCCCGAGGCCAGCGACACCGCGAAACTCATCCGCGCCGCGCTGCGGCTTCTCGCTCCGAAGGACTGACCCTCTTCCTCTTGATCCAAATATCCCGGGGGGGCGGGGGCAGAGCCCCCGCTTGCTCCGGCCCGCCAAAGGCGCGACAGTAGATGACGATGAGTGAACCCGACCCCACGCTCCGCCCCGACAGGCTCCCCGAGGATGCCGATCGCGCCCTGCGTCCGCAGGCGCTCGAGGACTTCGTGGGCCAGGCCGAGGCGCGCGCCAATCTGCGCGTCTTCATCGAGAGCGCGAAGATGCGCGTCCAGGCGATGGATCACACGCTGTTTCACGGCCCGCCCGGTCTGGGCAAGACCACGCTGGCGCAGATCATGGCGCGCGAGCTGGGCGTGAATTTCAAGATGACCTCGGGGCCGGTGCTCGCGAAGGCGGGCGATCTGGCCGCGATTCTCACCAATCTCGAGGCGCGCGACGTGCTCTTCATCGACGAGATCCACCGGCTCAACCCGGCGGTCGAGGAAGTGCTCTACCCCGCGATGGAGGATTTCGAGCTCGATCTGGTGATCGGCGAGGGGCCCGCCGCGCGCACCGTCCGGATCGAATTGCAGCCCTTCACGCTGGTCGGCGCGACGACCCGGCTCGGGCTGTTGACGACCCCGCTGCGCGACCGGTTCGGGATCCCGACGCGGCTGCAATTCTATACCGAGGACGAGCTCGATCTGATCGTGAGCCGCGGGGCGCGGCTCCTCGGTATCGCTTCCGAAGCCGCCGGCACCCGCGAGATCGCGAAACGCGCCCGCGGTACGCCGCGGATCGCCGGGCGGTTGCTGCGCCGGGTCGTCGATTTCGCGCTGGTCGAGGGTGACGGGCGGCTCACGCGCGAGATCGCGGACCGGGCGCTGACGCGGCTCGGCGTCGACACGCTCGGGCTCGACGGGGCGGACCGGCGCTACATGATGCTGATGGCCGAGCATTACGGCGGCGGCCCGGTCGGGGTCGAGACCCTCTCGGCCGCGCTCTCGGAAAGCCGCGATGCGATCGAGGAGGTGATCGAGCCCTACCTGCTGCAACAGGGGCTGATCTCGCGCACCCCGCGCGGCCGCATGCTGGGCGCGCGGGCGTGGCGGCATCTGGGGCTCGAGGCGCCCCGGCCCGCCGCGCCGCAGACCGATCTCTTCGGCGATGGCTAGCTTGATTGCACGCCCGCACCCCCCTATCTGCGCCCCATGAGTGATCCGCTGTCCCGTTTCGAGATCTCGGAAGAGGAGATCGACCGTGTCGTCGCCCGGTTCTACGACCGGGTGCGCGGCCATTCCATGCTCGGCCCGGTTTTCGCGGTGCATGTCCGCGACTGGCCCGCGCATGAGGCGAAGGTCGCGCAGTTCTGGAAGGGCGCGATCCTGCGCCGCCCCGGCTATGACGGATCGCCGATGCAGGTCCATCGCGCGGCGGGCAATGTCCGTCCGGGGATGTTCTCGACCTGGCTGGCGCTCTTCGACGAGGTGCTGCGCGCGGAGCTTGCGCCCGAGCAAGCCGCCGGCTGGTCGGCCCTTGCCCACAAGATCGGGGTGAGCCTGCGCCAGGGCGTGGTCGAGCGCGAAGTGCTGCCCGGCGGGATCCCGAAGCTGAAGTGAGAAGGGGCGCTGCCCCCTCTTCGCTTGCGCGAATTCACCCCCGGGATATTTGGGTCAAGAGGAAGAGCTCACGTCTCTTTCTTGCCGAAGACGCCCGTCAGCGAGCGGCTGATCAGATTGGTCACGCGCGGTTTTTTCAGTTTGCGGAAGGGCATCGGGCGGCAGACCTCCAGCGCGGCGATGCCGACCCGGGCGGTGAGCGCGCCGTTGATCACGCCTTCGCCGAAGCGGCGCGACAGTTTCGAGACCAGATGGCCACCGGTCACCGTCTCGATCAGGTCGTCGCCCGCGGCGACCGCGCCGGTCGCGACGAGATGGGTCATCACCGTGCGGGCGAGCCGGATCGAGCCGAGCGTGCCGGCCCGTCCGCCATAGATCTCGGCGATGCGGCGGATCATCCGCAGGTTGGCGGTCAGGGCGGTTGCGACATCGGCAAGCGCGAGCGGCACCACGGCGGTGACGGTCGCGACGGTGCGGGCGGCGGCCTCGATCTCGAGCCGGGCGGCGGCGTCGAGCGGGGCCATCAGCTCGGCCTCGGCGAGCCCCATCAGCGTCTCCGTATCGAGCACCTCGTCCACACGTTCGGCCAGACGGGCGCGGGCCCAATCCATTTCCGGCCGGGCGGCATAGAGCCCCGAGACATGGGTGACGACCTTGCGGGCGCGCGAGAGATCGTCATGGGTGAGCGAGTCCGCCACCTCGCGATGGACCTTGTCGAGCCGGGCAAGCCGGGCGAAGGCGGCGATTTCGCGCCCCGCGATCAGGAGCGCGCCGAGGGCGAAGGCCGCGATCAGCGCGGTGCCGATCCAGCCGAGGATCGGGTGGGTGGCGAAGAGCCCGTCGACGAAACGCCACAGCGCGACCGAGACGAGAAACCCCACCAGGGCCACCGCCGCGCGCCAGAAGAAGCGCGTGACCGGCGAGGCGCGGCGCGCCCCGAGCCGCGTCGCGATCTGCATCGCGCGGCCCTCGAGATGGGTCTCGTCGGTCGGGATATCCTCGATCGGGGCGGCCTCGGCGGGCGAGGGAGCCTCGTCGATCTCGATCATCACCGGTTTCTTCATAGCTTGTCCCCGATCAGGAAATCGGCCGCGCGGTCGAGCCGGATATGGGGCGGACCCTCGCCGGGTCTGAGGATCACCGGGGCGGGGACGAAATTCATGATCGAATAATCCTCGTCCAGCCAGCGATCGGCGCCGCGTGCGGCCGGTGCCAGAAGCTGCGCGGGATCCCCGGGCAAGTCGCCGGGATAGAGCGCGACCGATTTGCCGCTCTCGAGACGGCCGCGTATCGCGGGCAGGTCCGCGCCTTCATGGGCAAGCATTTCCTCGGTGGTGCAGCGCAGCGCGGCGATCGAGAGCGCGAGCGTTCTCGCGCCCGCGAAATCGGCGCGGTCCCTGGCCTCGCGCAGGAGCGCCCCGGTGATCGCGGTGAGCCGCGCGTGCTGGCTGTGATGCAGATGGTCGGCCTTGGTCGCGGCGAAAAGGATGCGCTCGACCCGCCTGGCCCCCAGAAGCGAGGTCAGCCAGCCCGCCCGGCCGGGGCGGAAGGCGGCAAGGATATCGGCCATCGACTGGCGCAGATCGTCCAGCGCGGCGGGGCCCGCATGGATCGCCCCGAGCACATCGACGAGCACGACCTGCCGGTCGATCTTGGCGAAATGGTCGCGGAAGAAGGGTTTGACGACCTCGCGCTTATAGGCGTCGTAGCGGCGCTCCATCTCGCGCCGGAGCGAGCCGCGCGGCGCCTCGCCTGCTGGCAGCGGCGCGAAGGTCAGAGCCGGGGAACCCGCCATTTCGCCGGGCAGCAGGAAGCGGCCCGGCGTGCAGTCGGAGAAGCCCGCAGCGCGCGCGGCCTCGAGATAACCGGTGAACCCGGCCGCCAGCGCCTTGGCGACGGGTTCCGAGAATTCCGCTGTTCCCTCGGCCGCCCGGGCCTGCGCGAGGTAATCCGCGCCTTGCGGGCGCCGGGGCAGGCGGGCGAGTGCCTCTTCGGACCATTCGGAATAGCTTTTCTCCATCAGGCCGAGGTCGAGTAACCATTCGCCCGGGTAATCGACGATGTCGAGATGGACCACGCGAGGCCCCCGCACTGCACCCAGTATTCCGCGCGGCTGGATCCGGAACGAGAGCCGCAGTTCCGAGACCGCGCGCGTGCCCTCGGGCCAATGCGGCGCGGGACCGGTGAGCGCTGCGAGATGGCTCTCGTAATCGAAGCGCGGCACCGTGTCGTCGGGCTGCGGCTGGAGGAAGGCGGCGGTGATGTCGGAGGCCCCGCTCAGCGCCGGCATCCGCCCCCGGTCCAGCAGGTTGGCCACCAGCGAGGTGATGAACACGGTCTTGCCTGCGCGCGACAGCCCCGTCACGCCGAGCCGGATCACCGGTTCGAACAGCGCCTCCGAAACCGAGGCGCCAAGGTCCTCGATCCCGCGTGTGATCCCGTCCGCGATGTCGGAAATGCCCAAATGCCCGTTCCTCTCTGCCTCGCACTCAAGATAGGCAGGGCGGGGGCGCGAGGGAAGAGAGGGCGGACATTTGCCCGCCCCCGCGATATCCGCCTCAGACCGAGAGGCAGATATATTTCAGCTCGAGATAGTCGTCGATCCCGTGGCTCGAGCCTTCACGGCCCAGCCCCGATTGCTTCACCCCGCCGAAAGGCGCGACTTCGGTCGAGATGATGCCGGTATTGACGCCGACGATCCCGTATTCGAGCCCTTCCTGCACCCGGGTGATGCGGCCCACGTCGCGGGCGTAGAAATAGGAGGCGAGCCCGAAGATCGTCGCATTGGCCTTCTCGATCGCTTCCTCTTCGGTGTCGAACCTGAACAAAGGCGCGACCGGACCGAAGGTTTCCTCGGTCGAGACCTTCATGTCTTGGGTGACGCCGGTCAGCACGGTCGGCTCGAAGAAGGTGCCGCCGATCTCGTGGCGCTTGCCGCCGGTGACGACCGCGCCTCCGCCCTCGACGACGTCCTTGATATGCTCCTGCACCTTCTCGACGGCCTCCTCGTTGATCAGCGGCCCGGCTTCGGTGCCCGCCTCGAGCCCGTCGCCGACCTTCAGCTTCGCGACCGTCTGCGCGAGCTTCTCGGCGAAGGCGTCATAGACCCCGGCCTGAACGTAGATCCGGTTCGCGCAGACGCAGGTCTGGCCGTTGTTGCGGAACTTCGAGGCCATCGCGCCTTCGACCGCGGCATCGAGATCGGCGTCGTCGAAGACGATGAAGGGGGCGTTGCCGCCAAGCTCCATCGAACATTTCATCACCTGATCGGCGGCCTGACGCAGAAGGATCCGCCCGACCTCGGTCGAGCCGGTGAAGGTCAGTTTGCGCACGGTGTGATTCTCGCAGAATTCCTTGCCGATATCGGAGGCTTTCGACGAGGTGATCACCGACAGGATTCCCTTGGGCAGGCCCGCGCGTTCCCCCAGAACCGCCATCGCGAGCGCCGAGAGCGGCGTCTCGGAGGCCGGGCGGCAGACGAAGCCGCAGCCCACCGCGAGCGCCGGGCCCGCCTTGCGCGCGATCATCGCATTGGGGAAGTTCCACGGCGTGATCGAGCCCACGACGCCCACCGGCTGCTTGATCACGGTGATCCGCTTGTCGCGCTGGTGACCGGGGATGGTCTCGCCATAGACGCGCTTGGCCTCCTCGCCGAACCATTCGATGAAGCCCGCGCCATAGGCGATCTCGCCCTTGGCCTCGGCCAGCGGCTTGCCCATCTCGGCGGTGAGGATCTTCGCGAGGTCCTCCTGGTTCGCCATCATCAGGTCGAACCATTTGCGCAGCACCGCGGCACGTTCCTTGCCGGTGCGCGCGGCCCAGTCCTTCATCGCGATGCGGGCGGCCTCGATGGCGCGGGCGGTCTCGGCGCGGCTCAGATCGGGCACGGTGCAGATCACGTCGCCGCGCGCGGGGTTCGTCACGTCGAAGGCGGAGCCGTCATCGGCATCGACCCACTCCCCCGCGACGAAGGCCTTGGTCGCCAGCAGCGAGGGGTCCTTGAGGATGGATTTGAGATCGGTCTTGTCGTCGAGCATGGGGTCCTCCGGTGTCTTGGGCGATAGGGTCGCCCTCTCAAAGCGGGCCGGTCGCGGCCGGTCGGTAGAGTGTCTTCCAGCTGGGTTGCGGATCGCCGGGTCGCGCTTGCGCCTCATAGATGGCCCGGGCGATCGCACGGGCAAGGGTGCAGGCAGCGGCATGGCCAAGCTGGAAAATATCGCGGACGGGGTCGGCGAGCGGGCGTTCGCCGGTCGCCGCGGCGAAGACGAGATCGCCGTCGAGCAGACTATGCGAGGGCACGATCGCGCGCGCCATCCCGTCCTGCGCTGCGGTCGCGAGCCGGGTCGCCTGAGCCTGGCTCAGCGCGGCGTCGGTCGCGACGATCGCGATGGTGGTGGCCTCGCCCTGACGCTTGAGGGGCTCGGGTTCCGCGTCCGGGGCGATCCGGCTGACCGGTCCCAACCCGCCGAATTCGCCGCCCAGCTCCCACGGCGCCGCCCAGAAGCGCGGGCCGCCGGGTTCGGTCACCGAACCGAGCGCATTGACCGCGACCAGAGCGCCGATCGTGTAGCCGCTCTCGAGCACCGCCGAGGCCGAGCCGAGCCCGCCCTTGAGCGTGCCGGTCATCGCTCCGGAACCCGCCCCCGCCGAGCCGAGGGCGAAATCCTCGGCTGCAGCCTGCAACGCGGCGCGCCCGAGGCCGGGATAGGGATTTTCCCTCCAGTCCTTCGCGCCGCCATTCAGCAGATCGAAGAGGATCGCGCCGGGCACGATCGGCACCCGCTGATCGCCCACCGCGAAGCCGCGCCCCTGCGCCCGCAGCCCCGCCATCACCCCGTCGCAGGCCCCGAGCCCGAAGGCCGAGCCGCCCGAGAGAACGAGCGCATCGACCTCCTGCACCAGACGGTCCGGGGCGAGCAGGTCGGTCTCGCGCGTGCCCGGGGCGCCTCCCATCACCGAAATCGCCGCGGTGAAGGGGCGCTCGCCCAGGAGGACGCTCACGCCCGAGCGCAGGCCCGCCTCCTCGGCATTGCCCACGCGCAGCCCCGCGACATCGGTGATCAGGTTTCTCGGGCCAGGTACCATCTTCCTCTTGATCCAAATATCCCGGGGGACCTCCGAAGGACGGGGGGCAGCGCCCCCTCCCAAGTTCAGATGCAGCGCCCGCCATCGACCTCCATCGCGACGCCGGTGATCATGCTGGCCTCGTCCGAGCACAGGAACAAGGCTGCATTGGCCATGTCCTCGGGGGTCGAGAAACGGCCGAGCGGGATCGTGGCGAGGAATTTCGCGCGGATCTCGGGCGTATCCTCGCCCATGAAATTCTTCAGAAGCGGGGTCTCGCCCGCAACCGGGTTGATCGCATTGACGCGGATGCCCTCGGGGGCGAGCTCCACCGCCATCGCCCGGGTCGCGGTGATCATCCACCCCTTCGAGGCATTGTACCAGTTGAGCCGGGGCCGGGGGCTCACCCCCGCGGTCGACGCGACGTTGAGGATCGCCCCCGCGCCCTGGCGCTTCATCACCGGCACGATATGGCGCGCGGTGAGATAGACCGATTTCGCGTTCACCGCCATCACGCGGTCGAACTCCTCCTCGGTCACCTCTTCCATCGGTTTCGGCAGATGCGTCGTGCCGGCATTGTTGACGAGGATGTCGATGCGCCCGAAGGCCTCCATCGCGGCCTGCGCCATCGCGGCGACCTCCGCGTCGCTACTGACATCGACTCGGCAGGCGATCCCGCCGATCTCTTCCGCCACCGCCCGGGCGGCCTTGTCGTTCAGATCGGCCACCATGATGCGCGCGCCTTCGGCGGCGAAGCGGCGAGCGATGCCCGCGCCGAAGCCCGAACCCGCCCCGGTGACGATCGCGGTCTTGTCCTGAAGTCTCATCGCTATCTTCCCCCCGGAGCGCACTCTGGCAGATGCGCGGGCAGGCGCAAGGGGGCGCCGCCCCCTCTTCCTGCTCGCTCACCCCCGGCGTATTTCGGAGCGGGAGAAGATCCTATCCGTGCCAGGCAGCGATGGTCTTGAGGCTCGAGAAGCCATAGAGCGCCTCGAAGCCCTTCTCGCGGCCATGGCCCGATTTCCCGGTGCCGCCGAAGGGCAGCTCGACGCCGCCGCCCGCGCCGTAATTGTTGAGAAAGACCTGGCCCGCGCGCAGGCGTTTCGCCAGTCGCATCACGCGCGACGCATTCTCCGACCAGACCGAGGCCACGAGCCCGTAATCCGTCCCGTTGGCGATCGCGACGGCCTCCTCCTCGTCCTCGAAGGGGATCACGATCTGGGCGGGGCCGAAGATCTCTTCCTGCGCGAGGCGATGCGCGGCATGTCCGCCCCCGATCAGGGTCGGGGCGACGTAATGTCCGGCCGCCGGGACGTCATCCGCGATCGTGCCCTGCGCCGCGATGGTAAGATCCGAGGCGAGGCGCAGATACCCTTCGACGATTTCCTTCTGCCGCGCCGAGATCAGCGGGCCGAGATCGCGATCGCCGAGCGCGGGACCGACCACGAGCCCGCGGTAGCGCGCGGCCATGCGCTCGAGCACCTCGTCATAGCGCTCGCGCGCGACCAGGATGCGCGAGGCGGCCGAACAGGTCTGGCCTGCATTCTGGATCCCGGCATTGACGAGGAAGGGCAGGGCGCGGTCGAGATCGGCATCGGCGAAGACGAGCTGGGGCGACTTGCCGCCGAGCTCGAGCGTGACCGGGACCACGTTCGCGGCCGCCGCCGCCTGGATGAGCTGCCCCACCGCGACCGAGCCGGTGAAGGAGATATGGTTCACGCCGGGATGGGCCGAGAGCGCGGCGCCGGCCTCCTCGCCCAGCCCGGGCACGATATTGACCGCGCCCGCCGGCATTCCCGCCTCCTCGGCGATCCGCGCGAAGGCGAGCGCGGTGAGCGAGGCTTCCTCGGCCGGCTTGATCACGGTGGCATTGCCCATCGCGAGCGCCGCGCCGACCGAGCGGCCGATGATCTGCATCGGGTAGTTCCACGGCACGATATGGGCGGTGACCCCATGCGGTTCGCGCAGGGTATAGGCGGTATAGCCGTCGAGATAGGGGATGGTCTGGCCCATCACCTTGTCCGCCGCGCCGCCGTAGAATTCCAGATAACGCGCGAGCGCGGCGACGTCGGCGCTGGCCTGACTGAGCGGTTTTCCCACATCCATCGCCTCGATCGTGGCAAGCTCCTCGCCCCGCGCGGTGACGAGCGCCGACATCCTCATCAGGATGCGGCCGCGTTCCGCCGCGCTCATCCGTCCCCATGCGCCCTCGAGCGCATTTCGCGCCGCCGCGACCGCCGCATCGATCTCGCCGCGCCCGCCACGGGCGATTTGCGCCATTTCCCGCCCATCTGACGGGTTTTCGACGGAAACTGTCTCATTTGCGGCTTGCCATTCGCCGCCGATCAGCATTTGTTGCGGGTCGAACCAAAGGGGCAGGGTCATGCGGGGCTTTCTCCGGGAAAAGTCGGGTCCGGCGCCAAGCTCCGCCGGGTTTCACGCCGCGTCAAGGGGGGCGGCTTTCCGCCGAACGGATGCATTCACATTCATGTTAGTGTGAGCCGAGGGAACTTTTCCCTATTTAGTGCTTTGGTAGAGCGAGACCGGGCGCGGGGGCGCCTTATGAGAGAGACAGGAAGTTACAAGTGACCGTGAGTTCTATCACACGCAAGCGAGCGATTCGTCCCGTGATTCTGCTTGGCGTCGCCGGGCTTCTGGCCGCCTGTGCGAGCGAGCCGCATAGCTATGCCGCGCCGCAACCGACCCAATCCTCCAAGGCCGTGCCCGCGCATTACCAGTCGCGCGAGGATGACGGGAAGGAGATCCCGGCGGTCAACCCGAAATACCTCGTCGAGCGCAATCGCCGGCAGATCGTGCCCTATTACGGCCCCGAGGCGGTCGGCACGATCGTCGTCGATCCCTATGCGCGTTTCCTCTATTACATCACCGAGCCGGGCAAGGCCGAGCGCTATGGCGTGGCGGTCGGCCGTGAGGGCAAGGGCTTCTCGGGCGATGCGACGATCGAACGCAAGCAGGAATATCCGAGCTGGCGTCCGACCAACAACATGATCAAGGAAGACCCCGAGGTCTACGGTCCGCTCAAGGACGGCCTGCCGGGCGGTCTCGACAACCCGCTGGGTGCGCGCGCGCTCTATCTCTACGAGAACGGGCGGGACACCTATTACCGGATCCACGGCACGATGGACCCGTCCTCGATCGGCCGGGCAACCTCGGCGGGCTGCATTCGCCTCTTCAACCAGGACATCATCGATCTCTTCAGCAAGGTGCCGAAGGGGACGCAGGTGAAGGTCCGGACCCGCGAGGAAAGCCTCAAATTCGAGGGGCCGGTGGTGCAGCTTCACTCGGGTTACGTGGTTTCGGCCTATAACCAGGTCGCGATCAACGAGGATGAAGCCGCCTGGAAGGCGGGGATGATCCCCGACCAGAACAAGGTCGAGCAGGAACAGCACGCGGCCTCGGTCGCGATGGCTGAAGAGGTCGGTGCCTCGGGCGAGAATGCCAGCTCGAAGGATTGCGGTTATCCGGGTTCCGGCCCCTGCCCGGGCGGCGCCACCGCCACCAACTAAGGGCCGGCTCGGTTCGCAGAATTGCGCGGCGCGGGGGATGATCCCGCGCCGTTTTTCGTGCCGGAAGGCCCGGCTGCATACATCCCTGATGCCGCCGCGTTGCGGCATTCTTGTCTTCCCTTGCGGCGTTCGGGAAGCTAGGAGTCCACTCCAAGCAGATCAGGAGGATGCCCGATGAGCGCCACCGGAACGACGCGTCAGAAGATGCCCGCCGACATTCTCGCGATGAAGGGGGGCGCTCCGATCGTCTGCCTCACCGCCTATACCACCCCGATCGCGAAGCTGGTCGATCCGCATTGCGACCTCGTGCTGGTGGGCGACTCGGTGGGCATGGTCCTGCACGGGCTGCCCTCGACGCTGGGCGTCACGATGGAGATGATGATCCTGCACGGTCAGGCGGTCGCGCGCGGGCTTTCGAACGCGCTCATGGTGATCGACATGCCCTTCGGCTCCTACGAGGAGAGCCCCGCTCAGGCGTTTCGCAACGCGGCGCGCCTGATGGGCGAGACCGGCGCGGGGGCGGTGAAGCTCGAGGGCGGGGTGCATATGGCCGAGACGATCGCGTTTCTTGTCGCCCGTGGCATCCCGGTGATGGCGCATATCGGGCTCACGCCGCAATCGGTGAACACGCTGGGCGGCTACAAGGTGCAGGGCCGCGGCGAGGATGGCGCCCGGCTGATGGCCGACGCCCAGGCGGTGGCCGAAGCGGGCGCCTTTGCGGTGGTGCTCGAAAAGGTACCGCAAGGGCTGGCCGACCGGATCACCGCCGAGGTGGGGATCCCGACCGTCGGCATCGGCGCGGGCGCGGGATGCGACGGACAGGTGCTGGTTGTCGACGACATGCTGGGCCTCTTTACCGATTTCAAACCGAAATTCGTCAAGCGTTTCGGCGAGCTGGGCCGCGCCGCCGAGGCGGCGGTCGCCGATTACGCGGCAGAGGTGCGCGAGCGGTCCTTCCCCGCGACGGAACACAGCTTCGCCGACGAGGTGAAGAAATGACGCAGGTGATCCGCACCGCGGCCGAGCTGCGCGAAAAGGTCGCCGCGTGGAAGCGGTCGGGCATGCTCGTCGGGGTGGTGCCGACGATGGGCGCGCTGCATGACGGCCATCTGAGCCTGGCCCGCGCCGCGCGCGAGCAATCCGACCGGGTGATCGTGACCGTCTTCGTCAACCCGATGCAGTTCAACAACCCCGCCGATCTCGAGAAATATCCGCGCGACGAGGCTCATGATCTCGCGCTTCTCGAGGCCGAGGGGGTGGATGTCCTCTTCGCGCCTGGCGTCGACGAGGTCTATCCCGACGGCTTCGCGACGACGGTGTCGATCACCGGGATCACCGAGCCGCTCGAAGGCGCCTTCCGCCCCGGGCATTTCGACGGGGTGGCGACGGTATGCTCCAAGCTCTTCGGGATGACGCAGGCCGGGCGCGCCTTCTTCGGCGAGAAGGACTGGCAGCAATTGCAGGTGGTCCAGCGGCTCGTGCGCGATCTCAACATCCCGGTGCGGATCATCGGCTGCCCGACGATCCGCGAGGCGGACGGGCTCGCGATGTCCTCGCGCAATGTCCGCCTGAGCGACGCGCACCGCGCGATCGCGCCGCGGCTTCACGAGGTGATGCAGGGCGCCGCGGCGCGGATCCGCGAGGGACTGCCCGCCGAGGCCGCCCTCAACGATGCGCGCGCCGCGCTGGCGGAGGCCGGTTTCGGTGCGATCGACTATCTCGAACTGCGCACGGTGGAGGGGTTGCGCCCCGCCGCCGACCTCTCCGAGCCCGTGCGGATGCTCGCCGCGCTCTGGCTGGGCGATGTGCGCCTGATCGACAATATCGCGGTGTGAGATGCCGGGGCGGGGGCGCTGCCCCCATCTCCTTCGGAGATCCCCCCGGGATATTTGGATCAAGAGGAAAGGGCGCGATCCTGTCTTCCTCTTGACCGAAATATCCCGGGGGTGAGGGCGAAGCCCGAGGGGGCCGCGCCCCCTATCTCCCCAGCAAGTCCGCCAGCACGAGCGCCATGACCTGGGCGCTGTCGGCCATGTCCTCGATCCCTACCCATTCATCGGGCTGGTGGGCCAGTTCCAGAAGCCCGGGACCATAGGCGATGCAGTTCTTCAGCCGTCCGATCCGGTCGACATGTTTCTGGTCATAGGTGCCGGGGCTGACGACGTAACGCGCCTCACGGCCGAGAACCGCCGCGATCGCAGCGGCGGTTGAGCGAACCACCGGGGCGTCACGTTCGGTCATCGTCGGCTGAACCTCGAAGAGATCGCGGATCTCGTAGCGGAACGAGGGTCGGCCCGCCCGCACCCGCTCCATCAGCGCGGTGATCTCCGCCTTCACCTCCGCGATTTCCTCCTCGATCAGGAACCGCCGGTCGATCACGATGCGGCAGCGATCGGCCACGCAAGGGGCGGGAAGTCCGGTGTAATCGGCCCCCTGTTCCGGCTCGCCGCCATGGATCGAATTGACGTTCAGCGTCGAGGCCCGCGCGCCTTCAGGGATCACCGGCATCTCGGTGCGCTTGCCGGCCAGGAGCGGGTAGAGCGTTTCCTCCATCTCGGCGAGCACTGCGCCCATATGACGGATCGCGCTATCGCCGAGAAACGGCATCGAGCCATGGGCGATCCTTCCCTGCGTCTCGATTTCGGCCCACCAGACGCCGCGATGGCCGAGGCAGATCTGGTCCTTGTGCAAGGGCTCGGGGATGATCACATGCTGAACGCGTTCGGGCGCGAAGCGGCCCTGGCTTGCCAGATAGGCGACCCCGCCATAGCCGCCGGTTTCCTCATCCGCCGTGGCCGAGATCTCGATCGCACCGGCAAAATCGGGGCAGGCCGCGATGAAGGCCTCTACGGCGATCACGGAGGCCGCGAGCCCGCCTTTCATGTCGCAGGCGCCGCGGCCATAGATCCGGTCGCCCTCGATCTCGGCACCGAACGGATCGCGCGTCCAGCCATGACCGACCGCGACCACGTCGTGATGCGAGTTGAAATGCACGCAGTCGCCGGGTCGTGCGCCCTCGAACCGCGCGACCATGTTCCAGCGCGGGAAGCGGTCGCTGTCGCCGGGCGCGTCATGCGCGCGGATCAGCTCGGTCTGGAAACCGCGCGCGGCGAGCCGGTCGGAAAGGCATTCGCAGATCTCGAGATAGTTGCGCCCCGGCGGGTTGAGCGTCGGGATCCGGATCAGATCCCGGGTCAGCGCGAACAGCTCGTCGCGGCGGTGATCGATCTCGAGCTTGAGGCGGGTGGCGAGGTCCATGAGGTCACGCTAGCGCCGCCCCGACCCGCTCTCCAAGCGGAAAACGCATGGCTTTCGTGGCTCTGCCGCGATATTGCGGGGGACAAACCCGGCGGGGCGGCCGGGGCAGGAGGGACGAGATGAACCTGTTTCTGGGCTTCGCGCTGGTGCTTTGCATCGCGGTGGGCGGCTGGCTGTCGAAATATGAATGGGCGAAACTGCTTGCGCTGGTGCCGGTGGGGATGCTTGTGCCGGCCTTCTACATGACGGGCACATCCTGCGGTGCGGGCTTCGTGATGCATTTCATGGAAGAGGGCGTGTGCCATAACGGGTATTCTCCGCGGGTGATGTTCGCGGCCACCTATGTGCTGGCGCTGGTGCCGGTCGCGGCCTCGGCGATCGCGATCAAGCTGATCCGGCTGGCGATCGCGGCGCGCAAGAGCTGAGAACGTTGGCTGAGATGGGCAGCTGAGATGGGCGCCTGAGGCGCACCGCTCTTGCCCGGAGCCCACGGTCGCGTAGTCTTGCGAGAGGCGATAGGGAGCGGATCGGATGCTGGGCTTGGCGCGACTGGTGCTCTTCGGGCTGATCGGCCTGACGCTTCTGTTCTGGCTGGTGCGGATCTATGCGCGCTCGCTCAAGCGCGAGGCGCTCGAGGAGGACTGGGAGGAGACAGCCACGGAGGGTCGGGCCGAGCTCCCGCGCGACGCCTTTGTCGAGAAAGGGTTGCGCGCCTACGAAAAGAGCCTTCTGCGCAAGCTGATCTGGCTCGTCTATATTCTGCCGATCACGCTGATCGCGCTGGTCGTCTACCTGATGAATTACACGTGAGGGTGAGATGCGATACCTGAAATGGGGCTTCTGGCTGGTGCTGGTGGGTGTGGTCGGTGTTTTCCTGAGCTACGATCTGCCGCGCCACGACATCGTGCGCGTCGTGGGCACCGAAGTGCGGCGCGTCGATTTCGGCGAGAATTCGCTCTTCTGGGCCGCGCCCGATGTCGGCACCGCGAGCGCGACGAGCCGCGATGTGCGTTTCATCAACACGGTACGGCCCAGCGGCAAGGCCCTGGTGTTTCGCAACGAGGATACCGGCTGGGGCTGGCCGCCCTATTTCAAGCTCGACAGTTCCGATCTTCAGGCGCAGGCGGAGTCGCTCATCTCGACCAAGGCGGAACCGATCTGGGTCTCGGTCACCCGCTATGGCTGGCGCTCGCGCTGGCTGACGATCTATCCGAATGCGGTGGGAATGAAAGTCGTGCCGGGCCCGGATGCGCGGATCATCCCATGGGCCAATATCATCATCCTAACCCTGCTTGCGCTCGTGGTGCTCACGATCCGGGCGATGTGGCGGCAGTTCCGCGAACGCTCGATCGACCCGCTTCTCGAAGACGCGGAAGACGCCTGGGACGATGCGGGAGAGGGTGCGAGGAACTGGTTCGACCGGCTCTTCGGACGAAAGTGAGTGACAAGAGACCGGCCGCAGGTCTGGCGCGCCCTCTTGGAGGTTTTGAACCAGAGCGGGGAGAACAACCCGCGCCTCTTCCAAATGCACGAAATATCCCGGGGGTGAATGGCCGCAGGCCAGAGGGGGCAGAGCCCCCTCTTCGGCTTTCAATCATCATCCTCCGGCGACGCAGGGGGTAGCGCCCCCTTACTCGCCGTAAGGCACCCAGATCGTCTTGATCTGCGTCGCGCGCGACAGGAATTCGCGCCCCTGAGCGGCCGCCCAGTCGCGGTTTTCCATCACCCAGCTTGCTTTCAGGTTCCCCGCGCTTTCGGCCTCGACCATGGCGCGGCCCTCGGCGGAGCCGCAATACCACATGGCGGCGACGTCATCGTGCTGGGCCAGAGTCTTCGCGAGTTCGTCGCGCGGACCGCTGACGATATTGACCACGCCGCTGGGCAGGTCGGACGTGTCGAAGACCTGATAGAGATCGGTCGCCAGAAGCGGCATCGACTGGGCCGGGACGGCCACCACGCGGTTGCCCATCGCGATCGCGGGCAGAACCAGCGAGGCGAAGCCCAGCAGCGGCGCGGCATCGGGGCAGGCGATGCCCATCACGCCCCAGGGCTCGTTCATCGCCACGGTGATCTTCGCGCTTTGCGTCGATTTCACCGCGCCGTCGAACTTGTCCGCCCAGGCGGCGTAGTGGAAGGCACGCCGCACAGTGGCCTCGGCCTCTTTCGGGTCGTGGCCGGCCTCTTTCAGCCGTGCGGCGAATTCCTCTGCCCGCACCGCTAGATTCTCGGCGATGTAATAGAGCACCTGCGCACGGTTATGGCCGGTCTGCTTGCCCCAGCCGGAGGCCTTGTGCGCGGCCTCCACGGCGTTGCGGATATCCTTGCGCGACCCCAGCGGCGCGAGGCCCAGCTCGCGACCCTTCACGGCGATCGTGTAGCTTTGCCCGCTGTCGGGCCGGGTCTGCTTGCCGCCGATATAGAGCTTCGGCGTGCGGTCGATCGCGGCGGCGCTTGGCGTCTCGGGCGAGGGCCGGGCCGTGAAATCCGTGGCCTTGGTCTCGGGCTTTCTCTTCGGCTCCGGCACCTTGAGATAGGCCAGCATCCCTTCGCGCCCGCCTTCGCGGCCGAAGCCGCTCTCGCGCATGCCGCCGAAGCCCGCGGCCGCGTCAAACTGGTTGGTGCAGTTGATCCAGACCACGCCCGCCTTCACCTGCGCGGCGATATCCATCGCGAGCGTCACGTTTTCCGACCAGATCGAGGCGGAGAGGCCATAGCGCGTGGTATTGGCGAGCTGCACGGCCTCGGAGGGCGTGCGGAAGGTGGTGAGCGTGGCGACGGGGCCGAAGATCTCCTCGACGCTGGCGGGGTTCGCAGGCTCGGCACCGGTCAGGAGGCCGGGCGCGAAGAACGAGCCTTTCGCGGGAAGTTGCGTCTCGGGCTGGATCAGCGTCGCGCCCGCGGCTTCACCCTGCGCCACCAGGTCGCGGATCCGCGCGAGCTGGGTCGGATGCACGATCGCGCCCATATCGGTGCATTTGTCGAGCGGATCGCCGACACGCAGCTTGCCCAGCCGGGCGGTAAGGCGGGCGGTGAATTCCTGCGCAACGGCCTCGGAGACGAGGATGCGCGAGCCCGCGCAGCAGACCTGGCCCTGATTGAACCAGATCGCGTCGACCACGCCTTCGACGGCCGCGTCGAGATCGGCATCGGGGAAGACGATGAAGGGCGACTTGCCGCCCAGTTCCAGCGTCAGGGCCTTGCCGGTGCCCGCCGTGGCGCGGCGGATGATCCGGCCGACCTCGGTGGAGCCGGTGAAGGCGATCTTGTCCACCTCCGCGTCGACCAGCGCAGCGCCGGTGGCTCCGTCGCCGGTCACGATGTTCACCACACCGTTGGGCAGGCCAATCTCGGCACAGATCTCGGCGAAGGCCAGCGCGGTGAGCGAGGTGAACTCGGCGGGCTTGAGGACCACCGTGTTGCCCGCGGCGAGAGCCGGCGCCACCTTCCAGGCCAGCATCAGCAGCGGGAAGTTCCACGGGATGATCTGGCCGCAGACGCCGTGGGGCGCGTGGTTCGGGAATTCCTCGGCGACGAGTTCCGCCCAGCCCGCATGGTGGTAGAAATGGCGGATCGCGAGCGGGATGTCGATGTCGCGGCTCTCGCGGATCGGCTTGCCGTTGTCGAGCGTCTCCAGCACGGCGAGGAAGCGCGCGCGTTTTTGCAGATGGCGCGCGATCGCGTAGAGGTATTTCGCCCGCTCATGGCCTGACAGCCCGGCCCATTTCGGCGCGGCCTTGCGGGCGGCCTTCACCGCGACCTCGATATCCTTCGTGGTCCCTTGGGTGATCTGCGCCAGAGCCTCGCCCGTCGCGGGGTTCTCGGAGACGAAGGTCTCTCCCGCCTCGGTGAAGCTGCCATCGATGAAATGGCCGAAACGCCCGCGCGCCTGCAACCATGCGGTCACTTCCGAGGCGCTTTCAGGGGCGGGGCCATAATCCATCGTCTCAAGGATCTCTTTCACGGTCGGCATCTTTCCCTCAGGCGAGTGCGTGGCGGGACGAGGACGCATAGCGCCCGGTGACATGGTGTTCGAGCTGACGCTCGATATCGCCCAGAAGCGAGGAGGCGCCGATCCGGAACAGGTGCGGCTGGAGCCATTCGGTGCCCATCTCCTCGCGCATCAGGATCTGCCAGGCGAGGGCGTCCTTGGCGGTCTTGAGGCCCCCTGCGGGTTTGAACCCGATCTTGTAGCCCGTGCGCGCGCCGTATTCGCGCAGTGCGCGGACCATCGTGAGGCTGACGGGCAGGGTGGCGTTCACGCCTTCCTTGCCGGTCGAGGTCTTGATGAAATCGGCGCCCGCCTGCATCGCGACCATCGAGGCCTTGTAGACATTGCGCAGCGAGCCAAGCTCGCCCGTCGCAAGGATCGCCTTGAGATGCGCGTCGCCACAGGCCTCGCGCATCGCGGCGATCTCGTCGTAGAGCGCCTGCCAGTTGCCTTCGAGCACATGGGCGCGGGTGATGACGATGTCGATCTCGGCGGCGCCCTCCTCGACGGCGTAGAGGATTTCGGCCAGCCGCAGGTTCATCGGCATCAGGCCCGCCGGGAAGCCCGTCGCGACCGAGGCGACGGGGATGCCGGTCCCGTCGAGCGCACGCACCGCGGCGCGCACCATCGTCGGGTAGACGCAGACCGCGCCGGTCTGGACATGATCGAGCCCGAGCCCGTCGAGGATGTGATCGGCCAGCGGCCGCTTGGCCTTGGCACAAAGCCGGGCCACGCGGGCTTCGGTATCGTCGCCTGCCAGCGTCGTGAGGTCGATGCAGCGGATCGCGTTCACGAGCCAGGCCGCCTGCCACTCCTTCTTGAGCGAGCGCCGGGTGGTCAGCTGGGCCGCGCGGTTCTGCGCGGCGGGCGTGTTGACGGCGATCCGGTCAAACCAGGAGAGGTTGAGCGGCATGCCGGGATTGCGCGGCACGGAGGGATGGGATGTTGGGGAAGCCATGATGGGTCCGACTGAAAATCTTTCCGAAAGCTAGCGAAGGCCGGGTCACGATTCAACCATTTGGTCAAAACCGGACGCAGCGGAACGCGTGCATGCGCGCGGACATCTTGCACCGCCTGTCCGAAATGGGAAACCCCGCCCGGGCAGGGGCGGGGTCGAACAAGCTTCGAAAGAGGCCGGTGTCAGGCGTTCGCGGCGCGGATCTGCTCGGCGGCTTCCTTGTTGAAGGTCACGCCCTTGGTCTCGAAGAGCTGGTCGAGCTCACCCGAAAGGGTCATCTCGGTGATGATGTCGCAGCCGCCCACGAACTCGCCCTTGACGTAGAGCTGCGGAATGGTCGGCCAGTCCGAGTAATCCTTGATGCCCTGGCGGATATCCTGATCGGCCAGCACGTTCACATCCTTGTAGGTCACGCCCATGAAGTTCAGGACGCCCGCGACGCGGCTCGAGAACCCGCATTGCGGCATCTCCTTGGTGCCCTTCATGAAGAGAACGACGTCGTTCTCGGCGATGTCCTGTTTGATCTGGTCTTGCGCGCTCATAGCTCAGGTCCTTTCTGCGCCCTGAATTCGGGCGCGTGCATCATCAATCGGGCGCTTTGGTCGTCAGCGCGAGCGCATGCAGCGCCCCGTCCGGACCGTCCATCGCGCCCTTCAGCGCGGCATAGACCGCGCGCTGTTGCTGGACGCGGTTCTTGCCGCGGAAACTCTCGTCGATCACCTCGGCTGCCCAATGGTTGCCGTCCCCCGCAAGGTCGGTGATCGTGATCTTGGCATCGGGGAATTCCGCCCGGATCAGGGCTTCGATGTCATGCGCTTCCATCGGCATAAATAGGGCTCCTCGTCCTTTGGGGCAAATCTAGGTCCCCGGACGGCAAGTCGCAAGGGGATGGGGGGCGTGGGACGCGCGTGGCGCGACGCGTGGCGCGCAGGAAAAGAGGGCGCGATTGGGCCGCGCCCTCGGGTCGGTTCAGCCTTCGACCGCGGCCTTGAATGCGCTGCGGTAGAGGTCCGAGAGCTCTGCGAGCGGCGCGCTGTCGGAGCCGAAGCTCACCGTATCGCCGCCGAAGCGACCGACGGTGGTCAGCGTCACCTCGGCCTTGCGGGCCTCGACCATCAGCGCCTCGGCCTGATCGAAGGAGCAGACCACCAGATAGCGGGCCTGATCCTCGCCGAAGAGCGTCGCGATATCGTCCGCATCGAGCGTGACGCCGATACCGGCAGCCTCGGCCATCTCGAAGGCCGCCAGTGCCAGCCCGCCATCGGCAAGGTCGGTCGCGCCTTTGACCAGCGCGCGGTTGTCGCGCAGGAACTCGCCGTTGCGTTTCTCGGCCTCAAGATCGACCTCCGGTGCGTCACCCGCCTCGATGCCGAAGGCCTCGAAGGCCAGCGCGGACTGCGCGAGATGCCCGTTGGTCTCGCCGATCACCATCGCCACGTCGCCCGCCTGCGGCAGGCCCGCGATCAGCTCGTCGAGCGAGTTGAGCAGGCCCACGGCCCCGATCGTGGGCGTGGGCAGGATGCCGGTGCCGTCGGTTTCGTTGTAGAGCGAGACATTGCCCGACACGATCGGCATGTCGAGCGCACGCACCGCCGCGTCGATGCCTTTGATCGCACCCACGAACTGGCCCATGATCTCGGGCTTCTCGGGGTTGCCGAAGTTCAGGTTGTCGGTGGTGGCGAGGGGCTTCGCGCCCACCGCGGTCAGGTTGCGATAGGCCTCGGCCACGGCCTGCTTGCCGCCTTGATACGGGTTCGCCTTGACGTAGCGCGGGGTCACGTCGGCGGTGAAGGCCAGTGCCTTCTCGGTGCCATGTACGCGCACCACGCCCGCGCCCAGACCCGGGCGGCGCACGGTGTCGCCCATCACCTGCGTGTCGTATTGCTCGTAGACCCAGCTCTTGTCGGCATAGTTGGGCGAGCCGATCAGCGCCCTGAGCGCGTCGATCGCGCCGATTTCGGGCAGCTCGGGAGCGGCGCCGGCGGCGGGCGTCTCGACCCAGGGGCGGTCATATTCGGGGGCTTCGGAGGAGAGTTTCGAGAGCGGGAGATCCGCCTTCACCTCGTTGCCGTGGATGATCAGGAAGCGGTCCTCGGCGATGGTTTCGCCGACGATGGCGAAGTCGAGATCCCATTTCTCGAAGATCGCCCGCGCCTCGTCCTCCTTCTCGGGGTTGAGCACCATGAGCATCCGCTCCTGGCTTTCCGAGAGCATCATCTCGTAGGCGGTCATGTCGACTTCGCGCTGCGGCACCGAGTCGAGCTGCAGCTTGACGCCCAGACCGCCCTTGTCGCCCATTTCGACGGCCGAGCAGGTCAGGCCCGCCGCGCCCATGTCCTGGATCGAGATCACCGCGCCGGTCTGCATCAGTTCGAGGCAGGCCTCGAGCAGGCATTTCTCGGTGAAGGGGTCGCCGACCTGAACGGTGGGGCGCTTCTCCTCGATCGTGTCGTCGAACTCGGCCGAGGCCATCGTCGCGCCGCCCACACCGTCACGGCCGGTCTTGGCGCCGAGATAGACCACCGGCATGCCGATGCCCGAGGCCGCTGAGTAGAAGATCTTGTCGGCATCCGCGAGGCCCGCCGCGAAGGCGTTCACGAGGCAGTTGCCGTTATAAGAGGGGTGGAAGCGGACTTCGCCGCCCACATTCGGCACGCCGAAACAGTTGCCGTAGGAGCCGACGCCCTCGACCACGCCTTTCACGATATGCGAGGTCTTGGGGTGGTCGGGCATGCCGAAGGACAGGCTGTCCATCGCCGCGATCGGGCGCGCGCCCATCGTGAACACGTCGCGCAGGATGCCGCCGACGCCGGTCGCCGCGCCCTGGTGGGGCTCGATATAGGAGGGGTGGTTGTGGCTCTCCATCTTGAAGACCACGGCCTGCCCGTCGCCGATATCCACAACGCCCGCGTTCTCGCCCGGACCGCAGATCACCTGATCGCCCTTGGTATGCAGGGTGCGCAGCCATTTCTTCGAGGACTTGTAGGAACAATGCTCGTTCCACATCGCCGAGAAGATGCCAAGCTCGGTGAAAGTGGGTTCGCGGCCGATGATTTCGAGGATCCGATCATACTCATCGGGTTTCAGTCCATGTGCGGCGATGAGATCGGGCGTGATCTGCGGCTCGTTCATGCGGGTCCTCCGGGCAGCGGGTTTGGCGCACCTATTAGGCCAATCCTCGCAAGGGGGAAAGGTATTGCCGGACGTTGCGGCAATAAAAAACGCGAGGCCCGGAGGCCCCGCGTTCGGTCTTGCGGCCTGTCAGCCGATCAGCTGCGCATGTCGACCTGCTTCTCGAGAACGTCGAGCAGCTCCGAGAGCTTCCACTTCAGATCGACCTGGCCGTCATGCACGGCCCCTTTGGGGACGTCGATCTTGAAGACCGAGACCGTGGTGTCGAGCGTGTTCGAGGTGCGAACATAGACCGTGTCGGTCTTCGCATTCGGAACGACCTTCTCGATCCTGCCCACGGCGGCATTGTCCGCGGTGACCACCTGGTCGTCGACCTGTGCCTCGGTCTTGTTGTCGGCGATGCCGGCATGGGCCTTCAGCTGGTTCTCGGCCGGGATCGCGCCGGCGCCGTTCGAGGTGGCCGCCATATCGACATTGCCCATCTTGACGTCGGTCTGGCCGTATTGCTCCGACCCGGCCGTCACGCGTGCGGCGCTCAGCACCGGCGGATTGCCCTGCGACGTCTGTTTTTGCGAAACGATGCCGCTGCGGTAGTCGGCGATGCCGTAGAACTGACCGTTATTGTCGTTCGTGGACGGGATCTTCGCGAGATCGAGCGCGGAAGCCGAACCTGCAGCGGCGAGGGTGCCGACGAGGGTCGAGGCGGCGATGAGAATTTTCTTGTCAGTCATGTCATACTCCTTTCGTTTCGATTGGCGTGACACATAACCGTTTGCGCCATTGCGGCGTCTGGCTGCTCAACCGATCGCACCGGGGATCTGTTCAGTGAAAAGAATGTGACCGCGAGCCGCGCGAAAAAACTGAACCGGATCGCGCTCGCAGCGTAGCGTGCGCACGCGCTCAGGGTGCGTCGGGCACTCGCTCTGCGTTCGGGGGCGGTTCCTGGGGCGCGAAATAAAAAAAAGGCCGAGACGAAGCTCGGCCAAAGTCCAACAGGGAGGTAGAAGGTGATGCGCCCGAAAGCGCTCCTAGCCTTCCTCGCCTCATTTATGGGCAGTTTGTTAACGCATCAAGGGCAAACATGCTGCACTCGCAACATGTCCGGTATGCGTTGCGGTAATGCCGCGGTGCAATCTCAGGTTGAATCGCCTGCCTGATGGCGCCGATAGGCGAGGATTTCCTCCTGGATGAAGTCCCGGAACGCGGTGACGCGGCGCGAGGAGCGCAACTCCTCGGGATAGGCGAGGAAGACCGGCACCTCGACCGATTCGAGATCCGGCAGCACGCGCTGTATGTCGGGGAAGTCGGCGGTGAGGTAATCCGGCAGAATGCCGATCCCGATATTGTTGAGCACCGCCTGCAGCACGCCGAAATAGTTGTTCACCGTCAGCGTCGAGGACTGGTCGAAGGCGAGCACCTGCCGCGCGAGCTGCGCCCCCGCCTGCACCTGCGGGAACCGCGGGGTCTGGCAGATCAGCCGGTGCTTGCGCAGATCCTCGATCTCCTGCGGAACGCCCGCTTTCTCGAGATAGGCGGGCGTCGCGTAGAGGCGCATGCGGATGTTCAGGAGCCGTTTGCGGATCAGGTCGGCCTGCGCGGGCTCTTTCATCCGGATCGCGACATCGGCCTCGCGCATCGGAAGGTCGAGCACACGCTCCTCGAGCATGAGGTCGATCTTCAGATCCGGGTACCTGTCATAGAGCTTGGTCAGGCGCGGCGCGAGCCAGAGCGTGCCGAAGCCGGTGGTCGTGGTGACGCGCAACTCGCCGAAGACTTCCTCTTCGCTGTCGCGGATCCGTGCCGAGGCGCTTTCGAGCTTTTTCGCCATCGCGGAGGTCGCTTCGAACAGAAGCTCCCCCTGTTCGGTGAGAATCAGTCCGCGGGCATGGCGGTGGAAAAGGGTCGTTCCGAGCCCCTCTTCGAGGGCCCTGATCTGCCTGCTCACGGCAGATTGAGACAGGTGCAGCGCATCGCCGGCATGGGTCAGCGAGCCGGCATCGGCCACTGCATGAAATATTCTGAGCTTGTCCCAATCCATCCCGGTCACTTTCGGTTTGTGCGCGCTGGTATCGCGTAAGTTTCTTTATATTAATCTACCTAATTTAAGAAACCGCTTTGTGATAATTTTCCGCTTTCTAGGTCAGCGATTGTGACCTACCATTGTCCTATGCCCAAATAGCAAGGGGAGGTGCTCAATGGGAAGGCAGGAAATATCCCTCGCGGATCGATTTGACCTTACGAAATCTCCGGTTTTGCTCAACGGAACGCAGGCGCTGGTGCGTCTGGTTCTGGCGCAGGCCGCACGCGACAAGGCGGCGGGGCTGAACACGGCCGGGTACGTGACCGGCTATCGTGGCAGCCCGCTCGGCGCGGTCGATCTCCAGATGGCGCGGGCGCGGAAACTGCTCGACGCCTCGGGGGTCCGCTTCGAGCCGGGGCTCAACGAGGACCTCGCGGCGACCGCGCTCTGGGGCAGCCAGCAGGCCGAGCTGCGCGGCGAAGGCAAATATGACGGCGTGTTCGGCCTCTGGTACGGCAAGGGCCCGGGCGTGGACCGCTCGGGCGACGTGATGCGCCATGCGAACATGGCCGGGACGTCTGCGCATGGCGGCGTGCTGATGGCGATGGGCGACGACCATACGGGGGAAAGCTCGACCGTGCTGCACCAGTCGGACTGGGCGATGGTCGATGCCTATATCCCGGTGCTCTCCCCCGCTGGCGTGCAGGAAATTCTCGATTTCGGGCTCTACGGCTATGCGCTGAGCCGTTTCGCGGGCGTCTGGGTCGGCCTGAAGACGATGAAGGACACGGTCGAGGCGACCGCCGTCGTCGATGGCGACCCCCATCGTCTGCAATTCGTGACGCCCGAATTCGCGATGCCCGAGGGTGGGCTCAACATCCGGCTCGGCGACACGCCTGTCGCGCAAGAGGCGCGGATGATCGACTTCAAGCGCTTCGCGGCCGAGGCCTTCGCCCGCGCGAACCGCATCGACAATCGTGTCTGGGGCAAGCCGGGCGCGAAGATCGGGCTGGTCGCCGCCGGCAAGAACTGGCTCGATCTGAGCCACGCGCTGAGCCTGCTCGGTATCGACGAGGCGGAAGCGGAGCGGCTCGGGATCACCACCTACAAGGTCGGCCAGACCTGGCCGCTCGACATGACCTCGTTCCACGAATGGGCCGAGGGGCTCGAACTGGTCATCGTCGTCGAGGAGAAGCGCAAGCTGATCGAGGTGCAGGTCAAGGAGGCGATCTTCGACGACCGCCGCGGCCGGCGCGTCTATGGCTGGCACAAGGGCGACACTTGGGAGCATGGACGGCAGGTCGAGCTGTTCCCGACCCGCTACGCGCTCGATCCGGTGATGATCGCGCGCAAGCTCGGCGAGATCTTCATCGAGGAGGGGCGCGATACCGACAGCATCCGCGCCGGGCTCTCGAAGATCGAGGCCGCGCAGCGTGCCGACAACGCGCCCGAGATCGCGACCCGCACGCCCTGGTATTGCTCGGGCTGCCCGCATAACAGCTCGACCAAGGTGCCCGAAGGCGAGCGCGCCTATGCCGGGATCGGCTGCCACTACATGGTGCAGTGGATGGGGCGGAACACCGAAGGCTTCACCCATATGGGCGGTGAGGGCGTGAACTGGGTCGGCGAGGCTCCGTTCTCGAAGCGCGAGCACATGTTCCAGAACCTCGGCGACGGCACCTACAACCATTCCGGCAGTCTTGCGATCCGCGCGGCCTTGGCGGCGGGGACGAACATCACCTACAAGATCCTGTTCAACGACGCGGTTGCGATGACCGGCGGGCAGCAGAACGAGGGGGGGCTGACCGCCCAGCAGATCGCCGCCGAGATCGTGGCGATGGGCGTGAAACCCGTGGTCGTGGTCTATGACGAGAAGGAAGAGATCGACTTCTCGGGCTTCCCGTCCGGGATCGAGAAGGTCGAGCGGTCCGAGCTGATGGCCGTGCAGAAGCGGCTTGCCAAGACCAAGGGCGTCTCGGCGATCATCTACATCCAGACCTGCGCGGCCGAGAAACGCCGCCGCCGCAAGCGGGGCCAGTTCCCCGACCCGGACAAGCGCGTCTTCATCAATACCGATATCTGCGAGGGCTGCGGCGATTGCGGGGTCCAGTCGAACTGCGTCTCGATCGTGCCGATCGAGACCGAGCTGGGCACCAAGCGCGCGATCGACCAGTCGTCGTGCAACAAGGATTTCCGCTGCCTCGACGGGTTCTGCCCGAGCTTCGTGACGCTGAAAGGGGCGAAGATCCGCAAGGCCGAGGCGCAGGCGCTCGATCTGCCGGATCTGCCGGACCCCGCGCTGCCCGAGATCCAGGGCACCCATAACGTGGTGATCACCGGTGTCGGCGGCACGGGCGTCGTGACGGTCGGCGCGGTGCTGGCCATGGCCGCCCATGTCGACGGCAAGGGCGCGGGCATGATGGAGATGGCGGGGCTCGCCCAGAAGGGCGGGGCGGTCCATATCCACCTGCGCATCGCGAACAAGCCCGAGGACATCTCGGCGATCCGCGTGGCCGTGGGCGAGGCGGATTGCGTGATCGGGGGCGATCTGGTTGTCTCGGCGGGCGCGAAGACGCTCGGGCTGATGACGACGGGCCGCACCGGCGCAGTGGTCAACAGCCATGAGATCGTCACCGGAGATTTCACCCGCAACCGCGATTTCCGCCTGCCGGGCGAGCAGCTCAAGCTCAGCCTCGAGGCGCGGCTCAAGGAGCGGGTCGCCTTCGTCGATACTTCGGAACTTGCGCGCAAGATGCTGGGCGACTCGATCTATTCGAACATGGTCGTTCTGGGGGCTGCGTGGCAGCAGGGCTTCGTGCCGCTGAGCCACGAGGCGATCTTCCGCGCGATCGAGCTCAACGGGGCGAAACCCGAGGAGAACAAGCGGGCCTTCGAATTGGGTCGCTGGGCGATGGCCTTCCCCCAGGAGGCCGCTAAGGCGCTCGATGCGGATGGGGTCAAGGCGCCGGTCGATCCGGTCGACTATCGCGCGGCCCATCTGGTCGAATACCAGAATGCCCGGCTTGCCAAGCGCTTCCGCAACTTGGTGGACAGCGCGCCGGCGGAGCTGCGCGGATCGGTGGCGAAGGGCTATCACAAGCTCCTGGCCTACAAGGACGAATACGAGGTCGCGCGGCTGCATCTGGAAACGGCTGCGAAGGCGCGGGCCGAATTCGACGGCGATTTCGAAATGCGCTTCCACCTCGCGCCGCCGATCCTGACGCGGATGGGCAGCGACGGACGCCCGAAGAAGCGGGAATTCGGCCCCGCAATGGAGCGCGGTTTCCGGGTCCTCGCCAAGCTCAAGGGCCTGCGTGGCACGCCGCTCGATATCTTCGGTTATTCGGCGGAGCGCCAGATGGAGCGCGCGCTCATCAAGCAATACGAGGCCGACATGGCCGAAGTGCTGCTGAATGTCGGCCCCGAGACGATGGAAATCGCCCGCGAACTCGCTGAGCTTCCGTTGAGCATCCGCGGCTTCGGCCCGGTCAAGGCGGAGGCGGAGAAGGTCGCGGCGAAGCGGCGCGAGGAATTGCTGGCGGCGTTTCGTCACGGCGGAAGCCCGCAGAAGATCGCCGCCGAGTGAGGGCTGTCACATCGCTGTCGCATCCTCGTGACATGGCGCTGGAAAAATCAGATCCAGCCCATGCTCCCAGCCCATGCCCGAGGTGCGACATGACCGCAGACCCGATGGCTCCCCGCCATGCGACGCAGGAAATCTCCTATGCCTGGTCGGCACGCTCGCGCGGGGCCCGGTTCCTGATCCGCGCGATGGAGAACGCGACCGGACGGCTCGGGCTGATCCGGCGCGCACGGGGCTATGAACGCGAAATCGCGCATGGTGCGGATTTCTGGGAGGTGATGGCATCGCGCTACGGGCTCGAGCTCGAGCTCGCGGGCGGTTGCCTGGAGGACATTCCGTCCACCGGGCCGCTCATCGTGATCGCGAACCACCCCTATGGCATTCTCGACGGGCTGGTGATGGGGTTGGTGATGGCGCGGCGGCGCGATGAATTCCGCATCCTGGCGCATAACGTTTTCAAGCGTGCGCCCGAGATCGACCGGATCATCCTGCCGGTGGATTTCTCCGAGACGAAGGAGGCGGTGAAGGCCAATCTGCGCACCCGGGCCGAGGCCCTGCGGTTTCTTGACGAGGGCGGGGCGATCGGCGTCTTTCCCGGCGGCACCGTCTCGACCGCGGCAACGCCTTTCGGGGCGCCGATGGATCCGGGCTGGCGCAATTTCACCGCCAAGATGATCGCGCGCTCGGATGCGGTGGTGCTCCCGGTTTTCTTCGAGGGGCATAACAGCCGCCTCTTCCAGCTCGCGAGCCATCTGCATTACAGCCTGCGAATGGGGCTGATGATCCGCGAGTTCAAGGCGCAGGCGCGCAATCCGCTGCGTCTGGTGATCGGCCAGCCGATCGCGCAAGCGCAACTGGCACCGCTGCGCGAGAGCCCGAAACAGATGATGGATTTCCTGCGCCGGGCGACGTATGACTTGTCGCCGACTCCATTGAAGTCATACGGATATGGCTTCGAGTTCGAGGCGAAATACAGGAACTGACGGGCCCGCTCGGACCCGCAGGGGCGAGGGGCGCGACATGGCGGTAGGGGTGTTCGATTCTGGCTTGGGCGGCCTGACGGTTTATGACGCCTGCGCGAAGCGGCTGCCCGATGTGGCCTTCTGCTATTACGGCGACAATGCCCACGCGCCCTACGGGGTTCGCGATGCCGACGATATCTTCGACCTGACCTGCCGCGGCGTGGAACGGCTGTGGGAAGAGGGCTGCGATCTGGTGATCCTCGCCTGCAACACCGCCTCGGCGGCGGCGCTCAAGCGGATGCAGGAAACCTGGGTGCCCGAGAACAAGCGCGTGCTGGGCGTCTTCGTGCCGATGATCGAGGCGCTGACCGAGCGCAAATGGGGGGACAATTCGCCCCCGCGAGAAGTCGCGGTGAAACATGTCGCGCTGTTTGCGACCCCGGCGACGGTGGCAAGCCGCGCCTTCCAGCGCGAACTGGCCTTCCGGGCGATCGGGGTGGATGTCGAGGCCCAGCCCTGCGGCGGTCTGGTCGACGCGATCGAGGCCGGCGACGAGATCCTCGCCGAGGCGCTGGTGAAGAGCCATGTCGAGGCCCTCAAGCGCCGGATGCCGAAACCCGAGGCCGCGATCCTGGGCTGCACCCATTACCCGTTGATGCAGCAGGCATTCCAGGAGGCGCTCGGGGCCGACGTGGCGGTCTATTCGCAGGCCAATCTGGTGGCCGAGAGCTTGGCCGATTATCTCGACCGACGCCCCGAATTCGTCGGGGCGGGGAACGAGGCGAAGTTCCTCACCTCCGGCGACCCGGCCTCGGTTTCGAGCCATGCGACGCAATTCCTGCGCTATCCGATCCGTTTCGAGACCGCCTGATACCGGGCCGGTCTTGCGGATCGCGCGCGCGATCCCACATTTTGCCTGAGGGGGAGACCCGGGCTGCAAGCTGCGGAGAAAGAGAAGACATGTCCAAGAAAATCGCGATTCTGGGGGCTTCGGGCTATACCGGGGCCGAGCTTGTCCGCCTGATCGCCACCCATCCGGGGATGGAGATCGTGGCACTTTCGGGCGAGCGAAAGGCCGGCATGGCGATGGGCGACGTCTTTCCGCATCTGCGCCATCTCGGCCTGCCCGATCTGGTGAAAATCGAGGAGATCGACTTCTCCGGTGTCGATCTGGCCTTCTGCGCGCTGCCCCATGCCACGAGCCAGGAAGTGATCAAGGCGCTGCCGCGCGATCTCAAGATCGTCGATCTCTCTGCCGATTTCCGCCTGCGCGATCCGGCCGAATACGAGAAGTGGTACGGCAAGCCCCACGCCGCGGTGGAGCTGCAGAAAGAGGCGGTCTACGGCCTGACCGAGTTCTATCGCGAGGCGATTCGCGAGGCGCGTCTCGTCGCGGGCACCGGCTGCAACGCGGCTGCGGGCCAATATGCGATCCGTCCGCTGATCGAGGCCGGGGTGATCGACCTCGATGATATCATCCTCGATCTCAAGAACGGCGTCTCGGGCGCGGGGCGGAGCTTGAAGGAAAACCTCCTCCATGCCGAGCTCTCCGGCGGGACCTACCCGTATTCCGCCGGCGGAAAGCATCGCCACCTGGGAGAATTCGATCAGGAATTCAGCGCCTTGGCCGGGCGTCCCGTGATGGTGCAGTTCACCCCCCACCTGGCGCCCTTCAACCGTGGCATCCTCGCGAGCGCCTATGTCAAGGGCGATCCCGAGGCGGTCTACAAGGCGCTGGCGGACCGCTACGCGTCGGAGACCTTCCTCGAGGTGCTGCCTTTCGCCGCAATGCCCTCCACCCGGTCGGTTGCCGGCTCCAATTTCGTGCATATTGGTGTATCAGGGGATCGGATCCCCGGTCGGGCTCTGGTCGTCGTCGCCCTCGACAACCTGTGCAAGGGCTCGTCGGGACAGGCGCTGCAGAACGCCAACCTGATGCTGGGGATGGATGAGAGCGAAGGGCTTATGCTGGCGCCCGTTTTCCCGTAAGATCGGGTGCGAGGAGGAGTGAAGATGAAGAGCCTGAAGAAAAAGCGCCGCATTCAGGTGCTGGCCGTGGCGGCCGTTGCGCTGGTGATCTCGACCGGGATGATCGGCTATGCGATGCGTGACGGGATCAACTTCTTCCGCGCCCCCTCGCAGCTCGCGACCGAACCGCCGAAGCCCGGCGAGACCTTCCGTCTCGGCGGCTTGGTCGAGAAGGGGACGCTCAAGCGCGGCGAGGGCGAGACGATCACCTTCAGCGTCACCGATGGCGGCGCGACCGTCCCGGTGAAATTCGCGGGCGTCCTGCCGGATCTCTTCAAGGAAGGCCAGGGGATGATCGGCACCGGCAAGATGGAAGACGGCGTCTTCGTCGCCGACGAGATCCTCGCCAAGCACGACGAGAATTACATGCCCAAGGAAGTCGTGGACGCGCTCAAGAAACAGGGCGTCTACGAAGCGCCGAACTCCTGAAGCCTTTCGCGGCGCGCGCCGCATTCCCCGACCCTTAACCCGATCGCATGAGCCTGTCGCCGTTGTCATCCACGGAGGCAGGCCATGAAGTCGATCACCGAGATCGCGGCGGAGATCGTCGCGCGCGAGGGCGGGTATGTCAGGGATCCCGACGATCCGGGCGGCCCGACGAAACACGGCGTGACGCTCGGCACGATGCAGCGGCTCGGACAGGATCTGACCGGGGATGGCGAGGTCGACGAGATGGATCTGCGTGCGCTCGGCCCCGAACAGGCGGCGCAGATATTCCTCCGGCACTATTACGACGGGCCCGGCATCGATCGGCTCCCGGCCTCGATCCAGGCCTCGGTCTTCGACATGTATGTGAATGCCGGCGGCAATGCGGTGGTGATCCTTCAGCGGCTCCTGGGCGACATGGGGCAGCGCGTCGTGGTCGACGGGATCATCGGCCCGCAGACGATCGCGGCGGCGGAACTGGCGGAGGCATCGGCGCCGGGACATTTCGCCGATGCCTACGGGATCGCGCGGCGCAATTATTACTACCGCATCGCCGATGCCCGCCCCTCGAGCCGGAAATACGCCAACACGCGGGCCGGGACGAAGGGGGGCTGGATCCGGCGTTCGGAGGAATTCATCTCGCCGCGTTTCCATCTGAGCCCGGCCGAGCATCGCAAGCGGGTCGCGAAATGGGTGTGATCGAGCGGCTGATCGGGGGCGCGGGCGCGGTGAAGGCCGCGGGCGAGGCGGCGAGCTCGGTCGCCGAGGTCTTCGTGCCCAATGCGACGAAGAAGCTCGAAGCGGCGCAGGCGGCCTATCTCGCGGCGTTGGCGGAACACGGGGCGGAGTTCGAATATATCCGTCCCGGGCTTTTCGACCGTTTCGTGAACGGCCTCAACCGGCTGCCGCGCCCGACGCTCGCCTTCGGGATCGTCGGGCTCTTCGTCTATGCGATGGTGGATCCGGTCGGTTTCGCGCAGCGCATGGTGGGGCTCGGCTACGTGCCCGAACCGCTCTGGTGGCTGTTGGGGGCGGTGGTGAGTTTCTACTTCGGCGCGCGCGAGGCCTTCCATTTCCGGATGCGCACGCGCCCCGCGCCCCCTGCCGCGCTGAAAACGCCCGAGGCGCCGGAGGAGAATGCGGCGCTCACGGCTTGGCGCGTTGGGGAGAAACCCGCCGGTTGAGGGGCGCTGCCCCCGTCGCCGGATGGCGACAATCATCGGTGCAAGAGGGGGCGCTGCCCCCATCGCCTGCGGCGACTCCCCCGGGATATTTGGATCAAGAGGAAGAGGGTAGGCGGCCACTTCCAAATGCCCCAAATATCCCGGGGGTGAATGGCCGCAGGCCAGAGGGGGCGGCGCCCCCCGATCTCCCGCTCAGTGGCGCTTGCCGGCGAAGCGCTTGTGCCACTCCTCGCGCTCTTCATCCGCGATCTTGCGGAACAGAACCTCGGGGGTGGTGAAGGCGTGGCCCGCGGGGAGCGCGGTCAGCGCCGCGCGGATGTCTTCGGGCCAGCTGCGGTCTTCGGTCCGCATCGCGTCGAGCATCGTCTCGGCGGCGTCCGGGATGAAAGGCGCGGAGAGTACCGCGTAGATTGGGATCAGGTTGAGCGCGAGCCGGGCGATCGCCGCCGCCTGCTCGGGATCGGTCTTGAAGACCGACCAGGGGGCCGCGGCCTGCAGGTATTCGTTCCCCGCCACCCAGATCGCGCGCAGCTCGCCCGCCGCCTTGCGGATGTCCTTCTCTTCCATATGCGCCTCATAGGCGCGGATACGGGTTGTGAGCTCCTCGATCAGGGCCTCTTCGCGCTCGCCCCAGGTGCCGCCTTCGGGCAAAGCCTCTCCGAATTTCGAGCGGGTGAACTTGGTGATCCGGGAGACGAAGTTGCCCAGCACATCGGCGAGATCCTTGTTCACCGAGACCTGGAAGTTCTCCCAGGTGAATTCCGCATCGGCCGACTCCGGGGCGTGGCTCAGCAGCCACCAGCGCCAGTAATCGGCGGGCAGGATCTCGAGCGCCTGATCCATGAACACGCCGCGCCCGCGCGAGGTCGAGAACTGGCCGCCATCGTAGTTCAGGTAGTTGAAGGACTTGATGAAATCGACGAGCTTCCACGGCTCGCCCGAGCCGAGGATGGTCGCGGGGAAGCTGAGCGTGTGGAAGGGCACGTTATCCTTGCCCATGAACTGGGTATAGGTGACGTCCTCGGCGCCCCTGTCGGTGCGCCACCAGCGCTCCCAGTCGCCGCCGGTCTTGTCGGACCATTCCTCGGTCGCGGCGATATATTCGATCGGTGCGTCGAACCAGACATAGAAGACCTTGCCTTCCATGCCCTCCCACGGCGCGCCCTCGAATTGCGCGGGCACGCCCCAGCTCAGATCGCGGGTGATGCCGCGATCCTGCAGTCCTTCGCCGTCATGGAGCCATTTCTTCGCGATCGATGTGGTCAGAACCGGCCAGTCGGTTTGGCTGTCGATCCAGGCATCGAGCCGGTCCTTCATCGCCGACTGGCGCAGGAAGAGGTGCTTGGTCTCGCGCATCTCCAGGTCGGTCGAGCCCGAGATCACCGAATGCGGGTTGATCAGGTCCACCGGGTCGAGCTGCTTGGTGCAATTGTCGCACTGATCGCCGCGCGCGCTCTCGAAGCCGCAATTGGGGCAGGTGCCCTCGATATAGCGGTCGGGCAGGAAGCGGCCATCGGCCTTGGAATACATCTGTTTCTCGGTGACTTCGCGGATCAGCCCGGCCTCGGCCAGCTTCACCGCGAAATGCTGGGTCAGCTTGTGGTTCTGCGGGCTCGAGGAGCGGCCGAAATGATCGAAGCTGAGGCGGAAGCCCTCCGCGATCTTCGCCTGCACCTCGTGCATCTCGGCGCAATACTCCGCGACCGGTTTGCCGGCCTTGGCGGCGGCCAACTCGGCGGGGGTGCCGTGTTCGTCGGTGGCGCAGATGAACATCACCTCGTTGCCCCGCGCGCGCTGGTAGCGGGCGAAGAGATCGGCCGGCAGCTGCGAGCCCACGAGGTTGCCCAGATGCTTGATCCCGTTGATATAGGGAATGGCCGAGGTGATCAGATGACGCGCCATGAAGACCCTCTTGATCGTTTAGGTTCGCGCGGGTGTTTACAGGGGTTTGCGCCCGGTGGCCAGAGGTGGTGGCGTATCGGAGTGGCGGTCGGCTTGGGGGCTCTGCCGATCGCCTGTTCGGGGTGAGCGTTCGTTTTTAGGCGGGCGCGGCGCGTATGGCGCTTTTGCGCGGTCGCAGCCGACCGGTGTCATGGTTCAGCGGCATCGCGACAGTCCCGATCGGCGCCCGCTCCAAGTTGCCCCTTCTTCCAATCGCGAAGCATCTCGTGGCGTCGTCTGGGATAGAGTTCGCTCAAGACCCGCGCCTAGATGAGACGGTCTGTGCGGAAATGCCTGTAGGCGCCGCGGTTTTCGCACCATCCGACGAGGATTCGGCCATCGGTGAAGTAGCCGATGGCGAAGGGCCAGATGACTCGCTCGCTCTCTCGCCCGTCCCGATCGCGATACGTTATCGCCAGCTTGCGCTCATGGCGGATCGCGTCGCGCAGATCGGTCAGGTCTTCGTCTGCCGATGCTTTCGAGATCGGCGGCCCGACACGCAGCGGCACGGCGCCCGCGCCGTGCCGGGAGGTTTTGGGCAGCACGGCCTCGATCTTCGACAGGGCATCTGTCGAGGCGGCGGCAAGGGGCCGGTCGGCGAATGCGGAAACCCATCTCATGCCGAGCATGAGCGCTTCGATCTCCGCCTGCGACAGCATAAGCGGTGGAAGGAAGAAGCCGGGCCGCAACACATAGCCCACGCCCGGTTCGCCCTCGATGTCGGCCCCCATTCCCTGCAAGGCTGCGATGTCGCGGTAGAGGGTCCGGAGGCTGGTTCCCATTTCCACGGCCAACTCCCGACCGCTGACCGGGCGCCTGTGGCGACGGAGAACTTGCAGCAGGTCCATGAGGCGTTTCGTGCGCATAATGAAATCATACTGCCATTTTCTGGCAATATGTAGCGGTAGGCTCAGGCAACAAGCAAATGAGGTCTGTGATGCCCGCCCCCAATCTGATTCTTCTTTACGTCGACAACCCCGAGGTCAGCGCGACCTTTTACGAAACGCTGTTCGACCAAGCTCCGGCAAATGTCTTCCCGACCTATGCCGCCTTTGCATTCGAGAACGGCTTGAACGTCGGGCTTTGGTCTACAAAGTCGAAGGACTTCGTCTCCGGAGGATCGGGCCATCGCTCGGAGATGTCCTTCATGGTGCAGGATGACGATCAAGTTCGGGCCCTGCACGATAGATGGCGGGAGAAAGGGATCCCGATAGAGCAGGATCTGCATGAGGCCGTTTTCGGGCTGACATTCGTGGCGCTCGATCCCGACGGCCACCGCATCCGAGTTTGCACCCCTGACGAGTGATCTCGAATGCACGATGCTGGACCGGCCGACCCCTACCGAGCAGGCAGGACATGCCTGATAAATCTCGTGCCTTCGGGGAAGCGGTCGTTCGACCGTTGAGCAACCTCGCCCGAAGTTGGCTCAATCCACTCCCGATCCTCAGATATCCAACGAAAAAGGGCGCCCCGCGAGGCGCCCTTTCCCGTATCCGATATGCTGTTCGGGCTCAGAAGCCGAGGCCGGCATATTTGTTCTTGAACTTCGACACGCGACCGCCGGTGTCCATGAGGCGCGAGCTGCCGCCGTTCCACGCCGGGTGCGAGGTCGGGTCGATGTCGAGCGTCAGGGTTTCGCCCTCTTTGCCCCAGGTCGAGCGGGTCTGGTATTCGGTCCCGTCGGTCATCTTGACGGTGATCATGTGGTAGTCGGGATGGGTATCGGCTTTCATCGTCCCGCTCCTTACGCTTCGGCTTTGGGTTTGTAGGTGGTGTCTTCGGCGATACGAGCCGATTTGCCGCGGCGCGAGCGCAGGTAGTAGAGCTTCGCGCGACGGACGCGGCCACGGCGGACCACTTCGATCGAGTCGATGTTGGTCGAGTAGAGCGGGAACACACGCTCCACGCCTTCGCCGAAGGAGATCTTGCGGACGGTGAACGAGGCCGCGAGCGTGTCGCCGCCCTTGCGCGAGATGCAGACGCCTTCATACATCTGCACGCGCGAACGGGTGCCTTCGGTCACCTTGTAGCCGACGCGGATGGTGTCGCCGGCCTTGAAATCCGGAATGTCTTTGTTGAGATCGGCGATCTGTTCCGCCTCGAGCTGTGCGATCAGGTTCATCGCAACGTCCTTTCTTCTGCTCACGGTTTTTCCCGTGAAGGTTTCGCCGCCTCAGAGCTCCGCGTCTTCACCGGGTCCGGTCGCCTGAGTCAGGGTCGCGCCCGCGGGAGGGTTCAGGTCGTCTTTCGCTTTGGGGCCTTTCGCCATTGCCGGGGATCGAGGGGCCGAAGCAGGCGCCGCGTGGCAACGGAAAAAGAGTCCGAAGGCCGATTCCGGTCCGGACCCGCGCGTATTAAGGGGAAATGGGGTGTGGATCAAGGGGGAAGTGGGGGTGGGGCGATGGTGGCGACATTCGCGACATGCCGATGTTGCCGATGATCCGGTTCAACTTGGATCACCATTCTCCGCCCGTATTGCATCCAAAAACAAATGGTCCGCCCAGGAATTCTGAAACGCGATTTCGAAGTCCCGTCGTCTGGCGCGTTGTGTTCCGCCTTGGGTCGTGCGGGACATACTCCCTGCTGTATGAGCAAGAAAATCTGCGACACACAGACCTCGCATGAAGTCCTTCCCAGAGGCCTTGGCTTGAGTACATACAAATGTAGGGATGACCGTACCGTCTTTGCGGCTTAGGTGATAGCCACGGAAAAACGTTGCGTATTGCTTGTCTAGCCTTTCGCAGTGCTCAATCACAATAATCAACTGGCTAAAGTCACGACTAGATTTCTTGATCAGATTGAGGACCCTCTTGAACGTCTGTTGAACGAGAAGATTTATCAAGGAGACCTTTGGCTCGTTCTCGATGCCCCTCTTTGCAACAGTCGCAAAACGCCCGAAAGCGCCGTTGGCAAAGAAACCTTCCAGAGACGCAAACTGTTCGGGGCGCATCTGCTCCGGCCGAAGTTCAGCAGCATGAAGCGGAAGCATATGAGTGGGAAATGTTCGCTCGACCGTTCGCCACGGCGCATCGATAACTTTGTTGTAGTCGCCAGCGGCGCAAACACAGCCCGCCAAGCCGAAGAACGGTGCGTTTGGATCGCTCAAGTCCTCGTGACCAGTTTCATCGACGAAAACGAGAAGTGCGTCATCTCGAAATTCTGAATGAGTGCCATCGTGCTCCACGACAAACATCATGCTTCCCCGCGGTGTTTGATATACCTAGGTCAAAAAACTGTCGGGCGTTTGGCTGGTTCTCCACATACCATATCGTATATTGGTACGCCTTGCAGCGTTGAGTATTCCGGGCTCCTACCTGCCCTTACTCCCCCCGTTTCTCCCACAGATCCGGCCGCCGTTCCTGCGTCAGCTTCTCGCTCATCTCGCGGCGCCAGTCTTCGATCTTCTTGTGGTTGCCCGAGGTCAGAACTTCGGGGATCAAACGGCCCTCCCATTCGGCGGGGCGGGTGTATTGGGGATGCTCCAGAAGGCCGCTGGAATGGCTTTCCTCGACCGCGCTCTCGGCATTGCCAAGCACGCCGGGGATCAGCCGCACGGTGGCGTCGATCAGCACCTGGGCGGCCACTTCTCCCCCCGTCAGGACGAAATCGCCGATCGAGACCTCCTCGACGCCGAAATGCTCCAGCACGCGCTCGTCCACGCCCTCGAACCGCCCGCAAAGTAGCGTCATGCCGTCGGCCTCGGCAAAGCGGCGGGCCATCGCCTGCGTCAGCGGCTTGCCGCGCGGCGAGAGATACACCACCGGCCACCGGGCGCGATCATCGGGGGTGCCGATCGCGGCCTCGCTCAGCGCGGCGCCCACCACATCGGCGCGCAGCACCATGCCCGCGCCGCCGCCTGCGGGGGTGTCGTCCACGTTGCGATGCTTGCCGATGCCGAAGGGGCGCAGATCGATCGTCTCGAGCGCCCAGAGCCCCAGATCGCGCGCGCGGCCCAGTAGGCTGAGGCCGAGCGTTCCCGGGAAGGCCTCGGGAAACAGGGTCACGATCTTCACCGTCCACGCGCCCTTGAGACGCGGCGGCTCGTCCATCAGCGAGCGCGGCTTGCGCGAGGCGGAAATGCTCAGCCGGGCGTGGGATTTCGTCGCGAGATTGGGTTTGTCGTCGCTCATCTTGAAACCTGCTCTTCCTCGTCATCGTCCAGCCCTTGAGCCGAGCCGAAATGCGCGGCGATCAGCGCGTCCTTCGCCGCATGCAGCGCGTCGGGATCCAGATCGCTTCGGTTCAACTCGATCAGCTGCTCGGCGAGCGCAAGCCCCGGCCCCTGATTGGCGCGGGGCGGCGGGGTGAATTCGGCCAGCTTCGCAGGCGGCAGACGCAGAAAATCGACAAACGGCTGGGCCACTCCGAAAGGGGCGCCCGCGAGCGCGTCGATATCTTCGCTCACGATATGCAGATCCGGAAGTGCGGCGCGGATCCGGGCGAGCTGATCGTGCAAGCTGACTTTCGAGAGCCGGGCGCGGAAGGTCTCCAGATCGTCGGTAATCCGCACGTTGCGCCGCTTGCGTGCCTGATGCCCCCAGACACTGCGTACCCAGTCATCGTGCGCGCGGGTCGAGAAATAGACAGTCAAATCGCAGGGCCAGGCGATCGCCTCGAAAGCGGAGGTCAATGCGCGCACGACCGGCACCGCGATCGGGTAGGGCTCGTCGAGCGTGCCCAGCGGCATCTGTCCCAACAGGTTCTCGCTGCTCAGGATGAGATTGCGGTTGGGCGTGAGGTTCAGATCCCTGATGAAGGCACGCATGCTCGCGTGCAGATCGGACAGCGCCGCCTCGTCGCGCTCGAAGCGATACCAGAACACCTTGTTGGCGATCGGGCGGAGCCGGTAAGGCAGGGCGAGGGCACAGGTCGGCCAGATCCGTTCGCGGTTCTCGTGCAGGAAAGCCTGCGCGCTGCTCGTGGCGCATTTGTGAAAGCCAAGATGCAGCAGGATCCGCGTCATTGCATCTCCTCGGGTGGATCGGCGACGATGCGGCCCGCGGTCAGGTCCACCGTCGGCACGATCGCCTTGGTGAAGGGCAGAAGCAGCGCCTGCTTGCGGCCCGAGGCGAAGATCTCGAGAATGTCGCCCGCGCCGTGATTGTGCACCGCGCGCACGGTGCCGAGCTTCTCGCCGCCGGTATCGACCACCGTCAGCCCGATCAGGTCGGCATAGTAGAATTCGTCATCGGGCAGCGAAGGCAGCTTGTCGCGATCGGCCCAGAGGGTGGTGCCGCGCAGGGCATCGGCCTCTTCCTTGGTGTTCACGCCCGAGAGGCGCGCGCCCAGGCCGTTTTTCGTCGCGCGGGTCAGCGTGACGTCGAAGGCGCGCGAGCCGTCCTCGGTATAGAGCGGCGCATAGCCCGCGATATCCCCGGGTTCGGCGCAGAAGCTTTTCAGGCGCACCTCGCCCTGCACGCCGAAGGCTCCGGCGATCGCACCGACGCAGACACGGTCGGGTTGGGTCATGATGCGCTCCTGTCAGATCTGGGGCAGGGGCCGGACGCATGTCGCGCCCGGCCCGCCAGCCATCCGAAACGGCGAGAGGATTATTCCTCTGCCGCAGCCTCCTCGGCGGGGGCTTCAGCGGCTTCGGCAGCTTTCGCGGCCTTCTCTTCAGCGCGCTCCTGGGCTTTCTTGCCCGGGACGGCTTTCTTCATGTTCGCGCGGGTCTTCTTTTCGACTTCGCCGCTCGCTTCGAGGAAGCGCTGGATGCGGTCGGTCGGCTGGGCGCCCTGCTCGAGCCAGTATTTCACGCGCTCCATGTTCATTTTCACGCGCTCTTCGCTGTCTTTCGGCAGCAGCGGGTTGTAGGTGCCCAGCTTCTCGATGAAGCGGCCGTCACGCGGCATGCGCGAGTCGGAAGCCACGATCGAGTAGAAGGGACGCTTCTTGGAGCCCCCACGGGCGAGGCGGATTTTCATAGCCATGTCAGTATCTCCTTTGGATGGCTGGTGATGGGCCTTGGCGGCCCGTCATTTCTGGAATTGCTCGTGATGCCGGATCACTTCCGAAATCACGAAGTTGAGGAATTTCTTGGCGAATTCCGGATCGAGACCGGAATCCTCCGCGAGGCGTTCGAGCCGGGCGATCTGCCGTGCCTCCCGCGCGGGGTCAGACGGCGGCAGGTCGTGTTCGGCCTTGAGCTTGCCCACGGCCTTGGTCTGGGCGAAGCGCTCGGCCAGCGTCCAGATCAGAACGGCATCGAGCCGGTCGATGCTGTCGCGATGCTCCTTCAGGAGCGCGGCGGCACGGGTGGTTGCGTCGCTCATGCAGCGGCCTCCTTCGGTGCGGGATGACGCCAGACGACGATCGGCGGCTCGCCCGGGAAGGGCGCATCGGCGTCGGGACGGGCGCCCAGACGCTCCGCCAGCGCGGTCGAGCGGGTGTTGTTCGGGTCGATGTAGCTCACGGCGCTGGACCAGCCGAGATCGCGATAGGCATGGGCGATCGCGGCACGGGCAGCCTCGGCCACATAGCCCTTGCCCTCGGCCTCTTCCGACCAGACCGACCAGGCGATCTCCGCCTCGGGCCAGCTTTCCGGCATCCACGGGCCAACCGCCCCGAAGCCCTGATCCGAACCGCGCTCAGTCAGCACGAACATGCCCCAGCCGCGCAGAACCCAATGGCCGATGATCGCCGAGAAGGAGCGCCATGCGCTCTCCGCGCTAGGCTCCTTCACCGGTCGGAACCAGTGGCTGCGCTCAGACATGTAGAAGTCGCGCCATGCCTCCCAATCCCGCGCCTGCGGGGCGCGGAGCACGAGACGCTCGGTCTCGAGGATCGGCGTGGGGGAAAGAGAGATCATTGGACACACCGTTCCGGGTGGCGGTAGATCACACAGGGGTGGCCCTCGAGCGCGATCTCGCGTTCGGGCGTGGCGCCCATCCGTTCGGCCAGCTTGCGCGAGCGCATATTGCCCGGGGGGACCAATGAAATGACCGAGTGCATGTTCATCGCCTGTGCCGCGTGGCGGCGCGCGGCCATCGCGGCCTCATAGGCCAGGCCGCGCCCCTCGTAGCCTTCATAGACGACCCAGCCGAGATCGGGCGTGTCCCCTCCCCGGGTCAGGAAGCCCACGGTTCCCGCGATTGCGCCGCTATCGCGCATCTCGAGGGTCCAATAGCCGAACCCGTGCAGCAGCCATTCGCCGACCCGGCCTGAGAACTTGCGCCATGCCGCGGCACGCGACACCTCGGGCCCGTCATTGTGCGTCCGCTCGGTTTCGAGAAAGGCCAGATGCCGCTCGAAATCGGTCTCACGCGGTTCACGCAGGACGAGCCGTTCGGTCGTCAGGACCGGAATATCGACGCTCAGAACCGTCACTTCTTCTTCCCGAGCCCCGAAAGGCCCGGCGGCAGCGCGCCGCCCAGACCACCCAGGCCGCCCGGGGGCAGCTTGCCGCCCATCGCCTTTGCCGCGGCTTCCACTTCGGCGGGGTCCATGTTGGCGAGGTCCGGCATGCCGCCGCCCTTGCCGCCCATCATCTTCATCGCCTGTTTGAGCATGCCGCCCTTGCCCATCTTCGACAGCTTCTTCATCGAGTCGGCCATCTGGCGGTGCATCTTGAGCAGGCGGTTGAGCTCGGCCACATCGAGGCCCGCGCCCGCGGCGATCCGCTTCTTGCGGCTGGCCTGAAGGATCTGCGGATTGGCGCGCTCCTTCTTGGTCATCGAGTTGATGAGCGCGATCTGGTGGGCAATGGTCTTGTCGTTGAGACCGGCATCCTCGGCCTGCTTGGCATATTTCGACATGCCCGGCATCATGCCCATCACGCCCTGCATGCCGCCCATCTTGATCATCTGCTCGAGCTGGCCCTTCATGTCGTTCATGTTGAACAGGCCCTTCTGGAAGCGCTTGGCCATGCGCTCCGCCTGTTCCTTCTCCAGCGTCTCCTGCGCGCGCTCGACGAGGGCAACGATATCGCCCATGCCGAGGATGCGGCCGGCGATCCGCTCGGCCTCGAAGGTCTCGAGCGCGTCCATCTTCTCGCCGAGGCCAACGAAGCGGATCGGCTTGCCGGTGACCGCGCGCATCGAGAGCGCCGCACCGCCGCGGCCGTCGCCATCCATCCGGGTGAGCACGACACCCGAGACGCCGACCTTCTCGTCGAATTCGGTCGCGACGTTGACCGCGTCCTGACCGGTCAGACCATCGACGACCAGCAGCGTCTCGCGCGGGTTGGCGACATCGCGGACGGCCTGAACCTCGTCCATCAGCACTTCGTCGATATGCAGGCGGCCCGCGGTGTCGAGCATGTAGACGTCATAGCCGCCGAAGCTCGCCTGCTGCTTGGCGCGCTTGGCGATCTGAACCGCGTTCTCGCCCTTCACGATCGGCAGCGTGTCGACGCCGATCTGGGTGCCGAGGATCGCCAGCTGCTCCATCGCCGCGGGGCGGTTGGTGTCGAGCGAGGCCATCAGCACCCGCTTGCCCTCGCGGTCCTTGAGACGCTTGGCGAGTTTCGCGGTGGTGGTGGTCTTGCCCGAGCCCTGCAGACCGACCATGAGGATCGGCGCGGGCGGGTTGTCGATCTTGAGCGCATCGGCCGGGCCCTCGCCCGAGAGCATCGCGATCAGCTCGTCATGGACGATCTTCACGACCTGCTGGCCGGGCGTCACCGATTTGGTGACGGCGGCGCCGGTCGCCTTGGCCTCGACGGCTTTCATGAACTGGCGCGCGACCGGCAGCGAGACGTCGGCCTCGAGCAGGGCCACGCGCACTTCGCGCAGCGCGGTCTTCACGTCCTCCGCGGAGAGCGCACCTTGTTTGGTCAGCCGGTCGAAGACGCCGCCTAGGCGCTCGGAAAGACTTTCGAACATGGGCCTCCCTCCTATTCGTTGGGGCCGTGACAAAGACCAAGCGCACCAGTGGGCGCAACGCGCTGACTGGTGGCGATCCCGACCGAATGCCGGGACCGGAGGGATTGGTCCTCCGGGGAATCCGTGGGGATGTATGACAAAGGCCCCGCGGAGTCAACCACGGGGCCAGTCGGGAGGAAGGGAAGGAAGATCAGGCAGCGAGCTTGATGATCTGCTCTTCGGCCTTGGCGATCGCGGCGGCCTCGTCGAGGTTCACGCCCTCGGCGGCGACCACGGTCACGTCGGTGATGCCGATGAAGCCCAGAACCTGCTTGATATAGGGGGTCGCGAAGTCGAAGGCGGAGCCCGCGGGCACGCCGCCCGAGGCATAGGCGACGATCACGCGCTTGGGTCCGGCGAGGCCTTCAGGGCCGGCTTCCGAGTAGCGGAAGGTCTCGCCCACGCGGCAGATCTGGTCGATCCAGGCCTTGAGCGGGCCGGTCACGCCGAAATTGTAGACGCCGCAGCCGATGACGATCGTGTCGGCGGCCTTGAGTTCGGCGATGAGCTCGTCCGAGAGGGTCAGGAGTTGCTTCTGCTCGTCGCTGCGCTGGTCGGCCGGGGTATAGGCCGCACCGATCCACGCGCCGTCGATGGCGGGGATCCGGGTCGCGTCGCGCGACACCAGTTCGCCGCCGAGCTGGTCGACGATCTTGTTGGAGAGGCGGCGGGTGATCGAGGCTTCACCTTTGATGGAGCTGTCGATGCGGAGAATCTTGGTCATGGGGGAGGACTCCGAATATTTTGAACTTCGGCCGGGAGAATGGTCATTGCATTCGGGAACTCAACCGGCATGATCGAGCAGAACATGTTCATGGGCGCACATTATGGGTTTTGACAGTTGGGATGAAATCCGCACCGCTTACCACGTGGCGCGGATCGGGACGGTTTCGGGCGCGGCGGAGGTGCTCGGCGTTCACCATGCGACGGTGATCCGGCATGTGGACGCGCTCGAGGAGAAGCTCGGAACGAAGCTTTTCCAGCGACATCCGCGCGGTTACACGCCGACCGAGGCCGGGCAGCAGCTCCTCTCGGTGGGGCAGGCCACGGAGGATCAATTCAGCCAGCTCGCCGCCCGGATCGCGGGCGCGGGCGAAGAGGTCACCGGGGAGCTGATCCTGACCTCTCTGACGGCGGTCTCGGTGCTCGTGCTGCCCGCGATGGAGAAGCTTCTGGGCGATTTTCCCGGGCTGCGCCTGCGCTACCTGACGGATCAGCGCGTCTTCCGCCTCGAATATGGCGAGGCCCATGTCGCGATCCGCGCCGGCAACCGCCCGACCGAGCCCGACAATGTGGTCCAGCCGCTCGGCCGGATGCAGAACGCGATCTATGCGAGCCATGCCTATGTCGAGCGCTTCGGCATCCCGCGCAGCAAGGAAGAGCTGACCCAGCATCGCTTCGTCTCGATCGACAACCGCGACAGCCGCGCGCCCTTCTATCGCTGGATCCGCGACAACGTGCCCGACGAGCAGGTCGTGTTCCGCGCCAACGAGCATGAATCCCTCGTCGATGCGATCAAGGCGGGGCTCGGTCTCGGTTTCCTCGCCGTGCCGATGGGGCGGGCCGATCCCACGCTCGAGGAGGTCGTGAAACCCTACGAGACCTGGGACACGAACCTGTGGCTCGTCACCCATGTGGACCTTCACCGCACCCCGAAGGTCCAGGCGGCGGTGAAGGCGATCCGCGAGCAGGTGCGCCGCTCGGAAGGGCTGGTCGCGCCCTAACGGGCCGCGGGCCGGGCGGAGCGCTGAGCGGGGCGCGGGTTGTTCGAGGCCAGAAGCGGCGCGGGCGGACCGAAGACCGTGACCGGCATCGGATCGCTCTTGACCCGGCGCGCCTTGTTGAGCGCCTTCGGCCCGAAGCGGTCGCGCAACCACGCCAGCAGGAACTGCGCCGCGAGCCCGAACGCGATGAGCGCGCTGTCCTGGATCAGGCCGCCCGGATGGACCTCCTTGATCGCCTGTCCCGCCATCGCGAGCACCGTGCCGAGCGCGAAGACCGGCAGTGAATGACGGCCGAGCATCCGGATCGGCTCGAGCGCGCGCAGACGGGCGACGGCCGGAACGAGGCCCGGAAGCGACAGCAGGTAGGCCAGCGCCAGAAGGTGCAGCAGGCGGGGAGCGGACACGAAGGTCTTGTCGAAACCCGCGATGAAGAAGGGCACGCCCCATTGGCGCAGCTGCCAGGTGCCGTGGCCGAAGGTCTTCATCATCCAGTCGGAATGGATCCAGATGAAGCTCAGGATCAGCCATCCGGCCGCGAGCGCGGTGATCCAGCCGCGGACCGGGACGAAGCGGCGGCGCTCGCGCAGCGCGAGCCCGGTCAGGATGCCGAAGCTGAAGACGAGTTGCCAGGCGAGCGGGTTGAAGAACCAGCCGCCCTCCATCGGGTAATTCGGCAGGTTGAGGCGCATCAGCCCCGTCAGCGCCCAAAGGCCAAGCGCGGTGGCGAGCAGCGCCACGGGACTGCGCTGGCCGATCCGGATCAGCGCCGGTGCCATGATCAGGAGCGCCATATACATCGGCAGGATGTTCACGTAACCGAGCTGATGCCCGAGCGTCGCGATCCCGATCAGGAAGCCGAACGGGTCGCTCTGCAGCGTCTTGAAGGCGTTCTTCGTGAGAAGCTCATAGGCGTCCCAGTAATGCACCGCCGTCGCGACGATGGCGATCGCCCAGACCGCGGTCAGGATATGCACGAGATAGAGCAGCCAGGCCCGGCCCCAGAGCCGCGAGATGCCCTCCCAGTTCAGACCGCGCGCAAGCCCCGGCCCGTAGGCCAGCGCCGCCGCAAGGCCGGACATGAAGACGAAGCCCTCTGCCGCGTCCGAGAACCCGAGATTGCGCGAGGTGAAGTTCTCGTAGAGGTTTCCGGGGATATGATCGACGAAGATCATGATCAGCGCAAGGCCGCGGAACAGGTCGATCCGCAGGTCGCGAGAAACGGTCTTGGGGGCGGTATCAGGCATGGGCGGGGCTCCGGCCCATCGCGGCCGGGGGGGCGGGCTGCGGGGGCTCGATGGCGGGGAAGGCGTTTTCCCAGCGGGTGAAGATCTGGTCGTGAAGCGCCACGACGGCGGGGCGCTCGAGCTCGCTCGGAACCTGCATGAGGTCCGAGCGGGACGGCTGCGAGGACCACGAGATCAGCCAGGGCGCGGCGATCATCGGCAGGCCGACCGGCAGCAGCCAGAGCAGCAGGCCCGGGGCGAAGAGATAGGTCAGGGCGAGACCGGAGAGTCCGGTCGCGACGATCCACCACGAGGCGGCGAAGCCTTCGCTCGCGCTCATCCGGCCGTCGCCGCGGTTGTTCGTGGGCCAGCCGCCATCGCGCCCCAGCAGCACCTGGAACACCGAGCGCGTCGCGAAGGCGAGCAGCACCGGCGCGGTGAGCGAGGAGAAGGCGAGCTCGGCCAGCGTCGAGGCGAAGCCCATCGCCGCCCCTCCGAAGCCGCGCGCCTCGCCCTGCAGGGCCGCGCGCGCCGCGATCAGGAGTTTCGGCACCAGAAGGAGGCCGAAGATGCCGATCGCGAGGCCGATCGCCTTCGAGGCCTCGGAAGGCGGGAAATAGGGGAAGGGCCAGTAGGGCTCGGGGAAGTAATCCGGCGGCGGCACGAAAAGCGGCGCGCTGATCGAGGCGGCGAGGAAGCCAAGCCAGAAGAGCGGCGCGATATAGGCCATGATACCCTGCGCGAAGACGAAGCGCGACCAGCCCTTGAGCCCCGGTGCGCCGATGATCCGGGCATGTTGCAGGTTGCCCTGGCACCAGCGGCGGTCGCGCTTGGCGTGATCGACCATGTTCTCGGGGCCTTCCTCGAAGGAGCCGCCCAGATCGTCGTCGAGCCGCACGGTCCAGCCCTTGCGGGCCAGGAGCGCCGCTTCGACATAGTCGTGGCTCATGACATGGCCGCCGAAGGGGGGCTCGCCGCGCAGGGCGGGCAGGCCGCAGCTCTCGGCGAAGGCGCGGGTGCGCACGATGGCGTTGTGGCCCCAGAACGGCCCGGTTTCGCCCTGCATCATCGCAAGACCCCGTGCGAAGACCGGCGAGAAGAACGAGGCGGAGAATTGCATCGCGCGGGCAAAGCGGGAGCGCGCGCGGATCACCTTGGGTAGCGTCTGCAGCAGACCGAGGCGCGGCTCGGCCTCGATCCGGCGGATCATCTGCAGGATCGTCTCGCCTTCCATCAGGCTGTCGGCATCGAGGATCAGCGCATAGTCATACGCCGCGCCCGAACGGGTGATGAAATCCTCGATATTGCCCGCCTTCTTGCCCACGTTGTTGATGCGGCGACGATAGAAGAAGCGCCCCACACCGTTCCGCTCCTCGACCAGATGGGCGAAAATGCGGGTCTCCCGTGCGGCGATTTCCTCGTTGCGGCTGTCGGACAGGATCGCGAAATGGATCTCGGCCGGGTCGCGGGTGGCGGCAAGCGAGGCATCCATCGCGGCCACGCGCGAGAACGTCGCGACCGGGTCCTCGTTATAGACCGGCACGAGCACGGCGGTGCGGCCCCGGATCGGTGCCTCAGGGTCGAGGCGAGGAGGCTCGGGTCGCGAGGTCAGACCGATCAGCGCCTGCGCCGCACCCCAGGCGAGCCAGAGCGTCGAGATTAGGATCAGGACGGCACGCAGGATATCGACGACCTGCAGGCCGTCGGTCTGGCCGAACTGGAGAAACAGCACGAAAGCCCCGATACCGGCCAGCGCCGAGAGACCCAACGCGAGCGCGCGCAGGGCGACCAGCATTGCGCCCCGGGGACGCGACAGCGCGGACATGTCAGGCGCCTTCGCGCGCCGCCGGGCCCGCACGGCGGGTCAGGAACCGGACGAGGCGCCCGAGCATTGAAAGGTCGGGTTCGATTTGCTGGCGCGGCATCGCCATCGGAGCGGAAGGCAGCGCGCAGGGACCCGCGATCAGCGCCTCGGGAGAGGAGGCGCGTGCGGGGCGGACTTGCTCGGACATCGCGGGGACGGCGGGCAGGTCGAAGTGAGACATCATGATTTGTTCCACTGATAGAGCCAGGTTTCGGAAAGCTTCCGCCCAAAACCCGCTAGATGCGCAGTGAGTTCCACAGGCGCGTCGCCATCGGCGGAAACATCCAGCACGAGCCGCCAGACTCCGTCCTGCTCGACCTTCGAAAGCGTCTGGGTGACGATCTTTCCCTTGGTCGCATGGGTGATCGCCTCGATCTCGTCGACGGCCGAGTTGGGCAGGCGCGAAATCTCTCCACCCTTGAAATCAATGACGAATTTCCGGGTGCCTTTGGTGTTCTCGACGCCGGATACGCCGCCGGTCCCGGCCCGCGTATCCGCGACATAGGCCCGCGAGGCCGTCGGATCGGGGGGCAGGTCGCCCCATTCGAGGCGATAGGCGAATTCCAGCGCATCGCCCGCCTTGGCCGGAGCCTCGGGGACCCAGAAGGCCACGATGTTGTCGTTGACCTCGAGCTTCGAGGGGATCTCGACAAGCCGCACCGTGCCCTTGCCCCAGTCGCCGCGCGGGGTCACGCGGACCGAGGGGCGGCGCTCGTAGCGGGCCGAGGCGTCCTGATAATGGTCGAAGTCGCGGTCGCGCTGATATAGGCCGAAGCTCTTGGGTGCGTTCTCCGCGAAATAGGAGGAGGCAAGCTGGCGCGGGTTGTGCAGCGGCCGCCAGAGCCGTTCGCCATCGGCCTGCTCGATCGCGAGCCCGTCGCTGTCATGGACGCGCGGGCGGTAATCGTCGAACTGGTCGCGGTTGCGCGGCCCGTAAAGGAACATCGAGGTCAGCGGCGCGACGCCGAGCTGCTGGATGTCGTTGCGGATGAAGAGCCGCGCGGTGACGTCGACCGAGGTGGCCTCGCCCGGCGTGACGACGAAACGATAGGCGCCGGTGAGCGAGGCCGAATTCATCGCCGCGTAGAGGGTGATGGTGTTCGCACCGGGTTTCGGGGCCTCGATCCAGAACCGCGTGAAGCGCGGGAACTCCTCGGCCACCGACAGCCCGGTATTCACCGCGAGGCCGCGTGCCGAAAGCCCATAGGCCGAGCCGCGCCCGAGCGCGCGGAAATAGGACGCGCCCTGAAAGGCGATCAGTTCGTCCATGACGTCCGGGCGGTTGATCGGGCTGTGCAACCGGAAACCGGCGACGCCCGGCAGGGGGACATGCGCGGGCACGATGTCGCGCGCCTCGCGTTCGTAGATGAAATCGTCGGTCGAGAACTCCATCGGGCTCGATTGCCCGTCGGCGAGCGTGAAAAGCTGCACCGGCTCCTTGAAGAGCCAGCCGAGATGGAAGGCCTGGAGTTCGAAACGGGTGTTCTTGATGCCGGCGAACCGGGACTTTTCGGGATCGAAGCGGATCAGCCGATAGGTGTCGTAGGTCAGTTCGTCGAGAAATTTCGCCTCGCTCGTCGCGGGCGCAACCGGCTCGCCCTTGGCGACGGCGCGCATTTCCTCGGCCAGCTGGTCGAAGGAGAAAGGAGCTTGCTGCGGTGCGGCATCCGACGCGGCTGCTGCGGGCTGGGTCTCCTGCGCGAAGCCCGCCCCGGACCAGAGCCCGGCTGCAGCGAGGCACCCCATGGCGGAGCCTGCGCGCAGAAGCTGGCGGCGGTTCGGACGGAACGACGAGGACGGTCGGGATTGGTGCATCTGTTTTCCTGCGATAACAGTCGCTTCGTGCCCCAAGATAGGCGCGGATCGGAACTTGCATAGCCACAGGGTCTCGGAACTTGCAAGCTTTCTCGCAATGTGGGGCAGGGCGAGAGGGGTGAGCTATGCGAATTTCGCATGTCCTTGCCCATCCATGCACAAAAAAGCGCGAAAACCCGCCGATCCGAGGGTCCGGGCGGCGCGGGATGCTGCGGTTGCGAAGGGCGGCGAATGGCGGTGCGGCACGCCGCGAGACCCGCGAGCCTGACGAAAGGACACCGATTCTGCCCATTATTCTACCTCACGGAACTTGACAGGCAGGGTCCCCTTGCTCAGGTAGAGAACAGCTTGCGCGGGGGGGAGCATGCGCGCGCATATTTCCACCCCAAGGCCCGCCCAAGAACGGACCGGAGTGAAAATGTCGCCTGCCCTGATCGCCGCCTTGCCTTTCCTTGGCGCAGCCCTGCCGTCAATCCTCATCCGCACTGGCCGAAACAATGCCGCCGCCGTATCGGCGCTGATCACGGGGCTCGCGCTGCTGGGGCTCCTGCTGAACCTGCCCACGGTGCTGGCTGGCGGCGTGGTCGAGACCAGGATCGACTGGCTGCCCTGGCTGGGCCTGAACGTGAATTTCTGGATCGACGGGCTGGGGATGCTGTTCGCGACGCTGATCCTCGGGATCGGGCTCCTGATCATTCTCTATGCGCGCTACTACCTGTCGAACCGGGATCCGGTCGGCCAGTTCTATACCTACCTGTTGCTGTTCCAGGGCGCGATGGTCGGGATCGTGCTGTCGGACAACATCCTGCTCTTGCTGATCTTCTGGGAGCTGACCTCTCTGTCGTCCTTCCTGCTCATCGGCTACTGGAAGCACCTGCCCGAAGGCCGTCAGGGCGCGCGCATGGCGCTGACCGTGACCGGGATGGGCGGGCTTTCGATGATCGCGGGGATGCTGATCCTCGGACATATCGCGGGCAGCTACGACATCTCCGAGATCCTCAAGCACAAGGACGCGATTCAGGCGAGCCCGCTCTATCTGCCCGCGCTTTTGCTGATCCTGGGGGGCGCCTTCACCAAATCCGCGCAATTCCCGTTCCATTTCTGGCTGCCGCACGCGATGTCCGCGCCCACGCCCGTTTCGGCCTATCTGCATTCGGCGACGATGGTGAAGGCGGGCCTGTTCTTGATGGCGCGGATGTGGCCCGTGCTCTCGGGGACGCCGGAATGGTTCTACATCGTCGCCTCGGTCGGCTTGATCACGATGCTGCTCGCGGCGCTGATCGCGATCTTCAAGCACGACATGAAGGCGCTCCTGGCCTTCTCGACCGTCTCGCATCTGGGGCTGATCACCTTCATGCTGGGGCTCGGGACCGAGGCGGGCGCGCTGGCTGCGGTGTTCCACATCATCAACCACGCGACCTTCAAGGCGGCGCTTTTCATGTCGGCGGGCATCGTCGATCACGAGGCGGGGACGCGCGACCTCACCCGCGTCTCGGGCTTGCGCAAGCTGATGCCGATCACCTTCGCGATCGCGACGATCGCGGCGCTTTCGATGGCGGGCATTCCGCTGTTCAACGGGTTCCTCTCGAAGGAGATGATGCTCGAGGCGGCGTTCCATACGAGTTGGCTGCACAACGAGTGGTTGGTGCCCGCCCTTGCCACGCTGGCGGCGCTGTTCTCGGCGACCTACGCGTTCCGCTTCATCAGCCACGCCTTCTTCGGCCCGGTCTCCACCGATCTGCCGAAGACGCCGCATGATCCGAAATTCGGCATGTGGCTGAGCCCGGCCTTTCTGGCAGTGCTGGTGGTCGCGATCGGGCTTTTCCCGATGGTCATCGCCGGTCCCTATGTGCAGATGGCGACGAATGCGGTGGTGGGCGGCGGCTATCACATGCACGAGCTCAAGATCTGGCACGGGGTGACGCCCGCGCTCTTCATGTCGATCATCGCGGTCGTGGGAGGTCTCGCCTTCCTCGCCGCCCACGCGCCCTTCCAGAAGATCTGGGATGCGATGCCGCGCCCCGAGGCGAAAGTGATGTTCGACTGGGTGATCGCGCGGGCGCAGGCGCTTTCGGACTGGGTCACGCAGGGGCTGCATAACGGCTCGATGGCGCGGTATCTGATGCTCTTCACCGTGGCCTCGGTCGGGGCGGGGCTCTATGCCTTCTCGACCGGGATGATCGGCGCGCCGACCCGCGAGCTCACGCCGGTCAACGGCGCCGCGATCGTCGCCTGGATCCTCGTGCTTTCGGCGACGCTGTGCATCGTGGCCTTCCATCACAATCGTATCCTCGCGCTGGTGATGATCGGGATCGTGGGCCTGACGGTGTCGATCTCCTTCATCTACCTCTCGGCCCCCGATCTCGCGCTGACGCAGATCTCGGTCGAGGTGGTGACGACGGTGCTGATGCTGCTCGCGCTGAACTTCCTGCCCAAGGTCACGCAGATCGAGTCGAGCCGCTTCAAGATCAGTTTCGACGTGGCGCTCTCCGTGTTCGCGGGCGCGGCGGTGACGGGGCTGATTTACGCGCTCCTGACGCGCGATTTCGCCTTCCCGACGATGTCGGGTTACATGCTCGACAACAGCTACAATCTCGCGGGCGGCGACAATGTGGTGAACGTGATCCTCGTCGACTTCCGGGGCTACGATACCTATGGCGAGGTCACGGTGCTGGGCATCGCCGCGCTGGTGATCTTCGCGCTGACCGAGGCGCTGCTGCAAGGCGCCTCGTCGCGCAAGCTGATCGCCTGGCGGCCCGACGTCGCGCGCGGCGGGGACAAGCACCCGCTGATGCTGCTGGTCGTGACGCGGGTGATGATGCCGATCGCGCTGGTCGTGGGGCTTTACATCTTCCTGCGCGGCCACAACCAGCCGGGCGGGGGCTTCATCGCCGGGCTCGTGGTCGCGATCGCGCTGGTGACGCAATACATGGCCTCGGGCTTCGCCTGGACCCAGGCGCGCCAGAAGGTCTATTACCACGTGCTGATCGCCGCGGGCGTGCTGGTGGCGGGGATCACCGGGGCAGGGGCTCTCTTCAACGACATGCCCTTCCTGACCTCCGATTTCGGCTATGTGAAGCTGCCGGGGCTCGACAAGTTCGAACTGGCGACCGCAGCGGGCTTCGATCTCGGCGTGTTCCTCGGCGTGGTCGGGTCGGTGATGCTGGCGCTGGGCGGGTTGAGCCGCCTTGCCCGCCGTGCCGCGATGGGCGAGCAGGAGGGCGAGAACGGCCCGCATATCGCCGCCGAGAAACCCGAGGCGCGGGTGCTTGCGCCGCTCGCGGCGGGGCCCTACCCGCCCGAGGCCAAGGTCCCCCGGCGCTGGTGGAAGACCGCGCGCGCCGCGAAGGAGGCCACGCAGGCCGAGATTGCCGCGATCCATGAGAACAAGAAGAACCACGGGGGCGATCACTGATGGAAGTGCTTGTCGCATCGGCCATCGGCGTGCTGACCGCCGCCGGCATCTACATGATCCTGCGCCTGCGCACCTTCCCGGTCGTGGTGGGGATGTCGCTTCTGTCCTACGCGGTGAACGTGTTCCTCTTCGCGACGGGGCGGCTGGTGGTGAACCAGCCCCCGATCCTGCGCGACGGCGTCACCTCCTACACCGATCCGATCCCGCAGGCCCTGGTGCTGACCGCGATCGTGATCTCCTTCGGGATGACGGCGGTCGTGGTCATGCTCGCGCTCGGCGCCTTCATCGAGGCGAGCAATGACCGGATCGACCTCGAGACCGAGGAGGACGGACGATGATGGAGCACTGGATCATCGCGCCGGTCGTCCTGCCGGCGATGCTCGCGCCTCTGATCGTGTTGTGGATGCGCTACGATCTGGTGACGCAACGCGTGGCCTCGATCATCGGCATGTCCGCGCTGCTGATCCTCGCGATCGCGCTCGCGGTCTCGGCCACCATGCACCCGCCCGAGGTCTATCGCCTCGGCGACTGGGACCCGCCCTACGGGATCGTGCTCGTGCTCGACCGGCTCTCGGCGATGATGCTGGTGCTCAACGCGCTCCTCGGGCTGGTGATCGTCCTTTACGGGATCGGGTCGGGCTGGGACCGGCGCGGCTGGCATTTCCATTCGCTGATGCAGTTCCAGATGATGGGGCTCAACGGGGCTTTCCTGACGGGCGATGCGTTCAACCTCTTCGTCTTCTTCGAGGTGCTGCTGATCGCCTCTTACGGCTTGATGATCCATAGCGGCGGGCGCGCGCGGCTGAAATCGGGGGTGCAATACGTCGTCTACAACCTCGCGGGCTCGACGCTGTTCCTTTTTGCGCTCGGCACGATCTATTCGGTGACCGGCACGCTCAACATGGCCGATCTCGCGGTGAAAGTGGCCCAGATGCCGCCCGATCAGACCGCGCTGATCAAGGTCGGCGCGGCGCTCCTGATGCTGGTCTTCGCGGTCAAGGCGGCGCTGGTGCCGTTCCAGTTCTGGCTGCCCGCGACCTACACGAACGCCCCCGGACCGGTGGCCGCGCTGTTTGCGATCATGACCAAGGTCGGCGTCTATGCAATCGTCCGGGTCTATACGCTGGTCTTCCCGATCACCGGGACGACGGGCACGCTCGCCCATGACATCCTGCTTCCGGCGGCCGGCGTGACGCTGGTGATCGGGATGGTCGGGATCCTGGGCGCGCGCGACATGGGGAGGGCCGTCGCCTATTCGGTGATCGGTTCGGTCGGGACCATGATGCTGGCTTTCGCGCAATTCACCCAGGGCGCCACCTCGGCGGGGCTCTATTACATGATCCATTCGACGCTGGTGGCGGCGGTGCTGTTCCTGATCGCCGATCTGGTGCGCGAGCGGCGCGGCCGCTGGGGGCTGTCGCTCACCGATGCGCCGAAGATCGCCAATCACGGGCTGATCGCCGCGATGTTCTTCATGGGCGCGATCGCGATGGCGGGGATGCCGCCGCTTTCGGGCTTCCTCGGCAAGCTGATGATCCTCGATGCGACGCGGGGGCAATGGTGGCTCTGGGGGGCGGTGCTGATCACCTCGCTCGTCGCGATCATCGGCTTCGCCCGCGCCGGCAGCCAAGTGTTCTGGCGCGCCTATGCGGTCGAGGTCGAGGAGGGCGAGGGGCCGGAACCGGCGAAGGATGCCTCCGCCCCCGCGCTTGCCTTCACCGCGACGGGGCTGCTTCTCGCCGGTCTCGTCGGGTTGACGGTCCTTGCCGGGCCGGTGAGCAACTGGGTGCAAGGCACCGCGGCGCAGCTCTTCACGCCGCGGCAATATATCGACGCCGTGCTGGCGGGCGCCGAGGCGCGTGCGCAGGAGGCCGCCCGGATCGGTGCGCAGGAGCATGGCCATATGAACGTGATCGAAGACATGCGCGACGAGGGCGCGGCGACCGGGCATGACGCCCCGGCCGCGCATTGAGGGGAGGCCGAGAGATGATCCGCAAGTTCCTGCCCCACCCCTATCTCACGCTGACCCTGATCCTGGTCTGGCTGCTGCTGGCCAATGCCTACACGCTCAACTCGCTGGTCTTCGCGGTGCTGGTGGGGCTGGTGATCCCCTGGGTCACCGCACCCTACTGGCCCGCGCGCCCGCGGATCGCGAACCCGCTGAAGATCATCGAATATGTCGGCGTGGTGATCTGGGACATCATCGTGGCCAATATCACCGTGGCCCGGATCGTGCTGTTCATGCCGAACCGGGATCTGCACCCGGCCTGGGTCGTCGTGCCGCTCGATCTGGTCACGCCCGAGGCGATCACCGTGCTGGCCGGAACGATCACCATGACGCCCGGAACGCTGACCGCCGAACTGGCCGCCGACGGGCATTCGCTGCTGGTACACTGCCTGCACGCCCCCGATGCCGATGCGGTGCGCGACGAGATCAAGACCCGTTACGAAGCCCGCCTGAAGGAGATTTTCGAATGATCACCTATGCCCTGATCTTCGCCATCGCCTGCTATTCGGCGGCGCTGATCTTCAACCTCTACCGCGTCATCAAGTCGCCCGGCGTGACCGACAGGGTGCTTGCGCTCGACACGATGGCGGTGAACGCGATCGCGATGATCGTGCTCTTCGGCATCTGGGAGGGCACGGCGCTCTTCTTCGAGGCCTCGGTGCTCTACGCGATGACAGGGTTCGTCGCGACCGTGGCCTTCGCCAAATTCATCCTGCGCGGCGACATCATCGAGTGAGGCGATCATGGAACTTCTCTGGGATATCGTGATTTCCGCGCTGCTGGTAATCGGCGGGATCTTTGGTTTCGTCGGCAGCCTCGGGCTGGTGAAACTGCCCGATCCGATGACGCGACTGCATGCGCCGACCAAATCGGCGACGCTGGGGGTGGGGGCCATCCTGATCGCCTCGATGCTGTGGTTCGCGACCAAGCAGGGCCATATCACCCTGCACGAGCTGATGGTGACGGTCTTCATCTTCCTCACCGCGCCGATCACCGCGCATTTCATCTCCAAGGCCAATATCTTTCGCGATTGGCCCGCCGAGACGCTTCCCGAACCCGCGGGCGAGGGCGAATGGGCGGTCCATCAGGCCGATGCGGATACGTCCGAGGGCGAATTGGCAGTGAAGAAGGAAACCGAGGCCGCGCGCGAAGAGGACTGACGCGGCGAAACGCTTTGCGCCTGCGCGGACCCGTGGCACGCTCTCTCCCGGAGGACGTTTCGGGGAGGAATGCGATGCGGTTGCGGTTGATGCTGTCTCATCTGTCGATCTGGGTGATGATCGCGGTCGTTCTGGCGGCTGTGGTCCATACGGCGCAGGGGCCGGTCTGGCTCTGGGCGGTGGCGCTTCTGGGGATCCCGGCGCAGATGCTCAACGAATACGGGCTGCACCGCTACATCTTCCACATGGCGCCGCCGAAGCGGCAATGGGCGTTCAACTGGCTCTACCGGGTCCATTACGGGCATCACGAATTCCCGACCTGCTGGCCGCTGCTCTTCGCTCCGCTTTCGGTGATCGTGCCGGTTCTGGTCGGCAATACGCTTCTGCTCTGGGCGATCCTGTCGTTCTTCGGTCTGACCCATGCCTTCGACATCGCGGTCGCGGTCGTCCCGCTCGGCGGCGCGGGGACCTTCCTCGGCTATGAATGGTTCCACACCACCGCCCATGTGAATGTGAAGAAGGGCTGGGTCGAGCGCCGGGTGTCGACGCTCCACAACCAGCACCATTTCCGGGATTTCTCGAAATGGTTCCACGTCACTGCGGGCGGCGAAGTGATCGACCGGATGATGGGCACCGCGATCTCGCGCGATCAACTCAAGAGCCAGAGCCGGGTCGAGTTCATCCGCACGCTGGGCCTGCGCCCCGACGACCCCCGCCTGATCGCGGCGCGCGAGAAATTCGCGCCCCGCTTCGGAATCACCGATCAGGAGGTCGCGCGCGCGGCGATCGTCGGAGGGGGCGCTGCCCCCGCGCGCTGACGCGCGTCCCCCGGGATATTTCCGGCATCTGGAAGGGACGCGCCCTCTCCTGCTTCCAAATGCGTGAAATATCCCGGGGGAGAGGGCGCCAGCCCGAGGGGGCAGAGCCCCCTGTCAGAGGTTGTCCGTCACGCGGAAGCCGTCGGGGATCGCGTCTCGCTGCTCCAGTACCAGATCGACCATGACCTGCGCGACTTTCGGGGCCATGCCGAAGCCGATCTTGAAGCCCCCATTGGCGATGAAATGGCCCTCCCGCCCGGGCCAGGGGCCCAGCATCGGCGCACGGGATTTCGCACGGGGGCGCAGGCCGGCCCAGCGGTCGATCACCGGGGCAGCAGCGAGGGGCGGACAAAGGCTGCGGGCCTTGTCGATCAGCGCCTCGAGCCGGGCATCGGTGGTGTCGGGCGCGTCGAAGTCGCGTTCCGAGGTCGAACCGATCGCGACGGTGCCGTCGGAATGGGGAATGATATGCAGGCTCTCGGCATAGATCTGCGGGACGTCGCCCGCGTCGAATTTCAGCAGCGCCGATTGCCCCTTCACGCCATTGCCGACGGGTTTGCCGAGGGCGGCTGCGAGATCCGCGAGGCCGGGGGCGCCGGTGGCGTGGATCACCGGGCCGATTTCCTCCGCTTCGCCGATCACGATCTCGGCGCCCATCGCTTCCAGCGCGGCGACGAGCGCGGCGTCGGCGGCGCGCGGATTGGCGCGGGCCGAGAGCGTGTCGTGGATCACCAGGCCGGTGGGCGAGGGCGGCGCGAAGGGGCCGAATTCGGCGACCGGCGCGATGCGCCATTGCGCGAAGCCCTGCCAGAGCGCGGCGGCGCCCTCCGCGCGGTCCCTGGCGCGGGCGATCTGCGCCTCGTCGGCGAGCGGCTGGATCCGGCCGAACCGCGCATAGCCCGGATCGCCACCACCGGTCCCGGCCACGCCCGCCCAGAAACCTTCGGCCATCTGCAGGCTTTCGAACTGGAACTGCTTCTTCGGGTTCCATTGCTCGGGCACATGGGGAGCCAGCGCACCGACATGCCCGCCCGAGCTGCCCGCGCCGATGCGGATCCGTTCGATCAGCCGGATCCTCGCGCCGCGCCGCGCCGCCTCATAGGCGATCGCGAGGCCGAAGATGCCGCCGCCGCGCACTGTCAGATCGGGTCTGCCACTTGTCATTCGCCGCGTCCTGTTCCAAGGCTTGGCCGGAACTTGTGGACTACCTCCGATGACCGCGCCTGACCAGAGCAAAGCCGATCTCGATTGGCGTGACGACCGCGTGCCGGTCTCGCGCCGCTTCGACGATCCCTATTTCAGCCTTGCCGGGGGGCTGGCCGAGACGCGTCATGTCTTTCTGGCGGGAAACGATCTGCCTGCGCGGCTGCGCCCGGGATTTCAGGTGGCCGAACTGGGCTTCGGCACGGGGTTGAACCTGCTGGCGCTGCGCCTCGCCTGCCCGGCGGACTGCCCGATCCGCTTCACCTCCTTCGAGGCTTTCCCGATGACCGCGCAGGAGATCTCGCGCGCGCTCGCCGCATTTCCCGAGGCCGAGGCCGTGGCCGGGCCCTATCTCGAGGCCTGGGCGGCCGGGCAGCGGGCGTTCCGGCTTGGCCCCGTCTCGGTCGAGGTGATCGAGGGGGACGCGCGCGAGACGCTGCCGGGTTGGGAGGGGCGCGCCGATGCGTGGTTTCTCGACGGGTTCTCGCCCGCGAAGAACCCAGAACTCTGGGGCGCGGATCTGATGGCCGAGGTCGGGGCGCATAGCGCTGAGGGCGGTACATTCGCGACCTATACGGCCGCGGGTTTCGTGCGCCGGGGTCTGGAAGCGGCGGGCTTCGAGGTGACGCGCAGCCCCGGTTTCGGACACAAGCGCCACATGTCGCGCGGGGTGAAACATGGTTGAGCAGAGCAATCGCCGCGGCATCGTGCTGATGGTCGCGGTGACCTTCATCTTCGCGATGCAGGACGGGATCTCGCGCCATCTGGCCGAGACCTACAACGTCTACATGGCGCTGATGGTGCGGTTCTGGTTCTTCGCCGCCTTCGTGCTGACGGTCGCGGCGCGCAGCCCGGGCGGCTTGCGGCGGGCGACGCGTTCGGAAATGCCGGTCGCGCAGCTGATCCGGTCGGTCGTGCTGATCACCGAGGTGATCGTGATGGTGCAGGCCTTCGTCTATCTCGGCCTCGTCCATTCCCATGCGGTCTTCGCCTGCTATCCGCTGCTGGTCGCCGCGCTCTCGGGGCCGGTTCTGGGCGAGAAGGTGGGCTGGCGCCGGCTCGTCGCGATCGGCGTGGGCTTCGTTGGGGTTCTGATCATCCTGCAGCCCGGGATCGGGGTCTTCACGCCCTATGCGCTGATCCCGCTCGCGGCCGCGCTCCTTTTCGCGCTCTACTCGCTGATGACGCGCTATGTGGGCCGGGTGGATCCCGCCTCGGTGTCGTTCTTCTATACCGGTGTCGTCGGGGCGGTGGTGATCACCGTCGTGGGGATCTGGCACTGGCAGAACATGACGCCGGGCGACTGGGGATGGATGGCGGTGCTGTGCCTAACCGCCGCGACCGGGCACTTCCTGCTGATCAAGGCCTATGAGGTGGCCGAGGCCTCGGCGATCCAGCCTTTCGCCTATCTCCAGCTCGTCTTCGCCTCGGCGCTCGGGGTGCTCGTCTTCCGCGAAGAGCTGGAGCTCAACGTGATGATCGGCGCCGCGGTGGTGGTGAGCGCGGGGCTGTTCACGCTCTGGCGGGCGCGGGTGGCGGCGCAGGGCTGAGACGCGCCGGCCGCCGGATCACTCCGCCTTGCCGCGCAGGATGTCGGTGAACTTGACCTCGGGCTTGCCCAGGCGCGCGCGATAGGGCGGGATCGCCTCGGCCACGCGCATCGTGTAGTTCCGGGTCTCGGTGAAGGGGATCATCTCGACCCAGTCGACCACGTCCACCGTCGCGATCCGTGGGTCGCCCTGTTCCTCGATCCAGCGCCGCGGACGGCCCGGGCCGGCATTGTAGCCCGTCGCGATCAGCACGACCGAGGGGCCGAACCGGTCACGCAGCGTCGAGAGGTACGCCCCGCCGAGCTTGAGGTTGTAGGTCGCATCGCTGGTCAGCCGGTCGTGCGAATAGCTCAGCCCGGTCTTCTCGGCCATCATCTTCGCGGTGCCGGGCATCAGCTGCATCAGGCCTTGCGCGCCCACGCCGCTGGCGACGCCGGTCGCGAACTGGCTCTCGCGCCGGGCGACGGCGAGGACGAGTTCCTCGGGAACGCCCAGATCGTGATTGGTCAGGCCCGGGATCGGCCAGAGCGCCTGGGGCAGCAATTCGCCCTTGATCGCGGCGCGCTTGCCCACGATCAGCGCGAGATAGTCGTCGCGCTGCGCAAGTGCATATTTCGCGAGCGCTCCGAAGTTGCCCGGCCCGAGGCTTTCCTCGAGATGCAGCACGAAGCGCGCCGCAAGATCGCTGTCGCCTGCCTCGTAGAGCAGTTGTGCCGCCTTGAAGACCGAACTGTTGGTGAATTTGTAGTCATGCCAGTCGGGCAGATCGACGCCCTTGGCGATTTGCGCGGGCAGCGGCAGGCCGAGGCGCTCTGCCGACAAGAGCCCGTAATACGCGTCCTGATTCTGCGCGCCCTTGGACCAGGCGGCCTTCGCCTCGGCGGTCTTGCCCATCACTTCGAGCGCGCGGCCCTGCCAGTACCATGCCCGCGAGGACGAGATCGGACCGTCCACGGATTTCTCGAGATCGCGGAAATGGCGCAGCGCGGTGGCGGCATCGCCGAGCTTCAACGCCGCGTAGCCCGCGACCCATTCGAGATCGGCGTAATCCGCGCCGCCCGGCGGCAGATGGTGGCGCGCGGCGAGCTTGTAGGCGCGTTGCGGGTTGTTGTCGCGCAGGTCCCAGCGGGCCTGTGCGCCGCGCAGATCGGCCCAGAGCTCGGGCGACTCGAGATCAGATGCGCTGTTCGAGCGTTCGAGGATCAGGTCCGCCGCCCCGTCCTCCAGCCCCTCGCGCCAGCGCCACCAGGCGCGGTCGCGCGCAAGACCGGCAGAGGCGCGCACCATGTATTCGGGCACCGCGGCGATCAGGTCGTCGACGCCGTTTTCGCGTGCCTGCAGCGCGATGCGGGCCGCGGCGACCGCCCGGGTGCCGGGCGTCACCAGATCGAGCATCCGGCGGGCATCGGTGAGATGGCCGTGATCGAGCATGTTCTGCATTCGCCCGCCGTGATGCGGCGCGACCAGATCGGAATAGTCGGAAAGGAACTTCGCCTGTTCGCTGCTGCTCAGCGTGAGGTGGCGCCAGGCGGTCTCGGCGACCTTCGCCGCGGCGCTCTTCTGCCCGAGCGCCAGATGCGCCCCGATCAGCGCCAGCGCCCCGGTTCCGGTCTGGGGCGGCCCGAGCCGGAAATAGGCGAGCACCTGTTCGGGGGCGATCCCGTCGAGCGTCGCCTCGCCCTTCTCGCGCAGGAAGGGCATGCCCGGCCAATTGTCGCGTCGGGTGGCGAAATCCATGTAATCGGCGAAGGTGCCTTCGCCGGACCGCAGGCGCTGCCACTCGATGATGTCGAAACCGAGCGGGCCGACCCGCCGCGCGAGGTTTTCGGCGGTGTCCCAGTTGCCGGATCGGGCGGAGGCGAGCGCATCGGCCAGCGCCCCGGACGCCGCGCGCAGAACCGTCGGGGACAGCGCGAAGGTCGAAGCGGCGAGCGCCGCGAGGAATTGGCGTCGGATCATCATCGCTGCTCTTCGTTATGCGCGGGATCGTGCCGCTGTGTTCTTGGGATACGAGGTCGCACAGATGTGGATGATTCACAAGTTGGCAAGGGCTGCGCGAGCGCCTATAACCCGGCCGATTTCCGCCGAGACGAATCCCGTTCCCGGCGCCCACAACACCAAGGAGCGTGTCATGTTCAAAGGGTCCCTGCCTGCACTCATCACGCCGTTCAAGAACGGCGAGCTGGATCTGGACACGCTCAAGAAACTCGTCGAATGGCACATCGAGCAGGGCAGCCACGGCCTCGTGCCGGTGGGCACCACGGGCGAAAGCCCCACGTTGAGCCATGACGAGCACATGACCGTCATCACCGAGGTGGTGAAGGCCGCGAAGGGCCGCATCCCGGTGATCGCCGGGGCCGGGTCGAACTCGACCGCCGAGGGGGTGGAGCTGATCCAGCACGCCGCCAAGACCGGTGCCGATGCCGCGCTTGTCGTGACGCCCTATTACAACAAGCCCACGCAGCGCGGTCTGGTGGCGCATTACACCGCGCTGCACGATGCCTGCGAGCTGCCGATCATCATCTACAACATCCCGGGCCGGTCGGTGATCGACATGATCCCCGAGACGATGGGCGTGCTGGCGAAGCTGGAACGGATCATCGGCGTGAAGGACGCGACGGGCAAGCTCGAGCGGGTCTCGATGCAGCGCGCGACCTGCGGTGCCGATTTCATCCAGCTCTCGGGCGAGGACGCGACCGCGCTCGGCTTCAACGCGCATGGCGGGGTGGGCTGCATCTCGGTTACCGCGAACGTGGCGCCCAAGCTTTGCGCCGAGTTCCAGGAGGCGACGCTCGCGGGCGATTACGCGAAGGCGCTCGGCTACCAGGACAAGCTGATGCCGCTGCACATGGCGATCTTCCTCGAGCCGGGCGTGGCAGGTGCGAAATACGCGATGTCGAAGCTCGGCCTGTGCTCGGCCGAAGTGCGCCTGCCGCTGACCGAGTTGCTGCCGGAGACCAAGGCGGCGATCGAAGCGGCGATGGAGCATGCCGGGCTGATCTGAAGCCGGACCTGCGGGCGCCGTGAGTGCGCCCGTCCCGGATGCGGGTGCGCGCAAGGGCGCTTTGCATCCGGCCCCGCTCCCGCCGTGATGTGCCGGTGATGTGAGCTGGACCTTCTGCGCTCGGCGGGACGGTCCGAGCGCCTATCCCTGTCTCCTGAAGACAAGCGAGCCGGCGCGCTCAGGGCTGCGCCGGCTAAGAAATCTTGGCGGTCGGGGTTACTGCAAGGCGCTACGCAGATCGTCGAGGGCGATGGAGCTGAACTTCTGCGGCTCATCGGCGGTTGCTTGCGTTGCAGGCGCGCCGGCGTCGGGGGCTTTCTGCTCGACCGCGGCGCTCTGCGGGGAGGGGATCGAAGCGTTCGCCTGAAGCTGCGTCGCGGGTGCGCCATTCTCCGGCTGGAGATAGGCGAGGGTGACCGTGATCCGCCGGTTCGAGGGATCGCGGGGATCCTGGGGCTTGAGCGGGTCCGTATCCGACAGGCCCGAGATCCGGGTGATGCGCTGCGAGGCGACACCGGCGGCGACAAGCGCCCGGCGCGTCGCATTGGCGCGATCGGAAGACAATTCCCAGTTTCCATAGGTGCCGTTCGCGTTCTGATAGGGCACCGAGTCGGTATGGCCTGCGATCAGCACGTCATTGGGAAGATCGGAAAGCGCGCGCCCGAGTTGGTCCATCAGGGCCAGCGTGGGGCCGTCGATCTTCGCGCTGCCCGAGGCGAACATGGCTTTTCCGGCCTGATCGACGACCTCGATATTCAGCCCGTCGGGCGTGCGCCGGAAGATGACGTTCTGCTGGAGCGGGCGCAGATCCGGGACACGCTGGATCGCCTGCGTGATGCGGGCCTGCAGCGCGTCGAAGCGAGCATCATCGAGAGCGCGCGGCGTGGCGGCGGCGGATTTCGCGCCGTTCTCCGCGTTGTCCTGGGTCGTGGCCTGACCCTGCGCCGTTGCCGCGACTTTCTCGATCTTCGCCTCGGGCGCGTTTGCATTGGAGCTGGCCGAGGCGTTCGCCATCGCGGTCGACGGATCGGTCGTAGCTCCGACGCCGGGATTGGCGGGAATCGCATCATTCGCGCGCGAGGCGTTCATGACCCCTTTCGGGCCGATGGTTTCGCCCGCGAGCGGACCGGTGCCGCCGGGGGCCTGCATCTCGACCTTCGCGGGTGCGAAGTAATCCGCGATTCCCGTGAGCTGGTTCTCATCGGAAATGGACAGGATCCACATCAGCATGAAGAAGGCCATCATCGCGGTCATGAAGTCGGCATAGGCGACTTTCCAAGCTCCGCCGTGATGCTCGGACTCGTGATCTTCATCTGTCCGCTTCAGTACAATCGGTGCCTGATTCGACCGTGCCATGCCTTGCCCTTTCCCAACCCGCTGGTTCTCCGGACCAGCTGTCTGCTCGCGGGAAATGCTTCTGCGGCACTCCCTACGTTGAGGGTTGTCGGCTCAAATGGTGGCCAAAAAAGGGCGATATTCGTTCATGATCTGGAAACAAAACCGCGAAACAGCGGCTTCGGATGCCTTTCCGTGCCGCGTTCTTGCCGGTCGCTGATACGGGGATCAGGCGTCGTGAGGGGACTTGTCGCCGTCCTCGCGGCTGTGTTTTCCCAGCCCGACCTTCTTCGCATAGGCCGCCTTTCGCGCCGAATAGCTGGGGGCGACAAGCGGCATGTCCGCGGGCAGGTTGAAGAGGGCGCGATACTCGTCTTCGCTCAGCCCGTGTTCCGAGCCGAGATGGCGTTTGAGCATCTTGAAGCCGCGCCCGCAGCACAGGCAGTAGACCTTGTCTTCGGTGACGGCCTCTTTCACCGGGATCGCGGGTTGCGGCCTCGCCGGGCTCGGGCCTGGTGCAGTCGCATCCGCGGCAAGCGAGGCCGTGGCGTCGTGAAGATCATCGCCGAACTGCGCGGAAAGCTTGGCCACGAGGTCGACCACCTGATCCGCCGTCACGTCCTGACGGGAGGCATAGGCTGCAGCGACTGTCGCGATAATGCTTGCTGCATCCGTGGGCCGTTCCTTGGGCATCTTGTCTCTCCGCTGCTTAAAATTTGCACTCACCCCGGATGAATAGGGAAAGGTAGGGTTAACCCGTTTTTCTGTCAATGAACGTGCATCTCTGTTCTTGGTTTTCCTGACGAGACGTATGTTCTGCGCAGAATTGGTCCGGATGGCGCTTCGGGCGCGCGGCTGGGCCTCAGTGCAATTTGCCCCGCGTCAGCCAGCGCTGTTTGGCGAGTTGATATTCGGGTGCGCTGGTCGGGTAATCCGCCGGAAGGCCCCATTTTGCACGGTATTCCTCGACCGTCATTCCGAGCAGGTTTTTCAGATGACGCTTCAGCATCTTGATGGACCGGCCGGTCTCCAGACAGATCAGGCGATCCGGAAGCACACTTTCGGAAACCGGCACCGCAGGGATGCGGGAAGCCCCGGGCTCACCGGCCCGGGGTGGGGGTTGATGCGTCATGTTTGCCCTCACACTCTTTTGTCTCTAGGGAAAGATTGAAGAAATTCTTAAAGTTAGGTCAAAGAATTCGGGCTTTTCGACAAAATGCCGCGGCCAAGCCGCGATCTGGGGCCCGCGCTCGGCTTGTCAGGCATAAAAACGTGAATTATCGCATATAGCAGGTAGGGAAATTCGAAAACGCGAACAATTCAGGCTAGGCGGATTTACGCTCCGTCACCGTGCCCGGCATCTCGCGCTATTCGAAATAAAAGAGCGCTGCAGGGATAAGGCGAGAGAATGAATGCTCGCCCGCAAGCGCCGAGGGATTCGGGAGTTGCCTCTTGTCCGGCATGGATGCCACGCGGAGACAGAACGTCATCATCGTCGCGGAAGAAGAGGCGAAGCAACAGCAGTTGGCCCGCTTCTTTCTCGAGTATTGCGGCTGGGAGGCCTTGCCCTTCGCGTGCGCGCGAGAGGCCGAACAACACCTCCTGTCGGGCGGCAATCCACGGGTCGTGCTGATCAGCCTTGCGCAGCCGGACGGTGCGGCGGATCTGATACGCACCGCACGCGTCGGCCCGATGGAGAGCCTTGTCATTTTCATCGAGCCCTCTCCGGGCGGGGATCTTGCCGCCGAGATGATCCTGGCGGGCGCCGATGACGTGATCCGAGAGCCCTATACCGAGAGGGAGCTGGCGGCGCGGCTCTGGCTCCGGGCGGGGGATGGTCTGCCCCTGAACCTGCCGGGCGAGGAGAAACGCGTCGCCCGCCTCAGGATCGACAAGGATAATCGGCTCACCGTGCCCGATGCGGCGGAGGCTGTGCAGCTCACGCCGATGGAAGCGGAGATCATGCGCGAACTCATCCGGAGCGGTGGACGCATCGTCACACGCGACGCGCTTTCCCGCCGGATCGACAAATGCCTGTGGGTCTATGGGGACCGGAAATTCGACGTTCATATCACGAAGATCCGCAAGAAACTGCGCGATGCCTTCGGCGAGAGGTACGTGGTCGAAACGGTGCGCGCCGCCGGGTATTCCTTCTACGAGATTCCCGCGGGAAAACGACAGGCGCTTGCAACCCAGGGTTGATACGCCGAGTCTGTGTAACAGGTTTTGCGGGTGCGGCTGTCAAGCATCGAATTGTTAACAACACCTTGATTGATCTTGAGACCACAAATTGTGGACGTTGCGTCAATAAGCTGTGGGAAGCCAGAGGCGTGCACACAACCATTAGGGCGCCAAGCGCTGAAAAATAGGTGTCTCGGAGCATCGATCGCCGCCGATGAGGCGCTGGTCCGGCGGTTCTGTCGCAAGGCGCGTCCCGGCGCGATCCGGACTCACTCGCCTTGCGGTTTAACAATCCTCAACCTTACCCGACGGTGAATCGCTGATAATCTGTCGCTGCTGCAAATGAGGGGGACTCAGGGGTCTAGGATGTCTATGAAAAACAACGATTTGTTGGCGCAGATTTGGGAAGGTTCCGTGACGTGCACGTCAAGTGGTTCGGGCTCCCAAGGGCGCTGGCTGGCGGCTGCGCTTCTGCCTGCGCAGACGGTGGTGCTCTGCTCGACGCGGGAAGATGCCCGCTTTCTGGTGCTGCCCGAGGCGGAAGAGCTTCTGCCCGGGATTTCGCTCGGCGATGTTCTCGTGGAGGAGCTCGGGATCGAGGTTCCCTATGGAAGCCTCATCGTCATCGAGCCCGCACATGGAGCGGAGGCGAAGCACGGAAACGGGGACCGTGCGATGGACCTCCGGCTGCCGGCGATGGCGTCGCGTGGGCGCGATGGCTTTGCTGTCCATGAGGATGGCCGGGATCGTGGTGGTGCCGCTGTGAGCGGTCGCCTCTGAAGACGAGGGCTGCGGGAAGCGGTCCGATACGAGTTCTTCCGTGTCTGGTTGGCGGACCAAACAATGGTGACGAAAAGCATGAGTTCGCCGCGCCGCCCTCCAGGCGGCGCGGCCTCATGGCCCGTTAACCCAAGATTAACCAGAAAACCTGCGGATTAATGTCCCTTTAATCAAGTAAAGCTTCCTCCAAAGCTTTGCCCATGATCTTCTGTTCTTTGATAAAAGAGTGGATAGAGGCGGGCTAATGTTTGCATTGAGTTTCCGTGCTGCACTTGATGCGCCATTTCTTGATGTCGAGGAAGAACGGCAAGCCATCTCGCGGTGGCAGGAACATGGAGACCGGGACTCGCTCGAGATTCTTCTCCGCTCTCACGTCCGTCAGGCATATGCCCAGGCCCGTCGCTGGGCGACCAACCCGGTCGAGCTCGAGGATCTGGTGGCCGAGGGGATCATCGGCCTGATGCGCGCCGCCGAGAAATTCGATCTCACGCAGGATGTCCGGTTTTCGACCTATTCGCATTGGTGGGTGATGACCTGCGTGCTCAACGCGCTCGCCCGGATCAAGACGGTGATCGACGTGCCGACCCGTGTCTATCTCGATGCCCGCATGGGGCGGCTCGACAATCCCGAGGCCGGTCAGGTCCTCACCGGAGTGGTCGCCCTTGATGCCCGGGCTTTCGACGACAGCGATGCCGAGATGATGGAGATGATGCGCAGCCCGGATCTCACGCCCGAGGAGCAGACCCTCGCCGCCTCTGCCGCGCGGATGGCGCGTGAGGTTCTCGGGGATGCGCTGGACGATCTCGAAGAACCGGATCGCGAGATCGTTCTGCGGCGCAAGTTGCAGACGCCCCCCGATTCAATCGACGATCTCGCCCGCGATCTCGAGATGAGCCGGGAGCGTGCCCGCCAGGTCGAAAAACGCGCGCTCACCCGGCTCAAGCGCCATCTCGAAAAGCGCGGATTCAGCCCCGCGATGCTGAATTGATGAGCGGGACCATGTCACGTCACCTCATGATCGCAGGATACGGGCGCGCGGGAACGACGCTTTTCTACAATATGCTGCGCGAGACCCTGAAAGGGTTTGAAATACCGCCCCGTGAGACGAGCGCACTAGCGACGATTGCGCGACCGGGAAATTGGGTGAGCAAGCGCCCGCTCGATATCTTCCAGGTTCCGAATGTTGCGCGCGCGAACCGTCGCGAGAAGCGGCTCGATCTGATCGTGCCGCTGCGCGACCCGCGCGACATCCTCGTGAGCCGTCACTCCGCGGTGCCGGATGACTACTTCATTTCGGCGGATCGGATGTATTTCATTGACGGCGACGACGCGCCCGCGCCGATCATGCCGGGACTGTTGCAGATCCATGAGGCAATCGGGACCGTGCTGAATTCCGGCATCTTCCCCCAGGGGGTCTTCCTTCTCAAATACGAAGATCTGGTCAATGACCCCGACAGAATTCAGACGAAGCTGGGTGATGCGTTCGATCTGCAATTCGAGGGGAGCTTCTCCGACTATGGCTCGACGAAAGTTCCGAGCGCCTTGCAGGGGCCTCTCAACGGCGTGCGGCCGGTCGAGAAGGCGCGCGCGAAATGGCGCGGCGAAGAGCACCGGGCGCGCATTTTCGATCAGTTCTCGCGCTTTCCGGTGCTGTTCGATCTGCTCGTGCAGCTTGGGTATGAAAAGGACCGGGAGTGGTATGCTCCGTTCATGGAGTGGCAGGCGGCCTTCTCGGACCGCCGGGGCGTTAGGGTGCGGTTTGGGTGACGAGGTCAAATACATGGACGCGAAAGCTGCGACATTGCTGAATACGACGACGCCGATCTCGGGAGCGGGGCGAAAGCCTGCGGGATCGGAGCAGACCGGGTTCGGGACGCTCCTGCAGGGGGCGCAAACGAGTTCGCTTGCGCAGGGAAAAGGGGGCGCCGTGCTGGCGGTTTCGGCGGGCGGTGCGGCAGGGGCCACGCTCCTTGCGGACATTCCCGCGCTTCAGACCGAGCTGGTCGGAAAGCTTCAGAAGGTTCGGGACGGAGCGCTTGCGGAGTTGGCAAATGGCAAGCCCGTAGGGGCCGTGTTGAGCGAGCTGGGCGCGTCGCTCGCGAAGGTGCTCGCCGGGTTCGATGCCGCACATGGCACGAAGCTTCGGGAGGTTCTGGTCCGTTCGCTGAATGGGATCAGCCCGCAGGCCGGAAGCACGGTGGAAAAACCGGCTTCGGGCAAGCCCGGCGGGGCAAGCGAAAGCATAGACGAGGTCTTTGCGAGCCTTCTGATGTCGCTCGGCCTGCCGGGGATGGCGCCTGAACGCGTGCCGCTCCAAAAGGGGGGCGCGGAGGTGCAATCGGCTGCGGCGCTTCTGCCTGCGAGATCGACCGGGGAAACGCCTCCTCTTGCTGTCCACCCCAAGCCTGAAGCGGCGCAGGCACCCGCCGCGACCCCGCTCCCGCAGGGTCCTGCGGACCCGGCGCCTAATCTTCCTGCCGCGGAGCTGCGAGAAAATGGCATGGATCCGCGGGTGCGCGCGGTTCTGGAAGCCGCCACGAAGGGCGCCGGGAAAACCGGCAAGTCTGACGCTCAGGCGGCTGGCCTGCCCGTGGAGCCGGGCAAGGGCGATCCCAAACCCGGCAGCCTGTTCGCCGAGGCCGCACGCGCCGGGGCGCTGCCCGATACGGCCGTGGCTCGGCTCACGCAGCATGACGGAGGCGCCACGCAGCGCAGCGAAGCAGTAGCCCAGTCGGGGCAGCCTGCGGCCCAGCCCTCGCCCCGGTTCGCGGCCTTTCTCGCGACGCAATTGCGGCGCGCCGACCTGCATGAGGGACGCACCCGCGTTGCTCTGACCCCGCGCGGGCTTGGCGATATCGAGATCGACGTGGAGCGCGACAAGCGCGGTCAGATCAACGTGGTCGTGCGCGCCGAGAGCCCGGCGGTGTTGAGCGCTCTGCGCGGCGATCGCGATACCCTGGCGAATATCCTGGCGGGGCAGGGTATCCAGATGGATAGCGGCACGCTCGATTTCGAGCAGTTCGGCGGTCATGGCGGGCAGGGGGAAGAGCGCTCTGCCGGCACGGGAGCGAATTTCGAGGATGACGTCCCCGTGCTTGGCGCCGACTGGCAGCCGACCATCCTCGACGGACAAGTGGATATCAGGACCTGAGGAGCCACCAATGAGCATCTCTCCGACAAGCACGAATGCAGCTTCGGCTGCGACCGACAACACGGCGAATACCGCGCAATCGAAGCTCTCGGCGGATTACAACAGTTTCCTGCAGCTTCTGACGGCGCAGATCCGAAATCAGGATCCGCTTCAGCCGATGGACTCGACGCAGTTCGTGTCGCAATTGGCGCAGCTCAGCCAGGTCGAGCAGTCCGTCCAGACCAACACCAATCTCAAGACCATCGACGCCAAGTTGAGCGCGCTGGGGGGGATGTCGGATGTCGCGCTGATGGGCAAGACGGTGACGCTCGCCTCCGACAGGTTCGAGTTGCGCAACGGGGAGGCAAGCACGAGCTACGAACTCGCCGCCCCTGCCGACAAGGTGACCGCGATCATCAAGACCGCCGACGGGACGGAACTGCGCCGGATCAACGGTCTGTCGACGCGCTCGGGCGAGAAGATCGCGCTCACCTGGGATGGTCGCGACTCTGCGGGGCTGCCGGTGCCCGATGACACGTTCCGCATCGAGATCGACGCAAGGGATGCCGACGGCAATCCGATTTCCTACGACACCTATCCGAGCACCCGGGTCGATCAGGTGCGCTTCACGGGGCAGGGGCAGTCGCTGGTTCTGCGCAACGGCGAGGAGATTCCGAGCTCGCTCGTCCTCGCCGTGTCGGGCTGAGGCGGCGTCACGCCGCCGCGCGCCGCAGCGGCGATTTCAGCCGTTCTGCCCTTGCCGGAAAGGCGTGGCGCGGTTCACCTTCACGGCCTGCAGGCCGGGTAGCCGATCCGACAGACCACGCTCGAGAAGGGTGGCGATCTGGTCGGGAGCATCCGAACCGGGATCGAGCAACCGGCTGTCTGCCAGGGTGGTCAGAAGATCGAGCGTCTCGTCGCGCAATTTCGGCACGAGCGCGGAGCCGTCGGGAAGACCGTCGGCCTTGAGCACCAGCGTCACATCGGCCGTCAGATAGCTGACATCGCGCGCCCTGTAGATCGGAACCGTGATGTTGCCCAGAGCGATCTCGCGCGGGGCGGGCTCCGCCGGCGTTGTGGGCGCATCGGGACGCGGCGCGATCTGGCTGCCGCCGAGATATCCCAGGCCCGCGGCGACGATCGGCACCACGACGATGAGCAGCACGAGGATCTTCAGAGGGGGCATCGGGCGAGGTCAGTAGGGAAGCACGACGTCAAGCGCGTCCTGCCCGTAACGAGGCTGTTGCACCTTGCTGATCTGCCCGCGGCCACCATAGGAGATCCGCGCCTCGGCGATCTTCTCGTAGGGAATGGTGTTGTCCATCCGGATGTCTTGCGGGCGGATGATCCCGGCGACGCGCAATTCGCGCAATTCGTGATTGACCTTCACCTCCTGGCGCCCGGCGATCACGAAATTCCCGTTCTGGAGTTTCTGGATGATCAGGGCGGCGACCTTGAGGTTGATCGTCTCGTTGCGCTTGATCGAGCCGCTGCCATTGGCGCTCGATTTCGAGTTCAGATCCACGATGCTGCTTCCCGAAGGCAGGTCCTTCTGGCTGACGCCGGGCAGGACCTTGTCGATCTTGCCGCCGTAGCCGAGAAATGTGGGGAAGCCGACATTCTCGCTGCCGTCTCGGCTGCGTTGGGACGCGTTCTGAAGCTGTGCTTGGTCGTTGATATCGATATCGACCGTGAGCAGATCGCCCACCTTGTCGGCGCGTTGATCGCCGAAGAAACCCGCCGACCCGGTCCGCCAGAGCGATGCGGCCTCGGCCCGTTGCGGAACATGCGGGGGTTCGAGCGGCGGCATCGGGACGCTGACGCGATTGACCTCGGGAATGGTGTCGCCATCGACGACCATGTTGCTCACATGCGGGTCGCGGTCGAAGGCCGTGCCGGGGCCGCAGGCGGCCAGCGCGAGCATCGGCAGGAAATAGAGTGAATGTTTCAATTCTGAATCTCCACTTTGCCGTCGGGCTTGGCGATCCCCGTGACGATCTTGTTGCTCACGAGATTGACCACGCGCACGGGCTGATCCGCATGAGCGTCAGAGATCGCCTTGCCGGGCGCGGTCAGCGACATCGCGCCTTTCGAATATTCGATCGAGACCGGGTCGCCGCGTGCGATGATCACCGGCTCGGTGATGGATTGGCTCATCACCGGACGCCCCCGGGCGAGCACGCGGCGGACCTGCATGCCCGCCAGATGGTCGAGGCTGGTCACGGCATAGGCCCCGACCTGGCCATAGGGGAGGTCGACCACCTGGAAGTCATCGCCGGAAAGGATCGTGCCGGGAAGTAGCTGCTCAGTGGGCACCGGTACGGGCACGTTGAGCAGCGCGAGCCCGGCGACCCGGCGCACGTCGCCGGATTTCTCGACGGCATTCGCGAGAAACTGGCCGGTGGAGCGGTCCATCCAGAAATCGCTGATCATTTCCGCCTCGCCGGGGTCGCTCTCTTGCAGCGTGATCTCGAAATGCCCGTTCGGCGGCATTTCGAGCCCCCAGGACTGTTCCGCTTTCTCGGCCACCAGAACCCGCACGGATTCGGCGCTCGCGGATGCGGCGAAGATCGCGGTGACGAGCGTGGCGAGAAGGGCTGTCGCTGAGGCGATTTTCGAGGTCATGACATCACTTGATCTGGTTCGAGGTGGACATCATCTGGTCGGCCGTCTCGATCGCCTTCGAATTCATCTCATAGGCGCGCTGCGCCGAGATGAGGTCGGTGATCTGCTGGATGATATTGACGTTGGAGCTTTCGAGGTAGCCTTGCCGGAGGATGCCGACACCCGGATCTCCGGGCAGCGCCTGGGTGGGTTCGCCCGACGCGGTCGTCGCCTGCAGGAGGTTGTTGCCGAGCGGCTTCATCCCCGCCTCGTTGACGAAGGTCGCCATCGTGAGCTGGCCGATCTGTACCGGCGTCGGGTCCTTGCCGACATAGGCCATCACGAGCCCCTGCTGGTTGATCTCGACATTGGTGGTATTGGCGGGGACGTTGATCCCGGGGGCGACTTCATAGCCGTCGAGGGATACGATCTGGCCCTCGGGGCTGAGCTGAAAGGTGCCCGCCCGCGTGTAGGCCTGGCTGCCATCCGGCAGGTTGAGGGTGAAATAGCCTTTCCCGTCGATCGCGAGATCGAGCTGGTTTTCGGTTTGCACGAGGCCGCCTTGCGTGTTGAGCCGGACCACGCCCGCGCTCTGCACCCCGAGGCCGATATCGACCCCGACCGGGCGCGCGGTTCCGTCGGCGGAGGTCAGGGAGCCCTCGCGCTGCAGCGACTGGTAGACCAGATCCTGAAAGGCTGCGCGCGTGCTCTTGTAGCCGGTGGTGTTCGCGTTCGCGATGTTGTTCGAGATCACGTCCACATTGGTCTGCTGTGCCAGCATCCCGGTGGCGGCAATTCCAAGTGCCCTCATGTTTCAGCTCCTTTCGTGCCGGTCAGGATCGGCCAAGCCTGCGCAATGTTTCCTGACGAAGGTTGTCCTGTTCATCCATCAATTTCACGGCCCGCTCGTAGGAGCGCTGGATGTCCATCATCCGGGTCATCTCGACGACCGGCTGGACATTGCTTTCCTCGATGAACCCCTGGGCGACCTGCGTGGTCTCGGCCGGGGTGAGGGCGGGGGCGGCATTCCCGGGTGCGGCGAAGAGCCCGCCTCCCAGACGGCTGAAGCTTTGGATATCGGGCACGGTGAACACGCCCAGAGTTCCGATCGTGCCGCTCTCAGCGCTCGAGATCGTCCCGTCGCGGGAGATGGTGATCTCCTCGCCCGGAGGAATGGCGATCGGCGCGCCCGCGCGATCAAGCACCCGGTTGCCCGAAAGGGTCACGAGGTTGCCCTGCGGGTCGACGGCCAGTCGGCCATCGCGCCCGAATGCGGTCTGGCCCGCGGGGGTGGTATAGGCGAGCCAGCCATCTCCGTTGAGGGCAACGTCGAGCGGGTTCGAGGTTCTGGTCAGCGATCCCTGGCGATTGTCGAGATAGGAGCCCCGGTCGAGGACGTAGCTCACGTCATTCGCGGCATCCCCGCCGCCCTTCGCATTGAAGCTCTCGGTCAGCGAACGTTCGGCCTTGAAGCCGGCCGTGTTGGCATTGGCCATGTTGTTGGCCGAGATATCAAGGCTGCGCCACAGCGTCGAGGCGAGAGACAGCGATACGTAGTTTGAGCTATCCATGAATTTCAGTCCGCGCGAATTGTGCTTGTGGCTTTGTGTTTGGATTGCTGCCGATTTCACGGCAATAATGTTTGCTCTTCTTGAAATAATCAATACTATTCTTTGGTAGAGGAAAGAATTCAATCCCATGCAGGCAAGAGGCGACGGGAATGCGACGCGGTTTCCCCTTCATGAGCGGTGTTTGGGTTCTTTGCCTTGTGTGCGGAGCCGCCCGGGCTGAGCCCGTCCCCGCGCCCCCCGCTTTCGATTTCGCGCAATACACCCAGGCCGGGTTTCTTGCCGACCGTGACAGGCTGAACGCGGATTTCGCTGCCGCAGAGCCAGGACCGGCGCGCGCGGTCGCGCGGCTCGATCTCGCCGAGTTCTATCTCGCGCATGTCATGTTGCCGGAGGGCCGGTCGATCCTCGGTGACGAAATGCCGGAAGGGCTGCCCCCGGCCGAGCGCGCCCGGTGGCGGGCGATTTCGGCGGGGTTCCGGATCATGGAGGGAGCGGGGGTTCCGCCGGGCGAGCTGCTGCCGAACGCGGAATGGGCGAACTGGCCCGAATATCATCTCTGGGCGGCACTGAACGCGATCACGCAGGGCGATGCGGTGGAGCTCGAGGGGAACCTTGCCGGGGCGACCGATCGGCTCGAGGCCTATCCACCCGTTTTCGTGGAGGCCTGCCTTCCCGCACTTCTGGAGGGCGCGATCGCGGTCGCGAAATGGCCGCTCGCGGAACGGCTGAGCAAGGCGTTCGACGACTATCCCGAATTGAAGGCCGAGCCGGTTTACAGCTTTCTTCTGGGGCGGGTGGCCGAGCGGTCGCATCATCCCGAAAAGGCCTATGCGGCCTATCGTGAGGCGGCCAAGGGACAGGACCGATATGCGCAGCGGGCGCGGCTCGCATCGGTCGATCTGGGCCTGAAACAAGGATGGTTGACGCCCGATCAGGCCTTGTCCCAGCTCGCGGAGGCCAATCTCGCATGGCGGGGGGACAGGTTCGATCTGCAGGCTCTCGAACGGCGCGCGGAGCTGGGAGAGAAGGCCGGCCGCGAGGCGGATGCGCTCGAGGCCTATGGCGAGATTCTCACCCGCTTTTCCGATCGCCCGCAGGCGCAAGCCACCGCCCAAGCGGCGGACCGGCTGCTCAAGACCTTTTATGCGCAGGGGGCAGAGGGGAAGATCCCGCTCGCCGAGTTCGCCGACGCGCATCAGCGGTTGGAGCCCTATTTCGAGTTCCGCCCGGATTTCCAGATCTATGCCGAGGAATTCGCCGACCGGCTGCTCGATCTCGGGGCGACGACCCAGGCGGCCGCCGAGTACCGAAAAATCCGCGAAGCCTCCGAAGCTCTGGACAAGAGCGATCCCGAGGCGGTGTCGCAGGACAGAGTGGCGCATCTGGCGCTGAAGGAGGCGGAGGCCCTCGCCCGCGGAGGCCAGTTCGAGCGTGCGGCCAAGGTTCTCGAGGTGTCCGAGAGGCCGACCGATGCGCAGGGGCGCGATCAGTTCAATGCGGTGCAAGCGCGGGTGCTGGCCGAGGCCGGGAATACCGATGCGGCCCTGATGACCAAGGTGACCTCGCACTCGGTCGAATATCTGCGGCTTCTGGCCCGGCTCTATTGGAAGAAGGGCGATTGGAAGGAGGCGGTCCGCTACTATCGCGAATTGTGGAAGCGCGCCTCGGACGGTTTCTCGGAGACGGATGCGGTCGAGCTGCTGCTTGCCGCCTATCGCTCGGGCGATCTGACCACGGCGCGCAGCGTCGCGGCGGTTCTTCCCCGTCTGGCGGGGCGGGACGATCTGAACAAGCTCGTCGAGAACCTTCTGGCGGAACCCGCGGCGCTGAGCCCGCTGAAGGATGCCGCGGCGCGTGACCGGCTGCGCAATGCCGATGATGCGCTCGAGGTGGTGGGGACGGAGGCCAAGGGGACGGGGGGCTAGATGTCCTTGCTATGCATTGGTGCTTTTCCCCCGCGTCCCAAGAAAAAGCCTGTCTATTTTTAACGTCAGTTAAACATCAGGCGCATATCTCTCAAATAAGAACCCTTTCTCTTCGGGCATGAGAGGATAAAGCCATGAGTATTTCGAGCGCGATGCAGACCGGCGTGAGCGGTCTTAACGCGAATTCTGTCGCAGTTGGCGAGATTTCCGAGAATATCGCGAACGCGAATACCACGGGCTACAAGCGCAGCTTCGCCCAGATGGTCACCATGACGCCGAGCGGCGGGCTCAACGCCCCTTCCGGGGTCAATGCCGTCGTCACCTCCGATCTGAAGAATGGCGGCGCGGTGATCCCCACCAGCTCTCCGACCGATCTTGCGGTGAACGGGGACGGGTTCTTCGTGGTCTCCAACACCCCCAATACGAGCGTGCAGTCCGATTACGTCATGACGCGCGCCGGATCGTTCCAAGCCAACGAGAATGGCGATCTCGTCAACTCGGCAGGATATTTCCTTTCGGGTTATCCCTATACCGACGGCAAGCTCGGCTCGATCGACGGTAACAGCTTCAACGGGTTGAAAACGGTGAACGTGACCGAGGCGACCCTGAGCGCGAAGGCGACCAGCACGATCGGCGTGCAGGGCAACCTGCCCTCGCAGGAAACCGGCAACGCGACGCCCGGCGCGCCCTTCAAGTCCTCGTCGCAATATTACACCCCGCTGGGCGCGGTGAAGCGCCTCGAATATTCCTGGCAGCCGACCTCGACCCCGAACCGCTGGGACATCACCGTCGCCGATCCCGACGGGACCCCTTACGGCACGGTCACGGTCGATTTCGCCGGCGGCGGTGCGAATGCGGGCGCTCCCGTGAGCTATTCCGGGGTGACCAGCCTCGCGACCGCTCCCGCGGCCTTCTCGATGGACACGACCACCGGCGTGATGACCCTGACCGTGGATGACGGCGGCACCACGCAACAGATCGATGTCGGGCTCGGTGCCCCGAACAGCTATGACGGGATCACCCAGTTCGCGGGCGATTTCACGCCGCAGAAATTCAGCGCGGACGGCTCTTCGGCCGGGGCGCTCACCCGCATCGAGATCGACAATAGCGGCACGATGTTCGGAATCTTCGACAATGGCCAGCGCCAGCCGCTCTACAAGATCCCGCTCGCCCATGTGGAGAACCCGAACGGGATGCAGGAAGTCGACGGCGACGCCTATCGGCTCACCCGCAACAGCGGAAGCTACACGATTCACAAGGCGAACGAGGGCCCCGTGGGCAATATCACGTCGGGCGCGCTCGAGGGCTCCAATGTCGATATCGCGCAGGAGCTGAGCGATCTGATCCGCACCCAGCGGGCCTATTCCACGAATGCGAAGATCGTCACCACCATGGACGAGATGCTCGACGAGACCACGCGTCTCAAACGCTGATCGCCGCGGCGCTGAGAACAAGGGAGCAAGCCGATGAGCCTGAGTGGCGCCCTCCTCGCGAGCACCAGCGGTCTGCGCGCGGCGCAGATGCAATCGGAAGCGACATCGCGAAATATCGCGAATGCGAGCACCGAGGGCTATGTGCGCAAGGAACTGCCGCAAGTCACTGCGGCGGGCGGCCTCGTGCAGACCGGCGAGGCGCGGCGCGAAGTCGACGCCTCGCTCAACCGCATGTACCGACAGCATTCGTCGGTGATGTCGCGCGAGCAGGCGATCTACGAGGCGGTGGGCGAATATACCGCGACTCTCGGTCAGCCCGGGGACGGGTTGTCGCCGGCGGACCGGCTCACCGATCTGCGCACCTCGATGATTGCGCTCGTCAACAATCCCGGCAGCAACGCCGCGCACAACGGGGTGGCTTCCGCAGCGCAGGAGATGGCGACCTCGCTGAACCAAAGCAGCGACATGCTCTCGCGTATCGGGGGCGAGGTCGACATGGAGATCAAGTACGACGTCTCCGATCTCAACGAGACCCTTCACAAGATCACCTCGCTCAACAAGCAGATCTCGGGCGCGCAACCCGGCTCGCTCGGAGCGGCCGATCTGAGCGACCAGATGGATGTGCTCGTGGAAGGGGCCTCGAAGCTGATGGACATGCAGGTGCGCCGGTCCGTCGACGGGCGCGCCACTCTCTACACCGCCGGGGGGACGCCGCTCGTCGATGGGGATCAGGCCAGCTACATTTCCTATGATCAGGTCGCAGGACGGCTTTTCGCGGGCAAGACGGATATCACCCCCGAGGCCACGGATGCGCGCGGCTTCCAGAATGGCAGCCTTGCCGGTCTCTTCGCGGTGAAGACGGATATCCTGCCGCGCTTCCAGCTTCAGCTCGACGAGATGGCGCGCGGTCTCGTGCAGGGGTTCGAGGGGGCTGACGCCTCGCTCGCTCCGGGCCAGGCCGGGCTTTTCACCGATGCGGGCGCCGCCTACGATCCGGCCAAGCTGGAGGGGCTCGCGGGGCGGATCTCGATCAATGCCGCGGTGGATCCGTCGCAGGGCGGCCAGCTTTCGCGTCTGCGCGACGGCATCGGAGCGACAACGCCGGGTGCGGCCGGGGACTCGACCCAGGTCGAGGCCTTCGTGTCCGTTTTCGACCAACCGCTTTCGGCCGCTTCGGGAACAGGGCTCGAGGCATCCTTGTCGCTCAGGGATTACGGAAGCAGCATGATCTCGGCGCAGGAGTTCGAGGGCACCCGCGCGCAGGAGCGCTTTGCCGCGGCACGAACCGCCGCGGAAACGGTGAACGGCACCCGGCAGGGAATCCAGGGCGTGAACATCGATGACGAGATGCAAAAGCTCATCACCATCCAGCAAAGCTACGCCGCCAATTCGAAAATGATGACCGCGGTCATGAAGATGATGGACACGCTGCTTGCCGCGGTCTGAGGAGGCTGAACGATGATCCCCCTTATCCGGAATTCGCTGTCGACCCTGCAGATGAGCCTGGTCTCGCGACGGTCCGTCGAACGCACCACCGCCGATTTGCAGCGGACGAGCCAAGAGGTCTCGACCGGGCGCAAGGCCGATCTCTATGCGGATATGGGGTCGAAATCGGCCTTCGTCCTCGCACTGGAGGATCGGGCGTCGTCCAATTCGCATTTTATCACCTCGAACAAGCTTCTCGGGAGCAAGCTCGAGATGATCTCTTCCGGGGCGGCTTCGGCGCGAGGGGCGGCGCAGGATGTGCTCGGGCTCGCTCTGGCCAATCTCGAACATTCGAGCAGCACCGCTTCGACCTTGCAGCAGCAGGCACGCGCCGCGCTGGACACGATCATGACGAGCCTCAACATCTCGCTCGACGGGGATCACCTGTTCTCCGGCGTGGCCTCCGACCGGCCCGCGCTGAGGGGGTATGACAGCGTCAATTCGGCGACGGGCCTGTCGCCGCAGGATGTCATCTCGGGGATCGTGGGCAGCGGCCCTGCCGACGGCACTCAGGCGACGTCGATGCTTGCCCAGATCGACAGCGTTTTCGACGAGACGAATGCCGACCCGGCGAAGCGCTTCAGCACGACCTTCTTCCAGGGAGATACGCCGAGCACGCCGGCGCCTCGGAAAACCGCGCTGATCGGCGATGGCGAGACACTGCAATACGGCATGCAGGCAGACGATCCCGAGTTCCGCAGCATCATAAAGGGGCTCACGCTGCTTGCTTCGGTCGATGTCTCGAAGATCCAGGATCAGAATGCCTACAAGAGCTGGATGGCAGCGGGGGTCGGCGCGCTCAGCGACGGCGTGGAGGGTCTGCGCAATTCGGAGACGGCACTGGGCGCGAAGCAGAAGCGGCTCGACGTGAAGCTGACCCAGCAGCAGTCGATGGACGCGGTTCTCAATAGCCGGCTGTCCGATTACGTGTCCGTGGATCCCTACGAGGCAGCAACCCGAATGACTGCGCTCCAGACCCAGCTCAACGCGAGCTATAGCGTGGCCGCGCAGATGTCGAAGCTCTCGATCCTGAATTATCTCTGAGCCGGAGGCTTATCTCGCGGCCACCGTGCCCAGGGGTTCGGCCTTCCCATATGCCGCAAGTTTCACCTTGCTGGACGTTTCCAGCTCGCTGAACTTGTAGCCCCGGCCGTAGACCGTCTCGATATATTGGTGGCCGCTGGGGGAGGCGTCGGCGATCTTCTTGCGCAGCTTGCAGATATAGACGTCGATCACCTTGTCGAAGGGCTGGTCGTCGCTCATCCCGTAGACCGCGTCGTAGATCGCCCCCTTCGAGATCACCTTGTTCGCATTCAGCGCCAGGTGCTGGAAGATCGCGTGTTCGCGGTTGGACAGCTTGAGCCGCGCCCCCGAGACCAGCGGATCGCGCCCGTCGAAGAAGGCGGTGATCTCACCCACGCTGATGCTTTCCGCCGCGTGGCCGTAGGCGCGCCGGATGATCGAATTGATCCGCGACAGCACCTCGATCCCCTTGATCGGGCTGACCATGACATCGTCGGCACCGGCATCGAGCGCTTCCGAGGCGTCGCGCGAGTTCTTGAAGTCGCGCATCACCAGAACCGGATTGCGACAGCCTGAGCTGCGGATGGCGCGGATATGCTCGGTAACCTCTGGGCAGTCCCCGATCAGGATTGCCCGCGTGTCGACGCCTTTCTGGTTCAGCGTGCTGAGATCGGAATAGAAGAAATGCGCGCCGATGATGACGGGTTGCAGCCCCACGCTCTCCAGCTCGCTGAGCAGGCCGCGAATGCGGCCATCGCGAGGCTCAAAGACGTAAATATGCATGCAAGCCTCCATCCCGGGCAAGTTTCTCGCACAAGCGGCAAGGCCACGCTAAGTTGATCAAAAGGATTAGTCAAGAATAGTAGGTATTGATATTGGACATTCTTTGACGTTTGCTTTATTTTAACGAGGAATGTGGACGGGGTGAGGGATCTATGCTTGCTGCTTTGCGCCGAAAGGGGCCCCGGGCGTTGTTTGGGTCCGCTGGATTTCGAGGGGTGCTTGCTTCGCTCTCGATCGTTGCGGGGGCGCTCTGCGCAGTCCCGGCATCCGCTCAGGTCCGCATCAAGGATATCGCCAGTTTCGAGGGTGTGCGAGAGAACCAGCTCGTCGGATATGGCCTCGTGGTCGGCCTGAACGGGAGCGGCGACAGTCTCAATGGCAGCCCGTTCACGAAGAAGTCGATCGAGGGGATGCTCGAGCGGCTCGGGGTCGGCAATCTCTCCGGCGATGCGATCAAGACGAAGAACACCGCGGCGGTGATGGTGACCGCCAAGCTGCCGCCCTTCGCCCGGCGCGGGTCGACGATCGACGTGACGGTGTCCTCTCTCGGCAATGCGAGCAGTCTGCGCGGCGGCACGCTCATCGTCACGCCCCTGGTGGGCGCGGATGGCGATATCTATGCCGTGGGGCAGGGCCCGATCTCGGTTGCGGGCTACAGTGCGAAAGGCAACGCCGCGAGCATCGTGGACGGTGTGCCGACGGTGGCGCGGATCGAGAATGGCGCGATCGTCGAGAAGGAGATCAATTTCGAGCTGAACTCGCTGAACTCGGTGCGACTGTCCTTGCGCGAGCCCGATTTCACGACCGCCTCGCGGGTTGCCGGTGTGATCAATGACAAGCTCGGGCATCACACAGCGGAGATGCTCGATCCCTCGACCATCGAGGTGCGTGCGAACGGCAAATATGGGGTGCCGGAAATGCTCGCGATGATCGAGAACCTCCCGGTCACGCCCGATACGGTCGCCAAGGTGGTGATCGACGAGAAATCCGGAACGATCGTGATCGGCTCCAAGGTGCGCATCGACCAGGTCGCGATCAGCCAGGGCGGGCTGACCGTCAAGGTCAAGGAAAGCTATGCCGTCAGTCAGCCGAAGCCGATCTCGATCGGGCAAACGGTCGTGGTGCCCGAGACCAGTGTTCAGGTCGAAGAGAGGAGCACCAAGTTCAGCTTGCTCAACGGCGGTGATGTGAGCCTTCAGGATCTTGTGGACGGCCTCAACGCGATCGGCGTCGGCGCCCGACAAACGATCTCGATCCTGCAGGCGATCAAGGCCGCCGGGGCGCTCCATGCCGATCTGGAAATCATCTGATGCACCCGCTCGATCCGTCAAAGCCCTCGACGCCCCTCTCTGCCGGCCCTTCGGCAGGGCAGTCCGCGACCGGCCCGAAAGAGGGGGACGCGAAGGCGATCGCCAAGGATTTCGAGGCGACGTTCCTGCAGCAGGCCGTGGGCGAGATGATGAAGACCGTCAAGATGGGTGGGCTGGATGGCGGGCATGGAGAGGAAATGTGGAAATCCTTCCTCGCCCGCGGCATCGCGGACGAGATCGCGGCTTCCGGCCGCACCGGGATTGCGCAAAGCGTCGAACGGATGATCCGCGCCTATGGCTCGAACGGAGGTGAGCATGGCTGATGCCACGACATCGCGTTTTCGCAAACGCATGCAGGCCCGGCGCGAGACGTCCGCATCGGGCCCCGTTCTTACCGAGGAGGACGACGCCAACCTCGCCGCCTTCGAGGCGAATATCGATGCGACGCTCGATCTGTTGCATGACGAGATCGCCGCGGTCGAAGCGGGGCATCTAGACCGGGTCACCGAGCTTTACGACCGCAAGGCGGATCTGCTCAAGCGGATCGAACTGAAGATACCCGTCGTCGAGCCGTTCCTGGCGGCGGCGGTCGATGCCGCGCCCGCTCTTCGCGAAAAGCTCAGGCGTCTGAAAGGGGCGGTGCAGGAAAACAGCGTGCTTCTGTCGCGGATGTCCGAGGCGACCCGCGACATCGTGCGCGAGATCGAAAAGATCAGAAACCGGCACAGTCTGGATGGTCTGTACGGCAAAAGTGGCAAACCCGTCACAGGCCAGGACGGACAGCAGCTGCGCATCGACAAGGAATTGTAGGTTTCCCGGAAACGTTAACCTTCCGTTAATTTCCGGCCCAAGATCACTCTTCACGGCTCAGGCCGTTTTTCTGTCAGAAGACGAAAATATAGATCTTTGCAGAATGAGGAGTGACCAGAAATGTCGTCCATTCTTACCAATACCTCCGCGATGAATGCCCTCGCTACCCTGCGTTCGGTGAACAAGGGGCTCGAGGACACGCAAAACCGCATCTCGACCGGCAAGAAGATCAATTCCGCCAAGGACAACGCCGCTTATTTCTCGATCTCGGAATCGATGAACAGCGACAGCGGGATGTACAAGTCGATCAACGAGGGCCTGACGCTGACCAAGAACTCGGTTTCGACCGCGCGTCTTGGTGCCGAGTCGGTGAAGGATCTCGCTCAGCAGTTCGTCGAGCGCGTCTCGTTCGCCCAGGGCGCTGCCGTGGATCACGATGCGGTCCAGAAGGAACTCAACAACATCGTGACCCAGATCGGGACCACGATCCAGCAGTCGACCTTCAACGGCGACAACATGGTGAACACCACCGGCTCGGTCTCGGTCGTGACCGGTATCAGCCGCGCGAGCGGGTCGTTCCAGACCACCTCGATCACCTTCAACGCCGTGGACCTGACGGCGATCAAGTCGGCTCTGGGTGCGATCGATATCTCCGACGCCACCGGTTCCGCGAACGCGCTGTCGAACGCGATGACGACCGCCGAAAACCAGCTTTCGACGGCGATCGACAATGCGACCTCGCTCGGCGTGGCGGAGAAGTCGCTGGAAACCCAGCAGAACTTCCTCGGCAAGCTGACCGACAAGCTCGACACCGGCGTCGGCAACATGGTTGACGCGGACATGGAGAAAGAGGCCGCGCGGCTTCAGTCCTACCAGGTCCAGCAGCAGCTCGCGACGCAGTCGCTCTCGATCGCGAACCAGGGTCCTCAGAACCTCCTGAGCCTGTTCCGCTGATCCGGGACGATCACATGAATGGAAAGGCCCCGTTCAACGCGGGGCCTTTTCTTCTGTCGTGCGTGTCTTGTCTTTGCCTGAGAAGTTTAAAAACGCCTTTAACCGGCGCATGGTAAGTTCGGCGCAAGAGAAGAAAAGAATATTGGTAGGAGAGCTTGCATGAGTGTCGCGGCCTATAAGCGAACCATTTCCGAAACCGAGTCTCCGAGGCAGATCGAGCGCCGTATCCTGTCCCGTGTCACCGGAGAGCTCGAGGCGCATATGGCCGAATATGACAGCGCGGCGAGCCATGAACGGGTGGGGCTTCTGGCGCAGGGCTTGCGCAACGCCTTGTGGGAGAACGAGCGGATCTGGATCGCCCTTCGCGACGACCTTTCCGAGCCGGAGAACCGGTTCCCGCCCGCGCTGAAGGCGGCGCTGATTTCGCTGGCGCTCTGGGTCGAGCGGCAGACGCAGATGGTCATGGGGGGCGGCGGCGAGGTGACGCCGCTCGTCGAGGTCAACCGCAACATCATCCGCGGCCTGAGCGGCGACGCCGGCGGGCCGCTGGCCGCGGAATAAGGGGGGGGCGCGCCATGGCATTGCGACTGACGCTGAAGCCGAACGAGCGGATCGTGGTCAATGGATGCGTGATCCGAAATGCCAACCGCCGCCAGATGCTTCTGATCGAAAGCACGGCCGACGTGATCCGGGCCGAGGATCTGCTCGACGAGGAGTGCGAGCCGACGCCGGTGAAGCAGGCCTATTTCCTGATCCAGACGGCTCTGATCAGGGCCGATACGCGCGAGACGCTGGTGCCGGTCATCCAGGAGAAGCTGGCCGATCTCGCCACGATCTTCAGTTCCGCCGTGGTCGGAGGCGTGTTCGAGGCGGCGAACTGGATTTCCCAAGGCGATTACTACAAAGCGCTGAGCGCCCTTCGCCCTGTCATGCGCCATGAGGAGGAGGTCCTCGCGCGTCTTTCCGGGCATGCGGCCCCCGTTTCGGCTTTCGAGGATGAGGGATGCTGACGATTTCGGGAATGAGCAGCCGCCTTGCGTTGAGCCTGATCGACCGGACCCAGGCCAAGCAGCTGCAACAACTGGCGCAGGAGCCTCAGCACGCCCGCGCGATTTCCCGCTTCCGCGAGAAGATCGCGGATATCCATACCGCATCCGACCTCGTGAATGATTACGATACCTATAGTTTCGTGATGAAAGCCTTCGATCTGGAAGACCAGATGTTCGGCAAGGCGATGATGCGCGAGATCCTCTCGAGCGACCCCGCCGACAAGTCTTCCCTCGTCAACAGGCTCACCGATCCGCGGTTTCGCAAGCTCTACAACGCGCTCGGCTTCACCGCTGGCGGGACGCAGAACACCAATACCGCCTCGACCGCGTGGCAGGACACGATCGTCGATCAATATGTCAGCCAGCAGTTCATCAATGGCGAACGCGAGCAGAATGCGACCGTCGGCTCGGTCCTGGAATTCCGCCAGAAGCTCGGGGGGGTGTCGTCGTGGTATTCGATCCTCAAGGACAAGGATATGGCGCAGTTCATGCGCACGGCCCTTGGAGTCCCCGATGACGTGATCCGCCTGGATGTCGAGCGGCAGAAGGAAATTTTCGAGGGCAAGTTCGATCTCGGAAAGCTCAAGGATCCGGCGGCGGTCGACAACCTGATCACCCATTTCGTCGCAGCGTCCGATGCGAAGGACTTCGCGAATAACGGGGGGGCGGGCAGCGCGGCGGTGACGCTGATGCAGAGCGCCATTCAGGGAGGCTCCGGCCAGTTCGTCCCCGCGACCTTCGACCTGACCGCGATCGCCACCTTCTCGGCCTCGCGGTACCGGTAAGGTGCCCCGCCGGCAGCGGTTGGGCCGCGAACCGCGGCTTTCGCATGGACCTCAGTCGATGATCACGTCGTCATCGTCGAGCGGGATGCGGATCTCGTCGTCGCGGGCCAGTTCGAGCGCATAATCCACGAGGGCCGATTGGGCGTCCTGCACCTCGCGCCCGCGCACCGGACCCATCGCGGTCATTTCCTCGTTCAGCATGTCCCGCGAACGAGCGGGCAGCGCGGCCAGGAAGTAATCGCGCACCTCCTTTTTCGCGCCGCGCAGCGCGAGCGGCAGCGTTTGCCCCTCGACCCCGCGCATGACTTTGACGAGGCTTTGCGGGTCGAGCTTGCACAGATCGTCGAAGGTGAACATCTTCGCCTTGATGGCGCCGAAGGCTTCCGGGATGCGCTGCTCGAGACGCTGCGTGATCTCGTCGAAAAGTTTGCTGTCGAGCTTGTTGAAGAGATCGGCCATGCGCTGCTGCGGATCGGGGCCGGTATGTCGTGTCGCAGAGCTCATGAACTCCTTTTGCAGCGTCTCCTCGATATTCTGGAACACGTAGCGGGGAACGGTCTCGATGCCGATCATCCGCTCGACCACTTCCATCATCCGCTCCTCGCCCAGAAGGGGCAGCACTTTCGATGCCACCTCCGGCTTCACCTTGCTGAGGATCGCCGCAACGGTCTGGTCATGCTCTTCCTTGAGGTAATTGGCGATGACCTGTTCGTTCAGGGCAGAGAAGTTTTCCCAGACATTGCGCCCCACCAGCGGGCCCTGGATCTCGCCCATGATGTCGGAAACCCGCTCTTCGGGCAGGAACCCCTTGAGCATGTTCTCCGCCATCTCCATCGAGCCGACGAGGCCGCCGCCCTGTCCGGCCGTCTCCATGAATTCGCTCATCACTTCCTCGACGAGATCGGCGGGGATCGTGCCTAAAGCCGAGATCGCGTGGGTGATCGAGTGAATGTCGTAATCGTCGAGCTTCTGCATCAGCCCGGCGCCATGTTTTTCGCCAAGGCAGAGAAAGAGGATCGCCGCCTTCTCGGGGCCCCGCAGTTTCTTGTAATCCCGGGAAGATTTCATTGTCGGCGCTCGATCTGTTCAGAGTTCTGTCCGAGGATATCAGTCTATCCTTTAGTTCTCAATCGAACTTCGCACTTGTTCTTTGGCGGCGGCGAAATTTCAAAGAATAAACGGCAGATGTCGGGGCTGGGAGGCAACGGGCGGCGCGACGCTCAGCCACCCCCGCCATAGGCGACATAGGATTGCATCATGCTGCCCGCCAGCATGTACCAGCCGTCGATCAGGACGAAGAAGATCACCTTGAAGGGCAGGGAGATCATGACCGGCGGCAGCATCATCATGCCCGCGCTCATCAGCACCGAGGCCACGATGAGGTCGATCGCGATGAAGGGCAGGTAGATCAGAAAGCCGATCGTGAAGGCGCGCCGCAACTCGGAGATCATGAAGGCGGGCACGAGGGTGCGCCAGCTCGCCTCCTCCGGCGTGGCGGGCAGGGCGGGCGCGGGCGATGGATCGGCGCTTGCGCCGTCCTTGCCCGTGGAGCGCACGATATCGGCGAACAGTTGCAGGTCCTTGGGGCGGGTATTGGCGAACATGAACGCCTTGAAGGGCGCGCCGATCCCGACAATCGCCTGCTCCTCGGTCACCGTATTGTTCAGCAGCGGCCTGAGCCCTCCGGTCCAGGCATCGTCGAAGACCGGCTGCATCACGAAGAACGTCATGAACAGGGCCATGGCGCTCAGCACCATGTTCGGGGGCGTCTGATTCAGCCCCAGAGCGGATCGGAGCATCGAGAAGACGATCACGAAGCGGGTGAAGCTCGTCATGACGACGAGGACGCCCGGCGCGATGCTGAGCACGGTCATCAGCGCGATAAGCTGAATGATGCGCCCGCTCAGGCTTGCGGCGGCGTCGCTGCCCGGGGCGGCGTTGTTCAGCCCGCGCGCGAGATCGCCCAGCAAGCCCCCGGCCTCCTGTGCCTGGGCGCTGCCGCTCAGGGCGAGCGAAGCGGCGAGGGTCAGGCCGATCAGGAGCGCAAGGCCGGGTTTTGCCACCGGAGATCGCTTCGCGAGACCCGTCATCGTTTGGGAACGTAGTCTTTGACGATCTCGGTCAGGGTGACCCCGAGACGGTTGTCGCCCACCTTCACGAGATCACCGCGGGCGACGAGGCGGTCATTGATCACGACGTCGATCGGCTCGCCGATCTTCTTCTCCAGTTCGATGACAGAACCGCGGCTCAGGTTGAGAAGCTGGGCGATCGGGATGCGGCTCTGGCCGAGCACGATCTGGACGGACAGCCCGACATTGAGCATCGCGTTCACGTTCTGACCGTCTCCCTCGCTCGCGGCGTGCTTGCCAGCAAGGCTGTGAAGCAGGGTCTCTTCGGCAGCGGCACGGGCTTCGGTTTGCGGCTCCTGAGGGTCGGTGTCGGAAACGTCAGGGGTCTGCGGGGGCTGGGGCGGCTCGATGTCGGACATTTACACGGCTTTCCTGATTGGTGTGGCTTGGGGGGCAAGGGTCTGGCGCAAGGCGAGGAGGATGCTCCTGCAGACCGTCTCGAAGCTGTAATCCATCACGCCATCCTCCCAGTCGGCATGGATGTCGCCATCGGCGAGGGCCGGGTCCGCGACGATGTCGAGGGAGGGGCTGTTCGAACCGGCGCTGGCCTCGATCACCGCTTTCAGCCCGGTGAAATTCGCGGGCGACAGGCGGATCGTCAGGCTCGGTTTGCGAAGGGCGATTTCCATCGCGCGCCGGATCTGCGTCTCGACGCGCGCGGTCGAGCATTTCTCGATGAATTCGGGAAACACCCTCTCGCAGACCCGGAGCGTGAAGCCGCATAGATGCCGCTCGAGCGCAGCCTGATGCGCAAGCTGGTTGTCCAGAAGCGCCGTGATCGCGGGGACGAGTTTTTCGAACGCCTCGGTCTGCCGCTGTTCGAGCGCGGCCTGCATCCCTGCCGTGGCTTCGACGCGCCCCCGGGTCAGTCCGCCTTCGAAGCCGGCGGCGCGGGCCGCCTCTGTCGCCGCATCGAGATCGGCCTGGGTGAATTTCTTCAGGCGCTCGGCCTCGATGCGGGCATCCTCCGCCTGCATCTCCTCGTCGAAGTCTCGCTGGAACACAGTCATGCTCATGCCTCGTTCAGGAGCCAGCCGCGCAGGACCTTGAGCGCCTCATGCGGTTCTTCCTCGACGATCTGCTGGATCGCGGAGACCTTGCGTTTCAGGATCGCGCCATTGATCGCGAGGTTGGTGACCAGTTCGTCGCCGTCATCCCGGGCGGGGTCGTAGCGCTGCGGACGCTGGACCGGCGCTGCGGTCTCGGGCGCGTCTCCTGCCGGCGCGGTCTGTGCCCGGGTGGCGACGGCAGTGGTGGGCGGGGCGGGCAGGCTGCCGCCTTCCGGCGCGCCGGCCTCCGGTCCGCCCTCGGGCGCCGCGAGCGCCCCTGCGCCAGTCGCTTCGCCCAACCGCGCGCGTTCGCGATCGGCCCGGTTCAGCAGCGGACGGAGCCCGAAGACAAGAACAGCGACCACGATCAGGAGGGCAAATAGCCAGCGCAGGATCGAGACGATATTGTTCGAGAGGCGCTGCATCAGGGTCGGGCCGGCCGGCCCGCCGACCTCCATCGAGTAGTCGATGAACCGCAGGCTGTCGACGGAGACGGTATCGCCGCGGTTCTGGTCGTAGCCGATTGCCGATTTCACCAATGCGGTGAGCCGCGCGATCTCCTCGGGGGAGCGCGGTTCGTATTTGAGGGAGCCATCCTTCTGCACGTTGTAGATGCCGTTCACCAAGACGGCGACTGAGACACGCTTGACCGCCCCCGCCTCGGTGGTGACCTCGCGCCGGGTATTGCCGATCTCGTAGCGTACCGTCTCGCCGTTCTTGCTGCGGCTGTCGGTGGTGTTTCCCGCCCCGGGCCCGCCGAGCGCGCCGGGAATGTTGTTGCCGGTGTTGACGCCGGCATCGCCGTTCTGGGTGCCCTGCTGCTGCTCGGTGTTGTTCTGGGTCGAGCGGATGACCTGCTGGTCGGGATCGAAGCTCTGTTCGACCACGACTTCGCGCTGGTTGGACAGATCGACATTCACCTGAACGCGCGCATTCCCCGCGCCGACGCGCGCCGTCAGGATCTGTTCGATCGAGCGCGCCATCCGGTCCTCGGTCGCGGCCTTGTTGGACTGAAGTGTAGCCTGGCCGGCAGTATCCGAATTCTCCGCGAGAATCGTCTCGCCGCTGGCCGAGAGGACGGTCACGCGGTTGCCGTCGAGATTGGGCACCGCCGCGGCGATCAGGTTGCGAATCGCGAGCGCCTCCTTGCGGCTGATCCCGCGGGTGGAGGCGGCGCGCACGATGACGCTGGCGCTCGGATCGGGACTGGTGCGCGAGAATGCCTCGCGTTCCGGCAGAACCAGGTGGACGCGGGCGCTTCGCACTCCGTCGATGGTCTGGATCGAGCGCGCCAGTTCGCCTTCCATCGCACGCAGCCGGTTCACATGCTGCATGAAGGTGTTCATGCCGAAGCCGCTCGTGTTGTCGAAGAGCTCCCAGCCCGGCTCGCCATCCACCGGCAGGTTCTTCTCGGCAAGCGCCATGCGCGCGCGTGCGATATCCGCTTCGGGAACCGAAACGGCGCTGCCATCTTCCGAGATCCGCGTCTTGAAGCCCGCCTGATCGAGGGCATCCACGATGCCGGCCGCGCTCGAGGGCGAAAGCTGGCTGTAGAGCAACTTGTAGCTCGGGGCCGTCACGACCGAGAGGCCGAAGACAAGCGCGAGAACGCTGACGACACCGACGGCTCCAAGCATGAGGAGCCTGCGCCGCCCCAGGGATTGAAGGTTCCTCAAGAATTGCTGCACGGTGAACACCAGTTATTCTTATTTCATGGCTTAGAAGCTATTCTATCTTTGTATTGCAAGTAAAGTGCGGATGTATATACTTCGGGGCATCCAGTGAAGAACAGGTTTTATCTTTAAATTCGTCGAAAAGAGGCGCGATTGCCGATGACAGATGCGGCCGTTGAGGGAGAAGAGGTTGGAGAGACGCCCGAAACGCGGTGGCGGTTCTTGCGCGATCACAAGCGTGTCGTGATCGCGGCCGGCGCCCTCGCTTTCGTCGCCATGCTCTGCGGCGGGCTTGTCGCGTTCGGCGGTGTCTCAGCGCTCACCGGAGGAAAAGCTGCGGATTCGGCGGGCCATGGCGCGTCGGGCGCCGAGGCATCGGCCGGTGCGGATGCGCTGCTGGATTTCGACGACATCGTGGTGAACATCACCGGGATGACCGCGACCGGCGCGCCGGCCGCGCGCTACCTCAAGATCCACCTGGCGCTGGTCTATCCCGAATCCCAGGACGCCGAAGCGGTCATGAGCGCGAAGAAACCCTTCATGCGCGACACCTTCACCGGGTTTCTGCGCCAGATGACGGAAGAGGACCTGCGCGGGAGCATCGGGCTGGTCAAGCTCAAGTCGGAACTGCTCAAGCGCGCCCGCGCGGTCGTGGGCAACGACACGCCCAAGGAAGTTCTCATCAGCGATCTGGTGGTGCAGTGACGATGGCGGGGCAGGCGGAAATGGCGACGACGACTGCGGAAATCGAAGACGAGATCATTCGCATGTCGATGCTCAATTACGAGCGTCTGCCGATGCTGGACGTGATCTTCGAGCGCTTCGTCCTGTCCTTTTCCAGTTCGCTCAAGTCGGTCACCGGATCGGTGCTCGACGTGTCGCTCGGCGAGGTCGAATACCTGCCGTTCTCCGAGGCGATGAAGAGCCTTCCGAAACATGGCCTGATCGCCGTCGCACAGGCCGATCCCTGGGACGACCAATTCGTCCTGTCGCTGGACTCCGTCTTCTTGTTCTCGGCGCTCGAGCTGATGCTCGGCGGGCAGCCGTCGGGCAGGGCGAAGGATGCGAAGCACGGCTTCACCACGATCGAGCGCCGGATGGGCGAGAAACTCGCCGAACTCATCCTTGCCGACATGGCGGTGGGATTCCGCCAGATCTGCGAGGTCGTCTTCCAGGTCGACCGGATGGAGAGCAACCCGCAATTCGCCAATATCGCCCAGCCCAGCAGTCCCACGGTGCGCGTGCCCCTGAAGATCAATCTCGACGGTCATGACGGCGAAGTATTCCTGGTCCTGCCCTATGCGACGCTCGAGCCGGTCCGGCCGCTTCTCACGAAGATCTTCTTTGGCGAGCGGCTCGGTGCGGACAATTCCTGGCGCGCGCAACTGACGCAGAAAATCGAGGGCTCTTCGGTGGTTCTCACCGCACAGCTGCACGAGGTCGTGTTGCCGATGCGCGAGATCCTGGAATGGAAAGTCGGGGATACGTTCGATCTCCGGATCGACGATACCCATCCCGTGCTCGTGCTCTGTGCCGGGAGCCCGGTTCTCGAGGGAGAGATGGGCAAGAAGCAAAACGGATCGGTGGCGCTGCGCGTGACGGCGAACCTCATGGGAAAGGACGAGTGGAGCAATGACGTCGATGCTGATTAACGCGATTATTCTCGTGTCCCTTGGCGGGCTGATGGCCTATGGCGTGCTGATCACGCGGCGGGTCAAGAAGCTCATGCTCGTTCTCGAGGAGATGGAGCCGCTCGTCACCGCCTTTTCCGCCGCCGTGGACAAGTCGCAGGAATCCGTCGACCGGATGAAGGACGCGGTGGCCGCAAGCCGCGAAGCGCCCTCGCCCGATCCGGCACCCTCGCAAGGAGCGGCGCCGACCCTGACCTTCAATTCGCGTCGCTCGGGGCCGAAATCGCCGATGGGTCTGACCCGGGTCACCGGCAAGGCCGAGCTGGTGAAAAGCTTCTTCGATCAGACGCGGGTGCGGCGGGAGGCGCAGGGGCAATGGTGAAGAGCCGCAGTCTGCAAGTTCTGGTCGGTGCGCTGCTGCTGTCGGGGGGCGCCAAGCTCGTGACCAGCCTTCCGTCGGGCATGATCCCGTTTCCGGATTCGCTGCTGCCGGCCGCTCTCGCAAGCGGCGCCGAAAAGGAAAGCGCCACCGCGGCGCTGGCATCGACTGGCAAGCTTTCCACCGCCCCGGGGGCCTGCAGCCCGACACCAGAAGAGCTGTTGATGTCGGTGCGGCAGGAGCGTGATCTCCTCGCGGATCAGAAGAAGAAACTCGACGCCCGCAGCGCCGAGATCGAACTCGCCAAGCAGGGGCTCGACACCCAGTCGAAGCATCTGACCGAGCTGAAGGACAAGGTCACCACGCTTCTCGACAAGGTGGAGAAATCCCATACCGAGGACGTGGATCGACTGGTGTCCATCTACAAGAACATGAAACCGGCGGCGGCGGCGGCGATCATGAACGATCTCGACATCGAGGTGACGGTCATGGTGCTGGCGACGATGAAGGAGCGCGAGGTCGCGCCGATCATGGCCGAGATGAACCCGGTGCGCGCACGCGCGGTCTCAAAGATCATCCTCGAGCGCTCGAAGCTGCCCGGCGACCAGAAGCTGGTCAACGTGAAGCTGAACTGAACCGCGCGGGCGTCTGAGCCACGCCCGGCCGCGGGAGCTTCTCTCTTGTCGCGAGGGGGAGAACCGCGCGGTCACCCCCGGCCCGTCACTCCTCATCGACCCGCAGCACGGAGCCCTTCGGCGGCGCGCGGCGAATATTGCGGCGCAGGTCCATGACATAGCCGATGATTTCCGCGACGGCCTGCCAGTGCTCGATCGGCACCATGTCATCCACCTCGATGGTGGCGTGAAGCGTGCGGGCGAGCGGCTTGTTCTCGACGATGGGCACCTCGTTGTCGCGCGCGATCTTGCGGATCCGCGCCGCCACCGCATCGGCCCCTTTCGCGACGCAGACCGGCGCGGCGTCGCTGCCCTGTTCGTATTTGAGCGCCACGGCGAAATGCGTCGGGTTCGTCACGACAACGCTGGCGGTCGGGACCGCTTGCGCCATGCGCTGGCGCGCCCGACGGCGCGCGATCTCGGCCCTGCGGCTCTTGATCTGCGGATCGCCCTCGGAATCCTTCATCTCGTCGCGGATCTCCTTGAGCGACATGCGCAGTTTCCGGCGCCACTCGAACCGCTTCCAGATGATGTCGCCGATGGTGACGGGCACGAGGAAGATCATCGCCGCGCCCAGCAGCCACCCGGCCCAATGCGCCGCGTAAACCGGTATCTGCTCGGGCAGGAAATTCTCGCCTTGCCAGATGCCGGTGACGGCGCGTTTCGCCACCCAGAGTGCCAGCACGCCGATGACGAGAACCTTCGCGATGCTTTTCGCGAATTCGACGAGAGCTGAGGGCGAGAACATCCGCTTGAGACCCGCGAGCGGCGAGAGTTTCGAGAGCTTCGGCGTCAGGCGCTCGGAGGCGACCACGGTTTCGCCCTGGATCAGAACCCCGAACAGCGCGGCGAGGATCATCACCCCGAAGATCGGGGCGGCCCAGACCACGATCTCGCGGATCAGGTTGCCCAGGATGCCGCCGATATCGCGCAATCCCGCTCCGCCCTGACCGATCTCGACCTGCCCCGCCCCGGAAAAGATCTGACCGAGCGAAGTGACGGCCTGGCCCGCCACGAGCGGGAGAACGAAGACCACGATGACCAGCAGGGAAAAGACCGACATCATGTTGCCGGTCTCGCGCGAGGCGGGAACGTCGCCCTTCTCGCGTGCCGATTTCAGCCGCTTGTCTGTCGGCTCTTCGGTCTTGGAGGATTTGTCCTGTTCGTCGCCTTCGGCCACACCCGGCTCCTTATGGAATGACGAAACTCCCGAGCCAGCCGGTAAACTGGCCCAGGAAGACGTGCAGCATGCTCGGGGTTGCGACCGCCAGGATCAGGAGGCCCGCCGCGATGAGCGTGGGGGCCGCCACGAAGAAGACCGGAAGCGCGGGCATCATCCGGTTTGCAAGCCCCATCCCGAGATTGAGGATGATGCCCATGACGAAGAAGGGCGCCGCGATGGCCGCACCGATGTAAAGGCTTGCCGAGGCGGCCTTGACGATCTGTCGGGCCATGTCGCCGAGCAGAAGCGTATCCGGCGGGAAGACCTCGTAGGAATAGAGCAGCGCCCGGATGATGACGTGATGCGTGTTCGTGACGAAGATCAGGGTGACGCCCGAAAGGAGGAGGAAACTCGCGACCATGGTGGAGCCCTCGAAAGAGCCGAGGCTGGGGGCGAAGGCATTTGCGAGCCCGGAGACCTGTCCGGCCTGATGACCTGCGAATTGCAGGGCGCTGAGCAGGACCCGCGCGGTCAGCCCGATCCACAGGCCCGTGGTAACCTCGAGGCCGAGGAGGATGGCGAAGGTCACGAGATTGTCGGGCTGGATCGGGGCCACCGGGGTCGCGGGATAGAGCGCGAGGCTGAAGACCAGCGCGATGGCGAGGCGCGTTCGTGTCGGCACCTGCATCTCCCCGAAGCCGGGCATGAACATCAGCGCGCTGCCCAGCCGGGCGAAGACGATGAGGTAGCCGAAAAGCTGGCCGTCGAGAAATGCGCCGAGCTCGCCCATGGGTCAGGCCCCGATCGTCCCGACCGTCTTCATGGCGGCCTTCCGATGCACCTCGTTATGCGAGATCACCTGCGTCATCGGGCTCACCCGCTCGAGCATCGAGCGAACATAGCCGCGCACTTCGGGCGCGACCATGAGCGCGGGCCATTCGTCGCGCGCGGCGTGGCGTTGAATTTCCTGCCGCGCTTCGAGGACGAATTCCTGAACGCGCTGCGGCGACATCAGGAAGGTCCGTTCCTTCCCGTTGATCTTCACGGCCTCGGCGAATTCGTGCTCCCAGGCCCCCGACATGGTGAGCACCGGCACGAAACCGGAGCCGTCCGCGAGCGCGCGGCAGATCTGGTTGGCAAGGCGCGCCCGGACCCGCTCGGTGATCACCGCGGGGTTCGTGCTCGAGGGGGCAGCCTCGGCGACGGCCTCGATGATCAGGGGCAGATTGCGGATCGAGATGCGCTCGGCCAGAAGCGATTGCAGGACTTGCTGGAGCAGGATCTCGGGGGCGGGGTTGGAAATGTCGCTCGCGAGTTTCTGGTAATCCCGGTCGAGCTCGGCGAGGAGTTTCTTCACCGCCCCATAGGTGAGCAGTTCGGACATGTGCTCCTTGATGATCTCGGTGAGATGGGTGGTGATCACGCTCTCGGGGTCGACGACGGTATGGCCCTGCTGTTCGGCCTCGGAGGCGCGCGAGGGGTCGATCCAGACCGCGCTCAGGCCGAATGTGGGCTCCTTGATCCGCTCTCCGGGAAGCTTCACCTGATCGCCGGCCGGGTCGATGACCATCACCAAGTTGGGACGAAGTTCGCCCCGCGCCGCTTCGACGCCCTGCACCAGAATCGAATAGGTGTTGGTCGGCAGCATCGGGTCGTCCTTGATGCGCACCGAGGGCAGGACGAAGCCGTAATCCTTCATGAACAGGTTGCGCAGGCTTTTCACCTTGCCGGGCAGGGCCGCATCCATGCTTGCGATCAGCGGCACCAGTCCCGCCCCGAGGCTGAGGCGCAACTCGTCGAGCTTGAGTTGCTGTTGCGCGCTCTCGGCCGCCGTTTCCTCGGACTGGGCTTCCTTCGCCTGGGCTGCAGCCTCGGCGCTGGCGCGGGTCGCGGCTTGGTCCTGCATCACCCAGCCGAGGCCTGCGAGCAATCCGGCAAGCGCGACGAAAACCACGATGGGGAAGCCGGGCAGCAGGCCGATCCCGAAAAGGAGGACCGCCGCCATGTAGAGGGCCTTGGGGAAGTTGCTGAGCTGCCCGAGCACCGCCTCGTTGGCCGCGCCCTCCGTGCCACCCTTCGTGACGATCAGGCCCGCGGCCAGCGAGACCACGAGCGCGGGGATCTGGGTCACGAGCCCGTCGCCGATCGTCAGCACGGTATAGTTGCCCGCGGCCTGGCTGACGCTCAGCCCATGCTGGACGACGCCGATCAGAATGCCGCCCACCACGTTGATCAGCGTGATGATGATGCCGGCCACCGCGTCGCCGCGCACGAATTTCGATGCTCCGTCCATCGCGCCGAAGAAGCCGCTTTCGTCTTCGAGCTCCTTTCGGCGGCGCTTGGCTTCCACCTCGTCGATCAGCCCCGCGCCGAGATCGGCGTCGATCGCCATCTGCTTGCCGGGCATCGCGTCGAGCGAGAACCGCGCGGAGACCTCGGCGATCCGGGTCGAGCCCTTCGTGATGACGACGAAATTGATCACGACGAGGATCGCGAAGATGACGATGCCGATCACGAAATCCCCGCCGACGATGAAGCGCGAGAAGCCCTCGATGACGCCGCCCGCCGCATCGGTCCCGGTATGGCCGTTGCTGAGAATGAGCCGGGTCGAGGAAATGTTGAGCGACAGCCGCAGCATCGTCACGACGAGCAGGAGAGTGGGGAAGGAGTTGAATTCGAGGGGCTTCGGAATCCAGAGCGCCACCATGAGGATCAGCACCGAGAGCGAGAGCGAGATCGCGAGGCCGAAATCCAGGATGATCGGCGGCAGCGGGACGAAGAGCATTCCAAGGATCAGCGTGACGCCGATCGCGAAGCCGACATCCCGGTTCCTGAAGCCGAACCCCGCGAGGGTGCTGCCGATGCTGGTCTGGTCTGGGTTCATCTGTCGCTCAATTCGTTCGCGTGAATTCGGGAAGCACGGGCTGCAGATCGTTGGTCGAATAGATCGAGAGCCGCATGTCCTGGTCTTCGGTCATCGCAGCCGACCAGAACACAGGGACTTTCCTTCCGTCGGCTTGCGGCAGGGTGTTCGGCTCGTGTGCAACCGCCGCGCCCGCGAGCTGGATGAAATAGGCGCTGCGCTTCTGCGCCACCGCGAGATTGCGTTTGAGCGTGTTCAGATAGGTCTCGCGCGCGTCGGGCGTGAAGGAATGATAGGACCCGGCCGCGAGCCACCAGTCCCCGGTCCGCCGGTGCAAATCGACGAGAAACCGCGCGGCATAATCCACATTCGCCGCCGGATCGAAGGACTGGGCGAGCGAGTCGAAGGCATCCGGATGCCATTTGCGGTTCACCTGCATGCAGCCCGTATCGATCGAGGAGACGCCCTCGGCCTGTTTCTGATGCACCCAGGCAAGGGCGGCCTCGCGGCTGTCGAAGACCCGCCCCTCGCCTGCGGCATTGACGCTCCAGGGCCAGACCGTCAGCCGACCCTCGTTGCGCAAGCCGGCCTCCTGAAGCCCGATCGCGAGCAGGAGGTTGTCGGGAATTCCATAGCGTTCCTGAGCGGCGAAGATCTCGCGCAGGCACCGCTGGTCATTGTCGATGGCGATGGCCTCCTCGGAGACGCTCGGACGGCTGGACGTGTAGAAGCCCGCCCAGCCCTCGGCCCGCGCCGGTCCGGCGGCGATGATGCCCGAGAGCACCAGAGCCGCGAGGCGCCGGAACCACCGCGGCTGCGCCATCACACGGGTCCGTTCATGATGAGATCGAAGACGGTTTGCGACAGATGGGAAAGCGTCGCGTAGATGAAGGGCAGGGCAAGCACGAGGCCCACGAAGATCGCGACGATCTTCGGGACGAAGGTGAGCGTCATCTCTTGCACCTGGGTCAGCGCCTGGAAGATGGCGATGCCGAGCCCCACGATGAGCGCGAGCGCCAGGATCGGGCCGGCCCCCAGCAGGACCGTCCAGATCGTGTCCGACATGATCGCGTAGACATCGGCTTCTTCCATGTCGCTCCCGCCCGGCTCAGATCGGCATCCGCATGATTTCCTGATAGGCTTCGACCAGCTTGTCGCGCATAGCCACGGTGACCTTGACTGTGGATTCCATCGCCATTGTCGCCTCGACGACCTGCTGCGTGCTGGCCTTGCCCACCAGACCGGCCTGCGCGGTCGAATCGGCGCTGCGCATGGTCTGCACCGCCTCTTCGGCGGCGCTCTTGAGCATGTCGCCGAAGCTCTGCCCGGCTTTCTCGCTTTCATGCGCGGCGGGGGCGCCGCTCAGGTTTCGGGCCGCGCCATAGGCACCGCGGATCGCCGCATTGGAGAGAACTGGATCGCTCATGCTTCACCTATTTCAGGAGATCGATCATCTCGCGCCGCATCTGGCGGCCGGTTTCGAGCATGTTGAGGTTGGCCTCGTAGCTGCGCGCGGCTTCGCGCATGTTGCTCATCTCGATGATCGGATTGACATTGGGCATCTTCACGAAGCCCTCGGCATTCGCGGCCGGATGGGACGGGTCGTATTTCAGCACGAAATCGGAGGTGTCGCGCCCGATCTCGGCGACGTCGACCATCGTGGCGCCCGTCGCGTCATCGACCATCTCGCCAAAGGAGATGGTCTTGCGGCGATACGGGTCGGCGCCCGGCGTCGACCCGGTCGAATCCGCATTCGCGACGTTCTCGGAGACGACCTTCAGCCGTTCGCCTTGCGCCCTGAGCCCGCTTGCGGCGATTTCACCGATTGATTTCAGAGGGTCCATGATGGGTTTTCCTCGCGTTATTCCTTGCCGCTGGCGGCATTGAGCAGTTGGTAGGCCTTGCGATAGAGGTTCGTCGCCAGCCGGTATTGCTCGGCGTTCTCGCTCGCCATCACGGATTGCTGTTCGAGCGTCACGTCATTGCCGTCGAGACTGCTGTCCCAAGCGCCGCCGGCGCGGACCGTTTCGACGGTGACCTCCTGTTGCGCTCCGCCCGCTGCGCGGGTTCCGGAGTTGCTCTTCTCGAGAAAGCTCTCGAAGTCGGTCACGTCGCGCGCGCGGTAATTCGGCGTGTCGGCATTGGCGATATTCTCGGCCAGAACCTTCTGGCGCGCCGCCAGCCACTGCATCCGATCCGAGGCGAGATTAAAAAAGGATATCGTATCAAGTTTCACGTTGGATCGCTCCGTTTTCATGGATAGTATAGCGTAGTGAGTATGGATTGATAGGCTTTATCCTTGTGAACACGATTTTTTCTTCCTTGAATTGCGCGGTCGACGAGGCCGACGGGGCAAGAATTGTCGGATATGTCCGCTCGGTGACCGGCCTGTCGCTGACCGTCGCCGGCCTCGAGCGCGCCATGGGGATCGGGCAGCGCTGCATCGTTCACGGCCGGCGTGGTCCGGTGCTTGCCGAGGCAGTGGGACTGGGCGAGGCGGGGACCCGCGTTCTGCCGTTCGGAAGCTGGGACGGCGTGTCGGTGGGCGACCGGGTGGAGCTCGATCAGCATGGCGATCTCATCCATCCCGACGAGAGCTGGATCGGCCAGGTCGTGGATGCGCTCGGCCGACCTGTCCGCAGCGGCACGTCCTGGACACCGGGCGAACATGCGCGCGATCTGAAGGCCTCGCCGCCGCGCGCCTTCGATCGCAAGCGGGTCGGGGCGAAGCTCGAGACGCAGATCAAGGTATTCGACATTTTCACCCCGATCTGCCGCGGCCAGCGCATGGGGGTCTTCGCGGGATCGGGCGTCGGGAAATCCACGCTGATGGCGATGCTCGCACGCAACACCGATACGGATGTGATCGTGATCGGACTGGTGGGCGAACGCGGCCGCGAGGTGCAGGACTTCATCCAGAACGATCTGGGTCCGGAGGGGATGGCGCGCGCGGTCGTCGTCGTGGCGACCGGGGACGAGCCGCCCCTGCTGCGCCGCCAGGCCGCCTGGACGGCCACGGCGGTGGCCGAGCATTTCCGCGATGAGGGCAAGCAGGTGCTGCTCCTGATCGACTCGGTGACGCGCTTTGCGATGGCGCAGCGCGAGATCGGCCTCTCCGGGGGGGAGCCCCCGACCACGCGAGGCTACCCGCCGACGGTCTTCGCGGAACTCCCGCATCTTCTCGAGCGGGCCGGCCCCGGGGTCGAAGGGAGCGGCGACATCACCGGGCTCTACACGGTGCTGGTGGATGGCGACGACATGAACGAGCCGATCGCCGATACCGTGCGCGGGATCGTGGACGGGCATATCGTGCTGGACCGGCACATCGCCGAACAGGACCGCTACCCCGCGGTGAACGTGCAAAAGAGCATCTCGCGGATGCTGCCCGACTGTCACACCGAAGCGGAGTATCGCATCATGCAGGCGGCCCGTCGTGCGCTCGGGAAATATGCCGATATGGAGGATCTGATCCGGGTGGGGGCCTATCGCCCCGGCGCCGATCCCGATACCGATGCGGCGATCCGGTTTCACCAGAGCGCGACGGTCTTCCTGTCACAACGCAAATCGGAGCGGCTCGGATCGATGCGGGCTTTCGCCGAGACCTACAGGTTGCTTCTGGAGGCAGGGTTCGACGTGCCCCTCCCCGAAGAGGCCGAAAGCGAAGGCGCCTGACCTCTCAGCGCGGTGACAGCGCGGCGATCTCAGACAGGGGAACGCTCCAGTCGCCAGGATGCGTCTGACGGTGAAGCGTGAGATTGCCGTACCAGCGATCAGGGCATCCCTCGCGCCCCCAATACCACATGCAAGCCGCGCCTTTCGGGATCAGCACATGGGCGTCGGGATGCGCCAAGGCACCGCAGATATGGGCCGTTGTGTTGTCGATGCTCACCACCCGGTCGAGCGCCATGATCTGCGCGGCAAAGCCGTCGAGATCGGCAAGCTGATCGATCTCGGGGTCGTCGAAAAGCGTCAGATCGGGGCGGGTGCGGGCGGCCTCGGCGAGCTCCGCGCCGCGGGCCCCGTATTGCAGGTTCACCGCGAGCATCCCGGCGGGCAGCGCCGCCAGCAGGGTCTCGAGCGCGATCGAGCGGTGCGCGCCGGTGATCGGGTCGCTGCTGTGCCAGGCGATACCCACGACCGGCCCGCCCTGCGCCCTCGCGCGATACCGGGCACGGATCGCATCGACGCGGTGAGTGTCCGGGCGCAGGTAGGCGCCCAACGGGTGATCCGCGAGGGCCTCGACGCTGAGATAGCGTGCCAAGTCACCCACGAAGATCATCTCTTCGGGCGCGACCCTCAGGGTTCCGGTCTCGAACTCGGCCGTCTCGGCGAACTCGACCTCAAGCCGGCTTCGCTCGAGCAAGGGCTTCAACCGCGGATCGCCGACAAAGGTGATCCGAGCTCCGGCAGGCAGGGGCGCGCGTTCGATGATCGGCAACAGGGCGAGCTGATCGCCGATCCCCTGTTCGTCCACCAGAAAGAGGCGCTGGCGCGTGGCGAGACGTTCGGGCGCGGAATTCTCGTAAGGGATGCGGCGGCGGTTGGCGTCGGGTTGGCGGCCTGCGTAATGAGATGCGCCCGACACGAAATCGCCCTGTCCCATCAGGAAGGTTCCATAGGCGCGCTGAACCCAGGGACCCGCCCCGTCGAGGACATGAAGCGCCTGGCGAAAGGCGATGCCGGCCTCATGCAGCTCGTTGCGATCGAGGTGGCACTGGGCGGCAAACCCAAGGGCGCGCTGATAGTAGACCGGGTCGCGGAAGCGGTGCGAAAGCGCGTCGAGGGCGCCCTTCGGGTCGCCATGCGCCCGCAGCGCGGCCATGCGCAGCGTGACGATTTCATCGCGATGCCCACTTTCTTCTTCCGTATCAGGCAAGAGCGCATCGGCGCCGGCAATCACGCCCGCATAGTCCTGTCGGAAGAGTTTCGCCTTGAGCAGGCCGATCCGATGAGGGATCGGCGTGGGCGCGAGGCGCGCGGCTTGCTCATAGGCGGGCGCGGCCTCGGCGTTGCTTTCGCCGCGTGCAAATGCCTCGGCGGTGATAAGCCAGAGCTCGGCTGTCTTCATGCGCTCGGCCATCTTGCGCAGACCTTGGCCGGCGGTGGTCGAGCGATCGAGCCGTCCCATCAGATCGGCGTAGAGGCGGGCCATCGCGACGTCTTCGCTGCCATGCTCGATCGCACGCGCGAAGAGATCGACCGCCCCGAAGATATCGGCTTGCAGAACCCGCGCCTTGCCCAGTCCCGCCAGGGCCACCGGATCGGCGGGCGCGATCAGGAGCGCGCGCTCGAAGAATTGCGCCCCTGCCGCGGCCTCGCGGCGATCGAGGGCCACGGTCCCGAGCACGATCCAGGGGTGACGATTGGAGGGGTGGGTCTGGCTCACCTCATGCGCCAGTCGCGCGGCTTGCAGGCCATCGGCTGCGGCCAGCGCCTCGTAGGCCCCGTGCATCGTCAGGGCCGCCGCCCCGTCGGAGATCCCGTAATGCTTCACCGCCCGGGCGGCGCGGGCACGCCGGTCTTTGCGGGAGAGGGTGGTCTGGGTCATGCGCGTTCCCTCGGAATGGCGAAGTAGTCGATCGAATGGACGTAGAACACGCTGTCGATCAGCACGTAGTCATGCCCGCGGCACCACTCCTGCGCGAAGGCGAGGAGGTTGTCGCGCCGTGTCTCGACCCAGATCAGGGGCCGGTCGCGCGCGATCAGCGCCTCCGCACCCGCGAGCACGTCAAGCTCCATCCCCTCGGCGTCGATCTTGAGAAAATCGGCCCGGGCGTCGGCCATGAGCGCGTCGAGCGGCACGACCTTCAGGTCGCCCGCGTCATCGGCGATCAGCGTCGTCGCGCCGAGGTTGTTCTCCTGCGTGGTCTCGGCGCGGAAACTACCTGCCTCGCGCCCGGCGCCGTACCCCATGCCGCGTCGGTCGATCAGCGCCTCGATCCCGTTCGCGGCGATGTTGCCTTCCAGGATCGCGAGCGCCTCGGGATTGGGCTCCACCGGATAGATGCGCGCGGGGTTCAGATGCTGGGCGTACCAGACGACGTGATTGCCGATATTCGCGCCCACCTCGACGATATGCGGCGCCTCCACCCCGATCAGACCGCGCAATTTCTCGAGCGAGCTGTCCTCGAAGAACCGTCCCTGAAGATGGGTGTTCTGGATGATGTCGAGCGGATTGGTGATCTGCATCTTCGCCGGCACGCCTTGGTGCTCGAGCCGGGCCCAGACCGGATTTCGTTCCACCGCCTCGGCCCACATCCTTTCAACCTGCCTCGACCAGTCCGCCCCGGTCGCGGAGCGCGGGCCGGAAGAATGCCGGTCGCGGCGATTGACGAAGAAGATCTCGGGGCGTTTCGCACAAGTCCCCGTCTGCCAGAGTTGCAGATAGAGCTTGTAGTCCTCTCCCGTGTCCATCTGTTCGTCGAAGCCGAAGCGCGACACCAGCGAGGTGCGGACGAAGCCCCCGATCTGGATGGCGAAGAAGGGCGGCGTGGCGAGGAACTCCGCATAGGTCGAGATCTCTGCGGGTTGGCTGTCGCGAAGTTGCGGCTCGCCAGCCGCATCGAATTCGCAGATCAAGCCCCAGAGCGCGTCGAGCTTCGGCTCTTCGGTGAGCCGCCGTCCGAAGGCTTCGAACGCGTTGGGTGTCATCACATCGTCCGCATCGAGGAAGAAGATCCATTCCACGCCCGCCTCCTGCGCCTGCCGGATCGCGGCATTGCGGCGCGCCGAGCGGCCATGAAGCCCTTGGGTGTCATCCATCGCATAGTGATGGATCCGGTCGAAGGACCCCTTGGAGAAGGCGATCGCGGTCTCGACGGAAGGCGCGCAGCTTTCCTCGAACAGGTCGCGGTGGCCGGGGCCGATCGGGGTGATGATGGCGCAATCCATGTCTCAGCGCTCCTTGCCGGTCTGTTGCTCCGCGAGCGATTGGAAGACGGATTCCCGGATCGTATCGAGGGAAACCTTGCGCGCCTCGCCGTGGCTGAGCGCAGGGGTGAGGCCGAGCTGAAGCGCCAGAGCCGAGAGAACGAGCAGCGCGGCGCCGCCCAGCATCGTGCGAAGCTGGGGCTTCGCGCCGGTGCGCCCTGCGGATAGTTTGCCGCGGGTCTCTCGGGGCGGGGCGGAGAGAGGCGTGGCGCGGACCTTGGCGGCTTCGGGCGCGATGAAGATGAAATGGTCGAGCGCGGTCAATCGCGCCGAGAGCGGCGCCCGGCGCAACGCCGCGAGAAGCGAGGCGGGGAAATACTCCCCCGATGCCAGGATCTGACCGGGGAGGGCCGTCGCGCCCTGTCGGGCCAGTTCCGCCACCGGAATGGCGAAGCTGCGAAGGTCATCGCGGAAATAGATGTCGTTGATCGAGTAGCTTTGCGCGTCCGTGCCTGCCTCCTCGATGCTGATCCGCACGGTCTCGCCAGCTACGAGTGCCAACTCGCAGGACGCCATGAGGGCCTCGGCCCGGTGGGTGTCGTTCAGCCGTCGAAAGCCCGGTGGCCCACCGTCCTCGCCGCCGATCCGCGCCGGCTCCTCCCGGACCCGCGAGACAGGCGGCACGGCCAGACTTGCGTGATGCGGATTTGGCGGCGCGGCCTGGGGCGGGTGCAGCTCCGACAGGAGGCGCTCGACCTCGCGCGCCTCGGGCGAGACCGACGCCGACCTGGCGTCGGTCAGCGATTCAGGGTCGAGCCCCTCATCGGCGGCGTAGGCATAATTGATCGCATAGTCGCGCGCGACCTCGGGGAGGTTTTCGGTCTCGTGAACGAGGGACAGGATCTTCTGCTCGTCGGAAAACAGCATCCGCCGGGTGTGGTATCCCTCGATCTTCGGGATGACGGCGAACTCATCGGCCCGCCACTCCATGCAGCGTGCGAGCCGGGGCAGGATGCGGTCGGCCTCAGTCGCGTGAAAGACCAGCATCGCACATCCGCCTGCCGGGTCGAGCCCGACGGCGAGGCGCATCTGCGGCGGCCACTGCTGGAACAGGTGGCGCAGGTCCTGCTCCTCGAGCAGAAAGGCTATGGCTTCCGCGCTGGCGTTCATAGGATGCCCTGAATGCAAGATGCGTTGTTGCGACGAGCCTATCTATTCTTGTTATTGCGGTCAAGTTTCCTTGGTTTTGTCCTGTTTTCTGGTGGTAATGCTTACTTTAATCCACGCGTTAACTATTTATACTTGACTTGATCCAAGCATGGCCGGAGATTTGTTCGGGATATGTGAGGAACGGCGGCCGCCGGTCGAAGGACCGCAGGGCGCGAAACACGCGGACAAAGATTAATGACGATCATTCTTGGCTTTTTGGCCGTAGTGGGCCTTGTTTTCGGCGGTTTCCTCCTCTCCGGGGGGAACATGGAGGTTCTGCTTCACGCCTTGCCTTTCGAGGGGATGATGATCGGCGGTGCTGCCCTGGGCTCATTCCTCATCGCGAACTCCTTCGGAATGATCCGGCAATCGGGCCGGGGGCTTCTGAAGGTGCTCAAGGGCAGCAAATGGAAGACCTCGGATTACACAGATCTGCTCAACCTGCTGTTCGAGCTTTCGCGGCTCTATCGCAACAAGGGGATCATCGCGCTCGACTCGCATATCGAGGCCCCCGCCGAGAGCGAGATCTTCAGCCGCTATCCGCGGATCCTGAAGGACCATTTCGCGATCCAGCTGGTGACCGACAGTTTCCGCATGCTGGCGATGAATTTCGATGACAAGTATCAGACCGAGGACGTGATCAACCGCAAGCTCAAGAAGCATCACCGCGAGGTCATGGCGCCCGCCTCGGCGCTCCAGACCGTCTCCGATGCGCTGCCGGCGATCGGCATCATCGCGGCGGTCCTCGGAGTGATCAAGACGATGGGCGCGATCGACCAGCCACCGGAAATCCTGGGCGGCATGATCGGCGGCGCGCTTGTCGGAACCTTCCTGGGCGTGTTTCTCGCCTATTGCTTCGTTCAGCCGATGTCCGGCCGCCTGCGTCAGATCGAAGAGGAAGACTCCGCCTTCTATTCGGTGATCCGCGATGTGTTCGTGGCGCTGGTGAGTGATCATCCGCCGAATATCTGCGTCGAGATCGGCCGCGGCAGCATCCCGAGCGTCCATCAGCCCGATTTCTACGCCGTCGAACAAGCGCAGAAAGAATTGCCGCAGGCGGCGTGAGCGGCTCATGGCGCGGGACCGGATCGCTGCGCTGGACGTGATCGGGCGGCTGCGTCGGCGCGAGCTCGAAGAGCAGGCCGCCGAACTCGCGACCCTGAATGCGCAGGTCGCGCGGCTTGAAGGTGAACGCGACACGCTGGTGGCACGCGCGCGCGACGAGCTTCATGTCACCTCCCTCGAGACCGCACCCTATGCGGCCGGGTTCCGGGAGGCGGTGCGCGAGACCGTGTCGTGGCTCGACACCGAGATCGGCGCCTTGAACCAGCGTCGCCAGCCGCTCGAGGACAGGATGCGGGCGCTGTTCCAGGACGCGAAAACCTACGACAAGCTTCTCGAGCAGGCACGCGCGAAGAAAGCTGCGGACCTGGCCCGGCGTGAACAGGCCCAGATCGAAGAGCGCACGCTGCAACGCTGGTTGCGGGACAGGGACGATCCGGAGTGACAGCCCCGGCGCGGCGCACTCGCGGGGCGAGGTGATGCGACGGGTCTCAGGCAGGTGCATTTCGGCTAGTGCGGCGAGCTCGGCTCATTTCTTCGGCAAATGAAAAGGGCACCCGATCGGGTGCCCTTTCTGTCTCTTGCCGTGGCGCTGCCCTCAATCGAGCGCCGCATCGCAGCGCTTGCAGGTGCCGGGATGGGCGTGGTTGCCGACATCGGGCAGGATCTTCCAGCAGCGTTCGCATTTCTCGCCATCGGCCTTTTCGAAGACCACCGCGATGCCCGGCAGTTCGGGAAGGCGGAACGCCTCCTGCGGGGCCGGATCGGCGGTCAGCGAGATATCCGAGGTGATGCAGACATCCTCGAAGGCCACGGATTTGAGCGCGGCCAGAAGCTCTGCTTCCTCGACATGCACCACGGGCGCGGCCTCGAGCGAGGCACCGATCACCTTCGCCGTCCGCTGCACTTCCAGCGCGGCGGTGACCACGCGGCGGGCGCGGCGGATGCCATCCCATTTCGCCGCGAGCTCGGCATCGGCCCAATCGGCCGGGGTCTCGGGGATGTCCTCGAGATGCACGGATGCGTCATCACCCGGGAAGCGCGACAGCCACACGTCTTCCATCGTGAAGACGAGGATCGGCGCGAGCCAGGTCGTCAGGCGGTGGAACAGCAGGTCGAGAACCGTGCGTGCCGCCCGGCGGCGCAGGCTGTCCTCGGCGTCGCAATAAAGAACATCCTTGCGGATATCGAAATAGAACGCCGACAGGTCCACCGTGCAGAAGTTGAAGAGCTGCTGGAACACGCCCTGGAAGTCGAAGGCGTCATAGCCCTTGCGGACCTCGGTATCGAGCTGCGCGAGACGATGCAGCACCCAACGCTCCAGCTCCGGCATCTCGGCGGGCGCGACACGCTCGGCTTCCGAGAACCCGTCGAGATTGCCCAGCATGAAGCGCAGCGTGTTGCGCAGCCGGCGATAGCTGTCGGCGACCCCTTTCAGGATCTCCGGGCCGATGCGCTGGTCCTCGGTGAAGTCGGTCTGCGCGACCCAGAGACGCAGGATATCCGCGCCGTATTGCTTGATGACTTCCTCGGGCACGATCGTGTTGCCGAGCGATTTGGACATCTTCATGCCCTTCTCGTCGAGCGTGAACCCGTGGGTCACCACGTTGCGATAGGGCGCGCGGCCCTTCGTGGCGCAGGCCTGCAGCAGCGAGGAATGGAACCAGCCGCGATGCTGGTCGGTCCCTTCGAGATAGACATCGGCGATGCCGTCCTCGGTCCCGTCCGCGCGGTCACGCAGCACGAAGGCATGGGTGGAGCCGCTGTCGAACCAGACGTCGAGCACGTCGAAGACCTGCTCGTAATCGTCGGGGTTCACCAGCCCGCTCAGAACCTTTTCCTTGAAGCCGTCCTGATACCAGACATCCGCGCCCTCGGTTTCGAAGGCCGCGGAGATGCGGGCGTTCACCTCGGCATTGCGCAGCAGGAAATCGTCGTCGGTGGGCTTGGCGCCTTTCTTGACGAAGCAGGTCAGCGGCACGCCCCAGGCGCGCTGGCGGCTGAGCACCCAGTCCGGGCGGTTCTCGATCATCGAATGCAGGCGGTTCTTGCCCTTCTCAGGCGTGAAGGTCACCAGCTCTTCGATCGAGGTCAGCGCGCGGGCGCGGATCGTGTCGCCATACTCGCCCATGCCATCGTCCAGCTTGTGGTCGATCGCGGCGAACCATTGCGGCGTGTTGCGATAGATCAGCGGGGCTTTGGAGCGCCAGCTATGCGGGTAGGAGTGCTTGATCTTGCCCTTCGCCAGCAGCGCTCCGGCCCAGGCCAGTTGCTTGATGTTCGATACGTTGGCCGGGCCGTCCTTGCCATCGGCCTCGATGATCGCCTCGCCGCCGAACAGCGGCAGGTCCTTGCGGTAGGTCCCGTCGGGCTCGACATTATAGGTCATCGGCAGGCCGAACTTGAGGCCCATCTGGTAGTCGTCGTCGCCATGCGAAGGGGCGGTATGGACAAAGCCCGTCCCGGCCTCGTCGGTGACGTGATCGCCCGGCAGGCAGGGGACGTCGAAATCCCATTCGCCATTCGCGCCCTCGACCCCGGCATAGGGATGGGCGAGCGTGAGCCCTTCCAGTTCCGTCGCGCCGACATCGCGGGTGCGGGTGAAGCCGGAGACCTTGGCCTGATCCATCACCGACTGCGCGAGCGCATCGGCCATCAGCAGAAGCTCGCCCTCGGTCGCGGTCGATTTCTCCTCGACCGCGTCGACGCGATAGAGGCCGTAGGCGATCGACGGGTGGAACGAGACCGCGCGGTTTTGCGGGATCGTCCAGGGGGTGGTGGTCCAGATCACCACCGCCGCCTGATGAAGCTGATCGGCCAGCAGCGCCTGATCCGCATCGTCATATTCCACCGGGTCTTCGGTGGGCATCGGGGCGTTGCCGCCGCGGCGTACCCGGAAGCGCACCCAGATCGTGTGGCTGGTATGGTCGTGATACTCGACCTCGGCCTCGGCCAGCGCGGTCTTCTCGACAGGCGACCACATCACCGGCTTCGAGCCCTGATAGAGGGTGCCGTTCATCAGGAACTTCATGAATTCCTCGGCGATCACCGCCTCGGCATGATAGTTCATCGTCAGGTAGGGATCGGCCCAGTTGCCGTAGACGCCGAGGCGCTGGAACTCCTCGCGCTGGATATCGACCCATTTGTCGGCGAAGGCGCGGCATTCGCGGCGGAAGGCCACCACGTCCACCTCGTCCTTGTCGAGGCCCTTGGCGCGATACTGTTCCTCGATCTTCCATTCGATCGGAAGCCCGTGGCAATCCCAGCCCGGCACATAGCGCGCATCGCGCCCCATCATCTGCTGCGAACGGGTGATGAAATCCTTCAGGATCTTGTTGAGCGCGTGACCGATATGGAGATGGCCATTGGCATAGGGCGGGCCGTCATGCAGCGTGAAGGGCGCGCGGTTGCCCTCGCGCGCGGCCTTCTCGCGCAGCCGGTCGTAGATGCCGATTTTCTCCCAACGCGCGAGCCATTCGGGCTCGCGGGCGGGCAGGCCCGCACGCATCGGGAATTCGGTCTTGGGCAGGAAGACGGTGCCGCGATAATCGGGGGCGCTCGTCTCGGTGGTCTGGTCGGAACTCATGGATATGTCGTCCTCGGGGAAAGGGTGGGCGCGCGACGGAGCGCGCCTAAGGCGTGGGCTCAATATCCCGGCTACCCTGACGCGTCAGAGCGCCGGGCAAATAATTCGCGGGGAGTGGGCCAGCCAGAACATGCCGCCCTTATAGGCGTGACCCGCGAAGGCGGCAAGCGCAGATCACCGGGGCTCGGCCCCGAGACCGGTCGTTATTGGCCTCGCGCCACGAGCATCGTCGGCAGGTCGGATATCACAAGAAAACGCCAGACCGAACTTGGCAGGTTGGTCATTCTGCCTTCTTTCCGGTGCTGGAGATGGAGGCGCCATGCCTCGGGGTTGAGACAGATGCGCAAATATCACGTGGAGGGGGCGCGATCCGTCGCGGTTGTCGCCAGATGGAGGGGAAGACGGAGGCGGTTTTCAGCGCCTCATTGCACGAACAATCGCGAGGTGCCGCGACGTGGCAGGCTGCCCAAGTTCATCGAAGCGTACCGCACGAGCGGCAATCGCGCGCTGCGCATCGGTATGCAGGATCGCAGGGGGGGCGGTCGCAGGATTGGCGCGGCGAGCAGCAATTTCGGTATTCGAGAGTCTGCACAGGCCTCGAGGGTGGGCGCGAATGGTTTGTCAGGTTGCGCTCGGCCCGGGGGGCTGCTGGTTCATCCGCGCAAGTTCTTTTTGGGGAAACGGATAACCTCTGCAGGCTCCCGTGCGCCGCGGCTTCCGCCATCGGACACTGCAGGTTCATCCGCGACCTTGCCGCTCGCCAGCGCGGGCGCGATTTCCTCGATAGCGGCGATCAGGGGATCCGCCACTGCATCCAGGCGATGAGCCTCGGAATATTCGACGATCTCAGCGAGGATACGAACGATCCATTGATGTGACGCGAGCTCGCTGGAGGCGTCTATACGCTCCGCCGCTGCATAGGGTTTCGGGAATTTGGAGTAGACTGTCATGGCCTGGTTTCCTCCAGAGCGGTAACGCTGAAGACGTCGTGATGGATGCCCGAAAACTCGCGGATCTGAGCGATGCGTTTTTCCGAACAATCCATGAGAGCGGCGAGCGCCGTGACCTTGCCCATGGGATGGGGCGAACCGAGGTAGCCATAAGGCGCGTTGCCCGAGCGTTTCATCACGCGGTTCATGACAGGGTCGATGACGGCGACAGCATCCGTGATGCCCGCGGCCATGCCGTATTCAAACGCGCCGATCATCACTTCGCTCGTGACGTAGGAGATCGAGTTCCGCGCCGCCCCACGGACGAGCACATTGGTGTCGACGCAGAAGCGGGTAGCTTCCCAGACCAGCGGGCTGCGAATGGGGGGCTCCCCATCGAGAAGGCAGGAAAAGACGTCGGAGAGCATGTGAGGACCGGTGGTCTGCAGAAGCCTCATGCAGCCGACAACGCGGCCTTCGTCATCGATGCTGATGACGTGGGCAGGATCCAACTCGTCGAAAGCATCGCGTTCCATGCCATCGACAACCTTGACGTCCCAGCCGAGCCTTCCGCTGAAGACCCGCGCTCTGAGCTCGTGCATCTGTTTGAGAAGGTCCGGATATTCGTGAGCATTGAGAGAGTCGACGATGATGATCATTGTGATAGCCCCGATTGCGTTATGGTTAAGATTTATAATTCTCGATGCCGGGAGCTGGAAATAAGGGAAATCCCTAAGTGCTTGCTTGGGGGCGGGCCTGATGGATTTGGAAAGCTTGGCGGAACACAACCATTGCGTGTAAATGTTATTCGGGCGTCTGCTTTTTTCGACCGAAAATCATCGTACGAGCGTGTGCCAAACGAATGGCAGGGAGGCTCAGTTTTTGGAAGCGCGCGGAAAGGCGAAAGCGGCACAAAGGGCGTCGATTTTCGCCGTCAGTCCGAAATCAACGGGCCAGTTTCTTAATCTCGCGCGTGATGTTTTTCGCGCCCTTGGTGCTGCATGAATGCGCGAGGTCAGCGCAATTCCCCGCAGTTTCGGATGTAAAACAATTCCGGATTCACGCCGTTAAACCCATCGAATTGGTTGCAACCTTGAGTGGCAGAAACGCTCACATTGCGTGCGCTCAACTCGGGTGGATCAGCCCCATTCCGATGGCTCGGCCTACCGCTTGGACGGTGGTGACTGCGCCAAGTTTGTATCGTGCTGATCGCAAATGGATTTCGACAGTGCGATACGAAATCGACAATATATCGCCGATTTCCTGCTGAAGTTTTCCCGCCGCGGTCCACTGCAAAATCTCTTTTTCCCGGGACGAGAGTGCCGGATATCCCAAGGCGCCAATGAGACCGGTCGAACGCATAATCGAGTCGTGCAGATGGACAGCCGCGGTCTGAAGATTGCCCATAATATGGCGCTTGAGCTTTTCCCATTCCTCTTGCGAGCAGTTCCGCGTCACCGAGAGCAAGCCACGATCGCCATAGGGGCCGCGAATTGGGACCGTCAAACCCTGAGCCGTGATCCCGAAATCCTCCGCCGCAAAGAATACCGACTTGAATTTCTGGTCCCTTTCGAACCGCTGCCAATCCACTGGTGCGATGCTCAAGCTTGCTTTTTGCAGGGTGGGATCCACCCGATGCAAATTGCGAGTCATGTAGTGGGTTTTCCACGGGTCCGGGTAGTTGGCGTACCCGACGACTGCCCCCGTCACGGGGTTTACAGACGCGTAGGAGCCGAAATCGAGGCCCAGAGTGTCGCACATTTGTTCAATGTAGCAAACGTAGTTCTCCGAACTCGACGGCACAGAGCCCAGGTCGATGATATCCATTCACGCGTCCTGCCCAAATGGACGAGGTCCAACTCGTTCGTCCACCAAAAAGGATTTGCAGATTGCCATGCGCAATCTCCCATCCGATGTCTATCACAAGTTCAAGGGGTATCCTAACGCGACGCGTCAGAGAAGCCCTCGGCTTGCGGCAATGTGGGCGGCTTCCCTCAGCGTCCTGGCCTCGAGGCGGTCCGCACCGCCCCGGAGCCGCGCTTTGACCGCACCGACGGAGATCTGCAATTTGTAGGCAATCTCTTTCTGGAGATAGCCCCTGGAATAGAGTTGAAGTGCTTCCAGTTGCGCATCCGTCAGCGCCTTGGGTTCGTAGGCATGGATGCGCGAGAGGCTCTTCTGGATTTCCTCCATCTCGGAATCCAGCAGGTCCCGGTCAGAGCGCGCGAAGATCCCCAGGCTCCGCTTGGGCATCGAAAGCGTCCCACGGATCGACACGACGCTCCCGAATGTATAGCCAAAAGACTGATAGTCGCGCATGACGCGGGTGGCGGCCAATCCGTCGATGTCCCGCCAGCGTGCGTAGCCCGCATTTTCCTGACACCACCGCAAGAGGGGATCGGCCAGCGCATGTCCGGAAAGAGTATAGTGGTCGATCCACTCGGCCGGGAACAGGTTCAACTCGGCTTCCGGCGCGTAAAAGCCGACCCGCAAGGCGACGTAACAGCCTGCAGGTGCGAGTTCGGCGAAAAGACTTTGAAAATCACTAAGGTTCATACCGTTCGGCGCTTCCATTGTGACCGAGTGGGCCGTAGTCTTTACGGATGAGCGGCTCGACGAGATCAGGTCTTTTTCTACGGGACTTCTTCAAAGAGTCATCTTCAAATGAATTCAAGGGTTTTTGCATGATCAACGTGCACACAATGCGCCAGGGCTTGCAACGTCTGAGTGAGATCTCGGACTGGAAATTCGCTTTGGGACTGCACATACGCTTTGCCAACCCTACACTGCTTTATCAGACCTATCCACAGTCATGGGTCGATTACTATAGCGAAAACGGCCTTGTTTTCGTCGATCCGGCGGTCCAGTGGGCCATCGCGCATACCGGAATTTGCGACTGGTCTGACCTCGCGGATCAAGACGAAAGCAACGTGCTCGGCCAAGCCGCAGAGTTCGGGCTGCGATACGGAAAGGTGATCTCCATCGGCAAGGAATCGCGGTCCTTCGGCTTTTTCGCGCATCCTTCCAAGGAGATCGGACGGGCCGAAACCGAAGAGGCGCGCGCGCTCATCGAAGAGCTGCATGAAATGACGAACGGCGTCGCGCTGATGTCCGAGAAAGAATTGGCCCCGCTGCGGGAGCTGAACCTCTCGCTTCGCGGTGGCTGACTCCTCGGGAGGCAATAACCGAAGTGATCGCAGCCCCGACCTTGGGCTGGGGTGAGGCAGAGGTGCCCGGCTTTTTGCTCGGGGTGAGGCGCTGATGGCACCTCACCCCGTTTCTCTTCGGAGAGGGCCCCTTTCGCCCCTGGCCGCGATCCCCTAGGTTGGAGCCGCGCAAGCGAGGGAGGCTGCATGGTGGAGACGGCGCAGATCACGAATGACATGGTGGAGGCGCTCTTCACCCGGGCCTCGGGCGAGTATCTCTTCGCGCGCTGGGGGCGGCCGATCGTGCCGGTCGTCTTCGGGGTCGAGGCGGCGACGCTCGCGACGGTGAAAGGTGCGGTCGAGGCGGTGGTCGCGCTAGCGGGGCACAAGATGTCCGACACCGATCCCGAACTGGGCGCCAATCTGATGATCTTCTTCTTCCGCGACTGGCAGGAGCTTCTAGAGGTTCCCAATCTCGATCACCTGATCGACGGGCTGCAGGATCTCGTGGCCCGGCTCGACGACCAGGGCGCGAACCAGTACCGGGTGTTCCGTTTCGACGAGGCGGGCGCGATCCGGGCCTGCTTTAGCTTCGTGCGGATGGATGCGGGGCTCGACGAGGTGCCGGCCGAGGTGATCGCGCTCAGCCAGGCGGTGCAGATGATCCTGCTCTGGTCGGATACGGCTTTCGCCAAGCAATCGCCGCTGGCGCTGGCGCGCGGGGTGACGGTCCTGCGTCCCGAGATCGCGGCGGTGATCGCGGCGGGATACGATCCGGTCATGCCCGCGGTCGCGAAGGAGCCGAGCCATGCGTTGCGGCTCGCGGCACGGGCGGGGCTGCGCCAGGAGGAAGCCGCGCAGGCGGTGCGCGATCTGAGCCGGGAGGTCGGGGAAGCCGATCTCGATGAGGGCGAGCAGGCCTGAGACGGGCGGCTCCGCGCCGGGCAAGCGGCCGGGCGATTGCCTGTCGCGGTGAATGATGGCAACAGGAGATGGCGGATTGGCCGGAGGTTCCGGGCAAGCGCCGCGGCTGCACCGGTGCGGATTTGAGGGCCTGATGGTTTCAGTTGAGAAGATCGACGTGCTCGTCCCGAACCTGAAGCGGCGTCTGTCGGGCGTAACCGCGACCGTCGTCCGGCTGGTGCCGATCCAGGCGCAGTCGATCGCGGTCGCGGCGGTCGCGCCGAGCCTGCCCGAGCATATCCCGCAAGTGTCTTTCTGGTCGCTCCTGACCATGCGCCGCAGCGGACCCTCGGGCTGGCGGGTCTGGCATGCGCGGCGCAATGTCGAGATGGTCGTGGGGCTCTTGCTGCGCGACGTGCTGCGCAAGCGGCTCAAGCTCGTCTTCACCTCCGCCTCGCAGCGTCATCATACCGGCTTCACGCGCACGCTCATCGCGAAGATGGATGCGGTGATCTCCACCTCGGAGAAGACCGCGGCCTATCTCGAGCGGCCCTCCGACGTCATCTATCACGGGATCGACAACGAGCAGTTCTCGCCGCCGAGCGATCGTGCGGATATCCGCTCCAGGCTGGGCTTGCCGGTCGAGGGGGCGCTGATCGGCTGTTTCGGGCGGATCCGCGCGCAGAAGGGCACCGATCTCTTCGTCGAGAGCGCGATCGAACTGTGCCGGGCCTTCGAGGGGCTCACCGCGATCGTGATCGGCCGGGCGACCCAGAAGGACGAGGGATTTCTCGAAGGGCTCAAGCGCAAGGTGGCGGCGGAAGGGCTCGAGGGACGGATCCGGTTTCTCGAGGAGGTGCCGGTCTGGGAGATGCCCGACTGGTACCGCGTGCTTGACGTCTATGTCGCACCGCAGCGGTGGGAGGGGTTCGGCCTGACCCCGCTCGAGGCGATGGCCTGCGGCGTGCCCGTCGTCGCCTCCGATGTCGGTGCCTTTCGCGAACTGATCGCGGAAGGGCGGACCGGGTTCGTCGTCGAGCCCGGATCGGCCGAGGCGTTGCGCGCGGCGGTGGCCGGGCTGCTATCGGACCCGGCGCGGCTTTCGGAATTCGGCGCAGCGGCGCGCGGCCATGTCGAGACGCATTTCGACATTCGCGACGAGGCACGCAAACTGATCGAGATCTACCGTGCCCAGATCGGTTCCGGGACGCGTTGAGCCGACGCAGGCGGCGAGCGGTTTTCGAAAGGAGCGAGCAGGATGGCAGTCGAGGACAAGGGGCGCAAAGCGGCATCGCCGGCGCTGCGGGGCCGGCATGAATTCCCGATCCGAGTCTATTACGAGGACACCGATCTCGCGGGGATCGTCTATTATGCCAACTACCTGAAATTCATCGAACGCGGGCGCTCGGAATTCATCCGCGCCCTCGGGGTCGATCAGGTCGCTCTGAAGGCCGATCACGGGATCGTCTTCGCGGTGCGCCGGGTCGAGGCGGATTACCTTCGGCCCGCGAAATTCGACGATGAGCTGACCGTCACCACCGAGCTCGCGGCCGAGACGGGGGCGCGGATCGTGATGGAACAGGCGGTGATGCGCGACGGCGAGACGCTGTTTTCGGCCACGGTGACCATCGTCTGTCTGAACGAGGCGGGTGGGCCTCAGCGGCTTCCCGCCGACATCCGGGCGAAACTCGCACCGAAACTGCATTGAATCGCCGGTTCCACGCTGCCGGGTGACATTGTTGTTATGGTGTTCCTCTTACCGCTCGGTTAGAATCGCGTGTAATCAGAGCCTCGAGAACGTGGCCCCAAACGGCGAGCAGTACCCATGGACCATTCTTCCCTTGCGATGGCGCAGGAGATCGATTTCTCTCTGCTGGCGCTTTTCTTGCGTGCCTCGCTTACCGTCAAACTCGTGATGATCATTCTCGTCCTGGCCAGCTTCTGGTCCTGGGCGATCATCATTCGCAAGTTCATCGCCTATCGCGCCGCCCGCGCCGAGGCCGAACGGTTCGATCGCGCCTTCTGGTCGGGGGAGCCGCTCGACGAGCTCTTCGACCAGATCGGCCCGACGCCCGAGGGGGCCAGCCAGCAGATCTTCGCGGCGGGCATGCTCGAATGGCGGCGTTCGCACCGTCAGGATGGCGAGCTGATCGCAGGTGCGCAGGCCCGGATCGAGCGCTCGATGGATGTTGCGATCCAGAAGGCGACCGAGGGGCTCAATTATGGGCTGACCTTCCTGGCGACCGTGGGCTCGATCTCGCCCTTCGTGGGCCTGTTCGGCACGGTATGGGGGATCAAGGTCGCCTTCGAGGAGATCGCGATCTCGCAGAACACCTCGCTCGCGGTCGTGGCGCCCGGCATCTCGGAGGCGCTCGTCGCCACCGCGCTCGGTCTTCTCGCCGCGATCCCGGCGGTGATCTTCTACAACAAGCTCTCGGCCGATGCCGACCGGATCGCGGCGGGCTACGAAGCCTTCGCCGACGAGTTCTCGACGATCCTGTCGCGGCAGTTGGACGGCTGACATGGGCGCAGGGGTTGTCAAACGCGGATCGGGAGGCTCGCGGCGCCGGCGCGGCGGGTCGCGCCATGCCGCGATGAGCGAGATCAACGTCACGCCGATGGTGGACGTGATGCTCGTGCTGCTGGTGATCTTCATGGTCGCGGCGCCGATGATGACGGTGGGCGTCCCGCTCGAGTTGCCCAAGACCGCGGCCAAGGCGGTGCCGACCGAGCAGGAGACGCCGCTGACGGTCTCGATCCAGGCGGATGGGAAGATTTCGCTGATGAATTCGGAAGTTCCGGAGGGAGAACTGGTCTCGCGCCTTCAGGCGATCTCGAAGGAGCGCAAGAGCGACAAGATCTTCCTGCGCGCGGATGGCAAGATCTCCTATTCGAGCGTGGTGGAGGTGATGGGCGCTCTCAACAGCGCCGGGTTCTCGAACATCACTCTGGTCACCGATACCGGGGGGCCGCAGCTGACGGCTCCGGCAGGGAACTGAGCCCGGAGGGCACGATCCTATGAACCGGGCGGACAAGATTGGGTATGGCCTATCGGCGGCGCTCCATGTGGGGGTGATCCTGTGGGTCGTCACGGGTGGACAATGGTTCCATCCAAAGCCCAACGAGCCTGTCGTCATCAGTCAGGTCGCGGTGATGTCCGAGAAGGATTTCAACGCGCTGATGGCCTCTGCGCCGAAGGATGCGCCGCAGCCGAAACCCGAGCCCACCGCGCCCGTGGCACCGGTCGAGCCGCCCAAGGACGCCGCGCCTCCGCCCAAGCCCGCCCCCGAGCCGAAGGCGAAGCCCGAGCCGAAGCCGCAGGCGCTTCCCGAACCGACGCCGAAACCCGATGCCCAGCCCGATGTGAGCGCGCTCAAGGCACCGCCCGAGCCGCCGGCCGACGTGGCCGAGGCGCCCGCGCAGATCCAGCCGCCGGTCGAGGAACCCTCGCCGACGGTCACGCCCGACATCGCGCCGGCCCCCAAGCCGAAGGCCGCGCCGCGCGTGGCGCCGACGCCCGCCCCCGAGCCGCCGCCGGAGGCGAAAACCTCGCCGACCGCGCAGCCGCAGGAGGCGCCGAAACCCGAAGCCGCGCCCGACAAGGTCGTCGAGAAGCCCAAGGAAGCCACCGCGCCGCCCGAGGCCACGACGGAGATCGTGACCGAGGCGACGAAGACCGTGGACAAGCAGGAAAGCTCCGCACCGCTGAGCTCGCCCCGGCCCGCGAACAAGCCCAAGCCGCCCGCGCCGCCGAAGCCCGAGCTCGCGGCAAAGCCTGACACGCCTGCAAAACCCGAGGCTCCCGCGAAGCCCGAGACCCCTGCGAAACCGGAGACGCCGGACAAGACCGAAACCGCGAAGAGCCAGCCCAAGACGCAGGAGCGTCAGGCGGCGGTGAACGACGCGCTCGCGGCGGCTCTGGGCGGCGAGGGTTCGGGCGGCACGGGCAGCGCCCCGGTCGGCCCGCCCATCACCGCGGGCGAGAAGGATGCGCTGATCGTCGATGTGAAACAGTGCTGGAACGTGGGCGCGCTGAGCTCGGACGCGCTGCGCACCACGGTCACGGTCTCGGTCGATATGCAGCCGGACGGACACCCGATCATCAGCTCGATCAAGCTGGTCGGCTCGTCGGGCGGTTCGGGAGATGCCGTCAAGCAGGCCTTCGAGGCGGGCAAGCGCGCGATCGTGCGCTGCGGCGCTGACGGCTTCCCCCTGCCGGCCGACAAATACGGCCGCTGGAAAACCATCGAGATCGATTTCAATCCCGAAAAAATGAGGATGAAATGAGTCCTCATCGGCAATTATCCGCGCGCTGTCATGGGGTTGTGATGCGCAAACGGGCATTTACGCGTTACAAACCGGGCAAGGCCCGGAAAGGGAGTGTGACATGATGCGTTTCGTTCTGACCATGTTGGCGGCGCTGCTGATCGGGCCGGTCGCGGCCTTCGCACAGGATCAGGAACCGCTGCATATCACGATCACCGATGGTGTGATCGAGCCTCTGCCCTTCGCGATCGCGGGGTTCATCCCCGAGACGCCGGATGCGGCCGATATGGCCTCGCAGCTCACGCAGGTCGTCTCGAACGACCTCACCGGCACGGGGCTGTTCCGCGAGATCCCGAAATCCGCCTATATCCAGAACATCTCAGCCTTCGATACCTCGGTGAAATATTCCGACTGGCAGGCGATCAACGCGCAGGCGCTGATCGTGGGCGCGGTCTCGATGCAGGGCGGCAAGGTCGCGGTGAAGTTCCGCCTCTTCGACGTCTTCTCGGGACAGCAGATGGGCGACGGGCAGCAGCTCGCGGCCTCCCCGGCAAGCTGGCGCCGGCTCGCGCACAAGGTCGCCGATGTCGTCTATTCGCGCATCACCGGCGAGGGGCCCTATTTCGACAGCCGCGTCGTGTTCGTCTCCGAGAGTGGCCCGAAGGGCAACCGTCAGAAGCGGCTCGCCGTGATGGATTACGACGGCGCGAACGTCACCTACCTGACCGATGCCTCGACGATCGTGCTCGCACCGCGTTTCTCGCGCGACGGGACGAAGGTGCTCTACACCACCTTCGAGACCGGCTTCCCGCGCATCAAGATGCTCGACGTGGCGACCGCGAGCGCGCGGCTCCTGCCGGAAGTGCCCGGCACCATGACCTTCGCGCCGCGCTTCTCGCCGGACGGGTCGAAGATCGTCTATTCGATGGAGCAGAACGGCAATACCGACCTGTGGATGATGGATGTGGCCTCGGGGCAGACCCAGCGGCTCACCACCTCGCCCTCGATCGAAACCTCGCCTTCCTTCTCGCCCGACGGCTCGCGGATCGTATTCGAGAGCGACCGCTCGGGGACGCAGCAGCTCTACATCATGCCGGTCGCGGGCGGCGATGCGACGCGGATCAGCTTTGGCGACGGGCGCTATTCGACGCCGGTCTGGTCGCCGCGTGGCGACATGATCGCCTTCACCAAGCAGAACCAGGGGCGCTTCCATATCGGGGTGATGCGCACCGATGGTTCGGAAGAGCGGCTGCTGACCTCGTCCTTCCTCGACGAGGGGCCGACCTGGTCGCCCAACGGGCGCGTCATCATGTTCACCCGCGAGACCCCCGGCGCGCAGGGCGAGGCCGCGCTCTATTCGGTCGACATCTCGGGGCGCAACCTGAAGAAAACTCCCACGCCGGGGCCCGCCTCGGATCCGGCCTGGTCGCCGCTTCTGCCGTGAGGGCGGAATGACAAGTGCCACGGAACCTGTTAAATTCGTCCCATAAACGGGCAGTTCAAAAAGGCGAAACCCATGAAATTTGCAGTTAAGGCCACTCTGGCCCTCTCGATCCTCGGCCTTGCGGCCTGTTCGAACCCCGACAAGTACGGCTCGGGCGCGGTGGGGCCGGGCGGCGCGCTTGGTCCGGGCGGTGCGGGCGGCATCACCCAGGGCAGCATCAGCGATCCGAACTCGCCGGCCTATTTCAAGCAGACCATCGGTGACATGGTGCACTTCACCGTCGACCAGTCGACGCTGACCGATCAGGCGCGCGGGATCCTGACCCAGCAGGCTTCGTGGCTCGTGGGCCACCCGGGCTACACCGCAATCATCGAAGGCCATGCCGACGAACAGGGCACCCGCGAATACAACCTCGCGCTCGGTGCGCGCCGCGCTTCGGCCGTGCAGGAGTTCCTGATCAGCCAGGGCGTCGCGGGCAACCGTCTGCGCACCGTCTCCTATGGCAAGGAGCGTCCGCTCGCGCTGTGCTCGACCGAGGAGTGCTACTCGCAGAACCGTCGCGCGGTCACCGTGATCTCGCAATCGGCGATGGGGAGCTGACCGGACATGTTGCGGGCTCTGTTGCTGAGTGCGGCGGTTCTGGCCGCCGCCCCCGTGCTGGCGCAGGATGCGGACCGCGCCCAGACGTTGGCCGATATCAAGGGTGAGCTCGGCCAGCTTCAGACCAATATCGACGGGCTGCGTCAGCAGCTCAAGGCATCGGGAGCAGCCGGCCTGCAACAGGCGGGCGGGTCTTCGGCGCTGGAGCGGATGGACTCGATGGAGCTGGCGCTCAGCCATCTGACCGACCGCGTCGAGGAGCTGGAAAACCGGATCAACCGGGTCGTCGCCGACGGCACGAACCGGATCGGCGATCTGGAATACCGGGTCTGCGAGATGGAAGATGGCTGCGACATCTCCACGCTCGGCAAGACCAAACCTCTGGGTGGCGGCGATGCGGCGGGCGCGACCCCGTCGGTCACCGCGCCCGCGCCCGATTCCAGCCCCGGCCCGGACCTCGCGGTGAACGAGAAGGCGGATTTCGAAGCCGGCAAGAAAGCGTTCGAGCAAGGCGACTTCGCCTCGGCCGCGGATCTGCTGAAGACCTTCAAGGAAACCTATCCCGGCTCGCCGCTCATGGGTGATGCGATGTTCTATCGCGGGCAGGCCCTGAAGAAGCAGGGGGATACGGCGGGCGCCGCGCGGGCGTGGCTCGACGGGTTCTCCTCCGATCCCAAGGGCAAGCGCGCGGGCGACAATCTGCTCAATCTCGGCAAGGCGCTTGGCGAGCTTGGACAGACCAACGAGGCCTGCACCACGCTGGGGCAGGTGGGCACGCGCTTCCCCGGCTCCTCTGCCGCGATGGAAGCCCAGACGGCGCGTCAGTCGCTGGGATGTCAGTGACGCTCGACGAGATCGCGAGAACTGCATTTGGCCCCGATGCGCCCCGGCGTGTCGGGGTCGCCGTTTCCGGCGGCTCGGATTCGATGGCGACGCTGGTCCTGCTCGCGCGCCATCACGAGGTCGCGGCGGTGACGGTCGATCACGGTCTGCGTCCGGAGGCCGCCGAGGAGGCCGCCTTTGTCGGTCGGTTCTGCGCCGCGCGGGGCATTCCCCATGCGATCCTGAAATGGGAGGGCGGCGAGGCCAAGGGCAATCTGATGGATGCCGCCCGGCGCGCCCGGCTGCGCCTCATCGGGGCCTGGGCGCGCGAACAGGGGATCGAGGATGTCGCGCTCGGTCACACGGGGGACGATCAGGCAGAAACCTTCCTGATGCGGCTCGGGCGCGAGGCGGGGCTCGAGGGGCTTTGCGGCATGCGCCCGCGCTTCGAGGCGGAAGGCATCCGCTGGCATCGTCCCTTCCTGGGTCAGACCCGGCAGGCCTTGCGGGCGCTTCTCGAGACCGAGGGCGTGGCATGGGTCGAGGACCCGACGAACCGCGATCTCCGTTTCGACCGGGTGAAGGCGCGGCAGGCCCTGCAGGCGCTCGCACCGCTGGGCGTGACACCTGACAGCCTCGGCGGGGTGATCGCCAATCTGCGCGCCGCGGATGCAGCGCTTGCCCGGATGCTCGCCAGGCTCGTGGCGGCGCATGTTCGCGAGGTCTCGGGCGATCTCGTGATCGACGCCGCAGGTTTCGCGGAGGCGGATCCGGAACTGCAGCGACGGCTGATCGTGGCGGCGCTGCGGTGGATCTCGGGGGCGGATTACGCGCCACGCGCGGCCAAGGTGGAAGCCTTCCTCGAGGATTGGCGTTCTCGACCCGACCGAACCTTGCACGGTTGCCGGATTACCCTGAAAGGCGACGCGCTGCGCCTGGCGCGCGAGGCAAGCGCGGTCGCCCGCCTGCGAGTGGCCGCGAGCGAGCCCTGGGACCGCTGGCGACTCGAGGGCCCGGATGCGGAGGGGCTCGAGATCGCGGCGCTCGGTGCCGAGGGGTTGCGCCAATGCCCCGCATGGCGCGAGACGGGCCTGCCGCGCGCCTCGCTCCTGGCCTCTCCGGCTCTCTGGCGGGGCGATGCGCTCGTTGCGGCGCCGATCGCGGGGCACGGGGCCGGCTGGAAAGCGCAGATTCGCCACGGCGCTTTCACGGCGTGGCTATTTGGACGTTGAACCCGAGCGCGTAATGCCTATTTTCACAGGAACGAGGCGGCGGACCGAGGTCAGCCGCCCAAGACGATTGGAGGATATCCCTTGGGCAATGCGCGCAATCTGGCCTTCTGGGCGGTGCTGTTCCTGCTGATTCTGGCCCTGTTCAACCTTTTCGGTGACGGGCAGACGGCAATGAACTCCTCCCAGGCGACCTATTCGGAATTCATCGACGCCGTGGACAAGGGTGAGGTGAAATCGGCCCAGCTCGATGGCGAGGAAGTGCGCTATCAGCTCGCCGATGGCACGACCTTCACGACGATCAAGCCGCTCGACGATCCGATCGCCGACAAGCTGGTCGAGAAGGGCGTCGCGGTGCGCGTGATCAAGCAGCAGCAATCGGGCTTCATGTCGCTTCTGGGCGTGTGGCTCCCGTTCCTCGTGCTCATCGGGATCTGGATCTTCTTCATGAACCGGATGCAGGGCGGCGGCAAAGGCGGTGCGATGGGCTTTGGCAAGTCGAAGGCCAAGCTGCTGACCGAGAAGCATGGCCGCGTGACCTTCGACGATGTCGCGGGTATCGACGAGGCCAAGGAAGAGCTCGAAGAGATCGTCGAATTCCTCCGCAATCCGCAGAAATTCTCGCGCCTCGGCGGCAAGATCCCGAAAGGCGCGCTGCTGGTCGGCCCTCCGGGCACCGGTAAGACGCTTCTGGCCCGCGCCATTGCGGGCGAGGCGGGCGTGCCCTTCTTCACCATCTCGGGCTCCGACTTCGTCGAGATGTTCGTGGGTGTGGGCGCAAGCCGCGTGCGCGACATGTTCGAGCAGGCCAAGAAGAACGCGCCCTGCATCGTCTTCATCGACGAGATCGACGCGGTGGGCCGCGCCCGTGGCGTCGGCATCGGCGGGGGCAATGACGAGCGCGAACAGACACTCAACCAGCTGCTGGTCGAGATGGACGGGTTCGAAGCGAACGAAGGCATCATCATCATCGCGGCGACGAACCGTAAGGACGTGCTCGACCCCGCGCTTCTGCGTCCGGGCCGTTTCGACCGCCAGATCCACGTGCCCAACCCCGACATCAAGGGCCGCGAGAAGATCCTCTCGGTGCATGCCCGCAAGGTTCCGGTCGGCCCCGATGTCGATCTGCGCACCATCGCGCGCGGCACGCCGGGCTTCTCGGGTGCGGACCTCATGAACCTCGTCAACGAGGCTGCGCTGATGGCCGCGCGGGTCGGGCGCCGCTTCGTCTCGATGGAGGATTTCGAGAACGCCAAGGACAAGGTGATGCTGGGGGTGGAGCGCCGCTCGATGGTGCTGACGCCCGAGCAGAAGGAAATGACCGCCTATCACGAGGCCGGTCACGCCATCGTCGGGATATCGCTGCCCAAATGCGATCCGGTCTACAAGGCGACGATCATCCCGCGCGGTCAGGCGCTCGGCATGGTCGTGTCGCTGCCCGAGATGGACAAGCTCAACTACCACAAGGACGAGGCCAAGCAGAAGATCGCCATGACCATGGCGGGCAAGGCGGCCGAGATCCTGAAATGGGGCGAGGAGCATGTCTCGAACGGCCCGGCAGGCGATATCCAGCAGGCGTCGGCCATCGCGCGGGCGATGGTGATGCGTTGGGGCATGTCCGAGAAGGTCGGCAATATCGATTATGCCGAGGCCCATGAGGGCTATCAGGGCAACACCGCGGGCTTCTCGGTCTCGACCAAGACCAAGGAACTGATCGAGGACGAGGTGCGCAGCCTGATCGAGGGCGGATACCAGGAAGCCCGCCGCATCCTGACCGAGCGCCGCGAGGACTGGGAGCGGCTCGCGCAGGGGCTTCTCGAATACGAGACGCTCACCGGCGAGGAGATCCGCAAGGTGCTTGCGGGCGAGGTGCTCGGCGGCGGCGACGACGATACCCCGTCGGGGAGCCTGCCCTCGGTGACCGCGCTGCCCAAGACCACCAAGAAGAAGGACAAGGGCGATGGCGGGACCGAAAGCTCGCCCGAGCCCTCGACCTGATCAGGTGGCCGGACAGGTGAGTGAAGCCGGTACAGACACGCCCCTCGGAAGTGACTGGGATCCCGATGCCTATGGGCGCTTCCGCGACCTGAGGCTGCGTCCCGCGCTCGATCTGCTCGCGCGCATCCCGGAACTGCCCGAGCGCGGCAAGATCATCGACCTCGGCTGCGGCAATGGCGCCGTGGCCGAGGCGCTCAATCACCGCTACCCGAAGCGCAAGATCGTGGGCGTCGACAATTCCGAGGCGATGCTCAAGCGCGCCGCGGCGACCGGGGCCTATCACCGCTGCGACCTTGCCGACATCGCCGCATGGGAGCCCAACAAGCCGCCGGCGATGATCTTTTCCAACGCCGCCTTGCACTGGCTTCCCGATCACGCCGCGCTCTTGCCGCGTCTGGGGCGTTCCCTGCGCGAGGGTGGCGTTCTGGCGGTACAGATGCCTGCGCAACATGGCGCGCCGTCGCATCGCATCCTGCGCGAACTGGCGCAGGAGATGTTCCCCGACCGTTTCGATTTCACCGGCTGGGAACCGCCCGTGGCGCCAGCGGTGGATTACGCTCGGATGCTCGCGCCGCTCGGTCGGATCGACATCTGGAGCACGGAATATCTCCAGCAACTCGCGCCCACGCCCGAGGCGCATCCGGTGCGCCGCTTCACGGAATCGACCGCGATGCGGCCGTTCCTGCAGCACTTGGGTGACACCGAGGCGCAAGTCTTCATCGCCCGCTATGAAACCGCGCTCGAAAAGGTCTATCCTGTGCAGGCCGACGGAAGGGTGCTGTTCCCGTTCCGCCGGCTCTTTCTCGTGCTGGCTCTGGGGGGCTGATGGCCGCGCTGAAACCGACGCATTACCAGGGCGAAGTCGTCTGGCTTGGCCATGTCCCGGCTCAAGGCGGGCTGTCCTCGACGCCTGTGGAGGAGCTGGATTTCACCTTTGACGGCCCGGTGGGCGAGCGGCATGCGGGGCGCACGCGCCCCTCCTGCTCGCGCGTCACCGACCAGCATCCCAAGGGGACCGAGATCGCCAATGTCCGGCAGTTGACTATCCTCTCCGCCGAGGAACTCGCCGAGACCGCCTTCGCGATGGGCATCCCCGAGATCGACCCGGCTTGGGTCGGCGCGTCGATCGTGCTGCGCGGGCTGCCCGACCTGACGCATCTGCCGCCCTCGGCGCGGCTGCAGAACGAGACCGGGCTCACGCTCATCGTCGATATGGAGAACCGGCCCTGCGTGCTGCCGGGCAAAGTGATCGAGCAACATCACCCCGAGAAGGGCAAACGCTACAAGCCCGCGGCTCAGGGGCGGCGCGGGGTCAGCGCGTGGGTTGAGCGTCCCGGGCGGCTCGTCATCGGCGACACCTTGCGGCTGCATATTCCCGATCAGCGCCCGTGGGACTTGATCGACGACGTGCGCGGCTGAGACGATTTGGCCCGCCTGTCCGTCGTTTCCCGTCTTTCCCTTCGCTCCCAGATCGTTACCTTCGCATCCCGAGGAGGAGCGAGATGACCACGGATATCGAAATCGCCCGCGCAGCGACGCTGCGGACCATGCCCGAGATCGCCGCGAAGCTGGACCTGCCCGAAGTGGCCCTGATCCCCTACGGCCGGGACAAGGCCAAGATCGACGCGGCGTTCATTTCCGCGCTCGAGGGCCGCGAGAACGGCAAGCTCATCCTCGTCACCGCGATTTCGCCCACGCCGGCGGGCGAAGGCAAGACCACGACCACGGTGGGGCTTGGCGACGGATTGCAGCGGATCGGCAAGCGCGCGGCGATCTGCATCCGCGAGGCCTCGCTCGGGCCGAATTTCGGGATGAAGGGCGGGGCCGCGGGCGGCGGGCGCGCGCAGATCGTTCCGATGGAGTCGATGAACCTGCATTTCACCGGCGATTTCCATGCGATCGGGGCGGCGCATAACCTGCTCGCGGCGATGATCGACAACCACCTCTACTGGGGCAACGACCTCGGGATCGACGAGCGCCGCGTGGTCTGGCGGCGGGTCGTGGACATGAACGACCGGGCGCTGCGCGATATTGTGGTCTCGCTGGGTGGCGTGTCGAACGGTTTCCCGCGCCAGACCGGCTTCGACATCACCGTGGCGTCCGAGGTCATGGCCTGTTTGTGCCTGAGCCGCGATCTCGAGGAGCTGGAGGAGCGTCTGGGCCGGATGGTCGTCGCCTATCGGCGCGACCGCTCGCCGATCACCTGCGCCGATATCGGGGCGCAGGGCGCGATGGTGGTGCTTTTGAAGGATGCGCTGCAGCCTAATCTCGTGCAGAGCCTCGAGGCCACCCCGGCCTTCGTCCATGGCGGTCCTTTCGCCAATATCGCGCATGGCTGCAATTCTGTCATCGCGACGCAGACCGCGCTCAAGCTCGCCGATTACGTGGTGACCGAGGCCGGCTTCGGCGCGGATCTGGGGGCGGAGAAGTTCTTCGACATCAAATGCCGCAAGGCCGGGCTCAAGCCCGATGCGGCGGTGATCGTGGCCACGGTGCGGGCGCTGAAGATGAATGGCGGCGTGGCGAAGGCGGATCTGGCCGAGGAGAATGTGGCGGCCGTTGATGCGGGCTGCGCCAATCTCGCGCGCCACATCGCCAATACCCGGCGCTTCGGCGTGCCGGTGGTCGTCGCGATCAACCATTTCACCACCGATACCGAGGACGAGATCGACGCGATCCGCGCCGCCGCCGAGGCGCAGGGGGTCGAGGCGGTGCTGTGCACCCATTGGGCCGATGGCGGGGCAGGGGCGGAAGCCCTGGCGCGGAAGGTCGCCGAGCTGACCGAGGCGCCCTCCGAGTTCGCTCCGCTTTATCCCGACGAGATGGGCCTTTTCGAGAAGATCGAAACGATCGCGAGGACCATCTATCACGCAGGCGAGGTGATCGCGGATCGCAAGGTGCTCGACCAGCTCCGCGAGTGGGAGACCGCGGGCTATCGCGACCTGCCGGTCTGCATGGCCAAGACGCAGTATTCCTTCAGCTCGGACCCGACACTCATCGGGGCGCCCACGGGGCACGCCCTGCCGATCCGGGAAGTTCGGCTTGCGGCGGGGGCGGGTTTCGTGGTCGCGATCTGCGGCGAGATCATGACGATGCCCGGTCTGCCGCGCCATCCTGCCGCCGAGAAGATCGGCCTCGATAACGAAGGGCGGATCGAGGGGCTGTTCTGACCCGAGCGGGCTTGAGCCTTGCCCGGCGAGGTGCGATAGGGGGCGGGAATCCAGCAGAACGGAGCGAGTGATGGTTGACGCCTCCCGTATCGAGACCCTCGCGCAGGCGCGCGAGATGATCGACGCTCTCGACGCCGAGCTGATCGCGCGCCTCGCGGATCGCGCGAAGATCGTGTCGCGGGTGGCGCAGATCAAGCAACGCGACGGTCTGGCTGCGCGTCTGCCCGACCGGGTCGAGGCGGTTAAGTCGCATGTGAAGCAGATGGCGGTCGAGACGGGGCTCGACCCCGCGCTCGCCGAGCGGCTTTGGCACGAGATGATCGAATATTTCATCGCCGAAGAAGAGAAGGTTCTGGGCAAGGGGGATCAGGCATGAGCGCGAAGATCATCGACGGCAAGGCCTTCGCGGCCGAAGTGCGCGAGAAAGTTGCGGGCCATGTGAGCCGCCTCAAGGAAGTGCACGCGATCACGCCGGGTCTCGCCGTGGTGCTGGTCGGCGATGATCCGGCCTCCGAGGTCTATGTGCGCAACAAGGGCAAGCAGACGCTCGAGACGGGGATGAATTCCTACGAGCACCGCCTGCCCGCCGAGACGAGCGAGGCCGATCTTCTGGCGTTGGTCGAGCGGCTCAATGCCGATCCGGCAGTGCATGGCATTCTCGTGCAATTGCCGCTACCCGGGCATATCGACGACGAGAAGGTGATCAACGCGATCGATCCGGCGAAGGACGTGGACGGGTTCCACATTCTCAATGTCGGGCTTCTGGGGACCGGGCAGAAGGCGATGGTGCCCTGCACGCCGCTGGGTTGCCTGATGATGCTGCGCGATCATCTGGGAAGCCTCTCGGGGCTCAATGCCGTGGTCGTGGGACGCTCGAACATCGTCGGAAAGCCGATGGCCCAGCTCCTTTTGCGCGACAGCTGCACCGTGACCATCGCCCATAGCCGGACGAAGGATCTGGCCGCGGTCTGCCGCACTGCCGATATCCTCGTCGCCGCCGTGGGGCGCCCGGAGATGATTCCGGGCGACTGGGTGAAGCCCGGCGCGACGGTGATCGATGTCGGTATCAACCGGGTTCCTGCTCCCGAGAAGGGGGAGGGCAAGACCCGCCTCGTGGGTGATGTGGAGTTTGCAAGCGCCGCGCAGGTCGCAGGGGCGATCACCCCGGTTCCGGGCGGGGTCGGGCCGATGACCATCGCCTGCCTGCTGGCAAACACCGTCACTGCCTGCTGCCGTGCGAACAACCTGCCGGAGCCGGAAGGGCTGACCGCCTGATCCCAGGCAATTGCCGAAACGGAAAACGCCGTCCTCCGATCCGGGGACGGCGTTTCGCATCGGGGCCGGGGAGCGGGCTCAGTGAACGATGGTTTCCTCGCGCACGAACATGTTGGACCAGGCACGGTCGATCAGCTCGGGCGTCATCTGGTAGGGGATGCCCTCGAACTCGCAGATCGAGATGATCTGGTCGATCAGGAAGATCGGCTGGTAGTTCGCGTAGATATTGTCGATCGTGGGGTACTTGACCTTGAGCAGGTGCAGCAGCGCCTTCTCGTCGAGCGGAATGTTGCGCTTCTTCGCGACCATCTGGAAAATCTTGAGGAAGCCCGCCTGGTCCGGCCCGTCGATCTTGATCTTGAAGAAGATCCGGCGCAGCGCCGCCTTGTCGAAGATCTCGTTGGGGTGGAAGTTGGTCGAGAAGATCACCAGCGTATCGAAGGGAACCTCGAATTTCTCGCCCGATTGCAGCGAGAGGATATCGCGGTTTTCCTCGAGCGGGACGATCCAGCGGTTCACGAGTTTCTGCGGCGGTTCGGCCTGGCGGCCGAGGTCGTCGACGATGAAGACGCCGCCCGATGACTTGAGCTGGAGGGGCGCGGTATAGGTGCGCGCGGTCGCGTTGTATTTCAGATCGAGCATGTCGAGAGAGAGCTCACCACCGGTGATGACGGTGGGGCGCTCGCAATAGACGTAGCGGTTGTCGAACTGGACGCCGCGCTTGCGCAGCGCCATCGGATCTTCTTCGGGCAGCGGGGCGGGCGTGTGCACGATCGGATCGAAGACGGTGATCACCTGGCCCGCATATTCGACCGCGCGCGGGATATAGATATTGTCGCCGATCGCGTCGCGGATGCCGTTCGAGATCGAGGATTTCCCGTTGCCGGGCGGGCCGTACATCAGGATCGAGCGGCCCGAGGAGACCGCCGGTCCGAGCTGGTCGATCAGGGTCGGCGGGAGAACCAGGTGGCCCATCGCACCCAGAAGCTGCTGGCGGGAGAGCTGGATGTTGCGGATCGACTGACGCTTGACCTGCTCGCGATACATCGTCAGGGGAACGGGCATCGCGCCGAAATACTCCGACTGGCCGAGCGCATCGAGCGCACGGGCCTTGCCGGTATCGGAAAGCTGGAAGCCCATCTCGCCGCCCGAATTGGCGTGCAGCGTGCCCATCGCCTCGACGAGCCCCTGCTTGCGGCACATGTCGATCAGATCCTGGGTGAGCGTGATCGGCAGGCAGAGCAGCTTCGACAGGGCCGAGGCCGTATCGGTATTGCTGCGAAACATCGTCTTGAGCAGCAGATCCCGCATCATCACCGGGTTCAGCCCGGTATCCTCCAGCGTGCGCGGCTGGTTCGGTGCGATGACATTCGCGGCCATCATGTTCATCTTCTCGTTCCCCTTTCCCGCCCCTGATCGCAGGTCATGCCGTCGTTCATGGTTTTCCTTCGTGACGCCATCGCATCGTCGCAATTGGTGTCCAAAACCATTTCCAAGCTGCAATTTGCAGGGCTATTGTGGCCAAAAGGTGGAAAAACCGCGAAACGAAGGGGCATTGATGCAGGATTGTCGAGAAACCGGTACAAATCCGGTCCGTCTGGCTGTCGCAATGGCCGTGCTTTCGGTCGTGCTGGGCGTTCTCCCCTTCCTCAAGGGCGCCCTGATCCTCGGCAAGCATGAGGGCGATGCGCTCCAGCTCGCGGATATGGTGTTCCGCATCGCCGAAAAGGGGCTCCTTCCGCATCTGGATTTCATGACCCCGCTCGGGATCCTTTCGGTGCTTCCGATCGCGGTTTTCGTCAAGGCGGGTCTCGGGTTCGGGATGGCCTTCGCCGCGGCACAGGCGACGCTTGCCGTTCTGCTTTTCCTGCCGATCCTGCGGGTCGCGACCTCCCGTTTCGCCGGCTGGACGGCGTGGGCCTATGCGGCGCTGGTGCTGATCGAGATCCTCGCGCTCGTGCATGGCACCTCCAACGCGGCGATTTCGCTGTCGATGTCCTATAACCGTTGGGCCTGGGCGCTGAGTTTCATCGCGCTCCCCCTTGCGATGCTCGAACCGAAGGGCCATGCGCGCCCTTGGCTCGACGGCGCGCTGATCGGGCTGTCCTTCGCGGCGCTCGCACTTCTCAAGGCGACCTATGCGGTGGCGTTCTTTCCCCCGGTCCTGCTCATCCTGATCGCACGCCGCGGAAAGGTGATGATCCTCGCGGCGACGCTCAGCGGTCTGGCGGTTCTGGCCGTGACCACCGCCTTGCTCGGCACGGGCTACTGGGTTGCCTATCTCCGCGACCTGATCGACGTGGCGCAATCCGTCACGCGGGCGGCGCCGGGGCTTCCGCTTGCGGGAATCGTTGGAGCGCCCGCCTACCTGGGCGGGTCGTGGGTGCTGATGGCGACGGTGATCTTCCTGCGCCAGGCCGGCCGGCTGACCGAAGGTCTGGCTCTGTTGCTGCTTGCCCCCTCCTTCTTCTATGTGACCTATCAGAATTACGGCAACGATCCCCAATGGCTGATGCTGCTGGGCCTGTTCGCGTTCCTCCTGCGCCCGGAAGAAGGCCTCGCCAACCGCTTCGGCTGGCCCCTGCGGCAGCTTCTTCTGGTGAACGGCGTTGCCGCTCTGGCCTTTATCCTCCCCTCGGTGCTCAACATGGCGTGGAGCCCGTTGCGGCTCTTTGCCGACCACGCGACGGAGCAGGTGCCGCTGCTTCCCAGAATGGGGCCTCGGGGAAGCGACGTTCTGGTCGCCGCACCGCGTGCCTACAAGGTGGTCGTCACGCAAGGTTGGGACGACCCCGGCGAGCCTTACGAAACCTTCGCCGATCGCTATGAAGACCCGAGCAGGGCGACCGGCAGCGAGGGCGAGCCTCTCGAGAAGCCGATCGAGATCAATGGCGAGAAACTCCCGGGATGCGAAAGCCAGGGTGGTTTCAACGCGTGGTTCGAGAAGGCTGCGGATGATCTGATGCAGGCGGGCTATGCGGGCAAGCGCATCGTGACCGCGGATCTGTATTCAGCGCTCTGGATGTACGGGGATTTCCCGCCGGTCGAGGGGGCCGCGCCGTGGTACTATTCCGGCACCCCGGGAATGGAGAATGCCGATTACCTCCTGGTGCCGCTCTGTCCGAACATCCTTCAGTCACGCAACGTGCTCGTCAACACGGCGCTCGGGCGGGGGTGGAAACTCGATCAGGTGATGCGCAATCAGGCGTTCATTCTCTTCGGTCTGACCGCGCCGCGCGGAGGCTCTGACGCGCCGACGGCTCAGGCGAGCGCGACGATCAGCAGATAACCCCAGAGCGTGCCGACGAGCGCGAGGCCGAACGGGAAATCCTTGCGCTTCCAGCTCACCCAATCGGGCGCCATCGCGACAATGCCGGGCACCGCGCGCAAGATCCGGTGTGCGGTGAAGGCGGCGAGAAGAAGGACGCAGAGAAGAAGGATCGCGAGTTCGATATCGAGCGGCGCATGCGAGAAGAAGGGCGCGGCGGCCGCGGCGAATTTCGCGTCCCCGGCGCCGAAATGGGCGATCTGGTTGAGGACGAACCCGATCGCGAAGACCACCAGAGCATGGCTCCAGCGCCAGGCATAGGTATCGAGCGGCAGCAGAAACGGACCCGCAACTGCGAAGACCCCAAGGAGCGCAAGCACCGCCTTGTTCCGGATCTTCATGAATTTCAGATCGGTGAAGACGACCCAGCCGCAGATCGGCGTGATCAGCACGAGAAAGACGAGGGCAGAGGCTTGAGGCGAAAGGCCGAGCACTGGCCTCAGCCTTTCACCGCCGCCGAAGGCGTCGAGTCGAGCGCCTTGAGAGCCCGGTCGGCCTCGGCGAAATACTGGGGGTTGGTGTCGATCGCGTCCTGAAGCAACGATTTCCCGATCGTCACGTCACCGCGTTTGATCGCCGCGAGCCCCGCAGTGTAGAGCAGTTGCGCACGCTCGGTCTGCGTCATCTGGATCACCGGCAGGTCGTACTTGCCCTGGCTTGCGCGCGCGAGCACGAGATTGTTCTTGAAGGTGAAGCGCGTGGGCGCGTAGGTCAACGCCTCCTTGAACAGCTTCTCGGCCCCGGCGGGATCGCCCCGGGTGAGCTTCGAGAAGCCCCAGTTGTTGTAGATCGCCGCGGGTTTCGTGGTCATGCCGGCCGCGGTCTCGTAGAAGCTGTCGGCTTTCTTCCACTGCTTTTCGCTATCGGCGACCATCGCCTCGAGCCGGTAGCGGTCGAATGTCTCATAGGTGGGCGGGATCGTGGCGAGCGTCTTCTTCGCGCCTGCCCAGTCGTTCGAGCGGAGCTGCGCGTCGGCGAGGCCCAGTTGATCGTCGGGGGTCGCGCCCGGCATCGCGATCACCTCTTGCCAGACCTTCGCGGACTGCGCCGGTTTGTCCGCCCGGATCAGCGATTTCGCGAGGCCGCGGCGGATGTCGATCCGGTCGGGATGTTCCTTCGCGGTACGCTGAAAATAGGTGACGGCCTCATTCGGGTCGGCCACCGTCAGCATGATGTCGGAAAGGTTCGTCGCGTCGATGGCATTGACGCTCTTCATCGCGCGGGCGACTTCGGCGTCGTTGCCGTTGCCCATGCAGCCGGAGAGTGCGACCGCGCAGCCCGCAAGGGCGACAAGGAAGATCGGGTGGCGCATGTTTGTGCGTCCTTTTGCTCGAGCCTCAATGCTTCGTCAGCAAAAGGTAGTCGCCGACCCCTTTCCTGACGAGCTTGAACTGACTGTCCTGGGGGGGAGAGTAGTCGGGTTTCTTGAGTTTTGCGAGCGCCAGGCGCAGGTTTTGCCGGATCGCGTCCGATTGGCCACTGTCGAGGGCGAAGGCGGTCTGGAAGACCCGCGAGGCCTCGGGATACTTGCCCCGTTCCATCAGCACGACGCCCAGATTGTTCCAGGCGGGCACGAAGGTCTCGTCCACTTCGGTGGCCCGCCGCAGGATCATTTCCGCTTGATTGAGGCGTCCGAGCTTGAGATCCGCCGACCCGATCCCGGACAGCACCTCAGCGGTGGCCCCGTGTTCGGCGGCCGCCCGGTAATAGGCCTCGAGCGCTAGCTCGTATTCGCCCGCCGCCATCAGCCGGTGCCCGACGGTCAGGCCGTCGACCGCCGTGGCGTTCGGATCCGTGCCGGGGGGGTAGAGGCCGTCGCGTTCGGCCGAAAGGCCGCCCGGGGAACAGGCGGCCAGCGCGAGGATCAGCAATACGGCCGGGGCGTGGCCGCGATGCGGTCGAAACATCAGCCTACATGCCCATATTCTTGAAGTTCTCGAGCATATCATGGATCGAGGGGCCGACAAGGATGATGAGAAGCGGGGGGACGGTGAACATCATCGTGCCCAGCGTCATTTTCGTCGGGATCTTGTTGGCGGCCTCTTCGGCGCGCATGATCCGCTTGTCGCGCATGTCGGCGGCATAGAGGCGCAGCGCCTCGGCGATCGAGGTGCCGAATTGCTGCGACTGGATCATCACCGTCACGAAGCTCGCCACATCCGCCACGCCGGAGCGTTCGCCGAAGCGGCGCAGCACGTCCGCCTTTTCGAGGCCCGCCTTGATCTCGTGCGAGACCATCGCGAATTCCTCGGAGAGGGCGGGGTAGGAGGAATGCAGCTCGCGAGAGACGCGGATGATCCCCTGATCGAGAGACTGCCCCGCCTCGACACAGACGAGCAACATGTCGAGCGCATCGGGGAAACCGTTCTGGATCTCGTCGACACGCGCCTTCACGCGCTTGTTCACCCAGTATTTCGGCGCGTAATACCCGATGGCGCCGGGGATCAGCGTGGCCATGACGGTGCCGATCGTGTCCAGGTTCTGGGCGCTCGTGGTGTCGATGATGACGACATAGAGAGCCCCGATCGAGAGCAGGCCCAGACCCATCGCGAATTGCACGGCGTGGAAGGTCCGCACCGCATTGGCGCCCCGATAGCCCGCGCTTTGCAGCCATTTGCGGGATTCCGACATCTCCTCGGCGCTTTTCGGTTCGAGGAAGGACGCGTATTTCTCGAGCTTGTCCGATCCCTGATCTCGCAGCTTCTGCCGGTTCTTTTCGGCGGCTCTGCCATCCTTTCCGTCGCGTTCGTTCGCACGCGCGGCGTTCGCCTTGAGCCGGTCGAGCGGATCTTCGCGTTTTTTCAGCAGCGAGGGCAGGGCGGCGAGCACGAGCAGCCCGCCGAGGGCGGCCAGGGCGATGGTCGGACCCATCGGGCCGAGCGCGTCGGTCAGCATCGTGGTGATGGTGGCGAGAGTCATCGATGCCTCCTCAAACCTTGATCGTGGTCATGATCTTCATGAAGATCACGTTCGCGCCGAGAAGGGCGAAGACGACGATCGCCATCGGGATGAAGGAAGAGGTCCCTTTCACGTCGTCATAATAATGCGGCGATACGACCTGGATGATCACCAGGATCGCCACCGGGAATGCGGACAGGAAGACGCCCGACCAGCGCGGTTCCGCGGTGATCGCGCGCACACGGCGGAACAGCCGGAACCGCGAGCGGATCACCTTGGAGAGGCCGTCCAGGACCTCGGCGAGGTTGCCGCCCGAGGTCTGCTGGATCGACACGGCGACCGCGAGGAAGCGCAAGTCCTGCATGTCGAGGCGTTCGGCCATTTCCGAGAGCGCCTCGGCGATGTTGCGCCCGTAGGCTGCCTCATCCGCGATGATGCCGAATTCGGTGCCGAGCGGGTCGGGGATCTCGCGTGCCACCGCCTGGATCGCCGAGGCGAAGGGGTGGCCCACGCGCAGGCTGCGGACCATGAGTTCGACCGCGTCGGGAAGCTGTTCTTCCATCAGCCCCATGCGTTTCTTGGCCTTCGAGTTGACCCAGAAATAGACGCCGCCCACGCCCATGCCGACCGAAAGGATGAGCCGGATATAGATCCCGGCCTCGGAGGTGAGCGAGAGGGCGACGAAGGCGAAGAAGGACCCCATCGCCATGATCCCGATCAGCGCGATCGGCGAGAAGGCGATATTGGCCTTCTGCGCTTTCGAGGCGAAGAGGGAATAGAATGGGATCGTCCGCGCATTGGTATGCTGGCTGGCCTCCTTGCGCAGCCGCTCGAGCACCTCTTCGCGCCGGTCGCCGCGATTGAGCATCTCGAGGCGGCGGTTGACGCGCTTGTTCAGCGAGATCGACTTGCCGAAGACAAGAAGATAGAGCCCCTCGACGAGCAGCAGCACCGCGACGAAGATGAGAAGGTAGATGACGGGGGTCGCCATGGCCGCGCTCCTTAGTCTTGCACGGGTTCGTAGATCGAGGCCGGCAGGTCATAGCCCCATTGCCGGAACCGGTCGGAATAGTGCGAGCGCACGCCTGTGGCGGTGAACCGGCCGATGATCTTGCCATCGGGGGCAAGGCCGAGACGCTCGTAGCGGAACACTTCCTGCATCGAGATCACGTCGCCTTCCATGCCGGTGATCTCGGTGATCGAGACCATGCGGCGCGAGCCGTCCTGCAGACGCGAGGCCTGCACGATCAGGTTGACGGCCGAGGCGATCTGCGAACGCATCGCCTTCATCGGCATTTCGATCCCGGCCATCGAGATCATGTTCTCCAGACGGGCCACGCCATCGCGCGCCGAGTTCGCGTGGATCGTGGTCATCGACCCGTCATGGCCCGTGTTCATGGCCTGCAGCATGTCGATGACTTCCTCGCCGCGCGTCTCGCCGACGATGATGCGGTCGGGGCGCATCCGCAGCGCGTTGCGCAGACAGTCGCGCTGGGTGACCGCGCCCTTGCCCTCCACGTTGGGCGGGCGGCTTTCCATCCGGCCGACATGGGTCTGCTGGAGCTGGAGTTCCGCAGTGTCCTCGATGGTCAGGATGCGCTCGGAATTGTCGATGAAGGAGGACAGGGCATTGAGCGTGGTCGTCTTGCCCGAGCCGGTGCCGCCCGACACGATGATGTTGAGACGGGTGGCGACGGCGGCCTGGAGATAGGCGGCCATTTCCTCGGTGAAGGCACCGAAGCGGACGAGATCGTCGATCGCGAGCTTGTCCTTCTTGAATTTCCGGATCGAGACGAGCGAGCCGTCCACCGCGATCGGCGGGACCATCGCGTTGAAGCGCGACCCGTCGGCGAGGCGCGCATCCACATAGGGCGTCGATTCGTCGACGCGGCGGCCCACGGCGGAGACGATCTTGTCGATGATCCGCAGAAGGTGCTGCTCGTCCTTGAAGGTGATATCGCTCAGTTCGAGCTTGCCGTCGCGTTCGACGAAGATCTGCTGCGGGCCGTTGACGAGGATATCGTTGACCGCCTCGTCCTTCAGGAGAGGCTCGAGCGGGCCCAGCCCCATCACCTCGTCATAAAGCTCCTGGTGAAGCGCCTGACGGTCTTGCGCATTGAGCGCCACCGACATCTCGGTCATGGCTTCGGAGGTGATGTCGGCGATCTCGGACTTGAGATCCTTTTCCGAAGCGTGTTCGAGCGCGGCGAGGTTGAGGTTCTCGAGCAGCCGTTTGTGCAGCTCGACCTTCAACTCCTGCATCCGCTGCTTGCGCTTCTTCTCCTTGTCGGCGGCGACCAGGTCCGGAGCGGCCTTGGAGGGTGCGAGCTTGCGGTGGATCACCGTCTTGGGGGGGGCGTCGGCGACGGGCGCGGGGGCGGCCGCGGCGGGCATCTTGGCATCGCCCACGGCCTCTTTCGCCTTGGTCGGCGTCTGCTTCTTGTAGCGCGAGAACATCGAGGAGGACCCTTTCGCTTCAGCCGGCGGCTTCGGCGGCTTCGCTCAGTTCGACGAGAGAGCCCGCAAGCTTCAGGATTTCCTTGCGCAGCGGCACCTTCGGCGCGGTGAGGGCCAGCGGAAGGCCGTGATCGTTGGCCTGCGTGATCTGCTTGCCGCCATCCGACATCATCAGCTCGATCGAGATGTCGAGGCTTTCAGCGAGGCGTTTCACGCGGGCTTTCCCGTTCAGATCGGTGAATTTCGGCGCGCGATTGAGCACGTAGCGCAGCTTCTCGGTCGGGAGCCCCTCGGTCTTGAGAACGCGGGCCATCCGCAGCACGTTCTGTGCCGAGCGCATGTCCATCTCGATCAGAGCGAAATAGAGATGCGCCTTGCTGAGGACCGTTTCGGTCCAGCTCACGACGGTCGAAGGCATGTCGATCACGACGAAATCGAAATGCGAGCGTGCCATGTCGATCAGCCGCTCGATATCTTCGCCGGTGACCAGATCGAGCGGGAGCATGTCGGCCGGAGCAGTGAGCACGTCGAGCTTGTCGTTGAAGTTCAGCAGCGCCTGGCGGAACGATTCGCTGTCCATGTGCTCGGTGTCGCTGAGAAGCTCATAGATCATTTCACGGCGGGGAAGATCGAGATAGGTCGCCGTCGATCCGAATTGCAGATCGAGATCGAGCAGGCAGACGCGGGGCGATTCCCGGCCGTCTTTCTTCCGTTTCTTCTTGCCGTCATGGATCGTCGCCATCTCCCATGCGAGATTGACCGCGAAGGTGGTCGCGCCCACGCCGCCGGAAAGCCCGTGCACCGGCAGGACAACACCGTCGCGACCGCCCGTGGTCGAGAAGCTCGGGGATTGGACCCGCGGCGGAAGGTTGGGCAGGTCGGCGGCCTGGCCGAGGCGCTCGATCGCGTCATGCAGCGCGCCTTCGGGAAGCGGGTAGGGGACGAAATCGTCCGCGCCCTTGCGCAGAAGCTGGTGCAGAGCGATCGGGCTCACTTCCTCGGCGATCACGATGACGCGGATGCCGCGCTCTTTCGCTTCGGTGATGATGTTCGAGATCTTGTCGAGTTCGCCTTCATCCTCGCCATCGACGGCGAGGGCGATGAATTCGAGGCTTTTCGCATCGGGCTGGTCGAGGAAGATCACCGCCTCGTCGAAAGTCAGGTCACCCCAGCTTTCACCAAGTTCGGCTTCCATGTCCTCGATCAGGAGATCGAAGTTCGAGACGTCGCGCGATACCGTGCACGCTTGGATAGGCGCCGGCTCCGGGTTCATGATCGCTGCTGCACTCATAGACTATGTCCCTTTCTGACGGACCCACGATCGCCGGGAATTGCCACCACCCAGTCTGCGATGCGGGCCGGCACGACTCGGTAGCCGTGCGCTTTCTGCCGAGGATCAATCTGTGAGGGAATCTGGGCGAGATTGCGGCCACACTGTTTCAATTGTGGGGTTTTGGGCAACGATAGCGAAAATAAGGCGGGCTTTGTTGACCAAGCCCGCCTTCCGGAAATCGTCATGTCCGAGTGGGCCGAAACCCGCGTGAAAGGGCTCAGCCGCCCGGTGCCTGAACCTGCTTCGAAGTGGGGGTCGGGACCGCGGAAGCCACGTATTCACGGTAGATTACGGCTGCGTATTTGCCGTCGAGGGGGATCGCGCGACCGCCACGGATCATCCCCGAAACCTCGGTCACGGTGCGGCGGTTCTGCTCGTTCGGGGCTTGTGTGTAGACCAGCGGCTGTGTTTCTCCATAGGAAACAACCGCCTCGAGCCGGGACCGCGAAATACCCTGCGCGACGAGGAAATTCACCACAACTTGTGCCCGGCGCAGGCCAAGCGCCTTGTTATAGGCGTTCGAGCCGACGAGATCGGTGTGACCGTAGACCCGGAACCGCACTTCGGGGAACTGCTTGATCCAGTCGGCCTGACGCAGGAGCCGTTGCTGGGCCTGTGCGTCGAGCACCGACGAGTTGAACGCGAAATGCACCGTGTTGGGAACGTCGGCCGCGAACTTCCGCGTCATGTTGATCACGAAGCTCTGGTCGCCCGTCATCACCGCTTGATTATGCGCAATGGAGGCCCCGAAATTCGCCGTTGCGTCGACATCGGAGCCAGCCTCGGAATTCAGGATGCGTTGGCTCTCCGTACAGCCAGCGACGGCCAGCCCCGCGCTCAGGAGAATCGCAAGGGTCCGCATGTTGATCGCCCGAGTCATCATCGCTCACTCCATCACATAGCCGTAGGAGCCGGAGAAGTCCTGCTTGGCGACCTCCGCGGCGGGGCCCGTTCTGGGCTTGGCGATCGACCCTGCGGTCTTCCCGTAGAGGAAGAGATCCGATTCGGTCGGCAGTTTCATCCGGTCGGTGGGCAGGGTCAGGGCCTCGCCGCGGACCGGGGAAACCAGGTGCGGCGTGACGATGATCACCAGCTCGGATTGCTTGCGCTGATACTCGGTCGAACGGAAGAGCGCGCCGAGCACCGGCACGTCGCCGAGCCACGGGACCTGACTGTTGAGATCGTTGAAGTCGTCCTGCAGCAGCCCCGCGATCGCGAAGCTTTCACCGTCTCGCATCTCGACCGTGGTCGAAGTCGAACGCCGCTTGAAGGCACGCGGCGAGAAGCCGTTCTGGGTCGTGCTCGTATCGACGCTGGTGTCGATCGAGGAGACGGCCGCGGAGAGCTCGAGGTTGATCACGTCCCCGTCGATGACGCGCGGGGTGAACGACATCTCGACGCCGAAGGGCTTGTACTGAACGGCCACGTTGTTGCCGTCATAGACCGGAACCGGGTATTCGCCGCCGGCGAGGAAGTCCGCGGTCTGGCCCGAGAGCGCGGTCAGGTTCGGCTCGGCCAGCGTCCGCACGACACCTTTGGATTCGAGCGCCTGCAGGAGGACATTGAGTTCGAGCGTGCCGCGCACGAGCGACAGGCCGAAGCCCGAATCGCCGGTGGCGTCCGTCACCGGCGTGGAACTGACGCCGCCATTGCCGATACCCATCTGGAAGCCGCCGCGCGGGCCGACCGACGCGCCGATCGCCGCGCTCAGGCTTTTGGAGACCGAGCGCTGCATCTCGGCGAAACGCACCTTCAGCATCACCTGTTGCGTGCCAGCGACGGTCATCAGGTTGGAGACCTTGTCGGGGGCATAGCGTTTCGCCAGATCGAGCGCCCGATCGAGTTTCTGCGCCGAGGACACCGTCCCCGACAGCACGATCCCGTCATTGGCCGTGCGCACGTCGATGTGCTCGCCGGGCAGGATCTGCTGGAGGCGCTCCTTGAATTCGGCGACGTCCGGGGTCACCTGCACGTCGACATTCGAAATGAGCTTTCCGTCGCCTCCGAGGATCGTCAGCGTGGTGCGCCCCGGCAGTTTGCCGAGGACGTAGATCGTCCGGTCCGAGAGCGTCTGGATATCCGCGATTCCGGGATTCGCGATCGAGAGTTCCGTGAAGGGCGTGTCGCTTTCGACCACGACGGCCCGGTTCATCGGTACGCGCAGCGGCTGTTGCGCGCTGCCCGACATGATCCTGAGCGTCTCGGCCTGGGACGGTCCCATCGCCGCAACGCCGAGTGCCATGCCGAGAAGGCAGGCCTTGAATACCGTACTGAATTTCATTGTGACCCTGCCTCTCCGATCACGCCACCTTGCCCGAGCTCGACGGCAGCGCGTGCCGCTTCTTGATTTTCTTGCGTGAAATCATGCAGCAAGTGCGGATTTATTTCAATAATCAATGCATTGGGACGATTTCTTGATGTGGGCAAGGTGCCACAGACGCGAAACGGCCCCTTTCGGGGCCGCGCAAGGTGTTGATAAGTCGCAACTTCCCTCAGTTCGTGCAGGGGATGGGCGTCTCGACGATTTCGGTGCCTTTGCGGGTCTTGATCGTGCAGACCTTCTCTTTCTCGACCTTCTTCACCTCTTCCCGCTTGATGCCCAGGAGCTGATCCCGGTCAATCTCGACCGCGCCCGATTGCGCGGTATCGTGCATCCCCACCAGGGAAAGCGTCAGGCGGCCGGTGTTCTGTGCCAGGGTCAATGCCGCAACCTGTTCGGGGGAGACCTCGGTCGTGACGGTGCGCGCGATCTGCGTCGTCTCGGGGCGATCCGGATCCGTGTTCTGGTCGATCGCAATGAGTTTCAGGTTCGACTGGATCAATTTCGTGACGGGTTCATTGTTGATCGTTCCCGACCAGTAGACATCCACGAGATCACCCGGTCGCAGGAAGCCCGAGACGCCCGAGGTGACATCGACCTGAATCGTGAAGGCGCGCCGGTTGGGCTGAAGGCTCGCAAGGATGCCGGCATCCATGCCGGGGGCAGTGACGCGCGAGGCGAGCAGCATTTCTTTCGGCTCGAGCGAGCGCAACGAGGCGCGCGGGCGATTCGTCCCTTCGAGGAAGACGGCCTCCTTGGCTTCGGGCGTCCCCGCCTTCGCGGTGATGCGGGAGAAGGCGCCGTCCGGGCGCGCATCCGCCTGCATCTTGACGACGGCGAGGTCCTCCGCGGTGAAACGCTCTCCATATTTCAGCGGTTTCTTCACGACCACAACGTCAACGAGGCGCGGCGCGTTCTTCTGCATGGCGATCAGGTGATCGCGTTCAGCCTGGAACTGCGCAATCTGTCCCTGCGCCATCATCACCGCGAGCACCGCCAGACCGATCCCGGCGACGAGAAACAGGGCGAACATCAGGCGCATCGTTCTTTCCTTCCGTTGTCATTTTGGAGACAATAACGGGCTTATGGTCGTTTTATTTCACCAAAAAAGGGCGAATTCATGGCGTGGGTCGGGCCTGGGGGAGAGCCTTAGTCGGACGATCCGCTGCCGAAGCCCGTCGTGACAGTTTGGCTCCCGATGTAGTCCGCCACCTTTTTGGAGACTCCGCCTGTCTGCGTCCAGATCACGCCGCCCACGAGCATGCCGAGGGAGACGATCGCGGCGGTGAGTACGACCCAGTCGACCGTGACCGCGCCGTCTTCTTCTTCGGAAAGACCACGAAGACGATTCAGGATGATGCTTTTCATGACTTCGCCTCTTGAGTGCTGCGTCCGTTGGAGAAAATTCTTACCCTAGGTGAGCCTGAGAGCGATGGCCAAAATAGGGCGGTTCCGAGGAATATTCCGCTGAATTTTCGGGTTGTCTTTCGAAAACGAAGAAGCCGCGCCTTATGCGCGGCTTCCAGATACGATCACGCGACGGTTCGGCTTTCACCTGGCGTCTGCGTGAGATTTTCTGTTTATTTGAAGGTCGACTCGACGCTGGCGCTGCCCAGATAGGTGCCGATCTTGCTCACGAGCGATTGCGTGTTCGTACGGACCAGAGCGAGCGCGGCGGCGCCCAGGCCGACGACGGCCGCGGTCAGCACAACCCAGTCGACGGTCACGGCGCCGTCTTCTTCGTCGTGGAACTTCTTGAGCTTGAAGAATTTCATCATGGTTCTCTCCTAGGGTTCGGTTCTCTGCCCCGCGGGTCCGGTTGGCTTCCCATGCCGTGCTCCGTTTCGCGGTATGGCCTTATGAAGCGGGCGGATCGTGGCGCGATTTAGGCACATGCGCGGCGATTTCGCGAAAATTAGCATTGTGCAAAAAAATCAAATAAGACACTGATAAGTAACAATAATAGCGGTTTATGGCGTGTGATCCATAAGGTGAGCGGCCTGAAATCGTACAACTTTAAGGCGAATCGCGGGAGAGAATCGGCCAGATTTTCTGGAGTTTCGAGCGAGATTCGTGGATAAGTTTCGGAAAGGATAATTCACGCCGAACGGGCGGAATCGGGCAGGATGCGCTAATGGGCGCGATACGAGCGGTGATTTTAACTCTGTTTGCGGTCGCGATGGCCGTGCCCGCTTATGCGGAATCGGCCCTGTCCGCCGAGCCTTCCTACAGCCCCAAGACCGTGAAGCCACCCCCGCCGGGCACCAAACGGTTCATCACCATCCAGATCGATCCCGAAGAACAGAAGCGCGCGCTGGCCGCGATGGCGAAGGATCCGTGGACGCCGGTGACTCGCACCGCGCCGGATACGGATGGTGCGGACGACACCGGGAAAGCCGCTCTCGCCCGCTATGCGTGGTATTGGCAGAAGGTCTCGCCCCGGCTCGAGGATCGCCCGGGCCGGCTCGATCTGGCGCTCTCGGCGCTCAGCAGCGGGCCGTCGGGAAGCCGCGTGAAGGCACCGCGCCTGGCCGATCTTGCGGCGATTGCGCAACAGCATGGGCGCGCGATCCTCAAGGCGACGATCGGGACCGAGGTATCGCCGGCATTGGTGCTGGCGATGATCGCAGTGGAATCGGGCGGTCGCCACGACGCGGTGAGCCATGCCGGCGCGGTGGGGCTGATGCAGCTCATCCCCGCGACGGCGGACCGGTTCGACGTGGAGGACAGCAAGGACCCGGCGCAGAATATCTCCGGGGGCGTGACCTATCTCGACTGGCTCATGAAGGAATTCGACCGCGATCCTCTGATGGTGATCGCCGCCTATAACGCAGGTGAAAACGCGGTGAAGCGCAATGACGGCGTGCCGCCTTTCGCCGAGACGCGCGACTATGTTCCCAAGGTTCTCGCCGCCTGGGCTGTCGCGCGCGGGCTCTGCCTGACGCCGCCGCAGCTGATGACCGATGGCTGTGTCTTCCGGGTGAACGGATGAAAAAGGGCGACCCGAAGGCCGCCCTCTCATCGGGTATCCGTGCACGGGTCAGTTGACGATCGTCGCCTCTGTCGCGGAACGAAGTTCCTCTTCGCTCACCCCGTCCGCCATTTCGACGATCTTCAATCCGCCCTCGACCACGTCGAGCACGCCGAGATTGGTGATGATGCGGTTCACCACGCCGGTCCCGGTCAGCGGCAGCGTGCAGGCTTTGAGCAGCTTGCTCTCGCCATGCTTGTTGGTGTGATCCATCACCACCACCACGCGTTTCACGCCGGCCACGAGGTCCATCGCGCCGCCCATGCCCTTCACGAGCTTGCCCGGGATCATCCAGTTCGCGAGATCGCCGTTCTCCGCCACTTCCATCGCGCCGAGGATCGCCATAGCGATCTTGCCGCCCCGGATCATGCCGAAGCTCATCGAGCTGTCGAAATAGACCGTGTTGGGCAGTTCGGTGATGGTCTGCTTGCCGGCATTGATCAGGTCGGGGTCTTCTTCGCCCTCATAGGGGAAGGGGCCCATGCCGAGCATGCCGTTCTCCGATTGCAGCGTGACATGCACGCCCTCGGGGATGAAGTTCGGCACGAGCGTCGGGATGCCGATCCCGAGGTTCACATAGGTGCCGTCTTCGAGTTCCTGCGCGGCGCGCGCCGCCATCTGGTTGCGGTCCCAAGCCATGATTAACCCTCCCGCTTGCGCACGGTGCGCTGTTCGATGCGTTTCTCGTGCTCGCCCTGGATCAGGCGGTGCACATAGATGCCGGGCAGGTGGATGCCGTCGGGATCGAGCGAGCCGGTCGGCACGATTTCCTCGACTTCCATCACGCAGACCTTGCCGCACATCGCGGCCGGCGGATTGAAGTTGCGCGCGGTCTTGCGGAAAATCGCGTTGCCGGTCTCGTCGGCTTTCCAGGCTTTCACGATCGAGACATCCGCGAAGATCCCCTCTTCGAGGATGTAATGCTCGCCGTTGAACACCTTAACTTCCTTGCCCTCGGCGATCTGCGTGCCGTAGCCGGTCTTGGTGTAGAAGCCAGGGATGCCGTGGCCCGCGGCGCGCATGCGCTCGGCCAGCGTGCCCTGCGGGTTGAATTCGAGTTCCAACTCGCCCGAGAGGTACTGGCGCATGAATTCGGCATTCTCGCCGACATAGGAGCTCATCATCTTCTTGATCTGGCGCGTGTCGAGCAGCTTGCCCAGGCCGAACCCGTCAACACCGGCATTGTTCGACGCCACGGTGAGGTCCTTCGCGCCGCTTTCGACGATCGCATCGATCAGGAGTTCGGGAATGCCGCACAGGCCGAAGCCGCCGGCAGCGATCAGCATTCCGTCGAAGAGCAGCCCGTCGAGGGCCTCCTTCGCAGAGCCGTAGATCTTGTTCATGGATGTCCTCCGCTTGACTGCGCGTGAAAATGACAAGGGGGGAGGGGGGAGTCAATTGCCGCAGTGCGGCGAAAGTCGAATCGGCCCATGGTTTCCTGTGGCGACACGCGCCCTGAAGGCCACGCCGCCGGGTTTCTCCCGGCGGCGTGGCCGTTTTCGAAGGAATGGTTTTGAACCGCAGTGGAGAGGAGGAGAGCCGCGGCCCTCACTCCTCGGTTTTCTTCGCCGTCTTTTTCGCCGCCGGCTTTTTGGCCGTGCTCTTCTTGGCGGCGGGTTTCTTTGCTGCGGCTTTCTTCTTCGTGCCGCCCTTCTTCGAGGCCTTCGCCTCGATCAGCGGCAGCGCGTCCTCGAGCGTCACCGCTTCGGGTTCGAGTTCCTTGGGCAGGGTCGCATTGATCTTGCCCCATTTCACATAGGGTCCGTAACGGCCGGGCATGACCTGGATCGGCCCGCCATCGGGATGCTCGCCAAGCTCCTTGATCGGCTTCGCGGCGGCCCCGCGACCGCCCTTGGCGGCCTTCTGGGCGATCACCTCGACCGCACGGTTCATGCCGATCGTGAAGACCTCGTCGACCTCGGGCAGGTTCGCGTAGATCCGGCCATGTTTCACGTAAGGCCCGTAGCGGCCGATCCCGGCCTCGACCAATTCGCCGTCATCGGGATGCGGGCCGATTTCGCGCGGCAGGCTCAGCAGCATCAGCGCCTTCTCGAGATCGATCTCCTCGGGTTTCCAGCCCTTGGGCAGCGAGGCGCGCGGGGGTTTGGGTTGGTCCTCGGTCGGTTCGCCCTTTTGCACATAGGGCCCGAAGCGGCCCACGCGCAGGGTGATCGCCTGACCTTCGTCATAGCCCAGCACCTTGCCATCGAGCGCCTGCACCTCGTCATCGCCATCGGGCGCCGACAGAGGCCGGGTGAAGCGGCATTCAGGGTAATTGCCGCAGCCGATGAACGCCCCACCCGAGCGCGCCGTTTTCAGATGCAGCTTGCCGTTGCCGCAAAGCGGGCAAATGCGCGGGTCCGAGCCGTCCGGGCGCGGCGGGTAAAGATGCGGCGCCAGCACCTCGTCGATCTTGTCGAGCACTTCGGTGATGCGCAGCTCCGAGGTTTCCTCGAGCGCGGCCGAGAAATCGCGCCAGAAGCGTTTGAGCACTTCCTTATAGTCGCGATCGCCCGCCGAGATGTCATCGAGCTGGTCTTCCAGATCGGCGGTGAAGTCGTATTCGACATAGCGCTTGAAGTAATTGCTCAGGAACGCCGTCACCAGCCGCCCTGTATCCTCGGGGATCAGCCGGTTCTTGTCCTTGCGGACATAGCCGCGGTCCTGGATCGTCGTGACGATCGAGGCATAGGTCGAAGGCCGCCCGATGCCGAGCTCTTCCATCCGCTTGACCAGCGTCGCTTCGGTATAGCGGGGCGGCGGTTGGGTGAAATGCTGCTCGGGGGTGATCTGGCCCTTCTTGGCCTCTTCGCCTTCCATGATCTGGGGCAGGCGGTTGCTGTCCTCGCCCTCGTCGTCGTCCCGGCCCTGGTCATAGACCTTGAGGAAGCCGTCGAAGGTCACGACCGAGCCGGTCGCGCGCAGTTCGACCTGTTCATCGGCCGAGCCCACGAGAACGGTTGTACGCTCGAAGCGCGCCGCTTCCATCTGGCTTGCGATCGTGCGCTTCCAGATCAGGTCGTAGAGTTTCCACTGATCATCGGGCAGTTTCAGCCGGTCCGGCGATTTCGACATATCCGTGGGGCGGATACATTCGTGCGCTTCCTGTGCGTTCTTGGCCTTGTTCTTGTACATGCGCGGGGACTTGGGCAGGTATTGCTCGCCGAACTTGTCCTTGATCGCATCGCGCGCCGACATCACCGCCTCGGGGGCCATGTCGATGCCGTCGGTCCGCATATAGGTGATGTGCCCCGCCTCGTAGAGCCGTTGCGCCGCCGACATCGTGGCCCGCGCGCCGAAGCCGAACTTGCGGCTGGCTTCCTGCTGCAGCGTCGAGGTCATGAAGGGCGGGTAGGGATTGCGCGACGCGGGTTTCGCTTCGACCGAGGAAATCGAGAGATCGCGCGAGGAGATCGCCTGCACCGCCATCTCGGCTGCGGTCTCGTTCGCGAGGTCGTATTTCTCGAGCTTCTTGCCGCCCAGAACCGAGAGGCGCGCCTCGAATTCCTGACCGCGCGGGGTGGTGAGCACCACCTTCACGCTCCAGTATTCGCGCGCGTTGAACGCCTCGATCTCCATCTCGCGCTCGACGATCAGCCGCAGGCAGACCGATTGTACGCGGCCGGCCGATTTCGCCCCGGGGAGCTTGCGCCAGAGCACCGGCGAGAGGTTGAACCCCACGAGGTAGTCCAGCGCACGGCGGGCCAGATAGGCCTCGACCAGCGGCGCATCAACCTCGCGCGGGTGTTTCATCGCCTCGAGGATCGCGGTCTTGGTAATCGCGTTGAAAGTGACGCGGGAGACGTTCTTGCCCTTGAGCTTCTTCTCGAGCGCCTCTTGCAGGTGCCACGAGATCGCCTCCCCCTCGCGATCGGGGTCGGTGGCGAGGATCAGCGTGTCGTCATCCTTGAGCGCGTCGGTGATCGCCTTGATGTGCTTCTTCGAGTCGCTCGCGACTTCCCATTTCATCGAGAAGTCCTGCTCGGGATCGACCGAGCCGTCTTTCGGGGGCAGGTCGCGGACGTGGCCGAAGGAGGCAAGAACCGTATAGTCGGACCCTAGATATTTGTTGATCGTCTTGGCCTTGGCTGGGGATTCGACGACGACAACGGCCATAAGGGTCCTCACAATTCAACTCAGAAGGGTCTGGGCGCGGAACATGTGGGGGTTCGGGGGCGATTGTCAATGGAGCTCGCCCCGGCCCGTCCGGACCGCGATCAGGCGGGCCGGCTGATCAGGCCACCCCGATGCCGCTCGATCCGCCCGTCGATTTCAAGCGTGGTGAGCAGGCGCGAAAACAGCGCCGCGTCGATCCCGAGGTCGCGAATGAGCTGATCCTCGGCGGAGGGCGAGGGGCCGAGCCGGTCGAGGATCCGCGCTGTGATCGCGGCCTCGTCCCGGGGTACTTTCCGGGGCGCAGGGTCGGACGGGCTTGCGGCCTCGGCCCGAACGCGCGTTGCCTGCAGGGCCGACAGGACATCCTCGGCGCCGCGCACCAATATGGCCCCGTCCCGGATCAGCAGGTTGCACCCGCCCGCGCGCCCGTCCATCGGGTGACCGGGGACCGCCATCACCTCGCGCCCCTGATCGAGCGCGTCGCGCGCCGTGATCAGGCTTCCCGATTTCAGCGCGGCCTCCACCACGACCACGCCCGCTGCGAGGCCCGAGATGATCCGGTTGCGTTGCGGGAAGTGGCGCGCCTGCGGCTGGATGCCGGGCGGGGCCTCCGATAGGCGCAGGCCCTCTTCGGCCATCCGGCGCGCCAGCTCGGTGTTTTCCTGCGGGTAGATCACGTCGATCCCGCCCGCCTGGACGCCGATCGTGCCGGTCTCGAGCGCGGCCTGATGGGCGGCGGCGTCGATCCCCCGCGCGAGCCCCGAGACGACGCAGATCCCCGCCTCGCCCAACCCGGTGGCAAGGCGATGGGCCATGCGCAATCCGAGCGAGGAGGCGTTGCGCGCGCCCACGAGCGCAACCATCGGGCGGGTCAGCAATTCGATTCGGCCAAGCGCCCAGAGCACGGGTGGCGCATCCTCGATCTGGGCGAGCGCGGCGGGGTAGTCCGGCGTGCCGAACAGGAGCAGCCGCGCCCCGGCATGTTTTCCCGCCTTCAGCTCCGCCTTGGCCGCGGCTTCGGGGCAGGGGGCGTAATCGCTCACCCCGGCGGCGCGGGCCACTTCGGGAAGTGCCTCCAGCGCGGCCGCAGCCGAGCCATGTTCCCTCATCAATCGGTGAAAGGTGGCCGGACCCACGCGGCGCGAGCGAATGAGACGGAGAACCGACAGTTCATCTTCTTCCGTGGTGGGTGGGGTGAAGGGGGTGGGGTAAGAAAACAAATCTGTTTTCATCCGGCCCTCCGCCTCAGTCGCAGGTCCGTTATGCTCCGATTAGTGTTAATAAACTCTTACCAGAGTCGGGGCTGTGAGGCTTTCGGAGAAGATTTTCGCGTTCCCAGCAGGGGCCACCCCGCAGAAAGCCCCTCGAAAGCGTTTCCGAACCGAACGCGCTCCCTGCATCGGGGATATGACGAATCGATCGCCCCGGTTCAGCGCGAGGCCGAACCGCCCACCGTCAGCCCGCCGATCATCAAGGTCGGCTGGCCCACGCCCACAGGCACCCATTGTCCCGCCTTGCCGCAATTGCCGATGCCCGGATCGAGCGCCATGTCATTGCCGATCGCGCGGATCTGGCGCATCGCCGTCGGGCCGTCGCCGATCAGGGTCGCCCCTCTGACCGGTGCGCCCAAGACGCCGTTCTTCACCCGGTAAGCCTCGGTGCAGTTGAAGACGAATTTGCCGTTGGTGATATCGACCTGGCCGCCGCCGAAGCCCACCGCGTAGATCCCATCCTTGAGATCGGCGAGAATCGCGCCCGGCTCGGCATCGCCGCCCAGCATGTAGGTATTGGTCATCCGCGGCATCGGGGCATGGGCATAGCTCTCGCGCCGGCCGTTTCCGGTGGGTTTGACGCCCATGAGCCGCGCGTTCTGGCGGTCCTGCATGTAGCCCACCAGGACGCCGTCCTCGATCAGGACGTTCTTGCCCGAAGGCGTGCCCTCGTCGTCGATGGAGATCGAGCCGCGCCGGTCGGGGATCGTGCCGTCATCGAGCACGGTCACGCCCCTGGCGGCGACCTGCTGGCCCATGAGCCCCGCGAAGGCCGAGGATTTCTTGCGGTTGAAATCGCCCTCGAGCCCGTGGCCCACCGCCTCGTGCAGCAGGACCCCCGGCCAGCCGGGGCCCAGCACCACATCCATGACGCCTGCGGGTGCGGGTTCGGCACGCAGGTTCACCAGCGCGATGCGCAGCGCCTCGTGCGCGACGGGTTTCCATTGGGCCGGATCGATCAGGCCCGAGAGCCCGAACCGCCCGCCGCCGCCATGCCCGCCCGACTCGCGGCGGCCGTTCTCCTCGACGATGACCGAGATATTGAGACGCGCCATCGGACGGATGTCGCTGACCAGCCCGCCCTCGGGGCGCAGGATGAACACCTCTTGCAGCGAGGCCGCCATCGAGGCGGAGACCTGCACCACCCGCCGGTCGAGTTCGCGGGTGAAGGCGTCGATCTTGCGCAGGATGTCGATCTTGGTGGCGAAGGGCGTGTCCGAGACCGGATCGGCGTCGGTATAAAGGTGCCGGTTCGTGCCCTGGGGCGGGGGCGCCATCACACCGCCACCATCGCCCACTGCGAGTCGGGCCGTGTCGACGGCCCGTTTCAGCGCGGCCTCGGTGATCTCGGTCGAATGGGCATATCCCGCCACGTCGCCCTTCACCGCGCGCAGGCCGAATCCCTCGGACGCGTCATAGGAGGCGGTCTTCACCCGCCCGTCATCGAAGACCAGCGCTTCGGACCGGCGCTGCTCGAGGAAGAGCTCGCCATCCTCCGCGCCTGCGGTCGCATCGCGCAGCAGAGTCAGCGCGCGATCCTGATCGAGCTTGTCCTCGAAGGGCGCGAAACGGTCGGTCTGGGTCATGCTGGCTCCTGGCGCGGTCATCAAATCTCACAATCGGGTGAAGCTTTTGCTTGCGAACCCCTCCTAATATGATTTTAAACTGACGATGCACAACGGGGGGCCGGTATGGGAGTTCCGGAACTTCGTCGGGCGGCAGGGAGAGCCGCCAAAAGGGAGACATGGGAAGAATGCGCTTTGCAAGCACCAGCCGCGGATTCGCGGCCGCTGTCACGTCGGCTGTCACGTCGGCGTTCGTCGCCGGGCAGGCCTCGGCTCAGGACATGATCAAGGGGCTGCCGGTCATCGGCAAGCCGCATCTGGGCGGAACCGGCTTCCAGCCGGCCTCGTCGAGCCTCGCGGAAGACCAGCAATGGCTCGACCACATGCTGCTCATCATCATCGCGGCGATCTGCGTGTTCGTCTTCGCGCTGATCATCTACTCGCTCCTGCGCTTCAACAGCCGCGCGAACCCCGTTCCGCGCCGGTTCACGCATAACACGCCGATCGAGATCACCTGGACCTTCGTGCCGATCGTGATCCTCGTGGCGATCGGGGCGTTCTCGCTGCCCGCCTTGTGGAACCAGCAGGAAATTCCCGAGGGCGACATCACCGTCAAGGTGACGGGCTATCAGTGGTACTGGGGCTATGAATATCCCGATGAGGGCGTCAGCTTCGATTCGATCATGCTGGCGAAGGACGAGCTTGCCGATCACGGCTACGCGCCCGACGAGTATCTTCTCGCCGCGGACAACGCGATGGTGGTGCCGGTGGGCAAGACCATCGTGGTGCAGGTCACCGGCTCGGACGTGATTCACAGCTGGACCGTGCCCGCCTTCGCCGTGAAGCAGGACGCCGTGCCCGGCCGGATCGCGCAATTGTGGTTTAAGGCCGATAAAGAAGGTGTGTATTTCGGCCAGTGTTCGGAGCTGTGCGGCACCAACCACGCCTACATGCCCATCGTGGTCAAAGTTGTCTCACCGGAAGTTTACGCTAACTGGCTCGATCGCGCGAAGAACGACTTCGCCTCGGTCGATGCCGAGCAGCCGGTCAAGGTCGCGCAGAACTGAACGCGTGACACCGGCACCTGAAAGGCAGCTTCCATGAGCGACATCAGCTACATCCAGCAGGATAACGAGGCCCGGTTCAGCGATTACATCGCCCTGCTGAAGCCAAGGGTCATGTCGCTCGTGGTCTTCACGGCCTTTGTCGGGCTCGTCGTGGCGCCGGTTCCGGTCCATCCCTTCGTCGGCTTCGTCGCGATCCTCTTCATTGCCCTTGGGGGTGGCGCCTCGGGTGCCCTCAACATGTGGTATGACGCGGATATCGACCGCGTGATGCGCCGGACCCGCTCGCGCCCGATCCCGGCAGGGCGGGTGACCGAGCGCGAGGCGCTGGGCTTCGGGCTGGCACTGTCGGGGATCTCCTGCCTGATGCTGGCGCTCGCCACGAACATCTTCTCGGGGCTCTTCCTCGCCTTCACCATCTTCTTCTACGTCGTCGTCTACACGATGTGGCTCAAGCGGGCGACGCCGCAGAACATCGTGATCGGCGGGGCGGCGGGCGCCTTCCCTCCGATGATCGGATGGGCGGTCTCCACCGGCGGGATCGCGGTCGAATCGGTGGCGATGTTCCTGCTGATCTTCCTCTGGACCCCGCCGCATTTCTGGGCGCTCGCGCTGTTCATGAAGTCGGACTATCACGAGGCGAAAGTCCCGATGCTGACCGTGACGCATGGTCGCACCAAGACGCGCCGCAACATCCTCGCCTATACGCTGATCCTCGCGCCCGTCGCGGTGGCCACCGGCTTCACCTCGATCGGAGGGCCGCTCTATCTCGCGACGGCCATCGTGATGAACGCGCTCTTCATCAAGGGGGCGATCGAGATCCACGGCCGGTCCGAGGCGCAGGCGGAGGCGGACAAATACGCCACCGAAAAGCGCTTCTTCTATTTCTCGCTCATCTACCTCTTCGCGCATTTCGCGGCCCTGCTGGCCGAAGAGGGCCTGAGCCATATCGGATTGGGAGTGTGGTAATCCATGGCGATCACCCGTGACAGCGATCTCCACATGCGGCGCCTCTCGCGCAATCTCGGGCTCGGCGTGGTGCTCCTGGGCTTCGTCGCCATCGTCTTCGGCCTGACCATCGTGAAGGTCGAGCGCGGCGGCAAGATCGAGGCATATGACCACCAGCCGCGGACCTCGATGCTGCCTCCGCCGGAGGCCGCGAAATGACCCGGACCCCCGACACCGATCGCTCGAACACACGCGTGCTGCGCTGGCTGCTCGTGGTGATCGTCGTGATGGGGGCAGGGGCCTGGGCCGCGGTGCCCTTCTACAACTGGTTCTGCAAGACCACGGGTTACGGCGGCACGACCAATGTCGCCGAGCAGCTTCCCGACAAGATCCTCGACCGCGAGATCACCGTGCGTTTCGACGCCAATGTCGCGCCGGGCATGCCGTGGACGTTCAAACCGGTCCAGACCGAGATGAAACTCAAGATCGGGCAGAACGGTCTGGCCTTCTACGAGGCCTACAACCCGACCGACCATGTCGTCGCGGGCACGGCCAGCTACAATGTCTCGCCCGATGTGGCGGGGTACTATTTCGACAAGATTCAGTGTTTCTGCTTCACCGAGCAGGTTCTGCAGCCGGGGGAGCGGGTGCAGATGCCGGTGAGCTTCTTCGTCGATCCGGGGATCGTCGATGATCCGGATGCGAAGCGGATTCACTCCATTACCCTGAGCTACACCTTCTACGAAACCGACCTGCCCGAGCAGCACGCCTCGGCCACGCCGGACAGTGGGGCAGGAACGGTCAACTAAGCCATCGGAGGGAGACGCATGGCGCACGCGAAGAACCACGACTACCACATTCTACCACCTTCGATCTGGCCGTTCCTCGGGGCGGTCGGCGGCTTCATCATGCTTTTCGGAGCCGTGCTCTGGATGAAGGACATGACGCATTACGTGTTCTTCGCGGGCCTGCTGGTCGTGCTCTACACGATGTACGGCTGGTGGTCCGACGTGATCCGCGAGGGCGAGACGGGCGATCACACGCCGGTCGTCCGGATCGGGCTGCGCTACGGCTTCATCCTTTTCATCATGTCCGAGGTGATGTTCTTCTCGGCCTGGTTCTGGAGCTTCTTCAAGCACGCCCTCTATCCGATGGGGCCGGAAAGCCCCCTCGTAGACGGCGTCTGGCCCCCCGAGGGCATCCAGACCTTCGATCCGTGGCACCTGCCGCTCATCAACACGGTGATCCTGCTGCTGTCGGGCGTCACGCTGACCTGGGCGCACCACGCGCTCGTGCATGACAACGATCGCAAGGCGGTCAAGCAGGGGCTGATCCTGACGGTGATCCTCGGTGCCTCCTTCACCGTGCTGCAGGCCTATGAATACAGCCACGCGGCCTTCGGTCTGGCGGGCAATATCTACGGCGCGAACTTCTTCATGGCGACGGGCTTCCACGGCGTGCATGTGATCATCGGCACGATCTTCCTGCTGGTCTGCCTGCTGCGCATCGTGAAGGGGCAGATGACCCAGAACGAGCATGTCGGCTTCGAGGCCGCGGCCTGGTACTGGCACTTCGTCGATGTGGTCTGGCTCTTCCTCTTCGCGTCGATCTATATCTGGGGCAGCGCGTAAGCGCCCCCGGCCTGGATTCAAGGAAACGCGCAAGACGGCGCGGGGGGCGACTCTCGCGCCGTTCGCTTGGGAGGACCGATGACCCGCTATATCTTTCCGCTCGCCCTCGGCCTCCTGGGCTGCGCGGTCCTGATTTCGCTCGGGCTATGGCAAATGCAGCGGCTGCAATGGAAAGAAGCGATGCTGGCGGAAATCTCCGCGAAGATCGCGGGCGATCCGCAGGCTCTGCCGCCCGAAGGGAGCGACACCCTGCCTCTCAAGTATCAGCCGGTGCAGGTGCGCGGGCGGACGACGGGGCAGGAGATCCTCGTCCTGTCGGGGCAGAAAGGCGTGGGCGCGGGTTATCGGGTGATCGACGCCTTCGAGACCGATGACGGGCGCCGCATCCTGCTCGATCGCGGTTTCCTGCCCGAGGCGGGCAAGAGCGATGTCCGCCCGCCCGTGCCGCTCGCGGTGACCGGCAACCTGCACTGGCCGCAGGAGACCGACAGCTACACGCCCGCACCCGATGCCAAGACCGGGATCTGGTTCGCCCGCGACGTGCCCGCTATGGCCAAAGCGCTCGGGACGGAAGCGGTGCTCGTCGTCGCGGCGCAGGTCTCGGGCGCGGCACAGGGGATCACCCCCGAGCCGATCACCATCACCGGGATCCCGAACGATCACCTGCAATACGCGATCACCTGGTTTTTGCTCGCAATCGTCTGGGCCGGGATGACAATCTTTCTTCTCTGGCGTATCAGGCGGCAACAGGCCTGAGGATTGACGATGCGTTATGTTTCCACGCGGGGCAAAGCCCCGGTTCTGAATTTTGGCGATGCGATGCTGACGGGACTTGCCCGTGACGGCGGCCTCTACGTGCCCGAAACCGTCCCGCAAATGTCGGCCGACGAGATCGCGGCGCTCGCAGGCCTGTCCTACGAAGAGATCGCCTTCCGGGTGATGAAGCCCTTCGTGGCCGAGACCTTTTCGGATGCGGAACTGAAAGGCGCGATCGCGAAGGCCTATGCGGGCTTCGGCCATGTCGCGCGTGCGCCGATGGTGCAGCTCGCGCCCAACCATTTCCTGCTCGAGCTGTTCCACGGACCGACCCTCGCGTTCAAGGATTTCGCGATGCAGGTGATCGGCCAGCTCTTCCAGATCGAGCTGGAGAAGCGCAACCAGAAGATCACCATCGTCGGCGCGACCTCGGGCGATACCGGTTCCGCCGCGATCGAGGCCTTCCGAGGGCTCGACAATGTCGACGTGTTCATCCTGTTCCCGCATGGCCGGGTGTCCGAGGTGCAGCGTCGCCAGATGACGACGCCGATCGAAAGCAATGTCCACGCGCTCGCGCTCGAGGGCGATTTCGACGATTGCCAGGGCAAGCTCAAGGACATGTTCAACGACTTCACCTTCCGCGACGAGGTCGGTCTCGCGGGGGTGAACTCGATCAACTTCGCCCGCGTGCTGGCGCAGATCGTCTATTACTTCTCGGCCGCGGTGGCGCTCGGTGCGCCGCATCGCAAGATCAGCTTCACCGTGCCGACCGGCAATTTCGGTGACATTTTCGCGGGCTTCCTCGCGAAGGAGATGGGCCTGCCGATCGAACGCCTGGTGATCGCGACCAACCAGAACGACATCCTGCATCGCTGTCTCGAGAAAGGCGATTACACCAAGCAGGGCGTGACGCCCTCGATCTCGCCGTCGATGGATATCGAGGTCAGTTCCAATTTCGAGCGCGCGCTGTTCTGGGCCTATGGCAAGGACGGAGTCGCGATCGAGACGCTGATGGAGGAACTCAAGACCGAGGGCTCCTTCACCGTCTCGGAAAATGCCATCGGCGCGCTGCGCGCGATCTATGACAGCGGCGCGGTGGGCGAGGCCCGCACCCTTGAGGAAATCGGCGACACGCTGAAGGAAACGGGCGAGTTGCTGTGCCCCCACTCTGCGGTCGGCGTGAATGTCGCGAAAGCGGCGCTGGCGCGCGATCCGGGCACCCCGATGGTGACGCTGGCCACCGCGCATCCGGCGAAATTCCCCGATGCGGTGGAAGAGGCGACCGGCATCCGCCCGGCCCTGCCGCCGCGCATGGCGGACCTGTTCGACCGCGAGGAACGCGTAACGCGCGTGCCCAACGACCTTGCCGCGCTCGAGGCTCTGATCCGCGAGGGGCGCCGGGCATGATCCAGTTCACCACTTTGAAGAACGGCCTGCGGGTCATCACCGAGTCGATGCCCGGCCTCGCCTCCGCCTCGATCGGGATCTGGGTAACCGCGGGCGGGCGCCACGAGCGTCCCGAACAGAACGGCATAGCGCATTTCCTCGAACATATGGCGTTCAAGGGCACGAAGACGCGCTCGGCCTTGCAGATCGCCGAGGCGATCGAGGATGTGGGCGGCTATATCAACGCCTATACCTCGCGCGAGATGACGGCCTATTACGCGCGGGTTCTGGGGCCGGACGTGCCGCTTGCGCTCGACGTGATCTCGGACATCCTGCTGAACCCGGTCTTCGACCAGCGCGAGATCGAGGTGGAGCGCGGGGTGATCCTGCAGGAGATCGGCCAGTCGCTCGATACGCCCGATGACGTGATCTTCGACTGGCTGCAGGAGGCGGCCTACCCGGATCAGCCGATGGGGCGTACGATCCTCGGCCCGGCCGAGCGGGTGCGTAGCTTCGCGCGCGACGACCTCTCGGGCTTCGTGGCCGAGCATTACGGTCCCGACCAGATGATCCTCTCTGCCGCCGGCGCGGTCGATCACGCCGAGATCGTGAAGCGCGCCGAGGACATCTTCGGCGACCTGCGTCCCTCGCTCAATCCGGCGCCCTATCCCGCGACCTGGGCGGGGCGCGAGCGGCGCGAGGTCAAGCCGCTCGAGCAGGCGCATTTCGCGCTCGGGATCGAGGGTCCGAGCTATCGCGATGCCGATCTCTATACCGCGCAGGTCTATTCGACGGCGATGGGCGGGGGGATGTCCTCGCGCCTGTTCCAGAAGATCCGCGAGGAGCGGGGGCTGTGCTACACGATCTTCTCGCAGGCCGGCGCCTACGAGGATACCGGCATGTTCACGATCTATGCGGGCACCTCGGGCGACGAGATCCGGGCGCTGTCGGACCTCACGATCGACGAGCTCAAGCGCGCGGCGGAAGACATGAGCGAGGTCGAGATCGCCCGGGCCCGCGCCCAGATCAAGGCCGGTCTGCTGATGGGGCTCGAGAGCGCCTCGGCCCGGGCCGAACGGATGGCGCGCAGCCTGCATATCTGGGGACGTGTGCCCGATATCGAAGAGGCCTCGGCCCGCATCGACGGGGTCAGCCGCGAAGCGGTGCGCGATTTCGCCGAACGTCTGGCGATGGGCGGGAAGGCGGCGCTCGCGCTCTACGGGCCGGTCTCCAATGCCCCCGAACTCGGTGAGATCCGCGAAAGGCTCGCCGCCTGATGTTCTCCCGCCGTCGTCAGCTGCGCATCGAGACGGAGCGGATGACGCTGCGCCCGCCGCAGCACAGCGACTACCGCGAATGGTCGAGCCTGCGTGAGCAGAGCCGCCATTTCCTCGTGACCTGGGAGCCGACATGGTCGGCCGACCATCTGAGCCGGAAGGCGTTCTCGAACCGGGTCTACTGGGCGGCGCGCGCGATCGCGAGCGGCACCGCGCTGCCGGTCTTCCTGACCGCGCGCGAGGATCAGCGGCTTCTGGGCGCGATCACGCTCGACAATATCCGCCGCGGGCCCGCGCAATCGGGCACGCTCGGCTACTGGATCGGCGAGCGGTATGCCCGCCGGGGCTACATGCGAGAAGCGATCGAGGCGGTGGTGCATTACGCCTTCACCAAGCTCGACCTCAGCCGCATCGAGGCCGCCTGCCTGCCCGAGAACGCCGCCTCGCGCGGGGTGCTCGAGAAGTCGGGCTTCAAATACGAGGGCGTGGCGCAAAGCTACCTGCAGATCAACGGGCGCTGGCGCAACCACGTGCTCTACGCCAATCTGCGTTCCGACCGGCGCGGCCGGACGGATGTGGGCTGACGGGGGGCGCGGCTCCCGGCCTCCGGCGCTCTCCAGATCGCTCGTGGGAAGGACGCCCGGCTTCCAAATGCCTCAAATATCCCCGCCGGAGGCATTTGACCGATCCGCAGACGGGGCGGTCAGGTCGTGATCCTTGCCACCAGTTCCTCGCGCAGCACCCCCTCGTCGGTACCGCTGTCGCGGGCGAGACGCTTGAGCCCGAAATGGACCCGCGCGATTTCCTGGTAATAGCTCGTGAAGGCGTAGTTCACCGCCGCCCCCGCCACCGCGCCCAGAACCGGCGCGGCCTGGGCTGCGAGCTTCTGGCCGAGCACTGCCGAAAGGCGCGGCGCGACCTTGGCCACGAGCGAGCGCATGCTGGGGCCGGTGATCGTGGCGCGCGCGGCGAGAAAGCTCAGATCCATCCCGTCATCGCCCTCGAGCGGACCGGCGGAGGCGAAGACGCGCAGGCATTCCACGCGGACCTCTTCGGAGGCGGGATCGAACCCGTGCTCGGCCGCGATCCCTTGGATCGCGCGCAGCAGCATCGTCACCGTGAAGGGCAGTTCGGCGAGCGAACTCGCCAACCCTCCCGCGCCGCCCGCCGCGCCCATCGCCGCGGTCAGGGTGCGGTTCATCCAGTCGGGCCGGTCGGCCACGATCCCGCGCGAGCGTCCCGCCGCGACCATCGCCCCTTCGAGCGCGCGCTCGGTCGCGCCTTCGAGGCCCGCACGCACCGGCGCGGGCAATTTCTCGAGCAGGCTTTCGGCGGAGGTGCCGACATAGCCGATCACCTGCATCACGACGCCGCCCGCGGCGCGGTGACGCCGTGCGAGCACGTCGAGTTCGCCCAACAGGGCCGGGTCCGTCACGGGGGGAAGGATTTCGGTCATTTGAGCCTCCATGCTGGAGACAGATATGGGGCGCGCAGGGGCGCTCGGCAATCACCCGGCCTTTTCGACCGGGCCGCGCACGCCTTCCCAGGCGCCGGGCACGAGTTCGAGCCCCAGCACCCGGTCGGGATTGGTGGGCGGCGGCATTTCGACGCCTTCGAGTTTTTCGAACCCGAAGCGCGCGTAATAGGGCGCGTCGCCCACCAGCAGCACCCGCTCCCATCCCAGCCGATACGCCTCTGCGAGGCTTTCATGCATCAACAGGCCGCCCAGTCCCTCGCCCTGCCGGGTCGGGTGCACCGCGATCGGGCCGAGAAGAAGCACGCGCTGGCCCGCGACCTGGACCGGCCAGTAGCGGATCACCGCGGCGAGGATGCCGTCCTGGCGCAAGGTGAGGCAGAGCGGACGGACCGGGTCCACGCCGTCCCGCAGCCGGTAGGAGGAGAGCGCGGTCCGGCCCGGCGCGAAGCAGAGGTCGTAGAGCGCCTCGACCTCCCACCAGTCCTCGTCCGTTTCTTCCTCGAGCTGATACATCGCGCGGCCCTTTTTCCCTGTTCGAGGCGGTAGCATGCGCTAGGTTCAGGATCAAACAGGAGAGAGCATGTTCTATCGACCCGAAGATGGCCACGGCCTGCCGCATAACCCGTTCAACGCCATCGTCGCGCCGCGTCCCATCGCCTGGGTCTCGACGCGGGGGGAGCTGGGCGACAACCTCTCGCCCTATTCCTTCTTCAACGCGGTGGCCTATACGCCGCCGCAGGTGGTCTTCTCCTCGACCGGGACGAAACCCGACCGGGACGGGACCAAGGACAGCGTCGCGCAGATCCGCGAGTCGGGCGTGTTCTGCGTGAACCTCGTGACCTATGCGCTCAAGGATCTGATGAATGCGAGCTGCGCGAATTTTCCCGCAGGGACCGACGAGTTCGTCGAATGCGGGATCGAGAAGGCGCAATGCGAGACCATCGACTGCCCGCGGGTGGTGGGGGCGCCCGCCGCGCTCGAATGCCGGCTGGTGCAGGTGATCGAGCTGATGGGGAAGGGGAATTTCCTCGTCCATGGCGAGGTCACGGGCGTGCATATCGACGATGCCTGCCTCAAGGACGGGCACTACCTGCCGCCGGACCGGCTCGCGCGTCTGGGCTATCGCGACTATGCCGCGGTGAGCGATCTCTTCGAGATGGTGCGGCCGGGCGGTTAAGCCACCCGCACGCGCCGCCGCCGTCCCTCGAGCAGGGTGTAGAGGCCGCTTGCCACGATCAGCATCGCGCCCGCGATCATCGCGGTATCGGGACGCTCGCCGAAGACGGTGGCGCCGATGACCAGCGCAAAGATCAGACGGGTGTAGCGGAACGGCGTGATGACCGAGACCTCGCCCATCCGCATCGCCTTGGTGAGCGACCAATAGGCGAGGCTGCCGAACACGACCGCGCCGGCGACATCGCGCAGCGCCAGCGGGGCGGGCAGGGCGGTGCCGCCTGTGACCGCGAGGATCATCGCGCCGGTCGGCACCAGCATCATGAAACCGTAGAAGCTGAGCTGGAAATTCGACAGGACCGGCGGACAGGCCCGGGTCGCGAGATCGCGCCCTGCAAAGCCCAGCATCCCGAGAACCGTCCAGAGCGCGGCAGGCACGAAGCCCTCGAGCCCCGGCCGCAGCACGATCAGCACCCCCAGAAAGCCGATGCCCACGGCGATCCAGCGGCGCATGCCGACCCGTTCGGCGAAGAAGACCGCCGCGCCCGCGACGACGACGAGCGGGGTGGCCTGCAAGATCGCGGAGGCGTTGGAGAGCGGGGTGAGCGCGATGCCGAGCGTGTAGCCCAGCCGGCCGACCACCTCGAGGACGAGCTTGATCAGCATCGGTTTCGAGGCGAGCGCCGGGTGCAGGAGCCGTTGGCCGCGCGAGCTGATGAGGGCGCCGAAGACCAGCATGCCGCCGAGGCCGAAGATCATCAGTACCTCTCCCACCGGGATCAGTCGGGAGGCGGATTTGACGAACATGTCCTCCAGGGAGAACGCTGCCATCGCCAGAACCATCAATGCCGAGCCACGCAGATTTTCCATATCCCCTCCCTCGCGCCGGAAATGCGCCCCGTCTGGCGATAGACTGCAGCCGTGCTTGCCGCAATCCCTCTTTTCTCTCGCGGTCCGCCCGCTTAGGGTCACCGCGATAAAGTTACGCGAAGCGAGGGAATTGGATCATGGAGAGGGTGATCGGCGTGATCGGCGGCTCGGGCGTCTATCAGATCGACGGGCTGGAAGGCGCGGAATGGGTCACGGTCGACACGCCGTTCGGGGCGCCGTCGGATGCGGTGCTGACCGGCACGCTGGACGGGGTGAGAATGGCCTTTCTGCCGCGCCACGGCCGCGGCCATGTCCACACGCCGACGACGGTGCCTTACCGCGCCAATATCGCCGCGATGAAGCAGCTCGGCGTGACCGACCTCGTGGCCGTCTCGGCGGTGGGATCGCTCAAGGAGGCCTATGCGCCCGGCGATTTCCTGATCGTCGACCAGTATATCGACCGCACCTTCGCGCGCGAGAAGACCTTCTTCGGCCCCGGGCTCGTCGGCCATGTCTCGGTCGCGCATCCGGTCTGCTCGCGGCTCTCGGCGGCTTGCACGCAGGCGGCGCGCGGCACCGGCGTGACGGTCCATGAGGGCGGCACCTATGTCGCGATGGAGGGGCCGCAATTCTCGACCAAGGCGGAAAGCGAGCTCTACCGCCACTGGGGCGCGGATGTGATCGGCATGACCGGGATGCCCGAAGCCAAGCTCGCCCGCGAGGCCGAGCTTTGCTATGCCTGCGTCGCGATGATCACCGATTACGATTGCTGGCATCCCGAGCATGACGCGGTCGATGTCGCGCAGGTCGTGGCGGTGGCGCAGAAGAACGCCTCGAAGGCCCGCGATCTGGTGACGGCGCTGCCCGCCCTTCTCAAGGGCGAGGCGGAGGCCTGTGCGTCGGGCTGCACCCATGCCCTCGACAGCGCGATCATGACCGCGCCCGACGGGCGCGACGCGCAGATGAAAGAGAAGCTCAAGACCATCGCGGGCCGCGTGCTCGACCTCTGAGGACCCACTATGAAAACCGTCAAGGACTACATCCGCACGATCGCCGATTTTCCGCATGAGGGGATCCTCTTTCGCGACGTGACGACGCTCTTCGCCGATGCGCGCGGCTTTCGCATGGCGGTCGACCAGATGCTCCATCCCTGGGCGGGCGAACGGATCGACAAGATCGTCGGGCTCGAGGCGCGTGGCTTCATCCTCGGCGGCGCGATCGCGCATCAGCTTTCGAAAGGGTTCGTGCCGATCCGCAAGAAGGGCAAGCTGCCGGGGCAGACGATCAGCCAGGCCTACAAGCTCGAATATGGCGAGGCGGTGATGGAGATGCACGAGGATGCGATCCAGCCCGGGGAGAAGGTGCTCATCGTCGATGACCTTCTGGCCACGGGGGGCACCTCGCAGGCGGGCGTGCAGCTGATCGAACGGGCAGGGGGCGAGATCGTGGGCTGCTCCTTCATCGTCGATCTGCCCGAGCTGGGCGGGCGCAAGCTGCTGGAAAGCCTCGGCATGCAGGTCAGCGTGCTGTGTGAATTCGAGGGGCTGTGAGCCCGCGCCCGATCGTCGCCGTCCTCGCCGTGGTGATCCGCGACGGACAGGCCCTTCTGGTGCGGCGCGCGAACCCGCCCGATGCCGGGCTCTGGGGGTTTCCCGGCGGCAAGATCGAGTTCGGCGAGACGTTCCTCTCGGCGGCCGAGCGCGAACTGCGCGAAGAGACGGGTGTGCGGGCAGAGGCCACGCATGTCTTCAACGCGGTCGATGTCCTCGCTCATGACGCCGATGGAAAGCTGGAGCATCACTTCGTTCTGATCGCGGTCGAATGCCGTTGGTTGGCGGGAGAGCCGAGTGCCGCCGACGATGCGCTGGATGCCCGTTGGGTCGATCTCGACCGTATGGAGGCGGACCTCAGCCTGAGCCGCGACGTGGCGCGGGTCGCGCGGCAGGCGGCCGAGCTTCGTCATTTCCATCTGCGTTAACCCATTGCTAACGCGAATCTCGCTACCCTGATCGGGCCTGATGGTTCCGCTGCTTGCATATTCACGTGAACCGGAATGCCGCGCCCCGCCTTCTCTCCTGGTGGGGCGCGTCCCGCTTCCTCCTCAGCGTTCGGCCAGAACCGCGCCGGGATTGAGGATACCTTTCGGGTCGAGCGCCGATTTGATCGCCCGCATCGCCGCCAGCTTGCCCGGATCGCCGTAGCGTTCGAGATCCTCGACCTTGAGCCGTCCGATCCCATGCTCGGCCGAGATCGAGCCGCCGAAGCGATCCACCAGGTCATAGACCGTCTCGGGGATCGCGCGGCGCAGGCTTTCATATTCCTTGCGATCGCGGCCCTCGGCAGGGAAGGCGTTGAAATGCAGGTTGCCGTCGCCGACATGGCCGAAACAGTTGATCCGGAGATCGCCCAGTTCCGCCAGCGCCGCCTGCGCCTCCTCGATGAACTGCGCCAGCTTCGGCAGCGGTAGCGAAATATCATGGCTGGAAATCGAGCCGATCCGCTTGTTCGCCTCGGGCAGGCTTTCGCGCAGGGTCCACATCTGCGCGCGCTGGCTCTCGGAGCTTGCGATCACACCGTCGCTCACCAGATCCCCCGCTGCCTCGAAAAGCCCTGTCAGGGCGTCTTCAGGCCCCAGCCCCTCGGGCAGGCCGATCTCGATCAGAACCGACCAGTCGGGCCGCGCGGCGAAAGGCTGATGCACCTCCGGCCCGGCCGCGTCGAGAAAACGCAGCCCCTGGCCTGAGATCAGTTCGAAGGCGGAGACGCAGCCCGGCATCCGCGCCTCGGCCAGTTCCAGCAATTCGAGCGCCGCGGCCGGGCTTTCCACCACCATCATCGCCGTGCCCACCGCCGCCGGGCGCGGGAAGAGCCTCAGCGTCGCCGCGGTGATGATCCCGAGCGTTCCTTCGGACCCGATCAGCAGGTCCTTGAGATCGTAACCCGTGTTGTCCTTGCGCAGATGCCGCAGCCCCGAGATCACCGTGCCATCCGCCAGCACCGCTTCGATCCCGAGGCAAAGCTCGCGCGCATTGCCGTAGCGGAGCACGTTCACCCCGCCCGCATTGGTTGCCAGCACCCCGCCGATCCGCGCCGAGCCCTGGCTCGCGATCGAGAGCGGGAAAAGCCGCCCGGCGCTTTCGGCGGCTTCCTGCGCCGCCTGCAAGGTCGCGCCCGCCTCGATCTCGAGCACATGGCCCGTCACCGCGCGCAGCGCCGTCATCTTCTCGAGGCTCACGATCACCGCGGCGGGCCCATCCTCGATGATCTGCCCGCCGACGAGGCCGGTGCCGCCGCCATAGGGCAGCACGCCGACCCCCGCCGCATTGCACAGGCGCAGGATCGTGGCGACCTCCGACGTGGATGTGGGTTTCACGAGAACGCCGCCCGCCCCCTTGTAGCGCCCGCGGGGCTCCTCGAGATAGGCGGCGCCGGGCGTGCCGATGCTCAAGCCGGGCAGCTCCGTGCGCAGCGTCTCGACAAGGCGGTCATCGACCGGTTTCAGCATGGTCGTTCTCCGGTTTTCTCCGCGTGAGCCGCAGGGGCCGAGCGCCGCCGCCCGAGCGCGGTGTCACAGATGGGCGAGGTAGTTGGTCACCGCGCCGCGCACCGAAGCCGCGCCCTCGTTGCGTGCGCGCTGGATGATCTGGCGCAGCTCGGTCAGGTCGGCGCGACGGATCAGATGCTTGACCGGGCCGATCGAGGCGGGCCGCATCGAGAGCGTGCGAATGCCGAGCGCGGCGAAGGTCAGCGCCTCGATCGGACGGCCCGCATCCTCGCCGCAGAAGCTCAGCGGCGTGTCCGAGACAGAGCAGCGCGCGATGATGCGCTCGAGGAAGTTGAGGAAGGCGCCGTCGAGCGTGTCGTAACGCCGCCGCACGCGTTCGTTCTCGCGGTCGGCGGCGAAGAAGAACTGCTTGAGGTCATTGCCGCCGATCGAGATGAAATCGCACTTGCGGTAGAAGGCGTCGGGGGCGAAGCCGAGGCTCGGAGTTTCGAGCATCGCGCCGATCTTCAAATCCTCCGGGACCGGGCGGCCGAGCTGCGCCTCGCGGTCGCGCACCCGCAACAGCGTGTCGCGGGCCGAGTAGAATTCCTCGGGCAGGGCGATGAAGGGGAACATGATCGACATCGGCCGGCCGTTCCCGGCGCGCAACAGCGCCTGTAGCTGCATCCGCAGGATCCCGGGCTTGTCGAGACCCACGCGCAGCGCGCGCCAGCCCATCGCGGGGTTCGGCTCGTCTTGCGGTTTCATGTAGGGCACGACCTTGTCGGAGCCGATATCGAGCGTGCGGAAATACACGCGTTTCCCATCGGCCGCGTCGATCACGCGCTTGTAGATCTGCGCGAGTTCGTCGCGGCGCGGGACCTTGGTGCGGGTGAGGAATTGCAGCTCGGTTCGGAACAGGCCGACCCCGTCCGCGCCCGAGCCCTTCAGCGACGGCAGATCCGCCATCAGCCCCGCATTCATCATCAGAGAGATCGTGATCCCCGACTTGTCCGTGGCGGGCAGGTCGCGCAGCGAGGCATAGCGTTTCTGTGCCTCGGCCTGCATCGCGATCTTGTCACGGAAGGCATGGGCGACGCTTTCCTCGGGGCGCAGGTGGACGACGCCCTGATCGCCGTCGACAAGGACCGGATCGCCGTTGAGCGCCTCGGCGGTGATCCGGCTGGCATGGATCACCAGCGGGATCGAGAGCGCCCGCGCCACGATCGCGGCATGGCTGCCCACCGAGCCCTCCTCGAGCACGACGCCCTTGAGCTTGCGGTCATAGTCCAGAAGTTCCGCCGGGCCGATATTGCGGGCGACCAGAACCGGATTGTCGGGCATCTCCGCGCCGGTATCCGAGCCCTGGCCGGTGAGCTGGCGCAGCAGCCGGTTCGACAGGTCGTCGAGATCGTTGAGCCGTTCGCGCAGATAGGGATCGGGGGCCTTCGACATGCGCGCGCGCGCGGCGTTCTGCTCTTTCTCGACGGCGGCCTCGGCCGAGAGGCCCGCCGCGATATCCTCAAGCATCCGCCGCTTCCAGCCCTTCGAGGCCGCGAGCATCTTGAACGTCTCGAGTACCTGCCGCTGATCCTTGTCGATCAGGGTCGGGCTCGCGAGCATCTCGTCGATCTTGCCGCGCAACTCCGTGATCGCCGCCTCGAGGCGCTCGACCTCGGCGTCGGGGTCCTCTCCGACCGGGTTGGTGACAACCACCCGCGGCTCGTGCAGCCAGACGCGGCCCTCGGCCGCCCCTTCCTGCCCCGTGGTGCCGCGGAACATCACCGGGAAACGATGGGTCGCGCCGATCTCGGAATTGTCGCCATCGACGAAGGCGCCCAGCTCGGTCATCTCGGCCAGCACCATCGCGACGATCTCGAGCGCATAGAGCTCGTCATCAGTGAAGGACCGCTGGTCCTTCGACTGCACGACGAGCACGCCGAGCTTCTCGCCCACGCGCTGGATCGGAACCCCGACAAAGCTCGAATAGATCTCTTCCCCGGTCTCGGGCATGTAACGGAAGCCGGGTTCGGAGGGCGCGTCGGCGGAGTTGATCGGGCGCCCGGAACGCGCGACCCGGCCCACGAGACCCTCGCCCAGCCGCATCCGCGTGTGGTGCACGGCCTCGGGATTCAGGCCCTCGGTGGCGCAAAGCTCGAGCGTTTCGGGATCGCGGAACAGGTAGATCGAGCACACCTGCGTGCCCATCGAATCGGCGATCAGCCGCGTGATGTGGTTCAACCGGTCCTGGCCGTCGCCCTCGGTGGCCAGCGTGTCGCGGAGCCGCCGAAGAAGCGTGCGACTGTCACTTTCGCTGTATTCCACCATCGGTGCTGCTCGCCCCCGTTGCTGAAGGCCGCCGGGTCAGTCAGGCCTTGTCGAGTTCGAAGGCATCATGCAGGGCCTGAACCGCCAGTTCCAGATATTTGCGGTCGATCAGGACCGAAATCTTGATTTCTGACGTGGCGATAACCTTTATATTGATGTTTTCCGCGGCAAGTGCCTTGAACATCTGCGCGGCAACGCCGGCATGGCTGCGCATTCCGATGCCCACGACCGAGATCTTCGCCACGTCCTCGTCGGCCACCAGCTCGTCGAACTGGATCAGACCGGCATCGCGCGCGTCTTCCATCGCCTTGCGGGCGCGGGCGACCTGATTGATCGGGCAGGAGAAGGTCATGTCGGTGACCTTGACCGAGTGCTCGGCCTGACGTTCGGAGATGTTCTGGACGATCATGTCCACGTTGACGCCCGCATCGGCGAGCGGGCCGAAGATCGCGCTGGCGATACCGGGACGGTCCTCGACCGTCACGAGGGTCATTTTCGCTTCGTCGCGGGAATAGGCGACGCCGGAGACTACTTTCGATTCCATGATTTGATCCTCGTCGCAGACCAGAGTGCCCGAATTTTCGTTGGTTTCCTCGAAGGAGCTTAGCACGCGCAGCGGCACCTTGTAGCGCATCGCCAGCTCGACCGAGCGCGTCTGCAGCACCTTCGCGCCCAGCGAGGCCAGTTCCAGCATCTCCTCGAAGGCGATCCGGTCGAGCTTGCGCGCCTTCGACGAGATCCGCGGGTCGGTCGTGTAGATGCCGTCCACGTCGGTATAGATGTCGCAACGCTCCGCTTTGAAGGCGGCGGCGAAAGCGACTGCGGTCGTGTCCGAACCGCCGCGGCCGAGCGTGGTGATCCGGCCTTCGTGGCTGAGCCCCTGGAAGCCCGCGATGACCGCGACCTTGAACCCTTCGGCGAATTTGGCGTCGAGATTCTCGCGCGGGATCGACATGAAGCGCGCCGCGCCATGCGCCGAGGTGGTGTTGATCGGCACCTGCCAGCCCTGCCAGCTGCGCGCCGAGATCCCCATTTCCTGAAGCCGCAGCGACATCAGCCCGGCGGTCACGTTCTCGCCCGAGGAAACGACGGCATCATATTCGCGCGCGTCGTAGAACGGGGAGGTCTTCTCGACCCAGTTCACCAGCTCGTTGGTGCGCCCTGCCATGGCCGAAACGATAACGATGACGTCGTAGCCGCGCTCGACTTCACGCTTCACCTTCTCGGCGGCATTGGCGATCCGGTCGAGATCGGCGACCGAGGTGCCGCCGAATTTCATCACCAGAATTGGCATGGAACCCCCCTTGGGCAAGATCGCGCCCCTGCTAGCCCAAGGCATGGGGCTGCGCAAGGGATTTAGCGTTTGAGACGCGGCGCTTGGCGGGATCGCGCGCCGGGTTCAGTTGGTCTTGCGCTTGGGCAGGAAGGGCAGGGGAGTGACGGCGATGCCGTCCTCGATCATCGCGCGCGCCTCGTCGAGCTTCGCTTCGCCATGGATTGCCCGGGCAGGCTTCTCGCCTTCGTGGATCGCACGGGCTTCGGTGGCGAAATTCATGCCGACGTAATCCGAGTTCTCCTCGATATGGCGGCGCATCGCGGCAAGGGCGGCTTCCGCCTCGTTTCGCGGCGCGGCGAGCGGGCGCTCGGGTTCGCTTGCGGCAGGGGCATCGGCCTTCTTGCGGCCGGGTGCGACCGAGGGCGCCATCAGCGTTTTCTCGACCTTGCGCGAGCCGCAGGTGGCGCAGTCGAGCTGGCCGGCAGAACGCAGCGCCTCGAACCCGTCGGCCGAGGAAAACCAGCTTTCGAAACTATGGCCCTGATCGCATTTCAGCGTGTAGCGGATCATGATCGCGAACTCTCCCGAATACCCTTGCAAATAGGGGTTTTCGGGCGTGATGCAAGTGCTTTAACGGGCCCGGAGCCTGTCCAGAACGGCCGTGGCCAGCCCCTCGATATCGGCCGGCGGGCCGAGTGCCACCCGCGCGGCTTCGGCCATCGCGGCCTGCTCCCGGGCGCCCAGCGTGGCGAAAGTCCCGGCCAAGTCGGCGCTGTCGCGGCAGAGCTTTGCGCCGTGCTGCGCGTCGAGTGCCGCATAGGCGTCGCGGAAATTCGCGACATGGGGGCCGTGCAGGATGGCGCAGTCGAAATGCGCGGGTTCGAACGGGGTGTGGCCGCCTTTCTCCACCAGAGAGCCGCCCACGAAACAGATCCCCGCGCTCGCATACCAGCGGCCCATCTCGCCCATCGTGTCGGCGAGATAGACTTCCGCATCCGCCGCCTCCTCCGCCGAGCGGGAGGTGTGGCGCAGCCCGGCCTTGCCGATCCGGGCGACGATCTCGGGGGCGCGGCGCGGATGGCGCGGCGCAAGGATCAGACGCAGGCCGGGGCGATGCGCGCGGGCCGTCGCGAAGGCGTCGAGGATCGGCCCTTCCTCGCCCTCATGGGTGGAGGCTGCGAGGATCGTGTCGCTGCGCGGCCAGTCGAGCGGCGCGCCCGTCGGCGGCACGATGGCGGTCTTGAGATTGGTGAGCGGCAGAAGCCTCTCGTGCGGCAGGCCGAGCCCGAGAAATCGCGCCTGCGATCCCGCATCCTGCGCGCCGAGCGCGGTGATCTGCCCGATCATCTTGCGTCCGAGCCCGGTTCGCCCCCACCTTGCCGCCGAGCGCTCCGAGATCCGGGCGCCAAGGACGAGGATCGGGCGCCCGGCGCGTGTCATCAATTCCATACGGTTCGGCCAGAGCTCGTTCTCGATCACGACCAGCGCACGAGGATCGTGACGCGCCAGGAACCGCCGCAACACGAGGCGATGATCGAGCGGGGCCATCCGCACCGCGATCCGCGCATCGCCCCAGCTCCGGGCCAGCGCGCGTGCGGTCTGCGTGTTCACCGTCGCCAGCAGCCGCAGCTCCGGATCGCGCGCAAGCAATGCGTCGATGAGGGGCTTGGCCGAGGTCACCTCGCCGTTCGACGCGGCGTGCAGCCAGAGCGCACCGGGAACCGCGTCGCCACCCCCCAGCCGTTCCGTCACGGCCCGCGCGCTTTCGCGGCCGCGCAGCACATGCCAGCCAAGCCGGATCAGAACGGGCAGGCTGGCGAGGCTGACAAGAAGACGATAGGCGAACACGGGGCGGCTCCGGGGTTTTGCGCCATAGAACGGATCGGGCCGGGGGCAGGCAAGGCTTTCCTCGCGTTTGCGCACAGCCATTTTGCAGCTACGCCCCGCCCCAGCCCTTGTTCCGCGTCCCCGCGCTTGCGAAACTCCTGCCCGGAGGCGGTTGCGGGAGGAGTCATGGATCAATTCGATTATGTCGTCGTGGGTGCGGGCAGCGCGGGCTGTGTGCTGGCCAACCGGCTCTCGGCGGACCCGAGAAACCGGGTGCTGCTGCTCGAGGCGGGCGGGCGCGACAATTACCACTGGGTGCATATCCCGGTGGGCTATCTCTATTGCATCGGCAATCCCCGCACCGACTGGGGCTACAAGACCGCCGCCGATGCGGGGCTCAACGGGCGCTCGCTGCTCTATCCGCGCGGGCGGATCCTCGGCGGCTGTTCCTCGATCAACGGCATGATCTACATGCGCGGCCAGGCGCGCGACTATGACATGTGGGCGCAGTCGGGCTGCACGGGCTGGGGCTGGGACGACGTGCTCCCGCTGTTCAGGCGCCAGGAGGATTTCTATCGCGGCGAGAGCGACCTGCACGGCGGGGGGGGCGAGTTGCGGGTGGAACAGGCCCGGGTGCGGTGGGACGTGCTCGACGCCTTTCTCGATGCCGCCGAACAGGCGGGCTTCCCGCGCACCGACGATTTCAACAAAGGCACCAACGAGGGTGGCGGCTATTTCCACGTCACGCAGAAGGCGGGTTGGCGCTGGAACGCGGTGAAGGCCTTCCTCAAGCCGGTGATGAACCGGCCCAACCTGAAGGTCGAGACCGGGGCGCAGGTCGAGCGCCTGGTGATCGAGGAGGGGCGCGTCACCGGCATCCGCTTCAACCAGAACGGCGAGAGCCGCGAGGTGCGGGCGGGGGAAGTCGTGCTCTCGGCGGGCTCGATCGGCTCGGTCCAGATCCTCGAGCTGTCGGGCATCGGGCGCGGCGACGTGCTCTCGCGCCACGGGATCACGCCACTGGCCGAGGTCGATGGCGTGGGCGAGAACCTGCAGGACCATCTTCAGTTGCGCCTCGTCTACAAGGTGCAGGGCGTCAAAAGCCTCAACACGATGGCCTCGACGCTCTGGGGCAAGGCGATGATCGGGATGGAATACGCGCTTTTCCGGTCCGGGCCGATGTCGATGGCGCCAAGCCAGGTCGGGCTCTTCACGCGCTCCTTCCCCGAGCGCGAGACCCCGGATCTGGAATACCATGTCCAGCCGGTGAGCCTCGACAAGTTCGGCGACCCGGTCCACCCTTTCCCGGGCATGACGGCGAGCGTGTGCAACCTGCGCCCCGAGAGCCGCGGCCATGTCCATATCACTGCACCCGACTGGCGCGCCCATCCCGAGATCGCGCCGAATTACCTCTCGACCGAAGGCGACAGGCGCGTCGCGGCCGAGGCGATCCGGCAGGTCCGGCGCGTCGCCTCTCAGCCCGCCTTCGCGAAATTCCGCCCCGAGGAATACAAACCCGGCCCGGACTATCAGAGCGAAGACGATCTGGTGAAGGCGGCCGGCGATATCGGCACCACGATCTTCCATCCCGTCGGCACCTGCCGGATGGGGGCGGATGACGGCGCGGTGGTCGATCCGCGGCTGCGTCTCAAGGCGCTGAAAGGGCTGCGCATCGCGGATGCTTCGGTGATGCCGACGATCACCTCGGGCAATACCAATGCGCCGACGATGATGATCGCGGAGAAGGCGGCGCAGATGATCCTCGAGGACGCGAAGGGCTGAGCGCGGGGAAGGGGGCGCTGCCCCCTCTGGCTTCGCCATTCACCCCCGGGATATTTGGGTCAAGAGGAAGCGAATTCGGACTTCCTCTTGATGAAAATATCCCGCGGGGGTCTGGGGGCGCGAAGCCCCCAGCCTTGCCGCAAGAGCCTCAGCCGGCCTCGGCGCGCCGCTTCATCGCGGCCCTGTAGGCGTCATCGGAGGGTGCGATGAAGCTGTAGAACATCGGCACCACGAAGAGCGTGAACATCGTCCCGATCAGGAGCCCCGAGAAGATCACGAGCCCCATCGCCTGACGCGCCGCAGCACCCGCGCCTTGCGCGAGGATCAGCGGCACCACGGCCAGCACCATCGCGGCGGTGGTCATCAGGATCGGGCGCAGACGGATCCGCGCGGCTTTCACGATCGCCTGCCGCCGGGTGAGGCCCGATCTCTCGCGCTGCTGATTGGCGAATTCCACCATCAGGATGCCGTGCTTGGTGATCAGGCCCACAAGGGTGATCAGCCCGACCTCCGAATAGATATTGAGCGTCCCGAGCCCGAGATTGAGCGGCACCACCGCACCGAAGATCGTCAGCGGCACTGTCATCATGATGATGAAGGGGTCGCGGAAGCTCTCGAACTGGGCCGCGAGCACGAGGTAGATCACCAGCACGGCCGCCGCGAAGGCGATAGCGATCGTGTTGCCCTGGCTCTGTTCGATCCGCGACTGGCCGGAATAGTTCACGTAGAAGCCCTCGGGCATCACCTGCTGCGCGATGTCGACAATCGTCTTGAGGCCCGCGCCGCTCGACTGGCCGGGCAGCGGCAGCGCGGTGATCGTGGCCGCGTTGAGCTGGTCGAACTGTTCGATCGCGGCGGCGTTCACGCCGGTCTCGATCTTCACCAGCGCGGAGAGCGGGACCATCGCCCCCGAGGCGGATCGAACATAGTATCGGCCGAGCTCTTCGGGGTTGGCGCGGAATTTCTGCGGCACCTGCGGGATGATGTCATAGCTGTTGGAATCGCGGTCGAACTGCGCGACCGAGGCTTCGCCCACCAGCAGCCCGAGCGTCGCGCCGATATCGGAGACCGGCACGTTGAGCGCGGCGGCGCGGTCGCGGTCGATGGTCACGTCGATCTGCGGGCTGTCGAAGCTGAGCGAGTTCTGAACGATGATGAACTTGCCCGAGGCCTGGGCCTTCTTCCGGATCTCCTCGGCGACCTCGGCCACACGCTTGGACGAGTGGATCGACTGGATCACCACCGAGATCGGCAGCCCGCCGCCGGTACCAGGCAGCGAGGGCGGCGCGAAGGCGAACCCCTTGAGGCCCGTCGATTTGCCGAGATCGCCCTGGACCTCCTGCTGGATCTGCTTCTGGCTGCGGCTGCGTTCCGACCAATCCTTGAGCGCCCAGATATAGATGCCTTGCGAGCTGTCCCCGCCGAAGCCCGCGATCGAGAAATCGGTCCGCACCTCGGGGATTCCGGCGGTGTCCTTGCCGATCTGGTCGATATATTTCTGCGTGTAGTCGCTGGTGGCGTAGCGCGGCCCGTTGAGGATCGCGAAGAGTGCGCCGTTATCCTCTTCGGGAGCGAGCTCGCTGGTGGTGTTCATCAGCATGAAACCGGTCACGCCCGCAAGCGCGGCGACGATCAGGAGCGTCACCGGGCGATAGTCGAGCGATCCGTCCACGCGGCGTCCGTACCAGCCCGAGAGCCGGTCGAAATTGCGGTCGACGAAGGCCTGGAAGCCCTTGGTCTCGCCATGCTTGAGCAGCCGCCCCGCCATCATCGGCGTGATGGTGAGCGCGATGATGCCCGACAGCATCACCGAACCGGCGAGCGCGAAGGCGAATTCGCGGAAGAGCTGGCCCGTCAGCCCGCCGATGAAGCCGAGCGGCGCCAGCACGGCGGCAAGGGTGATCGTCATCGCGATGACCGGGCCGGTGATCTCCTTCATCCCCTGCACCGCGGCGGGGAGCGGCCTCATGCCCTCCTCGATATGGCGGTGGATATTCTCCACCACGACGATCGCGTCATCGACGACGAGGCCGATCGCGAGCACCATCGCCAGCAGCGTGAGCAGGTTGATCGAGTAGCCGAGCGCGAGCAGCACCGCGAGCACCCCGATCAGCGAGAGCGGGATCGTCACGATCGGCATCGCGACCGAGCGGAGCGAGCCGAGGAACAGAAGGATCACGACGGTCACGATCGCCACAGCCTCGCCGATCGTCTTGAACACCTCGTGGATCGAGGCCGAGATCGTCTCGGTCGAGTCGTAGACGAGCTTGATCGACATGCCCTCGGGCAGGCTCGCATTGATCTTTGGCAGTTCCTTGCGCACCGCGGCGGCGGTGTCGAGCGGGTTGGCCGCGGGGGTCGGGAAGACGCCGAGGAAGGTGCCCTGCTTGCCGTCGAAGGTGACGATCTCGTTGTCGGCGGCCTTCGAGAGTTCGATCCTGGCGACGTCGCGCAGCCGCACGACCTCGTCACCCTTCGAGCGGATCGGCAGCTTGCCGAAGGCTTCGGGCGTCTGCAGCGTCGATTGCAGCGTGATCGACTGCGCCACATATTCGTTCTTGGTCTTGCCCGGCGCGGAGAGGAAGTTCGAGGCGCGGATCGCGTTGAGAACCTCGGAGGCCGTGACCTGACGCGCCGCGAGTTTGTCCGGGTCGAGCCAGATCCGCATCGCGTAATCCGAGGCGCCGATGATCTGGGTCTGCGCGACGCCGGGGATCGTCGACATGCGCGGCCGGATCACCCGGCGCAGATATTCGGTGAGCTGCTCGGGCGTCATGTTGGGGTTGAGGGCCGCAAGATACATCAGCGCGAACTGCCGCCCCGTGCCCTTCACGATCACCGGGTCCTTCGCGGCGGAGGGCAATTGCCCCTTCACCTGCTGCACCTTCGAGAGAACCTCGGTCATCGCAGCGTCGGAATTCGAGCCGAGCTTCATATGGACCGAGATCATCGAGGCCGAGGGGCGCGACTGCGTGGTGACGTAATCGACATTCTCGGTGGTCGCGACGGCGGCCGCGACCGGAGAGGTGATGAAGCCCTGGATCAGCTCGGGCGAGGCGCCGGGATAGGCGGTGGTGATGGTGATCACCGTTTCCTCGACCTTCGGGTATTCCCGAACGGGCAGGTTGAAATAGGCCTGTGCCCCCAGCAGAAGCATGAAGGCGCCCAGCACCATCGACAGGACGGGGCGGCGGATGAAGATCTCTGAGATGTTCATGGTCCGGCCTTACTGCGATTTCTTGGCGGTCTCGGGCATCCCGAGGGCCTTGAGCGCGGCCTCGGTGCTCGGTGCGTTCGGATCGGGCGAGATCGTGTTGTCGATGGTGACCGCCGCGCCGGAATTGAGCTTGTTCTGGCCCGCGTTCACGACCATGTCGCCCGCCTTGAGGCCCTTGGTGATCTCGACGAGCGGTCCCGAGCGCCGGCCGAGCGTGACGAAGACCTGCTTGGCGATCAGTTTCGGCGTGTCGCTGCCTTCGGGCTGTTCCTTGCGCACGACGAAGACCGAGTCCCCATAGAGGTTCGAGCTGACGACGGTCTGGGGCAAGGCGATGACGCCATCTTCCGCGGGCAGGATCACGCGGACATGGACGAACTGGCCGGGGGTGAGCTGCCCCTGGTCGTTGCCGACCTCGGCGCGCAGTGTGACGAGGCGCGAATTCGGGTCGATCTTGGGCTCGATCCCGGTCACTTCGCCCGTCAGGTCGAGCGTGCCGTCTTCGGTGGTCACCTCGACCTTCTGGCCCGCCTTGGCCTGCCGCGCCTGCTGCTCGGAAAGCGTGAAATCCACGCGCATGTTGTCGCGGTCCTGAAGCGTGGCGAAGGGGGTGCCGGTGGCCGCGAACTGGCCGAGCTCGACCTGCGGGATGCCGATCACGCCGGAGAAGGGCGCGGTGAGCCGCTTCTTCTCGAGCACCGCCTGAAGCTTGGCCACGGAAGCGCGGGCTTCCTGTGCGGAGGCCTCGGCCTGATCGAGATTGGAGGTCGCCGAAACGCCGCGTTGCGCCAGCTGGCGCGCGCGCTTGAGGTTGGTTTCCGCCAGATCGAGCGCCGCCTTGGCCGAGGCCAGGTCCGCCCGCTCGGACCGGTCGTCGATCTGGAGCAGCAGCTGTCCTTTCTCGACCCGGTCATTGGCCTTGAAATGGATCTCCTGAACGGTGCCGCCCATCTCCACCGCGAGATCCGTCCCGCGCGCGGCTGATGCGGTGCCGATCGCCTCGAGGCCGGGTGTCCATGTGATGGGTTTCACCTCGCTCACCGAAACCGCGACGGCGGGCTGTTTCATGTTCGCGAAGAACTGCGCGATCATCTTCGAGCGGAACAGGTTGTAGCCGACGATCCCGCCCACGACGAGGACGAGCGCGACGATGGCGATGAGGAGGCGTTTTATCATTGGAGATCCCGTCTTGTCCCTCAGGGCTCGCGGATCGGTGTCGCGAACCGGTCGAGCAGGCTTTTCCTGAACCAGATGGTTCAAAATATATGTCGATGTCAATGTTCACCGGGTTTCGGCAGAAGGTGGCTCACGCAAGCGTCACTTCAAGCGTATTGCCCCTTTGCTGCGGAACAAAGCGCAGGGGTTGTGCGCTCAGTGCCGGAGATATGTGCGCGCTCTGCTCGACCGCCGGGCACCTCGCTACATATTCCGACACACAGACGCCAGCCGAGCCGGGGCGATCCCGCCGTGCTTCGTCGCTTCAGGAAAGGGCAGATCATGGATCCCCTCGCTTTCGTGCGTATCGGAATGGAGGCGGCGCGGATCGGCGTCGAGGCGCAGACGGTCATCGCGATCCGCCTTGCTGGTCTGGCCGGGTTCTGGGACCTGCCGCCCCTCGAGCCGTTTCAGATGCTGAGCGAAAAACCCGTGGCCGCCTTCGAGGCGACGGAGGCTGCAACGCGGGCATTGATCAACGGCAAGGGCGCGCATGGCGCGCTGTCGGCCTCGATGGCGAAGATCGGCCGCCACACGAACGCGAACCTCAAGCGCCTGTCGGCGCGCGGATCATCCTGGGGGTAAGGGGCTTGCCCTTCGCGCCGTGGCGCGGGCAGGAGGAGGGGCCCGCGCCGGTTGAGCGCACGGGCCCCGCGATGTCGCGGCTCAGGCCGCGTTCTCTTCCTCGTCGGCATCCTCGGCCGTGGCGGGCGTGACCATCGCGGTGAGGATGGTGGGCATATCGACAATGCCGATCGGCTGGCCCTTGGCGTCGAGCACGGTGGCCCGGCGCTCGTCGCGTTCCGACATCCGCCGCGCGACTTTCTCGAGCACGGTATGCCCCTTCACGGTCATCGCCGGGCGCTCGCTCTCGGGGGGGAGCGGCAGGGCGACCGTGTCGGCGCGGATCACCCGGCCGCGGTTCACCTCGCGCACGAACTCGGCGATGTAGTCATTGGCCGGGCGCAGCACGATTTCCTGGCCCGTGCCGACCTGTTCGAGCTTGCCGTCGCGCAGGATCGCGATCTTGTCGCCAAGACGCAGCGCCTCGTCGAGATCGTGGGTGATGAAGACGATGGTCTTCTTCAGTTCCGCCTGCAGATCGAGCAGGACCTTCTGCATGTCCATCCGGATCAGCGGGTCGAGAGCCGAGAAGGCTTCGTCCATCAGCAGGATGTCCGCATCATTGGCGAGCGCGCGGGCAAGGCCGACCCGCTGCTGCATCCCGCCCGAAAGCTGGTTGGGATAGTTGTCCTCGTAGCCCGCGAGACCGACCCGGTCGATCCACTTGCGCGCCACCTTTTCGGATTCGCTGCGCGCAATGCCCTGGATGTCGAGCCCGTAACAGGTGTTCTCGAGCACCGTCCGGTGTGGCAGAAGCGCGAATTTCTGAAACACCATCGCGGTTTCGTGGCGGCGGAATTCGCGCAGCTCGTCCTCGTTCATCTTCACGACGTCGCGGCCGTTGTAGAGGATCTCTCCCGCGGTCGGCATGATCAGACCGTTGATATGGCGGATCAGGGTCGATTTGCCCGAGCCCGAGAGACCCATGATGACCGAGATCTTGCCCGGCGGCAGCTCGAGGTTGATGTCCTGGAGGCCCAGCACGTGATTGTGCCTGTCGTTGAGCTCTTCCTTGGTCATGCCTTTGCGGACGGCCTCGACATAGCGTTCGGGACGGGCGCCGAAGATCTTGTAGAGATTGCGGATCTCGATGCCCGAGCGCGTTTCGGGGGTGTTGGTGGACAAATCAGTCATGGCCTGCCTCCGAATGTTTCTGCAGCCGCTTGCCGAAGGCCTGGCTCGTGCGGTCGAAGATGATGGCGATCGCCACGAGGGCGAAGCCGTTCAGGAAGCCGATCGTGAAGAACTGGTTGTTGATGGCCTGCAGCACGTTCTTGCCGAGGCCGCCCACGCCCACCATCGAGGCCACGACGACCATCGCCAGCGCCATCATGATCGTCTGGTTCACCCCTGCCATGATCGTCGGCAGCGAGAGCGGGAGTTGCACCCCCCAGAGCTTCTGCCGGCTGCTGGCGCCGAAGGCGTCGGCGGCTTCGATCACTTCCTTGTCCACGAGCCGGATGCCGAGATTGGTCAGGCGGATCATCGGGGGAATCGCGTAGATGACCACGGCGATGACGCCGGGCACCTTGCCGATCCCGAAGATCACGACGACCGGGATCAGATAGACGAAGGAGGGCATCGTCTGCATCACGTCGAGCGTCGGTGTCAGGAACGACTGGAACCTGTCGGAGCGTGCCATGAGGATGCCGATCGGAAGCCCGAGCACGATCGCGATCATCGTCGCCACCGTTACCATCGCGAGCGTCGTCATGGTGTCTTCCCAAAGGCCGAAGACGCCGATCAGGAACAATCCGATGAGCGAACCGAACACGATCTTGATGTTGCGCGAGCCGAGCCACACGACCACGAGGATCAGCGCGAGAACGATGAACCACGGCGTGTTGGTGAAGGCGTTCTCGAGCGTGTTGAGAAACCATTGCAGCGGCCGGGTGGCCGCGTCGATCTGGTCGGAATATGCGCGCACGAGGCCGCGGAAACCGTCGTCGATCCCCATGCGCATGTGGCGCAGGGTCGTGTTGGACAGGGACGGGAACTCGCACATGAATTCCGGCAATCCCCAGCATGATGAAGCCATCTGTTCTTTCCTCCGGTCTGTTCTAGGCGCCGGTTAACGAGAAACGCGCGCAAGGAGGGCCCTGCGCGCGTCATATCATTGGTCACACGGGCTCAGAGCGCGTCCTCGACCTTCTTCGCCACTTCCGGAGAGACCCATTTCTTCCAGACATCCGGATAATGCTCGAGGAAGTAATAGGCGGTGTCCTCGTTGGTGCCCTGATTGTCGGACTGCCAGGCGAGGAACTCGCCAACGACCTTGTTCGACCAGTTGCGGGTCTTGAGGTAGTCCATCGCCACGGCGTTCTTCTCGGAGAACTCCTTGGTCACGATCGTGTAGACATCCGAAATCGGATAGGCGTTCGGCTTGGGATCGGCGCAGTCGGGCTGCGAGTTGCACTTGTCCCAGGCTTCCTTGTCGTTGGGCACGCCGGCTTCCAGCTTGACCATCGGATACTTGCCGAGGATCGCGGTCGGGGCCCAATAGTAGCCCAGCCAGCCCTCCTTGCGCTCATAGGCGTTCGCGATCGAGCCGTCGAGACCCGCGGCCGAACCGGTATCGACCAGATTGAAGCCCTTCTCGGCGGCCTTGTGCGCCTTGAAGCGGTTCGCGGTCGAGATCTGGCAGTTCCATCCCGACGGGCAGTTGTAGACGCCGCCCATCGACGGATCTTCGGGATCGGGGAACAGTTCGGGGTGCTTGAGCGCGTCGTCGACCGTCTTGATCTCGGGATGCGCCTTGGCGACATATTCGGGGATCCACCAGCCTTCGACGCCGCCATCCTTGAGAAGATCCGCCGCGATGACCATCCGGTCCTCTTCCACGGCCTTGTCGAGCGCGATCTTGACCGCGTTCACCCAGAGTTCGGGGGCGATGTCGGGTTCGCCCTTCTCGTTCATCGAGGTGAAGGTCGGCATCGTGTCGCCCGTGACCAGCGTCACGTCGCAGCCGTAGCCGTTCTCGAGGATGATCTTGTCGACCCAGGCGGCGACGCCGGCCGAGGCCCAGTTCATCTCGGCTTCGGTCACCGAGCCGCATTCGCCGTCCGCCGCAAAGGCGGGGGCCGCCAATACGGTGAGCGGGAGCGCCAGAGCCAGGCTGGCAAGCTTGAGTTTGTTCATTCAGTCCTCCTGTCGTGGCAACATTTACGTGCCGAACCAAGCGGGCTGCCTCCGCATGTGTGGTCGGCGACTTCCCCGGCTTCGGCCCGGGCGGGAGTCAGCGAATTTTCGCCAATGATGGCGCATCGCTGGGAATTGTCAAAATCCGACATGCGCATGTCGTAAATTGATAAGTGCTTAGGCGCAACCTTTTCGCCGGACCTTTCGCCGAGCTGTTGCGTTGAAGGGGCGACGAGAACGCAACCCCTCAAACTCCGGTGCATCATGACATCGCCAGAACCCGTGAACCCTCCCAAGACGGCGCTGCGCCATCATGCCGTCGCGATCATCGCCAATCCCTCCTCCGGCACCAACGCCAATGACGAGGAGGCGATCTCTCGCGCGCTCGACGGGCTGGGCGAGGGGGCGCGTCTCTATCGCTGGTCGCCGGGCGCTGACATCACCGACACGGTGAAGCAGGCGCTGGACGACGGCGCCGAGCTCGTCGTGGCCGCAGGCGGGGACGGTACCGCGATGGCCGTGGCCGGCGCGCTGGTCGGGCAGGAAGTGCCGATGGCGGTGCTGCCGCTCGGCACGTTCAACTTCTTTGCGCGCGGGCTTCAGCTCTCCGAAGACCCGAAACAGGCGGCGATCGAGATCCGCGAGGGCGAGGCCCATGCGATCCGCGTCGGCATGGTCAACGGGCAGGTGTTTCTCAACAATGCCTCGCTCGGGATCTACCCGGCGATCCTCAAGGCGCGCGAGGATATCTACGCGCGCTGGGGGCGGCGGCGCATCGTGGCGCATTGGTCGGTGGTGCGCACCTTCTTCCGGTTCCAGCGGCCGATGCATCTGCGCTTGCGCACCGATGGCCTCGACATGGCCCGCCGGACGCCGCTCGTCTTCGTCGCGCGCTCTGCCTATCAGCTCGACACGTTTGGGCTCGACGGGACGGAGGTGATCAGCGAGGACGGGTTCGCGGTGCTGATCGCGAAGGGCGAAAGCCGCCGCGACCTGTTCCGCCTCGCCTGGCGGTTGGTGCGCAAGCAGGCGCAGCGGGGCCGCGACTACGATCTCCTGGCGGCGCGGGAGGTCGAGATCTCGACCGCGCAACGGCGCACGCTGCTTGCCTTCGATGGCGAGAAACGGCGCCTGGAGGGCCCGTTCACCTTCTCGATGACTTCCGAGCCGCTCTGGATTGTCGCGCCCCCCGCCGCGGGAAAGGAGGAGGCCGCATGATCCGGATCGCGCATCTTTCGGACCTCCATTTCGGTCGCAGCCTGCCCGAACTCGAAGAGCCGCTCCTGCGCATGGTCAACTCGCTTTCGCCCGATCTCGTGGTGATCTCCGGGGATTTCACCCAGCGGGCGCGGCGCGGGCAATTCGCGCGCGCGCGCGAATTCGTGGCCCGCATCAACCGGCCGGTGCTCGCCATTCCCGGCAATCACGATACGCCACTCGACAATCTCGCCTTGCGGATGCTCCGGCCATTCGGACGCTACCGCGAGGCGATCAATGACGATCTGGAGCCGGTATTCGAGGATGACCGGCTAAAGGCTGTCGGGGTCAACACGGTCAACCGCTTCGCCTGGCAGCGCGGCCGGATACCCGGGCGCACCATCGCGCGTCTTTGCGAGGAATTCGGCGAGGCGGGCGAGAGGCTCCGGGTCGCGGTGATGCACCATCCGCTCGAACACGGGCCGGATGTGGGGAAAAGCCTGATGGACGGTGCGGGGGATGCGCTCGAGGGGCTGCGCGCCTGCGGAGCCGATCTGGTTCTCTCGGGGCATCTGCATCTGGGTTCGGCGGCGCCTTTCTCGGCGGTGCCGGGGGTGCTCTTCGTTCAGGCGGGCACGGGGCTGTCGTCACGGCTGCGGGGCGAGCGCAACATGTTCAACCTGATCGAGGGGGAGCGGGGGTGGCTCAGCATTGCCCGCTACGAGGCGCATCCGGCGGGCCGGTTCGACGAAACCGAGCGCAAACGCTTCGTGCGCATGCGCGGCGACTGGTCGGAGACCACCTAGTTCGGTTTGCGCGAGATGTCGCCCCAGTCGAGCACCGGGGCCGCGTCGATCTCATGGGCGTCGAGCATCGCCGCCACCCGTTCGAGCGAAGCGATCAGCTGGGCCTGTTCCCAATCCTCGAGAGCCTCGAAGCGGCGCACGAAGATCTGCTGCAAGGCATCGGGGGCCTGTTCGATCGCGGCGGCGCCCTTCTCGGAAATCACGATATCGGTCTGACGGCGGTCGCGCTCGGAGCGCTGACGCGACACCATGCCCTTCTGTTCGAGCTTGTCGATCAGGGCGGTCATCGTCGCCTGGCTCACGCCCATGCGGGTCGCGATGGTCTTCGGCGTGGACCAGCCCTTTTCGGAAATCACCTGAAGCACGCGGAACTGCGCCGGCGTCAGGCCGGCAGCCTTGGCGAGGTCGCGTCCGAACATCTCTGTCGCGCGCAGAATGCGGCGCAGCGCGATCAGGCTGGTATCGACACGCTCCATCAGTCGCAAGGCTCCCCGTTTGTCAAGACGGCCCAGTATCGCAGAGACCGCAGCCCCCTGCAATTCCTTGGTCTTTCTAAGTTTGTGGGTTTCTTCTATGCCATTACGCTTCGTCATGCTAATGTTATATAGGGCGTAGTAACCTTATTTTAAGAGCTTTTCGGAACAAACTCGCCCATTGGTAGTTAGGTTATTGAAATTTTGCCTTCGATAAACTACTTAGGTTGCCGAAGCAAACGAAAGGACAGGAATCGTGTCGAAAATCGAGTCGATCAAGAAAGGGTCCGATCTGGTGTTCCGCAAGCCGGAGTCCGAAGACGGGAGCGAGATCTGGAAGCTGATCCGCCGCTGCAAGCCGCTTGATGAGAATTCGATGTATTGCAACCTCCTGCAATGCGATCACTTCGCGGATACCTGCGTGCTCGTTGAGCGTGACGGTCAGGTCCTCGGCTGGATCTCGGGTTACATCGCCCCTTCCGAGCCCGAAACCTTCTTCATCTGGCAGGTCGCGGTCGCGCCCGAGGCGCGCGGCCTCGGTCTCGGCAAGCGCATGCTGCGCCATCTCATCGACCGCGAGGAGGCGGTGGAGTGCACGCGCCTCAAGACCACGATCACCAAGAGCAACGAGGCCAGCTGGGCGCTCTTCCGGTCCTTCGCCCGCTCGCTCGGCGGCGAGCTGTCCGACGAACCCCACTTCCACGAGGAAGACCATTTCGACGGTCACGCCGCGACCGAGCACATGGTCACCATCACCTTTCCCGAAGAGGCACGCGCGGCGGCCTGATCCGGCCCGCGCCGCCCTTCCTTTCCCCAATCCCACGGAGTTTCACATGACCGCTCAAACCGCGGACAAGACCATCTTCACCCAACGCGAATCCGAAGCGCGCTCCTATTGCCGCGGGTTCGATACCGTGTTCACCACCGCCCAGGGCTCGGAACTGACCGATGCCGAGGGCCGCACCTATATCGACTTTCTCGCCGGCTGCTCGTCGCTCAACTACGGGCATAACGATCCGGACATGAAAGAGGCGCTGATCAACCATCTGCTCGAAAACAAGATGGGGCACGCGCTCGATCTGCATACCGACAGCAAGGCCGAGTTCCTGCGCGCCTTCGAGGAGCATATCCTCGCCCCGCGCGGCATGGATCACAAGCTGATGTTCGTGGGCCCGACCGGTGCGAATGCCGTCGAGGCGGCGATGAAGATCGCGCGCAAGGCCACCGGGCGCACCAACATCATCGCCTTCACCAACGGTTTCCACGGCGTCACGATGGGCGCGCTCTCGGCGACCGGCAACGGCTATCACCGGGGCGGCGCGGGCATGGACACGCAAGGCGTGACCCGCATGCCCTATGACGCCTATGCCGATGGCGTGGACTCGGTCGCGCTGCTCGACCAGATGCTGTCCGACGCCTCGGGCGGGATCGACGCGCCGGCGGCGATCATGCTCGAAACCGTTCAGGGCGAAGGCGGTCTGAATGCCGCCAGCCCCGAGTTCATCCAAGGTGTCGAGAAGATTGCCCGCAAGCATGGCGCGCTCTTCATCATCGACGATATCCAGGCCGGCTGCGGCCGCACCGGCACCTTCTTCTCCTTCGAGGAGATGGACGTGATGCCGGATGTCGTGACCCAGGCGAAGTCGATCTCGGGCTTCGGTCTGCCGATGGCGCTGGTGCTCGTGCGTCCTGATTACGACGTGTTCGGCCCGGCCGAGCATAACGGCACCTTCCGCGGCAACACCCATGCCTTCGTGACCGCGAAAGTGGCGATCGAGAAATTCTGGGCCGACGATCAGTTCCAGCGTGAACTGGCGGTGAAATCCGACGTTCTGCGCGAAGGTCTGGCCGCCGTTGCCGATCTGGTTCCGGGCGCGTTCCTGAAAGGCCGCGGCCTGATGCAGGGTGTCGATGTCGGCACCGGCGAGCTTGCCTCGAAAATCTGCGGCCTGTGCTTCGAGAAAGGGCTCGTGATCGAGACCTCGGGCAACGAGGACCAGGTCGTGAAGGTGCTCGCGCCGCTCACCACCCCGATGGAGACGTTCCGCAAGGGTCTCGAGATCCTGCGCGAGGCCACCTCGGAAGTGCTGGCGGACGGGACCCGGATCGCGGCGGAGTAATCCGCCGCTCACGGCCCCCCGAGCGACTGACAGACACATAGACAGATACGGAGGACGACAATGATCGTTCGCGACTTCAACGAGCTGAAAAACACGAACCGCGCCGTTTCCAACGAGCAATGGACCAGCGTGCGGATGCTGCTGGCCGATGACAACATGGGCTTCAGCTTCCACATCACCACGCTGAAGGCCGGCTCGGATCACACCTTCCACTACAAGCACCATTTCGAGAGCGTCTACTGCATCTCGGGCAATGGCCAGATCACCGAGCTCGACAACGGCACCACGCACGAGATCAAGCCCGGCGTGATGTATGCGCTCAACGAGCACGACCATCACCGTCTTGTCGCGGGCGACGAGGATCTCGTCATGGCCTGCTGCTTCAACCCGCCGGTGACGGGCAAGGAAGTCCATCGCGAGGATGGATCCTACGCGCCCGCCGACGAACTGGAGCAAGCCTGAGGGGGCCGACATGACCCACCAGAACCATACCGTCGAGAAGATCGGCGGCACCTCGATGAGCCGCGTCGATGAGTTGCTCGATACGCTCTTCATCGGCGACCGCAAGGACGGCGATCTCTACAACCGGATCTTCGTCGTCTCCGCCTTCGGCGGCATCACCAACCTCCTGCTCGAGCACAAGAAGTCGGGCGATGCCGGGGTCTACGCGCAATTCGCCAAGGCCGACAGCGATCACGGCTGGCATGACTCGCTCACCCGGGTGTCGAACGCGATGATCGAGGCCCATGAGAAGGTCCTCACCCATCCCGGCGACATCGCGCAGGCGACCGAATTCGTGCGCGAACGCATCGAGGGCGCGCGCAATTGCCTGATCGACCTGCAGCGCCTCTGCTCCTACGGGCATTTCCGCCTTTCCGAGCACATGCTGCAGATCCGCGAACTGCTCTCGGGGCTGGGCGAGGCGCATTCCGCCTTCGTCACCACGCTCCTGCTGCAGCGCTCCGGCGTCAATGCGCGGCTCGTCGATCTGTCGGGCTGGCGCGACGAGACCGTCCACGATCTGGACTCGCGCATCCGGACCGCGATGAAGGATGTCGATCCGGCGAGCGAGATGCCGATCGTGACCGGCTATGCGCAATGCGCCGAAGGTCTGATGCGTGAATTCGACCGCGGCTATTCCGAGGTGACCTTCTCGCGCATGGCGGCGCTGACCGGCGCGCGCGAGGCGATCATCCACAAGGAGTTCCACCTCTCCTCGGCCGATCCGAAGCTGGTGGGCGAGGGCAAGGTGCGCAAGCTCGGTCACACGAATTACGACGTCGCCGACCAGCTCTCGAATATGGGGATGGAGGCGATCCACCCGAAAGCCGCCAAGACCCTGCGTCAGGCCGATGTGCCGCTGCGCGTGACGAACGCCTTCGACCCGGGCGATCCGGGGACGCTGATCGACGACAAGCCGGCCGAGAAGGCCGCGGTCGAGATCGTGACCGGCCTCGACATCATCGCGCTCGAAGTGTTCGAACAGGACATGGTCGGCGTGAAGGGCTACGACGCCGCGATCCTCGAGGTGCTCACGCGCCACAAGGTGCGCATCATCTCGAAGGCCTCGAACGCGAACACGATCACGCATTATGTCGATGCACCGATCAACGTGCTCGAACGGGTCGAGCGCGACCTGAACAAGCTCTACCCCTCGGCGCAGATCTCGGCGCGGATGCTCGCGATGGCGTCGGTCATCGGGCGCGATCTCAAGGGGCTGTCGGTGCTCACCCGCGGTCTTCAGGCGATCGCCGCCGCGGGGATGGAGAGCCTCGGCGCGACCCAGGGCCCGCGCAATGTCGATGTCCAGTTCGTCCTCGAACGCGACGATCTCGCGCCCGTCATCAAGGCGCTGCATGACGAGTTCATGTCCGACGAGGTGGGCCTCAAGCAGGCCGCGTGAAACGTCAGACAACACCGATGAAAAGCCCGTGCGGAACCCCGTGCGGGCTTTTCTCATTGGGTCTGCGACAAGCCGCCACAGTGTGACAACATGACCATGGCGCCGCGCTTGCCGTAATCCGGGAGAGATCTAGCTCGCCCCTCAGGAAACGCAGACAGGCGGATCGCGATGAGTATCTTCGACATTCCCACCCTCGATCTGGCGCGGGCGCAATTCGCCTTCGTCGTCTCGGCGCATATCGTCTTCCCGGCCTTCTCGATCGGCACCGCGAGCTATCTCGCCGTGCTCGAGGGGATGCGGATGCTCACCGGGCGCGATGTCTATCTCCGGCTCTTCGAATTCTGGAAGCACATCTTCGCTGTCGTCTTCGGCATGGGCGTCGTGTCGGGTGTCGTGATGTCCTACGAGTTCGGGCTGAACTGGGCGGCGTTTTCCGACAAGGCGGGCCCGGTGATCGGGCCGCTGATGGGATACGAGGTGATGACCGCCTTCTTCCTCGAGGCGGGTTTCCTCGGGATCATGCTGTTCGGCCGGGGCCGGGTGAAACCCTCGATCTACTTCTTCTCGGTCCTGATGGTCGCGATCGGGACGCTGATCTCGGCCTTCTGGATCCTGTCGGTGAACAGCTGGATGCAGACGCCCACGGGGTTCGCGATGAACGATGTCGGGCAGTTCATCCCGAAGGACTGGCTGCAGATCATCTTCAACCCGTCTCTGCCCTACCGCTTCGTGCATATGGTTCTCGCGGCCTACCTGACGACGGCGCTTGTCGTTGCGGGCGTGGCAGCCTGGCACCATCTGCGCGGCACCAAGGACGAGGCGGTGCGGGTGATGCTGCGCATGGCGGTGGGGATGATCCTCGTGACCGCGCCGATCCAGATCCTCGCGGGCGATCAGCACGGGCTCAACACGCTCGAACACCAGCCCGCGAAGATCGCCGCGATCGAAGGACACTGGAAGACCGAGAAGGGCGCGGGGCTGATCCTGTTCGGCCTGCCGAACGATGCCAAGGAGCAAACGAATTACAAGGTCGAGATCCCCTACGCGTCCTCGCTCATCCTGACCCATTCGCTTGACGGCGAGGTTCCGGGGCTGGGCGATTTCCCGAAAAGCGAGCGGCCGACGATGGGGATCGTGTTCTGGACCTTCCGGGTCATGGTCGGGCTCGGTTTCGCCTTTGCCGCGATCGGCCTCTGGGGGGGCTGGCTGATGTGGCGAAAACGCCTGCACGAGGCGCGGCTGTTCCATACGGTGGCGCTGGTCTTCGCGCCGGGCGGTTTCCTCGCGATCATCATGGGGTGGTTCACGACCGAATTCGGCCGCCAGCCCTTCACGATCTACGGACATTTCACCACCGCGCAGTCGGTGTCCAATCTCAGCCAGGGCGCGGCCTGGGCGGCGCTGATCGGTTTCGTGCTGGTCTATGCCTTCCTGTTCGGCTCGGGGATCTTCTATCTCGGTCGCCTGATGAGGCGCGGGCCCGAGGCGGCGGAACCGGTCGAGAATACACCGCAGCGCGCCGCGGGGCTGGCCTCGCCCGTGCTTGACGAGGTCACGACGGAGAAAGAGGAGGCCCACCCATGAACGCGCTCGCCCCGTACCTGCCCGATATCTGGGCCGCGATCCTCGCCTTTGCCGTTCTCACCTATGTCGTGCTCGACGGGTTCGACCTCGGGGTCGGCATCCTCTTTCCGTTCCTCGGCTCGGATGACGAACGAACGCGCGCGATGAATTCGGTCGCGCCGGTCTGGGACGGCAACGAGACCTGGCTCGTGATGGGCGGCGGCGGGTTGCTTGCGGTCTTCCCGCTGGCCTATGGGGTCATTCTCAACGCGCTCTACGTGCCGATCATCGTCATGCTTCTGGCGCTCGCCTTCCGCGGGGTGGCGTTCGAGTTCCGCGGCAAGACACAGCGCTGGAGACCTCTCTGGGACAAGGCCTTCTTCGGCGGTTCGCTGGTCGCGACGCTGGCGCAGGGCGCGGTTCTCGGCGGGTTGCTGCGCGGGCCGGAAGTGACGGGGCGCGCCTTCACCGGCGGGCCACTGGACTGGGTGGGGCCCTTCAGCCTCGGCACGGCGCTGGCGCTGGTGGCGGGCTATGTGATGCTGGGCGCGGCCTGGCTGGTGCTCAAGACGAGCGGCGAACTCTATGATCGGGCGCGCCGCATCGGTCAGGTGGCGCTTCTCGCGACGCTCGGGTTCATCGGTCTCGCCTCGATCGCGACGCCCTTCCTGCATCCGGAATATTTCCGCCGCTGGTTCGTCTGGCCCGGGATCACGCTGAGCGCCGTGGTGCCGCTGCTGCTGCTCGCCGCCGGCATCGGCTACTGGCGCGGTATCCGGTCGGATCGGGGGCTGCTCGCCTATCTCTCGGGCATCGCCATCTTCGTGCTGTGCTTCGCGGGGCTCGGGATCTCGATCTTCCCCTATATCGTCCCGATGTCGATCACGATCCGCGAGGCTGCGACCTCGGCGTCCTCGCAGGGCTTCATCCTCGTGGGTGCGGTGATCTTCCTGCCGATCATCCTCGGCTATACCGCCTATGCCTATTACGTCTTCCGCGGCAAGGTGACCGAGCACGGAGATCACTACTAAGCGAGGTCCCGGAACCTGCGCGGGTCAGAGCCGGTTGCCCTGATGTGACCCAGTACCCGCGTCGGTTCCTGCAGGGCCTCTCTCCGGAAATTTCTTGCCGGACAGACAGGCCAGCGCGCGTCTGCGATATGTGCGCCAAACCCGGTGCGGGTCAGACCCGAAGGAGACCTGCACCATGACCAAGATCGACGACCTTCCCAAGGAGAGCGGACCCTCGGGCGGCTGGGGTTCGCTGAAGGGCATCACCCGGATTTACGGCGAGAGCTGGCCTTCGCTCGACGTGATCCGCACCCTCGAGCGCCAGAACAAGCCGGGCGGCTACATGTGCGCCTCCTGCGCTTTCCCGAAGCCTGCCAATTACCATCCTTTCGAATTCTGCGAGAACGGCGCCAAGGCGACCTTGTGGGAGATGACCAAGGCGCGCTGCACGCCGGCCTTCTGGGATGACCACACGGTCAGCGAATTGCGCGACTGGACCGACCACGATCTGGAAAAGACCGGGCGCCTGACCGCGCCGCTGCGCTACGACGCCGATGCGGATCGTTATGTCGAGGTCGGTTGGGACGAGGCCTTCGCCGAGATCGGCTCGATCCTGAAGACGCTGCCGCGCAAGGACGTCGTGTTCTACTCCTCCGGCCATGCCGGGCTCGAGGCCTCCTATCTCTGGGCGCTGCTGGCGCGGGCCTATGGCAACAACAACCTCCCGCAAAGCTCGAACATGTGCCACGAGACCACCTCGGTGGGTCTCAAGAAGGTCATCGGCTCGCCGGTCGGCACGATCATCTGGGAAGACCTTCAGGAAACCGATTGCTACTTCTTCTTCGGTCAGAACCCGGGCACGAATTCGCCCCGTTTCCTGCATCCGCTGCAGGAGGCCAAGGAGCGTGGCGCTAAGATCGTCACCTTCAATCCGGTGAAGGAGCAGGGGCTGGTGAGCTTCGTGAACCCGCAGAACCTGCAAGACATGCTCACCGGGAACGAGACCAAGATCTCGGACCAGTATCACCAGCTTCGCGCCGGGTCGGACATCGCCGCGCTCACCGGGCTTTGCAAGGCGGTCATCGAGGCCGACGACAAGGCGCAGGCGCAAGGGCGCGCGCCGGTGATCGACTGGGACTTCCTGCGCGAGCATTCGGCCAATTACGAGGAGTTTCTCGCCTTCTGTCGCGGCACTTCCTGGGAGGCCATCTGCGAGGAATGCGGCCTGTCCGAAGCCGATCTGCGCGACGCGGCCGACGTCTACATGAAGGCCGAGCGCGTGATCGGTGTCTATGGCATGGGGCTCACCCAGCATGTGCATGGCGCGACGAATATCGGGATGCTGGTGAATTTCCTGGCGCTGCGCGGCAATATCGGGCGCAAGGGCGCGGGCTGCTGCCCGGTGCGCGGTCACTCGAACGTGCAGGGCCAGCGCACGGTGGGCATCGCCGAGAAGACCAAGCTGATCCCGATGGACAAGCTGCGGGAGCTCTTCGGCTTCGAGCCGCCGCAAGAGGATGGCTATCACATCGTCGAGGCGACCCAGGCGATGATGCAGGGCCGGATCGCCGCGACCTTCTCGCTCGGGGGCAATCTCGTGCGCGCGCTGCCCGACACCGCGCGGGTCGAGGAAAGCTGGCCCAACCAGAAGCTCACGGTGATGATCTCGACCAAGCTCAACCGCTCGCATCTCTATCCCGGCGAGACGGCCTTCATCCTGCCCTGCCTGAGCCGCTCCGAGATCGACGAGCAGGAGACCGGCAACCAGTATGTGTCGATCGAGGACAGTTTCTCGATGATCCACGGGTCGCTGGGCAAGCATCCGGCGGTCTCGGATCAGGTGAAATCGGAACTCGAGATCACCTGCCGTATCGCCGAGGCGGCGTGCGAGCCGAACCCCAGATTGCAGTGGAGGGCGTGGGTGAAGGATTACTCGAAGGTCCGCGACCTCATCGAGGCGACCTATCCCGACGATTTCCGCGACTACAACGAACGGATGAACCAGCCCGGCGGGTTCTGGCGCGGCAACCCCGCCCATCACCGCGTCTGGAAGACCGAGAGCGGCAAGCTCGAATTCACCACGCCCGATCGGCTCAATGCTCTGGGCTTCGAGGACAAGCCGGGGCGCTTCCGGATGATCACGATGCGCTCGAACGATCAGTTCAACACCACCATCTACGGCTATTCGGACCGCTTCCGCGGGATCGAGGGAACGCGCGATGTTCTTCTGATGAACAAGATGGACATGGCCGAACTCGGGCTCGAGCACGGTGATCCGATCGTGGTCCATGGCGACATGGATGACGGGGTGGCGCGCCGGCGCGACGGCCTCACCGTCGTCACCTTCGAGCTGCCGCGCGGCACGGTCGGGGGGTATTATCCCGAATGCAACGTGCTCATCCCGGTCGAGCTGCACGACGAGTTGTCGAAGACGCCCGGCTCCAAGGGGGTGCCGGTGCGGATCGAGAAGGCGAGCTAGGCCGGCAGCGGCTCGGCGCGGCGCGCATCGAGGACGGCGAGGGCGAGGGCCACCATCCCCGCCACCGCCAGCCCCGCGCCGACATAGCCGGTCGCCTCCCACCCATAGCCCGCCGCAAGGGCGAGCCCCGCGAGGTAGGGGCCGATCGCATTGGCGAGGTTGAACGCGGCGTGGTTGAGGGCGGCCGCCAGCGTCTGCGCCTCGCCTGCGACCTCCATCAGCCGCATCTGCATCGGGATCACCATCCCCGCGGTGGAGCCGAGCGCGACCATCGCGACCGCCATCGCCCGCCAGTCACCGATGGTCAGCGTGTAGGCCAGCGCCATCACGCCCATGCCGATGAGCAGGATCGCAGCGGCCCCGAAGCGCGACCATTCCGAGAGCTTGCCCGAGATCGCATTGCCCAGCGTCCCGCCCACCCCGAAGGCCGAGAGGGCGACGGGGATGGTCCAGTCCGGGCCGGCATGGGTGTCGATCATCGCCGCGGACAGGTAGGAATAGACCGCGAAGATCCCCCCGAAACCGATCGCGCCCACCCCGAGCGTGAGCCAGACCGAGCGGTTCGCAAGTGCGCCCAGTTCGCGCAGCGGGCTCGCATCGGGATCGCGCGGGGTGGCGGGGGCGGTGCGCCAGATCATCAGCGCGGAGAGCCCGCAGAGCACCGCGACGATCGCGAAGCCCCATCTCCAGCCGAAATTCTGGCCCAGCGATCCGGCCAGCGGCACGCCCACGATATTGGCAACGGTGAGCCCGGTGATCACCCAGGCGATCCCCTGAGCGCGTTTGCCCGCGGGCATCAGGTCGGCGGCGAACAGCATCGCCATGCCGAAATAGGCGCCGTGGGGAAGGCCCGAGGCGAAGCGTGCGAGCGTGAAACTCGTCATGTCGGGGGCGAAACCGGCGAGGAGATTGGCTGCCGCGTAAAAGGCCATCAGCCCGATCAGGAATTGCTTGCGCGGGATCTTCGCTCCGATCACCGCGAGAAGAGGCGCGCCCACCACGACCCCGATCGCATAGGCGGAGATCGCGTGGCCCGCGCGCACTTCGCTCACGCCCAGATCGCGCGCGTAATAGGGCAGGAGCCCCATCGAGGCGAATTCGATCACGCCGATGCCGAACGTGCCGAGGGCGAGCGAAAGGATCACGGCCCGTGCGTCGCGGGGGCTGAGCGTCATGGGAGGTCTCCGAAGCATCGGGGTGAGCGTCAGAGGCCCGATCTAGGCTCATGCTGCGTCGCGGCAAGGGGGGTGGCTCTATTTCCGGTAATAGTCCCGGAACCAGGCCACGAATTTCATGATACCGTCACGAATGTCGGTCTGCGGCCGGTAACCGGTGAGCCGGTGGAGCAGCGACGCGTCGGCCCAGGTCGCCGGCACGTCGCCCTTTTGCATCTCCATGTAATTGCGGATCGCGGGGCGGCCGATCTCGGCCTCGAGCGCCTCGACGAAATCGAGGAGCTTCACCTTGTCGGAATTGCCGATATTGACGATCCGGTAGGGCGCGACCGGCGAGAGGCTGTCGCCTTCCTCGATCTCGTCGCGCGAGGCGGGCCGCTCGGGCACGGCGTCGATCAGCAGGCGGATACCGCGCACGAGATCGTCGACATAGGTGAAGTCGCGATACATCTCGCCGTGATTGTAGATGTCGATCGGGCGGCCATCGAGGATCGCGTCGGTGAACTTGAAAAGCGCCATGTCCGGCCGACCCCAGGGACCGTAGACCGTGAAGAAGCGGAACATGGTGGTGGGGAGGTTCCACAGATGGGCATAGGAATGGCCCATCGACTCGGTGGCCTTCTTCGTCGCGGCATAGATCGTCAGCTGCGTGTCGGCCTTGTCGGTCTCGGCGTAAGGCATGTCCTCGTTCGCGCCATAGACCGAAGAGGTCGAGGCCATCAGCAGGTGCTTGACCTCGTGGCGGCGCGCGGCCTCCATCACGTTGAAGGTGCCGACCACGTTGGCGTCGATATAGGCGCGGGGCTGTTCGAGGCTGTAGCGCACCCCTGCCTGCGCCGCGAGATGGACGATGATCTCCGGCTGGAACTCGTCGGCCATCGCATCGAAAGCCTCCTGATCCTCGAGCATCGCCTCGGTCGCGGAGAAGTTCGGGTCCTGGAGCAGCATCGCGTGTCGGCGCTGCTTGAGCGCGACATCGTAGTAATCGGTCATCCCGTCGAAGCCGTGGACGCGAAAGCCCTCGGCCAGCAGAAGCTTCGCGAGGTGATAGCCGATGAAGCCCGCGGTGCCGGTGATCAGGATGCGCGTCATGATATGCCCTCTGCTTGCCCGTCGCCCCCGCAGTAGCGAGCGCGGCGGCGCGAGGTCAAGCCATCTTACCCATAGGCGGCATAGCTGCCATAGGGCGCCTCGGGGCCTTCGGACGCGTAGCGGCGCATCTTCGCGCGATCGATCTGGGTCAGCACGAGGCCGGTGACCGGGCGGTTGACCGAGGTGAACATGTGCAGCGCATCTTCGAGCTGGCTTTGCGTCGTGACGTTCCAGCGTACCGCAAACAGCACCGCATCGGCGGCCTGCGCCTGAATCCGGGCATCGGGGACGACCAGAACCGGCGGCGTGTCGATGATCACATGGTCGTAATGGGCCCGCGCGGCTTCGAGGAAATGCCGATAGGCGGCGGAGGCGAAGAGATCGGCCGCATTGGCCGCAGCCTCGTCCCCCATCAGAAGCGAAAGGCCGCTCGCCTCGTCCCGGCGCACCGCCTCTTCGAGCGGGATCTGTCCGGAAAGCACCGAGGAAAGCCCCGCCGCGCCCGCGTCCTGAGGGAAGTATTCGCTCAGCGTCCTGCGGCGGATATCGCCTTCGACGAGCAGCACCGCCTTGCCCGAGAGCGCGAGATTGACGGCAAGGGCGATCGCGGTCGTCGTCTTGCCCTCGCCGGGCAGCGCCGACGTGGTCACGATCACCTGCGGCGGCGCATCGACATTCGACAGCATCAGCGAGGTGCGCAGGTTGCGCACCGCCTCCATCGCGGGGCTCGCGGGTCGGGCGGTGAGGCGCTCCTTCATCTCCGATTTCGCGTGCGCCTTGATCAACGGGATCTGCCCCATCACGAGCGTGCCGCTTGCCGCCTCGAGTTCGCGCGCGGTGCGGAAGGCCGAGTTGCGCAGCTCGCGCCAGGCGCTCAGCGCCGCTCCCGTGATCAGGCCGAGCGCGAGGCACAGGCCCAATACCAGGCCCGCGCGCGGGCTCGCGGGGGTTTCGGGAATCACCGCCTGGGACAGCACGCGGCTGTCGGCCTGCTGGATGCCTTGCTGGGCCGAGGTCTCCTTCAGGCGGTTGAGGAAATATTCGTAGAGCATCCGGCTTGCCTCGGCCTCGCGGGTGAGCTGCTGGATCTCGATCATGTCCTCGCTCTGCCGCGCAATCTGCTCGCGCAGCGTGAGTTCCGAGGTCTCGAGCGCAGCGATCTGGTCCTCGGTGCGCGTCACTTCCTGTTCCGCCTGCGCGACGATTTCGGCGAAGCGCGCGTCGAACGCCGTGGAGGCTGCGGGAGCGATCCGGTCGAGCACGGGATCGGCCGCCGCGGCGCGCCTGTCCACGGGCGTCCGCGCCGCGGCGAGCGCCTCGAGATAGGTCACACCGGCATCGCGCTGATGGCGGATGCGCCCGAGGCGATCGCGGATGTCTTTCAGCTGCATTTCCAGCGCACCGAGGGTCACGGGCGAGATGAGCGCGCTTTCGGCATCGAAGGCCTTGAGGCGCGCCTCGGCGGCCTCGAGATCTTGCTTGAGCGTGCCGACCCGCTCGGTGAGCCATTCGGTGGCGGCTTCGGTGGCCTGGAACTTCACCTCGATCTGGTCGCGGATATAGAGTTGCGCGATCGTGTCCGAGATCCGCGCCGCTTTCTCCGGATCCTCCGATCGCACCGCGATTTCAAAGACATAGCTCGACGGCAGGATGCGTACCCGAAGATGCGAGATGAGCGTGGTCACGGTGCTGTCGCGCAGCTGCTGCGCGCTCGGCGTCTCGGAGGCGGGAAGGATCGCTCCCACCAGGCGCGCCACGGGCGAGGGTGCGGAGAGGCGCGGGTTGAATTCGGGATCGCTCGCGAGGTCGAGTGTGTCCACGACCTTGTTGAGCAAGCCGCGCGATCGCAGCACCTCGACCTCGCTGTTGAGCTCGTCCGCTTCGCCGCTCATCCCGCCGATCACCGAGGCGAGGTCGATCAGTTGCGGCTTGCGCGGGTCGAGGATCACCGTCGAGCGCGCCACATATTGCGGGGTGGCGAGAACGAAGAGATAGAGCAGCCCTCCCGCGAGGCAGACGGCGAGCGCCGTGAGGATTTGCGGCCAGCCGCGCAGGAGGAGCCGCAGCATTGCGAGCGTGTCCACGGTGTCGTCTTTCTGCGGCGTGCGGAAGCGGGGGGACTCGATCGGCTCATTGCGCATGGGCGATTATCCAATGGGTCTGTGGCGGGGTGGATTGCCGCGCCGAGTGCAACAATTCAGGGCGGAAATCCTTACCCTCGAACAACTTATAGTTGACGAACTCACGGAATTTCGCAATGGGTAACGAAACCGTGAGCATTGCCGAAGCTATTTTGCGAGGTGTGCTGGCGGGGCTCGCTACCGTGGGGCAGGGGTGTTCTGAGCGAGGTCTGGCTCATGAGCATGTCCGATATGCGGGGCTTCCGCATTCAGGCCGTTCCCCCTGTTCCCGACGGTGCGTCAAGGCCGCACCCGATGCGGTACCCTTACCGCGACGGGGGCAAACGCGTGTTCGATCTTCTGCTTCTGCCGTTTCTGATGCCGCCGCTGGCGCTGCTCGTCCTCGGGCTCTGGCTCCTCGTGCGTGCCGATGGCGGGGCCGGCTTTTTCGGGCATCGGCGGGTCGGGCGCGACGGGCGGCCCTTCACCTGCTGGAAGCTGCGAACGATGGTGCCCGATGCCGAGGCGCGACTTGCCGATCATCTGCGGGCCGATCCGCGTGCCGCCGCCGACTGGGCCTGCGGGCGCAAGCTCGATCGCGATCCGCGGATCACCCGCTTGGGGCGTTTCCTGCGACGCACGAGCCTCGATGAACTGCCCCAGCTGTGGAACGTGCTGCGCGGCGAGATGAGCCTCGTCGGGCCACGCCCGGTGATGGACGAGGAACTGGCCCTCTACGGGCGCCATCGCCCGATCTATGAGGCGCAGACGCCCGGTATCACCGGACTTTGGCAGGTCTCGGGGCGCAACGGGGTCTCCTACGAGACGCGCGTCGCGCTCGACGTTTCCTATTTCGAACGCTGCTCGCTCCGGCTCGATTGCGCGATCCTCTGGCGCACGCTGGGCGAGGTCGCGGCCCGGTCGGGGCGATGAGCGGTCGCGCGATGATTGGGGACGGAGAGGCCGGGGAGGGCCGCCGGTGAGCCGAGCGGAAACAGGGGGGAGAAAGATGCGGATGGCACCGATCCTGATCGCGGCAATGGCGGTCGCCTTGTCTGCTTGCGGCGTGATCTACAACAAGAGCGCGGTGGTGGCGGGCAAGACCCCTCAGGGTGAGGTCGAGCTGCGCGAGATCACCCCGCAAAGCCTGCGCGCGGCCAATGCCGAGCCCTACACGCCGCGCCCCTTGCCGGCCTATTTTTCGCAGACCGCTCAGGCGCGCCAGGACCTGCGCGCCGCGGCGCCTGCGCCGATCGTCGATCGCCCGGCACGGCCCGCCCGGCTCGCGACGATCCTGCCGCCGCCCGTGCCCGCGCAAAGCTACCGGATCGGGGTCGGGGATGTGGTGATGCTCGCCACGCCGAAGAGCGGCGGAACGGTCGAGCAGCTCGCGGGGCTACTCGCCGCGCAAAGCACGCGGCAGGGTTACACGGTGCAGGATGACGGGACGATCTCGGTGCCGGGGATCGGCCGGGCGCGGATCGCTGGCCAGACCGTGGAGGAGGCCGAGGCCACCTTGTTCCGGCATTTCCTCGACAAGAATATCGACCCGAATTTCTCGCTCGAACTGTCGGAGTTCCGCTCGCGCAAGGTCACGGTGGGCGGTGCGGTCGGGGCGCCCGGCGTCATCACGATCGGGCTCTCGCCGCTCTATCTCGACGAGGCACTGGCGGAGGCGGGCGGCGTGCGCGATGTCGATCCGGCCTACGCGCTGGTGCGGCTTCATCGCGAGGGCACGCTCTATCAGGTGCCGCTCGAGCAGATCCAGTCGCGTGCCGGTGCGGAGCGCGTCCAGCTTGCGCCGGGCGACAGCGTCTTCGTGGGGTCGGGCTACGATCTCGACAAGGCGGCGGCCTATTTCGAGCAGCAGCTCAAGCTCGGGACCTATCGCGAAGGCCAGGCGCGGATGCTGGCCGCGCAGGTCGAGATGCGCCGCGCGGAGCTGAGCGACCAGCGCGAGAGTTTCGCGGCGCGGCTCGACCTGGGCGCGGAGCGGCGCGATCACGTCTACCTGGCCGGGGAGTTGCCGAAGCAGAGCCGTTACGCGTTGCCCTTCGGCCAGAGGGCCATGCTGGCCGATGCGCTCTTCGACGAGGCGGGCGGGGTCTTCACCCAACTCGCCGATCCACGCCAGATCTATGTGCTTCGCGCTGCGCGCACGGCTCCGGACCGGGTCACCGCCTGGCATCTGGATACGGGCAATGCCGCAGGGCTTCTGCTCGCGACGCGGTTCGAGCTGCGTCCCGACGACGTGGTCTTCGTGGCCGCCCAGCCGGTGACCCATTGGAGCAATGTGGTCAATGCGCTGGTGCCGCGCGCGCTCTCGGGGTCGATCAGCAAGAGCGCGGATTGAGGAGGGATGCGGATGGAGTGGTTGCCGAATTTCTTCATCGCGGGGGCGCCCAAATGCGGCACCTCCACGTTGCATCGCTGGCTCGCCGCGCATCCTCAGGCGCTTGGCGCGCGCGAGAAGGAAACCTGTTTCCTCGCCGATCCCGGCACCCACACCTATCGCCGCGATTTTCACGTCTCGAACGGGATGGCAAGCTGGAGCACCGCGTTCGATCCCCCCCGCCCCGAGACCCGCGTCATCTTCGATGCGACGCCGGACTATCTCTATTCGAAGACCGCGCTGCGGGTGATCCCGGACATGCCCGGAGCGCCGAAATGCCTGTTCGTCCTGCGCGAGCCCGCCGCGCAGATCTTTTCTATTTTCCGGTATTTTCAGAATAATTGGAATTGGATTGCTCCCCACATGAGTTTTTCAGATTACATCGACGCCCTGCGGGGCGGAGGGGCGCGGTTCGGCGGCAATGAACTCGCCGAACGGGCGCTCGGAAACGCCCAGTATCTCGATCACCTCGCCCCCTGGCGGGCGCGGTTGGGGGAGGAGCGGTTGAAGGTCATGACCTTCGAGCGGCTGACCCGACAGAGCCGCGAGGCGATGGAAGAGATCGCGCAGTGGCTCGGACTCGATCCGGGCTTCTACGACGGGTTCGATTTCGCCCCCGAGAACCAGAGCTATGTTCCGCGCAGCCGCGCCCTCCAGCGCATCAACGTCGCGCTTCGCGGGACACTGCCGCGCGGTGCGGCTTACCGGCATTTGCGCGCCCTCTACCGAAGGGTGAACACCCGCGCGCCCGCGGCGCCATCGGCGCAGGAGCGCAGGGTCCTGACCGAATTGCGTCGTGACTTCCGCCCCGCCAACCGGGCGCTGGCCGATGCCTTCGGCCTCGACCTGAGCGCATGGGAGGCGGTCGCATGACCGGGAGCGTCGGCAGATGGCCGCAATGGGCGATGAATTCGTTGCGCGCGGATCTGCGCTGGTCGGTCATCGGGCAGGCGGGATTTCTGTGCGCGCAAGCGGGTGTGATCGTCGCGCTCGCGCATCTGGCGCCGCTTTCCGACGTGGGCCGCTACGGGATCGCGGTTTCGAGCAGCGCGATCGTCTATCTCGCGGCCAGCTTCGGTCTGCGCCTCGGGCTCGCGACGGATCCCGCCGGGCTGAGACGGACCGGCATCTACCTCGCCCTTCGCGGCGTGACGACCCTCACGGCACTCACTCTTCTTCTCACAGCGGCGGCCGTGACCGCGGTATACGACACGCGGCTCGGTCTTATGCTCGCAATGGTGGCGCTCGTGCGCGGCGGCGAGTCGGTGAGCGATCTCTTCTACGGCGTGTTTCAGAAAGCGGGACGGGTTGACTGTCTCGCCTGGTCATTGCTGTTGCGCGGCGCCGGCGGGCTTGCGGGCTTCGGCGTAACCCTCGTCTTGAGCGGATCGGTGCCGCTCGCCCTCGCTGCACAAGGCATGGTCTGGTGGGCCGTCGCGCTGGGCCATGATGCGCGGCGCGCCGCACAGTTCGTCTCGCTCCGCCCTGAGTTCGGGCCCGGATATCTGCGAGGACTGGCGCGCGAGAACGTCACTCTGGGGCTTGCGAACCTGCTCTCGGAGGTCGGCACCAGCGCGCCGCGTCTGATCGTGGGGGCGCTCCTGTCTCTGCCGCTGGCGGGGATCTATACGGCCGTGGGCTATGTCCTGGTGCTGGGCACGGCCTTCGCGGCGGCGCTCGGGCACGCGATGACGATGCGTCTCGCCTGGGCCTGGCAGATGGGGCGCGCCTCCTGCTTCGTCCAGCTCACCACGCGCTTCGTCGGTGTTCTGGCCCTGCTCGGGCTGGTCGGGGTTTCGCTCGCGGTGCTGCTTGGAGGTCCCCTCTTGAGGCTCGTGCTCGGGCAGGGCTATGCGGGGCACGAGCTCCTCCTCGTGCTGATGTGTGTCGTGCTTGCGCTCCGCCTGCCCGTCGCGGGGCTGCAGACCGCGCTCATCGCGCAGCGCCGGTTCGCGGTGCATGCCTGGCTGAGATTCTGGGTGGCGATCGGGGTGATCGCAGGCTGTGCTCTCGGGGCGCTGACCGGCGGCCTCGAAGGTGTGGCGCTGGCTCTCATCGTCGTCTCGCTGATCCAGTTGCCGGTGCTCTCCCATATCGTTCTGGGAAGCCGTCCCGACGCGAGGACCTGAGCATGCCGGAGGGAATTTTCGCCCCGCGCCGTGCCGTCGCGCTCCTCGATCCGGCGATCGCGACGCGCAATGCCGGGGACGAGATCATTTCCCAAGCCGCACGGCGCTGGATCCAGCACGCGTTGCCCGATCATTTCCTCGCCACGGTTCCGACCCATGAGCGGATGGGCATCCGCTCGCATCGCCTGATCCGGCAGGCCGAGCATGCGATCGTGGGGGGCAGCAACCTGCTGACCTCGCATCTGCTCTTCGATCGGGGCTGGCGCGTCGGCTTTCGCGACATGGCATTGGTGAACAAGCTCGTCCTGCTCGGCGCGGGCTGGCGCGGTTATGAAAGCGATCCGAGCCCGATGACGAAGCTGATGTTGCGCCGGCTCCTGTCGCGCGACGCGCTGCATTCGGTGCGCGACACCCATACCGGCGAGATGCTGGCCAAGGCCGGGATCGAGAATGTCGTGGTGACCTCCTGCATGACGATGTGGCAGCTCACGCCGGCGCATTTAGCGGCGATCCCGCGCGAGAAGGCCCGCGCGGTCGTCACCACCTTCACGATGCGCCAGCCCTCGCCCGACGACCTGCGCATCCTCGATCTGCTCACGGGGCTTTACGAGACGGTCTATCTCTGGCCGCAGGGGATCGACGATGCGGGATACGTGCGCGGTTTCGCGCAAGGGCGCGCCGAGATCCTCGGGCCCACGCTGGCCGCCTATGACGCCCTTCTCGCGCGCGATCAGCCGATCGATTATGTCGGCAACCGGCTCCATGGCGGGATCCGGGCCCTGCAGAAGGGCCAGCGCGCCTTCATCCTCGCGATCGACAACCGCGCCACCGAGATCGCCCGCGACACCGGGTTGCCGGTCATCCCCCGCAGTGCCCCCAATGCCGAGATCGCGGCGCGCATTTCGGGGATTTGGGATCCAGGGATCAGGCTTCCTCAGGCGCAGATCGACGCGTGGCTCGCCCAGTTCGCCCCCGCAGCCGCAGCGCCAGCGAGATCAGCGCCAGCGGGATCAGGGTCAGCACGATCTGCTGCGGGAAACCCGTTCCGATCCCGCCCTTGAACATCAAGAGCCCGAGCGCGGGGGTGAAGGCCGCATCCCAGGCGCGGTGCCGGATCTGCGCATAGGCGGCGTCGAACAGCGCCGCGACCAGTCCCGAAAGCGCCGCGCCGAAGAGGACGCCCATCCAGGCGAAATTCACGAACCAGTCGCCGATCACGGTCACCGGCCAGCCGTTCACCTTGCCGGGCTGATAGATTTGGCGGAACCAGCTCCCGACATTGAAGATCTCGCGCTCGGGCAGGATCTGGCGCGGCACCATCGCGAGAAGGCCGTTCTTGAAGTCTTCGCCCCCGCGCAGTTCGAACCGCGTACCCGCATCCTTGATCGCGAGACTGAGCGCGTCGAATTCCGCCAGATGCAGCGAGTTCGACAGGCTGCGCGCGGCGCTGCGTTCGGAATAGGGAGTGCCCGTGAGCGCGGTGAGCCGTGCTTCGCGCAGGCTCCCCAATGCCGAAAGCGCAACGAAGAGGATCATCGCCCCGGCCAGCACCCGGCCGGGCTTGAGCGGAGCGATGAACAGGTGCCACGACAGCGCCCCGGCGATCAGGATATAGGCGGTATTGCCCCGGTTGCCCCAGGCGAAGCTCACCGCCATCGCGAGCAGCAGCAGGGGGATATAGAAAACGAGTGCCGCGCGGCGTTCGGCAGCGGTGGTTGCGCGACGCGTCTCATGCAGCACTCCGTAGAGGCCCAGCATCATCGCAAGCACGGCGAGGTGCAGGAAGAGGAACATGCCCGACATCTCGCGCGCGACCTTCACCTTGAAGATGAAGGCGCCCAGCGAGCCGGTCTGCACCACCAGCCCCCCGGTGATCGCGGCGGCGAGGATCGTGACGCCCGCCGCGATGAGGCGGAGCCGGCCTGTCGGCGGGTCATTCACCGGGCGCGGCAGCAAGGCGGGGCCGAGATTGGGCACGAGCCCACGGAAAAGAAGCGCCGCGAAAAGGAACACCCCGATCCAGAGCGCCCCGGCGAGAAGTGCGGTCGCGGCGTCGAGAGGAAAGGCTTCGAAGGCGCTGGCGGGTTGCGGCTGGTCGAGCCCGGCGAAGATCACAAGCGGTCGCAGCAGGAGCAGCGCGCAGAGATAGAGAAGCATGGTGAAAGCGGTGACCATCCCCGCCCGATAGAGAAGCGCGAGGCTTGTGACGCCCGCGATGAGGCAGAGCGCATAGGCGATGAGCGCGATCAGCATGAGGCTGCCTCCGGCATGGCCTCACCGCTCTCCGAAGACCTGCCCTCGGCTTCACACCGCAAAGCGAAGCCCATCTCGCGATAGACCCCGAGCAGCCGTGCGAGATGCCGCGCCGGCGAGAGTTCCTCCTGCAGCGGAGCGGGATCGAAATCAGGAAGGCCGCGGGCCGCGACGAGGCTCCGCGCCAAGGTCTCGGCATCGGGCCGGTCGTAGAGAAGCCCGGTCTCCCCGGGGCGGACCGCTTCGGCAGCGGCGCTCCAGTTCCCGGCGATCACCGGAACGCCGCGCGCCATCGCCTCGAGCGGCACAAGGGGTTGCCCTTCATACCAGAGGCTCGGGAAGACCAGAGCCCTTGCGCGGGACAACTCGTCCTGCACGGTCTGCGGGGATACCCAGCCGACAAGTTCGGCATCGGGGTTCTGCGCTCGGATCTTTGCGGCTTCGGGACCGTCGCCGACGAAGCGCGCCCGCACCCCCCCGATCCGCGCGGCCTTGGCGAATTGCACCGCACCTTTTTCCGGCGAGAGCCGGCCGACGAAGAGAAAGATGTCGTTCGCACTGGCGCGCACCGGTTCAAGATCGGGCAGGGTGATCGGGTTGGGCACATGGTGCAGCCGGGCACCCGGGGGAAGGTAGGGCGCCATCACCCGACGCTGCGTCTGCGAGATGAAGATCACGTCGCGCAGCCCGCCCGGCAATCGCCCCGGGCCGCGCGCCACGATCTGGCGCAGGACGCGCCACGCCTTGTGGCTGGCCCGGCGCATGTCGCAATTGCTCGCAAGACAGGCGGGGCCGAGCGGGTGCCGGTGGCAGATCTCGCCGCGTCGGTAGTCGTAGAAGCCGCCATTGGGGCAGGCGAGGAAATATTCGTGCATCGTGAAGACGACCCGCCAGTCCGGGCGGGTGAGCACGGGGCCGATCGCGGGCGAGAGCGCCTTGGCGAAACCGTGGCAGTGCATGAGGGTTTGTGCCGGATCGCAGCGGCCGAGCACCGCTTCGAGCCGGGCCCGCGCCTTGCGGTTCCACAGCCCCCGGATCATCGCGCGCAGCCGGTTCGGATCGGAGAGCATATCGGGCTGGTCCAGCAGTTCGACCCGGATCCGGGGGTGGATCAGCGCGGGATCGGCGGGGCCGAGGGCCGCGAAGAAGATCACCTCGTATCCGGCTTCGGCCAGCAGCCGCGCGCTGTCGATCGCCACCTTCGCCTGTCCACCGTTCATCACGGCAAAATCCGAGATCACGAGGATCGTTCGCAGCTCCATGCGTCGCCTTTGTCTACCCCCCCCCGAAAAAGCGTGGGGCGGCGCGCGGCCAAAAGCAACCTAAACGTGTGATCCGGGCGGGATATGTTCGTATTTGGATGGAAAAAGGCCCCGAGGGCGCTGGTGCCGGGGCCTTTCATGCTCGCTCCGGCTCAGATCCCTGCGGCCGTCGCCAGATAGGCGGCAAGCGCGGCGTTCGCCTCCGGTGTCTGCGACCTGTCACAGATCACCGCGCCGTAGAGCCGTCCCTGAAATCCCGCGAGGCCGAGGGCGAAGTTTCCGGCCGGGTCGTGGGTCATCGAAACGCCCGTGGTACTCGCCCCGACCCCGTTGACCTCGAGCGTCGCCACGCCGCCCGAGATCGCGCTGATCAGCGCCAGCGGTCCCATGGCGACGATCTCGGAAGGCATGGTCACGGCGAGGCCGCGATTGCCCCACCATGTCTTGATCACATCGGGTGCACTGGCGTCGAGATAGATCATCGGCTGCCGGCCGGAGCCGTCGGTCGCGGCGGTCCCGTTGCGCAGGATCGGCGGATAGCCGGAGGCATTGCTCGCGGCCGAGAAGGCAAGGCCGACCGTCGCCTCGGTGGTAAAGGGCAGCTGCGCCACGCTGAGCGCGTCGTCGACCCCGTCATAGTCCAGCCAGTGCAGCGTCCCGTCGGTGCGATAGAGGGGGCGACGGGTGGCGATGCTCTGGACAAGGTCGCGCCCGTGCCCCGACTTGTCGCGCATCGCGGCGACCGGGTCCCCATCCGCGCTGACCGGCTGTGTCATCTCCGCGTCCTGAAAGAGGGTGGTTCGGTCCGAAGGGTCGTACCAGGCGATCGGCGCGAGCGCTTCGGGCGACCAGTGCGTGACGTGCGGGCGCTGCGCGAGCGTGACCGTCGAGAAACCGAGCCCGAACATCAGACCACCGTCAGGGCATGGATGCCGGTCGCGGTGGTTCCGGTCGCGTGCACGCGCTGCGCGCCCACCGGCAGGATCGCGAAATCGCTGACCGAAATCGTTCGGGCATTGCCCTGCGCCGTGGTGAAGCTGAGCGTGCCGGCGGTCTCGATGTAGAGCGCGACCGCGACGGTCGCGAGATCGGTCGCGTCGTCGGGGGTCACGGGCACGATGTCGAGGGCCGGGCCGGAGAGGGAAGGGGTGCGATTGTGGAACGGGTTCGTCATCGGTGTCTCCGCGTCGTGATTGGGGTAAGGCGTCGCGGGCAATCGTGCGGAGGGCGGATTAGGAAAGGGTTCGCGGAGCGCGCGCTGCCTGCCTCAGACCAGTTGCCGGTAAAGCGCACCCATTTCTTCGTGCAGCCGTTCGATCGCGAAGCGGGACCGATAGAGCGCCGCGCAGGCCGGGCGCATCGCGTTGAGCTGCGTCTTTTCGAGCCGCGAGAGCAGTCGCGCAAGATTCTCTGCCCTGAGATCGAAGCTGAACCCGCTGCGACCCTCGGAGATCAACCTCTCCATGCCACTGCGCCGCGCGGCAAGGACCGGTGTGCCGTTGCGCAGGGCCTCCGGGATCACGAGCGGCAGCCCCTCCCAGCGAGACGGCACGACGAGCGCGTCGGCCGAGCGATACCAGCTGTCGATCTCGTCCGGCCGCACCCATCCGATGCGGGTCACCCCCGGAGCAAGGTTCGGCGCGCTGCCGCCGCGCACGGGTGCGCCGATCAGGTGAAGGTGCAGGTCGGGTCGGCTTTCGCGCGCCATCGCGAAGGCCTCGAGGAGAATGTCGAGGCCTTTCTGCCGGTCGAACCGCCCGACGAAGAGCAGGTGAAGCGCCTCCCGCGCCTCTACAAACCGGGCAGCGCTCGCATCGGGTACGGGCGGCGGCACCGCGTTCTCGATCACGATATGGGTGCCGCGATAGCCGAGGCTGCGCGCGAGTTGCAGGTCGTGCTCCGAGACATTCACGACCCGATCGGCCACGCCACTCAGGCGGCCCTCGAGACGCCTGATGGTCAGCGCCCCGAGACTGCCGGGGGCATAGGATGCGGCCGCCCACCCATGGGGGCAGTAGATCGAGGGCAGCGCGGGGTGGCGCAACCGGAGCGCGGCCAGGGCGAGCAGGGCGAGCGTGCTATGCGCCATGACGATGTCGGGCCGGTCCTCCGCGACCGTCTTGAGCAGATGGCGGATCATCGCGAGGCTTCCGGGGGCGCCGCGCCGCGTCATGAGGTAGGACAGCACCCCGCCAATGCCGTCGAACATCTCCCGGTGGCAGGAGGGCACCAGAAAGCGTTGCTCGACCCCTTCCATCCCGACGAGGTTGCGTTGATAGGTTCCCACGCCGCCCATCGCCGTCTCGCAGACATGCAGCACCTTGATCGGACGCGCGCTTGCCGCGGTGCTGGGGCTGTGGTTCGGCATCTGCACCTTTCGCGGCATCTGTCGCAAATCGAGTATTCACGAGAAAATACGCACGTCTAGGTGGAAATCGGCCACGGCAGAGCGGCGCAACGCCCCCTGATCGCGGGAGTTGCATGACAAGGGCAAACCCACTATACGCCCCCGGTGGCCGCTGAGGCCGCATCAGAATCAACCAGAAACGCCGTGTCCCTTCCGTCATCGCTTCGGGAAGGTGTTCCGGCAAGGAGAAGCGACATGAAACTCAATGAACTGCGCGACAACGAAGGCGCGGCCCGCAAGAAGAAGCGCGTGGCCCGTGGTCCGGGCTCGGGCAAGGGCAAGATGGCTGGCCGTGGTATCAAGGGTCAGAAATCGCGTTCGGGCGTGGCCCTGAACGGTTACGAAGGCGGCCAGATGCCGCTCTATCGCCGCCTGCCGAAGCGCGGCTTCACCGCGCCGAACGCGAAGAAGTTCAACGTGGTGAACCTCGGCCAGATCGAGAAATTCATCGAGGCCGGCAAGCTCGACGCGAAGGCGGAAATCACCGAAGACGTGCTCGTCGCGGCCGGTGTCGTGCGCCGCAAGCTCGACGGCGTGCGCGTTCTCGCCAAGGGCGAGATCACCTCGAAGGTGAACCTCAACGTGACCGGCGCTTCGAAATCGGCCATCGCGGCCGTCGAGAAGGCAGGCGGCTCGATCACGGTGGCGCAGGCCGCTGAATAAGCTGTTGTGAGCGGGCGCTCGCCCGATTACATAGGCGAAGGTTTTCCAAGAAGGCGCCGCCGACCGGGAACCGGTTGGGCGGCGCTTTACATGAAAGAGACAGGCATATGGCATCTGCTGCAGAGCAAATGGCGGCGAACCTGAGCTGGGACGCCTTGGGCAAGGCGACCGAGCTGCGCCAGCGCATCTTCTTCACGATCGGTTTGCTGATCATCTACCGCCTCGGCACCTATATCCCGGTTCCGGGCATCGACGCGCAGGCATTGCGCGACTTCATGCAGAGCGCAGGTTCGGGCCTGGGCGGCGTGCTCTCGATGTTCACCGGCGGCGCGCTCGGGCGGATGGGTGTCTTCGCGCTCGGCATCATGCCCTATATCTCGGCCTCGATCATCATCCAGCTCCTGACCGCCCTCGTTCCGGCGCTCGAGCAGATGAAGAAGGAAGGCGAGCAGGGCCGCAAGAAGATCAACCAGATCACCCGCTATGCCACCGTTGCTCTCGCGACCTTCCAGGCCTGGGGACTCGCGGTCAGCCTCGAAAAGGGCGACCTCGCCCATGATCCGGGCATGTTCTTCCTCGCCTCCGTGGTGATCACGCTGGTGGGCGGCACGATGTTCCTGATGTGGCTGGGTGAGCAGATCACCTCGCGCGGCATCGGCAACGGCATCTCTCTGATCATCTTCGTCGGCATCGTCGCCGAGATCCCCGCCGCGCTTGCGCGTTTCCTCGAGCAGGGCCGTGCCGGCGCCATCTCGACCCCGGTGATCCTCGGAGTGATCCTCATGATCGCGGTGGTGATCACCTTCGTGGTGTTCATGGAGCGCGCGCTGCGCAAGATCCATATCCAGTATCCGCGCCGTCAGGTCGGCATGAAGATCTATGATGGCGGCTCGTCGCATCTGCCGATCAAGGTGAACCCGGCGGGCGTGATCCCGGCGATCTTCGCCTCGTCCCTGCTGCTGCTGCCGACGACGATCGCGACCTTCTCGGGCCAGAATACCGGCCCCGTGATGTCCACGATCCTCGCCTATTTCGGGCCCGGTCAACCGCTCTACCTGCTGTTCTACGTCGCGATGATCGTCTTCTTCGCCTATTTCTACACCGCGAACGTGGCGTTCAAATCGGACGAGGTGGCGGACAACCTGAAGAACCAGGGCGGCTTCGTGCCCGGTATCCGTCCCGGCAAGAAGACCGAGGATTACCTCGACTACGTCGTCAGCCGCGTGCTGGTGATCGGCTCGGCCTATCTCGCGGCCGTCTGCCTCCTGCCCGAGATCCTGCGGTCGCAACTCTCGATCCCGTTCTACTTCGGCGGCACCTCGGTGCTGATCGTCGTGACCGTGTCGATGGATACGATCAACCAGATCCAGTCGCATCTTCTCGCCCATCAGTATGAAGGGCTGATCGAGCGTTCGCAGCTGCGTGGCCGCTCGAAGAAGAAGGGGCCGCGCAAGCCGCCCGCGCGCCGCTAAAGCCGCAACGACGATCGAGGAAGGAGCCGTCATGGCGAATATCATTCTTCTCGGCCCGCCGGGCGCCGGCAAGGGCACGCAGGCCCGCCGTCTCGTGGAAGAGCGCGGCATGGTCCAGCTCTCCACCGGGGACATGCTCCGCGAAGCCAAGGACTCGGGCACCGAAATGGGCAATCGCGTCGCGGAAGTGATGGCGAAGGGCCAGCTCGTGACCGACGAGATCGTGATCGGGCTGATCGAGGAAAAGCTGTCGCACAGCGCGGGCGGCGGATTCATCTTCGACGGCTTCCCGCGCACCCTCGGGCAGGCGGACGCGCTCGGGGCGCTTCTGGGCAAGCTCGGCCAGAAGCTCGACGCGGTGATCGAGATGAAGGTCGATGACGAGGCGCTCGTGAAGCGCATCACCGGCCGGTTCACCTGCGGCGATTGCGGAGAGGTCTATCACGACGAGACCAAGCCGACGAAGGTCTCGGGCACCTGCGACGAATGCGGTTCGACCAACCTGAAGCGCCGCGCCGACGACAACGAGGAGAGCCTCCGCACCCGGCTGATGGAGTACTACAAGAAGACCTCGCCGCTGATCGGATATTACTATCACGCGGGGGATCTTCATTCGATCGACGGCCTGGCCGAGATCGAGGAAGTCGCCGGGTCGATCGCGCGAATTCTCGACGGTTCCGGGAAATCGTGAATCAAAGCTTGACCCTGAGGGCGTTTCCCTCTAGGTCACGGCGTCTCTTCTGAGAATCGTTTCCGCGAGGGGAAGATTCCCTGACGGGAAACAATCGTGGGCCCGAAGCGCCAGTTTCGGGCCTAGTGTTGTGAAAAAAGGGCCTGGGGCTACGGGCTCGCAACGAAAGGATTTACGCTTTGGCACGTATTGCTGGCGTCAACATTCCGACCGGGAAACGCGTCCCGATCGCACTCACCTACATCACCGGGATCGGTCCCCACTCGGCCAAGCAGATCTGCGACGCCGTCGGCATCGACCAGACCCGCCGCGTGAACGAGCTCTCGGATTCCGAAGTGCTCGCGATCCGCGAACATATCGACGCCAACTTCACCGTCGAAGGCGATCTGCGCCGTGAAGTGCAGATGAACATCAAGCGTCTGATGGATCTGGGCTGCTACCGCGGTCTGCGTCATCGCCGCAACCTGCCCGTGCGCGGTCAGCGCACCCATACCAACGCCCGGACTCGCAAGGGCCCGGCCAAGCCGATCGCCGGCAAGAAGAAGTAAGGGGAGGCAGGACAAATGGCTCGTGATAAGGTTCGCACCAAGCGCAAGGAACGCAAGAACATCGCCACCGGCGTGGTTCATGTGAACTCCTCGTTCAACAACACCAAAATCCTGATCTCGGACGTGCAGGGCAACGCCATTTCGTGGTCGTCGGCCGGCACCATGGGCTTCAAGGGCTCGCGCAAGTCGACCCCCTACGCCGCGCAGATGGCCGCTGAAGACGCGGCTCGCAAGGCTCAGGAACACGGTCTGCGCACCGTGGACGTCGAAGTGCAGGGGCCCGGCTCCGGCCGGGAATCGGCGCTGCGCGCTCTCGCCGCGGTTGGCCTGACGGTCACCTCGATCCGGGACGTGACGCCGATCGCTCACAACGGCTGCCGCCCGCCGAAGCGTCGCCGCGTCTGATCAAGTTTTCGACGGTTGGGCCGCACGGGATACCCGCGCGGCCCTGCCGCATTTTTCGGTTTTTATCCTCGGGCGTCCCCGACTGTGGACATGGGTCTGGGACAGGTATGGAGGCAAACGCATGATCCATAAGAATTGGGCCGAGCTGATCAAGCCAACGCAGCTTGAAATTAAGCCCGGAAACGACCCTTTGCGCCAAGCCACGATCGTCGCGGAGCCGCTCGAGCGCGGTTTCGGTCTGACGCTGGGCAATGCGCTGCGCCGCGTGCTCCTGAGCTCGCTTCAGGGTGCCGCGATCACCAGCGTGCAGATCGACAACGTCCTGCACGAGTTCTCGTCGGTCGCGGGTGTGCGTGAAGACGTCACCGACATCGTTCTGAACCTCAAGGGCGTGGCCCTGCGCATGGATGTCGAGGGCCCGAAGCGTCTCTCGGTCACGGCCAAGGGCCCGGGCGTCGTCACTGCCGGCGACATCACCGAGACCGCGGGCATCGAAGTGCTCAACAAGGATCACGTGATCTGCCACCTCGACGAGGGCGCCGACCTGTTCATGGAACTCACCGTGAATACCGGCAAGGGCTATGTCGCTGCCGACAAGAACCGTCCCGAGGATGCGCCGATCGGTCTGATCCCGGTCGACGCGATCTACTCGCCGGTCAAGAAAGTCGCCTATGAAGTGCAGCCGACCCGCGAGGGGCAGGTGCTCGACTACGACAAGCTGACCATGAAAGTCGAAACCGACGGTTCGATTTCGGCCGAGGACGCCGTGGCCTTCGCTGCGCGCATCCTGCAGGACCAGCTGTCGATCTTCGTGAACTTCGAAGAGCCGGAAGCGGCGGGCAAGCAGGACCAGGAAGACGGTCTCGAATTCAACCCGCTCCTGTTGAAGAAGGTCGACGAGCTCGAGCTTTCGGTGCGTTCGGCGAACTGCCTGAAGAACGACAACATCGTCTATATCGGCGACCTGATCCAGAAGACAGAAGCGGAGATGCTGCGCACCCCGAACTTCGGCCGCAAGTCGCTCAACGAGATCAAGGAAGTGCTCTCGGGCATGGGCCTGCATCTCGGCATGGAAGTCGAAGACTGGCCGCCGGAGAACATCGAAGACCTGGCCAAGCGTTTCGAAGACCAGTTCTGATTGACGAATTGAGGGGCGTTGGATAGACGCCCCTCGCAAATGCCCGGTCAAGCCGGGGACGATCTGGGCCAGCGCGCCCCAAGGAGAGCCGGTGACACGCATCGCCGGCCTGACAAAGCAAAACGCAAGAACGGAGAAATACCATGCGTCACGCCCGTGGCTATCGCCGCCTCAACCGTACCCATGAGCACCGCAAGGCGCTCTTCGCCAACATGGCCGGCTCGCTGATCGAGCACGAGCAGATCAAGACGACCCTGCCGAAGGCGAAAGAACTGCGTCCCGTCATCGAGAAGCTGATCACGCTCGCCAAGCGCGGCGATCTGCACGCGCGCCGTCAGGCCGCCTCGCAGCTCAAGCAGGACCAGTATGTCGCGAAACTCTTCGACATTCTCGGCCCGCGCTACGCCGAGCGTCAGGGTGGCTATGTCCGCATCCTGAAAGCCGGCTTCCGCTATGGCGACATGGCGCCGATGGCGATCATCGAATTCGTCGATCGCGACCCGGCCGCCAAGGGCGCTGCCGACAAGGCGCGCGTCGAGGCCGAAGAGGCCGCCGAGGATTGATCCTCCGGATTTCGGCAAGCCGAAAATAATGACCTTACGGAAATCCCGCCCATTCGGCGGGATTTTCTTTTTGCGAAACAATCCTTCGCTGGGTTTCATTTTGCAATTTTCCGGTGGCGAGTTTCCCCGTTTTTCCGAAATATTTATTTGCTTTTTTATATGGACCGCGATGACACTCGCGCCGCGCCTCACGGCGCCGTAAGTGGTGGGGGAATAACTTGAATTTCGAGTGCCCTTAACACTTTTAAGTTGACCGGTTTCGCATCAGATTGTCTAAAAAAGATATGTCGATACAGAGCAGAATCGATCTGAAACTTCGTGAATTGGGCCGCAGGGCACCACGCGGATTTTTCGTTGGATTGCATATCCGTTTCACGGCTCCGATGATGACGTTCCAGACCTATGACAAGGCCTGGCTCGATCATTACACCACGAACGGATATGTGCTGCGCGATCCAATGACCGCATGGGGGTTTAGCGAAACCGGAGCGATCCGGTGGAGCGATCCGCGCCTTCCCGACCCGTTCCGCCTCTTCGACGAAGCCCGGAAATTCGGTCTCGTTTACGGGATCACGATTTCCTGCGGCCCGATCCGGTCCCGTACCATCGCGAGCTTCGCCCGCGATGATCGGGAATTTGCCGACGAAGAGATCGAGGTGTGCGAGACCATCGTGCGAGAATTGCACGATATGACCGAACCCCCCGAGGAACTCACGATGGCTCAGGTTGACGCCTTGCGCTGTGTTGCTGGGGGCGACCGACATGCGGCGGCAGCCGCGAAACTTGGAATTTCTGAAAGCGCCCTCAAGGCGCGGCTGAATTCAGCGCGGACACGGCTGATGGCCAGAACAACGGCCGAAGCCATCCAGCGCGCAAAGGATTTTCGACTGCTCTAGTGGCTGTCGCCCTCCGCACGGCTGATTTGACCGACCAACCCTGCAGGAGGAAGACATGCAGACCACGACTCTTTCTTTCGATAACTTTCACAACCATGGCGAGCTTTTCGCAAATATGCTTCGTGCTCGCCGCGAGCTTTTCATCGTCCATAACAAGTGGGATCTTCCCGAAGCGATGGGCATGGAATACGACCAGTACGACACCCCGGCGAGCCGCTGGGTCGTCGTTCATGACGAGCTTGGCAAGGTGCTCGCGGGGAACCGCCTGACCCCCACCACGACGAAATGCGGGATCTACAGCTACATGATCCGCGACGCGCAGCGCGGGTTGCTCGCGACCATTCCTTCGCATCTTCTCTATGATGAGGCCCCCGTTTCCGAGACGGTCTGGGAAAGCTCGCGCCTCTTCGTCGCCCATGATGTGCCCGCCTCGATGCGCCGCAAGGTTCATGCGCGGCTGGTGCAGGAAATCGGCAATGCCGCCCGCCGCCTCGGCGCGCGTTCGGCACTGACGCTCCTGAACGCGAACTGGCCGCGTTGGGCGGGGCGGGTTGGCGTCGACATGACCGCGATGGGGCCGGTGATGGAGATCGACGGCATCAACAACCAGGTCGTCTCCATGGACTTCTCGCAGAACATGCACTGATCACGATGGCCCCCGCGCAAACTCCCCTTGCGCGGGGGCTTTTCGAGGCCGGGTCGAGAGACTACCTTCTCGCCCATCATGGCCGACCTTTTCGACACCGCATCTCCGAAATCCCCCGCCGCCGAGGCTCCGCGCCCGCTGGCGGACCGGATTCGACCGAAATCCCTTTCCGAGGTGATCGGGCAGGAGCAGATCCTCGGCCCCGATGCCCCGCTCGGGACGATGCTCGCGGCCGGCAGCCTGGGCTCGCTGATCCTCTGGGGGCCGCCCGGGGTCGGCAAGACCACGATCGCACGCCTGCTGGCCGACGCCTCCGACCGGGCGTTCGTGCAGATCTCCGCGATCTTCACCGGGGTCGCCGATCTCAAGAAGGTGTTCGAGGCGGCCAAGCTGCGCCATGCGCAAGGGCGGGGCACGCTCCTCTTCGTCGACGAGATCCACCGCTTCAACAAGGCGCAACAGGATAGCTTCCTGCCGCATATGGAGGACGGGACGATCCTTCTCGTGGGCGCGACCACGGAAAACCCGAGCTTCGAGCTGAACGCCGCCGTGCTGAGCCGGGCGCAGGTTCTGGTGCTCGAACGTCTCGATCTCGCCGATCTCGAGCGTCTCGCGCAGCGCGCCGAGAAGGTCCTGGGCAAGGCGCTGCCGCTGACCGGTCAGGCGCGCGAGGCGCTGCTTGAGATGGCCGACGGGGACGGGCGGGCACTCCTGAACCTGATCGAACAGGTCGCGGCGTGGAAGGCTGACAAGCCGCTCGATACGAACGCGCTCTCGACCCGGCTGATGAAGCGGGCCGCGAAATACGACAAGTCGGGCGACGAGCATTACAACCTGATCTCGGCGCTGCACAAATCGGTGCGCGGCTCAGATCCCGATGCCGCGCTCTACTGGTTCGCTCGCATGCTGGAAGGGGGCGAAGACCCGCGCTTTCTCGCGCGCCGCATCACCCGCATGGCGGTCGAGGATATCGGGCTGGCCGATCCGCAGGCGCAGGTGCTCTGCATCGACGCCTGGAATACCTATGAGCGGCTCGGATCGCCCGAGGGCGAGTTGGCGCTCGCGCAGGCGGTGCTCTATCTCGCGCTCGCGCCGAAATCGAATGCAGGCTACGTCGCCTACAAGGCGGCCCGCGCCGCGGCGAAGAAGACCGGCTCGGAGCCTCCGCCCAAGCATATCCTCAACGCACCCACGAAACTGATGGAAGAGCAGGGATACGGTTCAGGCTACCAGTACGACCACGATGCCGAGGACGCCTTCTCGGGGCAGAACTATTTCCCCGACACGATGAAGCGCCCCGTCCTCTACCAGCCCGTCGAACGCGGCTTCGAGCGCGAGCTGAAAAAGCGTCTCGACTGGTTCACCAAGCAGCGCACCCGCCGCCAAACTTGACATTTCGTGCGCCCGCAGGTCCAAGGGCGCCAAAGGAGACAGCGATGCTTTCAACGGTCTTGCAGGTCGCGCTTGGCGGTGCGATCGGCGCTTCGGGACGCTATCTGGTCGGCGTGGGCCTGATGCGGAGCTTCGGCCCGCAGCCGATGCCGCTTGGCGTGATCACCGTGAACATCCTCGGATCCTTCCTGATGGGGATGCTGGTCACATTTCTCGGTGACAAGCAGCTCACCCACTGGAACGCCTTCCTGGCGACCGGCGTTCTGGGCGGCTTCACCACCTATTCCTCTTTCTCGCTGGAGACCTGGACCCTGATCGAGCGCGGGCAGACGTCGCTTGCGGCATTCTATGTCGCGCTGACGCTGGTCGCGGCGTTCCTCGGTCTCATCGCCGGCGTGCACCTGATGCGGACACTTCTATGAGCAAGGTACAGCATATCACCGTCACCGAGGACGATGGCGAGCAGCGTCTCGACCGGTTCCTCAAGAAGCGGTTCCCGCAACTCGCTCAGGGCATGATCGAGAAGATGTGCCGCAAGGGCGAATTGCGCGTCGAGGGCGGCCGCGTGAAGGCCAATACGCGCGTCGAGCCGGGCCAGGAGATCCGTGTCCCTCCGCTTCCCGACGCGACGCCGAAGCCGAAAGCCGAGGATGGCATCTCCGAGGCCGATGCGAAATTCATCCAGAGCTGCGTGATCTGGAAGGACGAGCATATCATTGCGCTCAACAAGCCGCCCGGGCTGCCCTCGCAAGGGGGATCCGGGCAGGGCAATCGTCATGTGGACGGGCTCTCCGAGGCGCTGAAATTCGGCTACAAGGACAAGCCGAAGCTTGTCCACCGTCTCGACAAGGACACGTCGGGAGTGCTGCTGCTCGCGCGCACCGACCGTGTTGCGCGGCGCCTGTCGGAGGCCTTCCGCGCCAAGACCACCCGCAAGATCTACTGGGCCGCGGTCGCCGGCGCGCCTGAGCCGAAGACCGGGACCATCCGCTTCGGCCTGGTGAAGGCGCCCGGGCACGGCCGGGGCGGCGAAGGCGAGAAGATGCATTGCGTCCACCCGTCGAAGATCGACCAGACCGAAGGCGCGAAGCGCGCGACGACCGACTATTTCACCCTGCATATCCTGGGCCAGCGGGTCAGCTGGGTCGCGCTCGTGCCGATCACCGGCCGCACGCACCAGCTGCGCGCGCATATCGCCGAGATCGGCAACCCGATCATCGGCGACGGAAAATACGGCGGAAGCAGCCAGGAGAATCTCGGTGATGGTTGGGGCGCGCAGCTGGGCGGCGAGATCTCCCGCAAGCTGCACCTCCATGCCCGCCAGATCAGCTTCGATCACCCGATCACCGGCAAGCGCATCACGCTCACAGCCCCGCTGCCCGAACATATGAAGCGGACCTGGGAGCTGCTGGACTGGCATGAGAACGATGTGCCTGCGGACCCGTTCGAGGATCTGAAATGAAGCTCGCGATCTTCGACGTCGATGGCACGATCTCGGACAGCCAGAACCACATCACGCACGCGATGACGCTCGGCTTCGAGGCGGCGGGTCAGCCCGCCCCGGCCGCGGCCGACGTGCTGCAGATCGTCGGTCTGTCGCTGCCGATCGCGGTGGCGCGGCTTGCGCCCGATCTCGACGCGCAGACCCAGTCGCAGATCGTGGAGGGCTACAAGCAAAGCTATATGAGCTCGCGCGCGGCCTCGCCGGCGCCGCTCTATCCCGGCGCCGAGGCGCTGCTGCGCAAGCTGGCGGCCCGCGATGACATGCTTTTGGCTGTGGCGACCGGAAAATCTCGCCGCGGCCTGAACGCCCTGATCGCCCATCACGGGCTCGAGGGGATCTTCGTCAGCCAGCAGGTGGCCGACGACCACCCCTCCAAGCCGCACCCCTCGATGATCGGGGCGGCGCTCAGCGAGGCGGGCGTCCCTGCGACGGAGGCGGTGATGATCGGCGATACAAGCTTCGACATCGAGATGGGGCGCAGCGCGGGGATCGCGACGATCGGTGTGCGATGGGGCTATCACGCTCCCGACGTGCTGGAAGCCGCCGGGGCGCATCGCATGGTGGACGATTTCGAAGCGCTGGAGGCGGCGCTGTTCGACCTGTGGGAGATGAGCGCATGAGTGAATGGGCCGCGAAACGCTTCTGGAAAGAGGCTTCCGTGACCGAGCTTCCCGAGGGTTTCGGCGTGGCGTTGGACGGGCGTCCGGTAAAGACCCCCGCGAAGGCGCCCCTCGTCGTGCCGACGCGCGCGCTGGCCGAGGCCATCGCCGCCGAATGGGATGCTCAGGAGGGCAGCATCAAGCCCCAGACGATGCCCACGACCCGCTCGGCCAATGCCGCGATCGACAAGGTCGCCGTGCAGAAGGACGAGGTGGTCACGATGATCGCCGAATTCGGCGGAACCGATCTTCTGTGCTACCGCGCGGAGGGCCCGGAGGAGCTGGTCGAACGGCAGGCCGCGCTCTGGGATCCGCTTCTCGAATGGGCGGCCCAGGAACTCGAGGCCCCGCTCGAAGTCACCGTGGGCGTGCTGCCCGTGGCGCAACCCGAAGCGAGCCTGTCGCGGCTCCACGCCCATGTGGCGGCCCTCGATCCCTTCGCGCTCGCCGCGCTTCACGACCTTGTCAGCATCAGCGGATCGCTCGTCCTGGGGCTCGCCGTCGCGCGCGGGAAAGTCCCGGTCGAGGATGCGTGGGTGATCTCGCGGCTCGACGAGGACTGGCAGATCGCGCAGTGGGGCGAAGACGAAGAGGCCGCGGAAATCGCTTCTCTCAAACGAGAGGCCCTGTGTGACGCGGCGCGAATCTGGGCGCTTGCCCGGAGGTGAGCCCGCGGGATTTCGAACTCTGCTCAAGTGGATGACGAGAGCGGTTGCACGTGATGAATAAATGTGCAGATGCTCTTGTCGCAGCTGGAAAGTGGCCTTGACCTTCTTTGATCAATTGGACCACACTTTCGTTACTCTGTGTCATGGGACACGATCGACCGGGTCCGCTTCGGACCGCAAGAACCACCCCCCGAGGGTGGCGAAACAGGAAGAGGTAAAAATGAAGAAATCCGTCTTTTTCGGCGCGCTGACCGCGGCGGCGCTGGCTGCCGGAGTGGCAGGCGCTGCGACGCTTGACGACGTCAAGTCGCGCGGGGAACTGATCTGCGGCGTCAACACCGGTCTTGTCGGCTTCGCGGCACCGGATGCGAACGGCAACTGGTCCGGCTTCGACGTCGCTGTCTGCCAAGCGGTCGCAGCTGCGGTTCTGGGCGATCCGTCCAAGGTCAAATACGTGCCGACCACCGGCCAGACGCGCTTCACCGCGCTCGGCTCGGGCGAGGTCGATCTGCTGGCGCGCAACACCACCTGGACCTATTCGCGCGACACCGACCTGAAGCTCCAGTTCACCGCGACCAACTACTATGACGGTCAGGGCTTCATGGTCCGCAAGGATTCGGGCGTGACCTCCGCGAAAGAACTCGACGGCGCCTCGATCTGCATCCAGACCGGCACCACGACCGAGCTCAACCTGGCCGACTACTTCAAGGCCAACAACATGAGCTACCAGCCGATCACGGTGGACTCGAACGCCGAAGGCGAACAGCAGTTCCTGGCCGGTGCCTGCGACGCCTACACCACCGACGCGTCGGGCCTCGCCGCGACCCGTGCGGCTTTCGCGAACCCGCAGGATTACGTGATCCTGCCGGAAATCATCTCGAAAGAGCCGCTGGCTCCGGCCGTGCGTCAGGGTGACGACCAGTGGACCGACATCGTGCGCTGGACCATCTTCGGTCTGATCGCCGCTGAAGAATACGGCGTGACCTCGGCCAATATCGATGAACTCGCCAAGGGCACCGAGAATCCGGAAGTGAACCGCATGCTCGGCACCGAAGGCGATCTCGGCGCGATGCTGGGTCTCGACAAGCAGTGGCTGGTGCGCGCCATCAAGGCGAACGGCAACTACGGCGAGATCTTCGCGGCGACCATCGGCGAGCAGACCCCGATCGGTCTGGCCCGCGGTCTCAACGCGCAGTGGACCCAGGGCGGCCTGCTCTACGCTCCTCCCTTCCGCTAAGAAACACATGTCAGGGGCGCGGCTCGATCCGCGCCCCTGACATTTTTTCAGAAGACCGTGGGCAGGGGCGGAAAGCTCCGGCAGGCCGACCTAAAATGGCCAGATAATGATAAGCACACGGCGACAGGGGAAATAAGAAATGACTACTGCGCATGACGCGCCGGAGCACTCGGGGTTCCGGCTCAGCCAGCTCATCTACGACACGCGATACAGGTCACTGACCATCCAGGTGGTCGTGTTCTTCCTCGTGATGGCGTTCGTCGGCTGGCTGGTGGACAACACGATCCAAAACCTCAACGCGCTCGGCAAGGATTTCAACTTCGGCTTCCTGTGGCAGCGCGCCGGCTATGACATCGGCAATGCGCTGATACCCTACAACAATGACATGACCCATGGCCGTGCCATGCTGGTCGGTCTGGTGAACACGCTCTGGATCTCGTTCCTCGGCTGTGTGGCTGCGACGATCCTCGGGGTCGTCGTGGGCGTGCTGCGCCTGTCGAAGAACTGGCTCGTGGCGCGCATGATGACGATCTATGTCGAGGTGTTCCGCAACATCCCGCTCCTGCTGTGGATCCTCGTGGCGATCGCGCTCCTTACCGAAGTCGCGCCCTCGCCGAACGCCTACAAGATCAACCCGGAGACCGGCGAGGCGAAACTCTCGATGGTGTTCGAATCGATCGCCTTCACCAACCGCTACACCGCGATTCCCTCGATCCATTTCGACCGCAGCCTCGGGGTGATCGACACCGCCTTCATGCCGATCTCGCTGAACGTCCTCGCGATCGCCGTGGTCCTGGGTCTTTGTTTCTGGATCAACAAGCGCCTGCTCGCTCATGCGGGGCGGGTGCAGGAAGCGACCGGCAAGCGCCCCACGACATGGTGGAAGAGCGCGCTGATCCTCGTGGTGCCGACCCTGGCGCTGCTCATCGCCCTGGGCTTCAATCCGGACGAGCCGGTCCTCAAGGGCTTCAACTTCACCGGCGGCACGAACGTGTCGAATTCCTTCGTGGCGCTCTGGGCGGGGCTCAGCCTCTATACGGCGGCCTTCATCGCCGAGATCGTGCGTGCGGGCATCCTCGCCATCTCCAAGGGCCAGACCGAGGCGGCCTATGCGCTCGGCCTGCGTCCGAACCGCACGATGAACCTCGTCATCCTGCCGCAGGCGCTGCGGGTCATCATCCCGCCGCTGATCTCGCAATATCTGAACCTGACGAAGAACTCCTCGCTCGCCATCGCGGTCGGCTATCTCGAACTGCGCGGGACGTTGGGGGGCATCACGCTGAACCAGACGGGGCGCGAACTCGAGGCGATCACGCTGATGATGCTGCTCTACCTCGCGATCTCGCTGACGATCTCGGGCGTGATGAACGTCTACAACAATCGCGTGAAGCTGAAGGAGCGGTGAGATGAGCGATACACACGCCGAATCCGTCGCCTATGTGCGCGACACGATGCTCAAACCGCAGCCGGCTCCGGCCGGCGAGAGCGGTGCGATCCGCTGGCTGCGCGAGAACCTGTTCTCGGGCTGGCTCAACACGCTGCTGACCGTGCTCGGAGTGCTCACGATCTATTTCTTCGTGTCGCATTTCGCCAGCTGGTTCCTGCATGGGGTCTGGAAGGCGGATTCGCTCGCCGAATGCCGCAAGATCATCACCGCGGAATACGGCCAGGGCGCGACCGGCGCATGCTGGGCCGTGATCCGTGACCGCTGGCACCAGTTCATCTTCGGCTTCTACCAGCGCGAGCTCTACTGGCGGCCGGTCCTGACCTTCCTGCTGCTCTTCGTGGCGGTGGGGCCCGTCCTGTTCCAATGGGTGCCGAAGAAGCTGATCTGGTTCACCCCGATCTACCCCTTCCTCGCGGTCTGGCTGCTCTGGGGCGGCTCGGTCTGGGGGCCGATCCTCGTGGCGGTCGGTTTCGTTCTGGCCTGGATCGTGTTCAGCCTGGTCGGGCGCTATGGCTCCATCGCGGGTTTTTCGGCGGGGGCCATTGTCGCCATCCTCTTCTGGATGTTCGGCGTTTCCCCCTTGGCCGGGATACTGCACGCCGCGATCCCGCTCGGGATCGAGCCTGTCGAATCCGCCAAGTTCGGGGGGTTCCTGCTGGCGATCACCCTGGGGGCGGGCGGCATCGTGATGTCGCTTCCGCTGGGGGTGGTCCTCGCGCTCGGGCGGCAGTCGGACATGTTCCTGATCAAGACCTTCTCGGTGGTGTTCATCGAGTTCATCCGGGGCGTTCCGCTGATCACTCTGCTGTTCGTGGCCTCGCTCCTGCTGAACTACTTCCTGCCGCCGGGTACGAATTTCGACATCATCCTGCGGGTGATGATCCTCGTGACCATGTTCTCCGCGGCCTATATCGCCGAGGTGGTCCGGGGTGGTCTCGCGGCGCTTCCGCGCGGCCAGTACGAGGCAGCTGACGCGCTCGGGCTCGATTACTGGAAGGCACAGCGGCTGATCATCCTGCCGCAGGCGCTCAAGATCTCGATCCCGGGGATCGTGTCGACCTTCATCGGCATGTTCAAGGACACGACCCTCGTGGCGTTCGTGGGGCTCTTCGATCCGCTCAAGGGCATTCCGGACTTCATCCGCGCCGATTTCGCGTGGAAGGGCATCTACTGGGAGCCCTTCGTCTTCGTCGGCGCCATCTTCTTCATCCTGAACTTCGCGATGTCGCGTTACTCGATGCATCTCGAGAACCGGCTTCAGCGCGACCATCGCTAAGGGAGAACACCATGACTGAACCGCATTTCGAGCGCGAGATCGACCGCAGCCACATGGCCGTCAGCGACGAGGTGGCGATCCAGATCGAGAACATGAACAAGTGGTACGGCCAGTTCCACGTGCTGCGTGACATCGACCTGACCGTGCAACGCGGCGAGCGCATCGTCATCGCCGGCCCCTCGGGGTCGGGCAAGTCGACCCTGATCCGCTGCATCAACCGTCTGGAAGAACATCAGGCGGGCAAGATCGTGGTGGACGGGATCGAGTTGACCAACGATCTGAAGAACATCGACAAGGTCCGCCGCGAGGTCGGGATGGTGTTCCAGCACTTCAACCTGTTCCCGCATCTGACCATTCTCGAGAACCTGACACTGGCCCCGATCTGGGTGCGCAAGACGCCGAAGAAGGAAGCCATCGAGACGGCGATGCATTTCCTCGAGAAGGTGAAGATCCCGGAACAGGCGGACAAGTATCCCGGCCAGCTCTCGGGCGGTCAGCAGCAGCGTGTGGCGATCGCGCGCTCGCTGTGCATGAAGCCGCGGATCATGCTCTTCGACGAACCGACCTCGGCGCTCGACCCGGAGATGATCAAGGAGGTGCTCGACACGATGATCGAGCTCGCCGAAGAGGGCATGACCATGCTTTGCGTGACCCACGAGATGGGCTTCGCGCAGGCGGTGGCGAACCGGGTGATCTTCATGGCCGACGGTCAGATCGTCGAGCAGAACAACCCGCATGACTTCTTCAACAACCCGCAATCGGAGCGCACCAAGCAGTTCCTGAGCCAGATCCTCGGGCATTGAGGGCAGACCGGCGAGGGGCTTTCCCGCCGAGGGAAGCCGCATCTCCCGCCGGCTTCGGACGATAGGAAGGCGAGGGCCGGTCTCAGGACCGGCCCTTCTGCTATCCGCGCCGCGTGGGCGTGAAGAAATCGAGGGTCGATCCCTGTCCCGGCTCCACCTCGGTCCAGTCTTCGGTCTGGAAATCGACGATCAGGGTGGCGCAGGTCGGAAAGCGGCGGAAATCCGGGTCGTGGATGGTGCGGGCGGGCAGCATCCGGGCGAATTCGGAGATGCCGGGATTGTGGCCGAGCATCATCACCGTGGGCGCCGTCGCGGATCTGAGCACGTCGAGCATCACGTCGGGGCTCGCATGGTAGAGCCGGTCGACAAAGCGAATCTCGGGACGGGTCTCGATGACCGCACCCTCGATGCGTTCCCAGGTCTCGCGCGTGCGCCGCGCGCTCGAGCAGAGCACCTCCTCGGGTTCGAGCCCGCGCGAGGCGAGGAAATCCCCCAATTCGGTTGCGGCGAGACGCCCGCGCGTGTTGAGCGGGCGGTCGCGGTCTTCCATGGCCGGGTCTTCCCAGCTCGATTTCGCATGGCGGGTCAGGATCAGGCGTCGATGTCCGAGCGGGGTCATGGGTGAAACTGCCTCATATGCCATGCTGATTGTTGAGGCAGCCTGCCATAGCTCTTGCCGACCGGGCAAGCGCGGCGTGCACGACACCCGTTTTCGCGGCAGTCCCGCCCCTCGGCGCGATCGAGATGGGCATGGCAGGCCGGCACGTCGTAGCCCTCGGGACCGAGCGCAGCGACCGGGCAGGCATCGGCGCAGGGAGCGTCGCAGCCCAGGCAGGGGGATTGCAGGGCTTCGGGCAGCGGCAGGCGGCCGGGCAGGGCGAGCGCGCCGCGCAGCGACGCCCAGAGCCCCATCCGGGCATGGACGAGCATGTGGACCGGCGACGCGAAGCTCTGGCCCGAGCTCAGCGCCCAGCGAATGAAGGGCGGCCAGGGCGGGCCGTCGAAGGGAAAGAGGGCCCGTGCCCCGAAGGCCGGGGCGATCCCGCCGATCACCCGTGACGACCAGCGGTCGAGCGGGTGGGGCGCCGTATCGGCGAATTCCGGCGCCGCGGTGACATGGGGCCAGAAGCCGGGCTCGTCGGGGGAGATCAGCGCGATCGTCTCCTCGCCCTCATGCGCCAGCCCCGAGACGAAGAGCCGGTGCGGCGCGAGAGCCTCCCCGAGTGCCGCGATCACCGGGCTTTCGGCAACCGGGGTTTCGCTCACCGGCGGCGCGGCTTCACGCGCGGTTCGGTGGTGCGGATCATCGACCCCGCGCCATGTTCGGTGAAAAGCTCGAGCAGGCAGGCATTGGCAACCCGGCCGTCGACGATGACGACCGCGCGCACCCCGTCTTCCACCGCCTTCAGCGCGGTTTCGACCTTGGGGATCATGCCGCCCGAGATCGTGCCGTCGGCGATCAGCGCGGTGACGTCGTCGGGGGTAAGCTCGGTGATCACCTCGCCGGCCTTGTTCTTCACCCCGGCCACGTCGGTCAGCAGCAGAAGGCGGTCGGCCTGCAAAGCGCCCGCCACCGCGCCCGCGGCGGTGTCGCCGTTGACGTTGAAGGTCTCGTTCTCGTTCATGCCGGTGGCGACCGGGGCGATCACCGGGATGATCCCGGCGTTGTAGAGGTCGCGGATGACCTGCACGTTCATCTCGACGGGGCGTCCGACGAAGCCCAGTTCGGGATCGTCCGCCTCGCAGACCATCAGGTCGTCATCCTTGCCCGAGATCCCGACCGCGCGCCCGCCCTGATCGTTGATCGCCTGCACGATGCGCTTGTTGACGAGACCCGAGAGGATCATCTCGACCACTTCGACGGTGGCCTTGTCGGTCACCCGCTTGCCGCGCACCCAATCGCTCTCGATCCCAAGTTTCTTGAGCATCTCGTTGATCATCGGTCCGCCGCCATGCACCACGACCGGATTCATGCCGACCTGGCGCATCAGCACGATGTCGCGGGCGAAATCGGCCATCGCCTCGTCATCGCCCATCGCGTTGCCGCCGAATTTCACCACCACGACGGCGCCGGTATAGCGCTGCAGGTAGGGAAGGGCTTCGGATAGGGTGCGGGCGGTTGCGATCCAGTCTCGATCCATGGTCTGCTTTCTCATCAGCTGTTCCTCGGAGGCAGCGGCGGTCCCATCTTGCTAGACCCAATCGGCGGGCTTGGAAAGGGCAGGCCGTTGCGCTCGGGGCAAAAGCGGCTAGGGTCACGCGGGCGCAAACGGGGAGACGAATGATGGATGATCGCAAGGTAATGCTGCTGACGGGGGCGAGCCGCGGGATCGGTCATGCCACGGTGAAACGCTTCGCCGCCGAGGGCTGGCGGGTGATCACCTGCTCGCGCCACGCGTTCCCCGAGAGATGCCCCTGGGGAGGCGGTCGCGAGGATCATATCCAGGTCGATCTCGCGGACCCGAACCAGACGATCCGGGCGATCGAAGAGATTCGCTCGCGTATCGACGGGCGGCTGCATGCTCTGGTGAACAATGCCGGGATATCCCCCAAGGGCCCCAATGGCGAGCGGCTCAACACGCTCGACACCGATCTGCGCGCCTGGGGTCAGGTATTCCACATCAATTTCTTCGCCTCGATCGTGCTCGCGCGCGGGTTGGTGGAGGAGCTCTCGGCCGCGCAGGGTGCGGTGGTGAACGTGACTTCGATCGCGGGCTCGCGGGTCCATCCCTTCGCGGGGGCCGCCTATTCGACCTCGAAAGCCGCGCTCAAGGCGCTGACCCGCGAGATGGCGCATGATTTCGGGCCCCTGGGCGTGCGGGTGAACGCGATCGCGCCGGGCGAGATCGAGACGTCGATCCTGAGCCCGGGCACCGAGAAGATCGTCGAGGCCCTGCCTCTGCGCCGCTTGGGGCAGCCCTCGGAAGTGGCCGACGTGATCTGGTTCCTGTGTTCGGATGCCTCGAGCTACGTCACCGGCACCGAGATCGAGGTGAATGCCGGCCAGCACGTCTGAGGCGGTTCAGCCCTTCTTGCCGATCCGCGGCTCGGTCCCCATCGCGAGCCGCGCGATGTTGGAGCGGTGGCGCCAGAAGATCAGCACGGCTAGGCCCGCGGCGAGCATCATGAGGTCGCGCCGCTCGAAGGCGAAGGCGAGCGGAACCGTGGTCGCGGCCGAGACCAGCGCCGAGAGCGAGGAGATGCGCGTCACAACCGCGGTCAGCAGCCACACGCCGCAGGCGGCGAGGCCGACCGGCCAGGACAGCGCGATCATCGTGCCAAGGAAAGTCGCCACGCCCTTGCCGCCCTGGAAACGCAGCCAGACGGGATAGATATGGCCGATGAAGGCGGCGGCGCCCGCGACCTGTGCGGCGGTCTCGCCGAGAAAATAGCGCGCGATCAGAACCGCGATGGCGCCCTTGCCGCTGTCGAGCAGGAGCGTGGCGAGCGCGGCGGGCTTGTTTCCGGTGCGCAGCACGTTCGTCGCCCCGATATTGCCCGAGCCGATCTTGCGCAGATCGCCCAGCCCCAGAGCGCGCGTGATCACCACGCCAAAGGGGACCGAACCGAGCAGGTAGCCCAGTGCAGCCACCAGCCCGAGCCATACGGACCCGTTCTCAAATCCCGGCATTGCCTGCCCTCGCCTCGCTTATAAGTCGTTATTGTTTCTATAAACCTGCACCCCTGAGACGAATGTGGCAAGCGTTTTGCCCTCCATCCGCGAGGTGTCAAATGGTGTGTTCTTGGATTTCGAGCGCAGTTTGAACCGGTCGAGCACGAAGGGCGCGTCCGGGTCGAAGAGCACCAGATCGGCGGGTGCGCCTTCGGCGAGCCGACCCTGCGGCAAACCCAGACGCTTCGCCGGGTTGAGCGCCAGCCCGCGGAAAAGCTGCGGCAGCGAGAGCTGACCGGAGTGGTAGAGCCGCATCGCCGCCGGCAGGATCGTCTCGAGGCCCACCGCGCCCGAGGCGGCCTCTTCGAAGGGTAGGCGCTTGCTTTCCTCGTCGGCCGGAGTGTGCATCGAACAGATCACGTCGATCAGCCCCTCGGCTACCGCCTCGATCACCGCGAGACGGTCTTCCTCGTCGCGCAGCGGAGGCGTCAGCTTGAAGAAGGTGCGATAATCGCCCACGTCGAGCGCGTTGAGCGTCAGGTGATGGATCGACACGCCCGCGGTGACGTCCAGCCCCGCCTCCTTGGCGCGCTTGAGCGCGGGCAGGGCCTTTGCGGTGGTGATCTGGTCGGCGTGATAGGCAAGCCCGGTCATCTCGACCAGCGCGAGGTCGCGCTCCAGCCCCATGCGTTCGGCCATCGGCGAGACGCCGGGCAGGCCGCGCAGGCTCGCGAACTTGCCCGAGGTGACGGCCGCGCCTTTCGACAGGCCCGGTTCCTGCGGATGGCCGATCACCAGCACGCCGAGGCTCGCAGCATAGGTGAAGGCGCGCTGGAGCACCTTGGTCTGGTCCGAGACCCGCGCGACATCGGTGAAGGCGACCGCGCCCGCATCCTTGAGAAAGCCGATCTCGGTCATCTCCTGGCCGTCGCGACCCTTGGTCAGCGCGGCCATGTGCAGGATGCGCACCGGCGCATCCGCGGCGCGGCGGCGCACGAATTCCAGCGTCTCGGGCGTGTCGATGGCGGATGCGGTGTCGGGGCGCGCCACGATCGTGGTCACCCCGCCTGCCGCCGCCGCGAGCGCCGCCGAACGGAAGCTTTCCATATGCCGCTCGCCCGGCTCGCCGATCTTCACCCCGAGATCCACGATCCCCGGTGCCAGACATTTGCCGCCGCAGTCGATCACCTCGGCATCCGCGGGGGCGGACATGTCGCCGATCGCGGCGATCCGGCCGTTGTCGATCACCACGTTGCCGGTGGTTTCGCTCAGCGCTTCGGGGTCGATGAGGCGGGCGTTTTGAAGGAAGATCGTCATCGGCTGGGCCTCGTTCAACTCATCATCATGCGCCGCGCGTTGCGGGCGCTTTCGATCCGCTCGACCACCGGTGCGCTGTCGGCGAGGTGCCGGATCAGGTGTTTCGCGCCCGAGCGGGTCACGATCTGCACATCGCCCATCAGCCGCCGCACCGTCTCGATTTCCAGAAGCATCACCTGCCGGCCCTGCGGTCCGATCAGGCGTCTGTCGGTGAGCTGCCAGCGACGCGCGAAGGCCTCGGATTTGAAATACCAGCCGCGTGCCGCCATCCCGAGCGCGATCGCGAGCAGCGCAACCGGGATCTGGTGCGGCTTGCCAAGCGCGATCAACACCGCGCCGGCGAGCGCCATGCCGATCCCGGCGAGCCAGAGGTGATCGCTCCAGTAGCGGCGCGTATCGGGTGCGAAGACCGCAAGCACCGTCTCGTCCTCGTCGAGCGGCAATTCGCTCTCGGGGCCGGGGCGGTAATTGAGGACCTCGTCGCGCTCAAGCTCAGACATAGGTGCCCTCGTTGAGCGCGCGTCCGCGATCGGCGCGCAGGTTGCGCGCCAGCAGGTCCATCACCGCCATGCGCACCGCGACGCCCATCTCCACCTGTTCCTGAATGACCGAGCGGTTGATGTCGTCGGCAATGGTGCCGTCGATCTCGACGCCACGGTTCATCGGTCCCGGATGCATCACGATGGCGTCGTCCTTGGCATAGGCCAGCTTCTCGGCATCCAGCCCGTAGCGGTGGAAATATTCGCGCTCGGACGGAATGAAGCCGCCATCCATGCGCTCTTTCTGAAGCCGCAGCATCATCACCACATCGGCGTCGCGCAGCCCTTCGCGCATGTCGTCATAGACCTCGCAGCCGAATTCGGCCACGCCCGACGGCATCAGGGTGGGGGGCGCGATCAGGCGCACGCGGTTTTCCATCTTGCCCAGCAGGATCAGGTTCGACCGCGCGACCCGGCTGTGCGCCACGTCGCCGCAGATCGCGACGGTGAGGCGCTGGATCCGGCCCTTCTCGCGCCGGATCGTGAGCGCGTCGAGCAGCGCCTGCGTGGGATGTTCGTGCTTGCCGTCGCCGGCATTGATCACCGCGCATTCGACCTTCTGCGCGAGCAGGTCCACCGCGCCGGACGATCCGTGGCGCACGACCAGCAGGTCGGGATGCATCGCGTTGAGCGTCAGCGCGGTGTCGATCAGCGTCTCGCCCTTCTTCACGCTCGAGGTCTGCATCGCCATGTTCATCACGTCCGCCCCGAGCCGCTTGCCCGCCAGTTCGAAGGAGGCCTGGGTGCGCGTCGAGTTCTCGAAGAACATGTTGATCTGCGTCATCCCCTCCAGCGCATCCGTCTTCTTGACCGTGCGACGGTTGAGATCGACATATTCTTCGGCAAGGTCGAGAACTGTGCGGATATCCTCGGGGCTCAGATGCTCGATCCCCAGCAGGTGCCTTGGGCGAAATGCCATTGCGCGATGCTCCGGTTGGACTGGTCCCGCTTATGGCAAACGGGGGGGCGGGCGTCCAGCCGCTTTACCGTCGCATGTCGGCAGATTAGGGTGACGCGATGGAGACTCAAGCGCCCCCGGAATTCGACTATCACGCCGCTCTGGCCGCTCTCGAATGGCAGCTCGAGATGGGTGTGGACACGCCGATCGCCGACGAGCCGGTCGATCGCTACGAGCTTCCGGGCAAGCAGGCCGCGCCGCAACCGCCCGCGACGGACGCCGCGGCCCCCGATCCGGCGCTTCCGCCGGTGGCGCAGGTCGCAAGGATCGAGGGACCCGATCCGGTCGTCGTCGCGCGCGAGGCGGCAGGCCGGGCCGACAGTCTCGAAGCGTTGCGGGCGGCGATCGAAGCCTATGATCTGTGCGAGCTGAAGAAAGGCGCGCGCAACACCGTATTCGCCGATGGTAAGCCCTCGGCGCGGGTGATGGTGATCGGCGAGGCGCCGGGGCGCGAAGAGGACCAGAAGGGGCGCCCCTTCGTGGGGCGTGCGGGGCATCTGCTCGACCGGATGTTCGCAGCGATCGGCCTTTCGCGTGAGACGCCGGATGCCGAGGCCGGTCTCTATATCACCAATGTCCTGCCTTGGCGCCCGCCCGGAAATCGCGAGCCCGAGGCCGCCGAGATCGCGCAGATGCTGCCCTTCCTCGCCCGTCACGTCGATCTCGCCGATCCCGACCTGATCGTGCTGATGGGCAACGCGGCCTGCGCTGCCGCCCTCGGCAAGCGCGGCATCCTGCGGCTTCGCGGCACCTGGGCCGAGGCTTTCGGGCGTCCGGCGCTGCCGATGACGCACCCCGCCTATCTGCTGCGCAACCCTGCGGCCAAGCGCGAGGCCTGGGCCGACCTTCTGCAGATCCGGGCACGGCTCCTGGCGCAGGGGTGAGGGGCGCGAAAATCCGTCGCGCGGCCGTGAAAAAAGTGACGGAAGTTCCGGGCTTGCACGTATAACAAACCGTTCCCCTCCGCTGCAGGGGCGCGATAAGATGAGATCGCGTCTTCGCGCGGTGGCGTGAGCGCTGATCCGAGACCGGAATACTGGAGATCACATGCGGTTTCTCACCCGCTCCCTGATGGGGCTGTTCTTGCTGGCGCTCACCCTCGGCCTGCTGGCGATGGGCGGGTTTTCGATCTTCAAGGCGATCGAGGCGCGCAAGAGCGCGAGCGGTCGGGCCCCTGCCGCGCGCGAGCGGGTCTTCGCGGCCAATGTGATTGCGCTCGACTACACCACGATCGAGCCGGTGCTGACCGCCTATGGTGAGGTGCGTTCCACCCGCGAGCTGGAACTGCGCGCGGCTTCCGCGGGCACGATCGCGACGCTCGCGCCCGATTTCGAGGACGGGGCGGACGTCGCGAAAGGCGAATTGCTGGTGAAGCTCGATCCGGCCGAGGCGCAGGCCGCGCGCGACACCGCCAAGGCCTCGGTGGCCGAAGCCGAAGCCGCGCTGGCCCAGGCCGAGCGGTCGCTCGCGATCGCCCGCGACGATGTGGCGGCGGCGCAGCGGCAGGCGGATCTGCGCAAGTCGGCGCTCGAACGCCAGCAGAGTCTCTCGGATCGCGGCGTGGGCTCCGCCTCCGCGCTCGAGACGGCGGAATTGGCCGCCTCCGCGGCCGAGCAGGCGGTGCTCAACCGCCGTGCGGCGCTCTCCTCTGCGCAGGCCCAGCTCGATACCGCGCGCACCGGGCTGACCCGCGCGCGCATCACGCTTTCGGAGGCGGAGCGCAAGCTGGCCGATACCGAGATCCGGGCCGAATTCGCCGGGCGCCTCGCCGAGGTGAATGCGGTCGCGGGGGGGCTCGTGTCGAATAACGAGATGCTCGGGAAGCTGATCGACCCGTCCGCGCTCGAAGTCGCGTTCCGGGTCTCCACCGCGCAATTCGCGCGTCTGACGACGAGGCAGGGCACGCTGCGCGATCTTCCCGTCACCGCGGACCTCAACAGCTCCGGCGCGCGCCTGCGCGCGGAGGGGCATCTGACGCGGGTTTCTCCGGCGGTCGAGGCCGGGGTGGCCGGGCGCCAGCTCTTCGCGCAGGTCACACAAGGGGCCGCGCATCTGCGACCCGGCGATTTCGTGACCGTGCAACTGCGCGAGCCGGCGCTCGAGAATGTCGCGAAGATCCCGGCCGCGGCGGTCGATGCGAAGAACACGGTGCTCGTCCTCGGCCCGGAGGACCGGCTGGAGGAAGCGCCGGTCGAGATCCTGCACCGTCAGGGCGATGCGGTCATCATCCGCGCCGATCTCAAAGCGGGGACCGAAATCGTGGCCGAGCGCACGCCGCTTCTCGGGCGCGGGATCAAGCTGCGCCCGATGCGTCAGGGCCAGTCCGCCACCCCTGCGCCGAGCCGGACGGTCAAGCTCGATCCCGAACGCCGCGCCAAGCTGATCGCCTTCGTCGAGGGCAATGCGCGGATGCCCGAGACGGCGAAGAAGGACCTGATCGCTCAGCTCTCGCAGGACGAGGTGCCGGCCGAGACGGTCCAGCGGCTCGAATCGCGGATCGGAGGCTGAGATGGCGGGGCCGAAGGACCTCGGGTCGATCCCGCGCGGACGTGGCCTGATCGGGCTGTTCACGCGCCACGCGACGCTTGCCAATATCGTGCTTGTCATCATGCTCTGCGCGGGGATCGTGGCGGTGCCGCGGATGCGCGCGCAATTCTTTCCCGACTCGGTCGAGGAAACGGTTTCCGTCTCGGTGAAATGGCCGGGCGCGGGGGCGGAGGAAGTCGACCGCGCGATCATCCAGGTGCTTGAACCCTCGCTCATCGCCGTGGAGGGCGTCGAGCATTCCGAAAGTCGGGCCTCGGAAGGCTCTGCGCGGATCTCGCTCGATTTCGAACCGGGCTGGGACATGTCGCGCGCGGTCAACGATGTCGAGAACGCGCTCGCCACCGCAGGGGACCTCCCCGAAGGCGCCGAGGCGCCGGAGGTCCAGCGCGGCGTCTGGCGCGATACCGTGACCGATCTGGTGATCACCGGCCCGCTCTCGGTCGAACAACTCGGTCGGTTGGGCGACGAGGCGGTGACCCGGCTCTACCAGCAGGGCGTGACGCGCACCTCGCTTGCCGGGATCGCAGCGCCCGAGACCGTGGTCGAGGTGTCCACGGTCTCGATGATGGCGCATGACGTGACGCTGACCCAGATCATCGACGTGATCTCGGCCGCGGCCTCGACCGATCCGGCAGGCGATGTGGCCGGCGGCGCGACCCGCGTCACCACCGGGGAGGAGCGTCGCAGCGCCCCCGAAATCGCCTCGCTGGTGATCCGGACCGAGCCCGACGGCTCGCAACTCACCGTGGGCGATGTCGCGACGATCCGGGTCGAGGGCGGCAACCGGGACCGGGCCTATTTCGTGGGCGACAATCCGGCGGTGGTGATCAATGTCGCGCGCTCGGCCGCGGGCGACGCGATCGCGATCCAGAAGAAGGTCGAGAGCGTCATCGCGACGATGCAGCCGACGCTGCCCGCGGGGACCACGATGGATCTGGTGCGCACGCGCTCGGACCGGATCACGCAGCGGCTCGATCTGCTGTTGAACAACGGGGTGCTCGGGCTCGCCCTCGTGCTGGGGCTTCTGTTCCTCTTCCTCAATGCGCGCACCGCCTTCTGGGTCGCGATGGGCATCCCGACCTCGATGGCCGCCGCGCTGGCGGTGATGTATTTCTCGGGGATGACGCTCAACATGATCTCGATCTTCGCGCTCATCCTGACGCTGGGGATCGTGGTCGATGACGCCATCGTGGTGGGCGAACATGCCGATTTCCGCGCCCGCCATCTGGGCGAGCATCCGGTGATCGCCTCCGAGCGCGGTGCGCGCAGGATGGCCGCACCCGTCTTCGCCTCGACCCTGACCACGGTGATCGCCTTTGCCGGGCTCACGATGATCGGCGGGCGCATGGGGAGCATGATCCTCGACATTCCCTACACGGTGATCGCGGTGCTCGCGGCCTCGCTCGTCGAGTGCTTCCTGATCCTGCCCAACCACATGAGCCACGCGCTGCGCCACACCTCCGAGGGCAAGTGGTACGACTGGCCGTCGCGCAAGGTGAACGAGGGGCTCGCATGGTTCCGCCGCGTCGTGATGAAGCCGCTCACCCGCGCAGTGGTGGCGGCGCGTTATCCGGTCATCGCGGCCGCCATCGCGCTGCTGTTCTGGCAGGTCTCCTTCGTGCTCTCGGGCAAGGTCCAGTGGCGCTTCTTCAGCCCGCCCGAGCAATCCACCGTCAGCGGCTCCTTCGCGATGGTCGAGGGGGCGACTCGGGCCGATACGCTCGAGATGATGCGCGCGATGCAGGCGACCGTGACCAAGGTCGCGAAGGAGTTCGAGGACGAATACGGGGTGAACCCGGTCGAATACGCGATCGCGCAGATCGGCGGGGCGTCGGGCCGGGGGCTCGCCTCGGCCGATACGAAGGATGCCGATCTGCTCGGGTCGATCTCGGTCGAGGTGATCGACCCCGACTATCGCCCCTATTCGAGCTTCGAATTCGTCTCGCGCCTGCAAAAGGAAATGCCGCATCTGCCGCTCGTCGAGGAGATCAGCTTCCGCCGTTACAGCGCGGGCGGGGCGGGCGACGGGATCGACGTGCAATTCTCGGGGGCGGAGACGCGCGTGCTCAAGGAGGCGGCGGAGGACCTGAAGACCGCGCTCGCACAATTCCCCGAGGTCTCCGCGGTCGAGGACAACCTCGCCTATGACAAGCGCGAGATGATCCTCGACCTGACGCCGCAGGGCGAGGCGCTGGGCTTCGATATCGCGACGCTGGGGCGCGAGCTGCGCGCCCGGCTCAATGGCACGGAAGCCGCGAGTTTCCCCGACGGGGTGCGCACAGCAACGATTCAGGTGGAGCTTCCGAAAGACGAACTCGCCGCCGATTTCATCGACCGGATGCAGTTGCGCAGCCCCTCGGGCAAATGGGTGCCGCTGGCCGATATCGTCGCGGTGCGCAGCCAGACCGGGTTCTCGACGATCCGGCGCGAGGATGGCGTGCGGCAGGTCGCGGTCACCGGCGATATCTCCGAGGATGATCCGGCGCGCGCCAACCAGATCACGGCGCAGATCGAGAAGGAGATCCTGCCGCGGATCGCCGAGGAGCGCGGCGTGAGCTTCCAGCTCGCCGGTCAGGCCGAACAGGAGCGTGATTTCCTGTCGGACGCGCTGGTCGGCCTCGTCATGTGCCTCGTGGGCATCTTCATCGTCCTTGCCTGGATATTCGCGAGCTGGACCCGGCCGCTCGTGGTGATGTCGGTGATCCCCTTCGGCGCCGTCGGCGCGATCTGGGGGCATTATATCTGGGACATGCCGCTCTCGATGTTCTCGGTGGTGGGCGCGATCGGCATGGTCGGGATCATCATCAACGACGCGATCGTCCTGATCTCGACGGTCGACGAATATGCCGAGAAACGCGGCCTCGTTCCGGCGATCGTCGATGCGGTTTCGGATCGTCTGCGCCCGGTGCTGCTGACCACGCTGACCACGGTGCTCGGCCTCGCGCCGCTACTGTACGAACAATCGAGTTCGGCACTGTTCCTCAAGCCGACGGTCATCACCCTCGTCTACGGGCTCGGTTTCGGGATGGTGATCGTGCTGCTGGTGGTGCCTGCGGTGCTGGCGATCCAGCTCGATTTCGGGCGTCAGATCCGTGCGGTGCGCCACGGGGCGCGTGTCGTTCGGCTGCGCGGCGTCCTGGCCGGGGTGGCGCTGCTGCTGACGGGGGGCTTCGCGGTCACGCTCGGGCGCGCGATGGTCGAGGGCGGGGCGCTTCTGCCGGCCTTCGGGGCCTTCGCGCTGATCTCGGCGCTGATCGTGGGTCTTGCCGGGGTGCTCGCGCCACGCTTGTTGCGCGGACATGTCCGGCACATCGCGCCGCCAGATGCCTGAATTCAGCGGGTGCAGCCGTCGATCTGCACCGCGCCGCGATCGGAAAGCACGGTGATGCGTATGTCTTTCGGGTCGACATCGAAGGGCTCGGCCTCGGGGGGCACGAAATCCGCCGTGGCGACGAGCTGATCGCCCTCGCGGTGGCTCTGGGCCTCCGAGACCCAGACCGGCGTCGAGGCGAGTTCGAAAAGCGGCTGTTCCGGGCCGATCGCGGGCGGCAGCGTGATCCGTGCGGTCACGTTCATCCCGTCGCGGACGGGTTGCACGGTGCATTCGGTGGGCGCGACGATCCTTTTCGGCTCGGCGGCGAGCGCGGTTTCGATCCGCGGGTCGGGGGCGCCCTTGCCTGTCAGGTCTGCCTCGAAATGCAGGTTCGCGGGGATGCAGATCTTGTCGCAGATCCCGATCGTCGCCTCGATGCGCAGATCGACCGTCTTCGCCGTGTCCTCGGGGGTGATCTCGATCGGGAGGATCAGACCGCCATGATAGCCGACCGTCCGAATCCCGGCCGTGTCGAACACCTCGGGCGCGGGCCAGTGCAGTTTCGCCTTGCCGAGGTTCTCGGATCCGGCGAAGGCGATCTGTGGCGGAATGCCCGCATCGCCGGGCGCGCGCCAATAGGTCTTCCAGCCGGGCGCGAGCGCGATCAGGAGACCCGCCATGCGCGTGCCGTCGTCACGTTGCCATCCTTCGAGGATTTCCGCCCGCTCGAGGCCCGGCGGCAGCGGCTGATCGGTCAGCGCCGCAAGCTGCTGCGCGGAGGCCGCAAGCGGAAGGGTGCCGAGAAAAAGCCCGAGAACTGGTAACAGACGCGTCATTGCTTTTCATTATCCTGCGCGGGGGCGACGCCAAAGTCACAAACGCGACAGGTCGGTGCAACAAATCCGCGCAGGGCCGCCGTGTTCGGGATGCGGGCTTGAACCCTGCTCGGGGCAGCGCCACCTTGAAAGGAATGAACCGGATGTGTGGCAAGGGGGCGGATATGGATCTGACGGGCAAGTTTCTGATCGCGATGCCGGGGATGGGGGATCCGCGCTTCGAACATTCGGTGATCGCCGTTTGCGCCCATTCCCCCGAGGGCGCGATGGGGCTGATCGTGAACAAGCCCCTGCCGAAACCCGATTTCTCGGAGCTTCTCGAGAGCCTCGGGATCGAGCCGGAAGGCTCCGATAGCAGTACGCACCGCCCGATCCTCTTCGGCGGCCCGGTCGAGACCGGGCGCGGCTTCGTGCTGCATTCGCCGGACTGGCGCAGCGCGGAAGGGCAGATGGAGGTTTCCGAACGGCTCCGGATGACGGGTACGCGCGACATTCTGGAGGATATCGCGATGGGGCGTGGCCCCGACCGCGCGCTGATGGCGCTTGGCTATGCGGGCTGGGGGCCGGGCCAACTCGAGGAGGAGATCCTCGACAATGGCTGGCTCACCGCCGATGGCGACGCCGATCTGGCGCTCGATGACGATCACGCCACGAAATGGATGCGCGCGCTCGAGGGCATGGGGATCGACCCGCGCACGCTTTCGGCCGCGGCGGGGCGGGCCTGACCGCTCGCGCGCGCCTCACATCACTTCAGCACTCCGTGAAGCGTGACGCAGATCAAGCCGTCTCGCGCGGCATGAGCGCACCTTCCGATCGAAGACAGTTTCGGTCAAAGGAGGAAGGACCATGTCTCTTACACGCCGGGCCGCACTCGCCCTCGCTCTCGCCGCGTTGCCGGCGCTTTCGATCACGCCCGCAATGGCTGCCGACAGCGTCGTGAAAGTTTCGCTCTGGGACAAGGGCGACATGTCGATGGACACTCTCGGAAAGGTGCCGCCGATGGGCTTCGCCATGGTGGGGGCGGCCGAGAAGGACAAGACCGCAACGATGGGGGTCACCGTCACACCCGACGCGGTGCCCGCCGGAAAGGTGACCTTCGAAGTGACGAATGACTCGAAGGGAACGATCCACGAGATGATCGTCTCGCCGGTCAAGGACATGTCGACGCCGCTCCCCTATATCGATGACGAGATGCGCGTCGACGAGGACGCCGCGGGCCATCTGGGCGAGGTCTCCGAGCTCGATCCCGGGGCGAGCGGGGCACTGACGCTCAATCTCAAGCCGGGCTCCTATATCCTCTTCTGCAACATCCCGGGCCACTACGTGCTCGGCATGTGGACGCTGTTCACGGTGAAATAAGCGGCTCTGGAACGGGCTGCGGCGGGCCGGTCCTTCGCGGCCAGCCCATTTTTGTGGCCGCGCTCAGTCGCGCGGGGCGGCGGCGCGGCGCAGGCGGTCGTTGATCGCGCGGCCCAGCCCGCTCTCGGGTACCGGCGCGAAGGCGAGGGTCGCGACACCGCGCTCGCGCGCCAGCGCATCGCCCTTGCGCAGGGTGGCGAAAAGACTGGCCGCCGCCTCGGTCAGATCGCCCCTGGGCGAGAGGTTCAATGCCGCCTGGCCGCATCCCGGACCGAACCCGATCCAGATCTCGTCCGGACGCGGATCGGTCACGTCGAGGCGCACCGCCGCACCCGGCGCGTAGTGGGACAGGAGCTGACCGGGTGCATTCGGTTTGGCCGCATCGCCGCCGGTCGGCAGTTGCAGGCCGAGTTCGGCTTCGAGTTCCTCCGCCGCGATCCCGCCGGGGCGCAGCAGCGCGGGCGGGTCGAGCGCGAGGATCGTCGATTCCACCCCGACCGCGCAGGGGCCGCCATCGACCACTGCGGCGATTTTCCCGGCCAGCCCGTCGAGCACATGCTGCGCCGTGGTGGGGCTGATCTTGCCCGAAGGATTGGCCGAGGGCGCCGCGAGCGGCCCGCCGAACGCGGTCAGAAGGGCACGCGCGACCGGATGGGCGGGCAGACGGATCGCGACCGTGTCATTTCCCGCCGTCACCAGATCGGAGAGACCGGCATCGGGACGCAACGGCAGGACAAGCGTGAGCGGTCCGGGCCAGTATTTGCGTGCGATCTGGCGCGCGGCCTCGGAGAAGACCGCGATCTTTTCGGCGGCCTCCAGCGAGGGCAGGTGCACGATCAGCGGGTTGAAATGCGGCCGTCCCTTCGCGGCGAAGATCTCCGCCACCGCCCGGTCGTTGCGCGCATCCCCCGCGAGCCCGTAGACCGTCTCGGTCGGGATGGCGACGAGTTCTCCCTGCCGCAACAGCTCCGCCGCGCGGGCATAGCCGGCGGGATCGGGGGCGAGGATCGCGGTCTCGTGGGGCATTGGGGTCCGTGACGCAGCGTTGAAGTTGAAGAGGGATACCCGTGCGATAGGGTGTCGGCATCCAAAGAGGACATAGAGGCGCGTGCACAGAATGCCAAGCGGCGCCCGGAGGAGACCCATGAGCTACCGTTCGCCCGTTGCCGATATCCGCTTCATCCTCGACAAGGTGGTGCCGCTCGCACCGGTGGCCCAGACCGAGCTTTTCTCCGAAGCGACGCCCGACACGGTCGAGGCGATCCTGACCGAGGCGGGACGGCTTTGCGACGAAGTGATCGCGCCCACCCTGCGTGACGGCGACCTCGATCCTGCGCGCCTGGAAAACGGCGTAGTGCGGTCCCCGAAAGGGTTCAAGGAGGCGTTCAAGGCGATCGGCGAAGGCGGCTGGGTCGGGATCGCGGCCGATCCCGAATATGGCGGCATGGGCCTGCCGCAGGCGCTGAACGTCGGCTTCAACGACATGCTCTCGGGTGCGAACCTCGCGCTGCAGCTCAACCCGCTGCTCACGCAGGGCCAGATCGAGGCGCTCGAACATCACGCCAGCGACGAGATCAAGGCGCTCTACCTGCCCAAGCTGATCTCGGGCGAATGGTCGGGCACGATGAACCTGACCGAGCCGCAGGCGGGCTCGGATGTTGGTGCGCTGCGCACCAAGGCCGAACCCAATGGCGATGGCAGCTATGCGATCACGGGGCAGAAGATCTTCATCACCTGGGGCGACTCGGATGCGGTCGACAATGTCTGCCACCTCGTTCTGGCGCGCCTGCCCGACGGGGCGCCCGGCACGAAAGGGATCAGCCTGTTCATGGTGCCCAAGCGGATCCCCGACGAAAACGGCAATCCGGGTGTGGCCAACTCTCTCAAGGTCGTTTCGCTCGAACACAAGATGGGCCTTCACGGCTCGCCCACCTGCGTCATGAGCTACGAGGGCGCGACCGGCTGGATGGTCGGCGAGGAGCACAAGGGCATGGCCGCGATGTTCACGATGATGAACAACGCGCGGCTGAACGTGGGCGTGCAGGGGATCGGCGTTGCCGAAGCCGCGTTCCAGAAATCGCTCGAATACGCGAAGGATCGCGTGCAATTCGCGCCGATCGTCGAACATGCCGATGTGCGCCGGATGCTGGCCGAGATGAAGGCCGAGATCTTCGCCGCCCGCGCGATCGCGCTGGCCTGCGGCGTGGCGATCGACATGGGCCGCGCGACGGGCAAGGACAGCTGGCAGGCGCGCGCCGCGCTCCTGACCCCGATTGCCAAGGCCTATGGCACCGATATGGGGATCCGGGTGACCAATCTCGGGATCCAGGTCCATGGTGGCATGGGCTATATCGAGGAAACGGGAGCGGCCCAATTCGCGCGCGACGTGCGCATCGCCGCGATCTACGAGGGCACGAACGGGATCCAGGCGATGGATCTTGTCGGCCGCAAGATGATGGATGACGGAGCTGCGGCCTTCCGTCTGCTGCAGGAGATCGAGGACGAGGCGCGGGCCGCGCGCGGCGATTTCCCGGTGCTCGCCGAGGATGTCTGGCAGGCCGCGGAGGCCTTGCGCGAACATACCGAATGGATGGTGGGCCAGGGGATGCAGGACCGGTTCGCGGGCGCCGTTCCTTATCTCGACGCTTTCGCACGGGTTCTGGGCGGCTATTATCATCTGCGTGCCGCGATGGCGGAGGGACGCAACTCCGCGCGCGGTCATCTCGCGGCGGTCTATATCCGGCGCTTGATGCCGATCTACGCAGCCTCGCTGGCCGAGGCGAAAGAGGGGGCCGAGGGGCTTTACGCGCTCTCGGTGGAAGATCTCGAGGCATGAGAGACGAAGGCGCAGGCATCCGATACCCTTGGCCCGAGCCTCCCGAGCCGGGCGCCGCGGTCGAGGTCGCGGAGGGTGTTTTCTGGCTGCGCCTGCCGCTCCCGATGACGCTCGATCACGTCAATTGCTTCGCGCTTGACGAGGGCGAAGGCTGGACGCTGGTCGATCCCGGCATCGACACCCGCAAATGCCGCGCCGCGCTGCAGGCGGCGCTGGACGGGCCGCTCGGGGGCAAGCCCGTCACCCGGGTTCTGGTGACCCATTATCATCCCGATCATATCGGGCTGGCCGGATGGTTGCAGGCGCAGGGTGCCGAACTCTGGACCACGCGGACCTCGTGGCTGTTTGCGCGCATGCTCACGCTTGATCCGCAGGACCGCCCGGTCTCCGAGACGCTCGACTATTACCGCCGCGCGGGGATGGATCCGGAGATCTTCGCGAAACGCGTGGAGGAGCGTCCGTTCAACTTCGCCGATTGCGTGCATCCGATGCCGCTTGGCTTTCGCCGGATCGTCGAGGGCGAAGAGATCACCCTTGGGGGCCGGCGCTGGGTGGTGCGGATGGGCGATGGGCACGCGCCCGAACATGCGACGCTGTGGAGCCGCGATGATGATCTGGTGATCGGTGGGGATCAGCTCCTGCCGTCGATCTCTGCAAATCTCGGGGTCTATGCGACCGAACCCGAGGCCGACCCGCTCAGCGATTGGCTGGTCTCCTGCGAGCGGTTCGCGCGCATCGCCGAGGCGCGGCACCTCGTGCTGCCCGGCCACAAGCTGCCCTTCACCGGGTTGCCGCTGCGGCTGCGCCAGATGGTCGAGAATCACGAGGGCGCCCTGAGGCGCCTGCGCAACCATCTCGCCGAACCGCGCACGGCCTGCGAATGTTTCCCGCCGCTCTTCAAGCGCCGCATCGACGAGGGGACCTACGGGCTCGCGCTGGTCGAGGCGATGGCGCATCTCAACCATCTCTGGCACAAAGGTGAGGCAAGCCGGACCCTGCGCGAGGACGGCGCCTGGGTCTGGAGCCTAACATGACGGACATTCGTACCACCGCCGAAGCCCATGAAGAGACCGCCCTTCCGCGGGCGCGGGTGACGCAGACCTCGGACGATGCCCCCAAGACCGCGGAGTTGCAGCCGCTCCCGCCCCAGCTCTTGCGCGAGCCGCCCGAGGGCAAGAGCCCCGCGCAATGGGCCTATGAACGGCTGTTGCTCTATATCCAGAACTTCGAAGAGCAGTTGCAGGATGACGAGGAGGTCGTGCTCGGCCTGACCGGCGGCGAGGCGGGCGTGCTCCAGATCGAGGGTATCGGCTTTTTCGATCCCGATATCCTGACCTTCTACGGCGTCGACGAATACGGCGCGCGCACGCAGCTCATCCAGCATGTCGGCCAGCTCAACGTGATGCTGATCGCCCAGCCCAAGGCTCCCGAGGACGAGACGCCGCGCCGGATCGGGTTTCGTCTGGCCCGCGCGCTGGGAGAAGATGCCGCCAAGACGCAAGACGAGGCGTGACAGCTACCGATCGCTCGGCTAGGTTTTCCAGCGGGAGAACTGCGTAATTAGGGAGTACGCGCAATGGTCGATCACCAGCACGGCAGCATGAACATCCGTGACCAGGAAAAAACATTCTCAGGTTTTGTGCGCTTCGTCACCTATGCGGTGATTGCGATCATCTGCGTTCTGGTGTTTCTCGCTCTGGTAAACGCCTGACGCGCTGCGGCGCGGCGGAAAGAGACACCTTCAGAACGGGAGATCGGGCAGATGATGCGCCTGCTTCTCGTCTGCCTGATGCTGCCGATCCTTCTGGCCGGTTGCGGTGCAGACCATATCTATGCCTCGGACGCCGAGGTCGCGAAATACCGCTATGTATCGGACGAACCGCCCTCGCTGACGCTTTACACGGTGATCAGCACGAATACGGGGGCGGGCGGGCATTCCGCGCTGCTCATCAACGGGCGCGAGCGGATCATCTTCGACCCGGCGGGGACCTGGAATCACCCCTGGGCTCCCGAGCGCAACGACGTGCATTTCGGCATCACCGAGAAGATGCGGAAATTCTACATCGACTATCATGCGCGCGAGAGCTGGTATGTCCGGGCGCAAAAGATGCCGATCACCATGGCGCAGGCCGATCAGCTGATGGCGCGTGTGGAGCGCAACGGTTCGGTCAACAAGATGATGTGCGCGGATTCGGTCTCGAGCGTGTTGCGCGACATGCCTTGGCTGCATGACCAGGTCCCCTTCACCTTCTCGCCGCTCAAGCTTTCCAAGGCCTTCGGACAGCTCCCCGGCGTGACGGAGAAAGATCACTACGACAACGATCCGGATGACAATTCGGGCGTTCTCATGATCCAGCAGCAGGCGCCCGAGCACGGCACGAACCTGCCGTTCTGAGCCCGGCTCACCGGGCCCGCGCCTGTCTTTGCGACAGCGCGCGGGCCAGCGCCGGCCCCGCGATCAGCACCAGCAGGAAACGCGCGATCTGCATCGCCATAACGAAGGGCACGTCCACCTGCGTGCCCGCCGCGATGATTGCGACCGAATCCGCGCCGCCGGGGCTCGTGGCGAGATAGGCGGTGACCGGCTCGATCCCCGCGAAGACCACGAGGAGCCCCGCGAACCCGGCGCAGATCGCGATCAGCGCGAGGATCGAGGCGAGTATGCGCGGGAGCAGTCTCGCGGCGTGGCGCAGGACCTCGCGGGAGAAACGCAGCCCGATCCCCCAGCCGACGACAGCGTAGCTCACCGCCAGGACGGGCGCGGGCAGGGTGATCGTGACGAGGCCAGCGGCGCTCGCGGCGAGCCCGAGTCCCATCGGAAAGATCAGCCCGCCGCCCGGCACCTTGAGGCGCAGACCGAGAAAGGCCGCGCCGATGCCGAGCGCGAGCGTCTTCGCGACCTCGATCACGATCAGCGTGTCGGGCGTGGCGGGCGCGGGTGCGGTGACGCCCGGATGGGCGACCCCGAACAGGCGGACCACCGCGGTCGCCGCGATCGCGCAGCACGCGACACGGGTATATTGCATCACCGCGACAAGCCGCATATCGGCGCCGTAGCTGTCCGACATCAGCGTCATCACCGTCGCCGCGCCGGGCGAGGAGCCCCAGATCGCCGTCGTCCCCGGAAGCCCGCCGGCGCGGGCCATCACCCAGCCGAGTGTCGAGGCGCCGAGCACGGTCGAGAATGTCCCGGCGAGAAAGATCGGCCAGTCCCGTGCGATCTCGGGCAAGAGCGAAGCGGGCAGTTTCGAGGCGATCATCACGCCGACCACCCCCTGTGCCGCGATGAAGGCCGCGCGCGGCATCGGCACGCCCCCGCCGCTCGCCGCGAGCGCGATCGCCGCGGCCATCGGCCCGAGCAGGAGCGCTGCGGCCAGATGCGCGGCCGCCAGCAGCCAGGCGAGGAGGACCGACCCGCCCAGCAGCACCGTCCAGCGGATCGCGAGGCTCCAGCGGGCGGGGTCGGGACGGGAGGCGAGAGTGTTGCGCATGGCGCCTCTTGCGGGGTCGGGATCACCTCCGTCACCATCAGATAGGGGAGGGCGCGTCAAGGTCCTGCCCCGCGCAGCGCGGATGGCAGGACCGAATGAACGCCAGAGCGGGGGTAGGACCGGGCTCTGGCAGATCCCGGCCACGGCCGGCGCGGATATCTGCCATCTTTCTTCTCGCCCGACCGTGAAAACGATTGATCTGACGTTGAAACTCGCCACCCTAAGCGCAGTCCCGTGCAACGGACGGGAACTGACAAATGGGAGGAAAGGATGTTTCACAACATCAAGCTCGGGGCGCTCGTCGCCACGGCTGTCGCCTTGAGCGCGCCTGTCGCCAAGGCCGAGAATTTCATCAACATTCTGACCGGGGGCACCTCGGGGGTCTATTATCCGCTCGGCGTCGCGCTGTCGGAAGTCTATGGCCAGAACATGCAGGATGCGCGCGTCCAGGTGCAATCGACCAAGGCTTCGGTCGAGAACCTCAACCTGCTCCAGCAGGGGCGGGGCGAACTGGCTTTCGCTCTGGGCGATTCCGTGAAGGATGCCTGGGAGGGGAATCCCGAGGCCGGGTTCAAGGCACCGCTGAGCAAGCTGCGCGCGATCGCGGCGATCTATCCGAACTTCATCCAGATCGCGTCGCTCAAATCCGCCGGCGTCACGACCCTGACCGACCTGAAGGGCAAGAGCCTCTCGGTGGGGGCGGCCAAGTCGGGGACCGAGCTCAACGCGCGCAAGATCTTCGGTGCGGCGGGCATGAGCTATGACGATCTGGGCAAGGTCGAGTACCTGCCCTTCGCGGAATCGGTCGAACTGATGAAGAACCGTCAGCTCGATGCGACCTTCCAGTCCTCGGGACTGGGCAACGCCGCGCTGAAGGATCTCTCGACCACCCAGGACGTGACCTTCGTGTCGATCCCGGCCGAGATCGCCGACAAGCTGGGCGCGCCCTACAAGGCGGGCGTGATCCCGGCGGGCACCTATCCGGGCCAGGATGCCGACGTGCCGACGATCGGGATCACCAATATCCTCGTCACCCGCGAAGGCGTCTCGGATGAAGAGGCCTACCAGATGACGAAGCAGCTCTTCGAGCATCTCGACACGCTCAAGGCGGCGCATTCGGCCGCGAACGGCATCTCGCTCGAGGCGGCGGTGCAGGGTCTGCCGATCCCGCTCCATCCGGGCGCCGAGCGCTATTACAAGGAAATGGGCGTTCTGAAGTAACGCCACATGCAAGATGAGGGAGGGCGGCGCGCATGGTCGGGTCGCCCTCACCATTCGGGGGAGGAGGACATCATGGATATGGACAAGGAAGCGGCGGTCGATGCGGTGGTGCACGACCCGCTCGCCGATGGTTTCCCGCATAGCCGCGAGGGTCGCGCGCTGTTCTGGCTCGCCGTGGCCTTCTCGATCTGGCAGATCGGTTTCGCCGCGCATGTGATCACCCCGTCGAGCCAGGTGGCCCGTGCGATCCATGTGGGCTTCCTGCTCGCGCTCGGTTTCCCGCTCCTGTCGATCGCGAAGGGCTACGGGCCGGTCGGGCGCACGCTTGCCTATCTCCTCGCCGCGGGCGGGGTCGCCGTCGCCGCCTATCAGTGGATCGAATACACCCCGCTCCTGTTGCGCGCGGGCGATCCCACCACGCTCGATCTGACGATGGGCGTGGTTCTTCTGGTGACGGTCTTCACCGCGGCCTGGATGCTGATGGGACCGGCGCTTCCGATCATCGCGGGCTGTTTCCTCGCCTATGGCTTCTTCGGCCAGTATTTCCCCTCTCCGCTCAACACCCGCGGCTATGCCTTCGAGCAGGTGGTCGAGCAGATGAGTTTCGGCACGGAAGGGATCTACGGCATCCCGACCTATGTCTCGGCGACCTACATCTTCCTCTTCATCCTCTTCGGCTCGTTTCTCGAGAAGGCGGGGATGATCAAGCTTTTCACCGATGTCTCGCTGGGGCTCGTCGGTCACCGCATGGGCGGCGCGGCGAAGGTCTCGGTCCTCTCGTCCGGGCTGATGGGCACGATCTCGGGATCGGGCGTGGCGAATGTCGTCACCACCGGCCAGTTCACCATCCCGCTGATGAAGCGCTTCGGCTATCGTCCCGCCTTTGCGGGCGGGGTCGAGGCCACATCCTCGATGGGCGGGCAGATCATGCCGCCGGTGATGGGGGCGGTGGCCTTCATCATGGCCGAGACGCTGGGCGTCGATTACGTCGAGGTGGTGAAGGCCGCGCTGATCCCCGCGATCCTCTATTTCGCGGGCGCGTTCTGGATGGTGCATCTCGAGGCGGGCAAGCGTGACCTGCGCGGCCTGGCGAAATCCGAGTTGCCGAGCCCGCGCAAGGCGCTGCGGGAAGGCTGGTACCTGCTGCTGCCGCTCGGCGTGCTCGTCTACCTGCTGTTCTCGGGCTACACGCCGCTCTTCGCGGGGACGGTGGGCCTGTCGCTGACGGGGCTGCTGATCCTCGGCGGCTCGGTCGCCCTCGGGCTGCCCAACCAGGTGCTGCGGATGATCTTCTGGATCGTGATCGCGCTGGTTGCCGGGGCCTTCTTCGAAGTCGGGATCTGGGCTGTCCTCGCGGCTGTCGCCGTGCTTGTCGCGATCAACGCCTTCATCAAGGGCGGGCGCGAGACGCTGGCGATCTGCCGTGACAGCCTTGCCGACGGCGCGCGCACCGCTCTGCCGGTGGGGATCGCCTGCGCCCTGGTCGGTGTGATCATCGGCGTGATGACGCTGACCGGGGCCGCCACGACCTTCGGCCAATTCATCGTGGGCGTCGGCAAGTCGAGCCTGTTCCTGTCGCTGGTCCTGACGATGATTACCTGCATCGTGCTGGGCATGGGGATCCCGACGATCCCGAACTACATCATCACCTCCTCGATCGCGGGACCGGCGCTGCTCGATCTCGGCGTGCCGCTGATCGTGAGCCACATGTTCGTCTTCTATTTCGGCATCCTCGCCGACCTGACGCCGCCCGTGGCGCTCGCCTGTTTCGCGGCGGCCCCGATCGCCAAGGAAAGCGGCCTCAAGATCAGCTTCGAGGCGATCAAGGTCGCGGCGGCCGGTTTCGTGGTTCCCTTCATGGCGGTCTATACGCCCGCGCTGATGTTGCAGGATGGCGGGCCGCTCGCGGCGGCGATCGGCTACTGGCCTGCGGTCGCCTATGTGATCTTCAAGGCGCTCATCGCGATCGCGCTCTGGGGTGTGGCGGTGATCGGCTGGCTCGGGCGTCCGCTCGCGCTGTGGGAACGGGGGCTCGGCATGGTCGCCGCCTTCACGCTGATCGCGGCGCTGCCGCTGACCGACGAGATCGGGTTCGCGCTGGTCGCGGCCTTCGCGGGCGCGCTCTGGCTGCGCCGGGAAAGGGCCACCGCATGAGCGCGACCTGCCTCATGGTCGGCGCGGCGATGATCGCGCTTGCGCCCTCGGGCCAGTTCAGTCTGGATTGGACCCATTCGGTCGAGAAGGAAGGCTGGCGCGAGCATTGGCAGGTCACCGATCACCACTCGCTGCGCCTCGTCGGCGCGGCGGTGAAGGGATCGGGTGCGGGCATGGAGCCGGGACCGGGCGGGCATTTCGAGGATGGCTGGTGGGTCTGGAAGGCGAACGGCCCGGAAGTTCCCGAGATCGAACTCGCGGCCTCCGGGGCGACCGTTTCGGGCTGGACGCTGTGTTCGGAAAGCTGCGAGGTGGTGGGCGCGCGACGCGAGGCGCCGATCCGCATCGCACCTTGTGACGCGGATGCCGGGGGCGAAGGCTAGCCTCGCCGCGCGAGAGGAGGGGCAGGATGGCACGAGCGGGCGCGCGCATGACGCTCTGGCGCGTGATCGCGATCTGCGCGGTCTCTGTCGCTGCGGCGGTGGGGGCGTGGAACATCACGCTCTCAAGCATCGACGCGCGGCTCGAGCGCAGCCTGATCCTCACCCTGCGCGCCCTCGAGACCGAGATCGACCGTTTTCGCTACCTGCCTTCCGTGGTCGGCGAGGATGCCCGAATCCGCCGCGTGATCGAGCAGCCCGAGGCGCCCGGCGCGGTGCTCGATGCCAACCGTTACCTGGCGCAGGTGCTCGGGCTCTCCGGCGCGGATCAGCTCTATCTGATGGACGGGCAGGGTGTGACGCTCGCGGCCTCGAACTGGGACAGCCCGGCCTCTTTCGTCGGGCATGACTACAACTTCCGGCCCTATTTCCGCGATGCCATCGCGACCGGGCGCGGCGCCTTCTACGCGATCGGGGTGACGACCGGGGTGCCGGGCTATTTCCTCTCGGCCCGGATCGGGCGGGGAGACGAGCGGCCCGGCGTCGTCGTCGTGAAAATCGATCTCGATCCGCTGCAACAGGCCTGGGCGCAGGCAGGGCAGGCCGTCGCCGTGGCCGATGCCGATGGGGTGGTGTTCCTCTCGGGCAATCCGGGCTGGCTCTACCATCCGCTTCACGGCCTCGATCCCGAGGCCCGCGGGCGGCTGGCCCGTTCGCAGACCTATCCGGGCCGCGATCCGGCGGGGGCCGCGCCGCTGATGCAGGGGGCGGCGCAATGGATGTTCGACGCGAGCGGGGCGCGGCTGCGCAGTCGCACGGCGGATTTCGGCGAGGGCTGGACGGTGGTGGCGGCCTCTCCCGTGCGCCCCGCCTTGCTCGCGGCGCTGATCGCCGGGGCGGCTGCGGCACTGATCTCGGTGCTGGGGCTCGCGCTGGCGAAGACGCAGGCGCAGCGGCGTCAGCTGGTCGCGCTGCGCCTGCGCCAGTCCGAGATGCTCGAACGCAAGGTGGCCGAACGTACGCAGGCGCTCGGGCGCGAGATCGAAGCCCGCCGGCAGACCGAGGCCGAGTTGCGCGCCGCGCAGGAGGGGCTCGTGCATTCCGAGAAGATGGCGGCGCTCGGCCGGATGTCGGCGGCGATCGCGCATGAGATCAGCCAGCCGCTCGCGGCGATGGAGGCCACGCTTACCGCGGCGGGCCTTGGCGTCGCGCGCGATCCCGAGAAGACCGCGACGCGGATCGAGACCGCGCGCAACCTGATCCGCCGGATGCAGCGCACGATCAAGCATCTCAAGAGCTTCTCGCGCAAGGATACGGCGGCGCTCGCCCGTGTCGAGATCGGCGCGGTGGTCGCAAGCGCGTTGGAACTCGTGGCGCCGCGCGCCCGGGCGCAGGGCATCAAGCCGAAGGTGGTCGCCCCGGACGGGCCGATCTTCGCGCAGGCCGGCCGGGTGCGGCTCGAGCAGGTGCTGGTGAACCTGCTCCTGAACGCCCTCGACGCGGTCGAGGGGCAGCCCGGCGGCGCGGTCGAGCTGCGTCTCGAGGCGGCGCCCGACGCGGTCCGGATCTCGGTGCGCGACAGCGGCCCCGGCATCGCCCCCGAAGACCTGCCGCGCGTCACGGAGCCGTTCTTCTCGACCAAGCAGGACGGGGAGGGGCTGGGTCTCGGCCTCGCGATTTCGCAAGCGATCCTCGCGGAGATCGGTGGCCGGCTCGAGATCCGCTCGACACCGGGCGCGGGGGCGGAGATGGTCGTGACGCTGGCGCGCGCAACCGAAGAGGAGGAGGCATGAGCGCTCTGATCCATGTCGTCGAGGACGACGACGACCATCGCGCGGCGCTTGTCGATCTGGTCGAGGCGGGCGGGCATGACTGCGCAGGCTTCGCCTCGGCGCAGGATGCGCTGGCTTCCGCCGAACGGCCCGATCTGGTGGTCAGCGATCTGCGGATGCCCGGCATGGACGGGTTCGCGCTGCTCGAGGCGCTCAAGGCGCGCGCGCCCGATCTGCCGGTGGTGATGATCACCGGGCACGGCGATGTCTCGCATGCGGTGCGCGCGATGCAGCTCGGCGCGGAGGATTTCCTCGAGAAACCCTATGACGGGGCGCATCTGCTCGCGGTGATCGAGCGCGCGCTGCGGGCGCGCGCGGCGCGCACCGAACTGGCGCGTCTGCAAGGCGAGATCGCACGGCGCGACGGGGCGGAGATCCTCGGCCAGTCGGCTGCGATCGAGGCGCTGCGCGGGCGGATCGCGGCGCTCGGCCCGCTCGAAATCGATATCGTGGTCACCGGCGAGACCGGCACCGGCAAGGAGCTGGTGGCGCGCGCCCTGCATGGGGCGAGCCCGCGCGCCGAGGGGCCCTTCGTGGCGCTCAACTGCGCGGCCCTGCCCGAGAGCCTGTTCGAGATCGAGGTCTTCGGTCACGTGGCAGGCGCATTTCCCGGCGCGCAGGACAAGGCGGGCAAGCTCGAGGCGGCCTCGGGCGGGACGCTGGTGCTCGACGAGGTGGAGGCGATGCCCGCGCCGCTGCAGGCGAAGCTCCTGCGGGCGCTGCAGGAGCGGCAAGTCGAGCGGCTGGGGGAGAATCGCCTGCGTCCGCTCGATCTGCGGATCATTGCGCTGTCGAAGTCCGACCTGCGCGCGCTGACCCTCGACGAGAGCTTCCGCCCCGATCTCTTCTATCGCCTCGCGGGGGCGGAGATCGCGCTCGACCCGCTGCGCGGACTGGGCGCGGATATCGTGCTGCTGTTTTCGCATTTCGCCGAGCTGGCGGCGCGGCGATACGGCCGGGACTTGCCGGAGATCTCTTACAGCCTGCGCGAACAGCTCAAGCGACGTCCCTGGCCGGGCAATGTGCGCGAGTTGAAGGCGGCGGCGGAGCGCTACGCCCTCGGGCTCGATCTGCCCGAGGCGCCGGCGGCGTCAACCTCTTCCCCGCAGACACTCGCCGACAAGGTCGCGGCCTATGAGGCGCGCGAGATTCGCGCCGCGCTCGAACGCTGCCGCGGAAATACCGAACGCGCGGCCCAGGCGCTCGGAATCGCGCGCCGGACGCTCAATGACAAGATCAGCCGCTATGGCATTCGCGCGGAGTGAGGCGCAGGCCCGGATTTTACGAGGAAAGGGGGAGTGGTGCTGCTGGAGAGACTTGAACTCTCGACCTCTCCCTTACCAAGGGAGTGCTCTACCGCTGAGCTACAGCAGCGCCGGTTTCGGTCCGTCGCTTCGACCGTGGGCGGGGATTTAGACGCAATCGCGATAGGGTGCAAGGGCAAATCTTGCCTCTCTCTCGACAGGATTTCGCTACCGCGTTAAACGGAGCGCCATGACGGGCAGGAAGACAGACGGATCGGACAAGGATCGCACCGCGGAGAAGACCCGTGAGGAGCGCCTCGCGGAGGCGCTTCGGGCGAATCTGCGCAGGCGCAAGGCGCAGGCGCGCGCGCGCCAATCCGATGCGATGCCTCCCGAAGAGCAAAAGAACGAGGGCAGTTGAGATGGACAGCATTGTCGTGCGCGGAAACGGTCCGCTTTCGGGGCAGATCCCGATCGCCGGGGCCAAGAATGCCTGTCTGGCGCTGATGCCGGCCACGCTTCTGAGCGATGAGCCGCTCACCCTGACCAATGCGCCGCGGCTCTCGGATATCCGCACGATGACCGAGCTTCTCGCGAGCCTCGGCGCCGAGGTGACTGCGCTGCAGGACGGCAAGGTGCTTGCGGCCTCGTGTCATGGCGAGATCAACCCGGTCGCCGATTACGAGATCGTGCGCAAGATGCGCGCCTCCAATCTGGTGCTCGGTCCGCTGCTGGCGCGGATGGGGCATGCGGTGGTGTCGCTGCCGGGCGGCTGCGCGATCGGCGCGCGCCCGATGGACATCCATGTCGATGCGCTCTCCGCGCTCGGGGCCGAGATCGAGCTGAAGGACGGCTACCTGCACGCAAAGGCCCGCGGAGGGCTCAGGGGCGCGACCCACGAGATGCGTTTTGCCTCCGTCGGCGCGACCGAGAATTTCCTGATGGCGGCCTCGCTGGCGAAGGGGACCTCGGTGCTCAAGAACGCCGCGCGCGAGCCCGAGATCGTCGATCTCGCCAGATGCCTGCGCGCGATGGGGGCGCAGATCGAGGGGGATGGAACCTCCGAGATCGTGATCGAGGGCGTGGAGCGGCTCCATGGCGCGACCCATCCCGTGGTCGCCGACCGGATCGAGCTGGGCACCTACATGCTTGCGCCGGCGATCTGCGGCGGCGAGGTCGAGTGTCTGGGCGGCCGGATCGACCTGATCGAGGCTTTCTGCGAGAAGCTCGACGCCGCCGGGGTCTCGGTCGAGCAGACCCATACGGGTGTGAAGGTGAGCCGCAAGAACGGGCGGATCCGCGCGGTCGACGTGGTGACCGAGCCCTTCCCGGGGTTCCCGACCGATCTGCAGGCGCAGATGATGGCGCTGCTGACCACCGCCGAGGGCACCTCGGTTCTGGAAGAGAAGATCTTCGAGAATCGCTTCATGCACGCGCCGGAACTGACGCGGATGGGGGCGAATATCGAGGTCCATGGCGGTCACGCGACGGTGCATGGCGTCGAGACCCTCAAGGGTGCGCCGGTCATGGCCACCGATCTGCGCGCCTCGGTGTCGCTGATCCTCGCGGGGCTGGCCGCCGAGGGCGAAACCGTGGTGAGCCGCGTCTACCATCTCGATCGCGGTTACGAGCGCGTCGAGGAGAAGCTGAAGGCAGTCGGCGCTCATATCGAGCGTGTGAAAGCGAGCTGAGCGGCTGGCAATCGCGGCCCTCATACCCATATCCTCAGGCAGAGGTGTTCACGATGCGTGATGCGAAATTCGAAGATGTGGGCGAGGGCGCGATCGCGCTCCGGGCCGAAACCGAAGACGACCTGGCGGTGATCGCGGCGCTCGCGCAGGACGCCGTCCTGCCGATCACGGAGATCGCCTGGGAGGCGAAATCGCGGCGGCTTGCGCTGCTGCTCAACCGTTTCCGCTGGGAGGACAAGGCGCAGGCGGAGGCGGAGAAGCGCCCCTATGAGCGCGTGCGCGCGCTCCTCGTGATTTCCGATGTGACCCGTATCGCGAGCATGGGCATCGACCGGTCGGACCGCGATCTGGTGCTCTCGATCCTCGACGTCACCTTCGAGGCGAAGGAGGATGGCGCGGGCCGGGTGGTGCTGACGCTCGCCGGCGATGGCGCGATCGCGGCGGATGTCGAATGCCTCGATGTCGATCTGCGCGATGTGGAGCGTCCCTACCGGGCGCCTTCGGGCCAGGCGCCGCACCATCCCGAGTGAGCCGCGGGCTCAGGCCGGGGATGCCTCCGGCGGGGATATTTTCATCAAGAGGAAGCGGAAATGCCCGCAAGGGCGGGGGCGGCGCTTGCGGGGGCGGGCGAGAGCCTCTAATCCCAAGGTCGGACAAGGAGTAAGCCGATGCCGCAGTTTCTGGACAGGCGCGAGGACGGGTTCGAGGCGCGCTTTACCGAACTTCTGGGGATGAAGCGCGAGGACAGCCCCGATGTGGATGCGGTCGTCGCCGAGATCATCGCGGATGTCCGGACGCGCGGCGATGCGGCGCTGATCGAGCTGACCGCCAAATTCGACCGGCTGGAGCTGACGTCCGCGACGCTGGCCTTCTCGCCCGAGGAGATCGAGGCCGCGGTGGCGAAGGTTCCCGAAGACGAGCGCGCGGCGCTCGAGCTCGCCGCCGAACGGATCCGCGCCTATCACGCGCGGCAGATGCCGGAGGATGCGCGCTGGCGCGACGCGAGCGGGGCCGAACTCGGCTGGCGGTGGAGGCCGGTCGGGGCGGCGGGGCTCTACGTGCCGGGGGGGCTGGCGAGCTATCCTTCCTCGGTGTTGATGAATGCGATCCCGGCGAAGGTCGCGGGCGTCGAGCGGCTTGTCGTCGCTTGCCCGACCCCGGGTGGCGCGGTCAATCCTCTGGTGCTGCTGGCCGCCCAGCTTGCGGGCGTCGATACGGTCTACCGGGTCGGGGGCGCGCAGGCGATCGCGGCGCTGGCCTACGGGACCGAGACGATCACGCCGGTCGACAAGATCACCGGGCCGGGCAATGCCTTCGTGGCGGCCGCCAAGAGGCGGGTCTTCGGGCGCGTGGGCATCGACATGATCGCGGGCCCTTCGGAGATCCTGGTGATCGCGGATGGCACGGGCGATCCGGACTGGATCGCGCTCGACCTGATGAGCCAGGCCGAGCATGACGAGAGCGCGCAGGCGATCCTGATCACCACCGATGCCGCATTCGGGCAGGCGGTCGTGAAAGCGGTCGAGGCGCGGCTCGAGACGCTCGAGCGGCACGCGATCGCGGGGGCGAGCTGGCGCGATTTCGGCGCGGTGATCGTGGTGCGCGATCTCGACGAGGCGGCAGCGCTGTCGAACCGCGTCGCGCCCGAGCATCTCGAGCTGTGCGTGGCCGACCCCGATACGCTGGCCGAGAAGATCACCCATGCGGGCGCGATCTTCTTGGGCGCCTACACGCCCGAGGCGATCGGCGATTATGTCGGCGGGCCGAACCACGTCCTGCCCACGGCGCGCTCGGCGCGGTTCTCCTCGGGGCTCTCGGTGATGGATTTCCTCAAGCGTACGACGCTTGCGAAGATGACGCCCGAGGCGCTCAAGGCGATCGGGCCGGCGGCCGAGACGCTGGCGATCTCGGAAAGCCTCGAGGCGCACGGGTTGTCGGTGCGCGCGCGGCTCGATGCGCTCAATGTCGGAGAAGGCTGATGTCGCGGATCTCGCATATCGAGCTCGAGACCGGCGGATTGCCCGCCCCGTCCTCCGAGATCGAGCAGGAGCGCCGCGTCGCGATCTTCGACCTGCTCGAGGATAACAGTTTCGACCTTCCCGGCCGCGACGGCATGCCCAAGCCCGAGGGGCCCTTCGCGCTGACGCTTTCGGTGCAGGATCGCCGCCTCGTCTTCGACACCAAGACCGAGGCGGGCGACAAGGTCGCCGAGTTCCATCTCTCCTTCGGCCCGTTCCGTCAGGTGGTGAAGGATTACTTCCAGATTTGCGAAAGCTATTTCGAGGCGGTGAAGAAGCTGCCGCCTTCGCAGATCGAGGCGATCGACATGGCGCGGCGGGGGATCCACAACGAAGGCGCGCGCATCCTCCAAGAGCGGCTGGAGGGCAAGGCCGAGATCGATATCGACACTGCGCGCCGCCTCTTCACCCTCGTCGCCGTGCTCGCGCCGAGGTAAGCCCATGGGCACGCTTCCCAATTCGGTCCTGTTCGCGTGCGATCACAATGCCACGCGCTCGCCCATGGCCGAAGGGATGATGAAGAAGTTCTACGGGACCGAGTGTTACGTTCAGTCGGTCGGGGTGAAATCCGATCTCGAGATCGACGGGTTCACCATCGCGGTGATGAGCGAGATCGGAGTGGATCTGGTGCGGCATCGCTCGCGTTCCTTCACCGAGTTGCAGGAATGGGGCGATGACCTCTCGGCCTTCGACCTGGTGGTGGCGCTGTCCCCGGCCGCGCAGCGTCAAGCGCTCGAACTGACGCGCTATTTTCATCTCGATGTCGAATACTGGCCGATCCTCGATCCGACCGGGATCGGGGAGACCCGCGAGACCAAGCTGGCCGCCTATCGCGACACGCGCGACCAGATCCGCCGCCATATCATCGACCGTTTCGGTCCGCCCAAGGAGTAAGCCATGCCCCGCGCCCGCGCCCTCGACACGATCAGCCGCTATTACGACGCCTTCAATGCAGGCGACGCCGCCGGAATGGAGGCGCTGCTGGCCGAACCCTTCGCGCATCACGTCAACGAGGGTAAGATACGCCACGGCATCGCCGCGTTTCGCGAATTCAACGCGCATATGAGCCGCTGCTACCGCGAGCAGCTCACCGATGTGGTCATCATGGCCAATGACGCGGGCACGCGCGCGGCGGCGGAATTCCTCGTCAACGGCGTCTATCTGGAGACCGATGACGGGCTGCCGGAAGCGCGCGGTCAATCCTATGTCCTGCCCGCCGGAGCCTTCTTCTCGCTCGACGAGGGCAAGATCACCCGCGTCGTGACCTATTACAACCTAGCCGACTGGATCGCGCAGGTGTCGTGATGGAGGTGCGCAGGCTCACAGGGGCGGCGCTCGACGCGGCGCTCGACGATGTGGCGCGGCTGCGGATGGCGGTGTTCCGGGACTGGCCCTATCTCTATGACGGCTCGCTCGACTATGAGCGGCGCTACATGGACAGCTATCGCAACTCCGATACGGCTGTCGTGGTCGGCGCCTTCGACGGGACGCGGCTGGTCGGCGCGGCGACGGGAACGCCGCTCGAGGATCACGCCGAGGATTTCGCGGCGCCTTTCGCGCAGACCGGGCTGAGGCTTGCGGACGTGTTCTATTGCGCGGAATCCGTGCTTCTGCCCGAGTATCGCGGGCGGGGACTCGGCCACGCCTTCTTCGATCACCGCGAGGCCCATGCGCGCGAGCTGGGCCGGGCGCATTCGGTCTTCCGCTCGGTGATCCGACCCGAGGATCATCCGATGCGGCCTGCCGGATACCGCCCGCTCGACGCGTTCTGGATCCGGCGCGGCTATGCCCCGATGGAGGGGGTGATCGCGCGGTTCAAATGGACCGATCTGGGCGAGGGCGCACAGAGCGAGAAGCCGCTGCAATTCTGGGGGCGTGCGCTGTGAGCCGGGATATCACCATTGCCGCCGCGGCCTATCCGCTCGACTGGTTCGAGAGCTGGGATGCCTATGAAGCCAAGATCGGGGCCTGGGTCGCCGAGGCGGCACGGAAGGGCGGGCAGCTTCTCGTCTTTCCCGAATATGGGGCGATGGAACTGGCGAGCCTCGGGGGGGCGGAGGTGGCCGCGGATCTGGAGGCCGCGCTTGCGCATGTCGCGGGGCTGCGGGGGCGGATGGAGACGCTTTTCGCGCGGATGGCCGCGCAATACGAGGTGCATATCCTCGCCCCGTCCGGTCCGGTGATCGAGGGGGGGAGGCGGCTCAACCGGGCCAGCCTGTTCGGCCCGGACGGGCTGATCGGCCATCAGGACAAGGCGATCATGACCCGCTTCGAGCGCGAGATCTGGCATGTCGATGCGGGCCAGGGCCTGACGCTTTTCGACACGTCTCTCGGGCGCATCGGCGTCGCGATCTGCTATGACAGCGAATTTCCTCTCCTCGCCCGTGCGCTGGCCGAAGCCGGCGCCGAGATCCTTCTCGTGCCCTCCTGCACAGACACGGTTGCGGGCTACAACCGCGTGCGGATCGGCGCGATGGCGCGAGCGCTCGAAAACCAGTGCGTCGCCGTGCAGGCGCCGACCGTGGGCGACGCGCTCTGGTGTCCTGCAGTCGATGAGAACCGCGGCGCCGCGGCGCTCTTCGCTCCGCCGGACGGGCAATGGCCGGAAAGCGGCGTGATCGCGCAGGGCGAGGCCGACTCACCGGGCTGGGTGATCGCGACGGTCGATCTCGGGAGGGTCGAGACGAGCCGCCGCGAGGGAGCCGTTTTGCCCTTCGAACATTGGTCAGAGCAGTCCGATGCGATCCGATCGGTGCGAATAGCACGGGAAAACCCGGGGCCGATTTGACATTACCCTTGAATTTCGCGGCTTTCGGGCGCATTTAAACGCTCGCCCGCGGATGGAGCGGGTAACAAGATATGGAGTGACCATGGCCAAGGAAGAAATGCTCGAATTCCCCGGTGTCGTGAAGGAACTCCTGCCTAACGCGACGTTTCGGGTCGAGCTGGAAAACGGCCATGAGATCATCGCGCATATGGCGGGCAAGATGCGCAAGAACCGCATCCGTGTTCTGGCTGGCGACAAGGTTCAGGTGGAAATGAACACCTACGACCTCACGAAGGGTCGTATCAACTACCGCTTCAAGTGAAGCTGATCCTCGGTTCGGCGAGCCCGCGACGGCGCGAGCTTCTGGCCCAGCTCGGGCTGGAGCCGCATGAGGTGCGCCCGGCCGATATCGACGAAACCCCTCTGAAGGGCGAGCGCGCGCGCGACTACGTGTCCCGGATGGCGCGCGAGAAGGCGATGGCGCTGAATGTCGCCCCCGACGAGGTGATCCTGAGCGCCGATACCACGGTCACCGCCGGACGCCGCATCCTCGGCAAACCCGAAGACGAGAAAGAGGCGGCGGAGTTTCTCTGGCTCCTCTCGGGGCGTCGCCACCATGTGCTGACGGCGGTCGCGGTGCGCACCGCCGCAGGGCTGCGCGAGCGTCTCGTCGATACGGTGGTGAAATTCAAACCCCTGAGCAATGCCGAGGTGAATGGCTATCTCGGGTCAGGCGAGTGGCGCGGCAAGGCCGGCGGCTACGCGATCCAGGGACGCGGCGGCGCCTTCGTCCCGTGGATCCAGGGCTCCTTCACCGCAGTCGTGGGGCTGCCCCTGGCCGAAACCGCGGCCTTGCTGGCCAGCGCAGGCATTGATGGAGAGCCGACATGAAGGGACGCGTCGTCCTGCTTGACGAGATCGCCGGTCGCGAAGCGGCCGCGCTGATGGTCGACGGACAGCTCGAGGAACTGATCGTCGACGCCGGGGATGCTCTGCCTTTCGCCCCCGGCACGATCCTGCGCGGCGTGGTGGGACGCCAGATGAAAGGGCAGGGCGGTGTCTTTGTCGATCTGCCCGACGGTGCGCGCGGCTTTCTGCGTGAGGCGAAGGGGCTGTCTCCGGGCCAGAGCGTGATCTGCATGGTCTCGGGCGGCACCGAAGCTGGCAAGGCGCTCCCCGTCACGCTGCGGGTGCTCTTCAAGTCCCGCTACGCGATCGTCACGCCGGGCGCGCCGGGTATCAACGTCTCGCGCCGGATTCGCGAGAGCGAACTGCGCGACGAGGTCCAGGCGATCGCCGAGGCCGCGATGGAAGGGTCCGAGATGGGCGTGATCCTGCGCTCCTCCTGCGCGCAGGCGGCGGTCGAGGAGATCGCCGAGGATGTCGGCGCGATGAAGGATCTGGCCGAGCAGGTCATGTCCGATCTCGAGGGTGGCCCGGAACTGCTCGTCGATGCGCTCGATCCCCATGAGGAGGCCTGGCGCGACTGGGCCGATCCCGCGCCCGACGAGGTGATCGAGGGCGGGTTCGACGATCACGGCGTGACCGATGCGATCGAGGCGCTGCTGCAGCCTCGTGTCGCGCTGCCGGGGGGCGCGCATATGATGATCGAGCCCACCCGCGCGCTGATCGCCGTCGACGTGAATACGGGCAACGACACCTCGCCAGCCGCCGCGCTGAAGGCCAATATCGCCGCCGCGCGGGAACTGCCGCGCCAGCTCCGCCTGCGCGGTCTGGGCGGCCAGATCGCGGTGGATTTCGCGCCGATGCCCAAGCGCGACCGGGCGACGCTCGAGCAGCAGCTGCGCCGCGCGATCAAGGGCGAGGCCGAGACGACGCTCGCCGGCTGGACGCCGCTGGGCAATTACGAAATCCAGCGCAAGCGCGACCGTGTGGCGCTGGCCCAGCTTCTGCGGGGGATGTGATGAGCTGTCCGATCTGCGGCAAGGCGACCGATCCGAAATACCGTCCCTTCTGTTCGAAGCGCTGCGCCGATGTGGATCTGGCGCGCTGGCTCAACGGGTCCTATGTCATTCCCGGCGATATCGCCGAGGAGGAAGAGCGCGCGCCGACCGGTCCCTCGGGCGACGATCTCCCCTCCGGCAAGCCCCACTGACGCCTGCCACCCCGATCGCGGAATTTTCTGCGAAATCCCTCTGGACAGCCCCCGCAGCCTCGTCTAGTAACCGCTCCACCAAGACCGCAAGGTCCAGTGCCCGGATAGCTCAGTTGGTAGAGCAGCGGATTGAAAATCCGCGTGTCGGTGGTTCGAATCCGCCTCCGGGCACCACTTAAGCTCTTGAAAATAGATGGTTTTTGCGGCCGATTTCGTGCCGGAGCTTGCCTTATTTTAGTCGAAAATGGCTCGGGGATACACTTGGGACACATTTCCCATATCGCTAGAAATCCTGTCCTTCATCATCAAGCGAAGGCTTAGGTGGCGAATCTTCAAGGGAGACAGTTTCAGGAGCGCCTTGAGGTTGGCCTGGTTCGAAGGGGGATGCGACTCAAACAGCATCGGGATATTCCTTCAAACCGTTGCCCGCTTCCGATGAAATGCTGTCCTAGTCGCGAGCCTCGAAAGCCATGCCGCGCGCGAACCGGTCGGTCACGCGCTGTCACTCCCATCTTCGGAAGTGCGACCCAAACAGGTGGAGCGTTCGTGCGAGTCACTGCTCTGCCCCTGAGAACTGGGCCGCCTGAAGCTGGAGTTTTCCGCTAAGTTTCCCTGGCTGGGAGAGGAGCGGAATCGCATGAAGGCATCGAAGTTCACAGAGGCGCAGAAGGCGTTCATCCTGAAGCAGGGCGAGGAAGGCACGCCGGTCGCAAAGATCTGCCGCAAGGCCGGGATCAGCTAGGCGGCCTACTTCAACTGGAAGAAGCGATATGGCGGCTAAAGCAGCTTGAGGACGAGAATGCCCGACTGAAGAAGATCGTGGCCGACCTGACGCTCGACCGCGAGATGTTGAAGGACGTCATCCGCCGAAAACTCTGAGGCCTTTCCGGAAGCGACAGCTCGTCGACGGGATGTTGGTCGATTGGAGCGTGTCGATCCGCCGGGCCTGCCGGCCCTTCCCTTACTCGGACTAGACGATGCTTTGCCCCGTCGAGGCCCAGTCAGCCATGAACCCCTGCAAGCCTTTGTCGGTCAAAGGATGCGTAACGAGCGCCTTTATCACGCTCGGCGGCAGCGTGGCGGCATCCGCGCCCGCGAGCATCGCTTCCGTCACGTGATTTGCCGAGCGCAGGGAAGCCGCAAGTATCTGCGTATCAAGTTCAGGATAATTTTCGAACACGGTGCGGATATCGCGCAGCAATTGCGTGCCGTCGAGATTGATATCGTCGAGCCGCCCCACAAAGGGTGAGACATAAGTCGCGCCAGCCTTTGCCGCGAGTAGGGCTTGGTTAACCGAGAAACAGAGCGTCACGTTGGTCTCGCGGCCCTCTTCGCGCAGAGTGCGGCAAGCACGCAGCCCGTCCATCGTGAGCGGAACTTTGATGCAGATGTTCCGGGCAATTCTTCCGAGCACCGCGGCCTCGCGCATCATCGTGTCATAATCGGTTGCCGCAACCTCTGCAGAGACCGGGCCCTCGACAATTGCTGCAATCTCAGTGATTGCTTGAAGGATATGCGCACCACCTTTGGCGATCAGGCTCGGGTTGGTGGTCACCCCATCGATAAGATGCACCTCTGCGAGCGCGCGGATGGCCGCGACATCCGCGCTATCTGCGAAGATCTTCATGTCAGTTTTCTCCTTTTCATCAAAAACTTGGCGTCGCTTCTTAGGCAGGCAGGGTGAGATCAGCCGTGATACTTTCCGCAAGAACTCGGCGTGCATTCGCCAGATCATTGAGACGAGCCCGCGCAAGGGCTTGTTCATGGGGGAGCCCATACTGAAGCCAACGCGCGATCAACCGCTCCTCAAGCACGTCCATCGGCGGTGAGAGCATCACAGTCGCATCAAACAGCGGCTTGAATGAAGACCAGCCCTCGATCCCCAACAACAGATAGTTTCCCTCCACGACGACGATTCGTCGGTCAGGAGGGAGCTCGCCGCAACCAGGAAGCGTTCGATCCTCAGTCCGGGAAAAGAGCGGGTAGCGGATTACGGACCGGTCATCGCGCAACCGACGCAAGAGATTCCCGAAACCGATTACATCGAAGGTTTCAGGTGCCCCTTTCACCGCACGTAAATTCCTTGCATCGAGTTCTTCGTTGTCTAGATGGAACCCGTCCATAGGCACGAGACCCGCAGCATCTGCCCTATTACCGCGTGCATTGAGGGCGGCGACCACGGCCGCCGCAATCGTCGATTTTCCGGAGCCAGGTGGCCCTGCGATCCCGAGCACGACCCTTCCGCCATCACGAGGAAGGCTATCGACCAAATCGAGAATGGCCCGCGTTTGCACTTCACGTCCCTCCATCGCTCAGGCCGCTTCATTCACATCGTCGGGCTGCTTGGCGCCGGTCATGTAGGCCACCGCATCCGACATGGTGTGCTTCTTCGGGTCGATCGTGCACAGACGCTTGCCTAGGCGGTGGACATGGACGCGGTCGGCGACCTCGAAGACATGGGGCATGTTGTGCGAGATCAGGATGATCGGCAGCCCCTTGGCCTTGAGATCGAGGATCAGGTTGAGAACCTGCCGGCTCTCCTTCACCCCGAGCGCGGCGGTGGGCTCGTCCATGATGATCACCTTCGAGCCGAAGGCGGCGGCACGAGCGACGGCCACCCCTTGGCGCTGCCCGCCCGAAAGCGTCTCGACCGCCTGATCGATGTCCTGAATGGTCATCAGTCCCAGATCGTTGAGCTTCTCGCGGGCAAAGGCGCGCATCGCGGGCTTGTCGAGCATCCGCAGCCATGTGCCCAAGGGGCCCGGTTTGCGCAGCTCGCGGCCGACGAACATGTTGTCCACGATCGACAGCGCCGGCGAGAGCGCGAGCGTCTGGTAGACGGTGGAGATGCCCGCATCCTGCGCCTCGAGCGGGCTGCGGAAGCTGACGGGCCTGCCCTCGAGCCGGATCTCGCCCTCGTCGGCCTGGACCGCCCCCGAGATCGCCTTGATGAGCGAGGATTTCCCCGCGCCGTTATCGCCGATCACGGCGAGGATCTCGCCCGGATAGAGGTCGAAGTCGCAGTTGTCGAGAGCGGTGACGCGGCCATAGCGCTTGACCAGACCGCGCGCGGTGAGAATGGGGTCCCGTTTCATGCCGACACCTTTCTGATCCATTGGTCGATCGCGACCGCGATGATGATGAGCCAGCCGATCGCGAAGACCTGCCAGAGCACGTCCACATCCGCGAGCCGCAGCCCGGACTGAAACACGCCCACGATCAGCGCGCCGAACAGCGCCCCGAGGATCGAGCCGCGCCCGCCGAAGAGCGAGATCCCCCCGATCACCACCGCGGTGATCGAATGCAGGTTCGCCTCGTAATAGGCCTGCGGGCTGATCGAGCCGACGCGCCCGATCGAGGCCCAGGCGGCGATCGCGCAGACCAGCCCGGCGAGACCGTAGACCGAGAGCAGCGTGCGGTCGGTGCGGATACCCGCCAGCTCCGCCGCCTCCTTGTCGTCTCCCACCGCATAGACATGGCGGCCCCAGGCGGTCTTGTTCAGCAGAAACCAGAGCGCAAGGAAGACGACGATCATCAGGATCGAGCCATAGGTCACCCGCGCATTGCCGATGGCTATGGTATTGCCGAAGAATTTCAGCAGCGGCGCGGCCTTGTCGATATCCTGCGAGCGGATCGACTGCGCCCCCGAGAGCCACAGGTTCAGTGCGTAGAAGATCGACCAGGTGCCCAGCGTCGTGATGAAGGGCGGAAGCTTCACCTTGGTCACCAGAAAGCCGTTCATCAGCCCAGCCCCGGTGCCGCCCGCGAAGGCCACCAAAAGCGCCACCGGTGCGGGCACACCCATATAGACGGCGAGATTGCCCGCGATCACCGACATCAGCACCATGATCGCCGCGACCGACAGGTCGATGCCCGCGGTCAGGATGATCAGCGACTGCGCCGCGGCGAGGATCCCGATGATGGAGACCTGCTGCATGATCAAGGTCAGGTTGAAGGCCGAGAAGAACTTGCCGCCCGCGATCAGGCCGAAGGCGGCGATCGAGAGCCCCAGCACGATCACCGGCACGAGGGTCGGGTTGCCGTGCAGCCCGTGCTGGATCGTGCCGAGGGGGCCGCGTTTCGTCCTCTCGAAGGCGGCAACCGTTCTGTCGCTCTTTTCGAGATCGTGTTCGAAGGACTGGCCGCGGGGTGGTGCGGTCTGGGTCATGTCCGTCATCCTCTCTCTCCCGTTGGGGACGCGCGCGCGTTGCGCGGTGGAGGAAGGGCCGCGCGTGGGCGCCCCTTCCGGATCGTCAGCCGCGGCTCAGCCCCAGCACTGCTTGAGGCCCTCGTCCGAGCTGATCGAGTCGATCCCGTCGACCGGATGATCGGTGATCAGCGTCACGCCCGTGTTGTAGAAATCGAGACCTTCGGAGTTCTGCGGCTTGGTGCCGTCCTTCGCGAAGGCCGCGATCGCCTCGACGCCCTTCGAGGCCATCAGCAGCGGGAACTGCATCGAGGTCGCGCCGATGATGCCCTCCTTGACGTTCTGCACGCCCGGGCAGCCGCCATCGATCGAGACGATCGTCGCCTGGTTCTCGAGTCCCACCGCCTTGAGCGCCTCATAGGCCCCGGCCGCCGCCGGCTCGTTGATCGTGTAGACGAGATCGACGCCCGGATCCTTCTGCAGCAGGTTCTCCATCGCCTTGCGGCCGCCCTCCTCGTTGCCGTTGGTCACGTCATGGCCGACGATGCGCGGATCGTCCTCGTCGCCGATCTTCTTGGCGTCCTTCACGTCAATGCCGAAGCCTTTCATGAAGCCCTGATCGCGCAGGTAATCGACCGAGACCTGGCTCGCGTTGAGATCGAGGAAGGCGATCTTCGCATCCGCCGCCTTGTCGCCCATCCGCGCCTTGGCCCATTCCCCGATCATCTCGCCCGCCTTGAAATTGTCGGTCGCGAAGGTGGCGTCGGCCGTGTCCGCGGGCTCGAAGGGGGTATCGAGCGCGATCACCAGCGCGCCCGCGGCGCGTGCCTTCTCGACCACCGGTGCCAGCGCGCGGCTGTCGGAGGGCGTGATCAGGATGCCCTTGGCGCCCGCGGCCATGCAGCTCTCCACCGCGGCCACCTGGCTCTCGACATCCCCGTCGATCTTGCCGGCATAGGTGTTGAGCTTGATCCCGAGCTCGTTGGCCTTCGCCACCGCCCCTTCCTTCATCTTCACGAAAAACGGGTTCGTATCCGTCTTCGTGATCAGGCAGGCGGATGTCTGAGCCGACGCCCCGGTGGCGATGCCAACCAGAGCGACCGATGCACAAAGACCCACGACGCACCCTTTTGCGAATTTCATAACCTTCTCCCTTGCTGTTCAGCATCCAAAGCGATCGTTGAGAACTTCATGGAAAAGTTATTTCCGTCCGATCGAACGACGTAACGCATCAATTTCCGGGCCGATGCGCCGCCAAGACCGGAATCTCCTCCCTTCCGTGAAGCTAGTCGAGAACTACTCTCTCTGGTTTTCATCTGTCAATAAAAACTTCCGGATGAAGTTTTAATAGAGCGAAATTCACCAGAATGCTTGCGCCTAAAACGTCCCCAACGTAGCATCCGAGCACCCTTAGCTACGCGACGCCCACCCCCGCGCGCACCCCCGACATGGTGAACGATGACCCCAGGACGCCGAGACAGACCGCTGAAATCTGTGCCCCTCAAGGGCTCCAACCAATTGACGGTGAGAGACGTCAATGAGCGCCTTGTTCTTCACCTAATTCGACGCCACGGCACGCTTACTAAAGCTGAGGCAACCCGCGCCACCGGGCTGTCGGCGAACGCAGTGTCAGAGATATTCAAGGCGCTGGAGAACGACGGGCTGCTGCTTCGAGGAGACCCTCTTCGGGGACGTGTTGGCCAGCCGTCAGTGCCGATGCACCTCAATCCTGAGGCAAGGCACTACCTCGGCCTGAAAATCGGCCGTCGGAGCTTCGACATGGTCGCGGTCGACTTTGTCGGCGGGGTCGCCGCGCGGCGCTCCACTTCGCACGACTACCCGACCCCCAAAGGTCTGATCTCCTTCATCAAGGAAAACCTGCGTCCACTACTGCGCTCGGCCAAGCTCAAGCGCGAGGATTTAGCGGCGAGTGGGATCGCGATGCCCTCGGAACTCTGGCACTGGGCCGAGGAATTCGTGGCCCCGCGTGCAGAATTAGAGAAATGGCGAAACTTCGACGTTAAGGCCGAACTGGACTCGCTTCTCCCTGGGCCAATTTCCATCGAGAATGACGGCACTGCCGCCTGTCGCGGCGAGCTTGTTTTTGGGCCGCCAACCGACAAGCAGGATTACATCTATTTCTTCGTCGGCACATTTATCGGGGGCGGTGTCGTTCTCAATGGCAGCGTGTTTCCAGGGCGTTGGGGAAACTCCGGCGGCTTTGGACCACTACGAATCCCCGACGAGCCCGGAGGTCATCGCTTGATCGACCACGCTTCGCTAGCTGTCCTCGAGCGCCTCTTGGGGGAGCATAACTGCGACACCAAGTTACTATATGATGACAGTGCAGACTGGTCGGCGCTCGAACCCGTGCTTTCTCGTTGGATTACGCGAGCCTCCAGGAGCCTCGCTCATGCGATCGTCTCGGCACAGGCCGTGATCGATTTCGAAGCGGTGATCATAGACGGCGCTCTTCCCCACACTATCCGCGATCGCCTCGTTGCTGAAGTTGACCGGCATTTCTCCCACCTCGATCTTCAGGGGGTATATCGGCCCGAAATTTGTGCCGGTCATTTCGGTTCCATCATTCGCGCCCTCGGTGCGGCCGCCTATCCGATCTCCAATGACTTCATGATCGACCAAAACACCTTGCTACGCAAAGAGCCCGCCGGACAGCTGTCTCGGTGATACGAAGGATAAGATACATGTGAACTCGTCCCCCGCCGCGCTCCGGCCCATTTCGTCCTTGAGCGACCTGTGCATCAAAGCGAGTTCGCATTTCGAAGGCAAAACTCCAAACTCGAAACAAAAGCAGCCGGACAACTGTCCGGCTGCTTTCATGGCAAACTCTGAGCGATAGGGGCTTCACCAGAGTTCACCGGATGCGCTCTTACGGGGTCAGTGAAAGCGCATCGGGAGGGATTACTCTTGAGAGATCCGGCGAATTTCATCAAGCCGCGCAGCCACAATCGGGTCACAACGCGGACAAAAATACACAACAAGGGAACGAAGAGCACGCAGTATTTTCATGTTGGGCCCTCGATACGAAAGCTTCATTCATTATCCATAATTTAAAGGCTGCGGCCACAATGCGGCGGGGAAAAGGCGGAGATGGGCGCACATAAAGGCAAGAACGTGAAATTCAAAAGGCCCCGCACTCTAGGGTTGCATGAAGCATCCTTCCTCGGGAGCTCGTAATCTAGACCACTTCGAAACGACCCACTGGATCCAGCCGAAGTCAGGCCGTGCGATCGACGCCGGGAGCCGTGGCACTCGAGCGGGGCATCGGACATGTCTGCGCAGGGAGCCGTAATCCCGGCAGCTATTCCAATGCGATCACGAGTTGTCGTGGCAATAGCCATCCAGAACCATGAGCGCTGCGAGATTACGGCCATCTGAGAGAACACAACTCCCGATATTCTGGCCGTCGCCATCCTGCCGGATGACTTCACAGGTGACCGTTTCTTTGCCGACGAGTTTACGCAAGTGTGCGGTCGCATCGTTGCTTTCCTGCGCAGCGGGCGCGGGACAATCTATGGATTCCATTCGAATTCGGCGGCCGTCGATGTCAACAACATTGCCCTCTTGCACTCCCATCACGGGGCCAGAGATCCTCGTTCCTTGTAACATATGGGAAAGAGGCCCAATATAATCGGCCCCCCGCTCCACTCCGACAAAAGCTATCAACGCGATCCCGGCGATCGGGACGAGCATCGGAATCCATGCGCGTCGCAGCCTTACTCCGAGTGCCGTGTCACTCATCTGACCTCTACGCGCAGCCTCATCGACAAAAGACCCGACCTGCTGCGCAGTGTTGCCATCGAGATTTTTGGAAATGAGTTTCGAGATTGCCTTCGCCTCTGAGGTGCTGAGCTGCATCCGATTGCCATGTCTTTCGAATTTAGCGAGCGCATCTTGCAGGAGGTTGCGCTCCCAGACTTTCAGGCGTCGTGAAGCGAGCAGGAAATTGATCCTGCGAACCGTTTCATCAGCGCGTTCATCCGTAAAAGGCATACGAAAAATATATCTTTAATTCATTTGACATCAAGCATTCTGAGACACTGCGCAACCAACCGCCACTAAGCGGTCTGCTTGCGCAAATCATGCAGGAAAAACCACGTGACAGGTCACTCAAGCGGCGTCTATGGCTAGCCCGAACTGCTCGCAAACGAGCGATACACGGCAAAACATTGCAATCACAGGTTGTTTGTGGTAATTTAACTAAGGGGCTGGCCGATTGAGCGAGGAATCGTCATGCCTCACGTATTTTCAGCCTCTCCATACGGTTTGATATCGCGCATCGATTGGAAAGATGGCGATATGCTCGTCTCGTTCAGTGATGGCAGGGAGATCACTTACCGCGGCGTTCCAGAGCACCTTTATCGGGAATTCGCTGCCGCCTATGCACGGTGTGTTGAATCCATAAAAGCACAGGATAAAGCGACTTCCGAGCCTCAGAAGAAAACTGCGCGAACGAAATCCTTCACCAAGCCCAAAAGGATCAGTGAGGAGGCCTTTACTCCCCACAGCACTCTTGAAACCATCTGACACGTATCACCGGGATTTGCAGGATTCCATGCAGTCGAGCGCATGCTCAGACAGCTCTGAACGCTGCGAAGTTAATAGCCCTGAGGCAAAAACTTCCGCATTGCTTTCCGCAGTTGAAAGAGCGGTCGGAGGCGACGCCCCGGTCGGTGCAACGCATGTTGAAGCCGCCCTATTATTTCTGGCGAACGAGCCTGATCTGATCCCCGCCGCACAGTCCAACGTTGCTATGACCCCCGCCCAGAAACTGAGAATGGCCGCGTAGATTCTACGACCAAGTCCCCACAAAAACGGGGGGATTGAAAATCGCGTGTCGGTGGTTCGAAGCCGCCGCCGGGCGCCATCTAACTCTTAGAAATATTAGGGTTTTGCCGTTTCTTTCGGCTCGATCTAAGGGTGTCTGCCTGTTGTTAAGTCGCTGGGGATACACCCGGGGACGCATCTGCAAATACTAGAATTCCGGCCCCTCGTCCGAAGGTGAGGGCAATGGCGCCGATTTTGCGGAGGGTTTGGGTTCATTAGCAGACTGAAATGGTTCGAACACGTTCGCAAGCTCCGCGGCATTCTGCCCATCTCTGCAGATTTCCATGGCCTCGGCAGAAATGACCACTTCGTCTCCAGCTCCGAAAACCACCTTGATCGCGTGGCGATCGGGGATCCGCCGCCAACTCCAGCCGCGAAAACCTTTCCTGAGCAGGTAGAGTGCTTGAGCAAGCCAAGCGCCGAAGGTCATTTCATCGGGATTGCCATGATCCGCATCAACCGCAGTAAAATGATCTCGATCTTCAGGAGCCTTTGATCGAGTTCTCCCAGCTTTTCCTCCAGGACCTGCTGCAGCTCCACGCTTGCTTTGAGCGCTTCTTCTTGTTGGTGCCGGAGTTCCCGGTTCAACCGCAGTTCCGTGTTCAATGTGGAAAGCGCTGCGAGGAACTGCTCCGCCAAATCCGAGTTGGAGCGTTCCAGAAGCTTGAGGAGTTCCCTGAGCGGAAGAAGTGTGTCGGTTTTCTTGTCGAGCGCTACCAGGCGATTGATCACCACCTCCCAAGAGGAGACAGGTTGCATCGATTTCGGTTCTTGCGGCACGGGTAATGTTCTCCAGTTTGGTTTGGATGGGTGGGAGCTCGCAGATGAGGCGCGCGACGGGTAAGGCTTTGGCGAGCAAAAGCCGAGCCTTGAGGTGGCGTGGTTCCCAGGCGGTGCCAAGTTCGCTGCCGCGTAGAAAGCCGTAGGGGGTTTCGAAAAGGTGGCTCTGCTTGCCGTAGATGTTCACATCAGTGGTCAGAATGATGGGCTCTGGCATAGCCTCCAGTAGGGCGGCGAGTTCTTCGATGGAGGTGGGGGGATCCAGCGCGAAGATGGCTGTGAAAGCACCATGCAGGGATTTTGCCTTGGCGTTTGTAAGGTTGCGCTCCGGTGTTGGAGGGGAAAATGTCGGAAACGATGGGTCGAAATACTCCGGCACGGGCAACCCGAGCATCTTGGCCATCTCTTGATGGTTGCGATCAGTTTTGCGTCGCGACAGGGTGGCTTTCACTCGATCGCCCAGAAATGTCTGGAGGATGACCGCGACATGAACATGGTCGCATTCGGCGTCGATATGGCGGGCCGCGACCCACGGGATCTGGTGAGGCGGCAGCTGCATCAGTTCCAACTGCGTCAGAATAATCTGCACCCAGAGTTCGCGATCGGCGAGCAGCCCTTTGGGTAGTGAGAGGGTGATGTGAAGGAATTCCCCGCCATCTCCGAAACGCTCGAACTGCTTTCGCAATGCGTGCCGATTTTCGAGGATCAACGTGCCGCCGATGGGATCAGCCCCATCTCTGAATATGTAATCCTCGATGAATTTCGCGTCCCGATGGCGCTTCGTGTGAGCCCGCATCGTCAGGTCTCCGACCAAGCGCGAATTGCAGCGGCCAAGTCGCGAACCTCTCTCGCGAGTGCGCGGCCTTCCCCCGACAATCGTGGACCGAGCGCGTTCACCGCGAGAGAAAGTCGCCCGAGTTGTTCAGCGATCTCGGCCCCCTTCGCCTGGCCTGGCGCTATTCCGGCGAGCACACGGTCTCGTAGGTATTTTCCACGCGTTGGACTGCCTGCGGCTTTCCGCTCGCTCTCAAGAAAATGGTGTTCCTTCGGAGACAGCCGGAGCTTCACGATGGCTGTTCTTCGTTCAGACACCGAGCCGCTCTCCCTCAACACGGGCGATCCAGTTTTCGATATCCGCGACGCGAAAACGGGCGCAGTTCATTCCGAGCGAAACCTTCCGCGGGAAGTCAGGCCGATCACGGTGCCACCTGTCGATCGTTGCGCGTGTCACGCCGAACATCTCTGCGACTTGGTTGATCGTATAGTATCGCGTGGGGGCGTTGTTGCTCATGGCGGGTCTCCTCGGTTTGCGCGAATTGCGCGTTTGATCTAGAAGTCCGGCTCGGGTTGCCCGTCCGGGTTGCATTCTCAAAATAGTTCATTTTTCGCCGCGAATCATGGGGAAGAGGGGAGTTATCCCCAGAAAGCTGTGGATAACCAATTGCTTGAGGGGGTGTTTCTGGGGCATCCTGTCCCCGTTAGGGGACAGGATGATTTGGCCGCCGCGACGGTTTTTTTGATCGCCCCGCACCCCTCCGGCCCAGTCTCGCGCGCACTAGAACCTAGAGAGTGGTGGAAATCGGGCCCGATTTCGCGTGCGTCCCTCGTGATGCCTTACATGTCTTCGCGCGGGCACAGCCCGTCGCGGGGCGCCTCGGGCGAGGGGGACGAGGGCTGCGGCGAGCACAGCGGTGCCAACCACCGCGCCAACTCCTCGCCCTTCAGCTCGCGCCTCTCGAGCAGCGCCTGCGCCATCGCCTCGAGCGTGGCTTGGCGTGCGTGGAGAAGGGCGCGGGCGCGGGTCTCGGCCTTGGCGATCCGGGCCCGCACCCGGCCGTAAACGTGGGGGTTGTGCAGGGCGACATGATCGGGCGCGTCGAGCCAGACCAGCTGGTGATGGCCGAGACCATAGCGGGTCTCGATCCCGACCGCATGCCGGGTGGCGCGCGCGAGATCGGAGTCCTGCGTCCCGCCGGCCCCGGCCGAGGCTTCGCCGAGCACGAGGCTCTCGGCCGCGCGACCTGCCAGCAGGCAGGTCATGTCGTCTTCGAGATCGGAAAGGCTGCTGAGGGCGCGGGTGGGGGCGCCATGGGCCTCGCCGCCGCCATTGCGGGTGAGCACGAGACGGCTGGTCGCGCTGAGCCCCAGGGCGGCATAGGCGATGGCATGGCCGCATTCGTGCAGGGCCACGCGCCAGTCATGGGACGGGTCGGTTACCTGCAGGGTCGTGAGCTGTCGTGCGAGATCTTCGACGACGAGAGGGCGCCCCTCGTCGCGGGCCTCCGAGCGCGCGGCGCGGATTGCGGCATCGAGCTCGGCAGCGGACTGGCCGACGGCGGCGCGCGCGAGGGCACGCAGCGTCTCCTCCGGCCAATCGCATTGCGCCCGCAACATCCCCTCGAGCGCGGTCGCATCGGGCAGGGGGACCTCGACATGGGTGTCGAAACGCCCGGGGCGGAGAATGGCGGGATCGATCGCGCCGGGATCGTTCGTCGCGCCGACCAGAAGCACGCCTTCGGATAGCATGAGCGCATCGATCTCCTGCAGAAAGGCGTTGATGACCTGGCGCTGATACGTCTTGCCGTGCTGGTCGCCGCCGAAGCGCGAGCCCGCCGCATCGGTCTCATCGATGAAGAGGATCGCGGGGGCCGCGGCCCGGGCTTCGGCGAAGGAGCGGCGCATCGCGCCGAGCATGTCGCCCAGATGTCCTGCTGCTTGCCATTCCCCGAAGCCCGCCGAGATGAAGGTGACCCCGGCGCTTGCGCCCATCGCGCGCGCGAGCCAGGTCTTGCCGGAGCCGGGAGGACCGAAGAAGAGCGCCGAGCGCGTTGCCTCCGACCAGTCGATCTTGCGCGCCTTCCAGTCGGCCAGATCGCGCACCATGCGCTTCGCGATGCGCAGCGCCTCGGTGTCACCGGCGATCTGATCGAGGTCGGGGCCTGCGGTGATCACGCGGGGTCGCGCCGCCTTGGCGAGTTGATTGGCCGCTTCAAGCGCACTCGGTGCGCGCAGCGCGAGGGCTCGGGCAGCTTGCGGGACCGAGGCGAGGGCGGCGTTCTCGGGAAGCGCGCGGCGCAGGGCCTCCAGATCGATCCCCTCGGAATAGGTCATTGCGAGCTGGGCAAGCGTGATCTCCCGGTCGACCGGCGCGAGGGTGAGGGGAACGGGCAGGAGTGTGAGAAGCGCACGCGGCAGACGGATGTCGTCGGGAAGCAGGATGAGGGTCGCGCGGTGGGTCTCGAGCCCCTCGCGGATCTCCCTTTCGGGCGGCTGCGTCTTGGTCCGGCTCGGGAGCAGGATCGAGAGCCGTGCGAGCGCGTCGATGTCGCGTTGCAGCTTGTCGCGAGGCGGGGTGGCCGATGGCGGCAGGAAGAGCGCAGCAATACGATCCGCGATCTCGCTCATATCCTCGCGGCTAGCACCCTGAAGGAGCGTGACCGCTCCGGGGCGCGTGAGCGCCTCGATGCGCTCTGCGGTTCCGAAGGTTGCGGCGAGCCGCAAGGTCAGGAGGAGCAGATGCGGCGTGATGATCGAGCCGGGAAGCGCTTTCGCGCCCGGCTCTTGGGGCTGGGCCTCGGGACCAGAGAGGTGCAGATGGCCCCCGTCGAACTCGAGGTCATATCCATCGTCTCCGCCGTTGCTGCTGCCGGGTGCGCGGCGTGACGCGGATGAGGTCGGTGCGGGGCGCTTGTCGCTCATCTCGTCGCGCAGGCGAAAGACGGCTTCGAGCGCGAGCGGGCCCCAGCTCGGGGACAGGTCGAATTGGGTCATGGCGGAACCTCGTCTTATGGGGGAGGGGAGAAAGAGGGAAGGAAAGGGAGGAGGCGGTGGCCCCGGGATGGGGGCCACCAGGGAGAGGGGCTGTGTCGTGGACGCCCGCGGTCAGCGCCGCACCTTGCGGAGGCGCACCTGGCGGGCGCGGTGCTTGGTGCGGCTGCGCGAGGCCGCACGGCGCTCCTTGCGCATCAGCCGGTCGAGCTTTTGCGAGATCGGTTGCTCGAGCTCGGGCCGGTAGATCTCCGACTTCACCTTGAGCAGGTGCGCGAACTCCTCGGGCGGAACGCGCCCCTCGGGAAAACGGGTCGCGAGCCAGGCGTGGAGCTTCTTCTCGAGCCGCTGCGCCTGACGCCCCGACCGGATCGGGACGGATTTGATCAATTGCCGCGGCAGATCCGGAACCCGATGGAGCTGGTGGAGCAGGCGGCTCTCGGGATCGCGCGAGAAGCCGAGCTTCACGACATGCTTGTCCGGCGCAAGCGTGATGCGCATCAGGTAGATGGCGCTCGGCTCCGCCGACCAGCATTCACCACATTGGGGGCAGTCGAACCGACCGGTCTTCATGTTCACCCGCGCGATGCGCGTGACGATGCCACAGCCCTCTTTATGCCGGTAGAGCCGGTAGTTGTGATTGCCTTCGGGGTCGGGGCCGATCAGCTGCCAGCCGCGGGCGATCGCCTCCTCCTGCTCACGCGCGTGCTGGCAGGTCTCGCAGCGGTGGCTCACCTCGCCGCGCGCGATCCGTTCGACAAAGCCGAACTGCCGGCGGAGCTCATGGCCGCAAGGTGCCTTGTAGACTCCGTATCGGGTGTCCGACGGATCGCGGCGCAGGAAGCGCAGATGCGCGCGCCTCGCCCGGCTCTGCCTGCGCCGCGCGAGGCAATGGGGGCAGAGGGGGCGGGCGTTCATCAGGACGAAGAGCTTCGTCGAGGAGAGCTCGCCGCAGCACTTGCACCGGAGTGCCAGGTGGTAGCGGTCCGTGACGCGGGCGATGAGCTCGAAGCCTTTCTTGCGCGCCATCTTCTTCCAATGCGCATGAAGCGCGCCGGGATGGATGGGCTGGGGCGTCCCGCCAATGGGCAGGGTGTTCGGGATGGGCTGGGACATGGCCAGACCTCCTTGTGCAGACGTATGGGGGGAGAGGGGGAGGGCGCGCGGAAGCGTGCGCCGGGAGGAAGGTGCGGGCGCCACCACAGGCGGCGCCGCCCGCAAGCGCGTCCCCGTTCAGCCGGGCCGGCGGCCCGGCAGGGCAGGCGAACAGGGTATCGGGAAGGGGAGGAGGGTCAGATGCTGGCGGCGAGATCCGCGCAAGGATCGTGACCGCAGAGGTCGAGCGCGACGAACCCCTCGAAGAGCGCGAGCGCCGAGCGGGTCATCGCGTTGACATGGCGATGGGTTGCGGTCTCGTCGGTCAGCAGGAAGTCCTCCGCCTTGAGGCGGGCGATCGCGGCGAAGCGCGCAACCTCTTTGGGACCGGCCGCGTCCATCGTCAGATGCAGCATGAAAGCCGCGAGCCTGAGCGGCCGGTCGGCGGGGCGCACGACATCCGCGTTCAGGAGATCATGGACCAAGGCACCGAGGCGCTCCTCGGCGAGTTCCGTCGCCTTGAGCCAGCCGCTGCAGGCAATGTCCCAGATATCGATATCGGCGAGATCGCGATTGCACTCGATCACCTCGGCGAGCGCGAGCAACAAGCGCTCGAAGAGCGTCGAGATCGGGGAGGGAATGTAGGTGGACGCGTCTTCATTCGCGGCTGTGCGCGTGGTAGTGACGAAATTAGCCATGGTCGGTCTCCTGTGACGAGATTGGCTGTGGTGAGAGCGTTGGCGAGGGGCCCTAATCCCTTGCCTTCGCTCGCATAATATGGCACCAAAAAACCAAAGTGTCAACTAAAAGGATTCGGTGTCATGGAAGAGAAGAAGAAAGGCCGGCCGCGGGTAGATACAGAGGCGGTGAACCTTCGTCTCAGTCGCGAGATGCTGCAGGCGATCGACGAACGCCGGAGGCTCGAGAGCGATCTGCCGACCCGACCGGAAATGATCAGGCGTGCCCTCGCTCAGTGGTTGGCTGCGAGTGAGGAGTGAAAGGCTAGATCGGCGTTTTGTCTTGAGTGGAATCGAAGAAATTCGCCGAGGCGACGCGGTCGCGATCGGAGGGCGCTTTCTGACCGTTTGCGTAGGTCTGAAAAATTCTCAGTTCAAATTGATCCGCTTTGGGGGTAGCTAAGGGAGAATCCTATTTCTTCTTTTCCTTTCCATGTCGTCTAGAGAACAAAATTTCCCCGTCGAAATCTTTTATGCAAAATCTGACCTGAACCGCTTCGCGGAGGCTCATGGGTTTTGCCAATTCGCTTACGCACGCTCGATTTCGGGCGGTCAATTCTCTGACGGCGCTGCCGTGTTGTCGAACTATTCAAACGAATGGCGCGACGCTTACCTTCTTGAAGGGGTAGGCGCACTGGACCCGGTCCTCCAGGAAAATTTTTGCCATGGCCGTTTGTTTTCTTGGAACGAACTTCTTGAGAAGAGTGTCTCTGCGCGGCGCTTCTTCCAGCTCTCTAATGCGCATGGGATAACTTCCATCGGCTTCTCCGTGCCGATCCGAAGCGGGCCGCGACATTGGAGCATGCTGAGCCTTACCACGGGCGAGCGGAGCTCTCCTGGTGTCAAGGCAATGGAGGCTTTGGCGAACCGGGCGCGTAGCTTGGCACTCGAATTCCACAATGATGTATTTCCAAGCTATGCACGCACAGGTCGTTTCGTGGGACTGTCAAAGCGTGAGCGCGAAGTGCTTTTCTGGGCTGCTTCGGGGAAGACATCTTGGGAGACCGGGGCAATATTGGGCCTGAAAGAACAGAGTATTAACGGCTATCTCAGAAATGCATGTCAAAAGCTCGAAGCGACAAACAAGACTGCAGCGGTTGCAGCGGCTATTCGCGCGGGGTTGATCTGAGTTTTATGAAATTCCTTCCTCGCCGTATTCGAAGGAAAGCCGTGTCGTATTGTCGTCCGCTTGGGCGTCTTTTCGGTTAGTTCTGTTGAATGAATGACCGATTTCCACCGGTGCAGTGCGTCACTGGCATGAGAGATGTAGATCTTTTTTTCGACCAAGACGCGGCCGGATGCGTGCTCGCGTTATTCGGGATGTTCGTGGCGGATGAAGAAAAGCCCGGAGGAAGGCTCCGGGCTTCATTTGTTTGGCCGGCGGCCTGCCTGTGGATCAGCAGCTCGGGTTCGCGGTGCAGGCGGCATTGTAGCCGGTGGTCAGGCCACCATTGAGCTCGTAGCCATCCGCGGAGTCGGTCGCATTGACGGTGCCGACGATCGCCGAGGTGTCGGTGCCGGTGATGATCTTCCCGTCGAGCGAGCCGGTCTTGTCGTAGAGGAGGGTGCCCGCGCCATCGCGCATCCGCATCGTCATCGTGTTGGAAGCGAGCTGAGCGCCCGAGACCGTCGCGTTGCCGAACACCTCGATGTTGTTGTCGGCATTGCTCGCGATCGAGTCGATCGCCGCGGTGCCGTTGGCGAGATCGAGGTTGACCGAGACATTCCCCGTCGCCACGCGCCAGGTATCGGCACTGGTCTGCTTGTAGGACAGTTCGATCTGGCCCGTGTAGACGCCGGTGGGCGCGCTCACCACGGTCGGGGTATCGCCGGTCATCGTGTAGGTGACACCCTGATCGTCGGTCTGGAAGCTCACGAGCGCATCGCCGTAACCGGGAAGCACATCCACCCAGGCGGCATACTTCTTGGAGTTGATCACCTGAGTGTTGGTGTAGCGCGTCACACCATTGCCCAGATCGATCGTTCCGCCTTTTTTCGCAAAGGCGATCACGCTCGAAATATCCGAGCCGTCGGGCGCCACGAGCGGATCGTAGACCGGCGGGGCGACGACGGAGCCACCGCCACCGCAGGCAGAGAGCGCGACCGCCGCGATCAGAACTGAACCTCGCACTAGTTTCATTTTTTCCCTTCCGATTGTCTTGTTGCCGCGCGTTGCCTCAGTGGACGAGAATGCGATCGGCGCGCGGCCAGATCTCGCGGCATGAAGATTTTGACTTTGTTTTCATGTTCTTATATGCACCGACAGTTTTGGATCACGAAAGGGCATAGAAATTGGGTATTGCCAGACTGTTATTTGCTGTCGCCATCGCGGTTCTCTCTGCGGAGCCTGCTTTCTCGTCATCGAGCGATGAAGCGATTGCACTCTCCGGCGCCCCGCGACTGGCGGTATTCGCGCTCTCCCAGCCGGAAAGATCACTTCGGGATCGCTGGGAAATGCGGCGTCTCTTGATTTCGCTCGCGTTTGAAGGGCGCGTCTTGGTGGCATCAAGGATCGAAGCGCACGTTTCCCCGTTTATCCGCTACGACAGCAATCTAAATGGCGGATTTCCCGTTTCTTCCCTCACCGTCGGTGGGCTGACCTTTCAAATCAATCCTGACGATGTCCGCAAGAAGGGCGCGTTGGTGGGGCTGGATGGCCAAGCCAGTTTTGCAATGCCGCTTGCGGATGGATTGGCTCTCTCTGGGGTAGGGCAGGTCGAACTGGGCTATGCCCCTCAACAACGTGTCGACAAAACGCAATTATCGGGCAGCCTCTGCGTCGAGCGCATGTTCAATACTGCGACATGGCTCTCCAGTTGCCTGAGTGGTTACAAGCAGGTTTTCGATCTGGGACAAGATCGCGGGATCTCCGGCAGCCTCACATTGAGGCAGGAGTTGCTCGTCGGACAGAGCTTTCACGAGCTAACGATTGGAGTGTCCAGAAAGCGGGAGTTGGCGAACGGGGGTTCCAACCAGAACATTGTTTCGCTCGGCATGATTTCTGCTTTGCGAACTGGATTTGCGCTGAACACCAATTTCTCATTCGGCGATGCGGTTTTGGGGGAGCTCGTGATGCGCAACAGGGTTGGTATTGGTATATCAGGTTTGATTGCGGGACGGCCAACGAGCGTTTTCTTCCACCGAGAAGAGAGCCGTGGATCTCTTTACTTAGGCCAACCGCGTCGAGACCGCACGCTTACCGTTCAGATGATCCGATCGCTGCCGTGGCGGTGGAGCGCCGAGATTTCCTATTCCCTAATCCGAAGTTCTGCCGATGTCTTCGATGACAATTTTCTTGGCTTCTCAGTATCAAGACGCTTTTGATGATCACGAGGCGTGCGTGAAAGCGTTTTGATGAATATTCTTTTAGATGTTGAATAGCCCGGCGTTTCTTAGACGCCTTCGTGTCTCAGTTTTTGCTGCCGCTCGAAGTCGACGGGCGACAGAATTCCGTTTCGGGCGTGCTTGCGCTTCGGGTTGTAGAACATCTCGATGTAGTCGAACACATCCTGCGTGGCTTCTTCCCGTGTTCGGTAGTTTCGTCGCCTGATCCGCTCACGTTTGAGCAGGTTGAAGAAGCTCTCAGCTACCGCGTTGTCATGGCAGTTTCCGCGGCGGCTCATCGGGTGCTTCAGATTGTGGGCCCGAACGAACGCCGCCCAGTCCATGCTGGTGAATTGGCTGCCTTGTCCGAATGGATCAGAACCTTCGCCCGGGGTTTTCTCCGCTATGTCGCCATCAGCAGCGCTTGCAGGACAACGTCTGTCGTCTGGCGGCTCTTCATTGCCCAGCCGACGACACGACGCGAGAAGAGATCAATGACCACGACGAGATAGGCGAAGCCTTCCTGCGTGCGGATATAGGTGATTTCGGTCACCCAGGCCTTATCCCGTGTCGCCACGTCGAACTGTCGGTCCAGAGTGTTGTCGACCAAGACCGAAGGCTTTCCGCCATACTTTCCCGGTCGGCGCTTGTAGCCGATCTGCGCCTTGATGCCGGCCAGCTTGGTCAGGCGGGCAACACGGTTCAGGCAGACGCTTTCGCCTTGCTCGAGAAGGTCGTCATGCAGTTTGCGGTGACCGTAGACCTTGCCACTTTCCACCCATGCCTCCTTCAGCATCGCAGTCTGTCGTCTATCTTCCTGAGCCCGCTTGCTCAGCGGCGCCTTCAGCCACGCTGAGAGCCCACTCGGTTGGATACGAAGGCAGCGGCACATGGCTCTGACGGAGAACTGCCCGCGATGCTCGGCCACGAACGCATATCTCACTTTGCATCCCTGGCGAAATACGCGCTCGGCATTGTCCTCGGACCATGTATGGATGGCTCCCGCGTG